>NZ_JAMZAW010000090.1 GCF_024158745.1 Paenibacillus tyrphae | reverse complement strand
GGAAAAAGCATATTCCCAACGGACGAAGCACTACTGAAGATGCTATATCTCTCTACCATGGACGTCATTCGAAAATGGACGGGGCGCGTACAGAATTGGGGACAAATTCTTCTCCAGCTCACAGTATACTATCCAGAACGCGTCCAGGTACGCTAAAAGCGGCTTTACATGGAGGGGTGGGCATGATAGGCTGACTGCCATGGCGATGACCTG
>NZ_JAMZAW010000009.1 GCF_024158745.1 Paenibacillus tyrphae | reverse complement strand
CGACGAGAAACATGTCACCGGGACAAAAAAGAAAAGAATCACCAAAAGAAGGAAGGAAGTCTTAGATCGTCTCCATCAAGTGATGAAAGAAAACCCCGGAGCTTCACAGAAAAAAATAGCCGAAATCTTAGGTGTTTCACAATCATGGGTTAGTCAAATAATTAGGAATTACAACCTATAGATGGGGCGGTTGCTAAACACCATAAAAAGGAGTCCAACGTGACAAAAAAATAGCAGGAGGGATGCCCTCGCTGCTATTTTTCTTCTGTATTGTTTTTCTTGACCAAAGGCTTTCTAATCAAAGTCTTTTTATACAAATAAGGCTCTCCAGAATATTCCCAAATGTTCTTTTTTTTCTCCCGTTCATATATAACAATTTTGATTGGCACATTTGCGACCTGCTTTTGAAATCTAGTCATTCATTTTTTGCAGTATTCAAGTCCGCTATTTTCATGATAACTAAAATGATTCTTTAATGGGAATCCATTCGCACTGATTTCAAAACGGTATCGGTTCATGTGTCTAAGCCACCTTCTAAGATGTCAATTTTGGTAAAAATTTTAACTATCCATTAGCTATTGGCTATTTTATTTGTGTGAGTGCCTTGTCCATTTGCTTCTCATTCTTCTTTACAGAGTCGCTATCTACCTTTTCAGCTCCCCGGTATGTATATTTTGAGTTTTGGATGAAGTCGAGAGCGAATGCATCGATCGGTTTTTTGTCTTTGTCATCATAATGCCTTTCGACCACTGTAGCCTGAAAAATATTAGACAACATATAAACATGATTTTTAACGTCGCTTAAATATTTTTTGTTCTTGTATTCATTTATGATATACGATTCAAAATCCTTAAGCTCTTTATCCGTCGGTTTGTAGTTTTTGGCAAGAGAAGAAACGGAGTCAAATTTTTCCGTTGGGGTCTTGTCAGACTTTGCAATTTCCTCAATGCTGCTTTTCCAATCTGGAGCTTTTTGTTCAGGCTCCTTTTGCGGTACTGGGGCCTTTTGTTCAGGCTCTTTTTTTGGTTCAGACTGGGTTATTGGTGCAGGTGCCGTGCTTGCCGGTTCAGATTTACCGCAAGCTGTAATGGATATTGTCATTGCAGCCATTAAACAATAAAGACCCAATTTTCTCATTTTTCGTGTCTCCTTTAACTTGGTATTTTCGTAAATGCTTACATGTTTGATAATAAGATTTGGCATTGATTGGGTCAAGATATTTTCCGGTTGCGTGTTCGCATTTTGTTCGCATATAATTAATGCAAACAAAGGTTTATGGAGAAAGATAATATACGAAGAAAAGGCCTCGAAGTCAATTTCCGAGGTCTTTTCTTCGTACCTATATTTTGCCCACGCAAGCTTGGGAAAGATGGTTATTTCTGTATCAATCTCTTCCGATGTGACTCCATATAAGATGCATAAATTATGCATGTATATTTGGTTCAACAAATGGCGATGCTATACAATAATCTAAGATTTACGATACGAAGTTTGCAGGGTTTTCAAGAGTGTAAGCTCGTCTCCATATGCTAAATCCACAACCTGTCGAGGTTGCAATGGGAACACCGATAATGGTTGCTTTTTCTCCATTTTTGGATATATTCAGAGGTTTTGTGATTGTAAATTCTTCGGTGACTAGAATTACGGTTGTACAAGCATGTAATCGGTGCCGACGAAAGAGATAAATACGTTGGGGGCTTTTAAGACAGAGGAAAAGCCCGGCAACAGCACCCTTTGCATCAAGTGTCTGTTGCCGAGCTTTTCCGTCCCGTTATAATTTCGGCAGCACCTGCCGGGCGCCGAGAAAAATCCAAGTCACAATAACAAAAGGCAGCGTCAGGGTCGGCATCCCATACGCCTGAAACCACGTATTCAATCCAGCCGTCACGGGTACGGTACTGACCGCAGCCAATAGGCCAACCAGCAGCGCCGGGCGCTCCCTGGTGTGAAATACAGAGGATACCGCCATCATCGTCAAAACCGCGTTATACCCGAATATCCCGAGGTTCAGATTCGTAATTTCCGCTCCCATCAAGTCAGCCGTCAGCCAGGCGATGGCGGTCCCCATGACCGCCATTAGCCCCAAGCGCCAATTTGCCCAAAATACTCCAAGGAGAATGAGAATTCCGGACAAGAAGCCCGTCTGGAAATAGACCTGATCAATTCCGTTGAGCAAGCCCGAAGCCAGATCAATCTTCCCGGCGGTGTTCATATGCCAGTGGGCAAGATCTTGGGGAATCAGCCCCGGGTCAAGCCGGAGCGCATTCAAATGATACGATGCCAGCAGGAAGAGCCAAGTCACCACCGTATACGGGAAGGTAAGGACCGGTATGTTGGTACGCTTGAACAAATGCATGAATGCAGCCGTACATAACGTGCCGAGAGCGGCTGCCCCCAGAACCGTGGGGAGATTTACCGTTAGGAAGGTGGATAAGCCAAGCCCGGTCAGAACGGCATTAAATCCGAACAATCCCTGATGAACGGCCGATTTGTCCGCCCCGCCCACATAGCCGACCAAGGTGCCGATCATGGCGGACAGCAGGGCGATCACGCCCAGCTTGACATGTACCGTCGCCAAGGCGATGACAATAATGAGGCCTGTCCAGGCATTCTCGATCAGGATCACTTGGGAGACACCCTTTAAGGATGCAAGGATAAAAGGAACTGGGTTCCATTTCAGATTTAGCGCATCATCCTGAAGTTGTCTGTTCAGAATAGTAATTCCTCCTTTCTAACCCCACTTCTCCTCAATTCGGAATACCCGCCATATTCCATACGAGACCGACCATGTCAGAATGAAGAGGACGACCAGAATATAACCGACCGAGCCCAGATCCAGATTTTGCATATAGCTCCAGAAAGCGCCCTCCAGGCTGAACTGTTCCGCCGAGGTTTGCATAATTTCAACGAATGCAACGAACAGGGCGGCAATAACGGACATAGCCGTAACCGTCAGGTTATAATACATTTTGCGGATCGGCTTGTTAAAAGCCCATTGGTAGCTGGACGTCATAAACACGCCGTCCGCCGTATCCATCAAGCTCATGCCGGAGGCAAATAAAATCGGCAGCGACAGGACGCCGATCCACGAAATGGAACTGCTGGCCGCATTTCTGGGACATGGCGAGCAGCCCGATCTCCGATGCCGTATCGAAGCCCAGGCCAAACAGGAAGCCAATAAAATAAATATGCCAGCTGCGGCCAACCAGTTTGAACAGAGGACCGGTCAAGCGAGCTATGAAGCCTCTGGAATCCAGAAGTTCCTCCAGCTTCTCTTCCTGGCCGGGCATCTGTTTCAGCTGTCTGAACACCCGGTACATATGCACCAGAATGAACAAGTTGATGAGCCCGATCAGCAGCAGAAATATGCCGGAGACGGTTGAGCCGATCACGCCTCCCCATTGCTCCATCATCGGCAGATTGCTTTTTACCCAGTTCATGGAGACGACAACCCCGACAGTTAACAACAGGACGACGGTAGAGTGGCCAAGCGAAAAATAAAAGCCTACGCCTTCCGGGTCCCTCTTTTGCTCAATAAGCTTGCGAACCGTGTTATCAATCGCCACGATATGATCCGCATCAAAGGCATGACGAAGCCCAAGGGTATAGGCTAATACGCCAAGTCCCAGCATGGCGGGGTGATGCGGAATGGTGACGAGCAGGAATGCAATTCCGATGACATGAAGCCCCGCAACGCTCCCAAAATATTTCATCCAGGGTTTGCCCGTTAGTGTACGTCGTAGCAACATCATTTCACGGCTCCTCAGGCGTCAATTTAATATTTTCTGAGAAATACAGGCTTAAGCCCCAGCCATTGCTCACGAACCAGCCTTTGGCAGGCTGCAAATAACCGCTCAATATCCTGTGTGGACGAAGCGAGTACACGCACCGAAAATCCAGGGACGGGCAGCATGGACAGCCCCATTCTGCACGGCGCTGTCCCGGCGTCCATGGCCTCATAGAGCTGATCCAGAAAATCCGAAGTCATCTGCTCACCAACGACGATCAGCGACCCGAAATGAGTATAACCCTCCAGCAAACCAATGCCTGTCAAGTCTTGCTCCGAAGGAGCCAGTCTCACCTGATCGTAAACGGCCAGATCGCCGTCTACATAAATTTCCGTCTTCAATCTCAGCCTGTCGTAGCTGAATAATTCGCCATCCGGCGACCATCCCGGTGTCACGATATCACTGAAGATGAGCGTTGAGCCCCGCTCCATCCGAATCGTTGTCTTTTGCTTGTACTGTGCATGCCGGTAAGCAATCAGCGGATCGGGCACATATTCCAGGAAGCTGCCCTTTTTCATCCTGATCTCCATATCCTGAACCGGCGCCGTATTTCGGGTCTTGTATACTTTGGTCGACGATTGGGTCGTGAGCAGCAGTCTGGCGTCTTCGGCGAGCTCGATATCCAGCTTGTACCGGTCACCGTCCACATACCCGCCGCCCGGGTTTAAAATATAGTAATGCGGCTGTCCGGATTCATCGGGATACAGTGGGCGAGTCAGCTTGAATGCATTTTCATAGTACAAATCCGTCGCTATGGTCTTCCCTTGCTTAGGTGCAACCGCCAGCCGCAGATATCCCGTCCATTCCATGGTTACTCCAAGCCTGCCAGCATGGCATTGTCCTTGATCCATTGGATTACTTCGTCGAGGCCCTTATTGTCCTTCAGATTGGTGAATACAAACGGCTTGTTCCCCCGGAACGTATGGGTGTCCTTAGCCATCACTTCCAGGCTTGCGCCGACATAAGGCGCCAAATCAATCTTATTGATAATGAACAGATCGGATTTGATCATGCCCTGTCCGCCTTTACGCGGAATTTTCTCGCCTTGCGCCACGTCGATAATATAGATGGAGAAGTCTACCAGCTCAGGGCTGAACGTAGCCGCCAGGTTATCGCCGCCGCTTTCCACGAATATAAGCTGAACGTCCGGATGCCGGTTCACAAGCTCATCAATGGCCGCGAAGTTCATCGACGCATCTTCCCGGATCGCGGTATGCGGGCAGCCTCCTGTCTCCACGCCAATGATCCGGTCTGTCGGCAGTACGCCGTTTTCCATCAGGAATTTCGCATCTTCCTTGGTGTAAATATCGTTGGTGACGACAGCCATGCTAATGTCTTCGCTCATGTAACGGGTTAATTTCTCGACAAGCATGG
Organism: Paenibacillus tyrphae; assembly: GCF_024158745.1. GTDB lineage: Bacteria > Bacillota > Bacilli > Paenibacillales > NBRC-103111 > Paenibacillus_G > Paenibacillus_G tyrfis_A. Next base: position 285,838 of record NZ_JAMZAW010000009.1, on the reverse strand, counting down.
TTTTTCCGGCGCCGACAGGACCGCCGACTCCGATTCTGATTGCTTTCATATCCGTTCCCTGCTTTCTGTGATGGTATGATGTAACTGGCGATGTCTCTAGGACATAAACAATCGCACGTGCAGACGCTCATGGATCATTTGGGAGCATTCAAGGCCCGGAGATGCGATGCCCAGATCGTCCGGCTCTAATTGTCCGATTCTGTCGACCGCCTGGATCAGTTCTTCCTGAAGCTCATGAATGAGCTGCTGCCCGTCGGTTTGCCCAAGCGGAATGCCTCTGACGCCATTTTGAATTAAACTTGTCGTGCATGAGAATAAGTAAGACAGCAGCGCCTGGGATGGCGAAATTTCAAAATGCCTTGCTAGCAGAGCGAACACAATAGCCGGATGACCGAAGGAAAGCCGTGCCCGGACCCGCTGCTGGTAGTCAGCCAGAAGTGGCGACCGGTACAGATCGTTGCCAAGCTTCAGCATCCGCTCGCCCATTCGCTGGCTCGCCTCTCGAACCTCCTTCGGAAGAAGCTGGGCGAACAGGATGCGGTCAATCTCCCAGACCTTCTCCGGCTCGCCCGCCTGAAGCGCTTCGGATACAAGGCGGAAAGCCAGCCCATCTGAGTAGATGAGCTGCTCCCGAATATAGACTTCAAGCCACTTTTTGAAGCTGTGTTTGTCCGTAACCTTGCCTTCCTGCATATACGTTTCCAGCCCGAAGGAATGACTGAACGCCCCGGTCGGCAAATTCGAGTCACACCATTGAAGCAAAGTGAGCCATTGCTTATCCATGGCTGTGGCCGATATGGCGGAATGCCCGCTTGACCTGCGTCTTCTCGCGGGAAAATGGAATGCCCACCTCCTGCAGAAGCTCTTCCACCAGATAATCATATTGGATCAGCATCGCATCTCCTTCGAATTGAGCCGGCAGATGGCGGTTGCCAAGCTTATGGGCAATATCGCCCATCTCCTGCAGTGTCCGCGGACGGATGACAAGAAGATCATCCGGAACCACATCGATCATGATGAGGTTATGATCATCCATGTACAGAATGTCCCCGGCTACGAGGTCTTTCGCTTCCTTCAAGCGAATGCCCAGCTCCTTGCCATGGTCGGTTGTCACTCGTTGGATTCTTTTTACCAGATCGCTGCTTTCCAGATATACTTTTTCAATATGACGCTTCTTCAGCTCTTCGCTGCTTAGCTGATCAACATGGGTTACAACTTGTTCAATAATCATCGGGTTCACCTCAGAATAGGAAATAGCGCTGTGCCATCGGCACAACATCAACGGGCTCGCAGGTCAACAGCTCACCGTCCACGCGCACTTCATACGTTTGCGCATCCACCGTGATCTCCGGCGTTTCAGCGTTATGCTTCATATCTTTTTTGCTTACATGGCGAATGCCGTGAACCGGCAGCACCATTTTTTGCAAGCCCAGCTTTTCATGAACGCCAAGATCATAGGCTGCCTGGGACACAAAGGTGATGGAGCTGCTTTGCAGCGCTTTGCCGTAGGACGCAAACATGGGACGGTATAAAATCGGCTGCGGCGTCGGAATGGAGGCATTAGCGTCTCCCATCAAGCTGTGGACGACCATGCCGTTCTTCATGACCATCTCCGGCTTCACCCCGAAAAAGGCCGGTTCCCAAAATACGAGGTCCGCAATTTTACCTGCTTCGACGGAACCTACATAGCTGCCGATCCCCTGAGCGATAGCAGGGTTAATTGTATATTTGGCTATATACCGCTTGACCCGCTCGTTATCGCCAACGCCGGCATCTCCCTGCAGCTTGCCTCTTTGCTTCTTCATTTTGTCGGCGGTCTGCCAGGTCCGCATAATGACTTCCGCTACCCGGCCCATCGCCTGAGAATCGGAGCTCATAATGCTGATAATGCCAAGATCGTGCAATATATCTTCGGCAGCGATCGTCTCTCTGCGGATACGCGAATCGGCGAAGGCGATATCTTCAGGCACCTTGGGGCTTAGATGATGGCAGACCATCAGCATATCCAGATGCTCGTCGATCGTATTGACCGTGAACGGACGGGTCGGATTGGTTGAGGCGGGAAGGACATTGGCGTAGCCCGCCATCTTGATAATATCCGGGGCATGTCCGCCTCCGGCACCTTCCGTATGGAAGGTATGGATGACACGGCCATGAATCGCAGCAATCGTATCCTCGACAAAGCCGAACTCATTCAGCGTATCGGTATGGATCGCCACCTGAACATCATATTCGTCTGCGACACGCAGCGCATGATCGATGGTCGAGGCCGTTGCACCCCAGTCTTCATGGATTTTCAAGCCGATCGCTCCGGCACGCACCTGCTCGGCCAGCGGCTCTTCGGCTGATCCGTTCCCTTTGCCCAAGAAGCCGACATTGATCGGGAGACCTTCTGCAGCTTCAAGCATACGATAGATGTTCCACTCTCCGGGTGTGCACGTCGTCGCCTTCGTTCCTTCCGCAGGGCCTGTCCCTCCGCCGATCAGCGTAGTCAGACCGGAGGTTAGGGCAGCTTCGACTTGCATCGGGTTAATAAAGTGGACATGGGTATCGATGCCGCCTGCCGTTACGATTTTGCCCTCCCCGGCAATGATTTCGGTCCCTGCGCCGATAATAAGGTCCACACCATCCATCACCAAGGGGTTGCCGCTTTTGCCGATTCCGGCAATTTTCCCGTCGCGGATGCCAATATCCGCTTTATAGATCCCGGTATAGTCCACGATAATCGCATTGGTTATGACGACATCCATAACCCCTTCTGCGCGTACAGCCAGCGGATGCTGTCCCATACCGTCGCGTATCGACTTCCCGCCACCAAATTTGGCTTCTTCCCCGTACTGTGTATAATCTTTTTCGATCTCAATGAACAGCTCTGTATCCGCCAAACGGACGGCATCTCCAGTTGTCGGTCCGTACATATCTGCATATTGTCTTCTTGACATACTGAAACTCATGATTGTTCCTCCCTTATATTTCTGCTGTAAACTGTGCGATGCTGACCGCGTACGTCTATCTGTTCACTGAGCCTTCGGTTTTGTTATTGAAGCCATACACACGGCGTTCTCCGGCAAAGGGGATCAGCTCTATCGTTTTTGAATCGCCGGGCTCGAAGCGCACGGCTGCACCGGCCGGGATGTTCAGCCGCATGCCAAAGGCAGCTTCCCGATCGAATGTGAGAGCTGTGTTTACTTCATAGAAATGGTAATGAGAGCCTACCTGAATAGGACGATCCCCTGTATTAAGCACCTCGAGGGCGATACTCTTTTTTCCCGCGTTGCAAACGATGTCGTCATTCCGCAAAATATATTCCCCTGGGATCATATCCAATTCTCCTTCTCTTCCGAATGATGGATGGTTAGATTCAGATAAAACTATTTGATCGGTTCATGAACCGTTACAAGCTTCGTCCCGTCCGGGAATGTGGCTTCCACTTGCACGTCATGGATCATTTCGGGAACACCTTCCATAACATCCTCACGCGATAGCACCTTCGTGCCCTCTCTCATAAGCTGCGCAACGGTTTTCCCGTCCCGCGCTCCTTCCAGAATTTCATAAGTGATCAACGCGACCGCTTCGGGATAATTCAGCTTGAGCCCTCTCTCCTTCCGGCGCCTTGCCAAGTCGGCCGCTACCACAATCATTAATTTCTCCTGCTCTCGAAGCGAGAGTTTCATAGTCCATCCTCCTTGTGTGATGTCGAGCCTGATTGGAATGTTTTTCCTGTGAAACAAGATCATTCTAGCGCCGTGTTATTAAAATTAGATTAATGGAATATTATTCTAAGGTTAAATATTTACAATTAAATTAATTTTTTCACTTCTTCGACACAAAAGAGGGTGCCCCTCAGCCATTTTCATAGCTTTTGGAACACCCTCTTTTGCGTTACCGACATGATGCAAAATAACTTAGGCTTGCCGACGTATCCTTGCGTCGTTTACTTGATCTCGTGCCCTTTCAACGGATTGTAATTCGGATCCAACAAACGTGCCATGGATTCCAGAGAATACATGCTGGCGTAGCGAACTCCGAGCCCCAATGTTTCCCACACGTAGAACCGGCCGTCCTTCTTGCTCAGCGTATACAACACAAACCGATGCTGGTTCCGAAAATACGAAGTATCTGACGGTTTTTTCTTGTGCAGCACATGCCCCACCACATAATACACTCGGATAGTGTCCGTGCTGGCCAAAAGGTTGATTGGCACTGTGTTTGTTCCGAGAAAAGTAAAGTCCTCAGGGAACAGTTGGTACTCCAGATCGGCTTTTTTAAACTGTTCGGTCATTTCGATTCTCCTGGAGTTCAGGGAAGCAGGGTCGTAGGTTGCTTCAAAGGCTTTCATATCCTTGGCATCCATGGCGGATAACCTTGCCTCAAGCAGTTTACGAACCTCGCTTTTGTCCTTATCGGTAAAGGGTTCAAGTTCATAGCCGTCTTTGGAAATTGCACCATCCCAGTAGGGGTCAAGCTGGGAGAAGTCATTCCCTTCCATCTTCCAGTCGCCTTCGGTCGTCCGGACCAGCACATAATACAGCTCGTGCTTTCGCAGTTTTGAACCGATCCGGTACTGCTCTGAAACGGTAACGATTGCCATTCGATCGGTCATGTGAAGAAAAGCCATCTTCTCTGGCGTGACGTCTATTGGATGCGCCTGGAGATAGTCGGCGTTAGCCTTAGCAGCCTTCTGGTCGCTTGTATCGCTGATCGTGTTCAGGTAGAGGCCGGCATCTCCCTCACGAATCGCCTTCAGGTGGGTTGCGACCGTCGAAGCAATCTTGGACTCCTCACTCAGATCCATGCCTGCGGGAGGAGAGAGGCTGAGCCATCTTCCTTCTTCGTTAAAATACTTTAGCTCGATTTGGCCGGCGCCGTTCGCTTCGACGACAAAACCAGGATCAGGCTCGTTCACCTCATTGGGATTGGGGACCGAATATTGCTGAAGCAAGTGGTTCTCATACACGACTCGAATGTGTACTTCCTTCGCCCATTTTGATACTTTTCGATGCAAAGACATCGCTGTTTTGGGCAAGCGTTTTTCGGCGAGGGATATGTACTGAGCAAACGGATGGCTCACCCCTGCGGAGGAGCCGGACTTCAGACGACCGTCATTTAGCTCAATCGTAAACGTGATCAAGCGTCTTTGTTTGTCAAAGTCCATCGTCAGACTACGGTAGGGAAGCACACCTTGCTCTTCGTACCAATCCGGCTTGAGCATGTCGCTCAGCGCCTCCCCGAGCGTTTCGTCTGTAATATTTTGAATGAATACCGTTTTCGATGCGGCGTCCCACTTTACATGCTTGCCCGAAACTTCACCGACAAACCGCAAAGGCACATAGGTGTCGCCATCGATCAAGCGCGGCGGCAAGGACAAGGGAATCATTTGTTTATTGTCCAAAGACGCATAGGGCCAATCTATTCCCATACTGAGTGTTTTGCCTTGTTTTTCTGCGGAAATGACCTGCTTTTCCGGAAACCATTCTACACTATACCCGAGGTTCTCGAACAAAGTGCGCATAGGGACGAATACCGAGCCGTCGATGAGCACCGGGTCCGCAGGAAATGTCATTCGTTCTCCGTCCAGGATGACCTCGATCCGCTGTTCTTCCGCATGAGCCGTTCGCAGCGAATCCTCAAGCATGACCGACATCATGAAAATGATAAGTATAAAAAAATATCTCCGCATTTTTCTTGACCCGCCTATTCTTTTTTTGTCGAAGTTTGACATGATAGACTGTTTTCGACAAATTACCAAAAATTCCTTCATAAGATCGTGCTCAATAAAGCTTGTTTACAAGCCTTTTTTCCCATTCCCCTACTTTTTTAAGGTTCCTGTAAGGTTCCTATTAAAACGCTGTAAGGTGCGGCGAACTATAATCGTTCTTGTAGAGATACAAGGAGGATTGCTTCATGAAAACCATCTTACAAGCAAGCAACGTTCAAAAAATATACGGCACGAAGGAAAATCAATACAAAGCGCTGGAAGATATCGATCTGGAAGTGAAGGAAAGCGAGTTTATCGGCATCATGGGGCCTTCGGGGGCGGGGAAATCCACCTTGCTCAATATTTTGTCCACCATCGATACCCCGTCGTCCGGGGAAATCGTCATCGCCGGTCAACATATCGTGAAGATGAATGAGGAACAATTGTCGGACTTCCGCCGCAATCAGCTCGGCTTTATTTTTCAGGACTATAACCTTCTCGATACGCTGACGGTCAAGGAAAACATCCTGCTTCCGCTTGCCTTATCGAAGGTTCCGGCCAAGGAAATCGAAGCGCGCGTCCATGAAATCGCCGATACGTTCGGCATCCGGGATATTCTCGATAAATATCCCTATCACATCTCCGGGGGCCAGAAGCAGCGGACAGCCGCGTCGCGCGCCATTGTTGCCAATCCAAGCTTAATTCTGGCGGACGAGCCGACGGGCGCATTGGATTCGAAATCGGCCACCAGCCTACTCGAAAGCCTGACCATGCTCAACGAACGGCATCGATCGACGATCATGATGGTGACGCACGATGCGTTTGCCGCAAGCTTCTGCAAGCGAATCTTATTTATTAAAGACGGCAAAATGTACGCCGAAATTCATAAGCTCCAGCAATCGCGGCAGGAATTTTTCCAAAAAATATTGGATGTCCTCGCTTCGCTTGGAGGTGGGCGGTAAATGACGCTAATTCAGCTTGCCGGAAAAAACATCCGGAAAAACTTCACCAACTACTTCCTGTACTTTGCTTCGATGATTTTCAGCATCGTCATCTACTTTACGTTCGTTTCGTTAAAATACGATTCGACGATCTTGGCCACGTCGGACGCTTCGCCGAAAATCAGCTCCGCCTTTACCGGGGCTTCGGCGGTCTTGATGATTTTCGTCGCCATTTTCATCTGGTACTCCAATGCCTTCTTCACCCGCAAGCGTAAAAAAGAAGTCGGCCTATACTCGCTGCTCGGCGTGCGGAAGAAGCAAATCGGCCGGATGTTGTTCTACGAAAACTTGATGATGGGCCTCTTCGCCCTCGTGATCGGCATCCTGCTCGGGTCGTTATTGTCCCGAGGGTTTGTGACGATTTTGATGAAGGTCATGGGCTATGACGCGATGGCGAATTTTCATATTTCGCCGCAAGCGGTGATCAATACAATCGTCGTATTCACCGTAATTACCGTCATTACGTCGTTTCACGGGTACCGATTGATTTACCGGTTCAAATTAATCGAGCTGTTCCAGGCAGACAAAGAAGGGGAGCAAGAGCCAAAAGCCTCCCTAGCGATGGCGTTGTTAGCCGTACTCTGCATTGGCATCGGCTACTGGCTGGCGCTTCAAAACATATTGGAGTCCGCTGTTTGGCGAAAATTGGGCTTCATGGTGACGCCTCTCGTGATCGTTGTCACCGTAATCATAGGCACTTATTTACTGTACAGCACCTTCATCGTGTACCTGTTGAAGATGGCCCGGAAAAACAAAAAAAGATTTTGGAACGGCGTCCAACTCATCAGCACCTCCCAGCTTCTGTACCGCATGAAAGGAAACGCCCGCACGTTAACGATCATTGCCGTCCTGAGCGCGACGACACTGACGGCCGTCGGAACGGCGTACAGCTTCTATTACAACAACCGAAGCAGCGTCGCGCTTGCCGATCCGAACAGCATGATGTTTATAGCGAACGACCAGCGTACAACGAATGAAGTCCAAGACCGGATTTCGCGCGATCAGAAGCATGAGGTTGTTTATCATGAGCGCATTCCGGCTCTGCAAATGAAGGTAGATATTACGAGCCTTAACAGTAAAATTTCCAGCGATATTGTGAGCTATACCCTTATTTCCAATACAGCTTTTAACAAACTGGCGGAAATTCAGCAAAGAAAAGATTCGCTGTCGCTGAAAGGGCAAGAAGCAGCCGTATTGGATGCAGGGTATTACGAAGGACTCTCACCTGAATATGTAGGCTCGACGGTGTCCTTGAAGGCGAAGGAGCTTGCGGAGAACGTTACCTTCACAAACCTGAAGCAATATAACGTCCTCAATCTTCGGACGGCGAATACGACGGTCGTCGTTAGCGACGAGGTCTTTGCCAGATTACAAAAAGAAGCTCCCCTCGTTCATATGGAAGCTTACAAGATTACACACGAGGACGATGCGAAGTCCTTAACGAGCGAGATTCAATCCATGCTGCCGCGGGAAGCGCACTTTTCCAGCTTCTACACGGATTATGCCGCCGGTATGGAATCCACGGGATTAATCATTTTTATGGGCGGGTTTCTGGGATTGGTTTTTCTCGCCGCCACGGGAAGCATCATTTACTTTAAACAGCTCACGGAAGCCAACGCGGATAAGGACCGTTACATCATTCTGCACAAGATCGGCGTGAACAAAAAAGAAATTCGCAAATCGATCGCCAAACAAATCTTATTCGTCTTCGCCCTGCCGTTAATCGCGGGAATTGCGCATTGCGCCGTCGCATTAACTGCTTTATCCAGGCTCATTCAAACGAACCTGGTGATTCCCGTCTTGATCTGCATAGGCGCTTACGCTTGCATGTACATCGTTTATTACTTCTTAACCGTCAATACCTACTACAAAATTGTAACCAAATCGAATGCATAACAGGGAAGGGGAGAGAACTATGAAAAAAATAATCATTTCTTGCGTCGTCATCGCGGCTCTTTTACTCGGAGGCTTGTTCTTCCTACAGAACGTCAATCTGAACCGCTTAGGAGCGGATGTGTATTATACGCAGGTTCAAGGACAAGGAAAGAAGCTTGAAGATAAAATCGACAACGGAGAAATCATGGTCAGATACGAATACGAACTGCCAGCTTTTGACAAGAACGGGCAGCAAAAGACGTTTAAGTTCTCCGCCCCGAAACAGCTTCGGGAGAAAGCGTACCTTAGTTTGTTTGTGAAAGACGGAAAAGGCGTGACCTCCTACCAGGAAGTAACGAAAGAAGAGCTTCCGGGAAAAGCAAGTCAGCAATTGCAATAAATCGAACGATCGTAAGGAGCCAACCCATATGAACCCATCCATCTCTCAACAAGAAAGGATCGTAGCCCTAGATATTATTCGGGGGCTTGCGTTATTCGGAATCTTGTTTATCAACATCAAAGGATATATCGTCCTCACCGAAGGGATGATCATACCGGAGTATACCGGAATCAATCAAGCGATCGACACCCTGATTCTCATGTTCGTGGAAAAGAAATTTTTCTCCATCTTCTCGTTCCTGTTCGGCGTCGGCTTCTACATCTTCGCCTCGCGCGCCGAGCGCCGGGGGGACAAGCCGCTCTGGCGGTTTACCCGCCGCTTGCTGGTGCTCCTCCTCATCGGCATTATTCATGCCTTTATCTTCTGGGGCACCATCCTGCCCGTGTACGCGTTGATCGGTCTGCTGCTGCTTCCCTTTTACCGGGCCAAGGTGACGACGATCCGCAATTGGCTTGGCGGAATCACCGGTGTGTATTTGCTTGCGCTCATCTCGAAGCTCGCAATGGGAGCCGCGGTTCCTTTATCCAGTGTGGTCGATTTTGTGATCTCCGATACGACTTTAATCTTCATCATGTTTTTGGCCGGGTTCCTGGCGGCGAAGGCCGACTGGATCAGACGGATCGAAGAATTGAAAAAGCGGATTCGCTTGGTGCAGCTTGGGTCCTTGCCGATCTTTGCCGGGTTGTCGGTCTGGATCTGGACAGCGGCTCAGCATGGAACGGATGAGCTGAAGCTCATCATTTCCTTGAGCGCCATTCCCGGAGTCTTATTGTATGTGACCTCACTGTTTTTGCTGCTTGAGCACCGGCCAGCCCGGACGATCCTTCAGCCCTTCGCACGCGTGGGCCAGATGGCGCTGACGAATTACGTCGCCCAAAGCTTAATCGGATCGTTGTTCATCTCGCTCATGGGCCTGGAGACGGTATCTCCCGTCAATGTGGTCCTCATCGCCTGCCTGATTATGATCGTGCAGCTCGTCTACAGCAGCCTGTGGTTCCGCTTCTTTAAGATGGGCCCGCTGGAAAAAGCATGGCGGTTCATGACCTACGGCAAAAAGCAATCCCCCAAATAAATCCGGACAATGCGCAAAGAAGCTGATGCAGCATAGCTTTTTTGCGCATTTGTTTCATGCCGCTTGATAAATGAAAGAAAGTGCCGCATACTCACACATAACAAGAATTGCATTCCACACCTTTCCCTTCCCAGGAGGCACGATGACATGTCGATCAACAAAAAGGTTTTGATTATAGATGATGAGGAAGCCATATTGAAGCTTGTGGCTACGGTTCTGCGCAAAGAAGGGATCGAGCATGTCATCACGGCCACGACGGCGGAAGACGGTTTCGCTCAATTCCAGCTTAAGCAGCCGGATCTTGTGTTATTGGACATTATGCTGCCGGATGGGGAAGGCTATGACGTGTGCAGGCAAATTCGAGCGGTCTCGAAGGTTCCGATTTTATTTTTATCGGCCAAGACGGAGGAAATCGACAAAATTTTAGGCTTTGCCATCGGCGGCGACGATTACATCACCAAGCCGTTCAGCCCCAAAGAGCTGGCTTACCGCGTGAAAGCCCAATTGCGCCGAGCGGACTATATGCAGTCGGAGGCCGTGAAGGATACCGTCTTAACAGCGGGTCCCTTTGCGTTAGACGAACAAAAAGCGGAATTGCTAAAGAACGGGACGAGCATTGAATTAAAGCCCAAAGAGCTCAGATTAATGAAGTATTTTCTCCAGAACGTGAATAAAGTGATCAGCAAGGAAAGGCTTTACGACGCCGTCTGGGGGGAGGATTTTATCGGCATCGACAATACGGTCATGGTTCATATCCGGAGACTGCGGGAAAAAATTGAAGAGCAGCCTTCCCAGCCCCGCTATTTAGTTACCGTCAAAGGCTTGGGCTACAAACTGGCCGTCGAGGATGAATAGGCTATGAAATGGAAGTTAACAGTAAGATATCTGATCTCGGTTGTCTTCGTCGTCATCTTCATTATTTTCATAAACCTGTTCCTAACGCTTGGTCTGTTCACGGCTCAGTCTGTGTTCAATATCCCTATCTTTCAAGAAGAAGAGCACTCTCCCGAGCAATTTACACGACAGTTTGAGGATCGAATCACGATTTCCGGCGATGCGCTGACGATTGCCGATCCAGGCAAGGAAGAGCTAAGCAGCAGGAACGCATGGATTCAAATTTTGGATGAAACCGGCAAGGAGCTCTTCAGCTACAAGGCGCCGGAAGGGTTAAAGAAAAGCTACACGCCCTCGGAAATCGTGCAAATGTATAAGTACAAGGAAGTGAATGGCGAGACGACGGTTTTTGTCGGAGAAAAGAAAGCGGGCGGCCGCGCTTACAGCTATTTGATCGGGATGGAAAACCGCAATATCAACCGGTATTTTATTTTGTACGATAACCAATCGTTGTTTCGCACGGTGAAGGTCGGCGGCATCGTTTTGGTTGTTGATATTTTGATTACGTTACTGATCGGGTATTTCTTGAGCAAACGGCTGACCAAGCCGTTGTATACGCTAATCGACGGGATCAAACGACTGGCAAGCAATGAATATTTTCATGCCCGGCCGGCGGGCGTCTTTAAACAAGTATTCTCGAATATCAATCATTTGTCCAATCAGCTTAAGGCGAATGAGTCCGAACGAAAAAAATTGGACCGGATGAAAGAGGAATGGGTCACCAACATTTCCCACGATATTAAAACGCCTCTGGCCTCGATTCAAGGCTTTGCCGAAATGATGAAGGACCCGGATTACCGCTTTACCGAAGACGAAATCAGGGAATACGCCGACATTATCGAGAAAAAGTCGCTTTATATCAAAGAGGTCATTGAAGATTTAAGCTTAACGACCAGATTGAAAAACAAAGAGCTAAAGCTAAACAAGAAACAGGTTAATCTGGCCGCGCTCTTGCGAGATATCGTGATCGATATCGTCAATGACCCGAAATACGCCAAGCATCACATTGAATTCCATGCCGATCAAGAGAACATCCCGGCAGAGGTCGATGAAATTCTTGTGCGGAGAGCGATCCAGAATTTAATTTATAACGCGCTGATCCATAATGACGCCAACGTGAATATCGCCGTCCGGATTGAAAAGACCGATCGGACCCATATTGTCATCCAAGATAACGGCAAAGGCATCCGAAAAGAAGAGCTCGACAAAATCTTCGACCGCTATTACCGCGGCACCAACACGGGAGATGCGCATAAAGGCTCCGGACTCGGCATGGCGATAGCCAAAGATATTATCCAGGAGCACGGTGGAGAGATTGCGATTCACAGCGAGATCGGCCGCGGGACGACGATTGATATTCAATTGTAGATTCGGTTCGGTAACGAGGGGAAGGGAGCGCGGCATGGCCGGCTCCCTTATGGTTTATTTTACGAGGACTTTAAGCGGGGAAGATTTCGTCGTACCGAATGAGTTCACCAGCTCGCACGTATAAATATACGTTCCGGGCTTTTGGTTCGTGAAGGTTTTGGCCGCCGTCTGCGCTTGCGAGCTGTTGTCCGTCAGCTCTTCCTCGTAGACGAGCGTATCGTTTTCGTACAATCTCCACGTGTCGCCGTTATTGCCCCACCACATGTTCATCGTGATCGCATAGTTCTTCTCGTTGTTCCAATTATTGTGGCTCAGGCTGGGGGAGCCGGGAACGTCGGTCGCCTTCACCGATCCGCTCGCATTGCCGATTTTGACGCCGACCTTCATGGCGCTGCTTCCGGCACTGTTCACGTTTACGGAGACTTTCGTATCGGTGCCTTCATAAGTCGCGCTCGAAGGCTTCGTTTTCGGGCCGAACGACGTATTGAAACCGCTTGCGTAATAGTGGTCGTATGTGCCGCTCTTCTTCGTATCGAGCTGGCTGTAGCCGAGTGTGCCTTCGTTGGCTTCTTCGAGATCGACCAGCTTCCGCTGCTCATTCATATTGCCGCTCTGCGTCTCGTCCACGTGCCAGATCGCGATGCCCGGCTTGCCGCCCTTGAGCGACTTTTCCAGGGCCCGGTCATATCCCACAAAGCCGCGGTTTTCCAGCAGGAAAAACTGTCCCGGCGTGCTTGTGTTGATTTTGACGACGTTGTACGCATTCGGGTTGGACGGCTGAATCGTGTTGAGCGTATACGTATACGAGCCGTTCGCGCTCACTTCCGTCGGCTTCACCCACCCGAGCCGGTATTTGGACCAAGCGTCCATATGAACCGGTGTGGAACCCGCATAATTGTTCCCGTAAGAGCCCCATGACCCGCCGGCCATCAGGCTGTGCGGACCGACACCCATGGAGGAACTGTCCGTGTCATACAGATCGGGCAGACCGAACAAATGACCGGTCTCGTGCACGAGCACACCCATCGTCGCCATATGGTCGCCGTGGTTTTCGCCTTGCTGGATATACTCCAGGTTGACCGTTTTGCCGTCTCCCTGCCATGTTCCCGCCGACCAGCGGTGTGCCCACAGACTCGGCGTTCCGCCGGCACTGTAAGCGGCTTCATAACCTGCCGTGACGGTTACCAGAAACAGCTCGTCCCGTGTAACTTTACCATCGTTGTTCGTGTCGAAGCTGGCAAAATTGACGTACGGATCGGCAGCTGCTACGGCGTCCCTGACGATTTTTTGGTTGGCCGCTCCAGTGTTGCCCCCCGTATTCGGGTGAGGATAGCCGAGCTTGACACGAACGACGCCGTCGCCTGCCGAGCCGTACGATTCCGCCGCAGGGCCGATCGTCATTTTTCCTGCGCTGACCTCTTTGTAGTAGTGCTTGACCGTGCCTTCCTTATCGCCGAAGAATTTGTCGCTCCACTCGCTATCGGAATATTTCATGCCGATATCGGTGAAATCTACGAGCATCACTAGCAGCTTGCGGGAGCTGCCGGTGTTGATCGGCGCAAGGGACGGGCCAGGATCGGGCTCGCCGAGAAACGGCGCGACATTGGATTTGATCTTCTCCACGATCTGCTGTTCCTGCGCCCACTGCTTCACCTGCTCTTGCTTGAGCGTCTGATCCGGTTTCGGGTCAATGTTCACCCTTTTGCCGCTTGGTTTTAACGAGATTCCTTCAATTTCGGCATAATTCCAAAAACCGTTCTTGTCCTGCACTAATACGTCGTCATCCACCCCCTTCGTCCAGTTCAACCATTCGTCACCCTGCAGAGCCGCTTGAAACGTCTCCCCTGTCGGCTGCTTGAAGACTTCCGTTCCGCCATAAGCCGGAACTCCCAAGCTCACCGATGCGCTGCCGAAGTAGGCCAAACCGGAAATGATGAGACCGCATGTTAATTTCTTCAATTTACCATACCTCCCTTATTTTTACTTCGCTTTTAGTATAAGGGATACTCTAGCGGCTGAGATGAGTTGATAGAACTACTAGAGAGCATTTATTTTATACGCTAAATTGACTACTTTACCTTCGATTAATGGTAAATTTATCCTAAACTATCGACATCATGAGCGTTATCTGTCGCCTGAATGTCGAAAGAACCTATCGATTGTGTCGAAAAGGGATGGCCGACGGTCAATAAAAAAACCGGCCGCCTCCAATGGTCAAGGAACCATGGAAACGGCCGGCGGCGAAGGTCAAGCTGCGTGCCGGAAACGGGTATCGTTACGAAATGGAAAACTTGGCGGAGAAGTTCATTTTTTTCACAAAAGAGCTGTTCGCCCCGGCCTTAAACTGAACGTACAGCGGACCGTTCTTTTGCGCTGTAAAAATACGTCCGTAAGGGGTATTCGTATTATACGTGCCCAGCGCTTGACCGTCCGCGTCATACACAGTATAAGTAATGGGGAACCCCGAGTTATAGACGAAAACGGTGAGTTCTTCTCCTTGACTCAGGACAAAAGCTTCTTTTTCGGTTTCCTCGTAAGAAGCCAGCGAGTAATATTTTACAACCTCTCTTGCTTCCAAATTCGAATAGCCGCTAGACGCGGTTGTACCGGCAGTACTGATGTCCGTTGGACTGCTTGCCATAACCGAGGCGGAGAAGGACAGCACCAGGGCCGTCGATAATGCGGCAGATACAAGTTTCTTTTTCATAATTTCCCTCCAATGGATGATATTTGTAAATACAATCCTATTCTACCATTAACCTTTCTAGATTTCAATTTTTTGGTAGAAATTAGATCAAAGGAGGGAATTATGCATCCTGTCTGTCCGAGACTCCGGTCCCCGGCCGTTATTCACCCGTACGCTCCCCGTTACCCCGCCTGCTTGGCTTGAACCGCTCCTTGCCTTCTCTTGGCCGACCTCGCCCCGCGGATGGCGTCGAGGTTCACCAGCAGAATGCCGGCGATGATCGTGATACCTCCCGCGACGGCTTCCCAAGTGACCGCTTCCCCATACAGCAGAGCGCCTAACGCAAAGGCGATTAACGGCGAAATATAGAGCCACGTCGTCGGGAAGAACGGATTCGTCCGCGCCACGAGCCAGTAAAACAAGCTGTGTCCCATCATCGACCCGACCACGGTCAAATACAGCAGCGCTCCGATTCCTTGACCCGTGGCCAAAGCTTCCGTCGGCACCCGCTCCGTGAACAGGGACAAAGCGAGCAGCAGAATTCCCCCGTGCATCATTTGTATGGCATTCAACGCCAATGGCGACGTCTCCGGGTACCGCACGAGCGCCCGTTTGGCATAGAGCGCTCCCGACGCGTAGAACAGTTCCCCGACCAGAATCGCGGCGCAGCCCACCACCCAGAGCAGATTCGTCTCCACGGACAGGTTCGGCGCTACCAGCAGCCCCACTCCCACAAAGCCGAGCACGCATCCGCTAACGGAGCTGCGGCTGGCCTTGTTCCGAAGCACGATGCTTTGAATCAGCAATAAGAAAATCGGCCCCGTCGCGGATAAAATCGCCGCCAGCCCGGAGCTCACATACTGCTCGGCCCAATACAGCGTCGCGAACGTGCCGAACGTTAACCCAATTCCCGTCGGCAGCAGGTCCTTGCGCCAGAGTAACGAGAAGCGTACTTTTCCCGTCGCCAACGCCCAGACGAAAATCAGCGCGCCTGCAAGCAGGAACCGTACTCCGGCCGAGAAGAACGGAGGAAGTCCCGCGTCGATCCCTACCTTGATCATCAAAAACGTCGTGCCGAAAATCAAACACATGACAGTATAGCCCAACCACACCATGTCTCTCTCCTCCTTCTATTTCTCCATCATAGAAGAAGGGGCGCAGAACAGATCAACCATCGCAGAACAGATCACGAAAAAAAGTGCTACAATGGAGATAAAGAGAGGAGCGTGCGACGCGTGAGCAAAATTTACCCATCCGCCGCCCAGTCTGCCCGGCTGTACGAGAGCGTCTGCGACGATATCCTGAAACGGATCGACCGAGGGGAATGGACCGAGCGCGGCAAGCTTCCTTCGATCCGCGAGCTCGCCCAGGAGCTGGGCGTTCACCGGCTGACTGTATTCAAAGCCTACCAGTTGCTAAAGCAGAGCGGCAAAGCGTTCGTGAAAGACAAATCCGGCTATTATCTCAATACCGGCAGCTTGCCGTCCGACCTGACGGCGACGCCTGCCGTACATTCTCATATTCAGCAAAATCCGCTATCGGACATCCAGCGGGTTCCGGTGGTTTACCAGTTCTCCCAAGCGCTGCTTGATCCGAATCTGCTGCCGAATCAGTACCTCTCGGCCTACGTCAAGCAAGCCTTCGATCTGTATCCCAAAGTGCTCGGAACCTACGCGCCCGTTCAAGGCGATCAGGAGCTTCGCGAGGCGATGACCGAGTACTTGGCGGTCGAGCACCGCCTCGCTCTTACGCCCGGCGAGTTGCTGATCACTTCCGGGGCACAGCAAGCGCTGGACCTGCTGGCCAAGACACTGCTCAAGCCGCGGGATGTCGTGCTTGTAGAACGTCCGACCTACGGCGCGGCGATGGATATATTTCGCAGCTACGGCGCGCAGCTTGCCTCTGTGGATATCCATCCGCACGGCTATGATTTGGAGCAGGTGGCCAAGCTGATGAAGGAGCGCAAGCCCCGCTTCTTTTATCTCAACCCAACATTCCACAACCCGACGGGCTATACCGTGTCCGCAGAGCAGCGGAAGCGCCTGGTCGAGCTGGCGGCGGAGCACCGCTGTCTTCTGGTGGAGGACGATGCGTTTCACGACATCTACTTCAAGCAGCCGCCGCCACCGCCGCTGTTCGCCTACGATACGGAAGGGTATGTCGCCTACATTCGCAGCTTCAGCAAATATATCGCTCCCGGCTTGCGCATCGCCGCCGTGGCAGCCCGACAGCCGGTCATCGGCAATCTGCTGACCGCCAAGTCGCTCGCCGACAACGGCACGCCGCTGTTGAATCAAAAGATTTTTCTGCTGCTCTTCTTCTCCGACCGGATGCAGCGGCACTTGGAGAAGCTCCGCATCGCGCTGCACGTGCGGATGAACATTATGGAGGAAGCGTTGTCCGGCACCGGCTTGTCGTGGACCAAGCCCGCGGGCGGCTTGAACCTGTGGATCAAGCTGCCGGACGGGATCAAAGCGGGAACGCTGCTGGCGAAGGGCATCGAGCAGTCGCTCACGTTCGTGCCCGGCACGATCTGCGATCCGCTCGCAGAGTTCGACGACCGGATTCGCTTGAGCTATTCCTACGCCAATGAAAACCAGCTGCGCGAGGGAGTCCGGCTGCTGGCCGGGCTGCTGCGCTCCTTAGCCTGATGCGCGGCGTATAGTCAAAAACCCGCCGCTCCTCATTGGGAACGGCGGGTGAACCGGCGACATCGAAAAAAGATGACTCCTTGAATTCAGAAGTCATCTTTGGCCTTATTATTTAATTCGCTCCATCAATTACGGTGATATTGTTTTCAAAATTAACCGGCTGTTTCACGATTTCCCCTACAGCTCCGAGTACTCCGGACGTATTATTTCCCCAACCATAAACTTTGCCGTCGTTTTTAAGAGCGATAACAAAGTGATCTTTCACAACAATATCCGTGATGCCGGTTAAACCTGGAATTTTGGTTTTCACCGTTCTTTTCGTTGTGTCGCCAAGACCTAGTTGTCCATAATCGTTGCTTCCCCAAGACCACACCTCGCCGTTAGCATCCAAAAGATACATCGAGTTATCCCCTACAAATAATTTTGTGGTAGTGGGAGTAGGATTCGGAGTGACATCCGGAGCAACGAGATCCCCTGTTTCACTGATATCAATAGCGTCAATAACGAATAGCCCGTTATCATTCGACTGTACTTTGACTTTATGTTTGGCGTCGCTTAAACCCGTAACCTCAAAATTTAATACTTGTGCTATTAAACTAGAGGAGTACTGTGAGAAACTTCCTTTTAAGGCGCCGTCAATATACACTTCAATATTTGCCGACGTGCTTCTATTATTATAATTAGCGCCGATAAATCTCATTTTCGTTCCGGTAAAATAAAATTCGACCGAATCTTTACCCAAAACTCCGTAGCCGGTATCGTTATATAGTCCTTGTCCGCTGCTTTGATTTAGTGGAGTTCCATTATACTTAATCAACGGATTATGATCGTCAAACCTTTTCCAGCCTTGTTCCGGTGCTTTTAGTTGCTCTCCCACCGTAGCTGCTTTTGCCGTTGAAGCAAAACCAGGAAAAACTAAAATGCTCAAAACAATAAAAGATAATGCCATCAATAAAAGATATTACACCTCTTTGCTGTTTTTGATCATTATATACCATTTGTCCTATTTATTAAATGAAAAATAGTTCTTTTGTATTACAAATTACATTTTACTATACCTTACTTAATCTAAGATATTCCTCTATATCCTGCTGAATCTTTGTCATGGACTGCTGCCAAAATTCCGGTTGCACAAGATCGATATTGTACTAAGAAAACAGAACGGGCGATGAGCGCTTGTGGAAGAACATCGACATTTTTCGGATGTAACACCACTACGGGAAACAACAAAAAACCGCAGGGCGTGCCTGCGGTTGAGTGTGTTGAAAACCCTCGACAGGGTTCGAAGCCTTAACTGGGACGTTCGCAACCAAATCCAGGCTGCAATCCATCTCAGGCTTCATACACTTTAGCCCTCTCGTGCATCGTCTGGGAGTTCATTTTGCTTATTTCATCGAGGAGAGCTACACGGTAGCTGCCGTTTCCTTGTTGACCGGTTGTTTCATAAGCAATCTCCCCTGCCATACCCATGCACAAAATACCGGCGACGGCCGCCATGCGGTAATCCGCCGTAACGCCGCAGAAGGAGCCGATAAGGGAAGTGCTCATACATCCGGTACCGGTTATAGAGCCGAGCATGGGATGCCCGTTCTCCATACAAATTACGCTTCGGCCATCGGATACGATATCAGTCGCACCGGTGATTGCAACCGCACAGTGATATTGCTTCGCCAATTCGCTCGCAATATCGATTCCGCTTTGCAGACTGTTTTCCAAGTCCGCTTCGGAAGCGTCCACTCCTTTCGTTGTTGCGTGGAGCCCGGCGATATAACGAATTTCAGACATATTGCCGCGGATAACGCTGAATTGTAATTGTTCAAGCATCGTCCTAACCGTCTGATTGCGAAGCTTCGACGCGCCTGCGCCCACGGGGTCCAAAACGACGGGGATGCCCATCTCGTTTGCTTTCTTCCCAGCGGCAAGCATTGATTCCACGGTTCGGCTATTCAATGTCCCTATATTCAACACGAGCGCGGAGGATATTGCGGTGATGTCAGCGGCTTCCTCGATATCATCCGCCATGATAGGCGAAGCGCCGATGGCAAGCGTAATGTTGGCGCAGTCGTTGACGGTCACATAATTGGTAAGATGGTGAACCAAAGGCTTTGCTCGCCGGACGCTGCTCAATAAATCGCCGATATTTGAGATGAAGTTATTGTCCATTGCTGATCTCAGCTCCATTCTTTAAGCCGTTTTGGTAAAGCTCGTAAAAATGATGAGTCGGGCCGTGGCCCTTTCCGATTGACAAGGAATGCCGAATGGCGGTGGTGATATATTCCTTTGCCCGATGTACCGCTTCTTGTAAGCTGCACCCCAATGCAAGGTTGGAGGCAATAGCGGCTGAGTAGGTGCAGCCTGTGCCATGCGTATTTTTGGTCTCAATACGCTGTGCGTCGAACGTATAAAACCGCTCCCCGTCAAACAAAATATCCAGCGCGCTTCCTGACGCATGACCGCCTTTGACAAGGACATTTTTACACCCCATACGGTGAATCGCTTCGGCCGCTTTTTTCATATCTTCGATATTGTGAATGGGCATACCGGCGATTTTCTCCGCTTCCGGAATGTTGGGGGTCAGGAGGTCGGCGAACGGAATAACCTTTTGGATCAGTGTGTCTATGGCGCCGGGGTTCATAAGCGGGCAGCCGTTTTTCGCATACATCACAGGATCAAGAACAATATTAGCGGGAGCGTACTGTTTGAGCTTTCCAGCGACGGCCTCCATGCACTCGGGCTGTGAGAGCATACCGATCTTCACGGCGTCCACATCAATATCCTCAAAAATGGCATCAATTTGTTTTTCGATCATATCCGGCCTGACATCCTGAATGTCAATGACGCGGCTCGTATTTTCGGCGACCACCGAAACAATGACGCTCATGCCAAAAACGCCATGCGCCGAGAACGTTTTTAAATCGGCTTGAATGCCAGCGCCTCCACTGCAATCCGAACCGGCAATCGTCAATACTTTTTTCAAGTCTATCCTCTCCGCTCTGTTACATTGAAAAAATAAAAAGCCCTTGTCCTAAATCTGACAAGGGGAAATAACACGATGAATGGTTATTTGCTCCCTACGCCAGTATTAACTAACAGGTTCAAAGGGTCAGGTTTTAACCTTCTCAACTGCGAACAGTCCCCCCGCAAACAAAAAGCCATATTCAGTTCTAGCACATAAAAATAGAGCGCTCTCTCATTCGTGGGAAGCGCCCTAATCATATACATATAGAGATGTAATGATTCGCTTCCCTACGTCGGTATTAACCAACAGGTTCAAAGGGTCAGGTTTTAACCTTCTCAACTACCAAGTAGTCCCCCCGCAAATTAATTTCATTGAAACATACGCTTATCCAAAAGTCAAATGCATCGGACTTGTAACCTTCGAAGTGACGCAAATGGTACAGGCCTCTTAATCGTATATTATTTACAACCAATGGAGCAGGAGGGTGTGACCGTCCGTTGATCCAAATAGAAGAAGCAGTCTGGCCACTCCGGGCAAGTATCATATTAATTTTATGACCTTTCCTATGGACATGTGCTATAATGCAAAGAAGGATAACGGAGAACGATGGAGGAAGTGACCATGGCGCAGCCCCTCTGTAAAGGAGGTGATTGCTCTGGTCATTCTTGTGGCGCTGCTGGATATAGTCAAATGGATTGCAGCTATTCTCAGCTTATTGCTGAGCGGTAGGAAGCTTTTCAAATGGCTCAAACGGAAGCTAAGCAAGCGAAAAAACCACCGTCGTTAGGTTGGAGAGCCTGATCGGTGGTTTTTTCGCCTAGGTAATAACTTATGCGCGCCGTGGGATTCTTCCACAGCTTCGTTTATCCAAAGAGCCGTTTTAGTGTTCGCAGCACTAGCGGCTCTTTTTAGTATTCTCCGAATTTCCAAAAATCAGTATAACAAAGTACAACTCAGTATAACCCTTACTGATATCTATAATATCACGTATTCCCTGCATACGCCACATATTTAGTGTTTTCGAGACGCTCTTCTAACCTACGCTGGGGTCCTCCAAATTCAACCCGCCTCCTGCCCCCGTCCTCCGCCGGTGAACTGGCTGCGGTACAGCTCGGCGTAAAAGCCTCCTTGCGCGAGAAGCTCCTCGTGGTTGCCTTGCTCGATCACGCTGCCTTTGTTCATGACGAGAATCAAGTCGGCCTCGCGAATCGTGGACAAGCGGTGCGCGATGACGAAGCTGGTTCTGCCTTTCATCAGCTCGTTCATTGCCTTCTGAATATGAACCTCCGTCCGCGTATCGACGCTGCTGGTCGCTTCGTCGAGAATCAGAATCGCCGGGTCGGCGAGGATCGCGCGGGCAATGGTCAGAAGCTGCTTCTGGCCTTGCGAGATGTTCGACGCTTCCTCGTTCAAGACCGTATCGTAGCCGTCCGGCAGCGTCCGGATAAAATGGTCCGCATGCGCGGCCCGCGCGGCCTGCACGATCTCGTCCTCGCTTGCGCCTTCGCGGCCGTACGCGATGTTGTCCCGGATCGTCCCGTTGAACAGCCACGTATCCTGAAGCACCATGCCGAACAAGCTGCGCAGGTCGCCGCGCTTCATCTCCGTAATATTCGTGCCGTCGACGGTGATCCGGCCGTCGCCGACCTCGTAGAAGCGCATCAGCAGGTTAATCAGCGTCGTTTTGCCTGCGCCGGTCGGGCCGACGATCGCGATCGTCTGTCCCGACTTGACGTCAATGTTCATGTTGTCGATCAGCACGTCATCCGGCTTGTAGCCGAACCGAACGCCTTCGAACCGCACTTCTCCCTTCGCCGCGCCAAGGCGTTTCCCCTCGGCATGCTCCGGGTCTTCCTCCGGTTCGTCCAGCAGCTCGAACACGCGCTCCGCCGAAGCGATGGTCGATTGAATGACGTTGGCAATCGTCGCCAGCTGGGTGATCGGCATGAAGAACTGCCTGGAATATTGAATAAACGCCTGAATGTCACCGATCTCGATCGATCTTTTCGTAACCAGAAGCCCGCCGACCACGCTGACGAGAACGTAGCCGACATTGCCGATAAAGCTCATCATCGGCATGATGATCCCGGAAATAAACTGCGCCTTCCAGCCAGACTCGTAGAGCTTCTCGTTAATGCCGTTGAACGTATCGACCGACTGGCGCTCGCGGCCGAACGCTTTGACGATTTTGTGGCCCGTGTACATTTCCTCCACGTGCCCGTTAAGCTCGCCGAGCGCTTTTTGCTGCTCCTTGAAGTAACCTTGCGAGCGAGAGGCGACCGCTTTGGTCACGAGCAGGCTGCGCGGCAGCGTCAGGAACACGATCAGCGTCATAATCGGGCTGATCGTCAACATCATCGCGATGACGCCAACCAAGGTGATCAGAGACGTAATCAGCTGCGTCAAGCTTTGCTGCAGCGTGCTGCTGATGTTGTCGACATCGTTCACGACGCGGCTCAGAATTTCGCCGTTCGTCTTCGAATCGAAGAACTTGAGCGGCAGCCGCGCCAGCTTCTCGTTCACCTCTTTGCGCAGGTCGTACACCGTCTTCTGCGCTACGCCGGCCATCAAATACTGCTGCACATAAGCGAACGCCGCACTCACGATATACAATACCGCCAGCATCAGCAGAATATAATGCACATAGCCGAAGTCGATGTGCGCACCCGGCACGCCTTTCATTTTCTGCATCAGGCCCTCGAACAGCTTGGTCGTCGCCTGCCCCATCAGCTTCGGACTGACGATGCTAAATATGGTGCTGATAATCGCCGCAACAAACACGGCAAGCAATTGAAATTTGCGGGGCAGCACATACCGGATCAGCCGTTTCATTGTGCCTTTGAAATCCTTCGCCTTCTGCACCGGCATCCCCGGGCCTCTTCCGAACGGACCTCCGCCGCCGGGTCCCGGGGCTCTGCGTTGTTCATTCATCGGGCCTCCTCCTTTCCGGCGCGCAAAGCGACCGCGGCTTCATCCGTTTCTCCCGGTTCCTGGGCCGCGCCGCTTCCGGCAAGCTCGTCTTCGGAAAGCTGCGAGGATACGATTTCCCGGTACACCTTACAGGTGTCCAGCAGCTCCCGGTGACGGCCGATGCCCGCAATCCGGCCTTCGTCCAAGACGATGATCCGGTCGGCGTCGATAACCGTGCTGACCCGTTGGGCCACGATCAACACGGTAGCCTCTCCCGTCTCTTCCCGCAGGGCGGCCCGCAGCTTCGCGTCCGTCTTGAAATCGAGCGCCGAGAAGCTGTCGTCGAACACGTAAATATCCGGCTGACGCACCAGCGCGCGGGCAATGGACAGACGCTGCTTCTGCCCGCCCGATACGTTCGAGCCGCCTTGCGCGATAACGGACTCGAAGCCGTCCTTCATCTCGCTCACGAATTCCGTCGCTTGCGCGATGTCGGCCGCATAGCGAATTTCTTCCTCCGTCGCATCCTCTTTGCCGTACCGGATATTGTCCCGGATCGTTCCCGAGAACAGCACGGCTTTTTGCGGAACGAATCCGATCTTGGCGCGCAGCGCTTCCTGCGTCATCTCCCTGACGTCCGTGCCGTCCACCAGCACGCGTCCGCCGGCCACGTCGTAGAACCGCGGGATAAGGCTGATCAGCGTCGATTTGCCCGCGCCGGTACCGCCGATAATTGCCGTGACTTCGCCAGGACCGGCTTTGAACGTAATGTCCGAAATCGCCGGCTTTTCCGCGCCCGGGTAGCTGAACGACACCTGTTGAAACTCGACGTGGCCTTTCAGCGTCCCGCCGTTCTTGGCTTGCTCGGGGTCGTTCAGCGTGGGCACCATGTCCAGCACCTCGCGAATGCGAGCGGCGGAAACCGACGCGCGCGGAATCATGACGAACATCATGGACACCATCATCAACGAGAACATGATCTGCATCGCGTACTGCAGAAAAGCCATCAGCGAACCGACCTGCATATCGCCGCTATCGATGCGGAAGCCGCCGAACCAAATAATCGCGATGGTCGCAAAATTCATCGTCAGCATCATGACGGGCATCATGGCCCCCATAATCCGGTTCACCTTCAGCCCCGTCCCGGTCAGGTCGAGGTTGGCGTCGTTAAACCGCTGCTTCTCGTGCCCGGCACGGTTAAACGCCCGGATGACGCGAATCCCGGTCAGCCCTTCGCGCAGCACCAGATTCAGCTTGTCGAGCTTCTTCTGCATCTCTTTGAACAGCGGAATACCTTTGCTCGCAATGAGGAAAATCGCTCCGACCAGTACGGGGATAATCACGATCAGCACCAGCGACAGCTTGGCGTCCTGCGATACGGCCATGACAATCCCCCCAATACAGAGCATCGGCGCACTGACCATCATCCGCAGAATCATTGTAAGCACCTGCTGCACCTGCGTGATATCGTTGGTCGTCCTCGTGATCAGCGAAGCCGTGCCGATCCGGTCAAACTCCTGCAGCGAGAAATTCTCCACATGCTCGAACACGCTGCCGCGCAGCCGCTGGCCGAAGCCTGCGGCCACCTTGGAGGAGTAATAGCTCGCCACGACGGAACAGATCGTGCCCCCCGCCGCCACCAGCAGCATAAAGCCTCCGATCCGCAAAATATAAGGCGTATCTCCCTGCACGACCCCAATATCGACAATATCGGCCATGAGCGTAGGCAGATACAAGTCGGATAAAGACTGCAGGAAGATCAAAGCCAGCACGATAGCGATAGGCACACGGTACGGCTTCAAATAAGCAAATAACTTCAACATGCTTTATGATCATCTCCGCTCGCTTGGATCCGTCTCCGGCACCAGAAATGCCGGTTAGATAGATCGTTGAATATTTTAGACATCATTAATTAAACAATTTAATTTTATGCCTGGTTTTCGTCCATGTCAAATCCAAATTCGACTAAAAAAAAGAATGCCCCTCACCCGGTTCAGGCGGAACATTCTTCACTTACGACGATAGCCGAAGCACTATAATAATAGAAAAAAGGAGGGATTCGGATGCGGGACCGCACCGTGATCGTAACGGGGGCCAACTCCGGAATGGGGCTCGCGGCGAGTAAAACGCCGAGCGCCACGACCCACGTGACCCGTTTGATTAATTGCTGATGGTCTGACCCTTTTGCGGTAGCCATCCATTTCGTAGACGATGTCAACTTTTTTTACCGCCTTTTCACGTAATTTCAATACCCCTGTTTCGGCCGATGAAAAAAGCAGTGACGGGCCAGGCACCCGAAGGACCTGGACTACAACTGCTTTTATGGCGCTTATCGTTTCTATTAGAACGTCAACTATCCTTTTGATGTCCTCGAATGACCGCTTCTTCCGAGGTCATAGTGACAATTTGAAAGACTACGCCGAACTTGTCGATAACGACGGCAAGGCCAGGGCTAAAATGAGTTTGCTGCAGCGGCATCTCCACTTGACCTTCTTGCTTCAGCAATTCGTAAAACTTCTTGGTCTTCTCTATTTCGTCGGTCGTAATACAGATTTGAACTTGGTTTCCGCTTCGATGAGGGGTGCCAGGCTCCATATCGGCAACCATGATGTTTGCCATGCCGACTTTTAGAACGGCGTGCGACACGAAATCCTTCATATGTGCTGGCAGAGGGGATTCGGGGTTTTCCGGTGCGTCACCATACGTTTGGATGAAAAGGACGCTTGCCTCCAATGCTTCTTTATAGAACTCAATAGCTTGCTTTGCTTTTCCGTCCATCATTAAGAAAGTGGTCAATTGCACGGTCATCGTAAATACAACTCCTTTAGGTTTTGGGATATGTTCCAACACAGCTATCCAGTTGTTGGACTTGATTCTTATTGTAGCCTATAATAGTGACAACTATTGTCACAAATACAAAAATAAATCGGAGCCGGACCATGTCCAAATCGAAACGACTGATGGATCTGATGATGACCGTCAACCGAAAGAAGAAATTTACCGTCAAGGAGCTCGCGACCGAGTTTAACGTATCGACGAGGACGATTCTGCGCGATTTACAGGAATTGAGCGAGCTTGGGGTGCCGTTGTATTCGGAGGTGGGACCTCACGGCGGGTATCAGGTCTTGAACGAACGGATTTTGCCCCCGATCGCCTTTACCGAGGAGGAGGCTGTCGCGATCTTTTTCGCGTGTCATGCGCTGCGCCACTATGCCTACCTTCCCTTCGAGACGGAATCGTCCTCCGCCTTGAGCAAATTTTACTTTTACATGTCGGGGGATGTGCGCGACCGGATCGATGAGATGAAGAACCGGATCGATTTTGTGATCCCGTCGAGACAGGCGAAGTTCCCTTATTTATCGATCCTGCTGGACGGAGCCATCCGGCAAAAGGTGATCCGCATCGAATACGGATCGCGCGAAAGCGTGTCCGCCAGACTCATCCAGCCGGTCGGCATTTATGCCAGCAGCGGCTTATGGTACTGCCCCGCCTACTGCTTCCTTCGCGAAGATATCCGCTTGTTCCGGTGCGACCGGATCAGGTCAGCGGTGGAGGATACTTCCGGGACGCAGCCGCGCGACCTCCGGCATCTCCACCTCGGCAACCGGGAGGCGCTGCTCCCGTCGGAGCAGCAATTCACGAGTCTGTATGTGGAGCTGAGCGAGGAAGGTGTTCATCGATGCGAAGCCGAATATTGGTCGGCGACCAAGCTGCACCGCCGCGAGGACGGCACCGGGTGGCTGGAAGGCCGCATGCCGAAGGGGGACATTCCGTTTCTGGCGCAGTTTTTCATCGGTTTGGGCACGGATGCGACCGTGAAATGCCCGCCGGAGCTGATCGATGACATCAAGCGGAGGTTGGCTGAGCTGATGGCGAGGTACGGTTAGCCGGAAAAGGAAGAAGCGCTGTATTCTTCCATAAACTGGAGTTATAATCAAGAGACAGGAGGACGATAATCATGAAAAAGCTGCTGGATAAGTTATAACGTTTCGATCTAAAAGCATCCGATGTCGTCCGTATTCGCGGACCGCCTTCTTCGTTCGAATGCCGGACTCTGACTATATTCGATGGAGGTTGGAACGAGGATGAGAAGCGAACAGGAAATGATGAAGCTAATTCTGGATGTTGCTGTGAACGATAAGCGAATCCGGGCAGTCGGGATGAACGGGTCGCGAACGAATCCGAATGCGCCCAAAGATGTGTTTCAGGATTATGACATCGTGTTTATCGTTCATGATCTGCCTTCTTTTATGGAAGATAAGCAGTGGATCGACCGCTTCGGCAGCCGAATTATCATGCAGAAGCCGGAAGAGATGAAGCTTATTCCTCCCGAATTGGACGGAAAGTTCCCCTACCTGATGCTATTCACAGATGGCAACCGGATTGACCTGACCCTGTGTCCCTTTGAGCAGAAGGACAACTGGAACAGCGGCGATAAACTGGCTGTCGTTTTATTGGACAAAGACCATTGTCTTCCCAAGCTTCCGGCCCCGACAGACGAGGATTATTGGGTAGAACGCCCGTCGGCCAAGCTTTTTGCCGATTGCTGCAATGAATTTTGGTGGGTATCCACGTATGTCGCCAAAGGTTTATGGAGGCGAGAAATGCTTTATGCCCAGGATCATTTGAACGTGGCCGTGAGACCGATGCTTATTCAGATGCTTGAATGGCAGGTTGGCATCCGCACCGATTTTTTGATCAGCACAGGCAAAAACGGCAAATATCTGGAGAAGCATCTTTCGAGGGAGAGCTGGCACGAATTGATGTCCACCTTCCCGGACGCAACCTATGAAGGAGTCTGGCAGGCCTTGTTTGCCATGGGGGACTTGTTCCGCCGAACCGCGCAGGATGTGGCGAACCGCTTGAATTACGAATATCCTGTGGAAGACGATCAGCGCGTCACCGCCTATTTAAAGCATGTTCGGAATTTAGCTGCGGACGCTAGTGAAATTTTTTGATTGTTATGGGCTGAGCCTCCCGTCATGGGAGGCTTAGAGCTCGTTTAAATAATAAAAAAGTTTTGAATCCATTTAAAGAATTAAAATGGTTACGCCTGGGGCAACCTAATTCTAAAACGGAGGTTTTTTATGGAACTGTTTAGAGATGGCGAACCGCATCCTTTGTATGATGAGATTATGGGTTTGAAAGATGCAATAATGCGTAACGTTGCCATTAAAGCTGTTAATGGAGTAATTTTAGTATCTTACATTGACGATAAGTGGATTATCACTTTAAATGACCGCTTCCAGTTGGAAAGTGCTAATATTACCGAAATCATCGATCATGTGGACAAACTGCATGAAGATAATTCCAATGTATTCATTCGCTGAGTTGAGTTACAGAAAAAGACAAAGAAGGGGTAGAGGATGAATCTATCCTTTTTTGCTGTCCAAAGAAAAGGATTGGGGATTAAGCGAATGGGCAGCATTCCTGTAATGAATAAAAATCGTGTTTGAACATAAAAAGGGCCTCTTGGTATCATAAGTTTGTCCTGAGCTGGCCAGCAAAAAGGACGAAACTCATATACCAGGAGGCTGCTAAAATGAATTATAACCAAAATAACAAGATTGCTCAAATCACGCCACAAAAATTAGTTATTGGTGTGGATATTGCGAAGTACAAGCACGTAGCCCGAGCTCAAGACTTTAGAGGATTAGAGTTTGGGAAAGCCTTTCGGTGGGACTCCGTAGAATCACTGAACTGAAAGAAGCAGCCAAACAATCGATTGGCATTCGTGAAGGTTCAGTCATGGCAAAATTAGAGCTGCGCACGTTAATCGAAAAGTATGAACTGGTAAAACAACGGTTTGAAGAATTAGAATCGACCATAGATAATTTACTCGAACAGATCCCTGGTGTTCAGCAAATGCTGGCGATTACGGGAATCGGAAAAGATACGGTCGCAGGCTTCTTTTCCGAAGTGGGAGACCTTAGCTATTACTCCCATCCCAAGCAGATCATCAAGCTAGCTGGACTGAGCCTGAGGGAGAATACATCAGGAAACCACAAAGGACAAACTAGGATCACAAAGAGAGGGAGAAAAACACTCCGAGCTCTTTTATTTCGAGTAGCCATGCCCTTGGTGGCAAAGAACAGTGCATTTAGGGCTCTGCATCATTACTTTACTACACGATCAGACAATCCTTTGAAGAAGATGCAGTCCCTTATTGCCATATGTAATAAACTGATACGAATTTTATTTACCATCGGTACGAAACAATGTGATTTCAGTGAGGAACGAATGTTGCAGGACATTCCTCATTTGGCGGAACTTCCAAAAGCAGCTTAATTGATTTCTTAAGTGAAACGGCAAATCAGAAACATACATTTGAAGCACGGATTAGTCGGTAAAGCAACTATATTACGGGCATTACGACCCTGACGGGCAGCATGACCGACATCCACCTCATGGAAAGGTTGGACGAAGGAATTTAGGAGCGAAGACTCTGTGAGACTTGGGAGGGTTGACCTCCATGAGAGATGTGGACATCCACCAGTGCGACCATAACTGGACTTAACACCCACTTTTTTGGATACAAGTGGTATCATACCAATGAAGTCTTATTTTTCTCCAGTTCCAAAATTAACCTTAGTTACACCCTTATCCCAAACTTCAAATACTGAGAAACTGACTTCGCTACGAAAACTTAAGAAAACAAGAGAAAACGGGAGGTTCTGCTTTCTCCATAGAGGGAGAATAGCTGTGGGTACTGTTTCTCCATGTTCCCGAATGCTGCTGCGACTTAATCCAGCGCCTCGCTGACACTTGGTTGTATGCGCATTTAGGTATTTTCGTTTTATTTCGATGGCATATTAAGGTAAAATTTATCTATATTTCTAGGGGAGGGTTTCTTCGTGCGGGGTGTCAATCGTCCTTTGCGTTGGGAAATTGAAGACCAGATGAAACTGCACGGCTATAACCTCAATCAAGTGGCTGAGCTAACGGGGATCAACGCAGGAAATTTAAGCCGAGCCTTGAATGGTGTAGCCCGTTCGATCACAATCGGTCATTTGGATGCTTTGGCCAAGCTTTTTGGTAAAGCTCCCGGATGGCTGTACGAGCTGTATATAGAAGAATGCATTTCGGAGGAAAAATGGTCCCGGCGGCGGTTAATTCCTTATTTGGTACGATGTGCAGAGCTCGATCGTCATGATTGTATTGAACCGGTGATCTCCAAGCTTCTTGATAACCCGAAGAACGTATCCATTATTTTTGCCGTGGCAGAGCAGCTGTTCCAGACGGAGAGATTGCGGGAAGCAGAGCATTTCTACCAAGTCGTGATTGACGGGACCAAGGATAGCTTCTCCGAGATGCTGGCCGTGAGTCATTATCGATTATTTCTCATAGCTCAAGGTAGCGATGCGGAGAAGAATTGGAGAGCGGTCATTCGGTTTGAGCCGTTCCGAAAACGTCTGCCAGAGCATCACCAACTGGCAGCGCTTATGAAGCTGACTAAGGCCTGCTTTGCTTTGCAGAAGTGGGACGAGGTCGAGAAATTCGCGAATGAGCTAGCGGAGTTAAGTATGGCATTGTGCAGAACACGAGAGAAGATTGAGAGTGAGCGACATTTGATATACTACTACGGCATAGGACTCTTGTTTAAAAGCGTCGCATTAGAAAAGCAGGAGTTATACGATGATGCCAAAAAATATGTACACAGCTATGCTAATCTGGAGTGGCCGGAACCTCTCGATGAATCAGGTAAGAAAGAAGAAGAAACGTTTCGTATTTTTGCGAAAGCAAATTTATATACGCTTGAGGTGCTAACCGGGAACAAAGGCATTGTTGACGAATATGCCGATTATTTGGCGAGCCTTAACTGGTTTGAAGACATTCTGGCCGGATTAATCACGATCTTAAAATCAGCAAATACATTTGGTTTCTCTGTGGATCACGTACTGTCGCGTTTTTCTGAAGCCATTCATGCTTTTCATTCTTTTGACGACGATCTCATCCTTTCGGATCGACACATTCGTTTTCGGTATCATAAAGCTATGTATGAGTTCAGGTACGGACGAAACAAAGCAGGGCTGGATGAGACGTTACACTGTCTTTCCTTGGCCCACAAGATGAGCCGGAATGAGGATTATGTCCGCTGCACCGCCTTGTTTGAGCAATATAAGGACTATGCATCGGAACAACAAATAGAAAGCTTCCTCAAATATCCTATCAGAGCTGTTTAACGTTTCATTTAGACACTTTTGACAGCTGTTTTAGTAGCATTCGGGACGAAACGCTCCCGAATGCTTTTTTGTTGAAAAAAATTATTCCAAAAATCATAAATCCTGTACATGGAAAACGATCAATATAATAGGATTCGGGAATGGTTAATATGAATAAAAAGCGAAAACGGAAAATCAGGAAGCTGCGGCAGCGGTTGATGAGATTAGTTGAGCAAAAGCTTATTGTCAGACGAGGAGGAGTTCATCCGTTAATGAGTATCTGAATTTCCTAGAGCCTCTACACAGCTAAGAGATGATTCCTGTACTCGTCAGGGGTCATCTTTTTTTGATTCCGTTGGAACGCCCTGAAATCAGGTTACACATATATTCCATGGAAACCCTCGAAAAAAGGATGAGATGTAATGAAGGAACAAAACCCAGGTGAATATCGGTCCCAGACCGATGCTTGGAAACCGCGTCATCCCCAATCCTATTGGAGTGAGTTTTCGGAAGAACCGTTGGCGTGGTATTGGAAACTGTTGGGGTACGGGGGAAGAGGCCTAATCTATGCGCTAGGTGTCTGTTATGCCGCTCTTGCCATAGCCGCTATGTTCTATTATGTCATTGCGTTCGCTCGTTTCGTACTTCGTTAGCCATCCCCACCCGCAATGTCGTTTGCATTTCTCCATAGATTCACCGAAGGTTAATTTTAGTTTATTCCTCCCTAATTAAACCCAATCTATAAAAAAAGAGAAAAAATTCCTTTAAAATCAAGATTTCGCGAAAAGCAGCTAAAATTTTTTGATGAAAATTGTAAAATTAATCCTTATTTTCAACCAAACTATGAATATTTTCGTTTCATAGTAATGGTATATTGTGGTAAAATAAACTTATCAATTTGAGGAGGGCGCCTTTTATGCGGGTTGTTAACCGGTCTTTGCGCGTGGAAATTGAAGACCAGATGAAACTGCATGGCTATAACCTTAATCAAGTGGCTGAATTGACGGGGATTAATGTCGGAAATCTCAGCATGGCGTTGAATGGTGTTTCCCGCGCAATGACAATCCGTCAATTAGACGCTTTGGCAAGAGTGTTCGGAAAGGTTCCCGGATGGCTGTATGAGCTATATACGGAGGAATGCATTTCCGAAGAGAAATTGTCCCGGCCGCGATTAATTCCGTACTTGGTACGGTGTGCCGAGGTTGGCAGAAACGATTGTATTGAACCGGTAATCTCTAAGATTTTGGATAATCCGAAGAACGTATCCGTAATTTTTCCTGTTGCAGAAAAACTGTTTCAAAAGGCAAAATATAAGGAATCGGCACGCTTTTATCAACTTGTTGTCGACAATGTAAAAGATAGTTTCTCCGAGATGCTGGCTATGAGTCACTATCGATTATTTCTGATCGCTCAAGGCACAGATGCCGAGAAGAACTGGAAATCGGTTATACAATTTGAACCTTTTAGAAAACGCTTGCCGGAAAACCACCAACTCGCAGCTCTGTTAAAGCTGGCCAAGGTTTGTTATTCGTTGGAGAAATGGAACGAAGTCGAACGGTTTGCTGAAGAACTCACAGAACTAAGTTCTGTTCTTCATGAACTAAGAACAGTGGAAGAAGTAGCGATTGAGCGTCACCTAGTATATTATTTGGGCATGGGCCTTTTATTTAAGGGTGCTGTTTTAGAGGAAAAGGGCTTGTACGAAGAGGCTAAAAAAGTTGTACAAGATTACGCTCATCTTGAAAGGTTTGAACCTCTGGACAAAGAGGGATTGAAAGAGGTTGAAAAATTTAAAGTTTTCGCGAAAGCGAACCTCTACACCCTGGAAGTATTAACAGGCAATGATAGTATCCTGAACGAATATGTAGAATATTTGGAAGGGCTAGATAAACTTAATGAAATCTTGTCCGGACTGACTACCATTTTGAAATCAGCGAATACATACGGCTTTTGTATTGAACAAATACTTCAGCGCTTTTCCAGGTCTATCAACCGTTTCGATTCTTTTGACAACGATTTAATTAATTCCGGGAGACATCTTTGGTTTCGCTATCATAAAGCGGTTTATGAGTTCAGGAATGGGAGAATTGAACAGGGAATCGATGAGACTTTACGCTGCATTAGCTTAGCTAAAGAAATGAACCGACATGAGGATTTTGCCCGATGTGTTTCCTTATTTGAAAAATATCGAGGATATGCATCAAAGCGACAAATTAAGGATTACCAAGCAACAGTTATAAGAGAGGAGGTGGATAGAAAGTGAAAAAAATATTCCTGACTCTGGTTGTATGTTTCGGTTTGTTTAGTGGGTTGATAGGTCATCTCCAGACATCAAGCCCCGGTGAATTGATTATTAAAGCGCTTGTCCATGGCGTGGATTATTAGAACTATTACAATATTAAGCTTCGGATAAAGCATCCCAGTTGCTCTTGGGGTGCTTTTTGTCGAAAGCTTTGTTATTCAGCTAACAACAATTTCTCGAAGTAATACATCACAGAATAAAAGTACCCTTCCCAAGCCATCGTGAATAACCTATTTTATGCTTTGTGAAGGGAAGGAGTAAACCAAATGTTTTACTTTGAGTATATGTATCCATATCCCTACTACGTTAACGAACCAATGTATAGCTATGTAAGACAACCTGTGTACTGGGCGATTCCCCAAGAAATAGACCATTCATACCGATTCGGTCATCGGCAATCATCAAACATGAATGGCAGTATTGAGTTAAAAGATTATGGAAGAACACCATTTGTTGTGGATATTAACAAGGCTACCAAGCAAAACAATACATTTCGTACTGCCGTATGGACAGGGAAAAACTTACAAGTGACTCTGATGAGTATCAATGTCGGGCAAGACATCGGTTTAGAAGTTCATCCTACCGTTGACCAATTCTTGCGTATTGAAGAGGGGCAAGGTGTCATCCGCATGGGTGATACTAAAGATACCGTAAATTTTCAAAAAAGGGTATATGATGATGATGCAATCATGATACCTGCTGGTAAATGGCATAATTTAATAAACACGGGCAATACCCCGCTTAAACTTTATACGATCTATGCTCCACCTCAGCATCCATTTGGTACGGTTCATAACACGAAAGCAAACGCAATGGCTGCTGAATAGAACCATATACTTACAGAAGTTCTCTACTCTCATCCTCAATGAAACTTATTCCCACTTATTGGCGTTATGTTGGTGTAGGCCAATATGTTCATAGGGGGCATTATTTTGTCTAATAAATTTATGGGCTCAGCATCAGTAATATCGGATTCAGAAGGGCGCGTTTTGTTAGTAAAGCATAGCTACGGCAAGAACAATTGGGATCTCCCAGGTGGAAAAGCTGAAGTGAAGGAATCGGTCCAAGAAACCGCAAAGAGAGAAGTACTGGAGGAAACAGGGCTTGAAGTCGAAGTCGGTCAATTAACCGGCATCTATTATGACCCAAATCATGATATGCATCACTTTGTCTTTATAGCAACCAACAAACATAATAAAAGCCCCGAACCAAGCTCGCCTGAAATTTTGGAATGCAGGTATTGCCCGATTGACGATCTCCCCAAACCAATTAGTGACTTTACCGTGAAACGAATACAAGATGCCTTTAATCCGAATAGACAGCAACTATTTCACACCATAGGACCGAGACAATGGATTGAATGATAACCTCGCTTGATATTACCGCCTCCTCAAGGGGCGGTTTTGTTATGAGCGCAGACAAGGAAGCATTCTGGACAAAACGTACCAGGGTGCATTTTTTGTCGAAAAAAATATTTCTCAAATTCTAAGACCCTTAATATGGAAAAACGGCATTATTATAGAGATAAGGATGGTGGATATGTATGAGTATGAAACTAGAACAGAAAATCAGACAGCTACGGCAGCAGTTAGTGCGACTGGTTGAGGAGAAAGGTTCATTATCGCACGAGGAGGTGGTACAGCTAAGTCAACGTCTGGACCGGTATATTCTCATGGCTCAAAAGTCTTCTAAACTGAAAGTGTGTGGATGATACAATGCTGCATGATTATCTACTGGCTGGGGAAAGCGAGGAACGGATTCTCTATCTTGCCCGGATTGGCGCGATCTTTGAGAGACTATACGGCCTCAAGGATATACACGATGCTGAAAGCAGGGCGAGGGCGAATGCCGGTGTTACGGCCAAAATGCTGGCCGAGCTTGGTTATAGTAACGAGCAAATTGAAACCGTTTTGCGCGAGCGGCTGTTATTCCATAAGAAAAATAAAACGAACCACTAATATATCGATTCCAAAAGCAGCAAAACTCCATGCCATATTTCCAACGGAAAACAGCCGTTTAGTGCTGATTTAAAGGACCCTTGGAAGCAGGTCTTTGTGATTGGAACGGACTATGTGACTCCTTGGAGCTGATCTTTGGATCTTTAGGAGGATTCGATGAAATATATGAATTCTGCACAAGCCATTATGTTTTTGAAAGACAATCAGCCCTTTTCTAAAGATACGGAGGAAAAATTCGAAGTCATTAAGAAGTATAACGACGTGAGGGTACACTTCTTAAACCATCCTGATCCGCAGTGCATTCCATTATTTCTAAATTCATTTGGCGAAGGCAGCGGCTTCGGGGTCTATCAACTCATTGAAGATGTTTTGATGAAGTTTTCGATAGAACAGGTCGTTCCGCATTTAATTTCGGCACTAAAAAGTGAACATATCGGCGTCAGGTATTGGTGTACGCATATCGCTGCATCTTTTCCGACCCCAAGCTTAATTTCCCCTCTCAGCAATCTGCTTAGCGACCCCGATCCCGATATTAGATGTGCGGCGGTAACTGCCTTGTCCCAAATCGAGGATGACAGAACTATCGGCATATTAAAGGAAGTTCTGGAGAAAGAAGACGATCCAGACGTTCTTGATCTCATTCAAGAAGCTATGAATGAATCCAAAATCGATGCAGCCATACCCTAGTAACCTTGACTGGCATTTGCCCATCAAGGTTACTTTTTTTAAATAAAATTCACCAGATTTGATGCTAGGAATTTTTTTATTTCCCTGTTATTTTATGTTAATTCCCTGTTATGGTAGTATGGTTTTATAGATTTAGGGGAGGGTGTTCCGTGCGGATGGATGATCGCTCTTTGCGGCTGGAAATCGAAGACCAGATGAAGCTGCATGGCTACAGCCTAAATAAAGTAGCCGAACTGACGGGGATTAACGCCGGAAATTTGAGCATGGTTCTAAATGGCCGGTCTCGTGCCATGACAATCGGTCATTTGGACGCTCTGGCAGAAGTTTTTGGGAAGCCCCCCGGATGCTGTACGAGATCTACACGGAAGAATGCATCTCGGACAATAAGGTGTCCCGGCCGCGCTTGATCCCGTATCTGGTGCGATGTGCGGAGACTGGTCGAGTGGATTGTATTGAACCGGCTATTTCCAAGATTCTCGATAACCCCAAGAACGTGTCCATTATCTTCTCTGCGGCAGAGAAGCTTTTCGAGAACGGAAGGCTGGAGGAATCGGCGCGTTTTTATCAACTCGTGGTCGACAATATCAAAGACAATTTTCTTCTAAGCTGAAGCTGAAGGTGTGTGGATGATGCAGTATGAAAAGTTATTGGTCGGGGAAAGTCAGGAGCGGATTGTCTACCTTGCCCGGATCGGCGCCATCTTTGAAAAGCTTTACGGCATCAAGGATTTACATGACGCGGTCTACAGGGCATCGTCAGGTGCCGGATTTGCCGCCCGAAGATTGGCCGAGCTTGGCTATTCAGAGGAGCAAATAGAAAAACTTTTACACGAGAGAATGTTTTTTTATCGGGTGAACAAATTAGGAAACTAGACATTTAACTGAAACCATCTGCAATGCAGCTGTGATTAAAGACCTCCAACGCTTGTGGCTTTCGTGGCCGGGACGATCTTTCTATTCATTGGTAGACAATATGCCAATAGGAATTATTTCTAAGAAAATGAAACTTTTTCGTGCCGTCAATAAGACTGTAGAAAAGGTTCTACAAAAAAATCCAAGGAGATGAAAGTATGAAAAAAAAGATTTTTTTAATTACTTGCGCCCTCTCTATGATTACCGTTGCATCAGCTTCAGCATCTTCAATTAATTTAGAGCAGAAGCCAACAGAAGCATCAAAAAACGTAGTCCCGATGGATGTCCCGACTGGATATGGTGCAATGGGGTGGCAATGGCCAACTACTGTAACAACACTTTCTGACCCCTTTGGTTGGACGGGGAGGCGTTTTCATAAAGGGATTGACGTTTTAGTGTATAAACAAGATGTATATGCTACAGCAGACGGGGAAGTAATTGGTGTTGGTAAATATGGAAATGGGACAGAATATGTCACCATAAAGCATGACGACAAAGCCATTGAACCAGGAAAGACGAATAACAACCTCATCTCAAGATATCTACATCTAACCAAAGATTCCCAAAAGGTTAGTACGTATCAGAGAGTATCGAAAGGCCAGAATATTGCTGTATCAGGGAATACTGGGGCTGCAACTGGGGGTAAAGATAACAATTACCATTTGCATCTCGACATCAATAATGTAGCTAAGGATCTTCCTGCGGATAATGAAACGATAGATCCAATGCTATTTTACCCTAATCAGTTATCTTCCTTTAAAATGGACGGTAACGCAAGCAACGATAAGGAGCTCCATCTATATGAAGACGAGGAGCATTCTTTTGACGTGTCAATGATGAATCATGTTGGCAAGGAGAAATTCGACGCTTGGTTTGATAATCTTCAACCTCATGAGCGGACAAGAACTGCGTTTAAACAGCATTTCAATATTTCCGATCAACTATTAAACGAAATCTTGAAAAAAAATGATATAAGAAAAAGATAGTTGGTATAATGATACTAACTATCTTTTTCTTGTTATTTATGGAATTATACTTATGGAGGTGGATTATTGTGGGAATAAGGATGTTCTTATTGATAGCGTTCATGTGGGTATTAATTGGTTGTAATGCACAAAACGATTCGAGGGATCACAACGATAAATTAAAATCTCAGTCGATAGTAGCTATAAAAGAAGCGGCAATTAAGGGTCAAATGAAAGGTATGGAGGTCCCGTTAAAATCTACTTACTCAAAAGTTGTTGAAGTGTATGGGGAGCCTAAAGGAATCTCGAATGAAGAGTGCTGGACGTATTCGTTTGGTCATTCCAAAAGTGAGGCGGACTTTTATTTTAGTCATGATTCATGTGGCGAAGATCATAATGTTTTAAAACCGGAAACAATCCTTAACAAAATTTCAGTTCCGGTTGAGTCTCTTCAAATCCAGATGACGGCAGAGGACGTAAAGCTCGCATTAGGAAAACCCGACAAAGAGTATTGGAATGAAGCATATGATGGCTATTATCTTATATATGACTTAGATCAATACCATTTGGTGTTTTTTGCAAAAGAGAAGACCGATCCTATAAATATCAGCCGGGTGCAAGTAATCAGCACCAGCTAAAGTTATGACGCCCTTGGGGG
Organism: Paenibacillus tyrphae; assembly: GCF_024158745.1. Taxonomy (GTDB): domain Bacteria; phylum Bacillota; class Bacilli; order Paenibacillales; family NBRC-103111; genus Paenibacillus_G; species Paenibacillus_G tyrfis_A. Next base: position 246,681 of record NZ_JAMZAW010000009.1, on the reverse strand, counting down.
ATCTCCAAGGGCTAATTTATTTTCGATGGGGGTTACGGTGGGTTTCGCTTAGTTCATTAACTTTGCGCGCCCTGGGGATCGGCTGCATGAAATCGAGCTGTAAATGTCTATACCGGTGGTGAGTGAAGACGGCGAATCGATTAAGCCTCGGGCTCATGTTAATCGGTTGGAATGTGGTTCTGCTATCACAGAGCAATTTACGAGTTTACAAAAGAACGCTACGAAAACGGGATCAAGGAAACGATATTCTGCATTTCGCTATGCTTGGAGATGAAGCGATACGAGTACTTGGCCCGCTGCGTCGCTTTATTTGAGAAGCATCGGAATTATGCATCCGAAACCCAAATCCAGTATTACGAATCGATCAGGCTTTGGGTGGTTTAGCTGGGCAAAACGCCAGATTGGGTATCAATAGAATTATGTCTAAAGCATTCTGACGACAGGATGCTTTTTTATTGCGAAAAAATTTTCAAAAAACGAAGAACCCTTAAAATGGAAAATAAGTATTATTATTGATTCGAGGGGAGCGAGAATGAACACAAATTAAAACGGAATTCAGGAAGTTGCGCAGCATTTGGTTCCGAAAAAAAGGTTCATTCTCTGAAAAGGAGGTGGTACGTGCAATCAACGTTGAGATCAGATGCTTCTTCTAAGACTAAAGTGACGTGGATGATGAACTGAAGGATGACTACTTTTGTTCAAGACCGACAAAATAATAACCAAAACAATTCTAAAAACGGGAGTGAGAAGCTCTATGCTTAAGAAACGTATTTTAGGTGTAACCATGGTTGCAATACTCGCTTTATCCTCTGGACAGGCAATGGCTGCCAAAGAAGACGCAACGAGAGGTTCGGTAGATCTAACCAATGCCGATGTAACGCCGTTTGCCGTCTCCCCAATAACAATGGAAACCACTGAGAATGTTGGGGGCGGAACATGGGATTATGGTACTAAGTCGGAATGGCAGGGTTGGCTGGTGTGGAAAAAGCGAGTGTGGTCAAATTATAATCATCCGACCAAAGCTCATGCTTCCACAGCGTCGATAGGAACTCAGACTAACTTCAGCGGATATACATTATCTGGAACGACATCGTATGCTAGTGCTCTTGGAGATCTTTCTGCTCAAACGCACGCATACTGGCAAACATATGAATGATATGAAATAATATGGTATAAAATCATGAATTGGTAAAGAAAAGCATTATCATAAACTAAATAAGTTTATGGTAATGCTTTTTACAATATCATTCCTGGCCCGGCCTTCACCAGCGTTTTGGCGGGTTCTGCAGCAGTTTGCGGATGATGCAAACAACCTACTAAGGAGTTTGTTTAAATTGAAAAAAATCGTAGTAGCTTTTCTTATTATGGCATCCGTTCTCTCTTTTTATATCTCCTTCAAGCAAACCGATAATGAAGAAATCGGAACAATAGAATCGCTAGAGGAGAATATAGCAAAAGGATTCGTCATCCCGGATGACCCCATGCCGGGATCAGGCTCGTTCCAACTGGAGTCAGGGACGAAGGAGGCGGTGGCCTTGAGTCTTAAATATCCTTTGAGCTTCGGAATTGTTTTGGGCGTCATGCATTTCGTGTGGGGCTTGACGATTCCCGATGTTTGGAAAATCGTTTTAGCCGCTTGTTTAGTCATGGTGCTGGAATATCCTCTCGATAAAACGGGTATCACCAACCGTGTAATCCCGGTTCCTATGGGGATAGCGGCTTTCATCATGATCCCCATATTATTGTACATCATCACGCAATGAACGTTCGGCGGAACCAGTACAATATAACGGCCCTTGCCCGCAAACTTCGCGGCAAGAGCCGTTTGTTTAAACTATCTGTTATCCCGTTAACTACGCCTCGACCAGCAGCGGTACAACCTTGCCCGCGTTAACGTCGATCAGGCCCAGATCGGTAATTTTGAGCGCCGGGCTGACCGGGAGCGAGTGCGTGCTGATCGACATGATCGGGTTGTAGTGCTTATACCCGAGCGACTCCATCGCTCTTCGCAGCTTCTCCACTTCCTTCGCCGTCTCGTCGAGCGGCGCTTCGGTCAGGATGCCGCCGACGGGCAGCGGCAGGTGCGCCAGCACTTGGCCCGCTTCCACGACGCAGAAGCCACCTTGGCTGCGGATCACTTCGTTAGCCGCGAGCGCCATATCGGCCGGGTTGTGCCCGACCACGAGCAGATTGTGGTTGTCGTGCGAATACGTCGTCGCTACCGCTCCGCGCTGAATCGTATCGCCGCCGATCAAGCCGTACGCCCGGTTCCCGTTCTTGCCGTAGCGCTCGAACGTCGCGATGAGCGCGTACGGGCTTTCCTGCCAACACAGCTCGCCGTTCCGGATCTCGACCTCGCCTCGCACATCCTCCGTGAAGGTGGAGCCGTCCTTGACCTGCATCACGCGGCACGCATGGCGGCCGTCCGCCGCGCCTTCCGGCCGCACAACAAAGTCCGCTTCCGTCAGCAGCGGCAGCTGCACGCTATGGTAGTAGTGCGCCGGGAACGCGTGGCCGTTTTCCTTCGGAACATACGCCTCGCGCACGTCATACACCTTGCGGCCCTGCTTGTACACTTGATCGATCGTCAGCTCCCGCAGGTCCGACAGCAGCACGAAGTCGCCGATTTTGCCGGGAGCGATGGTGCCGCGGTCATGCATCTGCATCCGGCGCGCCGGGGTGAATGTCGCGGCGTAGATTGCCTTCTCCGGCGACATGCCCATGCGGATCGCTTTGCGGACAATATGGTCCAGATGGCCGCGCCGCTGGAACGAGTCGGCCATCACGTCGTCCGTCACGAAGCAGAAGTGCTCGGAGACGTCGTTTTGGATCAAATAGTTCATGACGTCATCGGTCATCGACTTTTCTTGAATCTCGATGAACATGCCCGCGCCGATGCGCGCTTCCATCCCTTCGATCGTCTGATGCGTGTGGTCCGAATCGACCCCGGCATAGATAACCCGGTGCAGATCCAGATCGAGCAGCTTCGGAACATGCCCCTCGATGACGAGCTTCGGATAATGCTTGCGGATATGCGCCAGAATCCGGTTCGTTTTGCAATCCGGGTCCGTGATAACGTCGACGTAGTTCATAATTTCGCCGAGACAAATGATGTCTTCCGTCCGCAGCAGCTCGTCCATGTCCTCGATCTCGATCGTGCCGCCGGTCGATTCCATCGACGTGGCCGGTACCGAGCTCGGAATCGCGTAGAACATGTCCGCCACGCAGTCGCGACTCGCCTCGATCATCTGCTTCACGCCGCTCAGGCCGAAGACGTTCGCCATCTCATGCGGCTCGGGGACGATGGTCGTCACACCGCTGCGGATCAGCCCGTACGAGAACGTCTCCGGCGTGACCATCGTGCTCTCGATATGCAAGTGAATGTCGACCAGACCGGGGATCATGTAGCGGCCTTGGCCGTCCACGATTTGACCTGCTTCGAACGTCTCTGTCCCGCGTCCGCCGATATAGAGGAACGATCCGTTCAAGACGGCGACATTGCCTTGAACGAACCTTTTAAAATAGCTGTTATATACGTGTACCTTCTCGATCAGTAAATCCACTCGCATGATGCCGGTACCTCCAAGTCGTCGTTAGTCTACCAGGACCAATTTGTCCGCCGGGAACAGCAAATGCACCTGCTGCCCGCTGATGTAAGGGACTTCCATCTCCTTGTTGACCGTAAAATCCCCAAGGTCCGTCTCGACGACGTACTGGTAGCTTCTTCCCAGAAACGTGCTTACCTTGATGCCGCCCCTCACCCGGTTCGGTCCGTGACCGATCTCCTCCGCGGTGCCGAGCTGCATATCGTCCGGGCGAATCGCGCCCTTCTTGCTTGTAGTTCCTTCCGCGCCGGGCTGTCGGGCGGCATGGAACGTATAGCCCTTCACCTTCAGCTCGATGCCGTCGCCGGCTTCGCGGCGTTCTTCGAACGTAATGAAGTTGTTGAAACCGATGAACCGGGCGACGAATTCGGTTTTCGGGTATTTGTAGATCGTGGAAGGCCGATCCAACTGCTCGATAATGCCTTTGTTCATGATCGCGACGCGGTCGGAGATGGAGAAGCATTCCTCCTGGTCGTGCGAAACATAGACCGTCGTAATGCCGAGCTCCTGCTGAATGCGGCGGATTTCGACGCGCATATTCACGCGCAGGTTCGCGTCCAGGTTGCTGAGCGGCTCGTCGAACAGCAGCAGATCCGGCTCGATGACGAGCGCGCGGGCAATGGCCACCCGCTGCTTCTGCCCGCCGGACAGCGCCTTAGGGAACCGCTGCTCAAAGCCCGACAAGCTCACGACCTCCAGGATGCGCAGCACGCGCTGCTTGATGTCGGCTTCCGGCACCTTCCGCAGGCGGAGGCCGAAGGCGACGTTATCGTATACGGACAGATGCGGGAACAGCGCGTAGCTCTGGAACACGAACCCGAAGTTCCGCTTGTTGACCGGCACCCGCGTGTAATCTTTGCCGTTCAGCATGAATTTGCCGTCTTTGGCTTCGAGGAAGCCGGCGATAAGCCGCAGCGTTGTCGTTTTGCCGCAGCCGCTTGGGCCGAGCAAGGAAATGAGCTGCCCCTTCTCGACCGTCAGGTTGAAGTTTTGCAGAATATATTGGTGATCATAGGCGACCGACACATTTTCCAAGGATAGCAATGCCATGGGTACGAGCCTCCGTTATCGTTTGGTAAAGTAAGAAAGGCCCATCAGCCTCTCGATCAGGAACATGAACACCGCCGTGAACAGCATGAGCAGTACGGAAATGGCGGCGATGGTCGGATCGAAATAATTTTCTACATAGGTCAGCATCTGAATCGGCAGCGTGCTGACGCCCGGGCCCGTCATGAAGACGGAAATGTCCACATTGTTGAACGACTCCAGAAAAGCGATCAGAATCGCCGCGATAATCCCCGACTTAATGTTCGGGAGGACGACCTTGAAGAACGTTCCGAGCCGTCCGGCGCCGAGACTAAGCGCAGCCTCTTCGATGGCGAAATCGAAGTTCGACAAGCTGGACGCGATGACGCGAATAATGAACGGAAGCATGATGACCGTATGACCGACGAGCAGCGCCGTGTAGAGCGGCAGATGATACGTGACGATCAGGTATTTCAGCATCGTAAACCCGAGCACAATACCCGGGATGAGCACGGGGGAAATAAAGAAGCCGTTCAGGGCGTCTTTTCCCTTGAAGTCGAAGCGGCTGAGCGCATAGGCCGCAGGCACGCCGAGCAAGAGCGCGAACAGGTTGCCGAGAATCGAGACGACGATCGACGTTTTGAACGTGCTCATGAACATTTCCACTTCGAAAATTTTCTCGTACCACTTGAGCGAAAAGCCCTGCGGCGGAAATTTCAGCACGGTTCCCGGCTCGAACGAAGCGAAGGCGATAATCACCAGCGGACCGAGCAAAAACATATAGACAAGCAGCGTAAACAGGCCGAGGCCCCGGTTGTTCTCCTTCATCCCTTCTACCCCTTCGGATTTAAAGTGTTGGCCAGTTTGTTCATCAGGCTGATAACCACGAACGTAATCGCCATCATGATCGTCGCGATGACGGAGGCCGAATACCAGTCATTCAGCGTAATTGCATTCTGGTACAGGAACGTCGAGATGACGCGCTGTTTCCCGCCGAGCAGCGCCGGAGTCGTGTACGCGGTCAAGCTGCCGACGAAGACGAGAATGCTCCCGATAATGAGACCGGGCACGCTGAGCGGGATCACGACTTTACGGAACGCGGTGAACCGGGACGCCCCAAGGCTCTCCGCCGCTTTGATCAGATCGGCATCGATGTTCTCCATGACGCCGACGAGCGTGATGATAATCAGCGGCAGAAACAGGTGGATCAGACCGATCATCATCGCGGTCGGCGTATACAAAATATCCAGCGGGTCCTGAATGATCCCCATCGCAAGCAGCGCCGTGTTGAGCAGCCCCTTCTTGCCGAGGACGATCATCCAGCTGAAGGAGCGGACGACCGAGCTGGTGAGCAGCGGGAAGATCGCGAGCGCGAGCAGCACGCTCTTTTTCTTCAGGCTCTGCCGGGAAATATAGTAGGCGACCGGAAAGCCGAGCAGAATGCAGATCGCCGTCGTCACCAGACTGACCTGCAGCGTCGTCAGCAAAATTTTGATAAAATACGGGTCCTTGAAGAAATGCAGGTACCCGTCGAACGTCACAGTCCCTTTCTGGAAAAAGGTGGACCCGATCGTAATGAGGATCGGAGCCGCCATAAATACCGTCAGGAACAACAGTCCCGGCAGCAATAGCAAATACAGATACGATTTCTTCATCGAACGGTTCTCCTGTTCCTGGATTGGGGGCTAACGGCTCAGCGTCTGGACGAACAGCCGGAGAAAAGCGTCCGCGTCCACATCGGTGCAGACCTGAACGTTCGGCTTCTGTCCGAGCCGGTTCTGAAAATCGCAGACCGTCTGGCCGTCGCACAGCTCGCTGCGGGTTTCCACATCGACGTAATAGGGCTTCGTCGTGACCACCTCACGGGTCAAGGCCACCCCGACGGCCAACGGATCGTGCAGCGCGCAGGCGCGGACGCCGTTGCGTTCGGCGTAGCGCTGCATGTAATCGGCCGTGCTCTCCTTCACGTAGCGGCCGATGGGCGTATCGCCGAGCGCGGCTATATGCTCGTCCTTGAGCAGCGCGCGCCGGGTCACATCCAGCCCGACAAGCGTCAAGGAAGGGAATCCGGCGCGCAGCACGAGCTTTGCCGCTTCCGGGTCGACATACATGTTGTACTCCGCCGTCGGGGTTACGTTCCCGAAGCCCGCGACGACACCGCCCATAACGACGACCTCTTTCACGTCGTTCACAAGGCCGGGATATTTCATCAACGCGAGCGCCAGATTGGTCAACGGAGCCGTCATAATCAGCGTCACTTCGCCCTGGTTTTCACGTACGCGGTCCACGATGTAGTCCGGCCCGAACCCCTTGGCCGCGCCTTGATGGACTTCCATGTCCCGCAGCGCCCCGCCGAGGCCGTCCGCCCCGTGAATCCGGTGTTCGAAATAATGGGGGCGCAGCAAGGGCCGATCAGCCCCCCGGATGACCGGGATGCTCGCTTCGGCGCCCAGCATCTGCAGAATTTTGCAGGTGTTGGCCGTCGCTTGATCCAGCGATACGTTGCCATTCACGGTCGTAATGCCGAGCACGTCGAACTGCCCGCTCTTGACCGCGAGCAGAATGCCTAACGCGTCGTCCACGCCCGTATCGACATCGAGGATTACTTTTCGTTTCATGCGCTCCGTTAGCTCCTTTCCATACTCCCGATATGAAAACAAGGGTACATGTCGGATCATATACCCTTGTCCAGCGTTTCGATTATGGTCATGCTATCGCGTTGCTTATTGCGTTACTTATTGTGTAACTTCGCGGTTCCAGCGGTCGATCCAGCCCTTGAGGTTCTGGTTGACGAATTTCATATCCAGCTTGCGCAGCTTGTTCACGACATCCGCGCCGTACGTAATGCCTTGCGCTTCTTCCGGCTTGAGCTGCAGCGTCGTGTTCACCGGCGAATCGATTTTAGACTTGGCCGATTTCTCCTGTACTTCCTTGCTCAGGTGCCAGTTGATGAAGTCTTCCGCCAGCTGCTTGTTTTTGCTGCCCTTCACGACGTTCACCGTGTTCATGATCGCGTACGCGCCTTCCTGCGGCGTAACGAACTTCGTATCCGGCACGGCGGCCTTCAGGTCCTTCACGTACATTTCCATGATCGGTCCGGCAGCGATTTCGCCTTGGGCGAACATGTTCACGAACTCGGACGTTTGACCGTAGTACTTCACGACGCTTTTATTCAGCGTCTTCAGCTTCGCGAATGCTTGATCCGCGTTGAATGTCGAGCTACCAGCCACAGTCGAAGCCGCATCCAGAATCATCGGGCCGCTCGTCGACGTAATGTTCGGCAGCGTCAGTTTCTTCGCCAGCTCGGGGCTCCACAGATCGTTCCACGATTTGATTTCCTTGCCCGTCGCTTTCGGGTTATAGGCGATGCCGAATTGTCCGATCGTATAAGCCGGACCGTAATCCTCGCCGAGCGGCGCTTTGGCGATGTCGTAAATATCCTTCAGGTTCGTGATGCGGCTACGGTCGATTTTCTCGAACAGCCCCGCTTCGATGCCCTGCTGCGCGTAATAGTCCGAGAGGTAGATCAGATCGACGTTCGAGCTGCCCTGCTTCACTTTATTCAGGCGCTCGGCGTTGTTGCCGATTTCCAGCACGATCTTCACGTTATGCTCTTTCTCGAATGGCGCGTATACTTCTTTCTTGAAGAAGTCCTCGGAGAAGCCCCAGGTGGAAATGACCAGCTTGGTCGGCTCCCCGCCGCCCGCTCCCGGTGCTGCGCCCTGCTCTTTGTTTCCTCCCGCTTGGCCGCATCCGGACAAAGCCAATCCAATCAGCGAAACGGAAAGCAAGCTGCGAATCATTCGTTTTTTCATCATCGTTCTTCATCCTCCAGTAGGAAACATTCCTGTATCCATGATTTAAGATTTGTAGAAACGTTTAGCAGTATACTCTCATCGGCATCGGTTCTTCTTGCATTTTATTTAAAAAAGAAAAAACGCCCTTAAATAGAAATAAATCTTCTACGTAAGAGCGCTTTTTCTTCGTAAACAAAGATAAGCGGCATCTATGGCAATGCATGCGGTCCGCTCGATGATAGATCAACGCCGCGGCTCCGGCCTGTTATTTCGGTTCGTGCAGAATCACATTCGTAATCGCCCATTGCGTCGCCGGGTCGTAATCCCTCAGCAGCGCTTCGATCTCCAGCCCGAATTCCTGCTCCAGCTTCTCACGAAGCTTCTTCTTATAGATCGAAGACATGTAAAAGTCGACCTCGTGCTTCAGCGTAGGCGCCTCGCCTTCGAGCGCATCCGAGCGCGGCGAACGACGATGCTTGGCATAATACGTGATGATCCGGTCGTCGATCGTAACCCGCAGCAATGTCGTTCCGAAGCCGAACAAGCTCTTCGAGATTTCGTTGTACAGGTGGCACAGCTTCTTTTTATTTTCATTCGTGTCGATCAGGGGCATTCGTTCACCTTCAAGAGCAACCGGCTTTTTGTGATGCGACGTAGTTTAATAATACATAAGAATTTGTAATTCTGCAAGCGATTGTTCGGATTTTTTGCCGGTAAAAACGATTTGAAATGCCTTTAATTAGCAAAAAATAGTCATTTTCCGAATAAGAGGTTAAACAGAATCAAGAGCCGAGTGCAATATATAATTTTTAATTTTTTTTATTAAGGTAAATAACAAGAAAATTAACTATCGACATTATCACTACTACAATAAACATAATAAAGGAAACAGGATCGCCACCGATTGCAAGTTCATCAGAAAGAATACCTATTTGATACGTCATATAAGCGGATACTACTAAACAAATAAATGAGATACTCGATATTGCCACTTCATTAATTGGTTTAAATTGTTTTTTCTGGGATATAGCCATGATCAATGAAATGGCTTGAATAATGATAAAGAAAATATATATTGGCCTAAAATTAGTAAAGATAATGACATCGTCCAATGCTATTCTCCCCCCTTAAAAGAGAAGTCCCATCCTATCATATATTATGGCATAGGGAGGGTACAACCGGCGAAAAAGCGCCGCGAGCCCTATTTCCAGGATTCGTGACGCTTGCTGCGGCGGGAGCGGCCCCCGCACGGTATGGGCCGTCCCGCCGACCGGCCGGCCTGTCTCCGCTAGTAAGACCTGACCGTCAGCTGGTCCAGGCTCTTGAATTCGTAGCCCTGCTGCCGGGCGCCGTCGATGATTCTTCCTAGCGCGTCCGCATTGTCCTTGGATACCGTGTGCAGCAGAATAACGGCTCCGGGGTGAAGCTGGGCCATGACTTGGTTGTAGGCGTAGTCGGCCCCCTTCTGCGCCCTCGTATCCCAGTCCTTATAGGCAACCGACCAGAACACGCTCGTGTACCCGAGCTCCTTGCTTACCGCGAGGCTGCGGTCGTTGAAGATCCCCCGCGGCGGGCGCAGGTAAATCATCGTCTGCCGTCCGGTAATTTGCGCTGCGTCCGCTTTTACCTTTTCCAGCTCGTCCTTGATTTTCCCGCTCGAAATCTGGGTCATGTCGGGATGGCTCCAGGAATGGTTGCCGATCAGATGGCCTTCGGCCGCCATGCGCCGCAGCAGCTCCGGCTGATCCTTGATGTAATGCCCGGTGACGAAGAAGATCGCGGGGACTTTCTTTTCCTTCAGCACGTCGAGCACGCGGGCAGTATACCCGTTCTCATAGCCGTTATCGAAGGTGAGATACAGCTCCTTCTGTGTCGTATCCCCTAGAAAAATAGCCCCGTGCTTCTCCACAATGGGCTTGAAGCCTTCTTCGTCGATGGAGGGACGGCTGCCGTTCTTGCTCTTCTTGAACCCGAAATGATAGGCGCCGTCCCCTGCGGCAGCCGCTTGGCCCGGGACGGCTGCCAGCAGACCGGCCAGCAGGATGGTAGCGATTGCGATACGTTTCAAGGGTTGGGCTCACTCCTTCTTCTTTTTGTCAGCTAGGAGTCATTATCCCTCGTCCCTCGAAAAATATGTGCACGAAATGTACAGCAGCCTTCAAACGACCCGAAGCGCGCTGAGGCTCTCCGCCAGCTTCCGGATCGGGTGCGTGCATTAGACCCTACGCTACTCCGCGATGACAAAAAAAAACCTTTGGCCGCAGGCTTTCTCAAGCCTTCGACAAAGGGGTAAAAACACGAAGATCCGCCATACCGGCCGGCTTTACAGCACGGCGTTTCCTCGGAGCAGCCGCTCTTGCAGCAGCTTCACGTCCAGCTCGCGGGCCGGCACGTCGAGTGTGCAGGCAAGCGCCGCCGCCGTACCGGCCGCCTCCCCGGTGGCCATGCAGCTCGGGGTCAGGCGCGTCGTCGCCAGCGCTTCATGCGTCGTCGAGATGCACCGGCCGGCTGCAAGCAGGTTATCCAGTCCCTGCGCGATCAAGCTGCGGTACGGGATGTCGTAAGCGCCGCTGCCCTTAATAAAAGCGGACGTTACGCCTTTCCCCGACGGATCGTGGAGATCGATCGGATAGCCGCTGCGGGCGATCGCGTCGTCGAAACGACGACCTTCGAGCACGTCTTCAATCGACAAGCGGTATAGCCCGTCGATGCGCCGTGTCTCGCGGATGCCGATCTGTGCGCCGACCGATGAGATGGACGCTTTGGCGAAGCCGGGAATGCTCTTTTGCAAAAACTCGGCCATCATGAGCACTTGCTTGCGGCCGATGGCCTCTGCCAGTGTCAAATCCTCAACGCTTGTGCCGTCCAACCCCTGCACCCGGGTGCAATTCACCAACACTTCGTCCTCGGCCGGTCCGGTAAAGAACAGCACCTGATCGCGGTTAATCGGGACTTGCCCCGCCTTCCATTCGGCATAAAAACCGGATACGCCGGTTAGCGGAAGGCGGTCGAGCTCGGCAAACGGCGTTTTGTGATAAAAGTTAGCCGGATTCTCGATCATCGCCCGCCGGACCGCTTCCAGGTCGACGCCACGCATACGGAATTTCATCGTCATCGGCTGCGTGCGCTGATCCTCCTCCCTGCCTTTCAGGGTCGGCGCTCCGGCCAAGTGCGCGATGTCGGCATCGCCTGACGTGTCAACGAACATGCGTCCGCGCACATCGATCCGGCCCGATTTGCCGGACAGCGATACGGAACGGATCTTGCCGCCTTCCACTTGAACCTCGTCCGCAAAGCTGTGGGCCAGCAGCTTCACGCCTGCTTCCTGGAGCATATCCACCGCGAGTACTTTGAAAATTTCCGGATGGTACGGTGTTACCGAATAGACGAATCCGACCGTGTCGCGCAGATGTCCCGGAGATCCGCCCCGCTCCATCAGCCGGTCGACGATTTCCTGCGCCAGTCCCTTGATCACTTGCTTGCCCTGCTCCGTATGAAACGTCATCCACGGGTAGACCGAGGCTGCCGTAGACATGCCGCCCAAAAATCCGTACCGTTCGATCAGCACGGTACTCGCGCCCTGACGACCCGCGGCAATGGCAGCGGCGATCCCGGCCGGGCCTCCGCCAACGACAACGACATCCGCTTCAAGCGTATGGTTCATTTTGCGTCCCTCTCCTTCATCTTTTCTGTACCGAACGCCGCTTTATTCTTTTAGTCCCGTCATCGCAACGCCTTCAATAAACTGCTTCTGCGCGAAAAAGAACACAATAAGCAGCGGCAGCGTCGCCATCACCGAAGCGCTCATCAGATGATGCCATGCGGTCCCGGCCTCGTCGGTAAACAAGGACAAGGCGAGCGGCAGCGTCATCAGCATCCGGTCGTTGATGAAAATAAGCGGATCGAAAAAATCGTTCCAGCATGTCAAAAAGGTAAAAATAACCAAAGTGGCAATCGCCGGCCTCGCGAGCGGCAGCATAATGTTGGCATAAATCCGTAGGCGCGAGCAGCCGTCGATCATCGCCGCTTCCTCTAGCTCCTTCGGAATGCCGAGGAAAAATTGCCGCATAATAAAGACGCCGAATACCCCGCCCGCCCCGAAGATCGGCAGCACGATCAGCGGCAAATGCGTGTTAAGGAACCCGATTTCCCGCATGAACAAAAACATCGGAATCGCGGTCACTTCGTTCGGAATCATCATCGTGCTGAGCAGCAGCAAAAACACGAGATTGCGTCCCCGGAACGGAATGCGGGCGAAGGAATAGCCGGCCAGCGAGGCAAAAAAGGCCGTACCGGCCGTCACGACGACGGCGATATAAGCGCTGTTCCAATAAAACAGATGAAACGGAATCGTTCGTAGCACTTCCGCATAATTCGCCCAGCGCACCGGCGAGGGAATGAACTCCGGCGGGAAGACGAAGATTTTGGCCGGTTCCTTCAGCGAAGTCGAGACCATCCAAAGGAACGGGACGATCATGACGGCGGATATGACGGTCAACAAGACGTAGTGGAGCATCAGGCCAAGACGCCCGCCGCTCTTTGCGGATAAGGAGTCAGCTCTCATGAATAACCCACCTTTTTCTCATCTGCCATTGGATTATCGTCAGAATCAAAATGATGACGAACAGCACATAAGCCAGCGCGGACGCGTAACCGAACTCGAACAGCTTGAACGCTTTTTCCCAAATGTAATAGACGAGCACCTTGGTGCTACCTGCCGGTCCGCCCTGCGTCATGACGTAAATTTGGCCAAATACTTTAAGCGACCCGATGATCGTCATCATGACCGTAAGAAAAATCGTCGGGGTAATCATCGGAACCGTTACTCGAAAGAACGTTGCCGGTTTGCTAGCGCCGTCGATTCTGGCCGCCTCATAGAGCTGGACGGGCACCTGCTGCAAGGCAGCGATAAACAGCACCATATTGAGCCCGACATTTTTGAGCACGCTGGTTACGATGACCGCAGGCATGGCCAGCTTCGTATTATAGAGCCACGCCGGACCTTGGATGCCGATCAGCTGCAGCAGCTGGTTGATAAAGCCCGAATCGGTGGCGAACATGTATTTCCACACGATGGACCATACAACAAGCGAAGTCATGACCGGAATGAAAATGACGGTCCGGTACATGCCCATTCCCGGCAGGCTCTTGGACAGCGGCACCGCCAGCAGCAGCGCCAATATGATGTTGAGCGGAACAAGACCGGCTGCAAAATAAACGGTATTGCCGAGTACCTTCCAAAATTCGATGTCCGTCAGAATCGTGCGGTAATTGTCCAAGCCCGTAAAGGTGGCCTCGCCGAGCAGCGGCCAATCCGTCAAACTCATATAAAATGCAGTAACGAGCGGAATGAGAAGCAAAGTGACGAAACCGAGCACCATCGGCGCCACGAACAGCCAACCGGTTAAGTTGGCTCCCCGGGCCAGCGGACTGGCGGAACGGGCGACTTGAAGCCTGGGCATTGCTGCCATGTCCATTCCCCCTCTTCTAGAAGTATGTGTCGTTCGTTACCGGTCGATCGCCTCGCGGAAGCCCGCAACAGCCCGGCGAACCTCGTCCGCTTGATTGCCGGTAACGACCGCGCCGATGAGCAATGCCTTCACGCCGCAATCCACAAGCGACGGGACGTCCTCCGGCACGATTTTTCGTTGGGACGGCACAATGACCGGAAGTCCCGAATGCTGCGCGAGCCAGCGGTATTTCAACAAGTCGGCGAAGCTGAGCGGAGACCCGTACTCTTCCCCTGGAATGACCGATGCTTCCAGCGCGTCGATCCGAAACGGTCCGGCCGCTTCGATCAGCCGCAGGTCGAACTCGCTGTTGATGGCGAACGTGCGCGCCAGCTTGGGAAAGCGCAGCAGGAAGGTCGGCATATGAAAGGCGTAAATGGAGAAAAAATCGAACCCGATGTCCGACAAGGCTTCAATTTCCTCCGGGCGAATATCCTGAAGCGAGCCTCCCGGGACGATGCCCAGCGGCCCGTCGAATATGCCGCGGATGCGCTCGAACGTTTCCCGGTAAGCGGCGAGCGGTCCGAAGCTGTTGCCGCTGGCCCGGTGGCTGACGTTCATATGCACCTTGATGCCGTCGGCTCCTTCTTCAATCGCCGCTTTGGCGAGCTCCTCATCGTTCGACGGCAGACTGACAAACAGCTGCAGCTTGTCGCGTTTCCATGCATTTTGCAGGCGATTCATCGTCATGGCTCCTCTCTTTGGTGTGCCGCATTCAGGAAGCAACGGTCCGTTGCCGAACCGTTGCACGTCAGTCACTTTTTATTTTTTCAGCAAAGGATTGACTTTCTCTTCGACCGACTTCAAGATTTTTTCCGGCTCGGCCACTTGGCCGAACAACTGATCGAAGCCGGCCAAAATTTCCGTGTCGATCTTCTGCCATTGGATATGGCCCGGCTGCACCTTCGCTTTCGGCATCTCGTCGATCACCGCTTGCTTGATGATGTCCGGGTCCGGATTGCCCGGCTGCTTCAGGAACGCATCGGAATCGAGCACCGATTTGCGCGGCGGCACGAAGAAGGTCGCGGTCGCCTGTATGCCTTCCTGGCTTGCGAAAAATTTGAGCAGCTCCTTGGCTTCCTTCGGATGCTTGGTTTCCTTGAACACCGCGTATCCGGCCTGTCCCATCATCGGCACGCTTCCCTTGGAGCCCGACGGCATCGGCGCGATACTCCATTTGAAGTCCTTGATTGTACGCGCTTTCGAGACATAGCTGTAGTTATCGAAGAACATGCCGATCTTGCCGGATTCAAAGCTGACCTGCTCGCCCGCTTTCGGATGCGATTGGTCGGTAAACATCATGGTTTGCAGCATTTTCAGCGCTTGTACCCCGTACTGGTCGCTCCAGGTGAATTTGCTCATGTCGTCGCTGAACGGCCCGCTGCCGTAAGACAAGGAATACGAGGCAAGCATGATCCATGTTTTCCAATCCCGGAAAAAGTTGGCGCCGTACGTCTTGTTGGCGCCGGAACCGCTTGAGAGCGTCTTTGCGGATTTGGCGAACTCCTCCCACGTCCATTTGCCCTGCTTCGCCAGCTCGTTCGGCGACGAAAGTCCGGCCTTATCGAACATGTCCTTGTTGTAGAACATGACGCTGGGGGGCGTAGAGAACGGCAATCCGTACAGCTTGCCGTCCTTTTGGAACAGCTGCAGGGTCGATGGGATGAAATCCCCGCTGTTGAAAGCCGAGTCCTTCGTAATGTCCGAGACGTCTTCGAGAATGCCGTTCTGCATAAACTGCGGCACCATGCGTTCCGCTACCCATGCCAAATCCGGCAGCTCCCGGCCGGCCGCGAGCACGGACATCTTTTGCTGGTATTCCGCGAACGGGATCGAATCGATTTTGACGGTAATGTTCGGATGGGTCTCTCTGAACTTGTCGACCAGCTTCTGATACACTTCCAGGTGGGCCTGGTTGCCCCAAGTGACGAATTTCAGCTCCACCGGCTTGTCGCCGCCCCCTCCGGCGGATGGGTTCGCCTTCTCTTCCGGCTTTCCGCCGCCGCATCCCGCGGAACCGGCCGCCAGTGCCATAACAAGCGTGCCCGTCAGCAACTTCTTCATGGTATCCCCCCGTTTTGTAATGGATCAATTGCTAGCTTCATTATATTGAAAGCGTTATCGGGAAAAAATCACGCGTCGTTTAGATTTGGTACGTTATTTTTGGAACTGATGTCCGGGAGCCGTCCGGCCTATACGAAAGTCTCAGCTGCCCGATTCGTCGCGAAAAGAGCCCGGCGTTCGCCCGACCTGCTGCTTGAACACCAGCATGAAGTGCTTGGGGCTTTGATACCCGGACAGCCGAGCCACGTCATAAATTTTAAGATCCGTATGCGTCAGCAGGTATTTCGCCCGGCTGATTCTCGCTTCCGTAATGAAGTCGGACAAGTTCATGCCTGTCTCCTGCTTGAACAACTGGCTCAAATAAGCCGGATTCAGATGAACGTAGTCGGCCAGCGTCTGGAGCCTCAGATCGCCTTCGGGATGGCCGTTGATATACTCTTTGACTTTGCGGATCAACCGGCGGCCGTCTCCGCCCGTCTGCGGCTCCGCTTGCGGACTTTCGCCCGCCGGCTCTTGGCTGACGCCGTCGCGCTTCAGCAGGAGCTGACGGATTTTGTCCAGCGCGGAGACGAACGCGGTCCGGTCGATTGGCTTCAGAAGATAGTCGAGCACGCCATGCCGCAGCGCCTTCTGCGCGTAAACGAAATCGCTGTAGCCGCTAATAATGAGCAGAGGCATGTCCTCGTACCGTTCCCTGATTTTTCCGATCAACTGCAAGCCGTCCATCTCGCGCATCCGAATGTCCGTAATGACCGCATCCGCGACGTTTCGGCTTAAATAGTCCAGCGCCTCCCGACCGTGTGAGGCCTCCTTCACCACGACAAAATCGCCAGACAGTTGACCGATCAACGTTCGGATTCCACTGCGTATCACTTCTTCATCTTCGACCAGAAGCACTTTAATCATCGTGTTCTCCCTCTTCCCTTATGGGGATCGTGATCGTAAACGCAGTTCCTTCTCCCGGGCTTCCGTCCACATGCAGCCCGTACCGCTCCCCGTACATCAACATGAGCCGTTGGTTGATATTATTCAGCGCGAGCCCATGCTCGCCTGCCGCTTCGGCGGCGGAGAGCGGCGGCGCGGCCAGCGACTGACGCAGCTGCCGCAGTTCGTCTTCCGACATCCCTTTGCCGTCGTCCCGTACGGTCAGCAGCAGCTCTTCTTCGAAGCGGACGACTTCGATCCAGATCGTGCCGCCCTCTTCGCGGTCGCCGATCCCGTGATAAATCGCGTTCTCCACCAGCGGTTGAAACAAGAGCTTCGGTACCTCGTGGCCGAACAGGCCTTCCTCCACGTCGAACATGACCTTCAGCCGCTCCCCGTAGCGCAGCTGCTGGATTTTCACATACGAAGCCGCCGATTCCAGCTCTTCGCGCAGCCGCACGAGTCGCTCGTTCCGGCCGACGGTATACCGCAAAAGCCGCCCGAGCGCGGATACCATGTCCGATACATCGTCGTTCTGCCGCTTCAGCGCCAGCATGTTGATCGATTCCAGCGTATTGTAAATAAAATGCGGATTGATCTGGCTTTGCAGCACAGCCAGCTCGGCTTCTTTCTCCCGAAGTCCGATCACGAACACCTCGTGAACGAGCCGGTCGATCTCTTCGACCATCCGGTTGAAGCCGCGGCTGAGCTGGCCGATCTCGTCCTTCGACTCGACCCTGACGCTCTGCTTGAAGCTGCCCTGCTCGACCCGGAGCATTTTATTCTTCAAGGCGGCTAGCGGCCGGCTCAGACGGTAGGAGAAAAAGGTGGCTAGCGCCCCGGCGGACACCAGGCAGAACAGCCCGATACCGAACGTAAAATTACGCAGGTCTTTCGTCTCTTTCAGCAGCGATTCGACGGGAATGTAGCTGATGACCTTCAAATCGGAATAGTCGGAATAATCAACGATAGCGAGGTAGGTTTTGCCCCGAATGTCCATATGACGGACATCGGAAGCTTGGGGCAGAGCGGTCGTATGGCGAAGCTCGTCCATCATTTCGGGAGTCAGGCCGCCGCTACCCTGCTGGAAGAACAGCTCGCTGCGGCTGTTTACGACGAGCAGACCGCCCTTTTCCTCGAATTTAACATTCGAGACGATTTGCCGGAAAACGTCTTCTTTCAGATCGATTTTAACCACGCCGAGCCCCTCGTTCGTATTCGGCTCCCGGATCAAGCGGGCCACCGAGACATAATCTTGTCCGCTGTCATCAAAATAATAGCTGGGCCGGTGCTTCGGAATAGCGACCCATGCGCCGTCCGCCTGCTTTACCCGTTCGTACCACGCTTCCCGCTTCACATCGGTAAACGACCGGATCGCGCTTGCATCAACGTTCGAGAACGTGTAACCGCTTCCCGCGAACAACTGAATCCCCCGAATGTCGGGACGGTTGTACGTCATCCCTGCGATGTACAGCAGCATTTTCTCCAGCTCCTCCACCGTAGGGCGTTGATTGGTGGCAAGGGCCGGGTCCCTATATTTGCGCAGGATGCCAAGTACCCCGGGGTCATAGGTGGGCATGAGCGACAGCCGCTGCATCTCCATAAAGGTCCGGTCCAGATTGCGGTTGATTTGTCCGACTAATTGCGCGGAGTAATCCGCCGTACGGCGTTCGACGGATGTGGAAAAATCGTAGTACGTTATGCCCCCCTGTAAGCTGAGAGGGATCGCAATGAGCAGCATAAAAATAAGCAGCGTTTTGGAGCGCAAGCTCCAATGGGAAAACGGGGGGATCGGTAAGGTCCGTAGTGATTTCATCTGCAACCGCCTCTCGTCGGCCTGAAATGCGCCCTTAAGTCACCCTATTGTAGCATAGATCCCGCACCTGTCGGATGTGCCGATTTCGTATTTTTGGGGGGATCTGATTCGCGGCTCTGCAGATTGAAGCGAGCTCATCGCGCGGGTATACGAAAAAAACCGCCCTCGGTTGAGAGCGGTCTTCCGGTTTTTAGTTCGAGCGCGGAAGGAAGCTTTGGATATCGATGCCGAGCCCTTGCGCGAGCCGCATCCCGTACTCGGCATCCGCCCGGAAAAAGTTGCAGATCGCACGCAGCTGGATGTCCTGGCCCGTCTGCTTCAGATCGTTCACCAGATTGCGGATCAGGTTGTCCTGCTCCTGCTTCGTGTAGCTGCGGTACCGCTCGCCGGCCTGCGTGAAATCGTCGGTTTTCTCGATTTTTTGCCGGAACGCGGGTCCTGTCAGCGGCGCTTCGCTTTCCGCATAGGCCGGGTCTTCCTGCGGACTGCCGGAAGCGCTGTTCGGCTCGTAGTTGATCGTCGAAGTATCCTGCTTCACGTTCATCGCTCCGTCCCGCTGATGGTTGCGGACCGGCGCATACGGGCAGTTGACTGGAATCTGCAGATAGTTCGCGCCCAGCCGGTACCGCTGCGTATCGGGGTAGGAGAATAGACGGCCCTGCAGCAGCTTATCCTCGGAAGGCTCGATCCCCGGCACCAGGGCGCTCGGCGAGAAGGCGGACTGCTCGACCTCGGCGAAGAAATTGTCCGGGTTCCGGTTCAGCGTCATGGTGCCGATCCGGTGCAGCGGGTACGCATCCTCAGGCCATACTTTCGTCGCGTCGAGCGGGTCGAAGCCCCACCGGTCCAAGTCCTCCGGCGGCATCAGCTGCACGTGCAGCGCCCACTGCGGGAAGTTTCCGTCCCGGACCCGGTCGAACAAATCTCTCGTCGCATGGTTGAAGTCCCTGCCCTGCACCTCCCGAGCCTCATCGGCCGACAAATTCACGACGCCTTGCAGCGACTTCCAATGATATTTGACGTACGTTACTTTGCCTTCCGCATTTACCCATTTGAACGCGTGCACGCTGAAGCCGTCCATTTGCCGGTAATTGGCGGGAGTGCCGTTATCCGAAAATACCCAAGTCAGCATATGCGTCGATTCCGACGACAGCGTCATGAAGTCCCAGTACCTTGCAGGGTCTTGAATATTGGTGTCCGGTGCGGGCTTGAGCGAATGCACCATATCCGGGAATTTCAGCGCGTCGCGGATAAAGAATACCGGCAGGTGGTTGCCGACGATGTCATAATTGCCTTCTTGCGTGTACAGCTTCACGGCGAATCCGCGCGGATCGCGAGCCGTTTCCGGCGAGCCGGTGCCGTGGATTACGGTCGAGAAGCGAACGAATACAGGCGTCTCCTGCCCGGCCTCTTGCAGAAAATGCGCCTTCGTGTAAGGCTTCATGCTCCGCTCGACGCGGAATACCCCGTGCGCTCCTGCGCCGCGCGCATGCACGACCCGCTCCGGGATGCGCTCCCGGTCAAAATGGGCCAGCTTCTCCAGCAGATGGTAATCCTCCAGCAATGCCGGTCCGCGGCGGCCGGCCGTACGCGAATTCTGGTTATCCCCCACGGGAGCGCCTTGATTGGTCGTCAAACGATGGTTCATATCTTGATCTCACCTTTCATTTATATTTAGACTTGATCTAAGTTATGACCTCATTGTACCATCGCTGCATGACCGAATCATGAGCATTCCGTGAGTTTTTCATGAAGATCGGATGAAGCGGGCGGCCGACTATTCAGTCGGCCAGCCTGTATCCGACCCCGCGCACCGTTGCGATGTACTGCGGTGCGGCGGGATTGTCGCCCAGCTTTTTGCGCAAGCTTTTCACATGAACGTCGACGACGTTGCTGCCGCCGACAAACGAGCTGCCCCAGATGCGGTTCATGATCTCGTCGCGCGACATCACGGCCCCTTGCGCTTCAAGCAGCATCAGTAAAATCTCATATTCCGTCTTCGTGCATTCGATACGGCTGCCGCCGCGCAGAACGGTCATCTTCTTGGTGTCGATCTGCAAATCCTTGAAGGTGCCGACGCTGTTCCCTTCTTCCGCATCGGCCAGACCGCTGAGCTTGAGCTCGATCCGGTACATCGCCTCCTGCAGACCCGTCGGCCACGGCTGCAGCTCCCCGAGTCCGATGAAGCTGTTATCCGCCATCTCCCGCTCGCCGACCAGCAGCACCGAACGGGCCTGCTTCTTCGGATCGGAAGCGAGTGCCTCCCGAATGCCGGCCACGCCTTCCCAGTCGGCCGTTGTCACGTCGAACACGAACAGATCGACGGCCAACGCATTCATGACCTGGGCCTCGAACCGGTGAAACACGAGAACGTCGTAGCACTCGCCCGCCAGTCCGTTAATCAGCGGATGCAGCGAGCCGGGGAACGGACTGATGACGACCACGCGCTTCGTTTCGGCGCACAGGAAAGGCCTCGTGCTGGCCGTTTCTCCTGCGCTTGAAGCCGTAGGAGCCGCTTGGCTGTCGTCAAGCCGCTCCGCATCGGCCATTCCGGTGCCCTCGGTTTGTGAATAACCCATCCGCATGAGCGGCTGCATTACGCGTTCGGATGTTTGCATGAATAGCATACCCCCTCGAAGACGACTTGACTGTGGTGCACGTCGTAGTTCGTTTTCGCCGCAACCTCCCGAATCCATTCGGCGGGCGGCGCGGACAGCACTTCATCGACCCGTCCGCACTTCTTACACACGATATGGTAATGGTCTTCCGTTCTTCCATCGTAACGGCTGGCGGTTTCCCCCAGCTTGAGTTCCCGAATCAACCCCGCATCCGTCAAGTATCGAAGCGAGTTGTACACCGTGCCATAAGCAAATTGGTGACCGTTCATACGCAGCCGTTCCATAATCTCGGCGGCCGTCGGATGATCCTCGCAGCTTTGGACAAGATCCAGAATCGCTTTGCGCTGCGTGGTTAAATTCAATCTGCTCATCAGGCTCACCCCTTATTAGTATTTAGACTTAGTATAAATTTAATTAGGGTGAAGGTCAAGAGCTGGGGAGGCCTCGTTGCTTCAGCAGGTCATACCAATCGTCTCTGCCTCCGATTTCGACGTATTTTTCACCGAAAACATAGCTTTCCAAAAACTCCTGAAAATCTCCATAATGCCGGATTTTCATTTCCGTTCCCGGATCGCCGGTCAAACAACTGATTCGTCCGTTCTGTTTATTTATATATAACGGATAAGGCTCGATCTTCCCGATGCATACCCATTCTTCGAATCCGCCGGGCATATCCGCTGCGGGAAATTGATAGTCCGGCAGCTCCTTCCGGCCAAAAAGTACAACGCTTCCGCACCTCAAAGACGAATACTCGTTCAAGAACTCGTGATAGGTTTGCAGAGCGTCTTTCTTCACATCCGGATCGGGATCGGACTCTTCCTGAATATCCCCAATCACCAAATAAAAAGGGTCTTCTTCCAGAACATGCTTCATCAATTTTATTTTTTCCCTTGTTATGGGTTGCATGGGTTTGACTCCTGCTTCTTTAAATTTAGGTTCCCGTTTCGTCCTTCTATCATTTTAGCTTAACTTTCCATATTTCTCCATACACCAATCAACTTGATTTAACCCTTTCCCCTGCTTCGTAAGAAATTTGTAAGAAAACGGGTAGCTTTTTTGACAAAAGTCTCCTTTAATATAGACATATGCGCTTGCAAGCAGCCGTAAATTCGAATGCAGCATTCAAGGAGTACGATGATGCAGAAGTACAATGTGCTGGTGGCCGACGATGAACCGGAGATTCGGGACGCCATCGAAATCTATTTGAAGAACGAGAATATGAACGTGTTCAAAGCGAGCCACGGCTTGGAGGCTTTGGACATTCTGGAGAAGGAAGATATCCATCTGATCATTCTGGACGTCATGATGCCCGGCTTGGACGGCATTCAAACCACGTTCAAAATCCGCGAAAGCCGCAATATTCCGATTCTCATGCTGTCCGCCAAATCCGAGGATACGGACAAAATCTTGGGGCTGACCGTCGGCGCGGACGATTATTTGTGCAAGCCCTTCAATCCGCTGGAGCTGACCGCCCGGGTGAAGTCCCAGCTTCGACGCTACACGCTTCTGGGCCATTACAAGGCAAACGAGGACGAGATCGAAGTCCGGGGCCTCGTGCTGAACAAACGCAGCAAAACCGTCTTTGTGGATCAGGAGGAAGTCCGGCTGACGGCGACCGAATATAGAATCCTTGAGCTCTTGATCGAGCATCGGGGCCGTGTGTTTTCGATAGAGGAGATTTATGAAAAGGTATGGAAAGAGCCGTATTTCAACGGCGAGAATACGGTAGCGGTGCACGTGCGGCGAATCCGCGAGAAAATCGAGATCAACCCGCGGGAGCCCAAATATTTGAAGGTGGTGTGGGGCATTGGCTACAAAATCGAGAAGTAAGCTCGTCCCTTGGCTGGCTTGGGGCTTGCTCTCTTACCTTATTGTGCTTGGTGTCATGACAGCCTCGGACGTGGTAAAAAATCAGGAATATCTTCAAAAGGATTATTACTTTCGCTCTCCGGCCTTCTACGAGCAGCTTCAGCAGCATTTCAATCTTTTCCGGAACGTTCATGTGGTCTATAACCATTACGAGGAGAAGACCGATGCCGAGAAGATCGGGCAGGCCCGAATGGAGCAGTGGACAAGGCATTACGAAACGATGAAAAATATCGAAGTAGAGCAAAGACGGGCAGAGGTGCAGGAGCAAATCCAAAACCTGCAGGCGTTGTTGGACCGCTACTCTGAATATGCTCCAGACTCTGACATCGAGGCTAAAATTGCGAGTATAAAAAAAGAAATTGCCTTAATGCAAGACACAGAGGCTAAAATTTCACCGAACGCAGAGCGGGAAAAGAACGAACGGATCGAGAAGGAAATCAAGAACTATCTTGATTTTCATAACAAACAATACGCTGCCGTCAAACACAGCTTATCGGCCCGCAGCGGCTCCTTTGAATATTATGTCAATGACCTCGAAACCGGCGAGAAGTATTCCAATAAGAGCGGGTATCCGGGTCACACGGACATGCAGGAAGCGTTTTATGCCATCCGCTTACCGCAAACGACGTTGGAAGGCGGCGCTTTGCAATCGATCAACCGTTCTTTCCAACAGTATCGGCTGGAAGGCATTTTTCTTTTTCCGAAGGAGCCCCGCGGCTTCAGTCAAATGATAGCCGACCACGCTTACTTCAATACGCTGCGGCAGCGGTTAATTTATGAGCTGTACCTGCTGGGGGCCGTCGTGGTGGCCACTGCCGCGTTGATCTTTTACTTGCGCCGAAATCGTTATGGGATCGAAGTTGTGCAGCAGAACTATACAGCCGTCATTCACTTGATTCCGCTGGAGCTCCGTTGGCTGCTCCTCTATGTTCTCACGATGTTTGCGTTTAGCTATGGAAGCTCCGCCGCCTTATTCCGGCTGCCTGTCGGTCCGGGCCATTTCGCACAATGCACGCTGCTGGCGCTGCTGATCGGCTGTTTGGGACTCTTGCTTGCCGATACTGTGCTACTGCTCCGAAATCCGCAGGCGCTCCGGGAGCAGTGGGAGGCAGGGCTATACCGCAAGCTGCAAGACTATGTCCAGGCTAAACTGGTAGATCGACATATTCTGACGAAGGCCGTCTTGATCTTCGTTATGACTGTGTTGTTCGGCGTCTTCCTGTTCAATGTTATGAATTATATCAGATTCACTAGCTTCCGTTACTTTTACAACATATTTTCCTTCTCGGTAGGATATGTTCTCTTTTATACGTTCGTCGTCATTCCTTACCTGTTCCGCCGAATCCTGACTTTCTCCCGCATCCTAACCGGCGCGGAAGCGATTGCCTCCGGCCGGTTCGACCATACGATTGAGGAGAAGGGCCGTGGCAATCTGGCCCGGCTGGCGCACCTGCTGAACAACATCAAGCAAAGCATTAAGACATCCGTCGAACGCGAGACGAAGAGCGAGCGTCTGAAGTCCGAGCTGATTACGAACGTATCCCACGATCTGAAGACGCCGCTCACCTCGATCATGAATTACGTCGATTTGCTCAAGCATAAGGACCTGCCTCCGGAGACGGTCGCGAGCTATGTCGAGGTGCTGGACCGGAAAACGCAGCGGCTGAAGGTGCTGATCGACGATTTGTTCGAAGCGTCCAAGATGGCGAGCGGGTCCGTCGAATTGGCGGTGGAGCACGTCAACGTCGCCGACCTGCTGCAGCAGGCGCTGGCCGAATTCAGCGACAAGATCGAAGCTTCCACGCTCACCTTCCGCGTCCGGGTGGATAACCCGAAGGTAACCGCTCCGCTGGACGGGCGCAAGACATGGCGCGTCTTTGAGAACTTGATCAGCAATGCGCTCAAATACGCGATGCCGCATACCCGAGTTCACCTCGCGTTAACCGAGGAAGCGGACAAAGTCGTCTTCACGATCAACAACGTTGCCGCCTATGAGCTTAACTTCGAGGTGGACGAAATTTTCGAACGGTTCAAACGGGGCGATACGTCGCGGAATACCGAAGGCTCGGGCCTCGGGCTCGCCATTGCCAAGAGCATCGTCGAGCTGCAAGGCGGACAGCTTCGCATCGACATCGACGGGGACTATTTCAAGGTGCGCGTCGAGTTCGCCCGGGAAGCCAAGGCCGCCGCGTCTTAACCCTTTATGTTGTCGCCCACCCCGTGCGGGAGGGTGTGGAAAGAAGAGGTCCGGGAGACTACTCCCGCGGCCTCTTTGTCATTACAGTATACAAATGGGAACTATATAACAAAAATGTGCGTACTTACGCATTCGGATACGAAAGGTTATAATGCTGAACAGGAACTAATATTATCCGAAAGCGAGGCATTACTTATGGAAGCAAGAAAACAGCAAATTATAGAGGCGTTTCAGTTCAGACATGCGTGCAAGGAATTCGACAGCAGCAAAAAGATCAGCGACGCCGATTTCCAGTTCATTCTGGAAACCGGGCGGTTGTCGCCAAGCTCCTTCGGCTTCGAGCCGTGGAAATTTGTCGTCGTGCAGAATCCGGCGATCCGCGAAAAGCTGCTGCCGGTCACTTGGGGAGCGTCCAAGCAGCTGCCGACCTCCAGCCATTTTGTCATTATCCTGTCCCGGACGAAAGCCGATATGGTCGCCGATTCGGACTATATTCAAAACATGCTGACGAACGTCAAGCAATTCCCGGAAGAGATCCGCGCCAACTATACCAAGATCTATGGCAAGTTCCAGGAAACGGACTTCCAACTGCTCGATAACGAGCGCGTGATGTTCGAATGGGCAGCCCGGCAGACCTATATTGCTCTGGGTAACATGATGACGTCAGCCGCTCAAATCGGCATCGATTCGTGCCCGATCGAAGGGTTCGACAAAGCCAAAGCAGAGCAGGTGCTTCGGGAAGAAGGAATTCTTCAAGGCAACTTCGGTATTTCCTGCATGGTCGCATTCGGCTACCGCGTGAGCGAACCCCGCCCCAAAACGAGACAATCGCTTGATCAAATCGTGCAGTGGGTAAACTGATTCCGAGCGCCTAGCGTCTTCTCGCGAGCAATCGATTTGCCCCGCAGACAACCCCTTCGATCCGTAATGGAAGAAGGGGTTGTTTGTTTTACCGGTCCGCCGCCTTTCGCTTGGGCCCCGAATACATTTGCTCGGCGAACGACTGGTCGGATATTTTGAAATGCGTGTCGGAAGCGATTTTCGTGAAATTGGCGAGATTTTCTTCGAGCACCACTTCCAGCGTAGTCCGCACGTTCCCCGCTATTCGTTCGACGCTTGTCAGAATGAACGCCGTGCGGGCATCGGCATTGTACGGGTTCTCCACCTTCAGCGATTCGTCGGCAAAAATGAGGATCTCCCTAGCTTCCGCCAACCGGGCGCGGTGCAAGGTTTTGTCCTTGGAAGGAATCCCCCGGATAAACAAGAAGTTATGTTCGTCCAGCGGCGCTGTGGCGAGCCGATCATCGATCAGCACGACGTCTGTAGACGGCTCGTTTTTGAGAATATTTTTGATCGTGATCCGGGCGCGGCCGCTCCAGCCGATGACGACGACATGGCCGCCGCCGTGCTTCGTATAATCCAAGTCTCCGTTCTTCCTTCTCTCTTGCCGTTCGACCAGCATTTCATAGAGCCTCCCGATAAATAAGGTAAACAAACCGACCCCGCCGACAATGAGCAGAATGCCCCACAATCGGCCAAGATCGGTTTTCGGAAACGTGTCCCCATAGCCGACCGTCGCGAGCGTAACGACCGTCCACCACAGTCCGTCGTAAAACCGGGGAAACTGCTCCGGCTCCAGAATCGGCATAAGAACCGAGCTTGTGAGCACCAGCAGCCCCGTGGCGATCGACAAGGTTCTCATACGGATTAGGAACACGGAGAAAAACATCTTGCGGAATTGGAACCAAAACCTCACTCGATCTCTCTCCTTCGCCATGTCGAATAACAGGATTCTACAAAGCGGATTTCGACAGCACGCCGTAATGAAGGGGGATTCCGCTCCTGAGCTGCCGAATCACGTACGAACCTGCTTCCGATGCAGGCAGGCGTATCATATGTATATACCGATAAATTCGCGCTGTAAAAATGGTTTCCTGCACCCGGAAAAAGACTTTTTCCGACAATGTTCCCCGTGAAACGATTTTATCCGCTGAAGCGCTTTGCTACGCGATTTTTCGATATTTTTCCCGGCGGTCCAAGCTGCAAAATATACAAAAAAGCCCTCCGCCATGAGGGGTGCCCCATGCTGCGGAAGACTCTTAACAATTAAGCTTTATTTTCATACCGCCGCACGAGCAGCAAATAGCACAGCACGGAGCTGACATCGGCTGCGGCGATCACGATCCCCATCGGCACGGCAGTTTGATTGCCGGCGATGCCGACCAGCGGCGCCACAATCCCGCCGAAGATGAACGATAGTACGCCGAGCAGAGCCGAGGCGCTTCCCGCCGCTTCGCTCTGGTTGCGCATCGCCAGCGAGAAACCTGCCGTGGACACGATCCCGACGCTGGATACGACGAAGAACAGAGGCACCAGAATCGCATACAGTCCGGCTCCCGACACGATCGCAAGCAGCAGCGCCACACCGGCGACCGAAGCGAGCGCCAGCCCGCTGACCAGCAGCCGCTTATCGCTGACCCGCCCGGCCAGCCGGCCCGTGACCTGCCCTGCAAGAATAATGCCGAGGCCGTTAATTGCGAAGCAGACACTGAACATCTGCGGCGACACGCCGAAAATATCCTGAAGCACGAAGGGTGAGCCCGAAATGTAGGCGAACATGGCGGCAATGACGAAGCCCTGCGCCAAGGCATAGCCCATGAACGTCCGGTCGCCCAGGAGACGGCGGAACGTCGTCAGCGTATTTCCCAAGCCTCCCTTGGACCGCCGCTCCTGCGGCAGCGTCTCCGGCAGTGCCAGTACGACC
The DNA here is from genome assembly GCF_024158745.1 of Paenibacillus tyrphae. Lineage (GTDB taxonomy): Bacteria > Bacillota > Bacilli > Paenibacillales > NBRC-103111 > Paenibacillus_G > Paenibacillus_G tyrfis_A. Next base: position 218,491 of record NZ_JAMZAW010000009.1, on the reverse strand, counting down.
GCGATCAGCATCAGGACGCCGATCAGGCCGAGCACGACAAACACGCCGCGCCAAGAGGTGACTTCCAGCAGCTGCCCGCCCACGATGGGCGCAAGAATCGGCGCCGCCCCGTTCACCAGCATCAGCAGCGAGAAAAACTTCGTCAACTCCGTTCCCGAGTACATATCCCGCACGATAGCCCGCGAAATGACGATCCCTGCGGAGCCCGCCATCCCTTGGATAAAGCGCAGCAATACCAACAGCTCTGCGGATGGTGCAACGGCGCAGAGCACCGAGGACACGCCGTAGAGGATCAGGCCAATCAGCAGCGGCAGCCGCCGGCCGCGCACGTCGCTGACCGGCCCGGCATACAGTTGGCCGAGAGCCAGCCCGAGCAGACAAGCCGTCAGGCTAAGCTGGGCCATCGACGTGCTGCTGCTCAGCTCGTCCGCCAGCTTCGGCAATGCGGGCAAATACATATCAAGTGATAACGGCCCGAAAGCGGACAACGAGCCTAAGATGAACACCATCCATATCCGGCGCGACGGCACGGAGCCTTGCGCCGAAGCTTCGATCCGGCTCATAAGCCTACTCCTCCGTTTTGCGTCCGATGCTTATTGTCCATCATCAGCGTCGCAACCCAATTTTGGTCAAGAACAACCTTTCCTACCCGATTCATACAGCCACACATCTCTTTCTTATCCGTAATGGGGACAGAGGCATCTTCTCTCTATTCTGCGGTCCCTTGTTGTAACAATTATAGTTACATGTAGGTTTAAAAGTCAATGCAAAATGCGCTCGACAGCCGCGGCTAACGGTGCGTTAAAGCCGTGCTTGCCGACCCTTACGCTAAAAAAAGAACGCAGGCGGCCTCCCGTTCCGAGGCACCTGCGTTCTTCTCCCGATCGATCCCCGCCTATCCGCCGAGCTCAATCGTATAATAATCGTTCGCGTTCAACGCCCGGAAGCCGCACGACTCGTACAGCCCGAGCGCCCGGGGATTGTCCGCCGCAACCTCCAGCTCGAAGCGGACCGTCCCGCCTTCCCGGTATAAGCCTTCAATCGTCCGGGCCAAAATTTCCCGCCCGCACCCGCGTCCCCGGTACTCCGTTAATACGCAAAAACCGAAAATAAAGGCGACGCCTTCATCCACACGTACATTCAGCTTGCCGATCGGCTTGCCGCCCAGCTCCGCGACATACGTGTTCTCCTTCCCGTCGGCTACGGTTTTCTCCACGAATTCTTTGGCATCCTCGTACGATATATCGAACCCCTGCATGTCGAGCTCCGTCAGCACTTCGACATCGTCCGCCGTCGCCAATCGGAGTTCCAGAGCTTCCGCTTGCCGCGTATCCGGAACTTGCGGCGGTTGCCCGTCCGGCACCCGCATCTCCATCCAATGCTCGGAGAACGAATAGACCGCTCCCCGGGCCTGTAGGAACGCTTTTCCCGAAACCGAACGCTCCTGACATATAAAGATCAGCTTCGGAATCCCGCGGCGTCTGCATTCTTCGGTCGCCGCATCGGCCAGTTGGGTGAACACGCCCTTCCGCCGGTGCTGCGGATGCACCATGCCGCTGATTTCCGCTTCCGTCGATCGGAAGGAGTAGATTCCCAGAAACCCGATAAGCTCTTCCCCTTCATACATCAAAAAGTCGTTCGTCACCCCGGCCGGCCGTTCGGAAAGCATTTCCCAGTTCAGCTTCAGCGTAATGCCGTCCTCCGCGTTGCACAGGTCTGCGAGTGCCCGAATATCGCGCAATTCTTGCTCCGAGAGTCCTTGTTTCTCAGTCAATTTCAATCCGCTGTCCCCCACTTCGTTACCATATTTAGTTCTTAGTATACAATCGTGGAGAAGGTTCCGGCGGATAATGATTGGTTTACAATCATTTTTTCCGAAGCGTCGAGCCAACATGCGCTTATAACAGCAGTTCCAGCCACTCGTCCTTGGTCACCTGACCGAAGTAGTGCTGCAGATTCACATCGTCCAGCACCCCGGCCAGCGCAGCCGTATCGTAACGGACGCCTTGCAGCTTGGCAGCAAACTCGGCCGCATCTCCCTGGCCGAAGAAATCGCCATATACTGCGGCCTCTCGGATCACTCCCGCTTCCACGTACAGCCGGACGTCGAACGTGCCGGCAGACAGGCGCTTCACGCGGTGAACATTGAACGCCGGGGACTTGCCGTAATTCCAATCCCAGCTCCGGTACCGTTCGTCCGCAAGCTGCCGTACCGCATCCCAGTCGGCTGCGCTCAGCTCATACCGCTGAACCTCCGATCCTTCGAAGATCGAGTCCAGCAGATGCTGCCTGAACGCCTCAATCGTCATCGGCCCGCTCAAAAATTCCGTAATGTTCGCCACCCGGCTGCGGACCGACTTTACGCCCTTCGACTTGAACTTCTCCGGATTGACGTTCAGCGCGGACGCGACATGGTCCATCTGCGAATCGAACAGCAGCGTGCCATGGGTAAACATCCGCCCTTTGGTGGCAAACTGCGCGTTGCCGGATATTTTCCGTTCCCCGACTTGGATGTCATTGCGCCCCGTCAGCTCCGCCTCGACGCCAAGCCGATGCAGCGCCCGGATCACCGGCTCGGTGAACTTGCGGTAGTTGTGGAAGGACTTGCCGTCATCCTTCGTAATGAAGCTGAAATTAAGGTTGCCGAGATCGTGGTATACCGCCCCGCCGCCGGACAGACGCCGCACGACATGAATGCCGCGGGCCTCGACGTACTCCCGGTTAATCTCCTCGGCCGTATTCTGGTTTTTCCCGATAATGATCGACGGCTCATTGATATAAAACAACAAATAATCATGGTCCGCCGGAAGCTGCTTCAAGGCGTATTCCTCCAGCGCCAGGTTCAATGCGGGATCGGTAATGCCGTTATTGTCAATGAAAAGCATGCGCTTCTCCCCCTTCTCCTGTTCGAACGGACAAGCTCCCGTTCCAGTTCTATTATAGCAAGGGCCGCAGCCTGGATCGAGCTGTCTTGTCCGCCGCAGCCCGTGCATGAAAAAAACGGCGCAGGAAAACCTAGATCAGACATCCCTAAACTTAAAAGGGATCAGCTTGTTGATGGTCAGGGTTCCCCGCCCGACAAGTTCAAGCATTCTTCCAAAGGAGCTCGCCAGATGAACAAAACATTCGTATGTGTCGCCCTTCTCCTTGCCGTTTCGCTGTCTGCCTGTGGTCAACCCGCCAAAACGCCGCCTGCGGATCAAGGAGCCGCAACCCCCGCCCCGGGAGGCGGAACCGTTACCGTGGATGCCCAAGCGATCTATAAGCAAAATTGCCTCAGCTGTCATGGCGCCAATTTTGAAGGCGGCGTCGGCCCCAACCTGACGAAGGTAGGCGGCAAGTACTCCAAGGACCAGATCGCAGCGATCGTCGCGAATGGCCGAGGGGCGATGCCCGGCTTCAAAGGCAGGCTGTCCGACACCGATACCGGTGCCATCAGCGACTGGCTCGCTGCTAAGAAATAAGGGACCTCTCTACGGAACCCGTATATTCTTTATCGCTCGAAAATCCCCTGGACCGCACGTTGTCGAACGATGCTGCGGCTTTCAGGGGATTTTTATGTAAAATTGTTCCATTCCTTTTCTTAGGCATTTCTGCTATTCTGTTATTCGATCGGGCTTCCGGCCCATCCGCGGTTCGAGACCATCCCGCGTTATCAAAACTAAGGGGGAACGGTACGTGTTTAATTTGGCATGGGGAATTTTGTTTGTCGTCGTGAATTTTGCTTTGTTTCTGCTTTGTTATCGTTTTTTCGGGAAGAAAGGACTGTACGCCTGGATCGGCTTCGCTACCGTGCTGGCCAATATCCAAGTCGTCAAAACGATCGAGTTGCTCGGCATCGTCATGACGCTCGGCAACACCGTCTACACATCGATCTACATGTCGACAGACCTGCTCAACGAGAAGTATGGGACGAAGGAAGCCAAGCAGGCGGTATGGTTTGGCTTTTTCAGCTTGGTCGCTTCGACGGTCATCATGCAGATGGCGCTCGTGTTCACGCCGCAGGAAAGCGACATCGCGCAGAGCTCGCTTGAGACGATATTCGGCTTAATGCCGCGGCTGGCCGCGGGAAGTCTATGCGCCTACTTTATCAGCCAGTTCCTCGACGTGCGGGTGTACAGCTATCTGAAGAAACGGTTTCCCGTGTACAACCAGTTCTGGATCCGGACGAACGGCAGCACGGGGCTCAGCCAGCTTGTGGACTCGCTGGTCTTCTGCACCATCGCTTTTGCCGGGGTGTATACGCTGGATGTCTGGCTGCAAATTTTGCTGACGACCTACTTGTTCAAGTTCGTCATCTCCGTCGCTTCGACGCCGGTCCTCTACATCGCCCGCAGCTTCCGCATCAAGGAAGACGGGAATTGATTCGTTATAAAGGCGCTTCCGTTCGTGTATTGAGCGGGAGCGTTTTTGTTGTTTAAGACGGAATGCTGCGCCCTTCGTCCGTTCCCATTGTGGCCCATTCGAAGATATGGTATGATTTTCATGCGTGATATTTTTATATCGCGCGTGGAGGCAATAGACAAATAGGATTCCCTGGTTTGGGGAACTATTCAGGGCAAGGATCAACCCCGAGTCTCATGGATCATGAGGTTCGCACCATCCGAAATGTGTTTTCGCAGGAAAGACTCCCGCTATTCCCGCAAGAGCCGCCCGGTGTATCCAAGACAAGGTTGAGGTCAAGGATCAATGAGCACGATTCATGTGCGTTTAATGAGCAATGACTTCGCTGAGCGAAGGTAGATAATCTTTCGTTGATTCGCAGCGTTCTAAGGAGAAGCATCCGACGCCTCGGGAGCACAAGAGCGTAGGACGGCAAAACGACCACAGGACAAACCGGTATCGCGGAGATTCGAGAAATCCGAGGGTTACACCTTGGAAGTAATGGTGGTGTCACCAGCATATGTTGCTGGCGACCGTCGACATGATTTTGGCAATGTACCTGGGTGAAGTCTGCCTGCAGGATGCCAAAATACGACTTCAAAAGAATGCACGGTCCGTGCGCTCTTTTGAAGTAACCGTTCACTTCTCGAATCCCGCTGCCAGTTTGTCTTTTTTTGATAAAAAAAAGATGTTCTCAAATGGCGGTGGATCGAGAGGCAAGGTGGCCCTCGGGTCACCGCCCTCTGTTTTCAGGGGGATTGCTTGTTGTTTTGCCACTACGAAGAAGGAGGTAACCGAGGCTATGAGCTGCATGATCAAGGTAACGGTTTTTGGACTTTTTACAATTGATATTCGGGTAAAGAAAAAGTAAGGCTTGTCTCCATCCATGCACGGCGATTTTAACGTGCATGGTTCTTTTTTTTGATTCATCTTCAAAAAAACTTTATATCCAACTTTTGAATCCTGACATCCAGTTGTCAGTTAGACTAAGGTATAGTATGTATATAAAGCTTAAAACATTTCATATCGGAGGTAGACAATCGACTTATGAGCAAAACAAACAACAAAACCGGGATGGTCGTAGCGGGGCTGCTTCTCGCGATCCTGATGGCCTCGATGGACAATACCATCATGGCGACCGCGATCGGAACGATCGTCGGCGAACTCGGCGGACTCGATAAATTCGTCTGGGCGACCTCCGCTTACATGGTGGCGGAAATGGCAGGAATGCCGATCTTCGGCAAACTATCCGATATGTATGGACGCAAACGATTTTTCGTCTTCGGGATCATCGTCTTCATGCTCGGCTCCGTTCTCTGCGGAACGGCGACTTCGATCGTACAATTAAGCATCTACCGCGCGATTCAAGGCATTGGCGGCGGGGCCCTGGTGCCAATTGCGTTCACGATCATGTTCGACACCGTCACGCCGGAGAACCGGGGAAAACTCGGCGGGCTATTCGGCGCGGTGTTCGGCATGTCCAGTATTTTCGGCCCGCTGCTTGGGGCTTACATTACGGATTACATCCACTGGAGCTGGATTTTCTATATCAACCTGCCGCTTGGCTTAATCTCGCTTGTCATGATTGCGCTCTTCTATAAAGAATCGCCGGTTCACTCGAAGCAGCGGATCGACTGGTGGGGTGCCATGACGCTGGTCGGAGCCGTCGTCTGCCTCATGTTTGCGATGGAGCTCGGCGGCAAGCAGTATGCCTGGGGCTCGGTTCAAATCTTGGGCTTGTTCGCCGGATTTGCGGTCCTTACCCTACTGTTCCTGTTCGTCGAAAAGCGTGCCCAAGAACCGATCATTTCGTTCAGCATGTTCCGGAACCGTCTTTACGCCTCAAGCAATGCCGTTGCGATCTTGAGCGGGGCGGCGTTCATCACGGCCTCCGTGTACATTCCGATCTTCATTCAAGGCGTGCTTGGCGGAACGGCCACCAATTCCGGCCTTATGCTGCTGCCGATGATGCTCAGCTCGGTCGTTACGGCGACCTTGGGCGGTTTCTTGATGACAAAGATACCGTTCCGCTCGATCATGATTCCGACGCTGGCCCTGCTTGTACTGGGTCTCGCCCTTCTCACGACCTTGACGCCGGAATCGCCACGTTTTATCGTCACGCTGTACATGATCTTGACGGGCCTCGGCATAGGAGCTTCCTTTTCCGTGCTCAGCAACGCGGCCATCCATTCGTTCCCGGCCAGCCAGCGCGGTGCGGCGACGTCTACGCTCAATTTCCTTCGTTCGCTTGGCATGACGCTTGGCATCACGCTATTCGGCATCATCCAAAGCCATGCGCTGACCCGGAAGCTGACGGATGCCTTTGCAGGTAGCGGTCAAGCCGCCGCCCCGAAGGGCATCGACTTCAGCGACCCGCATGCGCTGCTGGACCCGGCCACCCGCGCCCAGATCCCTTCGCAAGCGCTGGGTACGATCACGGAAGGGCTGTCGTCATCGGTCGTCCTGACGTTTGCCTGGAGCCTGATCCCGGCAGGCTTGGCGCTGGTTGCAGCCTTCGCGATGAGCAAGGAGAAGCTGGACCCTGCGGCCGAAGCGGCGGCTTCCCACTGATCTGCGCAAGAAGCCTGTGTCCCCCCCGTGGAGGTACAGGCTTCTTTTCGCTTATGCCAAAGCTTGTCCCAGACGGTTCACTTTCACCAGCCAATGCTCTCGCTCCATGTCCGTCAACTTGCCGACTTGCCCGATCGAGGTTACCTTGACGGGCCGGATGCCGCAGAACTGCAGCGTGGACACCTTCATCATCCGATGACCCGGTTGACCCTGCACGAGCCTGTAATACCAGACAGGCGCATCCATCGTCACGATCAGCCTCGCCGTTCTGTCTTTGAGCAGCTGATCGGGCAGCGAGGAGCCTTTCTTGTATTTAAAAGCGTAGCCCGGCAGGAAGACTCGGTCGAGAAAACCCTTGAGCAGCGCAGGCGGACCGCCCCACCAGATCGGATACGTGAAGACCAGATGCTCCGCCCACCGGATCGACTCCTGCGCCTTGACCAGATCGTCTTCCAGCGGAAGCTTATTTTTATAACCGCCCGATAGATTCGGGTTAAAGTCCAGCTCCGCCAGACGAATTACCCGAACCTCGGCCCCGGAAACCGCGGCTCCCTCCGCGTAAGCATCTCCAAGCGCCCATCCGTAGCTGTGCTCCACCGGATTTCCTTGCACGATCAAAACTTTCTTCATGACTGAACTCGCTCCTTTTGGTTAGCATTCACTAACTTTGTATGTAAAAAGAAAAGGTCAAAGCTGACCTTAGACTGTTGAGGAACCCTGGAAGTAGAAAAACTCAGACAAATAGAGGTGGGGTATATCCCGTAAGAGTTTACGTCCGCCTTTGAAACCCGTGAAAATACCGCTAATTGTAATCAAGTTCACGGGTTTCAAGAGCGGCTGGAGGGATATACCCTACCGGCGTATGCAGAGAGTTTTCTACGCGAAGCGGGTTTCTCAACAAGCTCAGGTCAAAGCTGACCTAATAAATGGGAAAACCTCCGCTTCACTTCCGCTGCCAGCGGCTCCAGGCGGGCCGGAAGCTCCCCGTGCAGGCTAGAAAGCGCCATCTGGTTGAATGCGCCGATAATCAGCACGGCGGACAACCGGGCATCCTGCTCGGGAAGCTCTCCGCGCTCGATACCTTGCTCGATGAAGGCAACGAGGGCGTCTGACGGCTGTCTCCCCTCGCCGCGGCTGGCTTCCACGAAAATTTCGTGCTGCTGGGCAAGCAGCAGCATGCCGTACTGGTCCTCGTCATGCATGCGCAGCACTTCGTCGATCAAGCGATGGAACCGGCTGCGGAACGTCCCCGGCTGCCCCGCCATATAGTCGATCAAGCGCGTATAGCCGCCGCAGTAATGAGTGAACGCTTCGAGCGCCATCGCCTGCTTGCTTTTAAAATGCTTATAAATGGCGGCATCCGTAACGCCCGCCGCATCCCCGATCTCTTTGACGGAAATGCCGTCGATCCCTTTGGTCGCGAACAGACGCATGGCCGCCTGCAAAATATCCTTTTTCTTGCTATCGATATGCGGCTTCTTCATCATGACCATATTGTAAGTGAATGCTAACCAAAACGCAAGAGCAACGATGGGACAACGACAACAACGGCGAAATCCCACTCGGTAGTAAGCAAAAGAGGGTACCCGACAGGGCACCCTCTTGTTAAAAATTAATAAGCCAATGTGAACAGACCGTTGATATGAGTCAAATAGCGCATGTTGCTTGCTTCTTTCATCAGCGAAGCCGGAAGGCCTTTGAGGCGCGTTTTGTTTCCGCCGACCGTGCCGATCGCATCTTTGCGGCCAAGGCTCGCCAGCGTACCGGAGAATACCGGCGTGAACGTATCCATCGGCGCGTTGTTGAAGTAAGCGAAAATGTTATGTCCGATCGTCTCGCCCATTTGCCAAGCCAATTGAGCCGTCGGCGGGTAAGGACGTCCTTCGTTGCCCATAACGACCGCGCTGTCCCCGGCGAGGAAGATGTCTTTGTGGGACGTGGATTGCAAGTTTTCTGTTACCGTTGCGCGGCCGCGGTTGACTTCGATACCGCAGTTGGCCACGACAGAGTTGCCTTGAACCCCGCCGGTCCATACGAGCGTGTTCGTCTCGATGGAGCTGCCGTCCTTCAGGAATACCGTATTCGCCTGCATTTCCGTAATCGCAACGCCGGTCAAGAACTTCACGCCGCGCTTCTCGAGGCTCGTTTGCGCACGCTCGACAAGCTCCTGTGCGAAGCCGGCCAGAATGGACGGACCCGCTTCCACGGTATACAGGGAAATATCGTTAAAGTCGACACCTTTGCTGCGGCAAAGCTGTGGCAGCATGTCCGCAAATTCGCCGACAAGCTCGATGCCCGTCAATCCGCCTCCGCCGACAACGAACGTCGCGTCGGCTTTGTTTTTCGTACGGCTGTATTCGTCGATGCGTGCTTCCACGTGCGCGCGAAGACGGTTGGCGTCGTTTACGGATTTCAGGACAAAGCTGTGCTCCTGCAGTCCCGGAATGCCGAAGAACGCCGTTTCGCTGCCGAGAGCAATAACGAGCACATCGTATTCGTACGTTTTGCCACTGGCCATAAGAACTTGCTTCTCATCCGGACGGATGGTCTCGACCGTATCGATCTGAAGATTGATATTTTTACCGCGCAAAAGCTTCTCCAGTGGCAGGGCAACGGCTTTCTCCGCCAAGTTGCCTACAGCCAGCCGGTGCAGCTCCGTAATAATCTGATGCGTCGGAAAACGGTTAACGACCGTAATCGTCGCTTCTTCCGCCGTCATGTACTGCCGCGCCGTCAGGGCGCTCAGCAATCCGCCGTATCCGCCGCCTAGTATCAAAATTTGCTTAGCCATCCTGTTCATCCGCTCCTTGATTCAGCTTTCCTATATTATTGACGCTGCTGTTGGCGCTCAGCCAAGACATCCAAGAATGCCTGAGAAAAACGGAACATCTTTTGTACTTGCGGGTCTTTCAGCATTTTGAGCAAACCGAACAGACCGATCGTCGCAGACTCCTCTTGCGCACGGTCGTTCGCTTCGATTGCCGCGGACGCCAGACCTTTGGCTTTGTCCTGAATCGGCTTCACGAATTCTTCGACGCCGCCTTTGATGTCTTCGATAAATACGCGGTCCGTGGCCACATTTTGCACCAAATCGTACGTTTTGGTGAGGATGGTCACCATTTCCGCCAGCTTCGGCAAATTCTCGACCAACACCGTTAAAGACTCCTGCACCTCGGGCTTCATCAACTGATCAAGCACATCCAAGGATTCCCGGGTGGGCTCGGCTGCAACTACCGCTTGTTGAGTGGATGCTACTGACATTAGAGAACGTCCTCCTTTACTTTGGAATAGAAGTCCGTTAATTGTGTCGATACCTGGTCAGGCAATGCAAACATCATGTTTTTCTCGAAAATATAGGAAGCGAGGAGAAGCCCGTTCGGAGGCCTTCCCTCACGCTTGTTACAATTTTCACATTTTCGGGAGCATGAACAGGTCGAAACGGAACCCTATATACTTATAGATTATACCTCCGAAGAGAGAGCCGTGGAAAAACAAATTTCGACATTTGTGAATTTTTTGTGACTAACCAACGTTCAATTTCAGAAATGTGTCCATTTGTAGTCAGGAACCGAAAGAACTGGGAAACGGGCGGCCGCGGATTATTTTCCGGGACCGGTACGGCTTCCTTCACCCGGCCTATGCTTCTCTCTGAGCTACTTGCTAAAATCGGGCGGCCGTGTTATTATCATATTTGTCCCTAACGCGGAGCCGTGGTGTAGAGGCCTAACATGCCTGCCTGTCACGCAGGAGACCGCGGGTTCGAATCCCGTCGGCTCCGCCATTGATTAACTTCATTGCAAGGGATGAGAACCCACAGGGTTCGTCGGAGCGTTCACTTCGATAGCGTTACTTCGCAGTCTCGGAGTGAAACGGAGAGCATCTCGTCGGCTCCGCCACTAATATCATTGTTTGCAACATGACATTTATCATACATAAACAACCGGGCAGGGGAAAATCCTGCTCTTTTTTGTATACCTGCGAGGTGATTCGATGAGACGCGGACGGTTCGCCCCGACGCCTTCGGGACCGATGCATATCGGCAACGCCTTCACGGCGCTGCTCGCCTGGCTGCAAATGCGACAAGCCTCCGGTACGTTCGTGCTGCGTATCGAGGATATCGACGGGCCGCGTTCCCGCCCGGAATATGCTCAGCTCATCGCAGAAGATTTAACCTGGATGGGACTGGACTGGGACGAAGGTCCGGCCACCGACGGCCCTTACAGCCCTTATCTGCAAAGCAAGCGGCTGGAGCTGTACGAGCAGGCCGTCGAACGCTTGCAGCGCAGCGGACGGCTCTATCCTTGCTATTGCAGCCGGGCCGAGCTGACCGCCATCGCCAGCGCCCCGCACGGCCTTGCCTCGGAAGGCGCGGCTTATCCCGGGCTGTGCAAGGCGCTCAGCGAAGAGGAGCGCAGGCGCAAAGCCAAGCATAAGGCCCCATCCTTGCGTGTGGCCGTTCCGGAGCGCTCCTTCTCCTTCGAGGACGGCATGGCGGGCGTACAGCAGGTGCCGCCCGGCGCTCTTGGCGATTTTGTCGTCAAACGCGCGGACGGCCAATTCAGCTACCAGTTGGCGGTCGTCGTCGACGATGCGGCCATGGGGATCACCGATGTGCTGCGGGGGGCGGATCTTCTCGATTCGACCCCGCGGCAGCTCGTCCTGTACGAAATGTTGGAGGCGGCCCCGCCGAGCTTCTGCCACGTCCCGCTGCTCTGTACGCCGGAGGGCGGCAGGCTGTCCAAGCGGGACCGCAGCCTCTCGCTTGCCGCTCTGCGCGCCGCCGGCGTTCCGCCGGAACGCGTGATCGGCTACTTGGCTTATGCAGCCGGCTTGCTCGACCGCCCCGAACCGGCAAAAGCGGCCGAGCTAGTCCCGCTTTTCTCACTGGATCGCCTCGCCGGCGAACAAATTGCCTTCAGCGAAGAAACCCTGGCCTTGGGCTGAGCCATAGGAAGCCGTTCACGCGAATCAACAAGCCGCCGTCATCAGCTTGAGACCAACCCTGAAACGGCGGCTTTTGCAAAAATACTCCACGGAAAAGGGCCGCTTCGCGTCTCCTGCATTGGAGCGGAACGGTCCTTCGTCTTCTCTCTATTTCTTCGTACCGAGATGGTCTTTAATCGCTTGAAGCCCAGCCACCTGCCCGAGGAAGAACGTATCCCCGGCCAGCGTATCGATCGGATATACATGATTCTCCTTGACCGCCTTGAGATTGTTCCACACCGGATGATCCTTCCAAATGCTGATCAAGCCGAGCGGATCTTCGGCCTTCATCTCCCTGCGATTGGCGGCGATAAAAATATGATCGGGCTTGAATTCGCTGAGCGCTTCAATGCCGATCCGCCCCCCGATCTTTCCGTCCTCGGGCAGCCCCGCCACAGGCGTCAAGCCCAGCTCCTCGTAGTATATCGGGAAGTTTTTGGGATGCATGACCGTAAAGTCCTTGCCGTTCGCCACGAGGAACAGCGCCGTTTCGCCCTTGTGGTCGGCCGCCACCGCTTTCGCTTCGCTTTTCAGCTTCTCAAAATCGGCAATCACTTGCTTCGCTTTCTCTTCTTTGCCGACGATTTCGGCGAATTTCATCAGCCTCGACGCCGCATCCAAGGAAAAGTCGACGGCAATCGAAGGGGCCAGCTTATTGAACTCGTCATAGCTTGCGCCTTTGCCCGAGCTGGTCATCACGATCACCTGCGGGTCCATTTCCAGCAGCGTTTCCCGGTTCGTCTTCCCGCCGAGATCGACCACCTTCATCCCTTCCGCATACTTGGCGAAAATCGGCGACTTGGCTTTCGTTCCTTCGAAGCCTTCCGACACGATCGGAGCTACCCCAAGCACGAGAAAGTAGTCCGTGCCCATAATATCGACGCTGGCCACTCGCTCCGGCTTTTCCTTCAGCTCCAGCTCGCCCTTCACGTGCTTGATCGTACGCGGAAAACCGGCGTTCTGGCCGGAACCCGCGACTTCCGTTCCCGCCGCCGTATTCTGCTGCCCGCTGCAAGCGCTCAGCCCGGCCGAAGCCAAGCACAGCGCAAGGAACCCGGCTGCGAATCGAAGTTTACGCATTCCCCAATCCCCTTTTGGTAAAATCATCCATTATTCAAATTACGCCTTAGCCCGCATTAACAAATAAATAAAATAAGGACCGCCTAATAACGAAATAACCACGCCTGCCGGTATTTCCGTGTTCTCCATAAAGCTCCGGCCGCTCGTATCCCCGGCGAGCACAAGCAGCGCGCCGACCGCTGCCGTAATAGGCAGCATGTATTGATGCTGCGGCCCGACCAGCCGCCGCGCCATATGCGGGCCCAGCAGCCCGACGAATCCGATGCCGCCGCCGATCGCCACACTGGAGGCCGCCAGCCCGACAGCCGCCGCCATTAAGACGAGCCGCTCTCGGTTGACTGAGAGTCCTAACCCGCCTGCAATCTGCTCGTTCATGCTCAGTACGTTCATCACTCTCGATTTCCAATACACATACGGCAGCAGGATGACAATCCAAGGAAGCAGCGCGAGGACGAATTTCCAGTTCGAGCCCCATAGCGATCCCATCTGCCAAGTGACGACAAATTCGAAGTTTCGCGGATTGAGCTGCAGCGTCAAAATGACGCTGACCGCGCTCATCCCGGCCCCCACGGCGATTCCCGTAAGCAGCAGCCTTGTCGGTGAAATGCCGCTCTCTTTTTTATACGACAGGATGTAAATGAGAAGAGCGGACAAGCCTGCACCCGCCAAAGCGAGAAAAGGCATCAGAAACGGCGGCGCCACGCTGGTCGCTGGGTAGAACGACACGAACAGCAGGACTGCGAAGCCCGCGCCGGCATTGATGCCGAGAATGCCCGGATCGGACAAGCCGTTGCGCGAAATTCCCTGCAGCACCGCGCCGGACACTGCAAGCCCCGCCCCGATCAGCACGGCAATGATCATGCGCGGCAGGCGCAGATCGAACAAGACGATGTTCTGCTTACGGCTGCCTTCGCCGAGCAGCGTCTGCAATACCTCCATCGGGGCCATACTGTAGCGCCCCGTATTCATACTAACGACAAACAGCACAAGCAGCAGCGCGCCGAACAACACGATCAGCCGGAGGCTGCGGCGGCCGCGATGCTGCACGAACGTATCCGTACTCACTACAGCTCCCTCCGTTCCTTGCGCGCCAGATATAGAAAGAAAGGAACGCCCAACACGGCAATAATGGAGCCTAGCGGCGTCTCATAGGGTAGAGCGACCATTTTCGCTCCGATATCGGCAAAGACGACCAGCAGTCCGCCCAGGACGGCGGAGCAAGGGATAATCCACCGGTAATCGACGCCGACCAGAAAGCGGACCATATGCGGAACAATCAGTCCGATAAAACCGACGCCTCCGACCGTGGACACGGATGCCCCGACCAGAACCATCACCACCACGGTGCCGATCCCTTTCACCAGCTTCGTCCGTTGGCCGAGCCCCGCCGCCACGTCTTCGCCCAGGCTCAGAATCGTAATGGACCGGGAGACGGCCAACGCAGCGATCAGTCCGCCTGCGATCCACGGCAGCATCACGGATACCTGAAACCACTCCGCCGTCGAGATGCCGCCGGCCGTCCAGAAGGCGAGGTCGTAATTGATTTGGAACAGCAGCGACAGCGCCTGACTGACGCCCGACAGCAGCGAGCCGACGACGGCGCCGGCCAATACGAGACGCAGCGGCGTTAAGCCCCCTCTGGCAAAGAAGGCGATGCCGTATACCAAACCCGCGCCCAAGCCGGCACCGATGAACGAGAATACGATAATCGCTCCGAAGGGAAGCCAAGGGAAGAACGCGAACACGAGGACGAGTACAAAGCCTGCCCCCGCATTGATGCCCAGCAGTCCGGTGTCGGCAATCGGATTGCGGGTCATCCCCTGCATCATCGCCCCGGCTACGGCGAACGCCGCGCCGACCAGTACCCCGGCAAGCGCGCGGGGAATGCGCAGCGATTGGATAATGACATGGTGATCGTTGCCCGGGTCGTAAGCCACGATCGAATCCCACACCGTTCCGAACGTAATATGGGCCACCCCCGTTACAATCGAGGTGCCCATCCCGAGCAAGATCGCGCATATGCCGACAGCCAGAAGGACGGTGGCCATCCACGGACGGCTGCGGATCGGCGCTTTATCGAGTGCCGGCTGGGATAGAGCCATCGGTATGCGGGTCCTCCGTTGCAGTGGATGAGCGAACGACCGTCAGCTTTTCTTCTGCCCGCGTTCTTGGTCTTGCCTCGGGAACGACTTCCGGATAGCCGATATGAAGGAGCCCGACCAATTTTTCCCCCGGCTTGACGCCGACGCTTTTCAGAAATCCCGGGACAAAAGTAAACGGCTCGGTCTTCCAAATCACGCCAAGTCCGCGCTCCCAAGCGGCCAGCTGAAAGTTCTGAATCAAGGCGCACGCCGCCGCGTAATCCTCTTCCCGCTCCCGCTGGCGCGGGTCCTCTTGAACAACGACCAGCAGGTGCGCCGGGATATTCATATAGGTCTCCGGCGAGCGGCTCTTCACGGCATGGCCCGCAATCGCTTCGCCCAGCGTCCGCTTGCCTTCGTCTACAAATAAAATAAACCGCCACGGCTCCCGCAGCCCATGATTGGGCGCCCATACCGATACGTTGAGCAGCTCGTACAGGAGCTCTTCCGATACGGGGTCCGGCTTGAATTGCTTGATGGATCTTCTCTCTACGATCGTCCGAGCCGTCTGAAATTGTGCAGCCTCCACGAAAGTTATCCCCCTGTCAATGATAGTGATATTCATTCTCACTATAAAATTGTACAGAAAACGCCCCGGATTAAAATAGACGAATCTTCGCCAAGACCTGTATTTTTCTTCAAAATTCCCGCTTGGCAAACAATTCGATGGCTTCGACGAGCGCTTTCTCGTGCCCGAGCGCCGAATAGTGCAGCCAAGGATACTCGCCGGCCTGATATACTTTTCCTTTCAACTCGTGGATGCAGCCGGCGTCAAAGCCCGGCTCGGTGAAGAGAAGGATATGGTCTGCTTCATAATCATTCAGCTTCCCGACGCTGTCGAGCTCCTCGAAAGCGAGACCGCGGATGCGCGCAGGGGCGTTCAACTGAAGCTCCCGGTATAATAAATCTCCGACCTTGCGCCGCTGCTCGCCGAATACTCTAACCCGCCCATGCCGCCATATGCGGGCTGCGAGCACCGTCTCATTCCGCAGCGATTGATGGATCCGATGACGGGCTGCTGCGGCTTTGCGTTCATAAGACCGGATCCAATAGACCGCGACCTCCTCCATTCCGATAGCCGCCGCCAGCTGCATCAAGTGCTCCCGCCACGATTGCCGCTTGTACGGAATCAGCCGGGTCGGGGCGAGCTCGGACAAGCCGTCGTACCAGACGGCCGCCTTCTCGGAACCGAGAATCAGATCGGGCTGCCGGGCTCGCATCGGCGCAAGATCGAACTCGGCCGCCGGGTCTTCGCTGTACTCCTCTTTGGACAGGACGACCATACGGTCGCCCGGAATCCCGAGCGCCGTTAATCCCGCCCAGAGGAAAGGATTGAGCACGACGATCGTTTTCCGAAACGACTGCATGTACTCGACCGGGGACACCCCAACCGCACTTTTAAAAATTCGGCTGAAATAATACGCATCGGCATAGCCGACCGCCTTGGATACTTCTTTTATTTTCATGTCACGGGTTGCCAGCAGCTCGCGGGCTTTCTCGATCCGCTTGGCGGTAATATATTGGAGCGGACTTAGGGAGGTGCTGCGCTTGAAGCTCTGGAAAAAAGACGTCGGCTTCATCCCCCGCGCACACGCCAACTCCTCCATCGGGAACGTCTCGGTATAATGCTCGTCGAAGTAGTCCTGAATGCTGCGGATCACAGCCTGCGAGGCTGCCGGCTCCGTTGCATCCGTGCCCGCCGTCAGGATCGACTGCCACAGCTCGGTCAGGCCTGCCTGAACCCGATGCGCCTCTGCCCCGGAGCCCGCGTTCCAGCATTCGTACAAGGTCTCCATACACCGGCGGACGATCGGAACGGGAATGCCTTGCACGATCCCTTGAACGGGCAAAGGGCAATCCTCAACCGCCCACCGCTGCCCCTGTCTATGCGTCTTGGCGGAGGCAAACTCGATGTAGTAAATCGCCAGCCCGCCTCGTACGGCACGAACCGTATACGGATTCCGGCCCGGCTGGCAGACGAACAGGCTGCCGGCTTCCAAGCGAATACGGGCATCGGAAGCGCATAGCTCCCCTTCGCCGCTTATGACAAAGACGAGCCGGTTCGTACCAGGGTCCGAATTCGTCCGGAGGGTCCAGACCTCGGAAATTTGCTTCATTTGCATATCGACGAAATCGAATGCGTAACAATTCCATGCGCCGCGGTCCACCGAGCAGTTCCTCCCTTGATCCTATTCTTGTTGTGGTTGTCAGAGCCTTATCATTCCCATTGTATGGGCAAAAGCGGACCCGCAGCAACATGGAACCCTGCTTACTCCTCTTCTCCCGCCGCCAGCCATTGCTCATAGAGGCGGTCGAGCTCTTCCTGCACGGCTTCCCGCTCCGCCCATCGCTCGCTAAGCGAACGGGCATCCGTACCCGCCTCCTGCTCCTGCATGGCGGCATCCAATGTGGCGAGCCGCTCCTCCGTCAGGACAATGGACCGCTCCAGCGTGTCGCGCTCCCTGCTGCGGTCTTCCGCCGCTTTTCCGCGCCCGTTCGTCCTGCCCTGCGCGGCGGCCAGAGCCACTGCCTTTGTTTTCACGGCCGCGGGAGAGACGACCTGAGCCATAGCGTTTTCGCCTGAGCTTCCGCGCTGCTTCCGCTTCTCCTGATACTCGTCGAAGTTGCCCAGATAGACGGTGATCCTGCCATTGTCCAGCTCCCAGATGCGCCCGGCCAGCCGGTTGATGAAATACCGGTCGTGCGAGATGGCGAGCACGGTGCCCGGGAACGTCTCCAGCGCTTCCTCCAGCGCTTCCCGCGAGGCGATGTCCAAGTGGTTCGTCGGCTCGTCGAGCAGCAGCAAATTCGGCTTGCGGAGCACCAGCAGCGCCAGCCTCAGCCGCGTCCACTCCCCGCCCGACAGCAGATTGACTGATTTGAACACGTCCGGGCCGTAAAACAAATATTTGGCCAGAATTCCCCGGGCCTCCCCTTCCTCCAGACCGGCTTCGCTGCGAAAATAATCCAGCATCGATTTCTTCGGCCCATCCGGGTACTCCTGCTGGGCCAAATAGCCGATGTCCACGCGCGCGCCCCATTCGAAGCGCCCCTCATCGACGGCTTCCTGACCGAGGATGAGCTTGAACAAGGTCGATTTCCCCGACCCGTTCTTCCCAATAAGCATAACCTTGTCTCCGTAAGCCAGCGCTCCGTCGACCGCGTCCAGCAGCTTCCGGCTTCCGTAGCTTTTGCCGATGCCCTCCAGCGTCACAACCTTGCGTCCCGAGCGATCCGCCTGCGTCAGCCCGAAATCGGCGCTTTTCGCCTCCAGCACTGGCCGTTTCAGCTTTTCCATGCGGTCCAGCGCTTTTTGCATCGAAGCCGCCCGCCGGAAAAACTTCTCGTTGCCGCCGATCCGTCCCCATGCTTCCAGCTGCTTGATCGTCTCCGTCATCTTCTTGATCTTCTTCTGCTGCTCCTGGTAGTCGGCGAACTGCTGAAGCAGCCGCGTCTCCTTTTCCTTCATATAGCCGGTATAGTTAGTAAAATACGACTGCGATTCGCCGTCCTCCAGCTCGACGATCTTCGTCACGACCCGGTCCAGAAAATACCGGTCATGCGAGACGATCAGGCACGAACCGTCGTACTGGGTTAAATAGTCTTCCAGCCATTCGACCCCGTGCAGGTCAAGGTGATTCGTCGGTTCGTCCAACAGCAGCAGCTCGGGCTTCCGAATCAGCTGCGAGGCTAGATTGATGCGGGTCTTCTCTCCTCCCGACAGCGAGGCGTACGTCTGGGTATAGCTGCCGCGGTCAATCCGCAAGCCGTCGGCGACCCGCTCGATGACGGCATCCAGCTCGTAGCCGCCCTCGCGCTCGAACTTCTCCTGCAGCGCCGCGTACTGCTCCAGCCAGCCGGCCAGCCGATCCGGGCCGTCAGAGACGCCCGGCTCCGACATGAGCTTCTCCAGCTCTGTCATCTTCAAACGGCATTCCAGCAGCTCCTGATGGCCAAGTGCCAGCACGTCATAGACGGTCCGGCCTTCGAACTCCGCCGGAATTTGCGTCAAATAGCCGATTCGGGTTCCTTTCCGCACGGCAAGCTGCCCGGCGTCGGGACGAAGCCGCCCGGCGATCAATTGCAATAAAGTCGATTTGCCGCTGCCGTTGCGGCCGATGAGTCCGATGCGCTCGCCTTGCTGAATATCCAAGTTTACGTCTTCAAGAACAAGCTGTGCGCCATGGTACGCTTTTATATATTGACAGTTAACGATCATCTTAAGGAGTCCTCCTTGTGTGATCCTAACCTTGGTATGCAACAAAAAGAGCCGCAGGAAAAAATCCCTACGGCTCTTCGGACTGGCATCCGTTTGCGGTTAAGGTAGGATTATTTTCGCGAATGGTGAAACCGTATAGGCATTTTTGGACAGACCTCTCCCGTTGACGGAAAAAGCATGCACAATGCCAGCCAAAAGCATCAGCAGCTGGCTAATACGGTTGTTCACCATCTCGTGATTCATCCTACCTCACCTCCTCTTGTTCAAGTTATTTACAATTTTACCATAGTGGACGGGCGGTTGGCAAGCTTCGTCGGCAGCACCGGTCCGCGCAAGTTGATAATGCCAAGTAGCTTCGGCCAAAAAAAACGCGCCGATTCGTGGCTGCAGGCCGTTGTAGCTTGTGTCCTGCAGCCAAGGAACGCGCGATTGCGGTGTACGGGCAGTTTACTTTTTCAGGATGAGCCTTAATTGCACGGTCACGTTGTTCTCGGTGGAAACGACAACCGCATGAGGATTTTTCAAGCCGAAGTCTTCAAAGGTAACGACCGTGCTGCCTTCCATACGGAGCGCGTCTTGGCTGTAAACCGCGTCGCTCTTGAACGTGACGTCCTTGGGTTTGCCATTCACGGTAAGCGTGCCGGTCATGTCGAAGGAAACCTTCTCCCCCTCTTTCCACGTCTTAGGGAAGTTCTCGATTGACTTTAATGTAAATTTGGCTTCGGGGTTCGCTGCGGCGTTCAGGAACTTCTCCCCTCGGACATGCTCGTCCCTCTGCGAGTTGCCGGACGAGATCGATTTGAGGTCGAGCGCCGCCTCGGCTTTCATCTTGGACGGATCGGACGAATGGAGCGTCCAGCTTCCTTTCACCGCGCTGCCTTCGAAGTTAACGGTTTCCTTAGAGGTCGTGACCGAGAAGTATACTTTGGAATCCGGGCTGATATTCCATTGCCCGTCCAGCTTGCTTGCTTCAACGGCTCCTCCGGCGGCCGACGCCGAAGCGTTCGCAGGAATCACGTTCTGTACCGCAACATGGTTCCCGGCATAATAATCGTAAGCGGCATAGCCCCCTCCAACGATAACGACTGCACCTACGGCAAAAGCGACCAACTTCAGTTTCATAATAATTATTCCTCCTTCGTCATATTAGCTGCGCTGCAGCCTGTTTTCTTCATGGGCAGATTCGCTTGGCCCCTCGGCCCCCTCAGTCACACTACAATACGTAGTGTAATTGGCAATAAAAATACCCGTACTCCTGATGCCAAAAAACATCGAGTCCCGCTTCATCAGTATAGCATCATCGGCGCCGGTTGCACTACATGACGTAGTGTAATAGATCGCGAATATCGTACCTTCTCCGTTCTTGAGGCCTATCATAACCGGTCTGCCTTAATTTTAACTGAAACGAACATTAAAATAAGATTAAAAATTTGCGAGACCCTTGGGAGCCGAAGGCCTCGCTTGTTCGCTTCTACGGGTAAATCTTCTCCCCGCGCTCCAGCATGGCCACGAATTGCTGGATTCGTTTTGCCCGCGTTTCCGCCTTTTTCGCGCTGTGGATTCGGAACAGCACGGCGAACCGGTTCTGCTTGTCGAGCGATTCGAAGAAAGCTTTGGCTTGCGGATTGCGGTTCAATTCGCTTTGCAAATCGTCGGGCACGGTTGCGCGGCTTTGCGACTCGTACGCCTTGTCCCACTGCCCGTTCTGCTTCGCTGCTTCAATGGCCCGGAGGCCCGGGGGCTGCATCCGGCCGCTTGCGATCAGCGCTTCCGCTTTGTCCTTATTCACCTTGGACCAGATGCTCTTCACCCCGCGCGGCGTAAACCGCTGAAGCCAGGTGCTCTCGTCGTAAGCTTCCTTCCGGCTGTCGATCCAGCCGTAGCACAAGGCGCTTTCCAGCGCCTCCTGATACGTTAACGTCACGACATCCGCTTGCTTCTTCGCCAAACGCAGCCTTACTCCGGCCGATGCGGCATGATTCTGCTCCAGCCAAGCTTCCCAAGACGGCTGGTCTGCAAATAATAAGATCGGCAGCTCGCTCTCTTTCTTGGACATGTGTCTCTCGCCTCCCGGGCCAGGTAGTTTATCCGTCCGTTGGTTGGTTCGCCCCGCGCCTCAGCGCAGCAGGGACAAGTCGAAAGAAGGAACTAACCCTTCCTTCGCCGCCCGGCCCAGCAGGGCCTCCACCGCGCCGTAGCCGCTCTCGCCCAGATTGGCCGTGTACTCGTTCACGTACAGGTCGATATGCGCGCGGGCCACTTCCGGAGACAGCTCCTGCGCATGGCTCATCACGTAATCTTGGGAGGCTTGGGGATGCTCCCACGCGTACTTAACCGAGGCACGGGCCCATTCGGCGATCGCCGTGTGGTCCAGCGACCGGCGGGCGATGATCGCCCCCAGCGGAATGGGCAGACCCGTGTCCGCCTCCCACCAGTTGCCAAGGTCGGACAGCAGGGTCAAGCCGTACGAGGGGTACGTGAACCGGGCTTCATGGATGACCAGCCCGGCATCAATTTGACCGTCCCGCACCGCAGGCATAATCTCGTGAAACGGCATCACGACGATCTTGCCCACGCCGCCCGGAACCTGCTGCGCCGCCCATAAGCGGAACAGCAAATACGCGGTCGAGCGGTCGCTCGGCACCGCGACCCGCCGGCCGGCCAAAGCGGCAGGGCCTTCGGCGCTGACCGCCGGATTGTTCGTGAGCACCAGCGGCCCGCAGCCTCGTCCGAGCGCGCCTCCGCAGGGCAGCAGCGCGTATTCGGACAGCACCCACGGCAGCGCCGCGAACGATATTTTGAGCACGTCCGGCCCCCCGGGCTCCGCCGCAAGCCGATTGGTAATATCGATATCCGCGTAGGTCACGTTAAGCTTCGGCGCCCCCGGCACCAGCCCGTGAACCCAAGCGTGAAACACAAACGTATCATTCGGGCAAGGAGAAAAAGCGATCTTCATCGTAGCACCTCCAGTAAAATTGCGCCCGCCGCTTCCAACGCGTCCAGCGCCTCTTTGATCCGCCAGGCTTCGCGATCGCGCGGGCCGACCGCATTCGAGATGGCGCGAAGCTCAAGCGCCGGTACCCCGCGGTCACGGGCGGCCACCGCCACGCCGAAGCCTTCCATGGCCTCGGCCGCCGCCCCCGGCACCCGGGCCGCCAGCTCGGAGGCGGTTGCCGCCGTGCCGGTCACGGTGGACACCGTGAGCACCGGGCCCGTAAGCGCCGGCAGCCCGGCTCTTTGCAGCGCCTCCGTCAGCCGCGCAGCGAGAGAGGCGTCGACCGCGATCCGGCTGGAGCCGAAGCCCAGCTCGTCCACACTGCGGAAGCCTTCGGGCGTCTCGGCGCCCAGATCGGCGGCAATGATCGCATCGGCCACCACCAGCGAGCCGATCTCCGCCCGGCCGGGAAAGCCGCCGCCGATCCCGGCGCTGACGACCAGGCCGTACTCGGCCGCAGCCAAAGCCTTCGCGGCGCTTGCCGCCGCCGCGGCCGGGCCGACGCCTCCGGCCACGACGTCGAACCTGGCGTCGCCCCGCAGCCCGCGCAGCACGGCATCCCTCTCGGCCGGAACGGCCGTTATCACCAATACGCGCAGCCCCGTCTGTTCCCGGCTGGCGTTGATTTCATGACCCATCGTTACCTTCTCCTTCACGACACCATTGTTTCCATCGGGTAATTGTTTTCCGAAAACGACCGTCTTCCTTCTTTGTTAACTTTAATACTTATGAGGAATGATGTAAACTTTCTGCCGCCGCCGTGCTGCAGGCCTACTGGGAATATGATCCTTTTTGTTCGCCAATCCAAAATGAGATTGATTATCAATATCAATACAAGTATGATTAAGTTGTGTAACTTTACCAGGAGGAACGCGATCGCTCGTCCCAGCGGAGCGGAGCAGATGAGCCCATCGGGCAGCGGCACTTGATTGCAGGAGGTGTGTGAAATGAAGATGGACATCAACAAGCTTGCCGAGCATTTTGCGCGTACCTCTTTTCAAGTGGAACAAGTCTGTCGCTATGTGCGTGAACCGGGCCTGAGCTGCGATGACTATACGGAGCCTTTCCCAGGCTTTGTTTTCCCATTAAGAGGAAAGGCCGAGTTTGATTTCAGCGGAACGTCCTATACGCTTGCTCCGGGCCATGTAGTGCACGGCGGCGCCCGTATGCCACTGAATCGGAAGGTTCTCGGCAACACCGGATGGGAGTACTTGCTTGTTCTATACCGGGTCTGCGCGCCCGAGCCGGCCGGATTTTCCTTGTCCAAAGCGCATTTTCAGCTTACCCCGGGACAAAGCCCCCGTCTGACGGAGCTGCTTGAGCTTTTGTGGCGCTCTTCAGGTGAGCCGGGCGGGATTTCCGCCTTTCAGACAGAAACGTTGTTTCGCTGCGTCTTGGAGGAACTGTTTGTCTGTGTACGAAACCAGAGCAGCGACGGCGAGCAAGCGTTATTCGAGCAAGTATCCAGGTACATACACGAGCATTATATGGACGGGCTTAGCGTACGTGCTTTGGCTGAACAAAATGACATCAATGAAAACCGCTTGTTCTATGTCTTCAAGAAGTACGCGGGCATGGGCCCCGGCAAGTATTTGATGGCCTATCGTCTGAATCGGGCGAAGGAATGCCTGCTGGCTAACGACGCGCCGATCGGCGAAGTGGCGAAAAGCGTCGGCTATGCAGACGCATTATATTTCAGCCGTATCTTCAAAAAACAGGCAGGCGTCTCTCCGGCCGAGTTCCGGGGGCGATTCAGGAATAATCCATATGGATTTCAGGATGGCTCCATTCCTCTCTAAAATGCGTTTTGCTAAACTGACCGTAGCTTTGTTTTTCAAGCAAAACTCAAGTCACAACGGAGGAGTCAGAATGAAAGCACTCTTGAGACTATTCGTCTCTATCGCACTTTTGGCGGGGATTTTAGCCGGTTGTGCCGGAACGCCGGAGCCTAACAATCCTTCAGCAGCAAACAGCACAGCCCCGGCAAAAGAGGGAAGCGCCACTACAGAAAAAGCCGGTCAGGAAACGGGAACATGGCCGAGAACATATGTAGATGCTCTCGGACGCAAGATCGTACTGGAAAAAAAGCCTGAGAAAGTAGCTCTTTTGTTCTTCCGCAATTTTGAGCATTTGTTTTTGCTGGATGAATCACCTGTAGCGGCGACAGACCTGAATGTTCTGAAGGAATGGGAATCCCTCGCTCCTTACAAGGACAAAGCGATTGCCGATATCGGCTCCATGACGAGCCCCAATCTGGACAAGCTGGTGGAAATCGGCCCCGATCTCATCATCATGGTCTCGGGTCGGTACGGGAGTTACGGCGACAAGCTGGAGAAAATAGCCCCGGTTGTAACGGTGGACAGCAATGAAAACAATTGGCAAGGCGCGCTGCGAGAATACGGAAAAATCTTCGGCAAAGAGCAAAAGGCCAAGGATGAAATTTCACGGATTGAAACCTTGATTGCCGATTCCAAAGAACAGCTGAAAAAATTCAGCGACAAAACCTTTGGTGTAATTATGCTGGGCGACAAGCAATTCTGGGGCTTTACCACACAGTTTGTTTTCAACAAGGAAAGCGGTCTTGCTTTAAACCCGCCAAGCAAATACGTTGCCATGTCGACAAAAGGGGAGCAGATCTCCCTGGAAGGGCTGGCAGCGATGAACCCCGATTATATGTTTGTTGCCGACATCGGAGGTTCGTCGAAAAAATTGCAAGGCTATCTGAAAAACCTGGAAAGCGATTCTGCCTGGAACTCTCTTCAAGCCATTAAGAACGGGCATATGTACGCCCTGGACAGCTCGATTGCGGCGGGTGGGCCGTTGGGAATTGAGCTGGGGGTCAAAACGATCGTGAAACATATTTTGGCAAAATAGAGCGCGTCGCTAATCTTAGCTAAGGAGAGGATCACGGATGAAAAACGAGGAACTGTTTGACGTCACGATTATCGGTGGAGGCCCTGCTGGGCTTTTCGCATCTTTTTACAGCGGTTTAAGAGAAATGAAGACCAAGCTGATCGAATATCAGCCAAGACTGGGCGGGAAAGTCCATGTCTATCCGGAAAAAATGATTTGGGATGTCGGCGGTCTGACGCCAACGCTGGGTGAGAAGCTGATCGAGCAGCTCGTCCAGCAAGGGCTAACCTTCGATCCTACCATCGTGCTGAATCAAAAAGTAGAGCGGATTGAACGTGACGAAACAGGCGTATTCGTCCTGCATACTTCTTCCGGTGAGCAGCATTACACGAAAACCGTCATTCTTGCCATCGGCGGGGGAATTTTGGAGCCGCAAAGAATCGAGTTGGAGGGCGCCGAGAAGTTCGAAGTATCCAACCTGAGCTATACCGTCAAATCACTGAGACGGTTTAAGGATAAAACCGTCATCATTTCCGGTGGAGGAAACTCGGCGGTCGATTGGGCAAACGAGCTGGAGCCGATCGCCAAGCAGGTGTATTTGACTTATCGCAAAGATACGCTGTCCGGGCATGAGGCACAGGTGAATCAACTGCTGAACAGCTCGGCCAAATGCTTCTTTAACACGACGATTACGAAGCTGACTGCGGCCTCCAACCAGGAGACGATTGAGCGGGTGGAACTGACCAACCATGAGACGGGCGAAGTACAGGAACTGAACATTGACGAAGTGATTATCAATCACGGCTATGAACGGGACAGATCGTTGCTGGAAAACAGCCAGGTGAAGCTTGAGATGGCGAATGAATACTTCCTGGCCGGTCAGACAAACAGCGCTACATCCGAGCCGGGGATTTTTGCGGCGGGAGATATTATTTCGTACGAAGGGAAAGTGCATTTGATTGCCGGAGCGTTTCATGACGCGGCAAATGCAGTCAACCAAGCCAAGCTGTACATTCAGCCAGAAGCGCATGCAAGCGGAATGGTTTCTTCCCACAATGACATTTTTCAGAGCAGAAACCGCGAGCTGATTAAGCAATTGATAAAATAGGAGCACAAAAATTTATACTAGAAAATATCAAGCCGGATTTCTACTATGCAGAAATCCGGCTTCTTTAGGCTTAAAACGACAAAATGCCGACGGAATACAAGAATACCAGAATGATCAGAATCGGCGATACGACCCTCAGCAGGAACATCCAAGCGCGGTACCAGAAGCCATTCAGGCCCGCTTCTTCCCCGGCCAATTTCCACGCATAGCCGGTAAACAGCGTAACGACCAAGCCGCCTATCGGCATGAGCACGTAAGACGTCATAAAGTCGACCCAATCGAAAATCGACTTTCCGCCGGGAGTGAAGGAGCCGAGCACGCCGCCGACCGAGAGGGCGGACGGGATGCCGACCACAAAGCATGCGACGGACACGATCACGGCCGCTTTCTTCCGGGTCCAGCCCCAGCGGTGCATCGCATACGCAACCGGAACCTCCAGGATGGAGACGGCGGAGGTCAGCGCGGCGATCGCGAGCAGCAGGAAGAACAACCCTCCGAAGATCGCGCCAAACGGCATCTGGGCGAACGCGGCAGGAAGCGCCATAAACGCCAGTCCTACCCCTTCGCTAGGCTTCAAACCGTAAGAGAAGACGGTCGGAAATATAACGATCCCGGCAATAAACGCATAAATCAGATCCCCGAACCCGATCGCCAGCGTTGCGCTGCCGAGGGATTGCCTCTTGTCGACGTACGATCCGTACGTGATCATGATGCCCATCCCGAGCGATAAGGAGAAGAAGGCATGTCCTAATGCAATGAGAGCGGACTCCGCATCCAGTTTGGAGAAATCCGGCTTCAAGAAAAACTCGACCCCGGCGCCGGCGCCGGGAAGCGTAAGCGAACGGAACATCAGCACCAGCAAAATGACCAGGAAGCCCGGGATCAAAATTTTATTGAACTTCTCGATCCCCCCGGAAACGCCCCTCGCAAGAACCCAAGCGCTGAGGATCATAACGACGGCTTGCCAGAATAAAGGCCAATACCCGCCCGCGAACGTAAGGAACTTATCCTTGTAATCGGCGCCTTGCTGGAATAACAATCCTGTAAACGATTCCAAGGTATAATGCAACGTCCACCCGGCAACAACGGCGTAGTAGGACATGACCAAAAAAGCGGTAATGACGGATAGAAATCCGAAGTAGCCCCATACCTTTTTGTTGGTCAGCTTGTAAAAAGCTAACGAAGCGTTTGCCCGGCCGCCCCGCCCGATCGTCATCTCGGCCAGCAGCACCGGCAGCCCCACGATGATCAAACAAACAATGAACAACAGAAAAAATGCCGCTCCCCCATGCTTGCCTGTAATGTAAGGAAACTTCCACATGTTGCCGAGCCCCACCGAGCTCCCGATCGCGGCCAGAATGAAACCGCTTGACGTAAACCTTTCCCCCTTGGCTTTAGAGACGTTTTCGGAACCATGATCGTTTTTCATATTCTACTCCCCAACTTTTATAGGATAGCACTAGTATAAACAAATTACGGTTATTGTCTAAAGGTAAAATTTTACATTTATTCCGACTTAGGTAGAATGGCTTCCCCTCCTTAGGTCCAGTTCAAAAACCGCCACAGGTCGGTTTTCGCCAGAACGCGATCGGACTACAATAAAGACATGAAGCAAGCACAAATCAAACAACCAACGAAAATGAAAGATATATATCGAAAGGAGAATGTTTTATGAACAAAAAATTATTCCGCTCCCGCAGCAACAGCAGACTGACCGGCCTTTGCGGAGGCCTCGCGCAATATTTCGGCCTGGACGCGACGCTCGTTCGCCTGTTGGTCGTCATCGCCGCCTTCTGCAGCTTCGGCACCGTCACGCTGATCTATTTTGTTCTCAGCCTGCTTGTCCCGAAAGCGCCGTACGACGACTACGCTGTCATGAACCCTTATCATAACTACTAATCTACGGGAATCTACGTAAAACTATAAAATATGACAAAAGGAGCTAGAACAATTATGGGAGTTTTAACCAGACTATCTGATCTATCGAGAGCCGCCGCACACGAGGCGCTGAGCAAGCTGGAGGATCCGGTGATGATGCTGAACCACTACCTCCGCACCATGAAGGAGGAAATCGACGCGGTCCAGCGGACGCTGAACCGGCAATCCGGCACGGAACGCTCGCTGAAAATGCAAATCGACGCCTACAACCGGCTGGCTGCCCAATGCGAGAAAAATGCCGCCGAAGCGCTGGCCGACGGTCGTGAAGCGGAAGCCCGCCAAGCCGTCGAAGCGAAGCTGCATTATCTGGACAAGTCGCTGGAATGCTCGGAGTGGTACGTAGCCGCCAAGCAGCGCTCGGAAGAGCTGTCGCAGCAGTTGGAGGAAACAAAAGCCGCCTATGCGGCCATGCAGGAGAAGCGTACGGAGCTTGTGGCCCGCGCTCAGAAAGTGGAAGCCCAAGTCAAACCTTCGGCGCCTCGCTTCCTGTACAGCTTCGAGGGCGGCGCAGCCGCGCGCGGCTTCGAGCGGATCGAGGAAAGAATTATGCAATCGGAAGCGCTGGCTGAGCTTCACCGCCGGCCTGCCGCTCAGGGGTAAGTTTTGTCCATAGAACAAAAAGAGAGGGCCTCGATTCGGCGCCTCTCTTTTTTATGCCTCCCGGTTGCTCTGAACCGGTTCCTTGCCCTGCTTCCATAGCCGGTAGGCCAATAGCGTAACCGCGAGAAAGCCCCCGTAAATTCCAATGGTAAGCCATACCGCTCCCGGCTCCGTCATCAAAGTATTGCCCACGAAGGCGAACAACAGCATGGCCGGGATTTTGCCCAGCGCGGACGCCACGACATACGCGGCAAAGGAAACGCGGCTCAAAGCGGAATACGCATTGATGATAATGGACGGAATGAAAGGAATGAGCCTGGCGAAAAGGATGGTCAGAAAGGCGTTCCGCTCGAACAGAACGGTCAGCTTGCCGAGACGCTCGTAGCGGTACAGCATTCGCTGACCCCATTCCTGATACCCGTAACGGACCAATAAAAACATCAGCAACGAAGCCGCTGTCGAGCCGGCCCATGTAATCGCCGCACCGAGCACCGGCCCGAATGCCGCGCCGATGACCCCGCCGACAACCGGATAGGGGATGACCGGAAACAAGGCCATAACCGTTGCCGCAACGATGACCAGAGCCATGTCGCTGGAGGATTGAAACCACGCCACGATCTCTTCGCCGTACCTGTAAATAAGATAAGCCGCGGCGGCGTAGAGGAGGGCTAAGCTTATTTTTTTGAACATAAACCTACCCCCGGGAATGACATGATGATATTCTGTGCCTTTCGAGCGGTCACTCGCCGCTCGGAATGAAGCGCCACCGATCCAAGTCCAGTTGTCCGTTATCGGCGATCTCGACGCCTTCGCCCCGCAGGTACATCATTTGGAGCATGCGGCCTTCCTCCTGCCGGATCCCAATTTCCCCTCGGGCGTTGACCACCCGGTGCCAGGGCAGCCCGTGTTTGCCGCTTGACGAATGCAGAATGCGCACGACCTGTCTGGCCCCTCTCGGACTTCCGGCCAGCCCGGCGATTTGACCGTAGGTCATCACATTTCCTTCCGGAATGCCTTGAATGATCTCGATCACCCGCTGCGTAAATGGGTTCATCCGCTACCTCCTCTACTTCGAGACAAACCGGTTGCCGCCGATCCAAAAACGCCACGGATAATCGCGGGCTTCGCCGCTGTTCTCGATCCCGATCCGGGTACCGGTCTCCACCGGCCCGAACGCTTTTCCTTCGGCGATATAGAGCGGCGATTCGAAGAGCGGCCTGCCGTAATCGTCCATCGTAATGCCGAGCGCCTTCGTCAGCTTCCCCGGGCCGCTGGTCAGCTCCCGCTCCTTCTTATCCCGGCTGCGGCGTTCATACATGAGCTCCGTTCCCGTGTATGGCTCGACTGCCCGAATCAATACCGCCTCCGGATGATCCACCGGCCCGCTGACCACATTGATGAGACAATGCGTATGCATCACATAGGTATAGGCGTGGCCGGGCGGACCGAACATCACTTCCGTTCGGGGCGTCCTCCGGTTGCCGAAGCTGTGCGCCGCCCGATCTCCCGGACCGATGTAGGCCTCGGTCTCGACAATCCAGCCCGATGCCGTACCGGCTTCGGTCTCCTTCACAAGCAGCATGCCGAGCAAGGAACGGGCCAGCTCCAGCGTCGGCTGCTGAAAAAATGAAGCGTTCACAGGTTGAAATGACATAACATGCACCTCATATGTGGAATCAACCGGCCGTTTTCTCCTTAAAGAAAATTGTAAATGGAAATGGCTCCTCGAAGCAAGTTCGGCGCAAAAGGAAAAGCGCAGTTAAGGAAAAAGAACATACCGCTTCCCCCTTTAACAGCGCTTCGGTTTTGAGCAAGCTCACCGGGTTAAACCTGCAGCCTGCCTTTGTCTAAAATAAGCACATCGTCGATATAGACGTCAGGCCGGTTCACGACCAAATCGATATGGACCCCGGCTTCAACGGTTCCGCCGAACGTGTGGTTGCTGCCGAAGGCCACATGGATCGTGCCGTACACCTTCTCGTCTTCCAGCACGACGCCGGTAATTCTGGCCTTGTCGTTGGTGCCGATGCCGAACTCGCCGAGGAGCCGGCCTTGGCCATCGCCGAGCTTCCGAAGCAGCTCCGCGGCAGCTTCTCCCTGCGCATCGGTAAGGCGCCCGTTGTCCACCGTGATCGTCACCGGACTATGGAGCTTGCCGATGTCCGCAATCGAGCCGTCGACCACGAGTTGTCCCGAAGCGGTCCCTTCCACCGGGGCGATATAGCCTTCTCCGGACGGCAGATTCCCCGACTCTCCTGGACTCACGTAGACGCCGGTGCTCGGAATGCCGCTGCGCCCTTCGATCGAGAAGGTCAATACCTTGCCGTCCTTCTCGATCCGTACCCGCTTGCCGCGGCTGAGGAGATCGGCCACTTGCTCGGTAACCTGCTTGACTTTATCGTAATCGGCGGCTATCGCACCTTCCAGGAACATATCCCGGGTAATGCCCGGCATCGTTGCCAAGCGGGCTCCTTGCGCCGCCGCCTCTTTGCGCGCTTTCGTATGGGTAAGGGAATGCTCAGTGGCGCAGATGACGACATCGGCCTGCTTCATCGCCTCGCTGACCGGAGACGGCGGCTCTTGTCCCGACTTCTCCCGCTCCTTCATCACCATCAGCATCGCCTCGGCGCCGAGCTGCTTCCCCGCCTCGTACAACGCTTCGCCAATGTCTTTCTTCCGGTCGTCGGCGACAACCAGCAGCTTCTCGTGCGGCTTGAGTCCAAGGCAGCTTTGCAGCAGGCCGCTGCTTACTTTGATCAAAGACGTATCCATAGCATAACTTCCTATCTTGCGAATTTGACTTGCCTCTCAGATCATCTCCGAAACCACCTTGGCCAGCAGCGCATTGGACAAAATCACGGGCAGCCCCGTATGCCTGGCGACAAACGCCCTCATCGCTTCCGTATATCCCATGCAATCGAGCAGCACGATGTCCGCCTGTTCCTTCAGCTGCGCGCATGCGGCAAGCGCCTGCTTTTCCCTGAAGTCATATGGCGAAGCGGCCGCGATGAACGGGTCAAGCCCGCGATGTCGCCATTTCTCCGCCAAGGCCTCCTGTTGCTCGGCCAAAGGAACGAGGACGCCGAAACGCATGCCGCGAACCATCGCCGCGACGATCGGAGCAAGCAACTCGTCGGGCTCCAGCAGACGGGCTTCCTTCGTCTTCAATCCGTCGAATACCCCCGTGCAGAGAATAACAATTTGCCGGCAGCCCAGCTCCTCGAGCCAATCGATCTTTTGCTGCAGCACCGGCGCGATTTTTTCCCTTGCCATCACGACGGCATCGCCGTTGGCCAGCCGCGAGGTCAGCACATAATGTTCCGGGCCCGGAGATAGCGAGGCGGCGATCTCTTGCTTCGTCATCCCATCCAGAACGCCGACCTGAAGCAGTTCAACCCGATCCCCCAAGTGCCGCTCCAAAATCGGGGTCACGTCCGGGCGGGGCGCTTGCCCGATGGTGACGGTACCTAATTTCTTCACTTCAGCCATCTCCGTTTCTGCCAGCGGTATCCGATCCGGACCGGGTATTAGGCGTTGACGGACGTGCCGCCCATCGTCTGAAGAACCTTCATCGAGCCGTAAAGCTGCTGAATTTTCGCAAATTCGTCCTTGCTGTAGAAGGAGCAGGTGCCGTTCGTGACTTCCTTCGCCGTCTCGACCGCGAATTTCACTGCGGCGGCGATATCTACCTCGTGACTTGCCCCCGTGCCGCAGCCCGGAACGGTCGATTGCGCGGTGATTGCCAAACCGACTACTGGCGCATTCGTGGCGACCGCAGGCTGCAGGATGCTGTTGATATGGTACAAATCGTTGCCGTAAGGCGTGATGTCCTGCATCGTAATCGGGAAGGTGACCGGGTGCTGACCGGTCGTCATCTCCATAATGCGCAGCAAGTCGTCGCTGATCCGCAAAATATAGCCTTCCTTCACGGTCGGCGAAATGGTAATGCCTTTATGGTTGATGACCCGGTTGCCCTTCGTCGTATCGATGGACAGGATCGCTTCCATCTCCGGCACGACCTCATATTGATTCATGGTCAGTATATCGACGGGAGAGTCCATGAAATCGACCGGCTCATGCGGCCGGGTCGGCGCATCCGGGCAGATATGGGTCGTGACGATCACGTCGCCTTGGAGATGATCGCCCTTCCGCTTCATGTCCGCCAGCTTCAGCGCGCTAGCCACCGCAGCCACGGCGCCGTCCGCATCGGACACGATGCCGATCCGGGACGGGCGGGCTCCGATGCCGCCAAGCCGTCCGATAATGCCGAAGGTCGGCGCGGACCCGCCGCTTCGCTTCCCTTTCGTGCCCGGGATGACGATTTTGACAAAATCGGTCGATCCCTTCTCGCCCTGCACCGTCTGGACGGAGACCTCTACCTCCGGATAGGCGGCGAACAGCTCTTTGATGTGATGCCCGTTGACATAAGCGCTATCCATCGTTTCATAGACAAGCAGCGTTTGCTGTAAAGACATGGTGTCATTCCCCTCTCCTCTTCAAAAACTTGCGTTTTTCCGATCGATCGGCAGTCGGCGATCGGCGATCAGCGGGCGGGAATGCTTACATTCTTTGTCAGGATATTGGATGACGCCTTCCGGCAACCGACGAGATGCTCAGCTTATGCAGGCACGCTTCAATCTCGTCGCGCTTTCTGCGCATCATATCCAGCACCTCCGACACTTTCGCTTCCGGCATCCGGTACTCCGGTCCGGCGAGCGTAAGCGACGCCACGATTTCTCGCCGTTTGTTAAAAATTGGAAGTGCAATCCCGAATGTCGCGTCGGAGTATTCTCCGACGGAGTAAGCCCAGCCCGCCTTGCGAATCGCCGCCAAATCCTCCATCAGCTTCTCGGGATCGATGACCGTCTTGCCGGTTTTGGGCTTCAAGCCCTTGTCGATGATCGCCTCCTGATCGGCCTTCGGCAAGTACGCCATAATGACTTTGTTGGAGGCCCCGGCATAGAGCGGCGTCCGGTCTCCGACCGCGGACATCGCATATTTGATTCGTTGCTGACTTTCCGCGATCTCCACGCAGATCCCTTCATGATCGTCCAGCCAAGTGAGGAAAACAGATTCTCCCGTTTCCTCGGACAATATATGCATAACGGGCAGGATTACATCGGAAATACGGAGGTTATCCCTGATAATCGAACCGTATTCCCACAGCTTTGTTCCCAGCTCGTACTTTTTCGTTTCGTCGTTCTGAATCAGGAATCCGCGGGACTCGAAGGTCGTCAAGATGCGATGAACGATCGAGTGGCTCATGTCCATCTCTTTCGCCAATTCCCGCACGCCCCATGACGGCGTTTCTCTCGTAAAATATTCCAAAAGCTCCAGCGCATTATCTAATGTTTTCAGCATGACCTTTTGCCCCCAAACCCAAAATTGCCCATCACTTTTAAATTTATCATGAATACAAGTGACAAGCCACGCTCCGCCCGGGAGAGACTTCCTTCCATTCGGGCGGGACGCTCCCGCATTCGGGCTTGGCTACCGGGCACCGGGTATGGAACGCACACCCGGCCGGGGGATTTTGCGGATTCGGCACATCGCCGGTCAAAATAATTCGCTCCCGCTTCGTTTCGGGATCGGGCACGGGCAGGGCTGACATCAGCGCCTGCGTGTAAGGATGCAGCGGCTTGTCGTACAGCTCTTGGGTTGGCGCCAGCTCCACCATGCGGCCCAAGTACATCACCCCGACCCGGTCGCTGATGAACTTCACGACGGACAGATCATGCGAAATAAACATGTACGTGAGCGAAAATTGCTCCTGCAGCTCCTGCATCAGATTGAGCACCTGGGCCCGGATGGACACGTCCAGCGCGGACACCGGCTCGTCGCATACGATGAATTTCGGCTTCAGCGCAAGCGCGCGGGCAATCCCGATCCGCTGCCGCTGCCCGCCGGAAAACTCGTGCGGGTAACGGTGGGCATGGTACGAGGACAGTCCCACAACTTCCATCAGCTCCGCAACGCGGCGCTTAAGCTCGTCCTCGGGCAGCTTCTCGTGCGTGCGGAGCGGCTCCTCCAGCGTCTGCTGCACCGTCCACCGCGGATCGAGCGAAGCGTACGGATCCTGGAACACGATTTGCATCTTCGTGCGGAACTTGCGCATTTCCTCCGGGGACAGCTTGCGCACGTCGGTTCCTTCGAAGAAAATGTCGCCTTCGGTCGGCTCGATGAGACGCAGAATCGAACGGCCCGTCGTCGATTTGCCGCAGCCGGATTCCCCGACGATCGCCAGCGTCTCGCCTTTTTCGATGGTCAGGCTCACGCCGTCCACCGCTTTGACGACGCCCACCTGCTTGGAAAATAAGCCTTTGTGGATCGGATAGTGCTTCTTCAGATTGCGAATCTCCAGCAATGCGCTCATAATAGTCCCTCCTGAACGAGCAAGCAGCGGCATTTGTGCCCGGCCTCGACCTCTTGCAGCTGCGGAGGCACGGTATCGCATGCATCCGTCCGGAAAGCGCAGCGGGGAGCGAACCGGCACCCCTTGGGCATCTCCGCCGGATTCGGCACGCTGCCGGGAATCGGCTCAAGACGGTGCTGCTCGCCCGCTAGCTGCGGCAAGGAAGCCAGCAGTCCCCGGGTATACGGATGCTTCGGCTGCCGGAACAGCGTCTTCACATCGGTTTCCTCGACCACCTGCCCGGCATACATCACCACGACCCGCTGGCACGTCTCCGCCACGACGCCGAGGTCATGGGTAATGAGCAGCACGGCCGTTCCCTGCGCTTCCTGCAGCTCGCGCATCAGGTCCAGAATTTGCGCTTGAATCGTCACATCGAGCGCGGTCGTCGGCTCGTCGGCGATCAGCACCTCGGGGCCGCACGCCATCGCCATGGCGATCATGACCCGCTGCCGCATCCCTCCAGAGAGCTGGTGCGGATATTCCATGGCGATCTGCTCGGGACGGGGAATGCCTACCTTGGTCAGCATCTCGACCGCCTTGCTCCAGGCTTCCTTCTTGCTCACCTTCATATGAAAGCGGACCGACTCTGCAATTTGCGAACCGATCTTGAACACCGGGTTGAGCGAGGTCATCGGCTCTTGAAAAATCATCGCCATCTTGTTGCCGCGAATTTTCCGCAGCTCCGCGGCGGACAGGGAGAGCAGGCTTGTGCCGTCATACCGGATGTCTCCGCCAGCAATCCGGCTGACCCCCTTGGGAAGCAGCCCCATGATCGACATGGAGGTGACGCTTTTGCCGCAGCCCGATTCGCCGACGACCCCCAAGGTCTCCCCCTTGTGAAGCACCAGATCGACCCCGTCGACCGCCCTCACCACGCCGGAACGGGTGACGAACTCCGTTTGCAGTCCCTGAACCTCAAGTAAAGCGTTCATTGCCCCGTCCTCCTTTCCTGGGTGGCTTTACTGTTAACTGCCGTCGGTCGTGCCCAAATATTTAATCGCGGTCAGCGCGTACACTTTGGCCGCTTGAACGACTTGCCAAACCGGCGCGCGCTCGTTGAAGTTATGGATCGTGGATAGCTCCGCCGGCCCGTACTGTAGCACCGGAATCCCGTGGTTGCGGAAGTGGCGGGCATCGCTCGACGCCCACTGCAGGACGCCGTAAGCTTCCTTCCCGCTGACATCGGTGATGCTTTCCACCAAGTAACGCACGATCTCCTCCGTCGAAGGCGTCCAGTTCGCATTGCCCCGGAAGCCAATCGGCTTCAGCTCGGCGTCGATTCCGACTTCAAGCAGCAGACGCTTCGCTTCGTTCAATACATCGCGGTAGTCGATGCCGAACGGCACGCGCGAATCGACTTCGATCGTGCAGCGGTCCGCGACGACGTTCGCTTTCGTCCCGCCGTGAATCGTCCCGATATTGACCGTCACATGATCGTAAACGGCGCTGACATCGGTCGCTTCCCGCTCGCGGACATAGTTCTTCGAAATCTCGATAATGTCGCGCATTTCCTCGGGAATGTTCGGCTTCATATCTGTCAGCCGCTGCAGCACTTCGATCGCTTTGGCCGCTTTGACGATCGCGCTGTCACCCTTGAACGGCGACAGGCTGCCGTGACCCGGCGTGCCCTCGACCGTAAATTCGAACCAGCTGCTGCCTTTTTGACCGATGGTCGGATGCTCCGGGGAGGACGGCTCGGCGATGACCGCCGCCGTCCCTGTAATCAAGCCCCGTTCCAGTACCCACGGAACGCCGAAATGTCCGCCGGTTTCCTCGTCCGGCACGATAAACAAGGACAGCTCCCCCGCCAGCGGTACGCCGAGCCGTTTCAGCAGCGCGGTGACGAAGATTAGTCCGCCAAGACCGCATTTCATGTCCGAAGCGCCGCGGCCGAGAATGTAGCCGTCCTTCACCTCCCCGGCAAAGGGAGGGAAATCCCAGCGGGACAAGTCGCCCGCCGGTACGACATCGGTGTGCCCGCAGAAGAGCAAATGCTTGTCGCTCTTCGTCCCTACGGTGGACAGCAGATTGAACATATGCTGCTCCGACTCGTGCGCGGCCGTCTCGATTCCGGCTTCCTTCAAGTAGTCGGTAATGAACTTGCTGATATCGCGGGTATCGCCCGGCGGATTTTCGCTTGGAAATTGAATCAATTTACAGCACAAGTCTATAAGCTCGTCCTGACGTTTATCGATTTCTTCCAGTACGGTCTTTTTCCAATCCATCGCACAGCCTTCCCTTCTCCTTGGAACTGTTACTGCCCCTTGCTCATCGGATAGAAGCGGAGAATTTCATCCGGGTAGTACACGTAGCCCTTCAGGTTCTTGTTCATCCCCACAATGCGGTTGTATTCGTACAGGTACAGCCAAGGCGCGTCCGCGGTAATCAGCTCCTGCGCTTGCTTGTACATCTCGTTGCGCTTGGCTTGATCCGGTTCGTTGTTGGCTTTCTCCCACAGCTCGTCGACCTTCGCGTTCTTGTAGTTTCCGTAGTTCGAGGTGCCTTTTCCGTACAGCAGGAAGCCCAGATGGTAGCTTGGATCGTTGACGAAAGACGTCCATTTCGAGATATACGCCGTCAGGTTGCGCTCTCTTTGCATTTGCAGGAATTGGGCGCGCGCGACCTTTTGGATGTTCATCGTGACGCCGATTTTGGCGAATTCGGCCTGCATCAAGACAGCGTCATCCTCCCAGTCCTGGAAGCCCGATCCAAGCGTGAGGTCGAAGCTGAGCCCGTTCTCGTAGCCGGCTTCTTTCAGCAGCTGCTTCGCTTTGTCCAAATCGTGCTTATAGATAAATCCGAAATCGGAGTACCCCGGCGTATTGCTCGGGACCGCACTCTTCAACTGCTTGGCCTGATCGTACATGACGTCGTGCACCAATTGGTCGTAAGGAACCGCATAAGCGAGCGCTTGTCTGACTTTCACGTTGTCGAACGGCTTCTTGGTCGTATTAAGCGCAAAATACAGAATCCGGTTGCTCGCATCGGACTTGACCGTCAGGTTGGCGTTGTTCTTCAGATCGGTGACGTCCTTCGGAGGAATCTCGATCGCTAGGTCGACATCGCCTTTGCCGAGCAGCATGACGCGGTTCGAAGCTTCCTTCAAAAACTTCATCGTCACTTTGTCCACCTGAGGAGCGCCCTGCCAGTAGTTTTTGTTGGCGGTCATAACGGCTTCCGAGGCGGGGTCCCATTTCTCGATGGTGAACGGACCGGAGCCGGCCGCATTTTTGGTCAGGAAGTCGTTGCCCTTCTCTTTGATCACTTTTTCATCCAGAACGGAGAAGTTGTACAGTGCCAGCATTTGCAGGAATGTATGGTTTTCTTTTTCCAGCTGAATGCTGATCGTTTGCGCGTCTTTGACGGTGTAAGCTTTAATGCCGGACAATTGGTAGAGGAAGCTGCCCGCTTTGGAGTTTTTCAGATGGTCGAGCGAAAAGGCCACCGAATCCGCCGTTACCGGATTTCCGCTCTGAAACTTGGCGTTCTCTTGCAGCTTGAAGGTGTACGTCAGCTTATCGTCGGATACGGTCCAGCTTTTGGCCAGCATCGGCTTGATCTCGTCGGTCTTCGCCACCTGCCCGCCGTCCACGGTTTTGACCCCGTATGTCACCAATTGGTCGTACGCGGCGACGACCAGCGTGTCGGAGGTCAGGTCGCTCGCTTCGGCCGGGTCCATCGTCGTGCCGCCGTCCGAATAGGCAATCGTAATGATTTTGTCCTTCTTGCTTTGCTCCGGCGCAGCGGAAGCGTCTGGCTTCTGGTTCGCATTCGGGCTGCAGCCCACGGCCGTCAAGAGCAATGCGCTTGCGGCAAGTCCGGCTAACCATTGGTGCTTCTTCATGTGTTCTTCCCCCTCAAAGTTGTCAGATAGCCCAGCATATAAAGTTACTTGCTCGAACGAAGCCGCGGGTCTAGAACGTCGCGCAGACCGTCGCCAAGCAGATTGAAACCGAGAATCGAGGTGGCGATGGCTAGTCCCGGAAAAGTAACGATCCACCAGTCGCCGGAAATAATGTAGCCGCGGCCTTCGGAGATCATGGCGCCCCATTCCGCTGTCGGCGGCTTGACTCCTAGCCCGAGGAAGTTCAAGCTGGCCGCCGTCAGAATCGCGAAG
This sequence comes from Paenibacillus tyrphae, assembly GCF_024158745.1. Taxonomy (GTDB): domain Bacteria; phylum Bacillota; class Bacilli; order Paenibacillales; family NBRC-103111; genus Paenibacillus_G; species Paenibacillus_G tyrfis_A. The sequence goes on along the minus strand of NZ_JAMZAW010000009.1, from coordinate 179,088 downwards.
CCCATGCCGAGCGTCACCCGCACCATAAGCGGAGCCAAGGCGTTGGGAAAAATGTGCCGGAACAAGATGACGGAGTCCTTCAGGCCGATGGCCCGTCCCGCTTCGACGAACTCTTTCTCCCGCAGCGAAATGGTCTGCCCGTGCATCAGCCGCGCGAATTCGGGGACGCCGACGATGCCGACCGCAATCATCGCGCTGGTCAGTCCCGGACCCATGGAAGCGGCGATCGCCATCGCCAGCACCAGAGAAGGAAAAGCGAGCAGCATGTCCATGATCCGCATGATAATATTCCCGAGCATCCCGCCATAATAGGCGGCGATCCCGCCCAGCGGAACGCCGATGCAGAAGGAAATGCCGACGGCAATCAGGCCGGACCAGATCGTAATTTGCGCTCCGTAGAGCACCCGGCTGAGGATGTCCCGACCGAAATTGTCCGTTCCGAACCAATGCGCCGCGCTCGGGGCCTGAAGCTTGACCGCCGTATTCGTCTCGTTCGGCCCGTATGGAGCGATGGCCGGTGCGAGCAGAGCCAAGACGGACCAGATAACAATAAACGCAAGGCCGATCACGGCCAGCCGGTTGCGAAGCAGCAGCCTAAGTGTCGCCGCCGCCTTGCTGCCTTCCCGCGTCTTCGCCTTGGCAGCCGGAATGGAAGCTGTAAATTTACTCACGTGTCGAACTCTCCTTTCCCCGGCGGTTATTCGTATCGAATTCTTGGATCAATGAATCCGTAGAGCAGGTCCACCGCCAAATTGATGACGCTGTACAAAATGGCGCTGATCAGCGTGAACGCTTGAATGGGCGCATAGTCGGTAGCCAGGATCGATTCGGTCACATAGCCGCCGATCCCGGGCCAAGCGAAAATCGTTTCGGTAATGACCGCGCCACCCAGCAGATAGCCGAACTGCAAACCGAGCACGGTTAAGGTAGGAATCAGCGCGTTCACGAGGGCGTGCTTCAGGATGACGGTGCGTTCGTAAATCCCTTTGGCGCGGGCCGTTCGGATAAAGTCCTGTCCGATTACTTCCAGCATGCTGGAGCGCATCATTCGGGCAATGATCGCCATCGTCCCCGTACTTAGGCAGATGGCCGGCAGAATGAGATGTGAAAGCGTTTTCTGAAAAGCAATGAAATCCCCCGAAAGCAAGCTGTCGATCAAGTATAATCCGGTAACATGCGTAGGCGGGTTGATGTCTTCGCCGATGCGGCCCAGCGGCGCCGGCGCCCAGCCTAATTTGGAATAAAAAATGGAGATGAGGATCAATCCGAGCCAGAAGACGGGAACACAGGCCCCGATGAGCGAGAAAATACGCGAAATGTGGTCAACGACCGATTCTTTCTTCGTAGCGGCGATAATTCCGACGGGAACGGCAACGAGGACGGCAATGATAAAGCTCGCAATGGTCAGCTCCAGCGTGGCGGGGAAGCGCGTGGCAAAATCGCCGAGCACCGTATTGCCCGTATGCCAGGCCAGTCCGAAATCCCCTTGCAGCAGCTGCTTGATGTAATCGACAAATTGCACGTAGAGCGGATTGTTCAGCCCCATCTCTTGACGAATTTTCTCGACTACAGCCGGAGGGGCTTGCTCGCCTGCCAGCATCACCGCCGGGTCGCCGGGCAGGACTCTTGAGATAATAAATGTAATCAGTGCAATCCCGATCAGCCCCGGAATCATAAACACGATTCGCCGAAGGATGTAGTTAACCACCATCTCTTACCCCCTTTTTGTAAAAAATAAGTAACGGCATCATAGCTATTGTGCGCATGGAAGGAGATGTTCATGTAGCGCCGTCCGTTCTTCCCAAATGGGTCCTTCCCGCGTCACTTTCGGGCTCCAAGATGATGGAAGCTTATAAGCCATTCCTCCCTTTTGTACCTATTATCGGTACAGTGGTTCTTTTTTAAATTTTTTGTTAATTTCGATTATACTCACTTTTCTTGAAAAATCAATCGTTTTTCACAGCTTTTTTGACTACCAATGTGAGTTAAGGTGACACAAAAATTTTCCAATGGTTAAAAAATCCCTACGGGATCGATTCGATCCTGTAGGGCTGTACCTCTTCTCCATTTTCCACCAAGCATATTCCTCCCTGAATGGCTCATTCTATACCATGTACGCCAATTCACCAGAAACGGAGCGATCTTATGCCAGCGACGATGACCCCTCCCGCTCAGCAGACGCAGCCGCCGATTCCCGTTCCGCCGCGCGTGATTACAACGAAAGATTTGCTCTACCTGAAGGACGCGCTGTCTTGGGAGCTGTCTGCTTTTAAGAAATTTCACTTTTTTGCCCAGCAGGCGACCAATCCGCAGGTCAAGCAGGCGCTCGATAAAGTCGGACAAATGCATCAGCGACATTATGAAAAGCTGCTTACGCATCTGCAAGTAGACAACAACGCCGCTATGGCCAACCTGCCCCGTCCGCAGCAGGCGTCCCAATAATTCCAAGTAAGGAGGGTGCAGCCGATGCCAGGCCAGCAAGCACAGAATCCTAATGAAATCGCCAATCCGCAAAGCGGACAGCTGCCGCAGGTCAAAGGACCGGAGATGAACGACCGCGACTTCCTCAACGACGGACTTGCCACATGCAAATTATTAACCGACAACTTCAACGTGGCCGTCCGCGAGGCCAGCCACGAGCAGCTTCATGCCGATATGCTCCAAATTTTGACGGAAACGCATCAAAGCGCCCGCGACTTGTTTAACCTGATGTTTCAGAACGGATGGTATAAGCTGGAGGCCGAAGAGCAGCAAAAGCTTCAGCAAGCGCAGCAGCAGTTCAGCGGGTATTCCTCGCAGTTTCCTTATCAGTGAGTTAGGAAAGCTCCTGCCTTTAACGGCAGGAGCCTGTTTTGTTTACAGGAATACAAAATAGATCAGAGCGGCAAGCGCCAAGCGGTAAATGGCGAACGGAACGAGCTTGATGCGCTGAATCAGCTTCAAGAAAAACCGGATCGATAGCAGCGCAAAGACGAACGCGCTGATCATGCCGACGGCACAGAAGGATATAACGTCGGGGGTAAAATATTCCCAATGCTTCAATAGCGAAAAGAAGCTCACGCCGGCCATGACCGGTACGGCCATAATGAAGGTAAAATCCGCCGCCGCGCGGTGGCTCATCCCCATCAGGACGCCCCCCGAGATCGTCGATCCCGAGCGGGAAAATCCCGGCCACATGGACAAGCATTGAAATAAGCCGACGGCGACGGCTTGCTTGTAGGTCATCTGATCGACGGTCTCCGTCTTCGGCTTGCGCGGCCGGAACCACTCCGCCGCGAGCATAAGCACGGCTCCCGCCACAAGACCGATAACGACCGTTTCGGTGGAGAACAAGTAGGTGTCGATATAATCGTCCAAGAGCAAGTACAAAATCCCCGCCGGAAGGAGCCCCACCAGTACCTGCCACAGGTTCAAGCGCGGCCCGGAAGCGGTCTGTCCCTGGCTTTTGCAAAGTCCGAGCAGGTCCATAAATCGGTCCCACATCAGAACGACGACCGCCAGGATGGAGCCCAGCTGGATCACGATCTTGAACGCGACGGCAGCTTCCGGTGAAAACATGCGCTTCGTTTGAAACAAAAAATCGTCCACGATAATCATATGCCCGGTAGACGATACCGGAACGAACTCGGTCATTCCTTCGACCAACCCTAGAACCAACGCGACAAAGGCATCCCATAATACGAACAAGTTCCAATCACTCCTGCCAGTACGGTTTTCATTTCCCACTGAACACAAGTATAGGCAGGAGATTTTAAATGCCTCTTATCCCGTTCTTAACTGTTTCTTAAAGAACACCCGTCTTTGCGCCAGTTTACCGGAGCTCTTGCTTGAGAAATTGATACAGCTTCGCCCCTGCCAGCTTCAAAGGAACCTCCGACGTTTTGCAGAGCAAGCCGAAGGTCATCTCGATGAGATCGCCGCTTATGGCCCGGGCCGTCGTTCCTTCCGGCAACGAGTTCACGGTAATCTTAGGCACCAAAGCGATTCCCAATCCGCCAGCGACATAATATTTCAAGGCCGTCATGCTGCCGATTTCCATCGTGTTTGACGGCATGCCCCCGGCATCCTGCATGACCATTTCAAGCTTCCGCCGATACGGACAGGTGGCTGAGGTGATAAGCAGCGGATAATCCCGGATCTGATCCGGTTCGACGATCTCCTGCTTCGCCAACGGGTGGTCTTCGGGCATCAAAACGAGAAACGGCTCTTTGAACAAAGGCTCGAAGTAGAGCTCGGCCCCCAAATCCGGTGCGGAGCAAAGAGCCAAGTCGATGTCGCCTTGAAGAAGCCGCTCGCTCAGCGCCGGCGTACTTCCAAACTCCACCGCAATGCGAATCTTCGGATAGAGAGTTAGAAACTTCTTCAAAACGGCCGGCAGCCGGTAGCTTGCCGTCGGTTCCGTCACGCCCAAACGAAGGCTTCCTGCCATCCCCCATTGCAGCTCGGACATATTTTGCTGCACCCGCTCCATGTCTCGGACGATCGGTAGACTTTGTTCGTAAAGCAGTCGGCCCGCTTCGGTTAACCGGATTTTCTTCCCACGCTCGATCAGTTGAACGCCTAAGTCCGATTCCAACTTCTGCATCTGCATCGTGACGGTAGACTGGGCATAATTCATTTCTTCGGCGGCGCGGATGAAGCTGCCGTGATGTACGATCATCTGAAAGGTTTTTAGCATTTTCAGGTCCATTCTCATCCCTCGGGCTATTCAATTCAATTTTTATGAACTTTTCATTCACTTAATTCAATTATACAGAACGACATTCCTGACGTACAATCGCCTTATAGCAAGCAGAGAAGGAAAAGGAGGGCATTTTCGATGAATTTGAATAATAAAGTAGCACTTGTGACGGGCGGAGGTACGGGGATCGGCCGAGCGGCCTGTCTTGCGTTGGCTGAACGGGGGGTAGCCGTCATCGTGAATTATTCCCGGTCCGCTGCCGATGCGGAGGCAACGGCTCAGAGCATCAGGGACAAGGGCGGCCAAGCGGCGGCGATCCGAGCCGACGTCTCTCAAGACCGGGAAGTGCGGCATATGGTCGATGAGGCGGTCCGACAATTCGGGAACGTAGATCTGCTCGTGAATAATGCCGGGATCACCCGGCATTTTCCGATGGACGATCTGGATGCAGCGACGGACGAGGTATGGGATGAGCTCTACGACGTCAATGTGAAGGGGATGTTTTTCTGCGCGAGAGCCGTGGCTCCTTTCATGAAAAGCAAGAAGCAGGGGGCCATCGTGAATGTAGGCAGCATCGCCGGGATAACCGGACTGGGCTCTTCACTTCCGTATGCCGTATCGAAAGCGGCCGTTCACGGCCTGACGAAATCGTTGGCACGCGCTCTGGCGCCGTATATCCGCGTCTCCTGCATCGTTCCCGGAGCCGTTGCAACCCGGTGGTGGGACGGCAAGGAAGAGCAAATGAAGCGGCTGGCTCCGCAGCTGCTGCTGCAGCGCATTTCCACGCCTGAGGATATCGCCCGCATGATCTGCGCCGCCTTGGAGCAGGAGGCCATGACCGGCCAGATCATTACGGTGGACAGTGGACAGACGCTGTAACGGGAACCTGGCGGAAGGGTCCGCGGCTCTTTGGGGGGCTGGCCGTGTCCTGCCCCGTAGAGCCATACCCGCAAAAAGTTACCCTACGAAGCCCGTAAAAATACCGATGTAACCCAATGCTGTGATCACTTGGGTTTTAGGGCCGGTGAACTGGGGGACCCGTGCCTATCGTTTGAGAAACCAAGGACCTCAATAATAAATTCGAAGAAAAACAAAAAAACGGCTCTTGCCGCGTAAATGCGAACAAGGGCTCGTTACTGCATTGCAATCATGTTTTTTCTTTATTGCATCTAAAATAGGACAGAGTACATTAAAGATTTCGCATAGCTTGGTTATGGAAAAATGTGGTGAGTCGGTACACAGTTGGCTTTGAAAAAAAGTAAGTATTTCTGATGATATTCATGTATTTTAGCCATACTTTTTAAACGATGAAATAATTTAAAGCCCCCAAGAACCAAGAGACACCGCCTACAAGACCAGCTCCAATTGAAACGTCTTTATTCGTGGAATAATGTATGATCATCCATAAAACAGTGAACGATAGCCCCCCTCCGCTGCAGCGTTAATGATAACTTTTTGCTTAGACAAAAATATCACGCCTTTACCTTTTTAGTTATAATAAAACCACCCAGACTTCTGAAAAATCTGGAGAAAAATAAAGATCGGCCCTTGCCGCAAGGATGCGAACAAGAGCCGTTTTTTTGCATTGTTCCACGAATTCAAAATCGCTGCCCAGAGTTAATAAGAGTGGAAAATAGGAACTGGGACTGTTATACCAATAGTGCCATACCACCCATAAAAGTCTACGTAAGTGCCTGCTCCTTTGTCTGTGTTTATAAGCATCCATGCTCCTGCTGCTGCAACGGCGGTCACCGCAGAAGCAAACCAAGCAGGAGGAGTCACCGAAAAGAAAAGCATAGTTGCTTGCATAGCAGCAATTGTTCCTGCAACAGATGCAGTATATAAAAGAACATTGTCCTTAAATTTTTGAACAAATTCATGAGAGAAGTGAATCTGAGTTCCCCACCAAGCAATATCAAAAGAAAAATTATCACCTAAATTGATAGCGGCACGTTCGAATTGTGTCGGTACTAATGTACCGTTGCTGGAAACAGACAACTCCTGTGCATGTTCTCTCACAAAAGCATTCGTTTTTTCGATTACTTCTTTGGCTGTCTGGATGTCTGCTTTGCTTAAGATTTTATCTGCTTCTTTGGTCAAATAAAACTGTTTAGCAGAATCAATTTTTACATACGGATTAACCTTATCGATAAAAGCCTGTGAAAGTTGTGAAATTGCCTGATCAGCTTGAACAGTAACTTCTGGAGGAGCAGCAAAAGCAGAGCCGACCTGACTTCCCAATAAAGCCAAAGATAAAGACGAAGCGACAATAATTTTCTTCACCCCGAAAACCTACTATTATTTTGAAATATATGAATATTTTTCAATAAATTAATATTATCAATATAAGGATATATTTTCAATTAAAACCTAAATATATAAAATTTATTTTAGTTAGCATAGCGCAAGAAATTCGAGAATATGGTAAAATTTAAACAAACTTGAAAGGGAGAAATTTTACAATGAAACAAGTACTACTTAATTTTTTAAAAAAAAGACTACCCTGGAATATTTTGAATTTTATTATTTTATTCACAATTTTGCCTAGCATTTTGAACGTAGATCTTCAAACATCTCTTATGGTAGGATCAATAGTTTTTATCGTAGTGGGTTTAATAGAAATTATTGCAATGGCACTGTGGGGACGAAAATAGTTGATCAATAAATTGAACAGAAGGGCTAAAAAAACACCACTTCAATAATCGGTAATACCTGACTAAGTGGTTTTTGGGATTGGTTTCCCATTTTATTTACTCTATAAAAAAACAATCGCTCCGTAACAGTTTCTTAACTTGCTCGTCGCTATAGCCAAGCTTTGCCAATCTTCGAGCGGTGAACCCTGCACCTGTTGATGCTCTGTATACCGCGTCATCCTTTATGCCGTAAAGCTTTTCAAAGATTGCGCCGTTCCGGGCAAGGTACAGTCTCCCTAAAAAAAAAGAAAAGCCGAACCGTCCAAAGCTCGTCGCTTTGGCAAGTTCAGCATATCCGTCTTCCGCGATCTTACGCGCCCGAGCCGCTCCCGCAAGCCTGCTTCAAATGGAGAGTTCCCGCCTCGTCCAGCATCGCTTCGGCAATCGTCAGAAAATCTTCCCGCGCGATCTCGAAATGACCCGAGCGGAGCTTATACCCCCAATGCCGGTTGCCGCGCGTAAAGCTGAGCTGATCCAGCAGCGGGGCGATTTTCACTTCGCTGCAAGTAAAATAGCGGATATCCCGGCGGAGCGGTACGAAGGAATCGGACATCCGGTACTCGTAAACCCGGTCGTCCGCCACCCGGCCGATGGCGGTAAAGGCTTGCAGCGGCTCCCCTCCCTTCATGTCTGTACGCGGAGAATAATAAATGAGCCAGTCTCCGAGGCGCATCCTCCGGAGCGGCGCGGACTTGCCGTGGCACAGCTGGGCAAACCCGCCCTGTACGCCCCGGCTTACATGGGAAGCGGAAACGACGCCGATCCAGTAGCGCTCTTGCCCGGGTACCGATTGGTCCGGCATCTGGTGATCCCTCCTGTTCATTCTCGCCTCAATTAAACGCTAGCAAGAGAGCTTGCTTCAAACGGTCCTTCTGCAGAAGATGGTGGCGGTAATGCATTTCGACGAGCCTGAACCATTCTTCCGCGGTCAGTCCCCCAAACCGGGGATGGGCGACGGTATGGTGCAGCGGCGCATTCTCCAGCTTTGATGCAATCTCATTCATTCGGCGCACGACGGATTTTAGTCCTTCGACAAGCTGCTCTTTGCTTTCGGGCTGCTGAGGCGTATATTGCGGTGAAGGCGGGACCTGGATGCGCACCGGCGGCAGGCTTCCTTGCCCGAATACGGTCTCCCCCACCTCCGTCTTTTCGCCTGCGGATGCGGCGTCATCCCCGCCTGGCGCCAGACAGCGCTCCGCATTGGCAAGCTGCATGTACAATGCGGCATTGATCAAATGCTGGTACATTTGTCCGAGCGACCATTCGTTCTCTCCCGGCTGCCGCTTCAACTGTTCCATACTGAAGCCTTCCAGCTCCTGAATGTAATGTTCCGTAATGTCCTCAAAACTCCGCAAAATTTCCGTTGTGTTCATTGCTTATCCCAGCTCCTTTTCATCATCTGCTCTTACTATACAAAAGCGCTACTGACAACAGTATGTCAGTAGCGCTTTAGCATTTTTTCGGCTTCTTCCCGGACCCGGACCTTCAGCGCCTCCGGCTCCAGCACCACGGCATTCGCACCCCAGCCGAGCACCCAATGCAGCAGTTCCTCGGGCTGCCGGACGCGAAACGTGATGACCAAGCCTTCCTCCCGATCCTCGAAGGCTTCTAGGTAAAAGCTGCACGTTTCTTTTACTCGATCCACGATATCCGTACTTGCCAGAATACGCACCCGCACGTTCCGGTCATCCGCAGGCAAGTAATCCTGCAATTGAAAATCCGGGGGAAACGAGAACGGGTCCTCCAGAACGGTCAGGCCGCTCATTCGGGACAGCCGGAAATGGCGAAGCTCCTTCCGCAACTCGCAATGCGCAATCAAGATCCAGGAGCCGCGAACAAGGATTAGACCGTAAGGGGCGACTGTGCGGTCGCTGTGGCGGTTCCCATCGATTTCCGGCCTGTTTTTGGAATAATGGAACCGAACCTTCCTCTGCTCCAATATCGCTTGCCGCAGCGCTTCCAAGTACTGCTTCTCCCGCCCGCCGATCGGCGCGTCTCCCGCAGCCAGCAGCCGCATGGTCGCGCGGACCCGGGACGCCTCGCTGCGGACGCTCTCCGGCAAGACCGCTTCGATTTTGCCCCGGGCGCTCTGTGCCTTCGCGCCATATCCTATGTCGAACTTTTGTTCGATAAAGTCCGTTCCAATCAGCAGCGCCACCGCTTCTTCTACCGTAAAGCTCACCGGAGGGAGAAAATACCCCTCCATCAAGGAATAACCCTGCCCCGGAGCGCCGACAACCGGAACTCCCGCCTCGCTAAGCGCTTGAATGTCCCGGTAGATGGTTCGCGTACTCGTCTCAAAGCGGGCCGCCAAATCCTCCGCGCGCAGCACCCCTTTACGCTGCAATTCGATGACGATGGCTAACAAACGATCTGTTTTGTTCATCTCTGCCCACCCTCTCCTGCACGATCGACTTGCGTCCTTTTGCCGAAGCCTGATTTGTTATCATCATCTTATTACAATAACGCAATGAAAAGCATAAAGCTTTTGAGCCCCCTAGTCCTCCGCACCGATGTTAAATAGATTTTTACTATTCATCCTCCTGCATTTGATGCTAGACTTAACATAAGAATCTAGCGTGAAGCAAGGAGGCCTCACACGATGTCCATTGTCCCAAGTCTACTGGAATTCAACAAGAAATTCGTTGCCGAGAAACGGTATGAAGATTACTTAACGGACAAATTTCCCGATAAAGAAGTCGCCGTGCTGACCTGCATGGATACGCGGCTTAGCGAGCTGCTTCCGAAGGCGCTGGGCTTCAAAAACGGAGATGCGAAGTTCATCAAAAATGCGGGCGCGATTCTAACCCAGCCGTTCGGCAGCGCCATGCGCAGCCTTCTGGTCGCCGTCTACGAGCTGGGTGCGCGCGAGGTTATCGTGATCGGCCACCACGGCTGCGGCATGACGGAGATTGATCCGGCACGTATGGTGAATAAATTCGCGGAGCACGGCATCGATCCGTTAGTGATCGAGACGCTTGAAAACTCGGGCATTCGCATGGAAAAGTTTTTGCGCGGCTTTAGCTGTGCGGAGGAAGGCGTCATGCACAGCGTCAAAATGATCCGCAGACATCCGCTGTTCCCCCAAGCGATCCCTGTTCACGGCTTCGTGATGGACCCCGAAACCGGGGCGGTCGAGGTCATTGTCGAGGATTACAGGGAAGGCTGTCCCGGTTAAAACATTGAAACCCCCTGCTTTCCTAGACATTTAGAAAACGCGGCAGCAAGAACGCCATCTTTTTTTAATGGTGGTTATCATCATGAAGGAGGACGTTTTGTGCGAATATCGAAGCTTTTAGTGGCCATGATGACGGCCATGATCGTTATTATTGTTTTTCCTTGGCATGCGCGTGCGGCAGGCAATGATGCCAATGCCGATCTGACGAGCATTCATCAGGGCGCAGGGGCCCTCTCGCCCGCATTTTCACCGACCGTAACGGAATATTGGGTGAGGATGCGCAGCTCCGAACAAGGCTTCTACACATCCGCCATCCCTGCGAATTCCGGGGCGAAGATGGCGTACTCGATGAACGGAAGCGCCTGGATCAACCTGCCCGAAAATACGTCGACCGGCTATATCGCGACGAACCGGGGAGACAACAAGTTTCAAATCAAGGTTACCTCGGCCGATTCTTCAACAATCAACACGTACACGATCCATGTGTACTTTCCGGCAACAAACGATGCGGATTTGAGCGATTTGCGTATAAGCGGGGCGGCGTTAAGCCCGGCTTTCCAGCCTTCAACGACGAGTTACTCGACAAGCGTTCCTTACGCGACGAGCAACGTGTCGCTCACCGGGGTGTTGGACGACCCCGCCGCCACCTTCCTGATCAACGGAACGGCGGCATCCGACGGAGCCGCATTCGGCCCCATTCCTTTGAACGTCGGAAGCAATACGATCACGGTCCAGGCTACATCGAACGATAAAACAGTCAATAAAACGTATACGATTACGGTCATGCGGGCGGCGCCTAGCACGAATGCGAAGTTGAGTGCTTTAACCGTCTCCGGGACCACATTAAATCCCCCTTTTGAGCCGCAGCTTATGGGATATGTTCTGGCGGATGTCGGCTATGCGACCCAGGAAATGACGGTCACGCCGACGGCGGCCGATTCGGCGGCGACTGTGCAGCTTCAAGTAAACGACGGAGGCTTCACAACGGTTAGCAGCGGCTTGCCCAGCCAGCCGTTAGCCCTGAACGTCGGGGGCAACCGCATCCAAGTCAAAGTGACCGCGGAAGACGGAACGGCAACGACTCTCTATACGATGACCGTGAAGCGGCAAAGCAACAACGCGTGGCTAAGCGGGCTGGACGTGACTCCGGGAAGCCTGAACGAACCGTTCGTGTACGAAAGGCTGGCCTATACGATGGCGGACGTCCCGTACTCTACGTCCAGCTTGGCGGTAACGCCCGCGTTATCCGATGTGAACGCCTCCGTCTACGTTCGCGCCAACGGAGGAAGCTACATTCCGGCGGCTAGCGGCTCTCCGGCTACCCTGCCTCTGACCGTGGGCAGCAATACGCTGGAGATCAAGGTATTGGCCGAGGACCCGTCCGTGGAAAAAATATATACGCTCACCGTAACGAGATTAAAGAATAGCGACGCCAGCTTGTCCGGCTTAACCGTCTCGCCCGGACACCTTGACTTCTCCAGCCAGGTGACCGATTATTACATGACGGTAAGCCGGTCCGTCCCATCGCTCACGGTGAAGCCCGTCTTGCCGGATAGCAACCCGGCCGCCAAGATTCAAGTCCGAGTCAACGGCGGCAGCTACGTTCCCGTTCAGAGCGGCATGGACAGCCCGGCGCTGCCCTTGATCTCCGGCGTATCAAATGTCATCGAAGTGCTGGTCACCGCGCAGGACGGGACGACCCGGCTGTACACCATTCGCGTGACACAAGCCGGAACGCCGGTGCTGACGAAGCTGGTCATGGACGGAATGAACGTGCGGCTGACCTTCTCCGAGCCGCTGCGGTCCGTTGCGGATGCGTCTTACTTCAGCATCAACAATATCAGTCGTAACACGGCGCTGTCGGTAACCGATGTCGTCTACACGCCGGGAGCCGCTGAAGCAGGCTTCACCACGAGCGGCCCGCTGCAGCCGGGGGATGATCTGGAATTCCGTATCCAAGCCGGCGCGGTAAGCAGCCTTAGTGGGGAGACGAACGCGGCCGTAAGCCTCAAGGTAGTCTACGGAGACGCCATGCAACAAATGCTGCGTAGACTGGCCGATTTCGATACCGACCATGACGGGATTGGCATCCGTGAAGTTCTCGCTTATCTGAACTCGCCGTACGGGCATAATGACTTGAACGGAGACGGTCAATTTACCCGTGAAGATGTGGCGATTGTATTGAGACAGGTTGGGGCGAAATTCGTTTCGCCGTAGAAACCATGGAAAGCAGCCGTTTCCCGGCATCGGGGGACGGCTGCTTTTTCGATCATCCGAGGCGCAATTGAACCGGATACAAGTGCATGGTAAAATCTGTATTAATGTGACTGGAAAGGCGGTTAATCGATGAGAATATTAGTTGTTGGCGCTACGGGAACGCTTGGCAGAGCTGTCGTCGACCGATTGAAGGATAACCACGAGATTATCAAAGCGGCACGGAGCGGTGGCGATGTGGCCGTAGATATGACATCAACGGAGAGCGTCGCAGCGATGTACGAAGCGGTAGGAAAAGTCGATGCGGTCGTTGTCACGGCGGGAAGCGCCAAATTTCTTCCACTGACCGATATGACCCCGGAGGATAATCAGGTTGCCATCGACGGCAAGCTCAAAGGGCAGATCAATATCGTTCTGCTCGGATTGGATTATGTCCATGACGGCGGCAGCTTTACGCTGGTGTCAGGCATTTTAATGGACGATCCTATCGCGCAAGGAACCTCTTCCGCGATGGCCAACGGCGCCATCCGGGCGTTCGTCAAGTCGGCTGCGATCGAAATGCCGCGAGGCATCCGGATTAACACCGTCAGTCCAAATGTGCTGGAAGAATCGTGGAACGATTATGCCGGTTATTTCGCCGGGTTCGTACCTGTTCCCGCCAGCAAAGCGGCCGCCGCGTATCAGAAAAGCATCGAAGGCAAACAAACCGGCCAGTGCTACGAAGTTTATTAAGGCGGGACGCTTTAGCTATGCTATGCGGTAATGGTTTCTACCTCCACGGCAAATATGTGCCGCATCTTTTTTAACGTATAATAGACCGTTGTCGTGCGCATCTTGGACGAAGCGGATACGACAATCTGCATTTGACGTTTGCCGTCGCTTAAATCCTTGATCTTGATATGCTTGACCTTCATTGAATTTTGTTCGATTTCGTCGATCAGCTTGGTCATTTCGTCATTTTCCTGAACAACGATGTTGATCGACAGATCACGCTCGCTCAGCTTGCTCGGACCTAACAGCTTGAACAGCGCAGGAACAAAATTAATGGCTGTAATGATGAGGATTGCCGCACACCCCGCTTCGAGGTAGTAGCCGGCTCCCGTCGCAATGCCAAGTGCGGATGCGGCCCACACCATCGCAGCGGTCGTGAGACCCGATATCACGTCGTTGCTGCGTCTAAGTATAACCCCGGCGCCAATAAAGCCGACTCCGCTGACGATTTGGGCGGCCAAGCGCATCGGATCCATATTCGTATGTCCGGGGACCGAATATTGTTGTACAGAATTGATCGAAACAAGGGTGATCAAACAGCTCGCTACGGAAATGACCATACTTGTCTTCATCCCAAGCGGCTTATGCTTGAGCTGACGATCCAAGCCGATCAATAAACCGAGCAGCAGCGCGATCGCCATCTTAACCATGGAGTCATAAACGTCCAATCATTCCGCCCCCTTACCACTACATTCAAAAATAAGGGGGCATCTCCCCCCTAGAGCTTGTTGAGAAAGTGGGCAATTGAGGTAATAGAGGTTACGAGGGGGTGGGGTATCTACTTCCGGTCGCTGTTGTCAGCGGGAAACTTTGATTGAAGCCGCTAGTAGCGGATATTTCCCGCAGACAAAGGCGAACGCTATCGCTCCTCCAGTAGATACCCCACCTCCGTATGCTTCTCTATTTTTGTAAAAGCTCACTTTCTCAACACTCTGAAGGGGGAATCCCCCCTGACGGTTATTTTTTCTCGTAGTCCGCTTTGGCTTTTTGAATCAAGGCCGCGTATTTGTTCAACGTTTCTTTCACATCTTTCTTGTCCATCACGACTTCGCTGAGTGCTCCGTTGATCGCTTTGTTCACTTCAGCCCAATAAGGAACGTTGGATAGAGGCTGGGCTACTTTCAAGCCTTCTTGAGCCGCATCGAAATACGGTTTTTGCCAATCTTCCACCACCCCGTAGACGTCGCTTCGGAACGATGGCCAGCCAAGCTTGGAAATGAGCAGTTCCTGAACCTCTTTGGACATCAGATATTCCATGAACTTCACGGCCAATTCCTTGTTCGGAGAGCCTGCCGGAATGCCGATGACTTCTCCGCCCAATGTTTTTACGGCGCCTTTCGGCCCGCTGTAGCCGGAATACGCTTTAATTTCCTTCTTCCCGCCGTCCTTCACAATCACATTCACGCCAAACGGCCAGTTCGGGGCATAATACACCGATTCCTTCGCCAAAAATCCGTTCGTCGCGCTGAAGCTTGCTTTTAGCGTATCTTCGGATAAATAAGGCCAGAGCTGCTGCAGGAACGTAAAGGCCTTGATCGTTCCCTCATCATTCAATACCAGCGGATCGCCGCCGGCTTGCCGGATAAATTCGACGATCTCGATGACATCGCCCGAAAGCTTGATTTTCAAGGCCAGCCGGCCTATGCCTTCCTTTTCCTTCAGCGTCTTGGCCACGTTCAGCAGCTCATCCCAGGTTTTCGGAGGCTGCAATCCGTACTGCTTGAATTTATTTTCGTTGTAATAGTTAATTTCCACATTCGGCCGGTACGGCATGAAATACGTCTTGCCTTCGAATTCCCCCGCTTCCACCAGCTTTCCGATCGCTTCCTGCGGAATTCGGGCTTTATAAGAGCTCAGGTCTTCGACCAAGCCCTTCGACACGAGAGCCGCCGTATTGTTGACATCCTGCGCGATGAGGTCGATCTCGGCCTTTCCGGCCAGCTTCATCGCCTCCAGCTTCTTCACGACGTCCTTCGCTTCGACCTGAATCGCTTCCACCTTCGCGTTATTGGCTTTTTCAAACTTGGGGAGAACATCGCTGCGCATGACAGCCCATTCTTCTTCGCTTAACGCCATGGTCACCCGCAGCGTTTTCGCTTCGGCCGGTGCGGCCGCGCCCTTCTCCTTGCCTTCTTTGTCAGCACACCCTGCAATCACACCAGCCGTCATCGTTGAAACCAAACCTACCGTCAATAGCTTTTTCACAGACCGATTCATGTTGAAATTCCCCCCAGATGGTATTGGCTTTTATGTTATCCAAGGAAAGCGTCAGCCTTTGACGGCGCCCCCCAGATAATCCGATTTCAAGTATCTCTGAAGCACAAAGGTAATGATAATAACCGGGATCGCCAGAATCGTGGCATAAGCTGCCTGCTGGAAAAAACCGCCCCGCTCGACGTAGTAATAAATTTGCAGAGGCATGGTCTTGGTGGACAGGGACAAATACAGCGCATAAGTGAATTCGTTCCACGAGTTCAGCCATACGTACATGGCCGAAACGGCAATCCCCTGCATGGACACAGGCAGGATGACCTGGATTAGCGTCTGCATCCGCGTTGCCCCGTCGATCGCGGCCGCTTCCTCCAGATCAACCGGAATGGCCTCGAAATTGGCTACGAGAATCCAAGCCATAAACGGAAGCTGCCCGATCAAATGCGCCAGCACAAGCCCCAAGCTCGTATCAAGCAAATCCCATTTCAGGAAAATAACCGATATGGGGAGCGCAATGCCGACAACCGGAAACATTTTGGTGAAAAAAAGCGACAGCATATAAGCATACTTCGCCTTCTTGCCCAGGCGGGAAATGGCATAAGAGGCAGGCACGACGATCGCAAGCGAAACGAGCATGGTCAACGTGGCGACGGTAAAGCTCTTCTGCAACGGGGGCCATAAATTGCCGGACTCAAAAACCTGCTTCCAATGCTTGAACGTCACTTCATGGATCAGAAAGGTCGGGTGCTGGGTCAGCACTTCCTGCGGGTTGCTAAACGATATTTTGACCAGGATGTACACGGGCGCAACCATGACAAGGCTGATCAACAGGACGACGAGATACAGCCCCACTCTGGACAATCCCTTAGCGGCCATGGCCGAACCCCTCCCCTTTGTCGACATATTTCAGATAGACCGTGACGAACAAGACGATGAGGATCAGCAGGATCGTGGAAGCCGCTCCCGACGCGCTTAAATTGTTGTAGGCGTACTCCTCGTAGGCATAGGTGGCAAGAAATGGAACCGCTTTCCCAACTAAAATTTGAGGGAGCTCGAAAATCCGGAATTGATCGATCGCCCGCAGCAGCACCGTCATCGTAATGGTCGGTTTCAAGATCGGCAGCGTGACGTGCCTGAAAATTTGCCATTTCGTCGCGCCGTCCATGCCGCCGGCTTCGTAAACCTCTTTCGAAATCGATTCCAAACCTGCCAACAGCAGAAGCACCACCACAGGCAGCACCTTCCACGTATCGGCAAAAGCGATGACGAATAAGCTCCGGATGCTTCCGCTCGTCCAATTGACCGGCACGGTGACGAGCCCAAGCCTGTAGAGCAGCTCGTTCAAATAGCCTTGCGTCCCGAACACATACAGCAAGGTGACTCCCGATACGAGCGTCGGAATGCCCATAGGCATCAGGACAAGCGACCGGATAAGCCCCTTGCCCTTGAACGTTTGTTTGAGAACCATGGCTACTAACAAGCCTATGCTCATTTGAATGGTTAAACCGATGATCGTCACCCCGACCGTATTGACAATGGCCCGGACAAAGTCGGGCTTTTGAAAGACGGACTCATATACCTTCAGCGTCCATTCTCCCGTTAGATTGTCCTGAAAGCCCAGCATGATCGTCTTGAAGATCGGCAGAAGCGTAAAGCCGAAAATATAAAGGGTCATAGGCAAAATAAAAACAAGCTCCAGCCTGTACTTTTTCAAGGATTGCAGCATCGTGCGAATCACCCGCTTCACCGTTTTTACGTGTTGTGTATTCTTCTCGCAAAGTCGACAAACTTGAATTTATCCGGCCTGTGTCGGGACTCCGTATATTGGAATAACGTCGTATCGTTCAGACAAACGTAATTCTCCACCACAACGACCATATTGTAGGCGCCGAGATCCAAATAGTTACGGTCTTCTTCGGTAGCTTCTTGTACGGAAATGACCTTTTTCGCGTATCCGATTTTCAATCCCAGCCCATGCTCAATATACTCATAGATGGAATCCTCGCATATTTTGATGGTTAAATCGGTGACGTATTTCTTCTTGAAAAAATCTTTATCCAAGATGATTCTCTCGCTGCCGATCTGCCTTACCCGCATCACCTTCCAGATCTCGTCATCCTCATCGGTATCCAGATGGGTCGTCAGAAAAAGATCCGGCTTGATCACCGTCAGCTCTTCGACGATGGTCTTGGGCTCCCGGCCCATTTTTTGCGCCAGCTCCTTAAAGCTGACCAGACCGGAAATCGGGAAATTAAACCGCTTCGTTTCCAGCACGATGGAGCCTTTTCCTTTGATCTTCTGAATATAGCCGTTCTGCGACAGCAAATTAAGCGCTTTCCTCACGGTCTCTCTAGAGGTCTCGTAAGCCGACACAAGCTCGTTTTCGGAAGGCAGCATGTCGTTGGCCTTGATGTCGTTGTTTTCGATTTTATTGACCAGATCGTGGTAAATGGACAGGTACTTGTTTTCCAAATTCATCACCAACCATAATAAATTATCGACTCGTACGGCCTAAGCCGCATATTGCCGGGTAGCGCCTTGGAATCCTTGTAGTTCGATAGCAAGATCCGCCATGATGGCCCGCTCCACGAAGCTTCCGTCCACTCGAAGGCCGGCTGCTTGTCCGTAAAGTTGCTGATCACCAGCAAGGTTTCATTGTTGTATTTTCTCAAATAAGCGAAAATTTCCGGATGATCCATCAGGATCGGCTCATAGCTGCCATACGTAATGATATCGAATTGCTTTCTTAACGAAATCAGCTGCTTATAGTGGAACCATACCGAATCGGGGTCCCGTAGCGAAGCCTCCACGTTGATCCGGCTGCTGCCCGGAGCGACCCGAATCCACGGACGGCCGGTCGTAAAGCCTGCATTCGCGCTCGAATCCCACTGCATCGGCGTTCTCGAATTATCGCGCGATCTTCTGCGGACAATTTCCATGGCCTCTTGCTCGCTTTTTCCCTGCTCCCTCATCATCCTGTACATGTTCAAGGTTTCGACGTCCCGGTAATCGTCAATGTGATCGAAGCCGGGATCGGCCATTCCGATCTCTTCCCCCTGATAAATGTAAGGCGTTCCCTGCATCATGTGGATGGTGGTCGCAAGCATTTTCGCGGATTCCTTAAGGTAAAGACCGTCACAGCCGTAGCGGCTGACAATTCTCGGCTGATCGTGGTTGCACCAGAACAGAGCGTTCCAGCCCCCGCCTTGATGCATGTCCACCTGCCATTCGGACAAAATTTTCTTTAGCCCCGGCAGGTCAAACTCGCCCAGCTCCCACTTGTTGCCCCCGGGATAATCCACTTTGAGATGGTGGAAGTTAAATACCATATTTAATTCCTGCCGCTCGGGACGGGTGTACCAAATACAATGGTCAATCGTCGTGGACGACATCTCGCCGACGGTCATCATATCGTACTTGGAAAAGACTTCCCGATTCAACTCCCGCATATACTCGTGAACCCGGGGGCCGTCGGTATAAAACCTTCTCCCGTCTCCAATCTCATCATCGGGAAAGTCCTGATCTTTGGAAATCACGTTAATGACGTCGAGCCTGAAGCCCTGTACGCCCCGCCCAAGCCAAAAATGCATGATATCGCATACGTTCTTTCTGACCACCGGATTCTCCCAATTGAGATCCGCTTGGGTTTCATCGTATAAATGCAAGTAATATTGCTGCGTCTTCCCGTCATATTTCCATGCGGGGCCGCCGAATTTGGACTCCCAGTTGTTTGGCTCCCGGCCTTCCTTGGGCTCTTTCCAAATATAGCAATCCCGATATTCGTTATCGACGGATTGCCGCGAGCGCTTAAACCATTCATGCTCGGTTGACGTATGATTGACAACGATATCCATGATGATCTTAAGATTTCGTTGGCGCGCTTCCCGGATCAGGAGGTCGAATTGCTCCAAGCTGCCGTATCTTTCGTCGATCGCGTAGTAGTTGCTGATGTCGTAACCGTTATCTTTTTGCGGCGATTCATAAATCGGCGTCAGCCATAAGACATCTACCCCCAAATCCGCCAAATAATCCAGCCTTTGAATGATTCCCTGAAGATCTCCGATTCCATCTCCGTCGGCGTCCATAAAGCTTTTCGGATAAATCTGATACACAACGCTTTTCTTCCACCAGTCGCTTTCAAGCTTATGGCGCAGCTCCACAACAATCATCCTTTTATAGCAAGTAGTGGTGTTATGGCGTTATGATCCAACCGGACCAATCTCAACCATTATTCAAACCTGTATATACAAGATACGGCTATTATATTCCATGTTAATAAGGCGGTCAATAAGATTTTTCATAGTTGTATATACAGGTTCGGAACACTCTGAAGAGCGCGCCGCGAAAAACAAAAAGGCCTCCGATCGCCTTCAGCGACCGGAAGCCCGCATACCCTTCTTCTATTTCACATCGATTGCAAAAATATATAACGTTTGGCCTTGATCCCAAGTGGAGTATATTGAGATATGGTAGCGCCCGGGTTGTTTGGGTAAGTGCAGCCGATTGCCGCCCAAGGGCACCGCCTTACCCTCTTTTTTGCCGGCGTCCGATTCGGACACCATAGTAACCTCCAGCATCAAAGGCTCCATGCCCTTCGGGTATGTAATGACAATATCCGATTCCGGCTTCACGGCCACCGGAGGGTATTCGGCTTGCTTGATAATTTCTGATGCCGGGCTGGGCCTCGTGTAGGGTTTGAAGCAATCCGTCCAACATGCGTTGCCATCAAGCAGCGGAATCTCCTGCATCCAGACGATTCCACTGTCGGTTTTCTTCTCATAGGCAACGTAGGGAACGGGCGCCAAGGTCCGTTCGTCAAATTTGACGCTTTGTTGCTGAATATACGTTGTCCGCTTGTCCTCTCGGTAATCAATGTCCGCTGCCATCTGTTCCGTCACGGAGCGCAGCGGGACATAGACGTGTCCGTTATAGTTGATCACGGACAACCTTTTGTCTACCCCGTTGATGACGAATTTCTCAGACGTTAGAAAGTCCAGAGAGGAGCTTGCCCCGTAAGCCGCAACGGTAATCACTACGAATACGCAGACGATCGAAGCTATAATATATTTTCTCAAAAGATACCGTCCTTCCTTTTCCGCATCTTGATCCATTATATTACGCGGAGCGGCTTTTTGCCGCTGCTGCGACTGCAATCGTTACGGTTGCGGCATACGTCGGCTCTTCCTGCCATGCTTACTCCTTATTCGTTCAAGTAAGTTGTCGTCCGGTTCTGGATCAGCTTCGCGACTTCCTCCGCGGACTTCTGGCCGCTGAAGAACGCTACGGACTCTTCATAGATAATGTTAAACACTTTAACATCCTCGTCAGCATAACGATCGGCCGTATGAAGGAACTGCTTGAATCGGGCAAAATCCTCCTCCGACACCTTCGCCGTTTTTCCATCCTCAAGCTTATACGCTCCGCCTTTCGTTTGCTTCTGAAGCTCGTCCAGCTTCTTCTCGTTCACCGATTTCAGGAGGGAAAATCTGTCCTGGTAGGGAGACGACTGTACTTCTTCGGATAGCAAGAAGGCCATAAACTTCCATGCTTCCTCTTTGACCTCGGATTTGGCTTGTATCGCAAGCTCCGAGGTGGTAACGATCTTGATTCCGCCGGTTTTTCCTTCCGGGTGCGGCTTTTGCAGCAGCTTCGGATTGGAGAATTTCGCATAGGGGCCCTTGATAAAATCGGCCGGCGAGAAGATCCGCTCGGTGTAGAACAGCGGCTTTTCGTTATCCGTCGCTTGGGCCATCATGATTTTGTCGTCATACAGCTTTTTAACTTGCCGCAGCATGTCCGTGAACGCCGGGGAGTCGAATTTGGCTTTCCGGGTCGCGCGGTCGATCAATTGTCCGTAGCTGTCCGTCACCCTTTCCTGCAGGATGTAATCCGGCGGATTACTCTCCAAGAAATTGCGGCGGTCCTTGCCGCTCGCTGTCTGCTGCACCAGCTTTCGGCCTATCTCTTCGAATTGCTTCCAATTCCAGCTTTTGTCGTCGACCTTGACGTTCGCCTTCTCCAGAACGTCCCCGTCCCCTACGAGTGCCATCAAGAAGAAACTGGCAGGAATCGTATACAAGCCGCCGTTCAATTTCATCGAGTCCAAAACGTTCATCTGCAGGTTGCTTTTATTCACCGTTTTGTCCTGGTCCAGCATATCGCTCATGTTCAGGAGAAGCTTTTGATTCACATATTTGTCGGTGGGCAAGCCGCTCGCGTCGATAATATCCGCGCCTTTTCCCGATAGCAGCGCCGTGTTCGTCGTTTTTATATATTTCTCGTTATCGACACGCTCATCGCCCGGTTGCTTGAAGCTCTGGATTTGCACGTCGATGTCGGGATACTTCTCCTTGAATTTCTTCGCAGCCGCCTCGTAGTACGGGTTCGGCTCTCTTAGAGATAAGGTCACGACCTTCTTTCCCTCTTTCGATTTCGGCTGCTCCTTGCTTGCCGTCGTCTCATTGCCGTTTCCGCATGCGGTTGTCGTGGCAAGAATCACGCAGGCGAATCCAAGCCCCAATCGTTTTTTCATCGTAGATTCCTCTCTTCCATCAAATGATTATATTCGTGCGCGGCTACTGCAAACGCACCCGATTGCCATCCTGCAAGGGCTCGCTGCTTTCCAGAATGATCAGATCGCCCTCGTACACGCTGCCCTCCGGAACCTTCGTTACTTTGTCATTCGTTTCCGTGGCACGAATTTGGACCTTGCGCACAATAAACACATCACCCAAAGCGCCTTTCCGTTCTTCCACTTTATAGATGAACTTGCCTGCGCGATCCTCATGTATGGCCTCGTTCGAAATCAACAGCCCCTCTTGCTGCGAGCGCTTCGTGAGTTTGACCCATGCCTGCTCACCTCCTTTCAGTTCGGAGGCCGCCACCTTCACGCGCACCACTTTCCGGGCGATCGTAGCTGTCTGATTGGCCTTTTTATCGGACGAGCCCGCCATGCGCGGCTCGGCATCCGCCAACTCCAGAATGGCACCTTCCAGCATGGTCGGCTGCTGATCCCCTATGGCCTGAACTTCGACCTGCACCTTGTCCTCCAGAGAAATCCCCAGATTGGTCAACAGCGGCGCATCGGCGATAAATTCGAACCGGTAGCCCCGGCTTTCGTTCGTGATCACAACATCTGGCTCTCCCGCGGAAGCCAAGCCCACGACGGCATTCAATTTCGTAACCATCCCGTCGAACGGGGCGGGAATTTCTTTTTGGCTGGCCAGACGGTCCTCCAATTGCTTGATTTTGCGTTCCTGGATGCCCAGATCGATTTTTTGCTTCTCCAGATCGCGGCTAACGCTCCGCTTCTTCATCTCGTCCGCTTCCTGTGCCGATACGATGAAGCGGTCCTGGGTATTTTGCAGCTCGATTTGTTGCTTTTCCAGATGCGCCTTTTCATCCTGCAGTTCCCGCTCAGTGGACGAGCTGTCATAGGTGACAAGCGCCTGCCCCTTCGCCACCCGGTCCCCTTCCTTCACGTGAACCGCTTTGACCTTCAAGCTGCCGGGATTCGTTAGCTTGGCCTCCGCGATCGGCTTCAGGTTCCCGCTTCCTTCAAGCGTATAGACAAAGCCCTCGCGCGTCGGCTTCTCCGTTCTGACCTTCGGCAAGGTCAACGACTGCAGCGTATTGCCGAATAAGGTGAACAGCACGAGCAGCGCGATAAAGCTGCCGAACACCGCGCGAAGCTTTCTTTTGCGACTACGTTCTACGGGCTCTTCGTTCGGTCCCATTTCCGCGTCCCCCGCCTCCTAACCGTACAAGCTACCCCTTGATGCCGGACAGCTCGATGCCTTCGATGAAGTAAGTTTCCGCATACAAAAACAGCAGCACCATCGGCGTCATATAAAGCATGGACGCGGCGAAAGCAATCCCCCGTTCGCCTTCGTGCACTTTCGATAAATAAACCGACAGCGGCTGCTTGAGCGAATCGTCCAGAAAAACAAGCGGCTGCTCCACCATGTTCCAATAATCCGCGAACAGCAGAACAACGAGCGCCCCCAGCCCCGGCTTGAGCATCGGGACAATGATCTCGCTGAAAATCCGTACATGCCCGGCCCCGTCCATCTTGGCCGCCTCGATATAGGAAAACGGAATATGCAGCGCGAACTGCCTGAGCATGAATACGCCGAATGCCGCGAACACGCCGGGCCATATGATCGCAGACGGACTGTTCAGCAGCCCCAGCTTATCGGCCATCATATAGTTGGGCACCAGCGTCACTTGGAACGGCATAAGCATCGTCATGACATAGACGAGAAACAGCGCATCCCGGCCCCGAAAACGCAGCTTGGCGAAGGCATAGGCCGCCAGCGCACCGACGACGGTCTGTCCCGCAATGATCGGCACCACCAGGAAGACTGAATTCCAGAACATCCTCAGAAAGCTTGAATCGAGGACCAGCACGCTCGCATACTGCTCCAGCGACGCCAGATTCGGCAGCAGCTTTAAATTCACAAACCGGTTCGCGTTCCCTGCGGCAGCGTCGGTCATTTTCCCGATCAGTCCGTAATTGCTGCCGATTTCCCATTCGGTCATCAACGAATTTGTGAAAGTAATCACGATGGGCATTAGCAGTACCGCCGCGATCACGGCCATGACGGCCGTTAACGCTCCTTTTTGCCAAGCTCTTGACCTTTGCAGCCGACTCTCCTCCCGCTATTCCATAAACTGCCGGAAACGGCGTTCCAGCGCAAACAACGCGAAAACTACAAGCAGAATGCAGCCCGCCATCAATGTCGCCGCCGCAGTCAATTTCTGCAGCTCGAGCGTCATGAACATATTGTTCATATAGTGCTGCAGCGTATAGATGCTGTCGTGCGGATAATCGCCCGCGATCAAGTACGTCTCCCGAAATATTTTAAACGAGCCCGTGATGGACATGATGACGACGAAAAACATCGTCGGCGTTAAATAGACGAGCGTAATGCTGCCGAACTGCCGGAGTCGTCCGGCGCCTTCCATCCGGGCCGTCTCGTAATAATCGTTCGGAATCTGCTGAAGCCCGGCCAGAAATAAAATCATGTTGTAGCCGACGTTTTTCCATAAATAAATGACCATGACCACATGCCGGGCCGCCTCCGTCTTCATCCAATCCACACGTTCGAGCCCGAAATAACCGAGCCACGCGTTCAGCGAACCGTTCCAGTCGAACAGCATCTGCCAGATGAGAACAACCGAGGCGACGGGGACGACAAGCGGCAGCACGTAAGCCGTTCTCAGCATATTGCGCATGTACATCTTACGGTTCAGCAGCAGCGCCAGCCCCAAAGACAGCCCCACGATGAGCGGTACGCTGACCGCCGTAAAATAGAACGTATTGGACGCCGCTTTCCGAAACGAACCGCCCGCAAGCAGCTCGCTGTAATTCGCCAGTCCTACAAACTGGCCCCCGACCGGGCGATCCAGGAAGGAGTCGTACACCCCCGCAACGAACGGAATAAGGTAGAAGAGCGCGAAGCCTGCGACGCTGGGTGCGAGAAACAGCAGGGCCGCCGCCGCATCGCTCCGGGTCCATCGTTTCATTCCTTGCTTCAGCATGAATCGGCAATCACCCCCGTTTGACCGTCAGTGCCAAGCCACATGACAGCTTTCCTGTTGTTCATCGGATCATTCCTGCTTTCTGTTCGTGATAACAAAAAAACCCTGCTTCTTCATCCCCAGCGCTGTCCTGTCCTTCATTCACTAGGATAGGAAATACTGTTTAAAAAGAAGTAGGGTAATCTTAAAATTTTTCTTAATTTGTTTGCGGCAGACGCACTTCAAAGATGGTGCGGTTCGTGCTGCTATGGGCGGTTACCGTTCCATCGTGCTGGATTACAATGTTCTTCGTAATATATAGGCCAAGACCCGTGCTTCCCTCTTGATACGTGCGCGCCTTGTCGCCGGTATAAAACATATCGAAGATGTGCGGCAGCTCGTCTGGGGTAATCGGGACTCCGTAATTGATCACTTGGACCACGACCGCTCCCGCTTCGGAATAAGCGTTCAAGTCCACAAACCTGCCGTCTTTTCCGTAACGGATGGCATTGGTCAGCAGATTCTCGAAGACGCGCGCCAGCAGATCTCCGTCGCCCGATACCGACAAACCGGGAGCCACCTGCAGCCGGGCCGTCAATTGATGCTTCTCAAAGGCGGGATACAGCTCCTCGTTCAACTGAACCAGCAGCTCGCTGAGATCGATGGTTTGTTTCTCGAAGGCAAGCATGCCGTAGTTCATTCTCGTAATCTCGAACAGCTCGTCGACAAGCTTCTCCAGACGCTGCGATTTTTGAAAAGCAATATCCGCATACTGTCTGACCTGCTCCTTGGTCAACTGCTCGTCCTTCAGAATAAAATCCAAATAGCCGATCACCGAAGTCAGCGGCGTGCGCAAATCATGGGCCAAGTTCAGGACCAGCTGATCCTTGCTGCTCTCCGCAAAGTCCCCTCTTTCGACGGCCTGCTGCAGCTTTTCGCCCGCCAGATTAATATCCGTCGCAATGTCCTCGAACTCGTCGCGGGAGGAAATATGCACGCGCTGCTTAAAATCGCCATTGGCCAGATGATGAATGCCCTTGGAAATTTCATTGAAATAAGTGGCGTAGGGCTTGGTGAGGACAAAGAAAAACAACGTCGCCAGCGGGATGAAGAACAGCAAAAAGAAGTTAATATCTCCGACAATGTTGATGAACATGCGCACGTAAGCCAGCGGATCCTCAAACTTCACGAATGTTCGGTAATAAAACTGTAGGAGTTTATAGAGCAAATACGTAATGGTACCCGCGAACAGCATGCTTAAACCGAGCAGCATGATCATTTTGGACCGGAAGGTGCGCACCATGCTAGCCATTGAATGTATATCCCACCCCCCATACCGTTTTGATCAGCTTATGTTTACGTTCATCCTCTTGTAATTTTTTCCTCAGTTTCCGGATATGAACCATCACCGTATTGCCGCCTTCATAGTAGTCTTCGCCCCACACCTGCTGAAAAATATTTTCCGCACTGAACACTTTCTTCGGATAGCTGGCCAGCAGATACAGGATATCGAATTCTTTCGGCGTCAGCTCGACCGGTTCGCCATATAAGGTAACCGTGCGCTGATCGGGATAAATGGCCAAGCCTCCCGTCTCCAGCACGGGCTTGTTCTCCGCCGACGATTGGCTGAGCAGTCTGGAACGCCGCAGCTGGGCGTTCACGCGGGCGATCAGCTCCATCGGGTTAAACGGCTTGGTCATATAATCGTCCGCTCCCCTCACCAAGCCTGCGATTTTATCCATGTCGGACGTTTTCGCGCTCAGGAAAATGATCGGCATATGATTCGTTTCCCGGATTTGCCGGGTCACTTCGTAACCGTCCATTTTGGGCATCATAATATCCAAAATCGCCAGATTGATCGAATGCGTCTGAACGGCCTGAATGGCCTCCTGCCCATCCGCTGCTTTAATCACTTGGTAGCCTTCTTTGGCCAAATGCAGGCCGATCAAATCGGCAATCGCCGTCTCGTCGTCCGCGATCAAAATCGTGATACGCTTCATGGCATTCACCCTCTGCATAGAGTTAACGATTCCATTGTACCAGAACTTCCGGGGCCATTGACGCGGCATCTTGAAAATCCTAATTGCATCCGATCAAGGAAGCAGGGTCACAATGACGCCGTCTATATTGTTTCCCGATAGTTCATAGCGGCGACCGGCCGGCACCGGGATAGACGCATTGCCGGAAACGGGATAATACGAGACTTCATAGGATTTGCCCTCTACCGTCGTCGAAACCGTCTCTTGTTCCTTCAGGTAATCCAAATATTGCTCCAATGTAAAGTTTTTCTCCTGCATGATCGCACTATGCGGCAAGCCGACATAACGAAAATGCCACGGCTCGTATTTAATGCCCGTGATCTCCGTCTTGTCCTTGGGATAGCGCAAAATAAATCCGTAAGCCCAGGCGTTTTTTTGCAGCCATTTTCCTTCCGGGGCGCGGTTCATCTCCGTTTGCGTCGATCCGATATCAAGGGATAAGCCTAAGTTATGCTCACTGTAGCCCGCAGGCAGCGCATAATCGGCGCCCATACTTTTATACAGCTGGCTTTGTTCTTTGTTGTCCCGGTAGCCGCTGCTGATCATAAAACTGCTCACCCCTTCTTTGGCGGCGGCATTGACCATCGTTTGAAATTTTTGCGCCACGCCTTGCGACAGCCGGATCGTCTTATCGAGCACCACGTATCCCTGGGACAGCTCCTTATCCCGAAACAGGTTGACCACATCGGCCGTAACGCCCTCTTCGTGCACCGGATACTGCTTGTTAACCAGCAGCAGATTCCCTTGGTAAATCTGGCTTTTGGTTACTTTTATCGTTTGAGCCTTTGTTTGAGTCTTCGTTGGAGCCTTCTTTTGGGGAGCCGCCTCCCGGGCTTGGTCGCCCGCCTTGCTGTATTCTACGTTTGCGGCTTGCGGCCCCTGTTGAATGGCTTCACACCCCAGCGGCAAAAGCATGACAAGCAAAAAAACCCACTTCTTCATCTCCGTTTCCTCCTTACGCTTTCATTCTGTAAGGATAAAGAATAACGTTTAAAAAGAAGTAAGGTAAAGATAAAGATTTTCTTAATATTTTATATCATAGGATAATAAATAGATTTTCAGGCTCGGGCGTTATCGTTTGCAGCAGTTCACCGGCCTGCCCCGGTTGAGACGCAACCACGGGCTGCCCGGTAACGGGGGTTCCTCCGCCATTGCCGCCGTTGCCGCCGCAAGCCCCTCCGCCTCCGCCAACGGTAAGGATACCGGTAACTCCGGGCGCGTTAACTCCACCCGTACCACCATTGAGCTGCAGTGTTCCCGTAATATTGGGTGAGCTTGACGAGATCAGGTGGATAATCCCGCCGCTGCCGCCTCCGCCGCCTCCTTCGCCATCCCCGCCGTTTCCATCCCAGCCGTCCGCTCCGTTGCCGCCGTTTGCAGTGACCGTCCCGGCAATAGTCAACCCGCCTTTGGCAGCGATGACAATGACCCCGCCTGCGCCTCCACCGCTTCCGACAATGCCTTTTCCGGCAATCTGAGGGTTCGTGCCGTTACTGCCGTTTGCGGCCACTACAGCCCCGCCTGCGATAAGAACCTGCCCCTTGGCGAGCAGGACCAGACCGCCGCCACCCTCGCCACCGCCGCCCAGCAGCACCCGGCTTCCCGCACCTCCGGCCGCAGCCTTCGGAATCACCTGCGAAGCCTGGAGCGTATGGAGTCCGATTCCCCCGTTATACGGCCCTGCCTCTGCAACCGATACGCCGGGATTCGGGGAGCCGTTGCCCGAGTCTGCGGAGCCTGTCAGGACGTTTACGATCCCTGTGATGGTAATATCGCCCGTGGATTGCAGCACGATGCCGCTTGGAACAATGAGCGAGCCTGCAATTTCGATTCTGGAGAATTGCAGGTTCAGCCCGGCAGGCAATCCGGCAAGACCTTCGGGGGTGCTCAGATCCAGCACCTGTCCGCTAACGACAATGAGCTCGCCCGCTGAGCCATCCCCATAAATGCCAAGCGCACCATCGGCTCCCTGCGGGCCAACCGGACCTTGCATTCCCTGTACTCCTTGCGCTCCTTGCGCTCCCTGTACTCCTTGCGCACCTTGTGCTCCTTGTATTCCTTGCGGCCCCTGTGGTCCCTGCGCTCCTTGTAGACCTTGAAGCCCTTGCTCACCTTTGAAGCCTCTCGGTCCTCGCAAACCCCGTCGTACCAAGAAGCATCGCTGCCGGATCACTTTGAATTTGAATCTTTTGCATTTCGGCCTTTTTTTCTTCGCTTTGCCCAGAAATCTCCCTCGACGCACGACCTTTCTTCGATGCACGCCCTTTTTTCGATCCACGAATTTACGTTTACATCCCGACATGACCATCCCTCCTCCCGCTATTTGACCAGTGTATGCGCCACAAGCAGACAAGAAGTGGTCTACTGACTATAAAGGAGCCTATTTAACACAGATTCCAGATTCAAGGACGGGGCGGGAATATCCCTCTCAAAGCAATGCAGTAATTCAGCACAAGAAAAGGCTGCATATTATTGTGCGGCTGATTGCCGCCGACAGAACTGATGGCGGCCGGGCTCAACTGCGAGTTCCCGGATTGGTTATACGTCAGACTATCGGCGAGCGCCCACGTGCTATTGACAGGAAGAACGCTGTTGGCGGCATCCGAGCTCCCTATCGCTTGATGCGTATGGCTCGGCAATTCGGAAATCGTCAGGGTATGCGATACCTCGCCTCCAGTCTGGCCCTGCGTGAAATCGGCCGACCGATGGATCGCCACTCTGCCTCGCAAGTCGGGAAGGGCAAAGGTGGTGCTCCCATTCCCGCCGTACGTTGTTCCCAACAGGGAAAATAAGGCTTGATTTTGACTGATAGGCAGCAATTGACCGTCACAAAACGCCCATCCTTCCGGTGCAAAGGTAAATGCAAACAACCGGATTTCGCCCAGAAATGGTTCTGCCACTTGAATTCCCCCTATTTTTCATCAATTCCCGCTCCACTCCATGGCTGCGTAAAGTTCGCCTCCCTCCGCCACACGAAAGCCCAGACGCTCGTATAAAGATACGACCGGATTGGAACGGATGACATGGAGCCTGATGGATTTCCTATGTGCTGCGGCTTTATCCTGCAGCCCCTTCAAGAGAGCCGTTCCGATCCCGCCATTCCTGTATTCCGGCACAAGGGACAAATCGATCAAACGAATGTCTTGAGGCGACTCCTGCAGGATGATCCCTCCTACCTTTACGCCGTTGTGTAAAAGAATTCCATGTTGGGCCAAAGGGTATTGCAGTGCATAAGATCGCTGCCGAAGGTCGAACTGCATGCGCAGAAACGCGTCGAGTTCCCCTTCCTCCCAGCCCCAGGCGGATACTTCTTCGATTCGCGTACTACGGTACAGTTCATACAGAAACGCCTGATCTTCCGTCTTGGCATCAACTATGGTTACCATGGGGATCAGCTGTCCTTCCCTTGCCAAAGTGTCGAAAATAATCGCGGTTTTACAGTTTATGCGCGGCAGTCCAAGTAAGGTACAGCGAAACGCATACCATGGGCCTCGCTATTTCCCGCTCTTCCCCGCGAGCGGCCGTAACGTAAAAAAAGATCGCCAGCCGTCTGGCCAAGCCGGCCAGCAGGGGCAATCTTCTTCTTAACTGCGAAAAAACTAGATCTTTTTCACAAATTCGGATTTTAATTTCATCGCTCCAAAACCATCGATTTTGCAATCAATATCGTGATCACCGTCAACCAAACGGATATTTTTAACTTTTGTTCCCATTTTCAAGACCGATGAGCTTCCTTTTACTTTCAGGTCCTTGATGACCGTTACCGTATCGCCATCATTTAGAATATTACCGTTTGCGTCTTTGACAATCTTGTGGTCTTCGCGATTTTCCGTTTCTGCTTCTAACGTCCACTCATGGGCACATTCCGGGCAAATCAGAAGGCTTCCGTCCTCGTAAGTGTACGCTGAATTACATTTCGGGCAATTTGGCAAATTAGACATAATTTCTATAGCTCCATTCGTTCGTATTAGACTTATACTGTCATAGTCTGCTCCTATTTGCAAACCTTCGGACGAAGCCCATTAGAAAATGATGCGATAAAATTGATTTACAATTTGAACGCCTCCTGCAGATGTTGTCGGAAGAGGGAAAGATACAAATATCACCAAAGAGTACATCCCCGAGCTCCAGTTTACATTGCCTGTGGAAACCCATTAACCGGCCTTAGAATCAAAAAGCCCGCATCAGCTCTAGTCGGCTAAGCGGGCCTAATTTCTTCCAAATCGCTCCACTGCTTTTCCCTCTCAAGGACATCTCATAAAAAAAATTTATTGACAACGTTTACATCGAATACTAAAATACAGTCTATAACAAGTAAAAACTATGATGGAGACACTGAGACTCATACTTTGTGGCACTTTCGTTGAAGAAAGTGTTATTAAAGTATGGGTTTTTTTCATGGTTTCTGTTGTTATTACTTACATCAAGGAGGACAACGATGCTTAACTTCTTCAAACCTGCTCCGCCTATCGACAGATTGCCAGACAATAAAATCGATTCTGAGTATAAGAAGCTCAGACTTCAAGTGTTTCTTGGCATCTTCATTGGGTACGCAGCGTACTATTTGCTTCGCAAAAACTTCTCGCTGGCGATGCCCTACTTAACCGCGCAGGGATTCTCCAAGGCGGAGCTCGGCTTTGCGTTATCGGCCATTTCGATTTCTTACGGGATCAGTAAATTTGTGATGGCCACCATTTCCGACCGAAGCAATGCCAGAATCTTTTTACCCGCCGGCTTAATCCTTTCGGCCATCATTAGTTTGCTGATGGGGGCTTCTCCTTTCTTCACCTCGTCCGTTACCATCATGTTTATTATGCTGTTCCTGAACGGATGGTTCCAAGGGATGGGATGGCCGCCGTCCGGACGCGTCCTCGTTCACTGGTTCAGCTTGAATGAACGCGGGAATAAAACCGCCATTTGGAACGTGGCCCACAACGTTGGCGGAGGCGTCATGGCGCCGCTTGCGGTGGCAGGGGTTGCGATTTTCGCAGGAATGTCCGGATTCTCCAAATCGGGGTATGAGGGCGTCTTTATTTTACCGGCTGTGGTTGCGATTGTTTTCGCAATTGTCTCTTACTTCTTAATCCGCGATACGCCGCAATCAGTCGGCTTGCCGTCGATCGAGGAATATCGCAACGATTATCCGAGCGCGACGAAGAAAACGTTCGAAACCGAGCTATCGACAAAAGAAATTCTTTTCAAGTATGTGTTGAACAATAAGTGGGTTTGGGCGATTGCGTTTGCGAACATCTTCGTTTATTTCGTCCGGTACGGCGTATTGGACTGGGCTCCGACGTATCTGAGCGAAGAAAAAGGCTTCAACATGAACAAGTCCAGCTGGGCTTACTTCTTATACGAATGGGCAGGAATCCCGGGTACGCTGCTCTGCGGCTGGATCTCGGATAAAATGTTCAAAGGCCGCCGCGGACCGGCTGGCGTCGTATTTATGATCGGCGTATTGATTGCGGTTCTGGTGTACTGGTTTAACCCGCCCGGCAATCCGACGGTCGACATGCTATGCTTAATCGCGATCGGCTTCCTGATCTACGGTCCGGTAATGTTGGTCGGTCTGCAGGCGCTGGACTTCG
The DNA here is from genome assembly GCF_024158745.1 of Paenibacillus tyrphae. GTDB lineage: Bacteria > Bacillota > Bacilli > Paenibacillales > NBRC-103111 > Paenibacillus_G > Paenibacillus_G tyrfis_A. Next base: position 146,191 of record NZ_JAMZAW010000009.1, on the reverse strand, counting down.
TTCCGAAGAAAGCCGCCGGGACGGCAGCGGGACTTACCGGTTTGTTCGGTTACCTGGGAGGTACGGTAACGGCGAACGCTTTAATGGGGGTTATCGTCAGTGCCTCCGGGTGGGATGCAGGGTTTATTCTGTTGGCCGCTTCTTGCGCGATTGCAGCCGTTATCTTTGCCCTGACATGGAATGTCCGCGGGCAAGAAGTCGTGAAGAATCAGCATTAATTGAATTTAAGAAGGAGTAAAAATCCGTGTGATTTTTATTCCTTCTTTTTTTTGTGTGCAGCCGCTGCTTCCGGGGCCCAGGCGGCGTCTATGGTACGATTTACAGGACCTAGTACGAAAAAAAAGCGTACTTTGCAAAAATGAAATTCTCCCCAATAATGAGGAGGTAATTCGCGATGCATTAATCAAACCGAGGAAGGATGACCGTTATGAAAATCATGGTTATTGTTGCCCACCCCAATCTGAATCAATCCCGTGCCAACCGCGCATTGACGCTTGAACTGAAAAAGCATGCCGACATCGATATCCGCGATCTGTATCAGGAGTACCCGAACTGGCAGATCGATGTGGAGCGCGAGCAAAGCCTGTTGCTTCAGTATGACCGGGTTGTGTTTCAGTTCCCCTTTTATTGGTACAGCTGCCCGCCGCTTTTGAAAAAATGGTTCGACGATGTGTTAACGTTCGGCTGGGCTTTTGGGCCCGGAGGCGACCATTTGAAAGGCAAAGAGTTCATGGTCGCAACGACCGCAGGCGGTACGGAAAAGGAATACCGCGCGGGAGGCCGCAACTGGTTCACGATCAGCGAATTATTAAGACCGATCCAAAGCACCCTCACCCGATGCAACGGTACCTATCTCCCCGCTTTCGTCACTTATAATGCGAATGAAGGCACGGACGCCTACCTGGCAGAAGAGGCCGGCAAATATGCGGAGCATATCCGGGCTTCCGCGCACGCGCTCGTTCATTAATTCAAAAAAGACACCGTCGGTGTCTTTAGAGTGTTGAGAAAGAGGTTTTTGACTGAAATAGAGTAACAAACGGAGGTGGGGTATCTACTGGAGGAGCGATAGCGTTCGCCTTTGTCTGCGGGAAATATCCGCTACTAAGCGGCTTCAATCAAAATTTCCCGCTGACAACAGCGACCGGAAGTAGATACCCCACCCCCTCGTACACCTCTATTACCTCAATTGACCACTTTCTCAACAAGCTCAAGACACCGTCGGTGTCTTTTAATCCCCGGCTAGGGTTGCCCCGGTTTCAAGGAATGTCTTCATGCCCGAAAGCACAATCGGCACGCCGTTTTCAAGAATGGCGGCGGTATTTAAAGCCTGCTCGAATTCATCATGCACGACCGTAACGAGAGTCACCCCCTGCAGCTCGGCATGCGGATCGATTTCCCATGTCATGCGTGACGGGGAATCGCCGGCCGTATGGGGAAACGAAAGAAACTTCCAGCTCACCGTCAGCCTGTGCGGAGGGTCCAAGGCAAGAATGGTTCCTTCGACTTGCTTCTTTCCTGCCGGGTTCCACAGCTCGAAAGGCGAGCCGACCTCCCAATCGGATCGGATAGAGCAATTGAACCAAAACTTTGAGGTTTTGGCCGGATCGGTGAGGGCTTGCCAGATTTGTTCGGGCGTCGCTTTAATGGCAATCCGGTTGACATGCCGGGGTTTGTTCTCCATAGTCGTTTCACGCTCCAGTTCGTTTTTAAGGGATGTTAGTTCAATGGCCCAAGGTTCCGCGTATTTGCTGACCCATCGGTCGTAGATTTGCCGGATCGGCACGGCATTCAAATAATGCAGCTTTTCCCGGCCGACTTTGCGGGTCGTAATGAGACCGGCTTCTTCCAGAATATTCAGATGCTTCATGACGCCGAATCTCGACATTTGCAGAGGGGTGCAGAGATCGTTCAGCGTTCGCCCGTCGGAGGCGTGAAGCAGATCCAGGAGCGTGCGCCGGCTGGGATCGGCCAATGCCTTGAAGATTTCATTTTCCAATAAGAACACCTCCTTCTGAGACAGCATGCTGCAGGATTTTATGTTTTGCCCCTTGACATGTTACCTTATGGTCACATATTATAAGGGTGACAATATAGTCACATGTTATCACAAACCAATCGGTTTGCAACCATCAAATCAGAGTGAAAGGTGATGTTTTATATGAAAATTACCCTAATTGCCGGCAGTAACCGCGAAGGCGCTGCAAGCACGTCCCTTCTTCGGTCCATCGAAAGTCTGTTGAAAGTCCAGAATATATCGGTCACGTTTGTTGATCTCCGGGAGCTGCCCTTGCCGCTGTATTCCCCCGACGCCCAAGCGCTTCATCCAAATGTCCAGCGTTTGGCAGAAGCGGTCGCCAATGCCGAGGGCCTCATCCTCGCGACCCCGGAATACCACGGCTCCATATCGGGAGTGTTGAAAAACACCCTGGACTACGTGCATGCCGGTCTGGTTGCCGGAAAGCCGGTGCTTTCCGTAAGCTCCGCCGGCGGTCCGATGGGGGTCAGCTCGCTGCTGCATCTCCAGAGTATTGTACGCAATCTGCACGGTGTTAACAGTCCGGAGTGGATTTCCATCGGAGCCGGACTCCATAGCTTTGATTCGGACGGTCATCCGTCAGACGAGGGAATGCGGGGAAGGGTCGAAAGTGCGGTCGGGAAGTTCGTAGACCTCACCCGGAAGCTCGCGGCCGGAGTCGAAGCGGCCATATAATCGAACAACAAAGGAGATGCATTGCCATGAAAACGGTGGAACAGAAAAATGTCGAAATCGTCACCGCGTTTATCGAAGCTGCTGAGAATCGAAGCGAACTGGATCGCACGGAGCAATTTTTTGCGGAACAGCTCGGCGAGGCCTTTACGGATCGGCACTATGCGGTGGACGAAATTTTAGCTCAAGGCGAGAAGGTCACGGCCAGAATTATAATCACAGGCACGCATCAAGGCGCGTTTGCCGGCAAAGCGCCTACGGGTAAATCGGTGAAAATTACGCAGTTCCGTGAATTTCGCGTCGTCGACGGCCGGATTGCCGAACACTGCGGGTGGTTCGATACCGGAACGCTGTTGCCCCAGCTTCAAGCCAATTAAAACGAAAGGAAGGAGATGTTGGATGATGCAAACGATGGAGCAGAAAAATATCGAAACCGTTACGGCGTTTATCGAGGCGTTCTGGAATGAAAGCGATCTGGACTGTACGGACCGCTTTTTATCGGACGATTATCAAGAGCTCGCTTATGAATCCAAAGAAGGGCTGAAGCAATTTGCCGGCAAAATATTGGAGGCCTTTCCCGATAAGCGCTATACCGTGGAAGAGATGATCGCCCAAGGGGAGAAGGTCCTTGTCCGAATGACCGTGAAAGGCACACATACCGGGACGTTTTTCGGAACTGCCCCTACGGGCAACTCCATTGATGTCACGCTGTACCGCCAATATCGCGTCGTCGACGGCAAAATTGCCGAGCACCGCGGTTGGATCGATATGGTGACGATGTGGCGCCAGCTTCAAGCCAGTTAAGTACACAATAAAGGCCGGGAATCCCTTGAATGAGAGATCCCGGCCTTGTATAACGTTACGAATCTTTCCAAATATTAAATTCGAGCCATTTGCCTTGAAACACATCCTTACCCTCGACATTGTTCAGCGGGCCGAATCCAAGTTCGAAATCTTTATTGCTTTCAAAATGATCCGAAGGCAGCAAAAAGACTACCATCTTCTCCACGCTTTCACCCGTTTTCAACTCATCCTTCACTTTGGGTGTAAGCCCGCTTGCAGCCTTTACACTGGCGGCAGAACCAGGCAGTTCAAGCGTCTCTTGCAAACTGTTGACATTAATGGTTTGTGCCGACTCATTATCAATACGGTATTTGGCTGTCAAGGCGACGATCCCTTTATCGCCAAACCCTTTGAAAGAATTGCTATGCGCTGGGTCGATAGTCAGCTTGGCCCATTGATACCCTTCCAGTGTAATTTTTATGTTTTCCAGCTGCTTGTTTTTCTTGGGCTGCCAGGTGAAGAGCAATTGCTTTTGGGCTATTTTTTCTGTCGTCAGAACATCCTGATAAGGTTGCTGTTCTTTTACCTGTGATCCGGAGCTGCCATCCGTTCCATCCGCTTTTTCAATTAGGAAATCACGGCCCCCGATGCGCAGCATTTTATCGCTTGGCTGTTCGGGCAAGAAAAACATATACTGCTTGGTTGTTCCATCATGATACTTGAGCAGCAGGGTATAATTGACGATCGTATAGGTTCCCGATGCTTTCGACTCCGAACGGGTGGTTGTCGAAACACCGGAATTATCGCCGCTAGCCGAACCGTCGGTCGTATAACCTGTGAATTTGTTATCGAAAAAAGTACCGTCTTTCTTGAAAGTATACGTCAGGGAGCTTGCCAATCCACTACCGACCGGGCTGGCCGAATAGCTGGTAGATACATATTTGCCTTCAAGCTTCATCCGGCTGGCCGGCAAATATTTGGTATATTTGTCTCCGCTAATTTCCAGTTCCGTGTCGGAGTTGACCTTGAAAGAATACGTTTTGCCATTGCTTAGGACAAGCTGGTTTCCTTTGATTTCATAGGTCAGGCATTTATCTTTGGTACAATCAAGCGCATCGAGTCCGCCATCAGGAAGGCCGGTTGCCACCTGATTATCGTTGATAAAATAATAATAATCCCAGCACAGCGAGGAGCATTGTCTAATCCCCGACAAATCCATCTGCCAATTTGCATAAAAACCTCTAAGCGCACCTTGGGCAACCGCCGGAACGCCTTTATTCGCTTCATCTTGCGCCGCAGCCTTGGAAAGCCCGGAAAGCTTGGTGAACTCTTCGCTATAAATGCTGATCGTCTGCTGCTCACTGTTCCAGCCGACGACTGCCCCTGTCGCTTCCCCGACAAAGCGCAGCGGAACCAACGTATGCCCGTCAACCAACCTTCCCGGACTAGTTAACGTCACCGTTTCGCCATTGACTTGGGCTGTCTGGCTGTTGAGCGTTAACGAAAACGTCTGCCCCTCTTTCTTGCCGCTTACCGTTTGAGTATCCGCATTCCAGGAAATCTCAATGCCAAGCGACTCGAACAGCGGACGAAGCTGCACCAAAGTCATACCGTTCTCAAGCAGCGGGTCGATGGAAAACTTGACCGGCTGTTTATCCGTATATACCTCAATACGCTTGCTCTCTGCCCCCTCAACTAACGGTGTAAAGAGCAGCAGCGCGGCTGCCAGCATGACCAAGCTTATGACCAAAATTGATGATTTGTTTTTTCTCACCTCTAACAATGGATTAGATGCCCCCTTCCATAATTTGCAGAACCTAAATACAGGTTAGCGGTTGGGAAGGCTTGCGGCAATAGGCCTGCCGAATGAAATTTAGGGGCATCCCCACTTCAGACGGGCAACATACCCGCCTCATAGCCTAGAACAGCACCGGCAGGCTCGTAAGAGACCGCAATGTGCTGCGGTTATACGTCAATTGCTCCGGCGCGACCGCCAAGCGCAGATGGGGCAGCCGCTGCAGGAGCGTGCCGAAAGCGATCTGGCCCTCCAGTCGTGCCAGCGGTGCTCCCAAGCAGAGATGGATGCCCTTGCCGAAGGCAAGATGCTCGTTCTCTTCCCGCGTGATATCCAATGCCTCGGGATTGGAGAACCGATGCGGATCAAGATTGGCGCCCGCCAGTGAGACCAGAACCATCTCTCCTTCGCGGATTTCCTTGCCGTGCAGCGTGAGATCCTCAGCGGCAAGACGGCTGCCGATGATGACGGGTCCCGCATAGCGCAGAAGCTCCTCGACGGCGGAGGGGAGCAGGGACGGATCGCTGCGGAGCATGCGCATTTGTTCGGGATGCTGCAGCAGAGCCAAGATGCCGTTGCCGATCAGGTTGACCGTCGTTTCGTGCCCGGCGACAATGAGCAGCCAAATCGTCGAAATAAGCTCGTTCTCGCTTAATTGATCTCCTTCATCGTAAGCTTGAACCAGGCCGCTCGTTATGTCATCGCCGGGATGTGCCCGCTTGTCGGCCAGCAACGCTTTGATATATTCAACAAACTTATCGAGAACTGCACCGACGTCATCCGCTTGATTCGGGTCCAAGGAAGCGCTCAAGAGCTCGCGGGTCCATTCGCGGAATTGGTTCCGATCGGAAGCAGGAATTCCCAGCATCTCGGAAATAACCGTCATAGGGAGCGGATAGGCAAAATCCGTAATCAAATCCATCCTTCCCCGCTCCTGCACGGCATCCAGCAACTCGTCGGCGATCTGCTGAATACGGGGACGCAGGCCCTCGATCGTATGAGGCGTGAAGGCTTTGGAGGCCAGCCTGCGCAAACGGGTATGATCCGGCGGATCGACCGTCAGCATATTCGGCATCTGCTTCGTCCATTCCACGAATTTGTTCACGGACGCGTTCTCATGAACGGATTCCCGTTGATCCTGCGGTGGAGAAAGCTTCCGGATATCTTTGACAAAACGAGGGTCCTTCAGGATCGCAACGACATCGTCATGACGGAAAGCGACCCATGCCGCTCCCCTCCCAAAAAAGTCATCAAGACGGTAGAGAGGTTCTTGCTGCCCGGCAAGCCGCTTATAAAACGCAATGAAATCACGCATCGTCTCAGGTGAGGCAAAATCGCCGCCAGTGATTTTTTCCATATCACTTACCCCTTTCCTTTACTCTGCAATTCCATGCCGGATCATGCTGAAAAACCGGTTCATCTCATCGAACAGACGGTCAGCAGCCTCGTCATCCATCACACCGATACCCGTGAACGCCGCTGAGAACTTATTTTCGAAATGCTTCGATGTGATCATAATCAGCTCGAACGCCTGCTTCCGGTCTACCCCGTTCCGAAGGGGAACGGCTTCAAATAACTGCTCCAACACTCGATTCCTCTCGGCAATCGCTTGGCCGTACTTTTCCTCGATCTCCTGTCTCAATTCATCGGGCGGCGAATAAAAAGCTTCGTATACTAGCTTCAATTCATCGGGATGCTTGCGAAAGTAGTCAAGCTTGATGCGGCCAAATCTATCGATCGCTTCAAAAAAATCGTTATGCTCCGAAACCGCGTCAAATCGCATCGCCGTCCTAACCTTCTCAAAGCAATGCTCCAGCAAGCCGAGATACAGCTTCTTTTTGCTGGTGAAATGATGAAAGATCAACGCCTTGGAAATGCCGGCCGCCTCCGCCAGCATCTCCGTCGAAGTGTTTTTGAACCCATAGCGCGCAAAAACAGACAAACAGGCCTCGAGGATTTTTTCCCGTTCGTACAGCTGTAAAGGCAGATGCTTCACTTCCTTTCCATGTTGCTGACCAATTGGTTAGTAACATTGTATTATATGCTGACCATCCGGTCAATATGCCTGTCTCTCCTCAACGCCGCTATTGTGCAAATTCGTCTTTTCATGCCTCTTTGCATGCACTATAATACGGTAGATAACAATAATTCAAACGAGCAAAAGGGGAACTTCAATGTCGCGAATCATCCAAGTTCATGAGAGACCGCCCTTCTGGAAGAGCTTGCCGCTGGGCTTGCAGCATCTGTTCGCCATGTTCGGATCCACGGTGCTTGTGCCCATCCTGTTCAAGGTCGACCCGGCCACGATCCTGTTGATGAACGGCATCGGGACCTTGCTGTACCTTTTCATTACGAAGGGGAAAATTCCCGCTTACCTCGGCTCCAGCTTCGCCTTTCTTTCGCCTGTGTTCGTCGTCCTGGCGGAAAAAGGGTATAACGCCGCGCTCGGCGGTTTCCTGGTAGTCGGCGTCATCTTCACCGTCGTCGCTCTGCTGATCCGCTATGCGGGAACCGCGTGGATCGACGTCGTATTTCCTCCGGCTTCCATGGGGGCGATCGTCGCGGTGATCGGGCTCGAGCTCGTTCCGACGGCCGCCAAGATGGCCGGCTTCATCGCTCCGGACGGAGCGCCCGCCGGTTGGTCCCCGGATACCACGACCATTACGGTCTCCGTGGTCACAATGCTGGTCGGCGTGCTCGGATCGGTGCTGTTCCGCGGAATTTTCAAAATCATTCCGATCCTGATTGCCATCGTCGTCGGCTATGTGCTGTCCAGCGTGCTCGGGCTTGTGCATGTACAAGAGGCGATCGGCGCAGCCAACTGGCTGACGCTGCCTACCTTCTATACGCCGGCATGGGATTGGACAAGCATCGCCATTATCGCCCCTGCCGCGCTGGTGGTCATCGCCGAGCATATCGGCCACCTGATTGTGACCGGCAACATTGTCGGCAAAGATCTGTCCAAGGACCCGGGACTCAGCCGGTCTTTGCTCGGCAACGGCGTCTCCACCGTGATCTCCGCGGCGGTAGGCTCTACCCCCAATACGACGTATGGGGAGAATATCGGCGTCATGGCGATCAGCCGCGTTTATTCCGTCTGGATCGTCGGTCTGGCGGCGGTCATGGCCATCGTCCTTTCCTTCGTCGGCAAGCTGTCTGCGCTGATCCAAACCATTCCCGTCCCGGTGATGGGTGGCGTTTCGCTGCTGCTGTTCGGCGTCATTGCCGCATCCGGCATCCGCATGCTGGTCGAGACGAAGGTGGACTACTCCAAGCCTGCGAACTTGATCCTGACTACGGTCGTGCTGGTCGTCGGTCTAAGCGGGGCTGCGTTCAAGTGGGGGCATCTCGAGCTGAAGGGCATGGCCCTTGCCACGGTCGTGGCGATTTTGCTCAGCTTGGTATTCAAGTTGTTCGATGTGCTGAAGTGGTCGAACGATACAGATTAAGAAACTCGCAAAGGGCGCTGCCCGAAAGGTCTGCTTAGACCCTCGGACAGGCCCTTTTGATTTGCGGTGCGATGTTTCCCATTATAAACAAAACCTCCCGTGGGGATAGGGAGTTCCGGACAAAGGCACAATACGGTTGTGTTCTTTGAACAACACTTATTCCTAAGGAGGCCTGGTTTCGAATGACTACTAAAAAAGAAGCCGTAACTCAAGAACAAATCGCGGATAAGGTGAAGGCTGAAGTGGCTAGTGAGTTGACCCCATTGGAAAACCAGCTTAACCAGATCCAAAAGATTTTAACCCAAGTTCAAAACCCTTCTTCCCAAAGCTCTGCTTCGACGAGCTCCAATCAAAATCAGCAGCAGATTGGTCAGCTTGTCAACCAAATGAACCAATTCAACCAACAAGTGCAAAGCCAGCAAAAGCAAGCCATTCAACAGCTTCAACAATCCATTCAGCAAGCCAACCAAACGTTGAACCAAGCGAACCAAACCGTTCAATCGTTCCAAATGCTGAGCCAAATGCAGCAGCTGATCCAACAATCTCAGCAGCAAGCGAATCAAATGAATCAGCAGAATCAACAAAACCAACAGAATCAACAGCAAATGAATCAACAAAGCTTCAACCAAAGCAGCTTCAATATGAACCAAACTCACTAATCATTCCTTCTGCACTTATGCGGGTTGCGTTGCGACGTAACCCTCTTTTTTAGAGAACGTCGAATACGAAGGGGAAATGAAGGGGATGTTAATTACAGCTTTTATCTTTATCATGATTGCTGTTGTCATAGGCATTATTTTCTTAAGAAACTTCGCCAAGCAGTTAGCCGATCACGATGACCGTTCGCATGGGGAGCATCCTCATCACCTCAAGGAAGCGGCGAGTATAGAAGCGGCTCAGGAGCTTTACCCTTTCGAAACAAAAAGCACTGCTCCTAGTCAGAATGAGCCGGATAAAAAAAGAAGCCATATTCGAGCTGTGCCCGATATACGGCAAGATAAGACGAAAAGCAGCGTGCAGGCTGCAACGCATAAAGCCGATGCTAAAGCTGAAAACACCGTGCAACCTGTTACGCCTAAAGTCGACGCCAAAGCTAAAACCAACGTGCAGCCTATTACGCCTAAGGCCGACACCAAAGCTAAAACCAACGTGCAGCCTGTTACGCCTAAGGTCGACGCCAAAGCTAAAACCAACGTGCAGCCTGTTACACCTAAGGTCGACGCCAAAGCTAAAACCAACGTGCAGACTGTTACGCCTAAGGTCGATGCCAAAGCTAAAACCAACGTGCAGACTGTTACGCCTAAGGTCGATGCCAAAGCTAAAACCAACGTGCAGACTGTTACGCCTAAGGCCGACGCTAAAGCTAAGACCAACGTGCAGTCTGTTACGCCTAGGGTCGATACCAAAAACAAAACCAACGTGCAGCCTTTTTCTTATATTCAGGTTCCTAGCAATATTCCAGCTTCGTTTATTGCTAATGAACAGCCGTATCAGCCAGCTTTAAGTCAAAGTATAGATTCCGCAGCCGTGATTCCCTTGTCTTTGGAAAAACAATTGGACAATATTGAAGTCACAGAGAACAAGCTTCAAATTAACGTATATAATAACCTTGTCCAACAGTTAGAGGAAGCTTCAGCCGTATTAGCGCAAATCGATGAACAGATTCAATTCATCGAATTAACGAACTTTATTGATGATGAATTTACCAAATTAAGTAACATTAAGGCATAAACACCTAGCATGCGGGCCCGCACCAGGTGTTTCATACTCTTAATTTCCGTTTCGTTTCGCTGCAACAAAGATAACGGTTAACAGACCATGGACGGCCAATACCCCAATGAGACATTGCACGAGAAATGCGATGTCCGGAAGGAAAAGGCCGACCGTTCTCCACGAGATGCCCATACTATAGGTGAATAATGGAATAAGTGCAGCGGCAGTGATCAAAGAGAGCGCACCCGCACATACCCACAATGGTTTATTTATCGCCTTTTTGCGCTGCAGGCGGATGAAACTGAATACGGAAACCGCGGTAAACAAGATGACAACCCCGAGCGTCATCCACTGCGTGCTGGCGTTCATTTCCGCCAAACGGGGACTTTCACCCTTCATAATAGACCGGATTCCCTCCATGATGCTTAAATACGTAACGGCTTCCAGTTCGTGGTATTTATTCATCAGAAGAACAGCACCTAACTCCTGCTCGGGAATAAAGAACAGTTCCGATTTATATTCCGGCGTTGCCCCCGTATGGTAAGGATACTTCTCGCCCGATCTCGGGAAGTGCCAGCCCAGACCGTAGCGTCTGTTAGGTTCCGGCGGCGTTCGTAATTGTTTCAGACCTTGTTCCGACATCAATTCCCCGCCGTACAGCATGAATTTGATGAATTTGGCCAGATCGGCTGAGCTTGACGACATATACCCGTAAGGTGCTCCCGATGGATCATACAGCCCGTAGCCTTTCACCGGCTTACCGAACCATGACGTATAACCGGGCACGAATCCTTTGCTAACCGCGCTTTCGTAATCGGCTGTCGTGCGGTTCATGCCAAGAGGCGAAAAGATACGGGTATCCATAAATGCAGAGAACGGCTGACCCGATACCGCCTCAACAATAGACCCTAAAAGCAAATAGTTGGCCGAATTATACTCATAGGCCTCGCCCGGAGTACGGCTCAACTTGACCCCGCTTAGCTCCGCAGCCGCTTGCGCAATCCCCTTTTCCCGATTGCGATCTTCCCTGTCCGTCACCTTCATGCCTTCATAAGCGCCGATCCCGCTCGTTTGCTCCAATAGATGGCGCACCGTTATCGATTTCCCGCTGTCCGTTTGATACGTGAACCAAGGGAGGTACGTCTCGATCGGTTCTTCCAGCTTGAGCTTGCCTTCCTCCGCCAACATCATCATGGCAAGAGCCGTCAGAGGCTTGCTGATCGAGCCGATCAGAAAAGTCGTATCCGCCGTGACGGCCGATCCGTCGCTCATGGTCCCCCAGCTTTCTTGATAGACGGTCTGCCCGCGATGCACAACCGCCAGCGAAGCCCCGGGAATATGATATTTTGCCAGCGCTTCTTTCATCAATGCGTCGATTTGTTGAGCCGTATCACGATCGCGCTCTTCGGCGGCTAGAGAAAGAGAAGGAGCCGCGAGCAGGAAGAGGAGTAGACTGATGACGATCCTTTTCATCTGCTCTCCCCTTCAGACTTGCTTACATAAAGCCCAAGAAGCTCGATCAACAATCGATACGACCGGTCAAGATCAAACTCGTCGTCGACGATTTTCTGAAGCGCCAGTCCGTCAAAGCAGGCTAATAGGATGCTTGCAAGCGCCGAAGCGTTAGCGGAATCGCCCACCAAGTGCTGCAGCGGCGCGGAAAGGCTCTCCCTCCCGCTCTTGAGAATCGACGCGACTTCCCGTTCCAGATGACCGCTCTCGCTTTTCAGCCCTAGCGAATACAGCTCATACCGCCAGCGGTACCAGTCGGGATTGTCTTCCGCTCTGGATTTGATTTCGAGCAGTACGGCTTCGGGGGTTGCGGCATCTTCCGGCAGCCCGTCATATTGCTTTTGGTAACGTTGTTGAACCTCTTCCTGTACGGAAAGCAGCAGCTCCTCTTTATTTTTAAAATAATAATGAACCAGCCCCGACGTCATTCCGGCCTCGCTTGCAATATCTTTGATCGATGCGTTGAGGTACCCTTTTTTGACAAATACTTTATAAGCCGCGTCGATTAATCGTTGTCTTTTCTCCTGTGTGCTCATCCGATCCCGCCCTTTTTTTGGTTGGTCAACCAACCAAATTATAAAGACGGTGCGGCATAATGTCAATCGTTGGACGTTTACATGATGGCTTGTTAGTCAACTCTTGCCTGTTTTACGATAACGGATACAAACACAAGGCTTCGACGTAGAGCTTTTTATTACTGAACTAAAGACGAGTAAAAATGATTAACTTAGTTTTTGCACACCTTTGAACCACACGGCTTTAATGGATAGTGTATCCGAGATATTGGTTGTCGGATCGCCTTTGACAAGTACTAGGTCAGCGCGCGCACCTTCGGCAATACGGCCACGATCATGAAGACCGAACCGACGGGCCGGTTTCGAGGTCGCCGACTGAAGCGCTTCTACCGGAGTGAACCCGGCCTTAACCAGCAATTGCAATTCATGATGTACGCTGGCTCCATGAGCAAGTCCGCCAAGATTCGGAACAGGAACGGGGGCGACATCAGTCCCGACCAGAATATCCACTCCGGCCCTATGAAGATCCATCACATTTTTAAAGCTATTTTCCATTTTGCCTTGCGGGAAAGTATTGAAGCTAGAGTTCAAAATATCGATCCATTCCGGACTTAATTTGGAATAAACACGCGGGTCATTCGCCAATTCCGATGCTGGGTTCCCAAGAATGGATGAGTTCAACACCAAGCACGGTGTAACAAAAGCGCCAGAATTGACGATGGATTGCACTAACTCCGGCGTGTACTCGGGCCTGTCGATAAACAGGTGGCCCAATCCGTCCACTCCAAGATCGATGGCGGTTTGCGAAGAATGAGCGGTCAAGACGTGGGCGATGACGACTTTATCGAACTTATGGGCTTCTTCCACGGCTGCTTTTAGAATCTCGTCGCTTAAAACAGGCAGACCAGGGGCACCCATGACTGTTCCTTCTTCAATCATGATTTTTATATAGTCGGCACCATTCTCCACCTGAGTATGCACATGTTTGATCGCTTCTTCCACCGTCGTTACTTGCGGCACTTCTTCGTGATCGTGGGCGTAAGCGGCTAGCATAGCTTCCCGGTCTTCCTTCGATAACTTCTCCAATTCCTTTAATACGAATTCCGGAATCTCATCCCCATCTGGCAGCAATTCATCCGGATGACCACCCGGAGCGGTGATCGCCGTGCCTGCAGAACGGACATCGGCGACGTCATCCACATTTTTCAATTGGATCGCGCGTCCTCTTTCCGTAAAATCACCGTTCATTTCGAGTTCTGTCGTCACGCCGAAATTTAATGCATCTCGTAATCCACCGATGGAAGTGTGGACATGCGCATCAATCAAGCCGGGCAGTAATGTTGCATTCTCAGCATTGATGATAGTTGCATTCGCCGGAATGTCGCCGCCCACCGCAATAATGGTTTCACCTTTGATGACAACACTCCTTGACTCGATCACTTTTTCTCCATCGAAAATACACACATTCGTAATTGCAGTCACTTTTTCTAACGGAGAGTATTGAGTTACATTCTTCATTTTCTTATTCCTCCTTAGCGTGGCATTGTATCATTTAGGAGTATAATTGTTAGAATACTAACTGTCAATAAACTAAGTTTTTCTTGACGTGCATGCTAGTTTTCTGTATAGTCTATTTACCGACAGTTAGCCTTCTAATAATTTGAGGAGGTACGATCATGAAGCCCCGTAAGGATACGCCTTATCTGGATTTGTTTCAGATTATCGGCCTTAAGTTAAAGAAAAGAGCGGACGAGAGCATAAAAGAGTTGGGCTTAAATGCTCAACAAGGAAAAATAATCGACTATATCTACAGAAACCAAGATAAAAATATTATTCAAAAGGACCTTGCCGATCGGTTTCACGTGCGAGGAGCCAGTATTACAAGCATGCTTCAGGGCCTTGAGAAAAGAGGATTTATCGAGCGTAAGATCCCTGCCAATAATGAACGGCAAAAAAATATATATGTTTTGCCCAAAGCCGTTGAATTGATTGAAGCCTTTAATGACTCCTTCCAAAGCGTGGAGGACGAAATCGTTCAAGCCCTTACCGCAGAGGAGAAGCGAACCTTAAAGGAAATCCTGATCAAAATTAATGAACGCTTATAATTGCGGCTGGAATTTACCCCGACGTTCGCTTGGAGTTCCTTGTTTCATTAGGCTATGCAATATTGTCCAAATAAACGGAGATTAAAAGCTCAATAGTGACTACGACGATTGATTAAGGTATTGCGTCGCAATCAATTTGTGAAAAAATCTCATATTTTTCGAGAAAATAATAGGAGCCCCGGACCGACATCCAGGACTCCTTTTTTATATGGTGTTTAGCACCCGACACCCGACCCATCTATAGGTTGGTTCCTAATCAATTGACTAACCCATGATTGTGACACTCCTAAGATTTCGGCCAGTTTTCTCTGCGAAGCTTCCGGATTTTCCTTCATCGCTTTATGCAGTCGATCCAATAGTTCTTTTCTTCTTTTGGTCATTACTTTCTTTTTCTTCTCTTTGGCTCGTTCACGTTCTACCCGCGCTAAGAACACTTGAAGCGCCGGAAGGCTTAGAATACAGGGCATACAAATATAAAATTTTTTGAAGTAAATCGTTTGTTCGTTACCTGAGCAAAACAAACATTCATTGCCGTGATATCTATAAACCATAATCGCCTTTCTCTTGTCATCGCAGAAGTACTCTGTCTTCACGTTGGGATTCAGATTCAACATACGCCTAAGCTCCATGGGAATTACGATTCTACCTAAATTGTCCACCACTCTAACAATTCCAGTTCTTCGATCCTCTTGCATAAACACACCTCAAACCATAACGATTTCTAGCTTGCGCACCGCATTTTTCGAATTTGAGCAATTAACACGTATGTATCTAATTGTTGACTCAATCGAACCATCGATTCACTCGTTAAGCTTTCGCCTTGTTGCACAGCCCTGTCCATTTCCTGTAGGATGGCTTTCATTGCGTGATGTAATATTTCGTCGCTGCAATCTGCTACTAGACTATTCACCGCTCCTCCTCCTAAAACAGTTTTCATAATATAAGTCTAAATCATCTTTCTCATTTTCCATTTAATACAAAAAATGAGAAACATTTTTACTCTTAAAAAGAAAAAAACAGGCAAATATGCCTGTTCATTTGTTCAATCTATTTATCGAATCAGCAAATACAACATAAAGAAATTAATGTCCCGGACTTACATCACTATACATCATAATTTGAGTTTGCTTTTCTATGGGGTAAGTTGGGGTATTGTAAAAGCTACCACTCAAAGATAATAATAGAACAATGGAAAAAAGAATTGCTTTCTTCATAATCCTTTCCCTCCTTGACGCTTATTCATTTACATTATATGCCATAATATAAATTATATCCATAAGCTCTTTATTAAGGATTATTGAATTTTTGGTTAAACAATAAAAAAACTCACGCATACAAGTATCCTTTTCTTCAAAAGCATTAATCTTATCCAAATATTGTAGACTACTGGAGAAACTCTTCACTCCCTCATCAATTGCACCAATAGTTAACTGATAGTGTCCTTTGTGTCGATAATACTTCCCTTTCGCTCTGTAAATATTAGGGTCATCAGGACACATTTTCATAATTTCATTCTCTCTTTCTAAAAGTTTCGAACACGCATCCAAATTATCTATCTTTAAATAAATCTCCAAAAGCTCGTCGACGATATGTAAACGATTCTGCTGACTACATTCTTCAAGGCGGTATTCAAGTTGAGGGATTGCAATATCATATTCCCCTTTTCTTGCTTTGGTTATTGCCCGTGTAATATTAGCCGCCTCGTAAACAAAATCGTACTCGTATTTTTCAAAAACGTCTAATAACTCTTCAACTTTATCGTAGTTTTTCAAAGCCGAATAAGAATTTATCATCGACAGATGCGCTCTTGCCTTTAATTCTGATTCATTTTTTTCAAGCACCATCCCATTCTCACAAAACTCAATGCACTCCCTGTATTTTTTCGTATTATGAGCGTGCAATCCCATTCTGAAATAATAGATTACCTTTTCTTCATCAGATAAAAAATCAATATAATGTATAATTTCTAAGCCATCTTGGAACGTTTGTTCAAGACGTTTCAGGTCTAACCTTTCGATCAAATACTTCTGTAATAAGCCTTTCGCAATATAGTTCATAACGCCATGCTTTCTCGAATATTTCACAATGACGTTATACAGTTCTAATCTTAAGCTAGACTCACTAACCTCTTGCGTAAAGTAATAAAGTCGTTGCAAAGAGTCTTCCGTTTCGTTGCTAGGGTTTTCAAGCAAACGCAACGCGACTTTAGAAGCTAGCGATGGCCTCCTCTCGCTTGATAATACATCTTGCAGAACTTCGTATAAAACTTCCGTTCGATTTTCTATTGTGATGTAGCATTCTATCAGCTCTTGGTAAGCTTCGGGGAAAGCATTCGTGATCGCCTTGACCGTTTTAAATTCCGGACGCTTGGTCGATCCTTTTTCGAGTTTTTGAAGTACAGGCTTACCCACACCCGTTAACTCCTCAAGTTCTGCATATGTCAAGTTTTTCTCTTTTCTAAGTTGGAAGATAATATCGGAGATGGTTTTATTGTGATTTAACATATCCACCATTACACATAACCTTCCTTTTTATTCTATTATTTTACATTGGTTAATTATAGCGAAGTCAGTTTCATCTGACAATGAACTCTTTATTTCGATAATCGCCTAATTCTTACTTGAAATACAGCGATTCGATAAATTTTTACAAAGTAGAAGCGATTGTTTGGTAATCACTGTAAGTACTTTGCTTATATCAAGTAATCAAGGGAATAAAAAATAGACACCTATTCCTATCCCATATTTTGTAATATTGTGATAAATTATGTTTGGACAAACAGTCGGCCGACGAGATGTTCAAACTTTTCCAAGGAGGCAGATAGGTTTTAGTGAAAATTTTCTCGTTTCTTGTTTTACAAAAAAATCAGTAGAGGAGTGACATTTCAAATGGGTATTAAAAAAATTGGGAAATACTTATTACCTGCCATTCTGAGTTTGTCTTTCGTTCTCTCAAGTGTGCTTCCTGCCGCTGCGGCTGATTCAACATCAGCTAAAAACAATGCTGTTCTGCTGGATAACGCTGAGAAAAAGGAAATTAGAATTTCCCACAAATTTTCAGTAGTCTATGACAAAGATAAGGCGGTTAAGGTAATCGAAGGTGATAACGTCGGCAAAAGTCATGCTTCGAATAAGAATGCAGATCAGTTAGCCAACGAATTAAGCGCATCTTTCTTGAAACCCAACGATGTCATCAATTATACTGAATCTGGCAAAGAACATAGTGTATACAATCTGAAAAATGTTGGACAATCAAACACAGAATTTTCAACTGTTGATCCTTCTGCGGCTGGCGGAGGCAGACTTGGTAGTGGTGTCTCAATAGCGTACTACTCAGCGGATTTCGTCATTACAGGAAATACAAGCCCTTATTTGGAAATTGCACTTACTGGTGTACAAGGGAATCTACCTGCTACTGTTGGAGGGCAGCTTTCATTATCGCGAGGAATCAATAAAATCGGGAGCTATACGGTAACAGATGTTTTAAATTACAACTGGCAATATCCATTTGTAGGGAAATCGGAAAGGAAATATGTTAGCGCGAATAATACAAGCTTTTACTGGTATCAATCGTCTAATTTTGCAATTTGGAGAAATCCTGACGGAAGCACGGCTGGCTATGCCACAGATGGAAATCAGACGACCGAAATACTGCTGAATAAAATCGGGGTACTGTATCCTTTTTGGTACGGTGTAGATGTAAACGGGTATTTAAACGCTTTTCCTCCCGATACTACAACTTATTCCAGAGTATCGTCTGATGTTGTAGCTAATTTAAGAAAAGCATTCGAAAATAGTGTTAGGGACAACTATAAAAGTTATTACGATAAGAACTACGGGTACGTTAATTGGCAGCCGGGTATTGAGATACATCATATCAGACCTTTGAATTTTGGAGGTGATAACTCTTTTGAAAATTTAATTCCTTTGTACGCAGATAAACATTATCAATTCTCAAACTGGTGGGCTTATTATCAATGAACAAAATTATATATCTGACCTTGAAAAGCTTAAAGGCTCGTTTGGCGAAACAACAGATCCTATGGGTTCAAAGAGAATTGGGCTATGTTAAACCTTGCACATGCGCCTTTTACAAAGCCGCTACGCCAGATCAAATCTATAGTTTTGTAAAAGAAACAGACTTTTTCTTGCCAACGAGTTACATCGATTTCTTAAAAATGCACGATGGCGCGATATTATTTCAAGACCAGTCAGAGTATGTTAATCCTCCTTGGTATATTTTTGGCTTGGAGGAAATTATGGAATACTCGGAACAAAATGAACTTCCTCCTAACTTGTATGCCATTGCTAAGTTTAATCAGACCATTATTTTTGTTGACTCGTCGCTGGTCAAGGAGGGAAGGGAAGACTATTTATTTGAAGGCGCAACTTTCGACCATGAGTACGAAGCAATGAATCTGAATTTTGAATTATGGTTTGAAAGACTTATTGTTTCCCAAGGTGCACATTTCTGGCATTGGAACAACTATTCACTAAAAAACTATCAGCCAGAAGAGATTTCACTTGATGAGCTAAATGAAACGGAAGAGTAGTAAAGTCTGAAAAGTTTGAAAGCACCCCCGCCAGCTGGTCAAGACCCCAAATAGCGGACATTGAAAAAGCCCTGGGCTGCAAGCTGACGTCGGTACTCTGCCGGCGTCAGCTTGTTTAGCTTTCTTTGCGCTCTTTCTTCGTTGTAAAAATGGAATGAAATAATTTTAAACGCGAAATGGACCAATCGCATTTGCGATTGGTCTGTTCATATGATATGGTTTATTTTGTAAATAAAGGAGTGGGAAGACCATATGAGACACTGCAAAGTTGTTTTTATGGCCTGTGCATTAGCACTTGTTTGGGGATGCAGCCAACAGCAACCTATAACGGACTCCACTAAAACCGAGCAGAAGGGGCAACCACGTCAACAAGCGTCCTCTGTAGATCGTCAAAAAAATGAACAAAATGAAATTTGGAAATTGGCTGCACAGGGGAAGTTAAGGGAGTTGATCTTTCAGTTAAGTCAACTAAGAGTGAAATCATTAAGAAATATGGGAAACCACTGGAGACTGGAAACTCAGAATATAGATTTCAACTTAGGTATGACGGCTTTATATTTGAATTTCCAAATAACTTCGTCGTTAAAGATGGTCAAAACGAAAAACTGGTAACAATCTTAAAATTGGAGGAGCTTGAAGAGTCTAGTCAAGCAACTTCTATATATGTTAAACCTACGGTATTAGATTGGAAAGGAACCACCTGCGACGTTAAGAAAATTTTTGGAGAGCCTGACCAATTTGTCAATGATCAAGCATACGGTGGGTGGCATCTGATATATACTATCGAAAATTCAGGAAAGACTTATCATTTAACTTTTAGTGCTGATACAGAGAACGGTGAGATCAAAGAGATTAAATTGTCATAATGATAGATGGCGTAAGCCTGGAAGCACCAGCGAAGGCCCCCTGCCAACGTAGCTGATGGGGGTATTGATTATTATATATGTGCTTGAGCTTTATAACACCAATTAATTCCTTTCAAAAGGGAGGGTGACAAGGTGATATTCTCGGTCACAGTGATCATGTTATGCATGATGCTGGGGTATGCGATTTTGGGGCTTCTGTTCCTAAGATTCTTGCTCAAAAGGTTTTCGGTAAACGTCCCTTACATTGTTGCTTCTTTCATTCTCATGGGAATTTTGCTCTTTCAACAGGTTTATCAAGGACGAGTGATAATGGGCAGCATATTCATTATGGTTTTAATTGCTGCATTTGTATTGGACATGGTTTCGAAGAAATCTAAAAAATCGGGCTAAGAACTTGCTTTCCCCCGTCGCTATGTGACGGGGGTTTTTACTATTGCTCCAGTTGCCCCGATGCTTTCCGCTTTTCTGGACCTTTTTGTTTTTCAGCGCATATAATATTCCTATTTAAAGGAACTCGAAACAAATGTTTACTTTCACTCGTCTATGTTTTAAAGTAATCATTTACTTTTCCTGAATTGAAGGGAGATTTCCGATGTTCAAATCAGTTTATTGTTTGTTTCTTGGAGTTATTGTCATGTTAACTTCGGCATGTCAAACTTCGCTCCCAACACCTAAGGATGTAAAAGAACCAGTGAAGCAAGAAGCGACTGCAAGTGATGAAAAAATATCGAAACAGGTAAACTATATTAAAAGCAGTCTGAAATTAGGCATGACGCAAGAAGAGGTTACATCATTATTTGGAGATAGGTTCATCGACGTAGAGGATAACGGAGATTTAGAAAACGGGGGCGACAGCTTTTGGCTATACCGTTTCTTTAAGCAAAATGACTATAAATCCGCTTTTCCTGATTATGTAGTCGATAAAGAGGGTCTGAAGGAGAGAAAGGTAGGCGCTGATTTATTCATAGCGTGGAAAAACAAAAAGGTTCATTTGTATTCAGTTTCCTATGTACAGGGATCAGATAATCAAGTTCATCAATACGTCGTAAAACCAGACGGAACTATAGAAGATGGGCCTCTATCTTGAATGTAGCGTCTGGCCTGCCTTTAGGTGCCGTTTCATCGCTTTGAAAACCTTAAAAAATATAAAAGGTTATTGTACAAATCGACACTGAATACATGTGTCTTGGAACATTGTTGGTTTCAGTTTGGGCGTTTTTGCTGGCGACACGATAAACCAAACGATTAGCGCTCTCTTGATGACTTCGGTTCTGGCACATTAAACTTTCTAAGAAAGCTCAAATTGGAACCAAAACGGTAGACAATTGGGTTACGTTGTAATCAGTGGTCAATATGATGAAGGGGTTCACTGCTTTGAAGCTTTGGGTGATGGAGATTTTGTTAATTACTCTAAAGCAAAACTTCATGTTGCCTACTTCAATGGATGGCGCGATCCAGGTAATCAACGTCCTTGATAAAACAAAACAGCGTGCATCCTTCATAAAGGTTGCACGCTCAACAGCTATACAAATTAAGAAAATTGTTATTTCCCCACCTTTATGCGTAGGAGTTTTTTTAATTATTATCAATATTATGGTATTACTGTGTATAAGGAAAGGAAATGATGATATGAGCAGGAGAACGGCCGGGGTTGTTCTTTTAGCTATTTCTGCTTTTCTTACAGGAGTCAAATACTTAACTGCATCCATTTATTCAACATCATCACCTGGCACTGTTTATGGCCCAGATTCTTTCAAACAATGGTTAGATTATGTAGGGGGGAATTTAACCACTTACAGTATAATCACTCTAATCGTCGGAATTATTTACCTGATTCTTGCTGAGATTTATGATTTCGACAAAAAATAAGCTTATTCGTTGAGTAATGCGCGCGTTTTTAAAATTTTCATCTCAACTTATTAGGTTATTTCCCTTTGAAAACCTTAAAAATAATAAATGGTTTTTTGTACAAATCCAATGGTCTATTGGTTTCCAATGGACAACTGGATCGGATCATTGGGAAAAACCAGGGACTGTAAATAAAAGCTTCTAGGTGAACCAAAGTAAACAAAAGACTGCTCTGGTCGAGCGGTCTTTTGTTTACGATTTTAGACACAGGACTTAGGAATGTAAGCTACAACTATAAAAATCAAGTTTAAGGAGGGCACATGAATAAAAGAAGAACATGGATTATTTTGGGCCTTTTAATCCTGAGCATTGTCACCATACTGTATTTAAAATTCAACGAGAACGATAAATTCAATATCATTTCCACCTATGTTAACAATAACGTAACCTTTGACAAAGACTCTCTTCAGACGTATCCGGAAGATAAACTTGAAGTTGTTTTCTGTACTGATAAAACGCAAAAAACTCACATTTTTCTACTAAAAAACAATAAAGTTCTTACTTCCACTTCGTTTGTAAATGCACCCTTGAATGAAAAGAAGGTCGATTGGCAAATTTCTAAGAACCCGCAGTTAAATTATTTGCTATTATCTGGGAGATTGAACGATGCGATCGAATCTCTTGAGGTAAATGGATCTAAACCACAAGACCTAAAAATAATACAATATAATCATGAGAAAATTTTCTACAGTTTGTCGGAGGATATTAGAGAACCGATTGATATTCAAGCCAAAGATAAAGACGGGAACATCGTTTATAAAACACTGCCCTAGTACCTTGGATCAAAATCGAAGGAAAAGCCTGCTCTGCTTCTTGTCGCTTTGCATCCGATTCCTTTCTTACGGCACTCTTAGCCTTTGTTCCCGGTGCTCAGGCTGGAGCAATCGCCGCCGCTGTTATTTCAGCCGGAGCGCTCATGATGGCAAACTCCATGTCATATTGGAATCAAGGGAGAGGAGTAGCACTAAACCTCCATTGGTTTCCATTTGTTTACTATGAAGCGACACCAAACAATTAATGTAATATAATGACAATAAAAGGAGGGATGGAACATGTTTGGACCAACAGCGCTAATCATCGGATTTCTTTTATTGTCTGCATTGGTTATCGTACTTGGTGTAAAGCTTGTGCTAAGAAGTAGTCCAAAGAAAGCTGACTGGGTATTGACAGGCACAACATTCCTTTTCATAATTGCGGCTGCAATTTCTTCTTTTTATGGGAAACTCAATACAGGAATTCCAATTTTCCTACTCTCAATTGCGTTAATTGTGATTGGAACAAGAACTTATAAACAAAAATCGAAGTAATGAATGAAAAAGAAAAAAGGAAGGCAGACTTTGGTCTGCTTTCCCCAGGCTGTTCTATTGTTCTAGTAGCGGTTCCGATAATTTGGACACCAAGTACAAAAATATATCCTGCATGGCAAGGTCGGGTGAGGCCTCTTTTCATTTTTTGAACAGAATGTCGCCCGTCTGTGTGGAAATGTTGAGCGTTGCACTCTCGGATTGAGCCTCACCCACATATCCATGAAGTTCATTGGAAACAACCGTTTTGGTATTTGTTGCTTTTTCAAGAGAAACCTGATTATCAATATTCCCTAGTTTTGCTGATAGACTTACATTTAGAGGTGCTAGTTGATTAGGTAGATCGAATTCGACTTTACCAAGGTTAGTAGATATGTTACTGCTTTTCTTGCCAATTACATCCTTTACGGTGATGTCGCCGGAGGTACTGGTGTTCACATTTAAGTGTTGGACCGACAATTCTGACTCAACGGATATGTTGCCAAGTCCGTTATCTATCTCAAGGGAGTTGAAGTCTTTATAAGGAAGACGGATTGTTAACGATGGCAATGGCCCCGTATTTATGCTTATCTTTTGTTTCTGTTTAAGCATAATCAGTAATGTTCCATCTTGGTTCGACGTAGTCACGTCGGTATCTTTTGAATTGTCCTTGGATAGTTCCCATTCTGCTTGATTGATTTGTTTGTCGCCTATGACTGTAACTGTAGCAACGTCACTCTTGATTTTTAGGGAATGAATGTTTTTTACATCAATTTGAGAATTATCCCCTTTTACTGAAGAGTTTTGCTGGGACGAACTTGGTGTACTAGTGACGGAGGATTCTTTCGTACATCCGGCGAGTACGATACTGGCAGCGGCCAGGAGAATCATAGCTAACTTCATGTTGTTATTCAAAATGTTTATCTTCCTTTCTTCTGCATGAGATGTGTTGAATATACTCTCCCAAGTTAACGAATATCGATTTGATCAATTTTGCGAATCGCCATGTATCCGACCGCTATGCCAATCGCGGCTAGCAGAATTGGAACGATAATAATGTCATTCAAGCTGAATCCGCCACCGTCCGAGCTGGTCAGCAATACCATGATGACGGAGGATACAATGGTCGTCGGAATAGAATATTTGCGCATCCCGAAGTAGAGCGGAATCAGCGCCGTGAAGCTTGCTGCCAGCGCATAGAAGCCTGATTTCGCAGCGTGCTGCAACACGAGCGTCAGCGTCAGTTCATCCGATACGAAATGTGTGAATGAGTTGACGACAATATACAACGTACTTAAAATAATCGTGGAAGCCACGATACATAGAAAGGTGAACGCGATCACGACCATAAGCTTAGCCGCAATGATTTTATGACGTTTGATCGGGTACATGAACAAGACGGTAATCGTCTTATGATTGAACTCATCGATGACGAATCGCCCCAGCAAGACGGCCGCGAAAATAGTAAATGTCACTCTCACAAGTACACCTATCTTAGAAAACACGTTGCTATAATCTTCAAATACGTTTATGCCGTTCATCTTCGGCGAATAGCTTACCAATATCATGAATCCGAAAATGATCAGAGTAGCGATCACAGCGCTGCGAATATATCCCATAATCTTAAATTTTCTTAGCTCCAGCTTCATCAAATTAAGCATGTACTCCACCTCCATTCAACACTTGCAAAAAGTAATCCTCTAACGAGCCGCTTCGTTTATGAATCGAATCAATAACCACTTCGTTCATGATCAAGATTTTAGTAATTTCGCTTTGCGCCATATGCTGGTCATAGATTCGTATGAATTGATTGTCGATGACTCGGATATTGTTCAATTGAAGTTTATCCGTTAAGACATAAGCAGCTCGGCTGCAATCCGTCGTCATGATCTCGATGTAATTCGTCGTCTCGTGGCGAATTTCGTCCATCGCAATCTCTTGCAGTAACCGACCGCCTTGAATGACGCCAATTGTATCCGCAATTTGCTCGATCTCGCCTAGAATGTGACTGGAGATCAATAGCGTCGTGCCATATTCCTTGCACAACATGCGGAATACGTCTCTTAACTCTTTGATCCCTAGCGGATCGAGTCCATTGATCGGTTCGTCGAAAATAAGCAACTCCGGTTTGGTCGTAATAGCGCGGGCGATCCCCAGGCGTTGTTTCATCCCGAGCGAGAAGGTCTTTACTTTCTTCTTGCCCGTATCGACCAGATTCACAAGTTCCAGCGCTTCATCAATCGCCTTCTTGTTGTAGTACCCCATATAATCGCAATGCAGTTCCAGATTCTCGCGGGCTGTCAGCTTATCATAGAACACCGGGTATTCAATAATTGTTCCCATGCGTCCCAGAAGATGATAGGAATTCGGCATTAGCTTCTCTCCAAATATTTCGATCTCCCCACTCGTCGGCTTGACGAGATTCGTAATCATCTTCATCACTGTCGTTTTTCCTGCGCCGTTGGGACCCAAGAATCCGTAGATTTCGCCTTTCTTCATATTCATATTGACATTCGAGACGACTTCCTGCCCTTGAAAGTCCTTTGTCAATCGATTCGTTCGTACGATATGCTCCATATTCTTTTCTCCTCTCGCTCTCTCATAACTATATCTTACAGGACGTAATCTTCTTTTTTCTTACTTCACTCTTACGAATTTCTTAAGCGGACTCTATGTGCGATGATGCTCATGAAAAAACTCATGAAATGAGTTAACCCTCCTCAATTCATGAGCTAGTATTGTACTTTTTTCAATTGAACGGTAAACACCGTTAACTCATAAGGCTTGCTGCGGAGGTGGATGGACCCGCCCATACTCTCCACCAACCGCTTCGTAATGGTAAGACCCAATCCGCTGCCTTGATAGAACTTATTCCGCGAATCTTCCAGCGTATACATCCGTTCAAACACATGATCGATATGCATCGCATCAATGCCCTTTCCCCGGTCCCATATATCCACATAGACAGAAGATTCATCTTCCCGGAGCGTCAAACCGAGCTGCTTGCCGTGATTGCCATATTGAATGCTGTTCGAGATCAGATTGTTCAGCACGCGGTGCAGCGCCTCATCATTACCGAAGCCATAAATCGGATGATCCGGGATCTCGATATGGACGAGGTAATCTTGCTCCGCAAGAATGTCGTAATAAGCCAGAATCGTCGTGCCGCAACGTTCATTCATGAGAATTCGGGTCATCGGCATATCTTGATCCCCGGACTCCAGCTTAGCCAAATCGAAGAAATCATGAATGAGCACCAACGTCTCTTGGGTTTTGACATACACTTTGCCCAGCAAACGTTCGCGCTCCTCTGCAAGCATCGCCGGATCGAGATGGAGCATCTCAATATAACCCAGTATGACGGTCAAGGGGGTCCTCAGATCGTGCGAAATATTCGATACCATCTTTTTCATCGATATTTCCATTTTGGCATAGTCAGAGTACATCTGATGCTGCGCCTCCAAGAGCCGGTTGATCTCCATCAGCAGCGCTTTGAACTCCCGGTCGTTCGTCATGAGCAATAACTTCTCATGGGTAGCGAGGGATGATATGCGTTCGATCTCTGATCGCAACTGGCGCAATTGCTTGCGGTGGCCCGCGCAATTAACAGCCAGATACATGACTAAACAGATAAGAATCGCGATCATCATCAATAGAATGAGCGTCATCTTAGCGGCCTTCCCACTTGTAGCCAATGCCCCATAGCGTCTTAATATACCGCGGCTCTGACGGGTTATCTTCTATCTTGTCCCGCAGCCTGCTCATATGAACATTAATGACGTTCTCGTCGCCGTAATAGTCATCGTTCCATACCTTCGCGTAAATTTGTGCTTTCGTAAAGACGCGATTGGGATGCGCTGCGAATAGTCGCAGAATCTCGAACTCTTTGGATGTCAATTTTATCGGCTCCTCGTGCTTGAAGACGGCGAAATTATCGAAATCGATCCGTAAATCGCCCATGCTCAGGATGTTATGCATCGGCGCAACCTTCGTCTCAACGCTCGCGTATTGCGTCGCCCGCCGGATGATCGCCTTCAGTCTCGCAGACAATTCGATCATCGAGAAAGGTTTCTCAATGTAGTCGTCTGCACCGAACCCGAGGCCTAACGCCTTGTCGATGTCGCTGTCCTTCGCGGACATAATCAAGATTGGCACATGGCTGTAAGCCCGAATGCGGCGGATGACTTCCATTCCATCGATCTTGGGCATCATAAGATCGACGAGTAACAGATCAAATTGCCCCTGCGCCTGCTCGAATTTCCGAAGTCCCTCGTCGCCATCCCCGGCAACGGTCACCGCATATCCTTCTTTCGTTAAATAAGTCTCAACCATTTCTACAATGGCTTGATCATCTTCCATAATGAATATCGAATGATTTATAACGAACAATCCTCTCTACGCTTGCTATGACTTTTCATTTCATTAGTATAACAAAAAAGCAAGCTCATTATAATCCGATCATACCAAATTGAGATATGACCGTTCGGCTTTCAGCAATCCTGTTAAAACAGATATATAGATTGTACTTACTGAATTCATCATACATGGAAGAGGGCTGCTGTATTAAAAAACGCCCTGAAACGAAAAAAACAATCCCTAAACAATATATTGTCTAAGGATTGTTTGTTTAAAATGTACGGAGAAATCTATTTATTCTTCAATTCAATTTTAAATAAATCACCCGCTTTTCCACCAAAAACGATCATCCCACCTTCAGGCAGTACTACCGAATGATTGTTAGTTGCCTTGGAGAAGTTCACAGCCATTCCATTCTTATCGTAAACGGCAAATCCCCCACTTACCGGAGTCTTAACGTTCATGACTCGATTGGCTGATTTTTCATCAATTTTATACCATATAGCCTGACCATTGGATGGTATGATGCAGAATGAATCATTCCCTTCATAAATGGGTTGAATAGCATCTTCATTGATATAGGAGAATCCATCAATCTTTAAATACTCCGTATGTCCTTCTTTATAAAAGTTGAGATCAAATACATCTCTTCCCATCATAATTGGAATTTGGACAACATTTACTGCTTGATTCTCATTAACAATTTTAGTCCCATTTGCGTATCCATGATCCATATCAACGGATATTTTCTTTGATATGATCGGCGCGGCCAGATAAAATATAGAATTTATCTTTTCATCCACCGCATAATAACTTTTTCCGTTTCTATTTTCCCATACCTTTTTAGTTGTTTGTTGGAGTGGATTGGAATCCAGCTTTTGATAGGCATAGAACACCATCATGGACTGACCTAATCCTTCATTCGTATAGGCTTTAAGCTTCACATATGTTTTTCCATTTGTTTGTTTGTCAAAGCTTAATGTTACACTGCCATCTTTGCTTTTGAATTGTCCATCGCCCGTATACACATATGTTTGTGCGGGTATCAACCCTCCAGGTAACTCAATCTCTCCGTCCTTAATCTCTATATTAATGGTTGAATCCTTTGTACCATAAAAGCCAGCATAAGAAAGCAATTCAGACGGCATGTTCACCTTCAAGGCAGGTTTAAATGTTTTCTCGGGTAGAATTTCCTTAATATGCCCCTGGTCTTTTAAGTATTCTAATAAAACTTTAGTTACAAATGTACCATTGAATCCTGAAGACCCTCCTGAAGAAAGCACAGCCATAGAAATATGATGTTCTGGTAGTGCAATCAAGAAACCGTGATAATTAATGGTGTCTCCACCTTTGGATAATGCCGTTATTCCGTAATCATCAAACTCTGGCAAGCTAACCGTGTCCCAACCAAGACCATAGTTAAAGGCGTTCGTTTTTTCAGGAACCCATATTCCTCTTTTATATTCAGGACTTTGCATGGCTTTGGCTGATTGTTTAGATAGAACGTCCGTTCGATCACCCATTAATATTTCTGCAAACTTAGTTACGTCTTCTGCAGTTGAGTAGAGCCCGCCTGCCCCAAGGGTGTTAACATTCTCAATGGGTAAAGCCTGATTCATCGTAGGGAAGTAAATTTTGGTTAACCTTTCTCTATCAAATTGATCACGTGGTGTTTTAGTTGAGCTTAAATTCAGAGGCGTGCTCACATATTTCGCAAGGAATTCGGTATAGCTCATACCGCTCACTCGTTCAATCATGATTTCAAGCAGACCAAACCCATCGTTACAATAAACGGAGAATTCACCTGGATTTGCTTTTAAATGTTCTGATTGTAACTTGGTCAATAATTCATCGTGGACTATTGTATCATTGTCATCAAATAACAAACTATTCGGATAGTGAGAACCGTAAAGCCCTGACGCATGATTCATTAACATACGAGGTGTAATTTTTTTATATCTTTCATCTGCCATTTTGAAGTCTTTGATATACGTTGTAAGTGGTTTATCAATATCAATTTTATTAGCATCAGCTAGTATCATCGCTGCAGCAGATACATGCATTTTACTTACCGAACCTATACCAAACATGGTGTCTTTGGTGATCGGAGCTTTGGAAGCTTTATCATATACACCCGCGTTATCTGATAAAACAATGGATCCCTTATCCATAATGGCATACTGCACACCACTTGCACCAGAGACAGAAAGGAGCTTCGAAGCCAGCACCTGTGCCCTTTCTTTTACAGTAACCGGATTCGGATTCGTTTCAGCAAAAGCAGAGGTGACCGGTAGGGTAATAAGCATAGCGGTCATTACTACAGAAACCATTTTCTTCATTATTCATTCCTCCTCGTAATTTCTTTCAAGATTGTATGTACCCCAATTCATCATACATGGAAGAAGGCTGCTGTATTAAAAACCGCCCTGAAACGAAAAAAACAATCCCTAAACAACATATTGTCCAAGGATTGTTTGTTTAAAATGTACGGAGAAATCTATTTATTCTTCAATTCAATTTTAAATACATCACCCGCTTTTCCGCCAAAAACGATCATCCCACCTTCAGGCAGTACTACCGAATGATTGTTAGTTACCTTTGAAAGGTTTACAGACATTCCATTCTTGTCGTAAACGGCAAATCCCCCACTTACCGGAGTCTTAACGTTCATGACCCGATTGGCTGATTTTTCATCAATTTTATACCATCTAACCTGACCATTGGATGGTATGCTGAAGGTTGAATCCTTCCCTTCATCAATGGGTTGAATAGCATCTTCATCGATATAAGAGAATCCATCAATCTTTAAATACTCCGTCTGTCCTTCTTTATAAAAGTTGAGATCAAATACATCTCTTCCGGCCATAATCGGAATTTGGATAACATTTACCGCTTGATTCTCATTAACAATTTTAGTCCCATTTGCGTATCCATGATCCATATCAACGGATATTGTCTTTGATAACAATGGCATGGCCAGATAAAATGTAGAAGTTATCTTTTCATCCACCCTATAATAACTTTTTCCATTTCTATTTTCCCATACCTTTTTCGTTGTTGGTTGGAGTGGATTGGAATCCAACTTTTGATAGGCATAGAACACCATCATGGACTGACCTAATCCTAGGTTATTCGTATAGGCTTTAAGCTTCACATATGTTTTTCCATTTGTTTGTTTGTCAAAGCTTAATGTTGCACTGCCATCTTTGCTTTTGAATTGTCCATTGCCCGTATACACATAGGTTTGTGCGGGTATCAACCCTCCGTTTTGTGCAGGTAAATCAATCTCTCCGTTCTTAATCTCCAAATTTATGGTTGAATCCCTTGTACCATACAATCCAGCATAAGAAAGCATTTCAGACGGCATGTTCACCTTCAAGGCAGGTTTAAATGTTTTCTCGGGTAGAATTTCCTTAATATGCCCCTTGTCTTTTAAATATTCTAATAAAACTTTAGTTGAAAATGTAGCATTGAATACTGAAGACCCTCCTGAAGAAAGCACAGCCATAGAAATATTATGTTCTGGTATTGTGATCAAGGAACCGTGATAATTAATGGTGTCTCCACCTTTGTATAATGCCGTTATTCCGTAATCATCAAACTCTGGCAAGCGAACCGTGTCCCAACCAAGACCATAGCTAACGGAGTTCGCTTTTTCAGAAACCCATATTCCTCTTTTATATTCAGGACTTTGCATGGCTTTGGCTGATTGTTTAGATAGAACGTCCGTGCGATTGCCTATTAACATATCTGCAAACTTAGTTACGTCTTCTGCAGTTGAGTAGAGCCCGCCTGACCCAAGGGTGTTAGTATTCTCAATGGGTAAAGCCTGATCCATCGTAGGGAAGTAAGCTTTGGCTACCCTTTCTCTATCAAATTGATCAAGTGGTGTTTTAGTTGAGCTTAAATTCAGAGGCTTGCTCACATATTTCGCAAGGAATTTGGTATAGCTCATACCGCTCACTCGTTCAATCATGATTTCAAGCAAATCAAACCCATCGTTACAATACACGGAAAATTCACCTGGATTTGCTTTTAAATGTTCCGATTTTAACTTGTTCAATAATCCATCGTGGACTATTGTATCATTGTCATCAAATAAAGAACTATTCGGAAGGTGAGTACCGTAAAGCCCTGACGAATGATTCATTAACATACGAGGTGTAATTTTCTTATATCTTTCATCTGCCATTTTGAAGTCTTCGATATACGTTGTAAGTGGCTCATCAATATCAATTTCATAAGCATCAGCTAGCATCATCGTTGCAGCAGACACATGCATTTTACTTACCGAACCTATACCAAACATAGTGTCTTTGGTGATCGGAGCTTTGGAAGCTTTATCTTTTACACCGGCGTTATCTGATAAAACAATGGATCCCTTATCCATAATGGCATACTGCACACCACTTGCACCAGTGACGGAAAGGAGCTTCGAAGCTAGCACCTGTGCCCTTTCTTTTACAGTACCCGGTTCCGTTCCAGCAAAAGCAGAGGTGACCGGTATGGTAATAAGCATAGCGGTCATTACTACAGAAACCATTTTCTTCATTATTCATTCCTCCTCGTAATTTCTTTCTAGATTGTATGTACCCCAATTCATCATACATGGAAGAAGGCTGCTGTATTTAAATAAGCCCTGAAACGAAAAAAACAATCCCTGAACAACATATTGTCCAAGGATTGTTCGTTTAAAATGGTAGGAGGACCATATTATTAAATACTTTATTTTCCGTTTCAATCGTCATATGACCACCGTACTTGTCGCAGATTCTAGCTATATTGGTTAATCCAATACCATGAAATTCCGGGTTTGGTTTGTGGCTGTATAAGTGGGCAACTTCATTCTCCATATGATTCAAGATGTGAATGAGAAGGGTAGACTCGGTAGAATGTATTTTGATAAGAATGTACCTATCTTCTGCGATTTTCAACTTTTTAGAAGCTTCTATTGCGTTATCTAGCATGTTTCCAATGACAACACATAAGTCATAACGGTCAATATGGACTTCTTGTGAACATAAGTTAAGCTTCGTATCTATTCTTATGCCATTGGCTTGTCCAATATTTAGCGTATTTGTGACAAGAGCATCTATAACCAGATTCCCCGTATTCACCCGGTGATAGGCTCCCTCGACTTTATTTAATGTAGTCTTAATATGTTCCATGGCTGCTGCAAGCTCATTTCGCTTAATACACTCTTCAATATACAAAAACTGTTGATTCGTATCGTGAATGATTCTTTTAATGGATTTGAAGCTGTGAACGACTTTTTCATAATTCGCATCCTGATAGTCCATCTGATGTTGCAACTGAGTATTCTCATGCATGAATTGAAATTTATCAACGATATTATCAAAAATATAGACAATCATCACGTTTAAAAAAATTAATCCAATAACGGAAATCAAAGAATAAACATCCTTATGAGTTAGAATACTCAGCTGGTATATACTTACGAGAGGAACAACCAAGAATAATACGTAGTAACGATTATCCAAAGATGAACTTCTGCGTTTTGCAACTAGTCGTATGATCTGAATGATCGCAAACATGATCACATGACTGAGTAAAATAGCTTTCGTGTTGTCTATTTGATCTTGTTCATTTACAGGATCAAAGCTAATGTCAACTGAATCTAGGGTATAAAAAAGATAACAGGATATAAAAATAGCAAAAGTCATTAAAACAGCGTAAAGTATTGAAAAAGTGAACTTGGTTTTAAATTCTACTTTATAAGATTGCGCAAAACTAAATATCATAAGCAAGGGTAGAATCGAAGATGAAAGAGGAGAGACGGGAATAACTAGAGATAGGTAACCGAGCAACATCATGATAATGAAGTAAATGAATCGGTATTTTTTTTTGGTTGATTTACCAAAAACCGAGTTGAAGAAAAAATTAAGTTGAAAGCCCATCACAAGTACAATGATAGTGACAACAAGTAAATTATTTTGAATCATATTAATCGATCTTCCTAATCATATATTTGGTATAAACATCTTTAACCTCTTCAATTTTAGAACGGCCTATGGGTAATTCCAACCCATTGGACATTAGAACAACTCCGCTAGCAAACTTCCTCACATGAAGTAAGTTAATAATGATGGAACGATGGATTTGCAAGAAGTTACAGTCTTTTAAGGCCATAACATAATCTGAAATGGTGCCTTTGCTATCATAGGTTTGATTCGTGGTCGTAAAATGCAGTTTGCTTTTTATGGTTAAACTTTTAGCAGCTTCAATACTAATGAGGTCATCATATTTGATAACGACTTCTTCATAGGCTGACTTGATGACCATAAACTTTTTATCAAGTGCTTGAAAGTATTGGTATAGCTTGATGATTTTCTCCTCCAAGATTGAGGGGGCAATGGGTTTTATCAAATACTGGAATGTCATGACGTCAAAACTTTCCACCATATATTGAGGGTAGCTTGTCAGAAAAATAATTTGTTCATCCAGGTTATTTAAACCTCTTATTGTTCGGGCTGTTTGAATCCCGTTCATTCCACCCATTTCAATGTCCAAGATCAATATATGGAATGGATTTTCACGGCGCTCATAATAAGATACCAACTGCTCTCCCGAGCCGAATAATTCGATCTCAAAATCTATATTTGACTTTATCGACAAAGTAATCAGGATAGCTTTAACAAGCTCTCTTTGTGTCTCCTCATCATCGCAAATAGCCACTCTATACAAAAAAGATCTCCCCTCATTTCCATTACTTTTATTCTAGAACTCTATGTAAGCATGATACAACCTTTTGACTTCATATAGATAACTTTTGGATGAAATGCATATTTTAATCCCTTAAATCACTTCTCACGTGACGAATGCCTGGAGACTTTTATGTCCCAAACCTAGTGAACGACTATATCGATCTCGGTTGTGATATTTTGTTCTGTGCCATCAGAGAAATTCGCTCTAAGCCCTATGGTATATTTTCCTTTCCCTAGAGTCAAAGAAGTTTTATTCGCTACAGTCACTGCCTTCGCTACTTTGGCGGACTCCGGAAGAGCGTTAACTTCAGCAGCAGAAACTCCCCCGGACGTCAATGAAAAAATCCCCACCAACAAATCGGCGGGGCTAAAGAAAACTTTCCTAAGCTATGTGATCGGCTGTCCAGTCTATAGATTCTCCTGCTTCAAAGCATCAATAATGTTTGCCTTTTTTACTCTTATGCTGGCGTAATACATAGACAAGCTCACGATAACAAATACGGCCGCAATCACGTACAGGATACTGGTCCATGGCACCATGAAACCGTACGAAAAACTGTAGCTGATGGCCCGGTAGATCAACACCATAATCACTGCGCTGATCGGAAGCCCATAAGCTAGGGCCTTGATTCCATAAAATATGCTTTCATAGTTTATCATTTTATTAAAGCTTTTCGGCGTCATCCCCACCGATCTCAGCATCGCAAATTCCCGTTTGCGAAGGGCAATGCTCGTCGAAATCGTGTTGAGAATATTCGCCATCGAAAGCGCCGTAATTAATGCCACAAAACCGTAAACAAATACGGACAATAACAGGATTATTTGTTCAGAGTGCTGTCTTACTTGAAATATGTTCGAGACTTCCAGCTCTTTCTTCATTTCTTCGATGTCTTGCTGTGTTTTCAAAGGATCTTTACTATTCAGGTAAAGTGAGGAAAACGGTTTATCCTTGCTTTTTTTCATTAACTGGTCGAAGACCGGCTCGGATACAACAAGATGAACTTCAAAGCTGCTTGGAACAAGTCCCATCGGAAATTGATCCGTTACCGCGGCAAGCCCCACTTTGCTGACCGATTCCTCATTAGAATCGGAGGAGACGAGATCAAGCATTTCCCCTACTCGGCCCTGGATAGCTTTCGTTTCGATAATTTTGTTCTTTTCATCTTTATATTTCATGACATCAATCAATATGGCGGTTGGGTGAGCGGGATTCGTTAGCTTGGCGTAATCGGTGCCGACCTTTTGGGCATAGGCTTTCAACTTGTCTTCACTTAAAGCATTTACTTGTATATGGTATTTATACCGCCCCTGATCAGGATCCAAATATGATTTCACACCTTCGGGAACGGACTTCTCTGCAACCCAAGTGAAAACACCAAACCACTGTTTAATCAGGCTGTATTCCGTAACGCCCTCCAACGACACAATCGATTTCACCACACGCTCATCGAGCGTCGTCACTTCACTGTTCTTGAATACTCCGATATCATAGTTATAGCCTTTTTGGGAGAGACCAAACGATCTCTGCAGGTTGGAAGTGAAGAAGGACACGGATAGAAACAGCACGATACTAATGACAAGTGAAAAGACAGTCGCGTAATACCTGCGTTTGTTTCTTTTTAAATTTTTCAATCCGAACTCTGCTTCAATGCCGAATAACCGTTGGGTCAGCTTCGAGGTTTTCAGCGTTTTACCTGTGAGCTTAATATCCATGGTTTGCCGAATCGCATCGATGGCAGAAATTTTAGATGCTTTTTGGGCCGGGAGATACGTTGAAATGAATATCGTGACGATCGAGGTCAGACAGGTCACTGCGAGCGATGAAGGCGTGACGACCAACGTTAATTTTTCGGTAACACCGATCGCATCTTCGAGCATCGAGTTAATGAAGCCAAAGGTAATGCCGATTCCAATCATGCCGCAGATGACGCCTAAGGGAATGCTAATGACGCCAATCACCGCGCCCTCAAAAAATACCGAATTTCTCTTCTGCCTTCTCGTTGCGCCAACACTCGACAGCATCCCTAGATAACGTGACCGTTCCGAGACGGAAATCGCAAAAGCATTGTAGATTAAGGAAACGGAGCCAATGACTATAACAAGCACTACAATGACGAATAGCGAGCTATAGGTTTTGCCTAATCCGCCGCCCATGACGCCATAATAACGCAATAGAGACTCATTCGTTTTAAACGAGCTGATGTTGTTTTTCATGGACAAGTCATTGGCATGAGCAAATACAGTGCCATCGACCTTCTTGAGGACCACGCTCGCATCAACGGTTTTGTTGGTGTCCGCCATGTTCTCGTCGACATA
This sequence comes from Paenibacillus tyrphae, assembly GCF_024158745.1. GTDB lineage: Bacteria > Bacillota > Bacilli > Paenibacillales > NBRC-103111 > Paenibacillus_G > Paenibacillus_G tyrfis_A. The sequence continues at coordinate 109,606 of NZ_JAMZAW010000009.1, read as the reverse complement.
GGTAAGGGCCGTATACCCCGGCGCCCACGTCTGCTCCCACGAAGGACGTTTAATAAAGCCTACAACGGTATACGTTTCGGTTGTCGTCTGAATTAAGGTTTCCGCGCTAGTCCCGTTGAAGAATCTTAATTGTTCGTTTTGAGAAAGGTCCTTATTGTCAGGATCGGTATGATTCGAGCGCTGCCCGACATCAAGGGTTAACCGATCACCAATCCGGTAGGTGACTTTAGCGTTCGTGGCGATAGCTTCCGAAAGGACGATCTCATTCGCTTGTTGAGGCAGACGCCCTTCACTCAATGCAATAGGGAAGTTGTTAAAGCCTTGGGTATTAAACGCTTTGATGAACAAATATGGCTTGTTGATATTTTGGCTTCCTGGTAATAGAGCGAAGCCGCGTTCCTTGGAAGTGATGAATTGTTTGGTTGCCGCATCCTGTTTGATCGCTGCGAGCTGATCTTTGTTGACGTTTTTGTACAGGACGTGCCATTCCCCATACTCTTGAATCGTTTGCTTTTGCATTAACACCAGAAAAGAGGAGCCAAGCGTTATAACCGCCGTCACCATGGCCACGGAAATCATAACTCCGATCACGGTCACCAGCGTTTGCTTCTTATTTTTCATTAAATGTCGGAGCGTTAGCTTATGGATAATGTTCATGGCCGAATGACCTCGTCTTTGGCAATCTTCCCATCTTCAATGGCGATAACTCTGTCGGCTTGTAAAGCAATTCGTTCATCATGGGTGATCATAATCAGCGTCTGATGCAAGCTTTTGTTGAACATTTTCAATAAGTCAATGATTTCGCTGCCGTTTTTACTGTCCAGATTACCGGTCGGTTCGTCTGCCAGGATGATAGCAGGCTGATTCATCAACGCTCTGCCGATCGAGACCCGCTGCTGTTGGCCGCCGGAAAGCTGGTTGGGCAAATGATTCAAGCGGTTTTGTAAATTTAACGTCTTTACAATATCCTCAAACTGCTTTTGATCCACCTTATGCTGATCGAGCAAAAGCGGGAGCTGGATATTTTCTTCAACCGTCAAAATTGGAATAAGATTGTAAAACTGATAAATCAACCCGATTTGTCTCCGTCTAAAAATCGCCAGCTGCGTTTCATCCAGGCTGTACATGTCCGTACGGTCCACCAACACTTTTCCGCTTGTCGGTCTATCTACACCGCCTAGCATATGCAAAAGCGTCGATTTCCCCGATCCGGACGGACCGATGATGGCGACGAACTCCCCTTTGTCCACCGAGAAGGATACGTCATCAAGCGCTTTTACCGCCGTGTCGCCTTTTCCATACACTTTAGACAGATGTTCGATCCTCAGAATTTCCATGCTGAAACCTCCATACGTTTGTCGATGGATTTAGTATATCTGCCTGAAGTGACTTTACAGTGACTTGAAAGTGACAGTCTAGTCACTTAGCCTTGGTTAGACGACTTGCTTGTAGAAGCGAATCCGAAATTGTGTTCCCTTATGGAGTTCACTCTGGACCTCTATATCTCCATTCTGCTTCGTTATAATGCTATGAGCCAGCGAGAGACCGATGCCGCTGCTGCCCTCGCCGGCACTCTTTCCTTTATAAAAACGTTTAAAAATATGAGCGATCTCTTCCTTGGGGATGCCTTTGCCATTATCTTCGATCCTAATCTCTGTAAATAGCGGGTTCTCGGAAAAGGAAATCGCGATGGTTCCGCCTGCTTGCGTATGCTCCACACCGTTTTTTAAAATATTGATTACCGCTTCGGTTGTCCAATTCAGATCGCCTAGAAATGAGACGCTGTCATCGCCCGTTACCGAAACCGTCTGTTCTTTGATGTCTATCGGAATGAGAACGGGCTGTAACGCTTTTTCAATAAGCCTGGTCACCCTGACATGATCTTTCTTGAACTGTACGGCGCCTGCGTCGATTTTCGAAAGCTTCAATAACGAAGAAACAAGCCAATCCAGCCGCTCGAGCTGAATACGAATATTGTGCGTAAATTCCGTTCTTTTCGCTTCAGGCAGCTTGGCGTCGTCCAATAAGTCGGCCATGACCATCATGGAGGTTAAAGGCGCTTTGAGCTGATGGGATATATCCGAAATCGCGTCGGTAAGATGGATTTTGTCTTTATGCAAAAGGGCGCTCTGCTCCGACAGCATGACGGTTACTTTATAAATCGTATTTTTCAGAATGCTGAATTCCCCTTCCCGATTATCCCGGACGTCAAGGGAATAGTCGCCGCCGCTAATTCGTCGCAAATAGCCGGACAATTTCTCAATCTCTAGATATCTCAATCTCGTAAACAGATAGCTGCACCCAATGAGTAAAATGGAAGTCATTAGAACGAGGACCACGGCAGCTATCGAAAAAAAAGCCGCGGCGGCAAGCATAACCAGACTTATTGCGCACATCAACAAAAGTACGAGGCGGATCTCGCGATTACGCAGCATGCTACTCACCGACCTTATATCCTAAACCGCGTACGGTTTTAATGAACGTTGGATCTTTCGGATCATCCTCTAGTTTTTCCCTCAGCCTTTTGATGTAAACAGTTAGCGTATTGTCGTTGACGAAATCCCCGGCCACATCCCAAATTTGTTCCAAAAGCTGATTTCTGGAGAGGATCTGCCCGATATGGTTCGCGAAAATCAGCAATAAGCGGTACTCCAAAGCCGTCACCGGAATTTCATCGCCATGTTTATATACCTTGCCTTCAAGCGTATTGATCCGGATAGCATCTACTTCGATGATGGCTCTGGCCTGCGGCTGCTTCTGATATCTTCGCAAAACCGATTTTATCCGCGAGAGCAGCTCGCGAATTCGAAAAGGCTTCGTAATATAATCGTCCGCTCCCATATCAAGCCCCATCACGACATTGACTTCATCATCAACGGCTGTCAGGAAAATAACGGGAATATCGCTTTGCTCCTTCACCATTTTACACAATTCATACCCGCTTCCATCCGGCAGCGATAAATCGAACAGACATAAAGCGAACTGATCCAACTGCTCGGCTATGACCTTTTTCGCAGATGCGACGTCGTGGCACAGAATCGTGGAAAACTGGTCTTGCTGTAGAGAATACTCGAGGCCGGACGCGATAGTTTTATCATCTTCCACAAGCAAAATGTTCATTGGATCATCATCCTAATTTGAATTTTTAAGAAAAAGGACTATTAACTCATGATTGTATCATACAAAAAAGGGGATGATTCGCAAAGAAGCGGCCCCGGCTGCTATCTGAGGCACTGAAATCTCGGCAATTATTGACATATGAACGAAGCCAACGGTATGATTTATAATAATTTCATTTCATAAGGTGGCCTATGAGAAAAAAATTACAAGTCTTCATATCGTCTTCTTTTGCCGATCTCGTTGCAGAACGTCAAGCCGCTGTAGAAGCTGTACTTAAAGCTGGTCACATTCCTGCTGGAATTGGAATCGAGCCATTCTTTCTGGAAAGTCCAATGGAAACGATTAAGAGATGGATCGATGAATCCGATGTATATATCCTCATTCTCGGAGGAATCTATGGAACCATGCTTCCCGATGAATCGAAGAGTTATCCTCATTGGGAATATGATTATGCCGGAGAACTAGGTAAACCAAGATTCGCTCTTGTTTTAACCGATGAAGCATTAAGACAAAAGCCATACGACTTTGTCGTCATGTCAGACTATGAGAAGTTCCAAGAGTTTAAACAATCCGTAATGGAAGACGTGTCCATATTTCATATTGCAGAAGAATGGCACGTTAGATGGGTTATTCATGAAAAATTGAAGGAGTATAAAGGAAGAGACGATTTGGGTGGCTGGGTTTCCGGCAAGGACATACCCGATGTACAAAAGTTGTTGGAAGAGAATGCCAGATTAAAGGCTGAGTTAGAGCAGTATAAAAGAGCAGATAATTGATGTGAACCTGCCTTCAAAAAGCAGTTAAAGAAGAAAGAACAAAGAGAGTGTCCCAAAAGCCATGAAAATGGCTGAGGGACACCAGTAATATGGTATATCTATATTTGTGTCGTAGGAGCATAATGTCCCCGTACCAAGAATTGTACCGCAGAAATATTAAGGGCGGCCTCTATTTGATATTTGGCATTTTTATCGAAAAATATTGTATTTTTTCCCTCTATGCGATCTGCATAATAACAAGGTGTGCGGAAACTGACCTTGTTCCTCCAGCTAATGGAGTGATCGTGAGTGCCGTGGAATTGCCAGCAGGATTTCGAACTGTGAGTACTGAATTAATGACCGTTGTTTGCACAAGTGCCATTCCTACTATTTGAGAAGTTCCTGTTGCACGCCCGACCACCGTATAGGCTAGGTCAGCACCATTTAGTGTTAAAATCAATTGACCCGCTTCGTTAACATTTACCTGAAACAAAACCTGATATGTGCCAATTGCAGCCAAGTTAAATGAGCTCGCATTTATACGGGTAATTGCAGTCCCACTAATTGGACCATCTTGCGGAAAACTTACGTCCGTGTTGGGGGCAACAGTTGCTGCATTATCAGGAGGCATCAAGGCAAAAAAATCTGCAAAGCCTAATACTCCACCTGCCGGCCCTGAAGGTCCCGCCGGACCCGCTGGTCCTGCTGGTCCTGCTGGTCCCGCCAGTCCAGCTGCGCCAATTGCTCCTGCAAGTCCTGCTGCTCCTTGGGGTCCAAGTGCTCCTGCAATTCCTTCAGGTCCAAGTGCACCAATCGCTCCTACAAGTCCTGCTGCTCCTTGGGGTCCAAGTGCTCCTGCAATTCCTTCAGGTCCAAGTGCGCCAATTGCTCCCACAAGCCCTGCTAATCCTCGGGGTCCGAGTGCTCCTGCAAGTCCTTGAGGTCCAGCTTCTGCAATTGCTCCCGCAAGTCCTCGAAGTAATTGCCGTCCTTTAGGCGGGGGACACTTTTTACAAACTATCTTTTTAATTACCCGAAGACGACGTTTCTTTTTTTTCTCTTTTGGATGGCACACAATTATGGTTTTCTTTTTACACCGTTTTTTTATATCGGGACAACTCAACAACGACACCTCCCTATAAAGATGGTTCAGTGTACGTGAGTCGGTTTTTTTAGGCATGGACTAATAGCCTGCTATTGGCTAGACTAAAAACTATTTTTAGAAAATTGGGTTTATGCTAGGGTAGTGTTATACCACAAAATCCAACACTCTTTCAGTTATGATTACATAATTTAATATTAAGACAACTCATCCTTCACTTCGTCAACCCAAATCACATTTGGGTCTTTTTTTTGTACCTTCAGTACCCAGCCTCAGAGAAGTGCTGAAGACAAGCAAAACAGAGCTTCTTCAAGCGATTAAGGATCTTACCCCTCGTGCACGCTTTGAACGCTGGGTTGAAGAATGAACGGAGAGCCTGATCGCAGCGGCCGAACGTAATCCGTCTAAGGAAGCACTCTTTAGCTTAATATTCCATTCCCAACAATTAATTGAAGGAAGTTGGTCGGAGTAAACTTTTCGGCACAGATTTTCGTCGCGAAATCCATATCCCACAACTTTTCCAGCAGCACTTCCCGTGAATAGAAGACCCGACCCGGATTGCGCATCAACAATACCAGTAGATCAAATTCCTTGGGCGTTAAATCCAGCTGTTCACCCTGAATAGACACCGCGCGGCTGAACAGCTCTGCGGACAGTTCTCCCAGTCTCAGGGCAAAGTAGATGGTTGTATATGTTATATTTATGTGCCGGGAACTTCGCTTTGATTGGGGTAATACCAGTTGTTTACGTCAGTGGTCAAAGACGGAGTTAGGCTGCCGATCCATGTAGGTAGCCTAGTCATAGTTGGAGATTGAACTACCGTGCCCGATCCGATAATAAATAAAGCCCGCAATTCAAGCAGATTTCATTCGGCTAATGTTCTTGTCATCCGACATTGGACGGCCTGTCACGTGGGTATAGTTTCCGAAAAATGACCGTGACAACAACTTTATTCCGCTAAAACCAAAGAAGCCGCGATTTACGCGGCACTTGATGAAATAAAGTTCTTGTCATCCGACACATGGCTGTGACAAGTCAGGTTAAGAGATCCTGAGCTCTTTTCGTTTATAATATTAAAACGTATTATATACATTTTCACATTCTTTCGCGGTCGGTTCATAAAAACAGTGCTTCTTCCATCGTCCTGCGAGCGGCTGATTATACCAGGTTGGCGGACATGGTTCGGGATTTTCGAACGTTCCTGGACGGAAATACCATAGGGAGAATTTGGCTGGCCAATTCCGCGCCCCATTCACAGCCTGTCGCGCCAGACGGCGTTCCCTCTCTCTTGCGTTTTGATAGTACAAACCATGTAGCAACGCTTCGAACGCATGCGGCTGGTTGATCATTTGGGGAATTGTCCGGATTCCTTTAAAATCGGAGCAATTCGCTCTTATTCGGTTAATGCCAACATTTCCAACAAGGAGCATGCCCTGTTCGCCTTCGGTCTCAGCTTCAGCCCGAAGCAACCTTGCCAACATATCAATATCCTGTTTCCTCGCTTTTACGACTGCCATTGGATCACCTCTTTAGATTTCTAGACTCATCATATTGTAGGTGAAGCGGATGTGTTACTCCGGTTCCACCACACTCTTCTGCCCTTTAGTTGATCCTCAATGCTTCACTTCTCGACCTCTCCAATACGGCAACCTGTGCTTATCCATTTTGGGCTATGCAAAACGGATACGGTGCCCTAGGCTGCTTGGCTTTAATCGATCGGACTACTTAGCTAGGTATTCCTTCGGCAGATTCAGTGTTATCTCAGAAATATCTATATCCCCGAGATCCTTAACCAGCATCTTGAGCTGCAAAGCATATGCAAAAGTTTTAAATTTTCCATTTTCTACTTGAAACTATCGTAACGTAATGATTTACGCTAAGGATACCGGTAAAAACCTTGCGCGAAAAAAGGGGATGATCATGAAACAGGAGTGGAAAGTTGGAGAACTTGCGAAATTAGCAAGATTAACGGTTCGAACATTGCGATACTACGACCAGATCGGTTTGTTCTCTCCATCCGGTCATACTGACTCCGGACACAGGATCTATACAGAATCCGATATTGCGCAGCTGCAGCAAGTTCTGTCATTGAAGGAGCTCGGCTTGTCGCTGGATCAGGTCAAATCCGTTATTGACGGCAATCATTTCAGCCTGTTCGACATTGTTTCCCTTCAAATTGAGCATCTGAAGGAAAGTATAAGCTTACAACAAAAGCTTTTACAGGAATTAGAGCATGTAACAAGCCTTATGAAGAGAAAAGAACCGTTGACCGTTCAAGAATTCACCAAAATATTGAGCGCCATGAGGACGAGCCATCTTAAATTTTTTGCCGAGCGGGTATTCTCCTCCTGGTCGGACCCGTCAGCCAAAGCCCGGTGGTTCCCGAAAGCCGACGAGTTTGAGTTTCGGGTTGGTGGTCGAGAAGAGTCACGGATGTCAGTCTCCGTGACGACAGTGGAAATAAAGCAGCCAGGCAACGGCACTCAACTCATCTATACCGAACAAGGAGCCTTTTTCGATGGTCGCGATACACCAGAACAGCGCGAGCACGGCACAAAATTTATGTTAGATAAGCTGGGCTTGGAGCTGCAGAACGAATGAAGAACGCCTTGCATGGAAATGAGATGAAGGCCGGCATAAGGGAATGGACAGGGCTTGCGGTACTAGCCTTGCCCGCCCTTCTTGTAGGCACAGTGTTCGTGTCGCGGCAGCACAGGCTGACGAGTCCCCTGCTGGACCTGCGTCTGTTCGCGAGTCCCGGATTCAGCGCTGCATTGGGGGGCATGTTCGGTATTACTCTGACAGGAGCGACCATGCTTTTCATCGCGCAGTACCTTCAATTCGTGCAAGGAATGTCACCGCTTCTGGCAGGGTTGTATATGCTCCCTGGGGTAATTGCCTCGATGACCGGTATGCTTCTCTCACCGCTTATCGCACGCCGGATCCGACCGGCCCGTCTTATCGGAATGGGTCTATTGGTATCGACCACGGGCTGTTTTCTGCTGACCCAGGTGGGGGTTGAGTCAGGTCTCACGTTTCTGGTGCTCGGGTATATCTGCTTCAACCTAGGTGCAGCACCGCTCCCGAGCCTGTCCAGTGACCTTATCATCGGCTCAGCCCCGCCAGAGAAGGCGGGATCTGCGGCCTCCATGCTGCAAACCAGCGGCGAATTCGCCTTCGCGCTAGGCATCGCAGTCTTGGGCAGCATCGGTACGGTCGTTTACCGCAACCAGGTGGCGAACTCTATTCCCGCCGACTTGCCGGCATCCGCGGTACAAGCCTCCCGGGAGAGCTTGGCCGGTGCCACAGCTATAGCAGAAGGCCTCTCCGAACAAGTCGGCAAGGTACTGCTCACCGGCGCACGTGAAGCCTTTACCGGCGGGATGCACGCCGTTGCGGCAGCCAGCGGCGCTATCATGCTCGTTACCATCATCCTTGTCGTTACGCGGCTTCGACACGTACGACCAATCGGAGAGACGCAGTCTAACCAAGCCGGTAGTATTCCAGATAGTGCACCCGGCGCTGCCAAAGAATTAAGGTAGTTGCACTACCTAGTCATGCTTAAGTAAGCTAGCGCCAACAAAACGCGGATAACGTACACTAAGCTTAAAAATGAGAGGAAGTTGAAGAGAATGACGAAACAAACACGAATTGGTAAAACAGATTTAGTTGTCAATCCAATCGGACTTGGAGCAAGCACTGTAGGTGGGCACAATATTTTTCCTAATATAAATGAAGAAGTAGGAAAAGATTTGGTGCGGGCTGGCCGTTGCGGAAATGAAAATCAATTTGACCATTGTGGGAGAAAACGTCAAGAACGTGAACGATACCCGGGACATTTTCATGAACATCTCCGACAATCTCGGCATCCTGCAAACGAAAGTGGAAGACATCTTATCGAGCAGCCAACTTATGAAGGAAAGCAACGACAGCTTGGTCGATTTCATCCAGAGCATATCGGCAACGTCGGAAGAAACCGCCGCCAGTTCGGAGGAAATGGCTGCGATGGCCAAAGGCTATTTGCACAGCGTCGAGGTGCTTGCTAAACAAGCCGAAGACCTTAGCCAGCTTTCCACCACATTGAACAAATATATGAATAAGTTCGAGATGTAACAGAAAATGCACCTATGCCGGATGCCCGGGTAGGTGCATTTTTATGTCGGCTGCATGGAGGGCTCTCAGTCCGTGGAGTCGGGAGAAACCACATCCCACTTTCCAAACAGCGTCAAACCCGCCGCTTTAGCCAGCGACACGGACGCTTGGTTATCGAGCTGGCATCGGTACTGGGGTTCGTATCCCCGTTCATAGGCGTATTTGCTGATGGAACGCACCACTTTGCGGGCGTGACCTTTTCCTCTAAAGGCCGTCAGAGTCAGTACACCGAGATCCGCAATATGCGAATCCTCCTCCCAGGGATACATACTGGCGGCGCTGACCAGGCGGCTGTGCTCAAAGGAGCCGAACACCGCCCAATGATCCAATTCCACATAAGCGTCATCCAAGTCTTGTTCCGAGGCGGAGGACTGGAACTCGGAGAAAACCGCATCATCTTGCTCCGTTAACCGGCGCAAGTCGCCTTCCAGGTTTTCTTGCAGCAATATGTTCTTCTCGGCCTCTGAAAAATAGAAAACATAGTCTGCGCCATGCAGAGTGACTCCCGCTTCGTTCAATTTCCGGCGAAAGATCGGCTCCGACAGGTCTTGTCGTTGATCAAGCCCTGCCTTCCCGGCCAGCGCAGGCGTCAGAACCGCCATAACCCGGCCGTCGGCGGTTTCCAGCACCATGACCCGACTGTCTTCGTCCAGGTCCGGGTTGATGGCGAGAGTAAAGACTTCATCGCTATAGAGGACGTCTCCGTTCAAAAATTGCGCCTGCCAAAAGTCGGTTATCGTTTGTGAAAATAAAGGCTTACTTTCTCGACTTGGTTGATTAGTCATTAGGTTCACTTCCTTATACTAGCATGTACTATCTAAGTTATAGCACAACGACTTTCGTAAAGAACACTGACCGTTTCGTTTAAAAAAACTTTTCCTTCCGAAAATAAAAAAATCAAACCATCTCGCTCGAAACAAGACGGTTTGATTCCATTCATTTAACTATGCTAACCAGGCATCGGGCTTCGTGCCGTGCGAAAATCCTGCGGCGTCGTCTCATTCTGCTTCTTGAAGAAGCGAATAAACGCAAGCGCCGAGTTATAGCCCAGCGCGGCCGCGATTTCGTTGACTTTCATCGAGGTGTTCAGAAGCATATCTTTCGCGATCACGTTCTTGTAATCGTTCACATATTTCGATAGCCCGATCCCGGTCATTTGCTTGTACAGCCTGGACAAATATGACGGGTTCAAGCCCACGTAATCCGCCAGCGCGGTGAGCGAAATATCGGTAGCGATGTGCTCCTCGATATAGCGGTGCACCTTATTCACGACCTCCGTCGGCAGCTGCAAGCCCCGCTGCGTGTTCCATTCGAAGATGCAATCGGCGATTTTCCAATAATATTCTACCAGCTCCGGCCAGGAAGCCGAATCGTCATAGCGAAACAAAATGTCGAGATCCACCTGCAAATTCACATGATCGCGAATGTCCCGATATTTGTAGAGATAGAACAAAAACACGGACGAGAGGGAATGGTATAGCTCGCTCTTCCGCTCACAGGGCGTGTCCGGGTCATTCCATATGGCGGTCAGCTCGACGAACAGCTTATTGAACTGCTCGCGGTGATTGTTCTCCAGACAGGTCATGAGCAATTGTACCCGGGCGTGGAAGAACCCGTCATGATAGCTTTCTGCTTTATCGGTAGAGTCCGCCTTCTGCATGTCCTTATCGGTCATAATGACCTCGTGCAATAACCCGTGTCCTTGCATCAGACCGTATTTGATCGAATGAAACCGGTCCGACAGGCTGTTCCACGGAATCGCCTCGCTGCCGAGCAGGAACGAGACCGACAGCCGCAGCAGCTTCTTGCACGTTTCCTGTACGCTGTCCAGAATACCGCTCGTATACCGGTGGGCTCTCATCCAATCCAGGCCACCGGCATGACCGGACAGCTCGTCGGAAGCTTTCGGCTGGATGATCCAGACGATCTTGGACAGCTCGAATACGACGGAAAAGCTTCGTACCTGTGCCGACAAATACTCGTCGCAAATATTTTGCAGCGCATAGGTGAGCAGCGCTTTATCCGGCATGGTGAACATTTCTTTCCAGGCATCCACCCTTCCCATGAGCAAATACACCGGCATGGTCGCATCGAGTGGGATATCGATCTCTTTGAAGGCCTGCCTGAGCTCCTCCTCCGTAACCTGCTTGCCTTGCAGGAGTCCCCACATGAACTCCTTTTGCAGCGAGGGCAGGGCCAGTCTCATCTTGGATTGCGCTCTTGCGATCATCTGCACTTGATCCTGTTCCTCTTCGATTTTCTCGATGGCCCGTTCGACGGACTGAATAATCTTTTCGTCGCTTTCGACCTTCAGAATATAATCGAACCCGCCGTAGGTAATGGCGCTTCGGGCATAGTGGAAATCGTTGTAGCCGGTTAGAAATATCACCTTGCAGGCGGGCCACTGCGATTTTATTTCCCGCAGCAGCTCGATCCCTTCAATGCCGGGCATCTTAATGTCGGACACGACGATATCAATCCGGTGATGAGACAGCACCTCAAGCGCTTCTTCGCCCGAATAAGCGCTCATCACCTCAAGCGGCAGATGGCTGGTTTGCTCGAATAGCTCAAGAAGGCCGTCGACGATAATGGGAAGATCATCCACGATCAGCAGTCGGTACATGCCGTTCCCCCTTTAGCTTACGCTCAGTTTGATGATGACTTGCAGTCCGCCCAGCTCCGAACGGGACACGGTAATGCCGTATGCTTCTCCGTAGCGCAGCTGAATTCTGCGATGGACGTTCATAATGCCGGTCGTTTCCTCGATCCGGCTCGAGGAATAGCGCAGCTTCTTCTGCAGCAGGTCGATCTCCTCGTCTGTGATGCTTTGGCCGTTATCTTCGACATAGAGCAGGAAGTCGCCGTTCCTCCGCTCGCTATGCACCCACAGTTCGCCTGGCTGAAGCATATTGCCCAACGCATGCTTATACGCATTCTCGATAATCGGCTGCAGAATGAGCCGCGGCACGTCGATCGCAGGGACATCTCCCTCGAACAAAACCTGAATCCGTTCCCCGTAGCAGATTCGTTGCATCTCGACATACGTTCGGGAATGCTCCACCTCCAGCTCAAGCGGGATTTCATCCTCGTCGTTACGGGTAATGAACTGGAAGTATTGTCCGATATATAAGCAAAATTGATACGCCTTCTCCTTCTGGCTCTCCGATTTAATCAACCGGCACAGCACAAAGAAGCAATTATATAAAAAGTGAGGATTAATCTGCGATTGCAGCCGCTTCAGCTCCGAACGCTGATTCCGGATTTGCTGCTCGTAGTTTTCCTCGATCAACGTCTTCAAGGACCGCACCGTGTCATTGAAGGCCCGGTACAAATAACCGAATTCATCCGCTCCGCGATCGATGAGGATCGGCTCCAGCCGGTTCTGCTGAACGCGGCGGAAGGAATGCACCAGCTTCATCAATGGCCGGTAAATAAACCGCAATAGAAAATAAGTAAAAAACATCACGATACAAACGGCCAGCGCGCACGCCCACCAGAACAACGTCCGATACATCTGCAGCGAACCCAGAACCATCTCTTCCGGGATGCAAGTAATCGAATACGAATTCCAGAGATTGGAATATTTATACACCACAAGATACCTTTTATGGTCATGAACGATCGTTTCATGGCCTTCCTCGGATTGCAATTCCCGCTTCTCCAAGGCAAAAGACTTCATTCGCTGAAGCAACGCCGGGTCCATCCCCGTCTCCATGCTCCACCCCAGCTCCAAGTTGAGCAGGACGCTCTGCCCGCCCCGCGTCCGGCCGATTTGCGCGAGCGTTTCCTTGATCTTGGCCGCCGACAGCTCGACCCCCAGAATATATAACGGACTTCGGGCCGTATTCCCGGGATATGGCATCGTAATAAACAGCCGGTCGTTCCAGTAAATGAACGGCGCTTCGTACAGCTTCGCATTTTGCTGCATCGCCGTATATTCCTCCGGGTCCAGACGGGTTTCGTAGTCATTACTGAGAATGCTGCGCTTGAGGAGCGGGACGTAGGCCTTTGCCTCTTCAATGAAGGGGCTTGAATTTTTCATCAGCTCAAGCCGCCGCTGAATATCCAATATTTTGCGCGTCCGCTCGTACGGACTCATGTCATTGCCGGTTGCCGCGAGCTCCATCAGATCCGTATCCATCACATAGTTGGGCAAATAACGGCTGATGCGATCCGCTTCCTTATCCAGCGAGTCCATATAAAACCGCGTCGTGTTCAGAACCGACTCGGTAATTTCGCTGCGGATATTGTCCGAGCCCTTCTCGTTGATCGTCCAAGTAATCGCCATCAGCGGCAGCAAAGCCGCCAGAAAAGCGGCCATCACCTTCTTGAATATCGAGGAATCACGCAAAAAGAATAAGCAGTTCATCGTATGTTCTCCTCTAATGCCTGCAGAACGCTTCGCTATTATCCTTTTACACTCCCCATGACGATTCCTTTAATGAACAGCTTCTGCAAGAACGGATACACCACCAGGATGGGAAAGGCCGCTACGAAAATTTGCGCCGCTCTGCTCGTGCGGTCGGACAGCTTAAGCATCAATTCGGCATTTTCCGCTTTAATAAAGCGGAAATCCATCTTGATAATGACCGTCTGTAAAAACGTTTGCAGCGGATAATTTTCAGTATGATTCATATACAGCATTCCGTCAAACCAGCTGTTCCAATGACCGACCATCGTGAACAGTCCCGTCGTCGCCAAGGCCGGCAAGGAGAGCGGCACGTAGATTTTCCATAAGGTCGTAAAATGGCCTGCGCCGTCGATCCGCGACGATTCCTCCAGCTCCTTCGGCAAATTGCGATAGAAATTGAGCAGAAGGATGACATTGAACACCGGAACGGCTGTCGGCAAGATCAACGCCCAGATGCTGTCGATCAAATTCAGCGATTTTATTGTGAGGTAGGTGGGGATCAGACCGCCGCTGAACAGGATCGTAAAGACGAAGAACCAGGCGTAAAACGTTCGCAGCCGGAATTGCCTAGGCTCTTTGGACAATGGATAGGCCGTAAGAATCGTCAAAAACATGCTGAGGGTCGTTCCCAGCACGACGCGCTGGACCGATACCCAGAACGCGCGCAAATATTCGGGCTTGCCGAACACGTTATTGTAGGCGGCCGTCGTGAACTCGACCGGCCACAGCGTAACCTTGCCGGCCGCAGCGGCAGTACCGGAGCTGAACGAAATCGACAAAATATGAATAATCGGCATCAGGCACAAGAACGACAGAAACGCGAGGAAGATGTAGTTGCACGCGATAAATAGTTTGCGGCCCAAGGATGTCTTTATCGCCACGGTAGGCCTCCTTTCTGATAACGGACGAAGCTTAGAAAATCCGGTAATTCGCTACGCGATAGGCGAGTACATAGGAAATGGCGATCAAGATGAACGATACGACCGATTTCAACAGACCTACCGCCGTGGCGAAGCCGAATTGCGCCTGCTGTACCCCCATGCGATAGACGAAGGTATCGATAATGTCTGCGCTTTCATAGACCGGCGGGCTGTACAGGTTGAAGATTTGCTCGAAGCCGGCATTCAGGACGTTCCCGATATTCAGCGTCAGCATCAGAATGACGATCGGCATCATGCCGGGCAGCGTGATATGGAAGGTCTGCTTCCATCGCCCCGCGCCGTCGATTTCCGCCGCTTCATAGAGCGACGGGTTGATGTTGGTTAACGCCGCCAGATACACAATCGTGCCGAAGCCGAATTCCTTCCATACATCCGACAGCACCATCGCATACGGAAACCAGGCGTTGCTTCCCAAGAAGAAGATAGGCTGGATACCAAATAACCCGAGGAATTGATTGAGAATGCCGGACGATGGAGACAGCACATCGACCAAGATCCCGCTTAACAGCACCCACGATAAAAAGTGGGGCAAGTAGACCAGCGTCTGGAACGTCCGTTTGACCCATTCTCTCCGCAGCTCGTTCAGCAGGATGGCCACCGTGATCGGCACGATCAGACCGGCGATAATTTTCATTACGGCAATATAGACGGTATTGAAGAAAATACGCCCGATATCGGGATAATCGATCAATAATTGAAAGTTTTTCATCCCGATGAAGGGTGAGCCGAACAAGCCTCTGTTCGGGATATATTTCTGGAAAGCCATGATGAGGCCCGCCATGGGAACATAGCAGAATATCACCACCAGCACGATTCCCGGAATCAGCATCATATGCAGAGGCCACTCCCGCCTCCACATCCGTGTCAGTCCATTCACGCCATTCACCTCGCGTATGCCTAAAGATGTTGTTGCGGTACCATGAAAAAAAGAGGGAGGGACGGTGTACGCCCGATCCCTCGATTCGCCCGGATAGCCGTTATTTCTTCGTTTTGTACCACTCGTTCACTTCTTTGGTCATGGCATCGCCGCCAAGCTTCTTCCATTCCTCCACGAATTTATCGAATTCATCGACCGATACTTGATTCATAATGATCTTAAAATAGACCTCGTCCCGCTTCTTGAGCAAAATTTCCTGTCTTTCGGCCATAGTCGGCGTCGGCGCGCCATAAAATTTGTTTTGCAGGTACTGCTTGTTCTTCTGGATGGCCGGAATCAGCGAATACACGCCATTCGGACCGGAAATCAGGTATTCCCACCACATGCTCGTATCGCCGTCAACGTACTTCATCGCACGCTCATATCGCGTTTTCTGGTCCTTCGACTCCAGAATACTCGTATCCTTATTAGCAATCGCTTTAGGCAGCACCTCGCCGTTGTTGTCGATTTGCTTGCCGACGCGCAGCGGATTGATCAGCCAGTAATTGTTGCCCTTCTCTTTACGGTCTTTCCCGAACTCGTACACCTTCTGCTCTTCGGTCGGGTGATTATCGACGGCGATCCATTGGTTCAGCAGCTTGATGACGCCCTCCGGATGCTTCGCTTTTTTGGAAACGACGTAATATTCGTCCACGCCCAGTCCGATTTGCGATAAAGCCGGGTTGCTGTCCACCGTCGGAATCGGGAACGCGCCCCACTCCTGCACCACTTTTCCGTCCTTCACGGCGCCTTTGACGAGCTGGGCCGGTGTCCACGATGCACCATAGACCATCCCGATGCCGTTGCTGTAGATGAGCTCAGCCTCTTTCTCCGCATCCTTCACCGCAAATTCGGGATCGATCAATCCTTTCTTGAACATGTCCTGCAGTGCGGCCAGCGCTTGCTTCACCTGCGGCTGAATATCGCTGTTGACCAGCCCGCCCTTGCCATCCTCGATCCAAATATTTTCATAGGCATGGTACCCGTTCAGGAAAGCCCGCAATCCCGTGACCCCGGTTTCAATATTAAAAGGATTTTTGCTGATCGCGAGTCCGTACGGCTTCCCCGTACCGCCGGGATCTTTGGTTTTAAAAGCCTCGGCAATCGTCATCATGTCTGCCATCGTCTTGGGCTCGGGCAAATTCAGCTTCTTCAACCAGTCCGTACGGACATACAGGAACTGGTAATTGTATGGATTATAGGTGTTCGGAATCGCCATCAGTTTATTGTCGAACATGGCCGTCTTCATCTGCATGCCGCCGTCCATCGTCAGATACTTCTTCGTTTCGTCCGTGGCATACTTGTTGTACACTTCCGTCAGGTCCATGATCATATCGGCTTCGGTCAGCTCTTTCAACTGCGTCGCGTTCACCGGGAAGAAGTCCGGAAGATCGCCGGATGCGATCGTGATTTTGACCTTTTCCTTGAATTGGCTCGTATCGGCTACCCACTTGTTGGTCACTTTGACGCCAATATCTTTTTCGTACGCATCATACACGGCGTTCTTGGTAAAGTTCTCGCCTTCGTCGAACTTCAGATACTGATCGCTTGGCGAAACCGTCGAAACCTCGATCAGACCGTTTCCTTGGCCGGACGCCGCGTTATCCGCTTTGTTTTCCGATTCGTTTGCGTTGTTGCTGCAAGCCGTAACCGCCAAGCTCATCGCCAATGCGGCGAACGAAAGCGTCTTCGTTGTCTTCTTCATGCTACCCCTCCAACTTATGTTATAAGTCTCCGGTTGTCTTCCTCTGAGTGTTTCCTTAAGTATGGATAACGCCACCTGCATAGTTCAAGTATAGGCAGGGGACGCGCCTTCAACCATATACTACTCTTTACTTTCGTATACACCTCTTGACGTGGCCGTGTGCCGGTACGGAAGCAAACAAGTAAACAATTGTATACAAAAGTCATAACTTATCTCTTTGAAAATAGGCCCGGATTACTTATTCTTACAGTAAGAAGATTCCTGCATGCGTCAAGCGTTGACCGCGAAGGAATCGTCAGGAAAGGAGGCTCTGCCGCATGAATGAACCCGAGGTTTGAACGAAACGTCTCCTGTAAGCTGGATTCGAACGTGATCTATCCAGAGCTTGATGCTGCATTAACTTAACGTTGGAAGGAGCGGGATTTATGGGATTGAAAATAAAATGGACAGCAGCCGTCATGACTGCCGTCATGTTCTTGTCACAGATTTCGGCCGTCCAAGCGGAAGAGGCGAAGCCCCAGGAACGGAACCTTGCTTTAGGGCTGAATTATACATGGTCGCAAGCGCCGGAAGCCGCGCATCCGGATACTAACCGCAAGCTGACGGACGGAAAATATGGCGCATTGGATATGGCGGACCCGGCGTGGGTAGGACATGTGCAGAAGATGACGCGTGAGGTCGTATTCGACCTGGGCGAGCAAAAGTCGATCTCGAAGGTTAAAGCGCATTTCTTGCAGGATTGGCCGACGAATTCGATTCTTGTGCCGTTGTCGGTGTCGATGTACGCCTCTGACGACAGCCACAATTGGGGAGCGCTTTCACACAAGGCTACCCAGCTTCTCTGGGGAGACGGTCCTCCCAGACAAGAGACCTTTGAGTGGGACGGAAGCCGGGATGGCATCCAAAGCGATAAAACCGTTACAGGGATGGTTTACGCCCGCTATGTGAAAGTCACCTTCCCGATGCATACCCGGGCTTGGAGCCTCATCGATGAAGTGGAAATTTGGGGCACGGATGGAAAAGTAGCAGGAGCGGTAACGGTTCCTCCCGATCAAGCGGGCTTCTTAAAGCCGGGAGAAGCGACAGCCGGAATCACCCATCTGGGCTTGCTGTACAACGGCCATTATAAGGATAATTTAGGCGATTGGACGAAAGAACGGATTATTCCGAATATCAGCTATGTGAATCAAGCCGGGCAGCCGGTGGATCGGCTGTTTGACGGTGTGCTGTATCTCGGTCTTACATCGCCGGCCGGCCGCGGCTACGACGGGAGAGCCAATCTGGAAGATTGGCAATGGTATCTGAATAAGACTTTCGCCGCAACCGGCGACATGCAGCAGCTCAACGAAGCGACCAAGGAAGTCGGGGCCAAGCTGGGGCAGCCGGATTATAAGGAAAAGGTCGTTCTGATGATTCCGGACCCGGGGGAGTACTTGAACGATTTCGGCGTGGTGAACGGGGAAGCTTTAAGCTTTAACGCTTCGACGGTCGGAGAAGAGAAGGCGTTCGCCAACCGGGAAAAAGCGATCCAATGGTGGCTCGATCAAGTGAAGCAAAAGTGGGAAGCGGCTCAGTACTCCCACCTGGAGCTTGTCGGCATGTACTGGCTGGAAGAGCAGATCAGCACCAGCGCGAAAGGACCGGATTTGCTTCGTTCGACGAGTGCCAAGGTTCATAACATGGGCCTGAAATTTTTCTGGATTCCGCATTTCCTGGCTTACAAAAGCTTTATGTGGAAGGAAGTCGGCATTGATGCCGTCAATTTCCAGCCGAACTATTTCTTCGAGGAAATGGGCTATGACCGTCTGGAAGATGCCGCAAACACAGCCAAGCGGTACGGAATGTCCAACGAGTTGGAGTTCGACGATCGCATGCTGACGGATAGCGTATTCCGCGACCGGTATATCGATTATTTGAACAGCGGTGTAGAAACCGGCTTGATGCAGGAAGGCTTCAAAGCGTATTATCAAGGCAACAATGCCGTATACAATACGGCGGTGAGCACAGATCCGACAAACCGTGTGATGTATGACTGGCTGTATCAATTCGTCAAAGGAACGTATGTCAAAAACACCGCCGTCGCTCCGGAAGCCGAAGTGCAAATGAACGGGAAAACGATTCAAAGCAAAGCCCTCGTGCCGGATACGGAGCCTGTTCAGTTTACATGGAAAAGTAATGACGGCAGCGGGCTGACGAAGGTCACTGCTACGTTTGACGGCAAGCCTTACACGGCAGGAACCGTCATGAATCTGGCAGGCAAGCTTGGGAAGCATGAGCTGATCGTTACCGTGATTACGGCGGGTAAATCCCGAAAAACCTCTTATGTGATTGAAGTGTCCACCAGCGCAGCAGCCATGAAACAATTAGCCGAGCGTTTCGCGGCGGAAAACCAGATCACGAATGCCAAAGCAGCACGTGCGCTCATTAAAGATCTGGAAATGATGACCTACCTCGAAGGGTCCAATCAAAAGCAGTTTATCGATTTCTTGAAAGTATTTAACGCCCGGCTGGATCGTGTGAAGGAAGAGCACATGATTACCGATACGGCGTACAATGCGCTCAAGGAAGGCGTCTATTACCTGATCGGCAATCTGGCGGAAAACAAAGCCGCGGAAGCTTCTTCGGTGGAAAGCAGCAGCGCCGGCTATGCCGCAGAGAAAGCGGTTGATGGCTCCCCTGTTACCAGATGGGCGAGCGAATACAGGGACAATACGTGGTTCCAGGTCGATCTCGGCGCACCGACGGACATCGATACGGTGAGAATCGATTGGGAATTCGCCCGGGCGAACACGTTCCAGTTGCTTGTTTCGAACGATAAGCAGAATTGGACCAGCGTGACACAGGAAAATGGCGGCATGATTACGGCGACGGACGGGAAACAAACGGTTCATTTTAACCCGGTCCAAGCCAGATACGTGAAATTCCAAGGCATTCAAAGAGCAACGGATTACGGGTACTCCTTCTATGAGTTTGGCGTGTACAGCCTTTCCGGAGCTAAAAAGTTAGCGTCGTTCGACGAGCAGTAAACGAAATGCAGGGGAGTGCGCTCCCCTGCATTTTTCGTTATTCGGTAAAAAGAACAACCATCGACGACATGGATCGTCGCCAATGGTTGTCAGGGTAGCTTGCTTACTTATCGATCAGATTGGTTGTCTTGAGTAATCTTGCGATCAATGCCGTCACTTCGGCGCGCGTCATATTCGACTGCGGGCTCAGAAGCTGCGGCCCGTTGCCTTGCACGATCCCCGCCTCAATCATCAGAGCGATATCCTCTCTCGCCCAAGCAGATACCTTTTTCGCATCTTCATACTTCGCCAGCAGAGCATCGGTCTGCTCCTGACTCAGCGCGGCTTTCGTCTCGATCAATTTGTAAGCCCGGGCGATCATCGCCATGCCCTGCTCTCTCGTGATTTGTCGGTCGCCGTAGAAGTTACCGTCCTCGTAGCCGCGGACGATATCGAATTCATTCGCAATCGCTACGGAGCTACGGTACCAAGCGGAATCCGAAACGTCAGGGAACTTGTTCTGCGGTGCATTTTGACGCTTCAAACCGAGACCGGCTACAACAATCTCCGAGAACTCGGAGCGCGTTACGTTGCGATCCGGCGAAAACGTATTGTTCCCGGTTCCGGCAAGGTCGAGTCTCGCCGCAATATTGTTCACGTCCGCTTTGCCCCAGTGGCTCTTCACGTCATCGAAATCTTGCGGATTCCAGATGACCGAATAGGAACCGTTGCTGCGCAAGTCTTTAATCAATGCATAATAACGGCTGTTGATCTTCGTTACTACCGTCGGCACATGGAACACGCTGCCGTCCGGATTGACGATAACGCCTGTCGTAATGCGGTTAGGATCGATGCCTTCCGGCAGCGCGATGTATTTCGCCGCGTATCCGTTCAATTGCCCCGTTCTTACCATCTTGCCGTCATGCGAGAAGGTCATATCCAGATCGACCGGAGTTACCAACAGTTCGTAGCCTTCCGCTGCCGCTTTGTTCTTGGCGTTGGTAATCAACGTGTCCGAAGAACGTGCGATATCGATATGAACGGCAATATCCCCGAGCGCCGCATTGCCCAACTGCTTGGACACCGCGCTCAAATCCATTTTTCCGCCTGGAACTGGGTAGATCGCCAGCGGGTTGCTGATTTCGAGGCTTGCTCCCTTGTCGGCAAGCTGCTTCACAGCTCCTGCCGTCAATCCGTCTACCTTCATATCGCCATCTTTCGAAGAATGAATCGCAAGCTTCTGTCCGTTACCTTGGGACAATGCTTTGTTCAGCTTGTCCAAATCCACTTGAACCGAAGTCACCTTGCGGTCTCCTGAGGTGGATTCTTTCCCCGTTGCAAACGTATCGTCTTTGCCGTTCACTGAGGTTTCGATTCCCGAGCCACTCGGTGTTGTCGAAGCTCCGGACGAAGACGAGCCTGTAGAGGTTGAAGGCGTTGTGGTGCTTCCGCCGCTGCTGCTATCCGAGTCTCCGCTGTCGCTAGATTCCCTTGTAATCGTCAAGGTATATTCCGTTACTTTGCCTTTGGCGTCCGTAACCTTTATAACAATCGTGTTCGTTCCTACATTTAAAGGCAGATTACCGCTTGCCGCCCCGTTAGGAACTTGCTTCCAAGGGCCATTATTGACCGAGACTTCAATCTTGGCGTTCGGATCAAGCGGCAACGAGCTTAGCGTCACACTGTAGACGCTATTCGTTACGGAAGCCGTATACTTGGTCGTGCTTCCATTGAACGCCGGCGATAATCCGATCGGCGTTCCGTTCCAGCTATTGAGCTGCAGTCCCGTCAAGGAGGATTGATCTGCGGTGTTAACCGTCAGATCTTTGCTTACGGTGCTGGACTTCCCATCCTTTGTAGCCGTTACTTTCACCGTGTAGGTACCATCGGCCAAATTGACTTCCGGTGTGTAGCTCCAGTTACCATACGTGTCGGCCGTAACCGTCCCTGTAATCCCATCCGCGATGTTGACCGTAACCTTGGAGCCTGGTGCTGCTGTTCCTTTGAATACCGGCTTAGACACCGTTACTGTCCCGCTGGCCGGCTCCGTGATTTCCAATACCGGTTCTCCGACCGAAGTCCGAATCTTAGTGGCTTGGCTAACGGCAGACGCCATCTGCGTCGCTGTCGCTTTCACCCGGGTCACAAACGTATAGTCGGTGCTTGGTGTCAGTCCGTTAAAGGTTGGGCTATCCTGCCAAGTTAACCCGCCGTCCATACTGTATTCCTGACCGCTGACTGGTTGCAGTGTAATGCTCGTAGGCGTCACGCTGCTTGCTACTGGCGCACTCGGTGCGGCCGGTCCATCCCCTTTCGTAACCACTGCCGTTGCCACACTCGTTACGCTGCCTACCGCATGCGTATCATCGGCGGTGACTGTCAGGGTGATGGTCGCGCCCAGGTCGTCAGCGGTTAACGTGTAGCTTGAACCCGTCGCATTCGTGATGGCGGCTCCGTTTCGATACCACTGGTAGGTCGACACATTACCTGTCGTGTCCGGCGTATACGTGATTCCCGTTACGTTCGCCGTCAACGTCTGACCCGCCTTGGCAACTCCATCGATCGTTACGCTGCCTCCCATTACTGGAAGAAGTTTGATATCTTTTGTGGTAGTGATGATGTTGCTAATGAATCCGGAATTATACTCGACAATAACTCCTGGATCTTTATATGCGCTAGTGCCACCGTGAGTATTATCTACGGCTAAGTAACCTATTTTGGAACCATTTGTATCTAGCAGAAGTGTAAGATGGTGGTAGCCTCCATTAGGCACAAAATTACTCGTTGACTCAAGACCTGTTGGCAGACCGCTTAATACATAATGTGTCTTGTCATCACCAGAAATGCTCCAACTAGGTGCTGTAGTTTTAGTAGCGCCTATAAAGCTTATAAAGAACCAGCTTCCTGTCCAGGGACTCTTAAGATCTTTAAACAAACTGGCAATCGCAAGCATTTCTCCAGGATTATCTGCTGCTGGTTCTACAAGATGTCCGCTATTTTTCGTTGCAGTAGTCACGGCATCGTAAAAAGTCATGGTACTCTGTCTTGCCACATATACAAAATGGCGTCCATTGTAGGTACGCACAGAGGTTTTTCCATTGGTCAATGGTGCCCCTGGCGCTACATTTACTTTGACAGTTTGGGTTTGCCCTGAAACTTGTGTAAATGTCATATTTCGAATTGCATCTTGAATATCTTTATAAGTAGCACTTCCTGAAAAATTGAACACTCTATTGGTAGGTGTAGATTTATCAGTTTCTTTGTCAAAAATTATTATACCATTCGTTAACTCGGTAATATCGCTTGAAAGAGCTCCAACAGTAATTGAGCCACTATTTACCGCCACAGTAAAGTATCCGCCTTTTGCATCAACGACACCTGTACTTCCAAATGCAGCATTTGGCAGCTGATAGGTTACTTCGGTTACTTTAACAGGAATACCTAGATCAAGTGTTGGTGTTGCCGCTGCTCTTACTTCCAATGGATGAAAAGGGATCATCGTCAATACCATGATGATTGCCATTAGCAAAGATAACATTCTTCGATTTGTTAATTTCATCTTTTGTTCATTCCTGCTGGCGAAAGCATATAGAAATTCTATATTCGCAGATTTCTTTCTATTCAGCAGGTTCTCCCTTCTTTTTAAATAATTTGTCGACTACTTCTAACTCGAGCGCCTCTGCTTTCGCTTGAGTTATTTATTTCTTCGTTGGCAATCTGGAACGGATATTGTACCCTGGATGCAGTTCAACAAGAAAAGCCATTTGCTGAATCTGCCATTCGACCATGGCCTTGTAATTACTCACCTCCAAACATGGTGCACCTTGTCATTGCAAATCACCCCATTGATCGCTGATAACGCTATCTACTAGTTTACCAACCCAACCTAAACAAAACCTAGACAACTCATGGGGCCTGTTCAATATATTCGCATGAAAGCCGATATAAGAATTGTGAAAGCAATTACAAGAACCGACTGTCAAGGAGGACGCTCCTGTGAAAGCCATATTGGTTGACGATGAACATTTAGCATTAATGGGACTTAAAAAAGCGATTGAGCGTGAAGCAAGCGAAGTCGAGATCGTTGCTACCTATTCCGATTCAACCGAGGTCATGGCAGGCGTATTGGCTCATCACCCCGATGTGGTGTTTCTTGATATCCATATGCCGGATATTAACGGCCTAAATCTGGGGAAGCAGATCCAGGCGGCCGTTCCCGGTACCGAAATCGTATTTGTGACCGGTTACGATCAATATGCTGTGCAAGCTTTCGAGCTTTACGCCTTGGATTATATTGTGAAGCCGCTGCAAAAGGAGCGTCTGCGCCAAACGATCCTGCGGATAAAAGAGAAATTGGCTATCAGAGCCACCAAGAAAACACAGGATACGAACTCCCCCATGATTTGCTGCTTTAATCAAATCCGGTTTAAGCTGCCCGGCATGGACGCCCAGAATGTTAAATGGCGTACGAGCAAGGCGCAGGAATTGTTTGCCTATTTGCTCCATCATCGGGACCGGACCATCAATCGAAGCGTCTTGCTCGAACTGTTATGGCCAGAGCTGGAAGAGACTAAGGCAGCGCAGCATCTCTATACAACGATTTATCAAGTACGTCAAACCTTGAAAAACTCGGGAATGGACACAATTCGCATAAATAGCGGCGATTTGGAGGCAGGGTACAAGCTTGAAATCGGGGAAGCTCGGGTAGACACAGAGGAATGGGAATACGCCATGAGGCAATTGGGTGTCCTGGATGCAGGTACAGTTGACGCCTATGAGCATGTGTTGAATTTGTACAAGGGGGACTATCTGGGAAAATACGATTACCTCTGGGCCGAACATGAACGGGAACGGTTTCGATTGCTGTGGTTATACCATATGCGAAAGTTATGTGAGTTCTACGAGCAACAAAAAAACCCGAAAAAAGCCATTCAAGTCCATCTGCGTATTCAACAATTGCTTCCGGACGAGGAGGAAAGCTATTTCTCGCTGATGAAGCTTTATGATTGGATTGGCGACAGGATCGGGGTGGAAGAGCAATATTTGCTCTTGAGAGCGAAAATGGAGCGGGATTTGGAGACGCCGATTAGCCCTGACATTACGGATTGGTATACACGTTGGAAGTTCGTGAGCCTTACTTCCTAAATCAGACACTTCGAGTTTCGCATGGAAGCCCCCCGGCGCCGCGTAGGTTTCGGTCCGGTGGGCTTTGATGAATTTTAAGTCGCAGAAGCGAATGCTTTCATCTTTTCCAGCAATTGCTTCGTTGCCGCATCCGTGAATGTAAGCGCATCGCTTGTCCCGACAATCATGCCTTGCCGGAGTCGATCGTCCAGCCAATCCGTGATAAAGCCGGGAGCATACCCACCCGTGCTGAACGACCCGCCGAAAGCGATCATTTTGCTATAATCCTTCAAATATTGTTCACGGCTTGTATCGGGGTAAGACTTGGTGTACAGCCAAAATTGCAGATCATACATCAACGTAGAGAACTCGTCCGCATGGAAAGCAAAGTACCCTTTTTCCTCAACAATTCGGGTACAAATCGCACGGATGATCTCCTCTATGTTGTCGACCTCGGTGACACGGGCACACAGCTCCGAAAGCAGCGGGGAAAATTCCTCATGGGCCACCTTCCGCAAATCCTCCTGCTTATCCTCCTCCGAGGTGTCATAGACATCGTGATGCACCAATCCCCGGATAAAGGCCTCGAAGTTCTCGGCCAAAAACGTAATTTCATAATCGCCTTCCTGATCGACATGGATCACCTCAGGCTCCCCATGCCTGCCGCATTTCCGATAATCCAGCATTACGACATCGTGACCTGCCGAAGGGCAATCGCAAATGACCACGCCAATGTCGGGATAGCCCCATTCTTCAATCATAAACGGGCTGCCCAATTCTCCGCAGAGCGAATAAGGCTTTTCGCGCCCGATCCCCATGATCCCCGTAATCGCAATATGGTCTTCCGCCCAAGACGTTGCTTCCTCCGTAGGGAAGCAAGTGTTGATCGGCACACCGCCGTTATGTAACTTCATCATCGCAATGTAAGAGGCCGGCAATTTGTAGCCCAGCTCTTGTTCGATCGAAGCAATAAGCTCATCCGTAGGCGGCTCGCTGACGTATTCTTTTAACGCGTAGTCGCTATCATCCCAGAATTTTGTCAAGTCAAACCCTTCAAAGGGAGCTTTCCCCGCTCCGGTATGGCTGACCTGCTCATTCCGGGCCTGCATGGCCATCGACCGCTTGCGTTTACGGTTCATTGCGGTTAGGCCTTGACGGCTCCAAGCTAAAAACGACAGCGTGGTTTCATCGTTGGGGGCCAGTTGATCCGCGGTTTCGAATTCTCTTACAGCGTCCTCGTATTGTTCCAGATAGTAGTAGGCATAGCCCGCGCGGAAGTGCCACAGAGGGTCATTCTCGCCTCGCTTCTCAATCGTCAAAAGCTGCTGCAGCGCTTCCTCGTAACGTTCCAGATTGTTCATGGCTCTTGCCAAATGACTGATGCAATCATAATCACGGTCCCGTTCGGGAATTTCCAAAATCCGATCGATTATATTTTCAAATTCGTCCTCTTCATGCCAGAGGTTCAACTGCTCCAATAGGTCTCTCTCCATACTCTGCCTCTTTTCGTTAGTTAGGTACATGCTCCACCGGTACCAATTATAACAAGCCTACAGAAACGCGCCGAAGTAAAATTCCAGCGCTTCCCGGGAGTACCCGTCACTCCCCTGCCAACCCGCAACGGAATTAAAATCATGACTCCCACCCCGAAGCTTGCGGGGCGTATCGCGCTCCACCAGCAGTCCGGCATATCCCCATATTTCCATCGTCACGTCCCGCTCCTGCTTGCTTGAAGGAAACGCATCCTTCCAGCGCTTCTCCAGCTGCCGGGCGCTCTCGTGCTCCGCACAGTCCTGAATCGCTTCGGTCATGTTGTTGAGCATGGCAGCATCCTCAGTGGTAACCTCGAATGCTTCTTCTTCCTTGCTGAACAATTCGAGATCCAGCCAGCAATACAAAAGCTGGTTCAAGCGGATGCCGCCCCATTTGACCCGCTCGAAATTCAGCACGTTCAAATCCTTATTCACATAATCCCGGTCCGACATGAGACCATGGAAGTTGCAATCCCCGCAGCTGCTGTAATTCGGCCGCACGACACTCTGCTGACCGTAGGTATGCAGAGGCAACCGGGAGGTCAGGGCCCAGCTCGACAGGGCGCTCCGCAGATGAACTTTTTTCGTAGACAGACTATGCAGGAACGCAGCGGCTACCCGTTCCTTGGTAATCGTTTGGTGCAATTCCTGCAGCCGTTTGACCAAATCATCATGCGTGATCGTGATGGGATCGAACATCAGCCCTTGGCTTTTGGCATAATTGAAATCCTCACCGGCAAAGGCAGTCGGCCGGTCCTTCCAACCGCTGGAAGACCAGAAGGTGTTCATGAGTATCTTTTTCGCTTTTTTATCCACGGCTTTTCTCCAAATGAATTTCTCGTTGTAATAAAAATAAGGGAAGTCCCAACGAAACGCCAACGGTTAATGTCCCAATGATCGGTACCCATAACCATTTCATTCCTTGGCGACTCCCTTCATATCCAATGAAGGCGATTAAGACCACTGCCGAAACCGCAACATCCAGCCATGCGAATGCGCCGATACGGGTCTGACTTGCTTCTCCTATCAATAAAGAAAGGTTAGGTCCATGCTCACTAACCCATGGTATGAACTGGGAATAGGGCAGTATTGTTCCGAGCAAAGCTAGAATACCGTACACGTATTTCAACCGCTTCACCTCCATGTGAGATATGAGTTCTCCCATATCATAACACATTTTGGAAAAGTATTAGCTACTCTTGCTTCAGGTTCAACCAGATGACCGAAACGACAATCATCACGCTGCCTGCGATGAATTTGGCCGTAATCTCAATCGGGAAAAAAGGATACGAATACACGAAGACAATGACAGGATTCAACGACCGGATCAGATTGGCTACCGAGAATTTGATGTACTTAATGCTTTCGTAGAACAGGATAATGCCTAGAAAGCCGCTGCAAAATGCCGCAATCACGATGAACAACAAGCTTTCTCCGGCGAAAAAAACTTTGTAATCTCCCCGAGTCATCCATATAAACGCACCGATCAATACGGTAGAAATAATCTGGTTGTAAAATAAAATAATGGAGGAATCGATCCGATCCACCAGTTTCTTCGCCAGCAAATTGGTTAACGCAAACAAAAACGTATACAGCAGCCCCAACATAATCCCCATCATATGATTGTTCGACGACCCCGTGTTCACGACCAGAAAGGAACCCAGGATACAAATGACGATCGGAAAGTAACTCGACGATTTAATTTTTTCACGGAGGATGAATACGGCCAAGGCTAGCGAAAAAATAATATAAAACCGGCCGATTAAGCCAAAAGCGATCGGTCCCAGCATAAACAAGCTGAAATATTGGCACACGACGCCGATGGAGTTCGTGACCCCCAGCAGGTAGATTCTTTTGTCGTTGACGAGCGCCAGCCTTTTTTTTCTGATCCCTAAAAACAACAAGCAGAATAAAGCTGAGAACAGACTGCTGTAAAAGCTGGCGACCATCGGGTCGATCGTGGATAGAGAGAACATATTGGTCAGTGGTGAGAGGCTCATCACCAGAACGGAAGCAACGCTGAGTAGAATGCCTTTAACTTTCATAACCATGTTCCTTGATGTGGCTGAAGATCGATTTGTAAATTCCGTCCGTAAACGACAATTCCTCTTCGCTTGGCAGCGTTGCCGATAATCGGACTTCCGTCGTTTCGGAGAATGCGGGAATATCCTCGAAATACAAGACTTCCGCGGCGGAAATAATCACGTTCTCATGGTTGGCTAACGTATAATAGCCTACAACCTGTATATTTTCGATCACGGCTCCGGCTTCTTCCCAAGCCTCCCTCTTGGCAACCTCCAGAATCGTTTCGCCGTCTTCCTTTTTCCCCCCTGTAAATTCCCACTTTCTTTTTTTGTTCTTCACGAAAACAAATTGATCTTTATAATGTAAAACAACCAAAACATACTGATACGTCTCAGGACATTGGTTGTAATGGATTTCCATATTATCGATCATCATGACCTTCACCTTCTTATCGTTTTTAAGCGAGCATCAAGCGTTTCTCTATTGCTTTTTCTTCAGGTGAAGAAATAAATATCTGCCGCTCTGTTTATTGAATTTGTGAATCACATTATCCAGCAAGGTCCAGACACCCTTATCTCCGACGCACGGGACGACTTTGCAGCACAGCACATCAAATTTACCGTCCAGAAATTGATAGATTTCCTTTACGGACATTTCCTTCTGAAAACCGTAGTTCCACAGGTTTAGCTTCTCATACCATTGACGCTGCCACTTGAAAATCGAATTCGCATGGGACCAGACCATGATGGCTTCCCCGGAGCTTTCCAAATGGTCGAACAACGTCTGCAGGCCTGTCTCATAATTATGAACATGCTCCAGCACGCTGAACGCCATAATAAAATCATGTTGTACGGCATGATCCGTCATCGGAGCATTCAAGTCGTGCTGCTTAAAGCTGACATGGCTGTAATTCGCCAGATTTTCTTTGGACTTGAGCAGCGCATCTTCCGAATAATCGTACAGTCTCACGCTTTCAATACCGGGGTATCGGTTGATCAATTCCAACGTCATATAGCCCCCGCCCGCCCCGAAATCACCGACTTTTTTATATTTATGAAAGTTGACTCCCAAGCTTTCGTATATATTAAATTTCTTCAGCGCCTTGTTGTTCCTTACTTTCTCCAATGCGTAGTTATCTTTTTTCCATACGACGTTCCACACCTTTTCCATACTTGGAATCACCCTCCAATTTTTTCTATCTGCATTATAGCCTTAGCCATGGAAGGTGTATATAGCAAATGTAGTAGATTTATGTCGATTTTTCAATTTTATGCTCTTTTTCATTTATTAGTTAAAACATAGTTTATTTTAAGTGAATGAGGGACCGGGCGGAGGCTCCGCGTTCACGGTGAAGCTGCCGCTCAGGAGAAGTGTGTAACAACCCGCATAGCCGCGATATCGGCATATTTATCGAAAAACGAAGGCCCGTTGCCTTCGTTTTCGTGCGCTTGGCAAGTGAAAAAACCGGGTTTTCCTACTCAAAGGAATAAAGAACCGAACCTTTTTCCGATAAAGAGACAATATAGGGTGTAAGCTGCTTACTCAGGAGGGCCCTCTGAATGCAAAGTGAATATATGTACCAATTACTTATAAAAATGAAAGATGGTGATCAACAGGCGTTTCAAACGATGTATGATGCTACCTATCGGGATGTCTACCGAACCGTCTCCTTTCTTGTGGATCATCAGCAGGATCGGGAAGATGTCATGAACGAGATCTATATGCAAATGTGGACCTCTCTTGCCAACTACGATACGAACCGTCCTTTCCACTTCTGGCTGCACGGCTTGGTCATCCGCCAAGTGCAGCGATTTCGGGTCAAGAGCTGGAGGAGATTCCGAATTTTTGAACGCATCCGTATCTTCTCTCGGGAAGAGCATCATTGGGATGAGCCTACTGTGATCTTGGAGGGGACGAACCAAGAGATATCGCAGGCAATCCAAAAACTGACCGACAAACAGCGAACGGTGATTATCCTCCGCTTTTTTCACGACTATTCTCTTGAGGAAATCGCGACATTGCTCGGTATTCCGCTGGGTACAGTCAAGTCCAGATATCATGCTGGTCTTCAGTCGCTTCGAAAAAACATAGGGAATCTCCTCCCGGAAAGGATGGAAAAGACCAATGCCTATGGAACGCAAAATCCGTGAACATCTGCTCAAAGAGGCAGAAACGATGGAGTGCCCACCGGCCATTTCCAAACGAATTGAACAATCGTATTCTCAATATTTGCAACGAAAAAGGAGCGAAATAACCATGAAAAAACGATTAATTGGCGGAATAGTTACTGCTGCGATTTTGGTTCCAACCGCAGCATTTGGGGCCCCTCCCCTGATTGAAATGATTACCAGAAAACCAATGACCGCTGAACAAGTCAAGGTGGATGAGGTTGGCAAAGCAACGCTTGAGAAGCTGTATAGCGCATTTCCCGAAACAAAATCGTTTGAGATTATCGATGCAAGCAACGCTCAAGGTGACGTATTCAAACCGGCAGACTCCACTGGTCTATCCCAAATGAAAGTGAACCAAACAAGCATCATACTGCAGGAAAAAGGAGGAACCGGCAAAAAGATTACCCTTCAAACTGACGGTATTTCGGGTGAGATTGAACACGTGGATCAAGAGAATTGGGAGCCTAAGGAGAAGCCGCTCATTACTTTAACCGATCAGGAAATCAAGGCGAAGGTAGATCATCTCATTGATAAAATGTATGGTAACGTCAAAGCGTACGAGTTTGCTATGGAACAAATGGAGAACTCAAATCAACAAAAAACATTGATGTTGAATTACATCATAAAGGGATCAGAATCACCGTTCTACCAGGTATTTGTTCATGACAATGCAATTAATCTTACTCGGGTAGGAGGTGAACCTGCACCTTCACACATTAAAGTAGAAGGTTTATTCACTAGAGATGGTAAGCCTGATTATATTTATGATTCCATTTTGAACGATGATAAACTGTTTTCTTTACTAAAAATTAGCCCGACAGAATTAAAAGAAGAATTGGCAAAAGGTAAATCTGTTGCGGATATTGCAGCATCTAAAAATATCTCTAAACAACAAGTGTACGAGGTGATTGCAAATACACAGGTTGAAAAACAAATGGAAGCTGAACAAAATGGGGTAGTTCCTAAAAGCAATCGTTCAAAGGAACAAATGTTAAAAGAAATTGAACCAAAATTATTACCAGTCATTGACCACAAAAATGAAACACCACAGAAGAAATAACAAGGCAATACAATCAGTGTTGGCGTAGTCGGGGAACAGGAGTACAATAACCTCAACTCTGAACGGTGACCCGTAAGATGGAACACTTTAAAAAAGTGTCCCTCCTGCGGGTCATTTGTGTTTAGCGCAATTAGGTATTGTTTTTTGCGAGGAAGCGTTCGAGTATGACACGATGGCTTTTAACCAATTCGGGAACCTCTTGAAGATCGAAAAATTGAAAAGCCAACGATTCCGCATCGTTAATAAAAGGCTGGCCCGTAAAGCTTCTGGTTGAATAAGCAATGGTTACGACATAAAATTCGTCCCCATTCGGAGCCTTGATAAAGTTTTGCGGTCCCGAAAACACATCAATGAGTTCTAACTCCCCGATCGTGATACCTGCTTCCTCCAGCAATTCGCGACGAGCCGTATCCTCCGCGGTTTCCCCTAATTCCATGAGACCTCCGGGGATTCCCCAGGCCCCCAACGGATGTTTGCGTTGTTGAAGCAAGATTCTGTCATTGCTGTCCTGAACAATAACCACAGAGCCGACAAAAATTAAAGGCCGATGTCCTACAAGGCTTCGCAATTCCTCAATATATCCCATCTCCACACTCCTGCATACCAAGATGTAACCTTCCATTATCCATATCTTAGCATAAACTGACTCTTAAAGTCTTTTTTGCCACCTTAGTTCAAATGCTGGGCGCTGTCCTGTTGCTAGGATTAACGTTCATCAGCGAAGCAATCAGGAATAAGAAGTCTGTCTTTCTAGCGCAGCATTTTGTCCCACCTCTACGATCTCTCCGCTCTTCCGATCGTCGCCAAGCCAACTCCAGCCAACACCATGCCCATTCCGAGCACTTGCTGCCATGTCATTATCGTGTCATATAGCACGACAGAGAACAAGGTCGTCACAATGGGCGTCAGATTCAGGTAAATGCTGGCCCGGCTCGCCCCAATCTGTTCAACCCCTTTATTAAAGATGACATAGCCGATCAGCGTACCGAAACCATTTAGACGATCAGGTAACATCCGTCCCTATTTTGTAAAAATCGATATATTTCATAATTTCCGCGATTCCCGCGAATTTCATAGTAAGCTGCTGGTTTAAATTTTGCAGCGCAAGCTGAAACGATCGATCGATTTTGGAATAACTGTGCATGTCCAAATCATTTAAAAGCTGTTTCATATTTTCCATATAATAAACGGTTCTTCTTAAACTGCCTATGACCAATATTTTTCTTAATTCGGGTACGGTAAAGATCCTGTACCCATTGTCTTTATCTCTTTCGGAGCGAATCAGTCCCTCTTTCTCCCAATGTCTAATCGCAGAAGTGTTTACTCCGGCAATTTCCGCTACTTTTCCAATGGACATCGAATTCGTTATTTTCACATTTCTATACGTGGTAAAATTGGAGTTTTTGACCATAGCAAGTATTTCTTCCACTCGTTGCTTTTCTTCTTGAATCTGATGCAGCTGCCGATTCACTAACCAAAGGGCATCAATGATATCTCCATTCTTAATTTTTTTCATGACATCATAAACAACGGGGATCTCATATCCCTTCAATAAGGATCGAATCGTCATAAAAGCTTGGTAATGAATGGACATGTAGGTTCGATGATTTCCTGCGGTTCTCGGCACATCAGGAATTAATCCTTGCTCTTCATATCTCCTCAACGTGGTCGTGCTTACGTTTAGTGCATTCGCAATTTGTGTAGGCGTATAGGTTTTTTGCACCCTTCCCACTCCTTATCCTTGAAGTGAAAGCTTCAAGTGCTACGTTAACCTAAAAACATCAAATGTGACATCCTTGCCTATTTCATCCTGAGAAACCGAAATATTGCATGAATGTTGTATGGTAGTAGTATAAACCGCTTAGGAGTGATTATCATGAAAAAAATCGTAGAATTACATGACGGCTCAACATTGGAGGTCGGTTTAACCGGAAATCCTTCCGACAAGGTCATTATGCTGCCTGTAGCGAAAAAATCGGTTTACGGTCAGGAAGCCGAGAGCTTGAAATTGTGGGGCGTAGATCCTGAATTGGGAAAAAACTTTGTCGAAGGCCTTTCCGACACGTTTCAAGTTTTGTATTTTGATTACGAAGGTCATCTATTTGAAAATCCCCAACCGGACAGTCTCACACCTGAAAACATGGCACAAGATCTCTTACGTATAGCTGATGAAATGAATGTGGGGAAGTTTAGTTATTACGGTTACTCCTGGTTGGCGTTGGTCGGATTGCAATTGGCGATCAGAACCAACCGGCTGGAAAGTCTGATTATGGGCGGATACCCGCCGTATGAAGGACCCTATAAAGAAATGATGACCGTAACGGAAAAAACTTACGAGCAAGCCTTAAATCATCATAACATCCCTGAAAATCCACCCGAAGTACATGCCACCCCTGAGGAAATCGATTGGAACAACATCCAGGTGAAAATCGATCCCAATCAAACGAAACAATTTTTCACGATGTATCAAAGCTTAATGGATTTTGACGACAAAGAAATTCAAGACAGATTGAATTTCCCTAAACTGGCTTTCGCAGGTGAAAAAGATACCATTGTTTATGGCGAGAACTTTGGAAGTGTTACGGTGGATATCATCGGTTTGTTTCAAAAAAATGAGAAACAATTAAAATCCTTCGGCTGGGACATAGAAATTTTAAAAGGAAACGACATGGATCATACCAAAGCCATGCAGCCTGCCAGCGTCTTGCCCTTGATAAAACCGTGGTTAATACGTGCTCTTGACTTAAGTCAATGACCAGTCGACCTCCTCCTAATACAATGAACATAAATCATGTCATCTAGGAGGCTATCTTATGGCTGAGCGAAAATCTGCTTTAACCGCGGGTATATCCCTTATCCTCATGGCACTTGCTGCATTTTTTTCCTATGGCTTTGTCCATGGAAGCCTTGTGGTGAAGGGCAATGCCGCGACCACATTTAACAACATCGTGTCATCTTATATTCCTCTACAAGGATATCGTCAGCGATTGCCTGTTGTTCCTCATCGGTAAGAGAGGTAAATTTAGTCATATACTTGAACAATATGCTTTTCATTTCTCGTTCCTTTCCTCTCATCATGGCCGAATCTCCTGTTTATATTATAAACCTACACAAAAAGCCCCTAAAATAAAATAGGGGCTTTTCTTGGTATAAGCAAAATTCATTATTAATTTCGAATGAGATAATCAAATGCGCCTAAGGCAGCATTTGCACCCGATCCCATGGAAATAATGATCTGCTTATAAGGACTATTGGTGCAGTCGCCAGCCGCAAACACACCGGGGACGTTCGTAGCGCCATGACGATCTACGACGATCTCTCCGAAGCGAGTGCGATCAACCGTATCCGCTAACCAATCGGTATTAGGTACAAGTCCGATCTGAACAAACACGCCCTGCAATTCGATATGATGCTCTTCTCCCGAATCGCCGTCGACGTACGTAATCCCGTTGACTTTGTCCGTGCCGGTAATTTCTTTGGTTTGAACGTTCTTGTGCACCGTCACGTTCGGGAGGCTGTACAGTCGCT
The DNA here is from genome assembly GCF_024158745.1 of Paenibacillus tyrphae. Lineage (GTDB taxonomy): Bacteria > Bacillota > Bacilli > Paenibacillales > NBRC-103111 > Paenibacillus_G > Paenibacillus_G tyrfis_A. The sequence goes on along the minus strand of NZ_JAMZAW010000009.1, from coordinate 74,059 downwards.
TCTGCAGGACAGCATCGGCCTTCAGCTCGGGCATGAACTCCAGCACCGTCACATGCTTCACGATACCTGCAAGATCAATGGCCGCCTCGATACCGGAGTTGCCGCCGCCGATCACGGCTACGTCTTTCCCTGCAAATAAGGGACCGTCGCAGTGAGGGCAGTAGGCTACGCCTTTGTTCTTGAATTCCGCTTCGCCGGGAACGCCGACATTACGCCAACGTGCGCCGGTGGAGACAATGACGGTCTTGCTCTTCAACACAGCCCCGTTTTCGAGTTCGATTTCGACGAGATCCTTCTTCTCCAAGCGCTTCGCGCGCTGGAGCTTCATCACGTCAATGCCGTATTCCTTGACATGTTCCTCAAGGCTCGCCACAAGCTTAGGGCCTTCGGTGTATTTGACGCTGATGAAGTTCTCGATGCCCATAGTATCCATGACCTGACCGCCGAAACGCTCGGCGACAATCCCGGTACGAATGCCTTTGCGTGCCGCATAGATCGCCGCGCTGGCGCCGGCGGGACCTCCACCGACGACAAGCACGTCATACGGCTCCTTATTCGCAAATTCGGATGCGTCGGGAGCCGTCCCCAACTTGGTGAGAATTTCTTCCAGCGACATTCGACCGCTGCCGAAAAATTCGCCATTGAGGTAAACCGAAGGCACAGCCATGACGTTTTTGCTCTCGACCTCTGCTTTGTATGCTGCACCGTCGATCATCGTATGCGAGATGCCAGGGTTCAGGACGCTCATGACGTTCAGTGCCTGTACGACATCGGGACAGTTGTGGCAGCTCAGGCTGACATAGGTCTCGAAGCGATATTCGCCGCGGATGTTCTTGATCTGATCGATGAGGTGCTGTTCCACCTTGGGTGGCCTTCCGCTCGCTTGCAGCAGTGCAAGCACCAAGGAAGTGAACTCATGTCCTAAGGGGATGCCAGCAAAAGCAATCCCCGTGTCTTCCCCCGCACGGTTCACATGGAAGCTTGGCGTTCGGGACAATTCGGTTCTCTCCACCGTAATTTTGGAGGATAAGCTGGCGATTTCATCCACCAGCTCCAGCATTTCATGGGATACGGCATCGGACCCCGCACTCACTTGGATCTGCACATCGCCTTCCATGAGCTGCAGGTATTGACTTAGTTGTTCTCTAATATCTGCGTCCAGTGCCATAAGTTTTCACTCCTTAGATCTTTCCGACAAGATCGAGGCTCGGCTTCAGCGTTGCGGAACCTTCTTGCCACTTCGCAGGGCATACTTCGCCCGGGTTGTTGCGAACATATTGGGCAGCTTTGATCTTGTTCACCAGAATGCTTGCATCGCGGCCGATGCCACCCGCATTGATTTCAACAGCTTGGATTACGCCGTCCGGATCGATAATGAACGTACCACGATCCGCCAGACCGTCGGCTTCGATCAACACGTCGAAGTTGCGGGAGATCGTATGCGAAGGATCGCCGATCATGATATAAGTGATTTTGCCGATTGTCTCGGAGCTATCGTGCCATGCTTTATGCGTAAAGTGAGTATCCGTGGAGACGGAGTATACTTCAACGCCGAGGCCTTTCAACGTTTCGTATTGGTTTTGCAGATCTTCAAGTTCCGTCGGGCATACGAACGTGAAGTCAGCCGGGTAGAAGCAAACAACGCTCCATTTTCCTTTGAAATCAGCTTCCGTAACATCGATAAACTTGCCGTTGTGATAAGCCGATGCTTTGAATGGTTTTACTTCTGTTCCGATAAGAGACATACTGATTTTTCCTCCTTAGATTTGGGTTGAATTTTCGCTTATGTATAAATAATAACACAGACCGTTGTTTTGATCATGAAGCTACAATGAGGATATTATGAAGGTATGATGAAGATCATGAAGCTAGACCAAGCGCTGCAAAGCACCTTTTCAAGCCCGTTGCAAGTTTTCCCGAAATAATCTGCTGTTATACATTACGAAAGATTGCAGTAAAGCTAAAAGGCCTTAGTCCCATGGAAATCGGAACGAAGGCCGCTTAACTTATTTCTTATTTTTGCATTGTCTAAATGGCAGGTTGCAGTTCGTTGCTTAGACCAAGCGCCCGCCCTGTCGAAGTATGAATTTCTTCGATAAGCTCCGGGTTTTTCAGTAGCGACACGCCATAAGAAGGAATCATTTCTTTTATTTTCGGTTCCCACGCTTTTAATTGCTGCGGGAAGCATCTTTTAATTAACTCCAGCATAACGGAAACGGCGGTCGAAGCTCCCGGAGAAGCGCCGAGCAATGCAGCGATCGAGCCATCGGCGGCACTAATCACTTCCGTACCGAATTGAAGCGTTCCTTTGCCCGCAGCCGTATCCTTGATAACTTGCACACGTTGGCCCGCTACGACCATACCCCAATCCTCCCTTTTGGCGTTCGGGATAAACTCGCGCAACTCTTCCATACGCTGTTCTTTCGATAGCATCACTTGTTGAATCAGGTATTTCGTCAATGGAACGTTTTTGGCACCTGCCGCCAACATCGTAAAGACATTATTCGGCTTCACGGAACCTATCAAATCAAACATGGAGCCGGTTTTCAAAAACTTGGGCGAGAAGCCGGCAAACGGTCCAAAGAGCAATGATTTTTTGTTGTCGATAAATCTGGTGTCCAGATGCGGAACAGACATCGGAGGAGCGCCAACCTTAGCCTTACCGTATACTTTGGCATGATGCTGCGCTACAACATCCGGATTTTTGCACACCATAAATAGTCCGCTTACCGGGAATCCTCCGATATGCTTCCCTTCGGGAATACCGGATTTTTGCAGCAAAGGCAAGCTGCCTCCACCGCCGCCGATAAAGACGAATTTCGCCGTATGGCGTTCGACGGACCCGTTATCGACATTACGCACTTTCAATTCCCACGAGCCGTCGCTGGCACGTTTAATATCATCTACACTATGCTTGAATTTGATATCGACGTTCTTGCTCTTTAAGTGATCAAACAACATACGCGTTAAAGCGCCAAAGTTGACATCCGTTCCGGATTCGATTCTTGTGGCCGCCATAGGTTCATTCGTGGTCCGGCCTTGCATAATCAGCGGAATCCATTCCATCAGCTTGCCCGGGTCATCGGAAAATTCCATGCCTTGGAACAGAGGATTGTCTGACAGCGCTTCAAAACGTTTTTTCAAGAACGTTACATTTTCTTCCCCTTGTACCAAACTCAAATGAGGCAAGGGCATGATAAAGTCCTGCGGATTGCGAATCAGATTGCTTTTTACAAGATAAGACCAAAACTGCTTGGAAACCTGATACTCTTCGTTAATTTTGATGGCTTTGCTAATATCTATCGATCCGTCCTGTTTTTCGACGGTGTAGTTAAGCTCGCACAGTGCAGCATGCCCCGTTCCCGCATTATTCCATTCGTTAGAGCTTTCCTCTCCTGCGGTTGCGAGCTTCTCAAAAACTGTAATGTTCCAGTCCGGTACTAATTCCTTCAGCAGCGTTCCTAAAGTCGCACTCATGATTCCAGCACCAATTAAGATAACGTCTGTTTTGGTTTGTCTGTTACTCATTTTAACCGTCCTTACGCGCTATTATTTGAAGAAAAGATGTGGCACTCTTGCTTTAGGCTACACAGCAAGCTAGGGCGCGACCTAGTCACACCCTTTTCTGGATCAATTATAACCTGTCATTCTTAAATCAAGATTAATATATCTACTATTATATGATAGTTGCCTGCTATTTAAAAGCCGGAAAATTCAAGTGATTGCAGTTAAGAAGTGAGAAATTGTCCATAAAACTCTAGGAATACACAAAAAACCAAGGCCTTAACCCCGCTGCTTGTTAGGGTTGTAGCTTTGGTTTGTCGTTTCTGGTGAATATTAAAACATGCTACGAAACCAATTCCCCGCCATCATCTCTTTTTGATCACGCTCGCACAAGATACGCACAAGATTGGAAATGGCCCCGTTGCTCTCGCGGTCCTTCTCCGTAAGAAAGTTTTCAACAAGGGCGCGATCGCCAAACAGAACAAGGTCGAAGTATTCGTTCACTTCGGCATCGGATAGCCTCGTTGCTGCTAGCTGAAACGGGTGGTGAAGCGCGGAAAATAAAAAATAGTAGCGTTCCTCATCATCCCTAAGAACATGAAAATGGTCTTCGGAGATTTGGAACTCAAAATGGTATGATACGAACCCGCTCTCCACCGGCAAATAATATATCAGGATGCCATCGCGCTCCACTACTATCGGCGCATAAGGTTTACGCTGGAGTAATGTTCGCTCACTCATCGATTCCGGCCTCCTCTCGTAGATTTTATTTCATTCTAACGGATCGCCTGAAATTCGTCACCCGCCATTAGGGCTTCCCGCGGCTGCTTCTTCAAGCCGTTCAAGACGGGTTAAATGTGATCCTGTAGAGGGTAGTACCATTGTTCAAAAAAAGCTCTTCGAAGCCCGCCTATTCGCGAGAATCGAAGAGCTTTTCTTACTGGCCTTTCAGAGCATGCTCGATTCGCTTATCCGGCACGAACCAGATGACGGCGACGAGTACGAAAAAGAAGCACGGTATCCAAGGACTCACATAGGCGGTGACCACCGCGATCAAGTAGAGAAAAGGAGATAATTTCACCTTCCAGTCTTTGCCCATCGATACGACGAATGAGGAATCGCCGGAATGCTGTTTAATAATCGCGCGCTGAAGCAGCCGGTACGAGAACGCCGATAGCAGTAGAATAATGCCGTACAGCGCCGTTGGAGTAGGTGCAAAATGGCTTTCCCCCATCCAAGCCGTCGTGAACGGTATAAGGGATAGCCAGAAGAGAAGCAGCAGGTTGAGCCACATCAACCGCCCGTGCACCGTTCGAACCATGTGCAGCAGGTGATGATGATTGTTCCAGTAGATGCCGATATATACGAAACTGAAGATGTAGCTGAGTATTTTCGGGCCAAGTCCGATTAGCGCATACCAGTCATGGCCTTCCGGCAATTTGAATTCCAGCACCATGATCGTAATGATAATCGCCAATACGCCATCGCTGAACGCTTCCATCCGGTTCGCTTTCATCGTGTTCCACCTTTTCTCGCTCTCGCGCTCGTTTAGCCTTTTCGACACCAGTAACTTTGCATAAAACAATACATCTTGTCAAGCTAAACTCGCGCGCACCCGAACAATATCCGCTCCAGCTTATATTTGACAGTTCAGTACAAAATTATTATGATGTTTTTATTAGATTGTGCAGGAAGGGAGTAGAATGAGGTGAGTAAAAGCGGAAGACCACGGGAATTTAAAGATACCGCAGTGATCGATGCAGCTATGGAATTGTTCTGGGAAAATGGCTACGAAGCTTGTTCGACGGAGGATCTGTGCAAACAAACCGGTCTTGGAAGAGGAAGCTTATACAATGCATACGGAAGTAAGCACGAGCTTTATCAACAAGCCCTCTTGCGTTACCATGAAACCGGCATCCAAGCCCAGATTGAGATTCTTAACCAGCAAGGACCTATAAAAGACCGACTTCGTGCTTTGCTCGATTGGGCTATCCAAGAGGACTTTTCAAACGAGAACCGAAGAGGCTGCCTATTGATCAATGCTGCCATGGAACGCGCACAAAGAGATCCGGCGGTCGAACGCCTATTCAAACGACACGTGGATTTGCTGGAGCAGGCTCTGCAACAGGCGATTGAGACTGGACAGCTGTCGGGAGAAATCTCGCGGACCCATCAGGCTTCGGATTTAGCCCACCTCTTTCTAAGCAATTATTATGGACTCCGGGTACTCAATGCCGCTGCTCAGAATCGTGAAAGGGCCGTTCAGATGGCCAAAGCAACGTTGGAAGTCTTGTTCTAGCGTTGCGCTTTTTTGCGGCTAATTTTGTACTAATCATTACAATTTTTTCGAAAATAGGAGGTTAATCATATGCCGTTAGCTATTTATGTACTGGGAATGATGATCTTTTCCATGACTACTGCCGAATTCACGGTGGCCGGAATCATGACTTCGTTATCGAAGGAGTTTGACGTATCCATTGCTTCCATCGGCTACCTTATATCTGCTTATGCTGCGGGGATGATTGTGGGGGGTCCTTTGTTAGCGATTGGTTTGTCCAAAGTGTCGAAGAAACGGGCCTTCTTATGGATTTCGGCCATATTCCTCTTCGGTCAGACACTTGGCGCGTTAGCCATCGGTTATGAGATGATGATGGTTGCCCGGATCATTACCGGCATTTCCTCTGCTGCTTGCTTCGGCGTTTCGCTTGGCATTTGCTTTGACTTCGTCAGTCCTCAGTATCGTGGTCGTGCCGCATCCATCGTCCTTGGCGGTTTAATGGTGGCTACCGCGCTCGGATTGCCTGCGGCGATGCTCTTCAACCAATACTTCGGATGGCGCTCCAGTTTTTGGGCGGTTGTCGTACTGGTCTTGCTGTCTGGACTTTTGGGCATGAAAGTGATCCCCGCCGCGTCCAAGCCGGAGTCCGTTAGTTTGCGCAGTGAACTGGCGAGCTTCAAAAACCCGAATCTATGGGCTGCCTATGCGACCAGCCTTCTCATTATCGGCGCGACGTTTGCTGCATTCAGTTATTTTGCGCCTATTCTTACCGACCTCTCCGGCTTCGACACAGCGACGATTCCGCTTCTGTTAGGGATATACGGCATAGCGACAGTGGCAGGAAACCTGGTTACTGGCAGACTTGCCGATCGATTTATGATGCCAACCTTAACCATAGGATTGGTACTCTTGACTGCCGCGCTGATGATGTTCGGAATCTATGCCCACAGTCCGTACGTTTCTGTCATTGCCGTCATTATGATTGGACTAACGGGAGTGACCCTGAATCCCGCGATGTCGACCCGCATCACCCGCGTTGCTGGGACCGGCACGCTGGTTACGACCGTTCACGGGTCCGTTATTAGCCTCGGCGTCGTCGCCGGCTCTTCCATCGGAGGACTGGCCATCGACGCTGGATATGGACTCCGTTCTCCGTTATGGGTAGGTTTCGTTCTGGCGATCCTGGGCTTGATTTCATTACTTCCTTACTTCAAGCAAGCTGAAGCGCCGGCCATCACGGTGAAGAGCAAGTGTTAATTTTTCCAACCGACAAATAAAGAAGGAGCTTGTCGCGGCGTGACAGCTCCTAGTTTCTCCCCGCCCCCTTAACTTGCAGCTCTACATCGTAAATGTGCTAAGTAAAGACGGCCATATAGAAATTTTCTCACGGCAGGACGGACATGATGTTTCCCCCGCTAAATAATGCAGATGCCCGGCCAATGATTGCTCTCCGATCGCTTCCGCCCGTTCCGCTAATGTTCGTATTTCTTCATCTGCCAATGACGTTGCCGGAACGATGACATGTGATTCCTGGCCAGTGTGAAAGACGGGATCGTGTTCGTAGGCTTGAAGGATTTCTGTATTATCTTCATTAGGCCATACGAATACATCTTCCTCGCAGGCCGGACACACGGCCACATACTCATCCCCGTTAATAAACGTCATCAGCATGTTGGCAACGTTATACGAACCTCGATAAGCAGCGTCCGCCACAAGAATATAACGTTTCTCCGTCTCATCGATGGAATCATGAGCTGTATAGGCGAATACTTCCTTTGTAAGCGCCTTGAGCTTGCCTATTGCCTCTATATATTCACGATACAATTCAGTACAAACGGAGCTGCCTGCATCTTCGGCCAGTTCCGCCCAAGATTCCGGAAATGGCGCCTCATCGCGCTCATCACGGCTTGCCTCGATTATACCGCAATTGATAAACAGCTCTTTGCGCACTTCCGCGTCAGATATGGAACATGCGATCTCTGCCAAAAACGGCATCGCCGCGTATGTAACCGTATAGATCGTATTTTGATGGAACAAATGCTCCTGAAAGAGTTCGTCAAAAATCTCCTGGCTATATTGCCCCATTAGCCGCTGCAGTAACACAGGTACATTCTCTGCTGAACCGTACGGTCCTGCAAGCTTATCCCATACATCGCTATTCCACTTAAGCAAGCTCTCCCTCCGTTCCATGAAGTTATTTCGAATTTAATTGGACTGTTTCAGGTTTATTACTTGCTTTTCAGACACCCCGTAGGAGCTATCATACTTTCCGTACCAGTTAGTATTGCAATTCCTCCTGTCTAATGTAATGAAATTATTCTTTATCAAAATAATCATCTGGCAAATTTAATTCTTTCAAACAATCTATAAATTTTTCCCTGAAATTATTATTGTTTTTATATTCCGGCCATGCGGCCTTATAATAAGGCAATAACTTCTCATGAGGGATAATGCCCCAAAATAGAATAGAGTTTTTCACAACCTCCTTGTTGCCACCCATTAACACCTGTTCAATGATCTCCCAACCTTCCGATTTGTCATTGCAACTGCGTGTGGCATAGATTGCGGCGGTTTGTATATTCGAGTCGGCGTGGCACAAAAAGGGCGCAAAGTTTTGGAGTGTAATCGCGCCGGAAGATTCTAAAACATACCCCACATGACGTAACGTTTCCGGGTCGTGTACCCTGTCGAGACTTTGCACTATCACTTTTATAAATTCCGATAAATCAACAGATTTACCATACCAGTTCAGAATCTGTAAAGCGTGTAATAAATCCTCATTTCTATCCGAATGCAACAGCTCCAGAAGATAGTCTCTTCCCGCATCGAAAGAGGTCTTGCAGATTAGCCGAATGGCTATGGTGCGATCTTTTTGTCCTTGATCAGCAACATTTTTAAAAAAATCAATGGTTGGCTGCGAGATTTTCTTAAACTTGAACATTCCATCAAGCGCTTTTGATTTGATTTCTTCGTTTGGGGCGTTTTGATAAACCTGGATCAACGCATTTTCATCGCCCGGCATTCTGCTGCCAAACCACCCGATATCATAATCCAGAATAATTTCGTCCAGCCAGCGCTCATACCAGTCCAGAAAATTATCTTCATAGACAAAGAAAAAGGGATGATCAGGATAAAAACCTGAAGTGTAAACGATTTTCCCCCTATGTTCCCCTTCAAGCACGAGATACATATCGTATTCGCAGCCTTGTGTGCCAATGCACAGCATGCCACCCATCACCATATTACGGGCGGCGTCGTATTCCGGATCGGAGATGTCCTCATCATTGATCAAGGGTTCGGTTAGATGGTTCCATTCCTCTTTTGTCATTCCGGGGTGCAGAACGCATTTTGCAGCCAATGCATTTCTATCGGTATAGGAAGTGGCCTTATCAATCGAATAAATCCCGTAATACGGCCCGGCGCCTCCATTTCCAACTTTCGTTAAAAACTGCGTATAAGGCTCCGGGAGTGTGATCTGATTTTTTACTTGCCAGTCCGCAAGCTCTTTTGCTGTAAGCTTTTCATAAACCCTGTATTTGTGTGAGGATGCTCCAAACACCAAAAAATCCGTATCTTTGCGCATGGCCTTTTCGAGTTTGTTTTTTATTCGATCAAGCTGCGTTTCTTTCTTCCAAAACAACATATTGACCTCCCTTGTTGATTATAGCCGGGTTAAGCTATAAATTATTGCCAGTATATCACATTTTGCTCTGCCATTTCGTCGTCAATGGGGAACAAGAATAGGGAACCGCCCAGCTTGTTCAATGTGATTGCCTGGTTTCCCAAAGTTGTAGATCATTCCCAGTGGGGGCCGGATTCCGAAACGAGCTTGCCGCGGCGCGATAGTCTCCTAGGAAATCAATTGATTAACGTAGTTGACGAAACGTTTATGCTCTCTTGAAAATGAACAGGCTCCTTACAACATTTTCAAACAGAACTGTTTCAGCTATAATGAAAGGATATGAATGGGAGAAATCCTATTCATTTATCTGTTTTTATACATAAAAATACACCATGGAGGAGCCCGACGATGAAAAAGAAGTTTTTATCCTTACTCATGGCCATTGTAATGGCCCTACCAGTCAGCGTATCCGTATATGCTGATGAAACGCCGCCGCCAGCGACTAGAGGAGAGATCGTTAATACCTTGTTGACGGCAGCCGACGCTTATACATCCGGAATTAATAAAGAAGCCGTTATTCAAGGCTATGAAGACGGACAATTGAGAGAGAAGGAGCCGGCTAAGAAGATTGAAGCATTAGTCATGTTGAGCAGGGCATTCGGCGAATTGCCGAAGCCTGTCGGAAATGACCTGCGCAGTGGGGCATTTGGCGTCGAGTTCACCGATGTACCGGCTTGGGCTAAGGAAGATATCGAAAAACTGGCCAAAGCAGGCGTGCTGACGGGTAACCCTGACGGCACATTAGGCGTAAACGACAATATGACGATCGCTGAGTTCCAAACCATTATCGCCAGAGTGTGGGCGCTTGAAGGCTCCCATTTAAATGACGATTTTTATGAAACAATCAATAAGCAGTGGTTAAATAAATCGACAATTTCGGCAGGGGAAATCATGGGTGGCGGATTTCCAGAGCTACACAAACAAAATAACGATAAAATAGCAAAAATAATAGATGAGCTGACCGGCAAACAATTCGCAGAAGGAACAAAAGAACAGAAGCTTGCCGACTTCTATGCGACGGCGTTGGATACCGAAAATAGAAATAAACAAGGGATCAAGCCCATTCAAAAATATGTAACGGCAATTGACGGGGCGAAAACTCTTGACGAGCTTGTTCAAACAGATCTTGCCATGGAGAAAGAATTAGGTCTAAGCATGTTATCCCGCTTTACAATCATGGGCGATGCAAAGAACAGCAGTAAAAATGCTTTGTATTACACCGGATTGACCACGGGTCTGGACAAAAACAGCTTTGTAACGGAAGATGCGAAAGCAAAAAAAGCCTATTTTCAATATATAACCAAAATTCTCGCGCTGACGGGGGAAGAAGAGTCTGCAGCGAAAGCCCGTGCCGAGAAGGTTTATGAAATGGAAAAAAGCTTAGCTTCCGTGTCGCTTGAACCTCATGAACAAGGCGACGTCAATAAATACTATAATCCGTATACGATCGAACAATTCGATGACCTGTTTAAAGAAGTAGATATGAAACAGACCTTGAAATCGATGAAAGTCGACAATGTCGATAAAGTGATCGTAATCGATGTGAAACTGGCACAAAAAGGCGCGGAGTTCTTGACTGAATCTAATCTTGAAGTGCTTAAAGCTTACTCCAAAGTACAACTGATTACGGCAACAGGCGGTTTGTTGTCGGATGAATTCAGAAACGCCGCAAATGATTTTTCCGCAGCACTATACGGCGTTTCAGGGAAAAAAACAGATCGGGAAATTGCAGTATCCATGACCAAGACCACGATGAGCGGATATTTGGAGCAAATGTTTGCCGAGAAACATTTTTCGCCGGAAGCTAAACAAGATGTTGAGCAAATGGTAAAGAAATTAATCGCTACGTATGAGAAAAGAATAAAATCGCTTGATTGGATGTCAGAAACAACAAAAGCTAAAGCGATTAAGAAGCTGGATACGATGATTATTAAGATCGGATATCCGGATAAGTGGGATACGACATTAGACAAAATAGCTATCAAGACATACGACGAAGGCGGTTCGCTGTTCTCTAATTCCTTAGCAGTAACCACAGCATCCATTGATAAGTTGAAAGCAAAGCTGGGAAAACCGGTGGATAGAACGGAATGGGGAACCAGCGTTTATACAGTAAATGCTTTCTACAATGCGCTTAATAACGAAATTACGTTCCCTGCCGGTATTCTCCAAGCGCCTTTCTATGACATTAACGCTAAACCTGAAGAAAACTTTGGATCCATTGGCATGATCATCGGCCACGAGATCAGTCATGCATTTGATAACAACGGATCGGCATACGACGAGAATGGCAATGCAAATAACTGGTGGACGGAAGAGGACTTTAAGAAATTCAAAGAGAAAAACCAGGAACTGATTGAGTTCTATAATGGAATTGAGATTGTTCCGGGTGTGGTGAACGACGGTCTGCTTACATTAAGCGAGAATGTCGCCGATTTAGGCGGAATGGCCGCTTCACTGCAAGTTGTATCCGAAAAGAGCAATCCGGATTATAAAGCGTATTTCGAAAGTAATGCTAAAATGTGGAAATCAACGACCACAAAAGAATTTGCAGCGACCCTAAGCACAAACGATGTACATTCAGCCAATAAAGTTCGAGTCAACCGCACGATTGTGAACTTCCCGGAATTCTATGAAACCTATGGAATTAAGCCTGGGGATGGCATGTTTGTCGCTCCGGAGGATCGTGTCTCGATCTGGTAAAAATAAGAGCGGATAGGAATAATTCGTGAATCGCGCCAGTTGAAAAAACCTGATTCTAGGTGTCTACCGACACATTAGCTATCTAGGTGTTTTCGCTGGCGCTTTTTTGCGCTCCACTTTGTTCATTATTTTCACTTTCATTCAGTAATCGCGCGCTGCATCGAACCAGCGTTGAGCCATCTCCTCTGGTATAGGCTGACCGATCAGGTGGTCAGACTGGCTTAGTTGCCATACTGCTTCACCAAGGTCTTCACGTTCAGTGGTTTCGATGCCTTTGAGGGTATTGAAGCGTACGCTGAAGGCGGTAATGGCTGCCTCGGCATCGGCAAAGCTGCGGGCCTGGGCCAAGGTTGCCTGTGCAACGTCGTAAGCTTCGTTAGCCAGCTTGGCCAGACGTTTAGGCCAGGACGAGAACGGACGGCCAAACTCGGTCGTCCACCACTCAGGCTTTCGCAATTGGCTCACTGAAGCATGACCGGTCCACGGGCGGGTATTAGCGCGTGTTTTCATTTGCTGCTTTAGGCGCTTGCCCGTGATCTCTTCCACGTTGTAGGCGATAAATCTGTCAAGCAGCGGCCACGCGCTCAAGGGTGGTAAGTCACCCAGATCGGGCATAAAGCGCAGCTCCAGATTCGTTAACCGGGCATGATGGGCCAGCAAGTCCAAGTTGCAGAAGTTCCCCCACAAACTCAGTGAGCTAAGGTTTGGGAACCGGTTCAGACACTCCAGCGAGATAGGTTGTCCCAGTGGCTCGTTCCGGAGCGTCAGGCTCGTGACCTGATGCAACTCACCCATGTCGGGCAGCAAGAAGGCGGCATCACTCTTGCGTCGGCTGGTGCGCGGCGCCAGTGTCAGAGAATATGGCAAATCGCCAATGGCCGAAAAGCGTGATAGATCGCCGGCCACACTCAGGCGGAAATATTCAAAGACCTGCCGCTTCGGAAGCTTCAGGTGCAAACGGCTCCCGGACTGGTCCAGTTCGATATACAAGCCATGCACAATGGACTGGCTGGCGTCCGCCACCGTGTCTGCAGGCAGGATCGGAACCCATGCCATTTCTTCAATGGGGCGTTCCTGCGCCCAGTCGAAGAAGCCCGCGTCGCTGCCCGTATAGCGCAGAAATCGCGGCCAGGGCGAGCCGGCCGGTGTGGCGAAGGCATTGAATACGTTCCAATCGACTTGCGCATCGGGCGCGACGTGAAGGTCTGCCTTTTTGCCTAATTGCGCCGGTCCAATGGCGAGGCTGCCCACACCGGGCTCAATGACAAGCGTGTGACTGCGAGGACCCGTCAGGTCGATAGGATAGCGACCATCTCCTCTAATAGAACCGACAGGAGGACAAGCCTGGTTATTCTTTGGCATTTCTATCATCCTTTCTTCCAGATGCCTGTGTACTGCTTTATGTGAAGAGCGATATCGCTTTTTCCAATTCATCTGATTTCACGTAAAATTTTCTTCAGGTCGATGGGGAGATAAGGGATATATGCATAAAGGACAGAACGCATTGAATTGAAGCCCATTACAAAAGACAGAAAAGGAGGATCTGTATGCACAGAGTGACCAAAATCAGATTTACGCTCTTTTACGGTGAAGCGCCGCTCCAACAGATTGCAGGGGGAATTGGCATCGCATTGTTCGTCGGCATCATGTCGTCTGGAGCCAATCGTTACCTGCACCATTCGCTCGATCCCACTGCGATGCATGAGAAGACACAAAGCATGGTTTCCGGTCTTCAAACGGTTTTTTGGATTGAATTTATTTTTGCCATACTTATTTTGGTGCTGGGTTGGTTTATAAGCAGTGGCTACTACAAACGATGAGAGGATTCAAAGAAAGTTAAACAAGCTGACACCGGTAGAGTTCCGGTGCCAGCTTTACCATGCAACTATCCAATATTTGAATATACTCTAAGACAACGCTTTGGCCAGCAAGTAGAACCGGTGCTGTGTCACCTCAAAGTAACCTTGCTGTTCAATAAGCAGGTGAATGCTGTACAGCTCTTCTCTGTATTTATCGACTTCGAAATCCGGAATCTGCCACGGAACGGCCTTCAAATAATAGACCAGTGCGCCGACATCATAGAATCGTTGACTAAGAAATTGCTCAGACTGTTTCACAACTTCAAAGTGGTTCTCCCGCACTCCCCGCATGGCGACATCGAGCTTCCATTCCGCAAATGCTGTATTTAACGGCACGCCGAATCGTTCGTTGATCTCAAAGCAATCGGTGCCTCCCGACTGTTGAGTGAGGAAGTAGCCGCCATCGGTGAGCACCCGCCGAATCTCCCGCGGCGAATAAGCTTCATGCTTGTTCAGCACCAGATCGAACTGGCCGGTCTCAAAAGGAAGATGCTCGTCATCCTCCACAGAAAGGACAGTCACACCCAGCGGCTCCAATCGTTCCTTGGCGACGGACAAATTCGGCCGATAGCCTTCGGTGGCGCAAACGGATTTCGGCCACGGCCTCAACATCGACAACAGCTCACCGCCGCCGGTTCCCATATCCAGCATCGCCTCGGCATCCCGCATGAGAGGGATGGCCATGCTTCCGTATGACCATGCCAAGCAGTCGCTATTCATTCGTCCCGTTTCCACAATATGCGAAAAATCCCATCCCGAGAATGGCTGATTCGCTTGCCCGATCCAATGTTCAAATTGCTTGTCTTCTCTTCTCATCTAAAAGCCCCTCCAATATCGTGATCTGCAAATCGAATATGACTCCATTTACAGATACCGTCCGGTGGGCCACGTGCATAAGGAGATAAGACTTAGTATTCGTGCTCAATCGATCGCATAGAAGTGCTCCTCACAATTCATACAGTCACCTTTTCCGATGAAGGTCCTCCAGCAGTACTGTCAGCGATTGGGTTTTTCCTTCACCATATCATAGATTCACGGCCATGTCGATACGCTCCCGCGCTTCTGCAAGTCGTCTTATATATTAGAATATGATACCGATGATTACTGCAGAGAGAATACTTACAAGCGTCGAACCATATAACAATTTCAGCCCGAAACGGGCAACGACGTTACCTTGTTTTTCATTCAATCCTTTGACGGCCCCCACAATGGTACCAATAGATCCAAAGTTAGCAAATGAAATCAGAAATACGGATACAATGGCAGAGGTACGCTCACTTAAACTGCTTTGGATCTTAACGAAATCAAGCATGGCAACAAATTCGTTCGCAACAAGTTTTGTCGCCATGATACTGCCAGCCTTAACAGCCTCATGCCATGGTATACCCATAAGAAAAGCAACTGGCGCGAAGACATATCCTAAAATACCTTGGAATGAAATGCCGAATACGCTACTGAAGACTCCATTAATTAAAGCAATTAATCCAACAAAACCAACTAACATGACCCCAACTACTACAGCTACTTTAAAACCATCCATAATATATTCGCCCAGCATTTCGAAGAATGTCTGTTTTTCTTCATCCTGAACAACAACAATATCCTCTTCCGGTTTCACTTCGTACGGATTAATTATGGAGGCAACGATAAAACCGCCAAATAAGTTTAACAACAATGCTGCCACGACATATCTTGGCTGCAGCATAGTCATATATGACCCAACAATGGACATAGATACCGTCGACATGGCTGACGCGCATAGTGTGTATAAGCGGTTTTTGGACAATAATCCTAGTTGATTTTTTACGGATATAAACACTTCATTTTGCCCTACAATGGCTGCCGCAACTGCGTTATAAGACTCCAATTTTCCCATTCCATTTATTTTGCTTAGCACTAAACCAATATACCTTATAATAAAAGGAAGTATTTTATAATGCTGCAGAATCCCTATTAATGCTGACATAAATACAATTGGCATCAGAACAAAAAGGAAGAATGTATGCGCCCCTTCGTTGGCAATCCCGCCAAAGACAAAATTAATACCCGCGTTGGCGTATTCAAGCAATTTTGCAAAGCTGTTTGCAAAACCCTTAATTAAAAATTCCCCTACACTCGTTTTTAGTAAAATCAATCCTAACCCAATCTGAATAACAATCATTGCAAGGATTGGGCGGTATTTAATCTTTCTCTTATCATTACTCGCGAGCCAGGCCAGCAAGAGAACAATAATCAAACCAGCAACCGAAAGTATATGATGCATGTCTATATTCCTCCAATGGGATGTTGTTTGCTCCTTCTCCACCATAATGTGCATGTACTGCCCAAGGTGAAGAAAGCGGTTGCAATTTAGTGATGATGCTTCGTCCCATGCCTTCCTTTCCATATCAAGCCTTGTTCTACAATAATGGCTAACAGGCTTCCACAGATTAACCCATTATTCAGAATAGCGACTACAATCGGAGATAAGTGAACGGTGGCTGATGCCGGCATAAACATTAATCCAACGCCAACTAACAAAGACACACCGCTAACTATTAAAGTTCGTTCTTGATGAATCACACTTTGTAACTCCTTCAGAGACAATCCAACCATTTTGACAAAAATAACGAATGTAACCGCATAGCCAATAGGAGCAGGTATAGCCGCAATGATATTCATCATTGGCGGGAGCAGGGAGATGCCGATCACTAAGCTGCAGCCAATTAAAAACGGTTTGCGTTCCCTCATCCCTGTTTGTTCAACAAATCCTGCCGCTCCTGAAATAGGGACTGAACCGATGGCCCCTAAGCAGCCGCAAATGAAATGGCTAATTCCAGAAGTATATCCTGCACGTAAATAACGCTGATGGTCTACTGCGCCCTTTTGCTTCATAACGGTCTCCATCAAACGAATGGACGCTATGGCATTGGTTATTAACAACAGGGTTAATAAACACGCAGTAGCAATGGTTCCAATATCGAAGCGGGGTCTGCCGAATGGGAAGATCTCCGGAAGTTTAAATATCGTATCCGCCTGTGGAATCACTGGCATATTCCCGCAAATAGCAAACAACAGCCAACCGAAAAAAATGCTAATGATTACCGAGAACCGTTGCAGTAACAACAATCGGCTATTCCCCAGCCAAAAGGTTATGCAGACTACAATCACACTAAGTAAGAGCACCTTGCCATCTAACATAGTGCGGCTTGATGTAATTCCCATCATCCCTTTCATGAAAGAACCGCTTAATTGCAGTATCAATAACAGTAAATAGATAAAGGTTACTGTTGGGGTAAAGAGGCGGGCGATTCTATCCATCAGCTTAAACAGGGAGAGCAAGATAAATATACCGCCGCTCATCATCATTCCTCCGCCTAACGCCTGCAAGGCAGCAAGATGCGAAGTGAATAATACCCCCACTAGACTGGCGTATATGGTAAAGATGCTCCACCACAAACCTGCCGGACCCTCATGAATGGGTAACTTATGGCCAATCAACCCTTGTAGAAAGCCTGCGATTCCTAACGCAATAAGGGTGCTGTGGATAAGCTCCGCAGTCTCTACGGGCGTTAAATTGTACAAATCTGCAATCGCGATTGGTGCAGCAATTGCACCGGCGATCATAAAGATCATCCACTGCAATCCAGATAGAAGTATCCTCATTTCCTTAGTCACCAATAACTGTATTCAGGGCTATTTCGACCATTTCGTAGAAGGATTGCTCACTTTCCTTTTGGGTCAGGCGTTCATTGGTTAGCAATTGACTTCCGACTGTCAGAATAGATAATGCCTGTACGCCATATTTAGCAGCTAACGTATACAGGGAGGTGCTCTCCATCTCTACCGCCAATACTCCGAAATCCATAAACTTGTGCAGCCTGTCCAATGTTTCACGGTAGAATTCATCCGAGTTATAGATGTTGCCTACGAATACATTTACCTGTTTAGCCTGTGCTTGCTGGTATGCCTTTAATAGCAAGGAGAAATCCGCCGTCGGCGCATAATTGCAGCCATAGAAGATTTTCTCGGTCAGATTGCTATCTGAGGAAACGGCTTGAGCTAATATGATATCCCGGATATTGAGCTCTTTTTGCATAGCGCCGCATGTGCCAATGCGAATCAGCTTCTTAGCCCCGTAATCATTAATCAATTCAGATGCATAGATGCTCATCGATGGATTTCCCATCCCTGTTCCTTGAACGGAAACCGCTACACCCTTGTACATACCGGTGTACCCGTACATCCCTCTTACTTCGTTATAACAATAAGCCTCGTCCAAGAAATGCTCTGCTACAAATTTTGCCCGCAAAGGGTCCCCTGGCAGCAGCACGCGTTCGGCTACTTCTCCATTCTTTGCGCCTAAATGTACGCTCATATCTGTTCCTCCCTCTTATTTCCGTTCCCATACTTTGTTGCCGACTAGGGAGACCGTTTTCAACCCCCGCTCCAACTAAGATCAGAAGCTACCTAGAGTTTACGGTTTTTCTATATGAACAAACTAGACCAAAATTTTACGCAGAGAACAGGAGAAAGTTGACCAAATTATAAAAGCAATTCTTTACGGATATTATCGAAATCCCTTTTCGAGGGAATCGTAGAAATAATAACAACCGGCACACTCTGTAATTCAACAGGAAAATTACTTATGACGAAATCAATCTGATGCTGCTTCACAATTTCATCATTTAGCCCTTTCATAATTGAAGTATTAATGATGAGCTTGTCACCGATTTCCTTCTTTATCAAATTTGCTATGTAATGACGGATGGAGAATTCCTCTCCAATGACAATGAAAGCCTTTTTGCTTTTATAACGTAGGTTTGAGCTTACTAATAGCGTTAGTTTTGTTAGATGAAAGTCATTATACAGTACTGATGGGTAAGCTGATTTCCAGTTTTGCATGCAGGCTTGCAGCCCCTGATAAATCTGCTGACATTCATTTTGGACATAGGAAGTTAAGTTGCTTTGTGAAATCAACAGCAACTCAGGAATTGCATTATCAATGAGGAGCTTGTCAAAGAACTCATATAGCTCCCAGATAAAGCGCTCCTTCACATCAATATTTGGATAAGCCTCAACCAGGATCGTTAAAAACTGGTCCGCCATTTGATGCACTTCTTTATTTTTGTACATTTCAGCCTCTTTCCTGAGTGCCATCTCTGATCCATCATAATAATTGTATTGGCTGAGGCTAAACATGGATTGCATAAAGAATAATTCGCTTTTTGATAAGTTCATGCCCATCATTTGTTCAAGCCCACTTGTCATGTTAATCATTGGCAAATAAAAAATACCTTGTTCCCAAGGATATATTTTCTCCGTGATTTCAATATCATTTCCTTTCATAACTCTTTCCAAAACGATAGCCGTTAAAAAGGACAGCCTTCTTTTAGAATTGATAAAAAAGACGATATTCATCTCATTCTCTATATTTGTAATTAACTGATTTATCGAAGTCTGATCGACTGTCTCAAAAGGCCAGCCCGTAAACTCGTACGCATCACAATACAGCTTCCAATAGAAGTATCGAATATTAATTTCGTTCCCTTTTATCGCAGGAGAAGAATAAGTAATTCGTATATGATACGGTTTCAGATCATTATTATTAAGTTGTGAGATCAGTTTCTTCAAGGAAGAAGAACTCATGAACATGGCTTCAGCCAGTTCTTCTGCTGAGTATCGACCTGTATGAGTAAACAATAAATTCATCAGTCGATAAAACACAGTTTGCCTTACCATCTTAGAAATCACTTCATTAACCGTTTGGCTTCGCCCATCACGTTGAAGTAAGACCCCCTTCCCTCTGGAGACTTCAATGGCTATAGCAGGCGGTAAATGCTTGCTGATCTCTTCTACCATTTTGCGAATGGTTTTATCTGAGATCCCTAATTTTTTTTCAATTTCGGCTAGGGTAAACCATCGCTGCTCCGTATCAAGCAAAGTCAACAATTGGCTGGCTAGTTTGAATTCCTTATCCATCTTCTCACCTTTTTTATTAAATATTTCGATTTGGAAAATACGAATGGGATTAAGTAAAATGTGAATGTTTATAGTATACACAAGAACTAATTATCTAAAACTTTCATCATGATTTGCTTACAATTCTCCCTCGCCCGTAACCGGCTTAACGGCAAAAAAATAGCCTGCGATGAACGCAGACTAAAGGTCATGACAAGTTTTAAAGCTATTCAATGGAAGATTTCATTCCTCATTTGGTTAAGTTTACAAACTCCACAGGGGCTTTCCCCTTTGCTTAATCTCGCCATATAGATAATAAACTTGCCGCTACTTGTGGTACGGTTCACCGTAACATTGCAATGGCGAAACTATTCTTGCTCAAATCTGTGTAACAACGCCAGTGCATCTTCATGATCAGGCTCATGTTTTAAGAACATTCTAGTGTAATTCAAAGCATCTTCGTCTAATTCTAACTCAAAGCAACAAATAGCTAGACAATAATATACAGTGGATACGATGTTCTCTTGATCTTCATATATTGATATTTCTAAAAACCATTTGGAGTCCCCGTACATTTCCATCTCAAACAGTAACAATCCAGCCTCAAGTGCGATGTCATAACGCTGCTCCATTACGTAGTACGACGACCACATAAGCTGTATACCCCGAAAAATATCCTGCTTTTCCTGATCATTTGCATCTAGTAACAGACTAGAGACCTGCTTCGTGCTCTGAATGAAGAACTCCGCGTCATATCCACCTAAACGCCAAAAACTTAATATTTGCTGAAGTTCCATGCTATCTAGATTGAGATCTACCCACTCCTTCAAGCTAAAAAATTCGTCCGGACCAAAGCGCTCAATAAATCGACGATAAGCTAATCTTGTCTGGATGTAGCCCATCGGTGTATCCATATTGATAATACAACCAATATTTATATTTTTATAATGATGCGGGGGAAATAACGCGAGGGCTCCTTTCTGTTCCATAACTTGCTGAATCGCATGGTAGTTTGCCGTTAAAGAAAAACTTCCATGAAGGATCAACTCCGGTGGTTCCGCGAATTTCCAATTTTCAAGTAAATGATCCCCTTTGTCTGCTGTTATTAATAGAAATCCCTCCTGCGACATCTGGTTCAAACGTTCTAAACAAGTTAATCCGGCGACTGGATATAAAATATGCGAATCTTCCAATTGTTCCTGATATAAGGCTATGACATCACGATAAGGATAAGTTTCTTGCTCATACTCCGGCGCCCGCCGATGCTTATAATGTAAAGATATTTGATCAAGTAATTCTGATGGTTTAAGTGAATCCTTAAGTTCAGGATACTCAATGAAAACATCAGCTTCATAAATTTTACCTTCAGCCACATAAAGCAGCTCTTGCGGAATACTATCAAAAAAATAGTTAGCCACAATGACAAAAGGCTGTTTTAAATCTCCTTTACTAATGGTTGCGTCTGATACAATCAAATTCAGAACCGTGTCATGAACAGCATCAAATCGCGCAAAATCGAGTATTCCTTTAGCAATAAAAGCTTGTAGAGCTGGATGACCCTTCCATGCCAACACATTGTTCATCGCCAAGTCCGTCATGATATATCGAAACGAAGGTAACGTTATCCCTGCATAGTCAATCAACTGACATAACTCGTGTAACACATGGAAAGCAAAACGCCCCGCTCCTGCTCCAAGCTCCACAATAAGAACAGGCTCTGAGCTATCTTCCTTATTTGCCCGGTCTTGAAGAAAGCCGAATATCATTTCTGCATAGGCCGCAGCGATCATTGGATTGCACGTGATATATTGAGGAACTTGGTCGTTGTTCCAAGCCTTCAATCCTTCTTGTTCATAATATTCCCTCTGAATATTCCATATAGGTGCTTCACTAAAACGGTAACGTTGTTTATTATGAATTGTCATTTAAACGATTTCCTGTCCTCTGGAAGTTATTCGATTCCTGTATATTTATTTTCTCTAACCTACGTCTATAATAACCTTTAATGCACTCCATGCCCCTCGCACTAATTAACAAAGAGCCCTATTAGGAGGGGCTCAAATTTGTTTTACGTATCGTTTATCCTTATTTGTATAACACTTTATCTATATTGTATCTGGCCTTGAGTTCGTTAATAATAAATGTTTCATAAATTTCTCTATGAACGGGGTCCTCGACAATACAAACCTCGATTTTGGTAACTTCGCCCCTGTAATTTTTCATGATGGATACTGTATCTTCAAAATGTTTTTTGATTCGGGGTCTTAGCTTTCGTGCTTTCCCAACGAATAGGAGTTCATCCCGATCATTGTAAAACATAAAAATCCCCGCTTTATCTCTTGAAATCAGGTGAAAATCCGTAAACCCATAAATATTGCTTAACTCAGGGTCTTTCTGTTTGTGTATGGTGACATCCGGTGTTGGAATCGTTATTTGTATCATGTACATTCACTCCCTTTTTATTATTAATTCCTTATTGGTATAACCTATTATTACAACTGCCTATACTCTTACTTGTCGCGGTCGTCATGTTGATTTAGGATCGCCGTCTCGAGCGGCGGCCGGAACCTCCGAAGGTTCCTTTTCTGCCAGCAGAGTCGTTTTGAGTAGCGCCTTCGCGATGGCCGCGGGTGACGCTGGTTCTGATCTCCCCAACTGTCGTCGGAGTCGACTCATTAATTGTCATCGGATACGGATGATCCCCAATCACCGGAATCTTCTGCTTGATCAGCTTCTCGATATCTTTCAGATAAGGAATCTCCTCGTACTCGCAAAACGAAATCGCTATTCCGCTTAATCCCGCTCGTCCGGTGCGGCCGATCCGATGCACATACGTCTCCGGGATATTCGGCAAATTGTAGTTAATGACGTGCGACAGCTCCTCGATGTCGATGCCCCGGGCCGCAATGTCTGTCGCCACCAGCATGCGAGTCACACCTTGCTTGAAGTTATTCAGCGCAGCTTGGCGGGCGTTCTGCGACTTGTCGCCATGAATCGCCTGCGCGGTAATCGTCGCCTTCGTCAGGCCCCTCACCAGCCGGTCCGCGCCATGCTTCGTACGGGTGAACACAAGCGCGCTCTCGATCGACTTGTCTTGTAGCAGGTCGATCAACAGCGGCAGCTTGTTCGGCTTGTCCACAAAGTAGAGTGTCTGCTTGATCCGTTCCGCCGTCGAGGAAACGGGCGTAATTTCGATTTTCATTGGATTCGTCAGCAGTGAGTCTACCAGAGACGTGATCTCGGGCGGCATCGTCGCCGAAAAGAACAGCGTCTGTCGTTTGGCAGGCAGCTTGGCTATGATCCTTCTCATGTCGTGAATGAAGCCCATATCTAGCATGCGGTCTGCTTCGTCCAGCACGAGAATCTGCACGTGACGCAGATCGGCGAACCCTTGGTTCATCAGGTCGATTAGTCGGCCCGGCGTCGCTATCAGAATGTCCATGCCTTGCTCCAGCGCCTGCTCCTGTGCTTTTTGCGAGACGCCGCCTAAAATCACGGCACTTCGCAGATTCGAAAAGCGTCCGTAAGATTTAAAGTTGTCGGATATCTGAATGGCCAGCTCTCGCGTAGGCGTCAGGATCAGCGAACGAATGACGCGCTTGCCGCTCGGTCGTCCCTGCTGCGCGCTCAGCAGTTGGATAATTGGAAGCAAGAACGCCGCTGTCTTGCCGGTCCCCGTCTGAGCGCAGCCGAACAAATCTCGGCCCGCCAGCACCGGCGGAATTGCTTGCTCCTGTATGGGAGTGGGCTGTCTATAATTTTCCTTGGCCAGCGCTTTAAGAATGGGGGGAATCAGTTTCAATTGTTCAAATGTCATAAAATCTCCTTCGTCATGCCACCGTCGATGCGGAAGTTTCACTTCTTGCATTATACACCAGATATGAGGTGGCGCACTGCATTCTCTGTAAAACGGCAATTTCTACTTAAAATGTATAGACGGAATCCTTAAGAGCGACCCCTGGTTTTTGGGCTTCCCTGTTTATCATAAAAATTTGCGTCACTTATGATACGGTTCCCCCCGCATAATCTTAAACGCCCGATACACCTGCTCCACCAGCACCAGCCGCATGAGCTGGTGCGGCAGCGTCATGCGTCCGAACGACAGCTTGAGGTCGGCGCGCGCAAGCACTTCGGGGGCGAGGCCCAGCGAGCCCCCGATAACAAAAGCCACGTGGCTGCGCCCGTACGTGGCAAGGTCTTGCACCTGCCGCGCGAGCTCCTCGCTCGACAGCGGCTTCCCGTCGATGGCAAGCGCCACGACGTAAGCATCGGCGTGCAGCTTCGCGAGAATGCGCTCGCCCTCGCGCTGCTTCACCTGCACCTCCTCCGCGGCGCTCATGGATTCCGGTGCCTTCTCGTCCGGCACCTCGACGATCTGTACCTTGGCATACGGGCCCAAACGCTTGACGTACTCGGCGATCCCCTGCACCAGATAAGTCTCCTTCAATTTCCCTACTGTGATAATCTGAATATTCATCCGCTTGCTCTTCCTCTCTCGTCTACCCTTTACTTGTCTCATTCGAGGTGTCGTGAAATTTCCTTCGCCTTCTCATTGTTCTCTCCAAAGAAACTTTAACTTAACAAGAAACAAATGTGATATTATGTAAATTGAACTATATTATTACTTGAAAGAAGGTAAAAGCAATGGCCCATAACCGCATACCTGCCATTCTGGCCGCTTCTTTCGCAGCTCTAACACTCGCTGCTTCTCCAGTCGCTACAGCGCCAAACTTGGGAAACGCTCCCGTCTCAAGTGAACAAGTAGCCACTCCAACTGTACCTGTTATTGTCGGCAAGCCCCAAGGTCAGAATAACCTTACCATAACCTTTGTTGATCAAGCGTTAAAGGGAAATGACTCTACGCTTCTTACTCCCCAAGGTAATCTAACGGAGCGGTACGTCTATTCAACGTACTCCGTTCCTTATAAAGTTATTGAAGACGGTAATGACAATGTCGGGCCAAGGGAACAAGATTCCTTCTTGTGCAGCGCCCCAAAAGGCGGCACTAGTACCATTGTAAATCCGGTTGAGGTTCGCGCCAACGTCCAGATTCAATCTAGCGTAGGAACTGAACTAAGAAAACTCATCAATCTCGTATGGACTAATCAGACAAACGGTTCATTCAAGCACATCTATTCCAAAACAAAATGCACGGCTCCGGAATCCGTTCATAACCATCGTGATTACTACGGTGCGATCCAGTATGATTTAGGAACAACCGTTGTGAATCGAACCGACGTTTACCATGTATATAGCGGAGATCGAATCCTCTATACTGCCTCCTATAGCCGCGGCCAACAAACAGTTTATGCCAAAATCCCCAAAGCCGTTGAATACGCTGGAGACTTCTACCTCTAAAATCACAGCCGCTACACCATAACCAGCTATAAAAAAGGAAGGCCGCACCAAGCCAGCCCTCCGACAATCATTCTATGTTATCTCCATACCTCGACAAACTCCTACACAACCAAGAAGCGCCCCGGCTCGGCACACCGTTCGCAATGCGGAGGCGGGTCCCAGCCCGTAAACTTCACTTCCTCCAAGTCCACAATGTCCGGCGCATCCTCGTATTCATCCACGAACATATCGATGGCAAGCTCCAGATGCTCTTTGCAAACTACGTGCATAAGATAAGACCCCTTTTTCTTTTAACCCTAATAAAATCGCACATCGTTTCGCTTCTATACGGCTCTGCTTTCATTATTCCCCAAAAGCGGCCGCGACTTACAGTTTTCCCTGATCCATTAGCGGTCCTTCAGCTCAGCCAGCGTGACCTGAACCGTATTCTTCTTCGCTCCCCGATAATACGTGACGGCGAGTTTTTCTCCGATCTTTTTGTGCCCGTAAATGTATTTCCGCAGCGCCAGCGTACCGTCGACCGGCTTGCCGTCCAGCTCCACAATCACGTCGCTGGTTTTGAGCCCTGCGTCCTTGCCCGGACCGACGGCGTCAATTACCAGGACGCCTTTCTTGACGTCCGACGGCAGCTTCAAGCTTTCGATGCCCGCATACGCCTGTAGATCCTGCGTCACCACGCCGATGTAAGGGCGCTTGATTTTATGATCCTTGATCAACGTGTCGATGATCGATTTGGCCTGATTGATCGGGATCGCGAAGCCGAGACCCTCCACGCCCATATCGGCGACCTTGAGCGTGTTGATGCCGACGACCTTGCCGTCCAGATTCACGAGGGCGCCGCCGCTATTCCCTTGATTGATGGCCGCATCCGTCTGGATGACCTCCATCTCCCAGTCGAACTCGCCGTCCTTCCCAAGCGATACGGGAATCGTCCGTTTGGGCCAGCTAATAATACCCCGGGTCACCGTCGGCGCATACCCGAGCCCGAGCGGATTGCCTACGGCTAACGCCGTTTCTCCCGGCTTGAGCGTATCCGAATCGCCGAATTCGGCGACCTGCTTGATCCCGCTTCCGTCAATCTCCAGTACGGCCAGATCCGTAATCTGATCGCGCCCGACCAACGTCGCCTTACGGCGCTCGCCGGTGATCGTGATAACGTCCAGCTGCTGGAACCCTTCCACGACGTGGTTGTTCGTCACAATGCGCACCTGATCCCCTGCCCGGGCAAAAATAACGCCCGAACCGAGACCCACCGCGCCGCCGCGCGCGTTTTCCTTCTCTCCCTCTCGGCGGGAGCCAATAATGCTGACAATCGTCGGCGATACCTTCGCTGCCGCGCCTACCACCGAATCGCTCGTCAGCCGCTCGGCATCGACGCCTCCGCTGGTCGCCGCTCCCGGAGACGGCGCGGCCATCACCGAAACCGCCTGCGGTATCACATCGTGCCCTGCCTCCCGATCGAACAGCATGAACAAGGCCGCCGTGACAACGGCGCCTCCAACGGCCGGAAGCAGCCACGTCGGCAGCCTCACACCGGACCGGCCGGGCGGCAAGCGCCAAGTCTCCCTTCGGGGTGCCTTCGTCGAATAAAAATCGTCGTCAAACAAACTCACCGCTGCCGCCCCCTGTTCCATCCCGCTCCGCACCCCACACGAGGCCGAAAAATCTGCTATATCCATTGTACCTTAAAATCTGGCAATCTCAAAAACTAAAAAAGAGGAATGATTTCCCTAAAGCTAGACTAGAATAAGAACATAAGCCTGCACCCGATCAAGGAAGGATGATGGAGATGTCGAACCGCCGCATATCGTCCCATCTGGATGAAGTCGCTTGGATCGCCAAGCTCGCGGACCTCAAGGAAGACCATTACCGAAACTCCCTTTTACTGGGAGCCATTCTCGAGCTGCTGCTGGAAAAAGGGCTGCTCACCACACAAGAATTAGCTGCCAAAATCCACACGCTGGAGGCGTCCGATCAGTCCACACTCCCGACCGGCATTGGCAGCCGTCACCGACATTAAGGCCGTACACCGCGGATCGCCGAAAAAACGGAGCTTTCCCAGCACACTATCAGCAAGCTTCACTTGAGCCGCGTCAAAGCCGCCCCTGCGATTCACCATGCGCCATCCTGCTCAGACCGCTTATGTACAGCGCTTAATCCGACCCGATCCTTATTTGCGGCTCCAAAAGCATTCTATCCCCGCTCCCTTGTCCCGGGAACGGCTAATCGTCCTTCAACGCGTCCCACTCCGTCGCCCGGTCATGATACGTGTCCATCAGCTTGGCGCGGTGATCGTCCGGAGCGAGCCGCTCCTCTACCATACTATTCACGGTCAGCCTGGCCAAATCCATCAGGTTATGGTCCCGGCTGAGATGTGCGAGATACACCCGCTTCGTCTTCGCCGTCATGACATCGACGAGGCCGATCCCGGCCGCTTCGTTGGACAAGTGGCCGACATCGCTCAAGATGCGCCGCTTGATGTTCCACGGATACCGGCCCATCCGCAGCATCTCGATATCGTGGTTGGACTCCAGGACGAGCACGTCGCTGTCCTGAATTTTCTCCTTCACCTTGGAGCTCATGTAGCCGAGATCCGTCGCTACGCTCAGCTTTTCTTCCTCGTGATAGAAGCAGTAGCCGACCGGCTCGGCCGCATCGTGCGAAATGCCGTACGATTCCACCTGCAGCGAGCCGAATTCGAGCATTTCCCCCGTCTTCATCACGCAGCGTTTCTCCTCCGCAATCTCGCCGATTTGCCGGTCGAGCTCGGCCCATGTCTTCTCATTGGCATAGACGGGCAAGTCGTATTTGCGCGCAACCGCGCCCAGCCCTTTAATATGGTCGGCATGCTCGTGCGTCACCACAATCGCATCCAGCTCGCTGGCCGACATGCCCCGTTCCTTCAACAGCTGATCTATCTTTTTCGCGCTGAGCCCGGCGTCGATCAGCACTTTGCCCTCCTCGGTCGCAACGACCGTGGCGTTGCCCGTCGAGCCGCTGCCCAGCACACAAAACCGTATCCCCATGTTCAAAACTCCTTAGCCGCTTACTTTTTGCTCTTCTGCGGCCCTTCCACCGCACCGTTCAAAGCATGAACGTAATACACGTCTCCGTCCGCATTCCCCAGCGACACCCGCCAGGACGGCCACATATTCAACGTCTGCGAATTGTACACCTGTCCGTGATAGCCGAGCCGTACGCTCGTAATGACCGCACCCGACGGCAAATAGTTCTCGATCAGACTCCGCAAAGCGATGTAGGCGGTAATGACCTTCTGTTCCTTCTGCTGCCCGTCGGACTGCACTTCCACATAACCCTGCTGGTAGGAAGTGATTTGCCCGTTTTTCTCGAACAGCCTCAGCTGCACGTCGAACATCGGAAGCGTGCCGTACAACTGGTGAAACACATAAGTACCGCCAAGACTCGTCATCGGATCGAATTGGTACGACTCGATCTTCGGAATTCCCGTTCTCGCCAGTACGTCCCGGAACGAGCCCTTGCTGATCAACGGATCGAATTTGAACGGCGCCGCCAGCGGCACCGCCTTCTCCGGATTGAAATTATCGTCGAACCGGACGACAATCTCCCGCAGCTTCGGCACATCCTTCGGAATATCCGGCGGCACCTGTATATTTTTACTCTTCGACAGCCTTTGAATCTCCTCCGCCGCTCCGATCGCGTTCGCTTCCAGATCGAGAAGGTCCGCACGGCTGGACCACAGCTGGATGCCGAGCACCACGTTCAGCAGCAGGAAGGACAATATCAATATCGTTTTAGCCCGTCCCCATTCCACGCCGGCATCCTCCTTAGTCCAAAAATTCGTACGTACCGTCTTGCAGCTCGGCCACCCAAGCAGGAACAAGAATCATTGCCTGCTCCGTCACGACCATGCGGTAAGCCGGGAAGATCGAATATACCCGCGCCTTTTTGGCGAACGCAGCCAGCTTCTGCTCCAGCGGCTCTCCGCCCGCCAGCTGCACCTCGGTACGGACGGCGCTTCGGAAATCGGGGGTCATCAGCGAACGATCGTAGCTGGCTACGATGCCCTTTTGCAACGAAATTCTCATAAAGCCCGTATTCTCGTTCCGCGTATTGATGACTGGGTACGAATCGTAGTACTGCCGGAACACATACTGCTGATTGCCCGGCAGCAGCCGCTGCGGCACCTTCTGCACCCCGTACTTGCCGTTCCATCCCCCATGCTGGTTGATGAACTGCACGGCCGATAACAAGCTCTCACGCAAATCGACCTTGTTGTTCTCCGTCGCAGCCACCGGATCGGTATACGTCATCCAGTGCTGCTCGTTTCTCAGCTTCAGCCCGCGCTTTCCGTCCGTATAAATCTCCGAGCCGTCCCGCTCCGTCACATTGCGCGTCAGCGTCGGATCGACAAAAAACGTGCGCTTCAATTGATCCGCCGTAAACTGCGTATACGTCATCTTGAGGCTCGGGATCGCCAGCGGCTTCATCGGCAAATAATAGTCCCCGACCACCGGCTTGTAAGGGGTGAACGTTTCATCCGCCTGTACGAACTTCTCAATGTCCTTCACCGTAAAGTCGGCTTTGATCGCTTCATATGCCGTATTCGCCGTATCCGTAAACAGAATCGCTTTGACCTCGTTCGTATCCTTGGCAAAAATCCAAATGCGCGTAATCAAGTCGTTCTCGCCCTGCAGATCGCCCTTCAGCTGCATGACCTCCTGCAGAACGTTCATCGGTAGCCCGTCGCGGAACCGGATCTCGACTCCCTGCTGCTTATTCCGCACATCGTCCCAGTTAATGCCGAGCGAAGTGACGCTCGTCTTCCGGAACCCTTCCAGAAACCGCTGCTTCAAAATCTCCATCACTTCATTGTACTTCAAAGTGTTCGGGTAGAGCACCGTATGCTGCTGGTTGCCCAGATGCAGCACCAGTTGGTCCGGAAACAGCATATCCTTCAGGGACGCATGGGTGCCGAGGATGTCGGTTTTCACGTATTCCTCCGGCTTGACCGGGTCGAATTTCGGGTAGCTGTAAGCCAGTAGGTAGCTTTGCAGCAGGCTGAGCAGCACCAGCAGCGTCAGCGCGGCGGTTTTCAGTTTCTCGATCATACGGCCGCCTCCTCCTGTTGATACGGCAGCGTGAACGTTACCCGCGTCCCTTGCCCGAGTTCGGAATCCAATTGAATGGTGCCTCCGTGCGCCTTCACTATTTCCCGGGCAATCGACAAGCCGAGACCAGTCCCGCCCATGCTGCGGGAACGGGCTTTATCTACCCGGTAGAAGCGTTCGAAGATCCGGCTCAAATCTTTGCGCGGAATCCCGATGCCGTTATCCTGGACGGAAATTTCCAGCACGGCGTGTTCTCTCCGGCCCGCGTGAATGCGGATATGTCCGCCTTCCGGCGTATATTTGATCGCATTGGAGACCAGGTTGTCGAGCACTTGGTCGATCCGGTCGCGGTCCAGCATAATTTCGTCTACATGCTTCTCGACGTCGATTTCGATGGCGATCATGCGCTGCTCCAGTTGAAAAGAGAAACGGTCCGCCACTTCCTCAAGCATCTCGGTCACATCCGTCGTTTCCTTGCTGATAATCGCCTGCTTCGAATCGAGCCTGGACAGCTGCAGCAGGTCCGTGACGAGCCGGATCATCCGCTCCGTTTCGTTCCTCGCCACATTGACGAACTTGCCCGCAAGCTGCGGCTCCTCCAGGGCCCCGTCCTCCAGCGCTTCGAGATAGCTCTTAATCGTCGTAAGCGGCGTCCGCAGCTCGTGCGATACGTTCGCTACGAATTCCCGGCGCGCTTGTTCGAGCTTCTCCTGGCCGGTGACATCCTGCAGCACCGCAATCGTCCCTGCGGAGCCTTTGCCCTTGCTGTGAATCGTCGTATACGTCACTTTGACGAACAGCGGATCTTCCTCGGCCTCATGATACAGGTGAAGCATCGTCGAATGATCCTCCGTGCCTTCCAGCACCTGCATCTTCTCCTGCTGCATCCCGAGCAGTTCGCCAAGCGGCATGCCGAGCGTCGTATCCTCGTTGACCTGCAGGATCTGCTTCGCCCGCCGGTTGATCACAATGACGCGCCCATGGTCGTCAGTGGCGATCAGCCCGTCGTTCATGTTCGACAAGATCGAAGCGAGCTTTTCCTTCTCCTCTTCGTTAAGGGATAACGCCTCGCGCAGCCGCTCCATCATGAAATTGAACGTATTGCCGAGCTGACCGATCTCATCCTCGCCCATCACCCGAATTTTTTCCTCGTACTCGTACCGCCCTTCGGCTACGGCCGTAGCCTGTCTCGTAATGGCCTTGATCGGATTTGTAATCGTAGACGACAAAATCACGCCGAGCCCCGCCGTAAGCGCGAGCGCGATTAACGTGCCGGAGATGAAGAAGTTGTTGATCTGGGTCAGCGTTTTGTAGACATCGTCCATCGAAGCAATGATGTACACGGCGCCGAGCACCTTGACGCCCGAGCCGATCGGCTTGGCGATAATGATTTTGCGGACGCCGTCGAAGTCGGTGAACAGACGCTGGTTATCCTTAATCCCCTGCAGCGCCCGCGTCACCTCAGTCTGCGTATTTTTACTGTTCACAACCGATTGGTTCATCGGCCTCGTCGTCGTAAGCACGACACCGTTCGCATCGATAATCTGGATTTCCGCTTTGCTCGTCGCGAAGAGGCTGTTTACAAAATCGTTCAGATCGGCATACGATTTCTTGGTCGTGTCCGAGTTTTTATTTTCCTGATTTTCCGTCAGGTACGTCTCTGCATACTGCGCAAGAAGCTGCGCTTGCGAGTTCCGGTTCTCGATAAACTCGTTTTTGAGCGACGTTTCCAGCGTCTTAATAAAATAAACCCCGATGAGCTGGAGCGCGACCAATATCAGCAGCAAATAAATAATAATCAGCTTGGCTTGAATCGATTGGAAGAAACGGATCGGTTTCATCGGCTCGGCCTCTGCTTAGTAGCCGCCGGCGCTTGCTTTCGAATTGCGCATCATGTACCCAAGTCCGCGCCGGGTAATAATGTACTCGGGACGGCTCGGGTCGTCCTCCAGCTTCTCGCGCAGTCTGCGGATCGTCACGTCGACCGTCCGCACATCGCCGAAATATTCGAAGCCCCATACCGCTTGAAGCAGATGCTCGCGCGTCATGACTTTGCCGCTGTTCTTGGCCATGTACTGCACCAGCTCGAATTCCCGGTGCGTCAAATCGAGCGGAACGTCGTCCTTATACACGACATACATGTCCGTATCGATAAACAAGCTCTGGATACGCAGCCCTTGCCGGGCTTCCTCTTCGTTAGGCTGCGCTTGGGCTGCCGTCGGCACCGCCGACTTCGTATGTCGGCGCAAATGCGCTTTCACTCGGGCCAACAGCTCACGTGTGCCGAACGGCTTCGTCACGTAATCGTCGGCTCCAAGCTCCAAGCCGAGCACCTTGTCGATTTCGTTATCCTTGGCCGTCAGCATGATGATCGGCGTGTTCAGCTTCACCCTTACCTCCCGGCAGACGTCCATACCGTCCTTGACCGGCAGCATCAGGTCGAGCAAAATCAGGTCCGGGTCTTCGGAATAGGCAAGATCCACGGCCGCTGCACCGTCATAGGCGCAGATAACCTCGTGGCCTTCTTTTTCCAAGTTGAATTTCAATATATCGGCAATCGGCTGTTCATCGTCAACGACGAGAATTTTGGCCATGCTTCGTTCACCGCCTGTCAGAGACTGCGTTGCATCCGTACTACGCTCCTTGCTTCGCGAGGTCGAATGTCAACGATATCCTATCCATGGTAAGCTATTCTATTATTTTACCACATCCTGAAGCAAAAAGAGACACGGAAGCCCAGGTTTCCTGCGACTTCCATGCCCCTCTATCTCTCTAACCGTCTTATTGGTTCAAATATTTGAGCGGATTTTCCGGCGTCTCGCCCTTTTGCACCTCGAAGTGCAGATGAATACCCGTCGAATTTCCGGTGCTGCCCATGTAACCGATCTTCTCGCCCTTCTCGACGATCTTGCCGACACTCGTATCGATCTGGCTCAAGTGGCCGTACAGCGTGCGGTAGCCGTTCATATGGTCGATGATAATGCAGTTGCCGTACCCGCTTTTCTCGCCGGCAAACACGACTTTGCCGTTATCCGACGCCATAATGTTGCGGTTGCCCGTCAAATCGACACCTTTATGGAACGCGCCCCAACGGGTGCCGAACGTGCTTGAAATCGATGCCGACAGGACCGGCCAAGCGAATTTACCCGTTCCTTCGCCTTTGATCACTTTGGTGCCTTTCTTCACGACGGCCTTGACCGGCTGTTGAACGATCTCTTCGCTTAAGACCGTCTCCGCCTCGAGCAGGCCGTTTACTTTCGTAAGCTGAAAGGTCATTTTCTTGAGACCGTTCTTGCCTGGACTCAATACCTCGGACTCGCCGAGACGCATGTTGTCATCCTGCTTCACTTCGGTCTCGTAGGCAATCTCTTGATTTTCCACCACTTTTTCGACCGTCCGCACGGCAAGCGTCGGCTTCAGAACCGTCAAGTCGAGCTGCTGGCCGACCTTGATCATATCGTCGGTGATCGTGGGATTGTTCTGATAAATAACCTGCTTCGGAATATTCAGCTTCTGCGCGATACACGAGACACAATCGCCCTTCTCCACCGTATATTTGGTCGGCTGAACATCGCCAGTCTCCAGCTTTTTGCGCAAATCCTCCGGATTCGCCAGCTGATTCGGCTCAATCTTCACTTCCTGAAGATCGACCTTTTGCACGAAGTCCGCTTTTTGCAGCTCCGTTTGCACCGGTGTACCGGCCGCGGGCGACGCCGACAAGATGCTTACGCGCCCCGACGTTTTCTTCGTTTGCATGGAGGCGATCGCATTGTTCTTGATTTGGTCCAGCACCGTCTTCGCCGCCGCTTCGTCCTTCACGATCCCCATCGGCTTGCCGTCTACCACAAGCTGCACGCCGACCGGGTACGAGGAGAAATAGCCGCTGAGCTTATCGAGCACGGCTTGATCCTCCGTATTGTGATTGAAAACCCTTTCAGGGGTTAATTCGAGCTTCGGTTCCGTAACAACCATCCGAAGATCAGACTCGCTCTTGGACAACTGCTCCCGCTTCTTTTGCTTATATTCCTCGACCTTGGAAGGATCGGATACGATCCCGATCAGATCTCCGTTCGCATATACCTGATAATAATCGTTCATATTGGCTTCAACCAATTCATGTCCACTAACAACAACCGCCGCCATCAAGCCTAGCGCAGAGACCGATTTAATAACCATCCATTTATGTAAAATGATTCGGTTTTTCATCCGTTCAAGCGCTGTCGCTCCCGGTACTTCCGACACCGCCGCTGGCTTTACGCTTTTATCCAAGCTATTCGACCGATCCGCAGGCCTTGGAGTGCGAAGCTTGTCCAATAGGCCTTTGAGTCGATCCGCTCCTTTGAAAAATTTCATTTTCTTCTCCTTTTAAGCCGTTTTTTGCCGCATTCGAACCTCAGCTTCCCCCGGCCTTATGACCGACGGATGCGATGCTTCTCCTGATGACACGTTTCTTCTCTCTAAGTCTATAGTCTCATGTTGTCTGGGCGTACGTTCTCAGGTTCGCTTACGATGTGCACATAAAAACACTAAAAAAAGGGACAATAACCCAAAGGGTTTAAAAACCACTTTATAAATTTACCACATTAACTTTGCCGATTTCAACAAAATCGTATCTCATCCCACATTTCAGCGGAGAAATTGACAGGAGTGTGAAGACAATCGATGGAAAATTTTACGGCGGCTTTCCGAAGCGAACATGACCTGCAGCAAGCCGTGGATGCACTGCGGAAGCAGGGCGTCGTCGATCTCCAGATCGAGCCGGGGGTGGAGCCGCATCAGCCGATGCCAATGTCCCTTCTGGGCGGCGGACTATCTCATTTGTCAATAGCCGAAAGTCCCGGCTGCTTGCTGCAGGTCGTTGTCGAATCATCGCGAATTCGACAAGCCGAAGACACGGTGACCCGCTTCGGGGGATCGATTGAATAGAGGTAAACTGAACGAGAAAAAAATAAACGCCCTGCGCGCGTCAGGGCGTTTGTGCATGTTGAGAAAGGGGTTTTTAAAAAATAGAGATACATACGGAGGTGGGGTATCCACTGGAGAAGCGATAGCGGCCGCCTTTGTCTTCGGGAAATGTCCGCTGCTAAGCAGCTTCCAATCAAGATTTCCCGATGACAACAGCGGTCGGAAGTGGATACCCCACCCCTTTCGTAACCCTCTATTACCGCATACGACCACTTTCTCAATAACCGCAAAACGCCCTGCTCTCGTCAGGGCGTTTCCTTTTGAATTAAATCCATCAGCTGCTTATACTCGTCGGACTTCAACGATTTTTGGAGAAGCCGCTCGATTTCCTTCAGCTCGGCGGCCGTAATGCCGTCCTCCATCAGCTTGGATATCGTCTGCATGTCTTCCTGCGGCACGCGCGAGACCATCAAGGAAAAGATTTTCGCCTTATCCGCTTCGGACAACTGCTCCTTCTTCTTCGTCACTTCCTCGCTCGAGACCACGACCTTCCGTTCCTGCTCCGTGAGACTGTCCTGCTTGCCGCTTGTCTTCCCCGATTGGCGGCTCCAGACAGCCACCGCATCCTCCGGCACCCTATAAGGGTCGTCGTTCGCCTTGCCGCTGCCTGGAGCCGTCGTTTTGCCGTCCGTCTGCGTGCGTTCTTTCGTGCCGGTTTCCGAGGAGGAAGGCGTATTGCCGGCCGGAGGCACGGACACCGCCAAGTCTTTGGGCTTCGCGGGTATGCTACTCCCACCTCCCGCTCCAAGCCCCAGCTGCGCCGTAAAACGGCTCATGAAGGCGCCCCATTCGATCTTTTGACCGGCCGGACGCGGAATATGATATTGGTCGAGCAATAAGTCCACATAAGTATTGGCAGCGGCGAACGTCAGCGCCACACAGCAAAGCGAGGTTATCGCCGCACTGACCGCCAGCTTGGCGATCCCTATCAGCCATTTCATCCCGGACATCTCCCATCTTGCCTTCTGCTACTCTATTCACAGTATTGACCTTTTTCTGGGAAACCAACCGGGGACGCCGGGGAAAAATGCAAATGCGGGCATGAAAAACCCCTCGCCACCGTCATCAATCAAGGACGGTTCGAGGGGTTGCCTATTTCATCTTCCGAATTAATAAATCGGATTCACCAGATTCGTCTGCTCGCGGTTGCGGCCAACCGAGAAGATCGCGATCGGAATGCCCGTCAGCTCAGACACACGCTCGACGTAACGTCTGGCGTTCTCCGGCAGATCCTCAAGTTTGCGGACGCCGGACAAGTCTTCGTTCCAGCCCGGAAGCTCTTCGTACACCGGCTGGCACTCGGCCAGCATTTTCAAGCTTGCCGGGTAGTGACTGATCGTCTCGCCGCGGTACGTATACGCGGTGCAGATTTTGACCGTTTCCAGACCGGCGAGCACGTCGAGCGAGTTCAAGGACAAGCCCGTGATGCCGCTCACCCGGCGGGCGTGACGGACGACGACGCTGTCGAACCAGCCGACGCGGCGCGGTCTGCCGGTTACCGTGCCGTACTCGTTACCGCGCTCGCGAATCCAGTCGCCGGTTTCGTTCATCAGCTCGGTCGGGAATGGACCGTCACCTACGCGCGTCGTATACGACTTGGCAACGCCGATGATTTGCTGAATTTTCGAAGGACCGACGCCCGAACCGATGCAGACGCCGCCTGCCGAAGGGTTCGACGAAGTGACGAACGGGTACGTTCCTTGGTCGATGTCGAGCATGACGCCCTGCGCCCCTTCGAACAGCACCTTCTTGCCGGCGTCGATCAGGTCGTTCAAAATGACCGACGTATCGGTTACGTAAGGACGAAGCTGCTCGGCGTATCCGAGGTATTCCTGAATGATCGAGTCCGCGTCGATTCCTTTGGAACCGTACACTTGCTCGATCAGCGTGTTCTTCTCGGCGACGAGCCGGCGCACTTTGCTCTCGAATTCTTCCGCATCCATCAGATCGGCAATCCGTATGCCGTTGCGCGCCGCTTTGTCCATATAGCAAGGGCCGATCCCTTTGCGGGTCGTGCCGATTTTGTTATCGCCTTTGCGCTCTTCTTCCAGCCCGTCGAGCAGCAAATGATACGGCATGATGACATGCGCGCGGTCGCTGATGCGCAGGTTCTTCGTTGTGAAGCCGTTCTCGTGAATATAGCGGATTTCTTCAAGCAACGCACCCGGATTAATAACCATCCCGTTGCCGATGACGCATACTTTATCTTCATAAAAAATGCCGGAAGGAATCATCGTCAGCTTATACTTTTTATCGTTAATGAGAATGGTGTGTCCTGCGTTGTTCCCGCCCTGATAGCGCGCGACAACCTCAGCGGACTCTGCCAGAAAATCGGTAATCTTTCCTTTTCCTTCGTCTCCCCATTGGGTTCCGACAACCACTACCGTTGACATCTTCACTACCCCCGTGAGGTGGGAAACCACCTAATATTAGCCTTTACGGTGCAACGCACCATGACTAGTTTAGCAGTTGACTAGCGCAAAGTCAATAAAAACGAACAATTATAATCCTTAGCCCAGCATTGTTCGGAAAACATCGACAAACCTTTCCTGACACAAAAAAACGGCACCTGCGCGTATTCTACCGCAGGATGCCGTCCTTTATGCTATCCTAAACCAACTTCCGCAAAAAATGTTCCCCGTGCAACAAACCCCACCCCGGGAAGCTCTAAGCCGTTAACGTGCCATCGCCATCTCCTGATGCGACCGGTCGAGATTGACGAATTTGTTGTAATTTTTGAGAAACGCCAATTCCACCGTGCCGACCGGGCCGTTCCGCTGCTTGGCGATAATGATCTCGATGATGTTCTTCTTCTCGGATTCCTTGTCGTAGTAGTCGTCCCGGTACAGGAACGCCACGATATCGGCATCCTGCTCGATCGAACCGGATTCCCGAAGGTCGGACATCATCGGCCGCTTGTCCTGCCGCTGCTCTACGCCCCGGCTGAGCTGCGACAGCGCAATGACCGGCACGTCCAGCTCACGTGCGATTTGTTTCAGTGTCCGCGAAATTTCCGATACTTCCTGCTGCCGGTTATCGCCCTTGCCGCGGCCGTGAATCAGCTGCAGGTAATCGATCAGAATCATGCCGAGGCCCTTCTCTTTCTTCAGCCTGCGGCACTTCGCCCGGATGTCCGCCACCGTGACGGACGGCGAATCGTCGATGTAGATGTTCGCTTCCGACAGCGATCCGATCGCCATCGTCAGCTTCTCCCAATCGTCCGGCTCCAGAAAGCCCGTCCGCATCCGGCCAGCGTCCACGTTCGCCTCCGCACAGATCATCCGCTGTACGAGCTGGGCCGCGCCCATCTCGAGACTGAAGATGGCCACGGTTTCCTTCTCCCGTACCCCGACGTTCTGCGCGATGTTCAGGGCGAAGGCCGTTTTCCCTACCGAAGGACGCGCCGCCACAATAATGAGGTCCGAACGTTGGAACCCGGACGTCATCTTGTCCAGATCGGCAAAGCCGGAACGGACTCCCGTTGTACTCCCCTTCTGGTTGAAGAGGAATTCAACCTTATCGAAAACCTCCATCAACACGTCTTTGATGGCAATAAAGCCGGACCCCGATCGTGCCTGCGAAATCTCCATAATCCGCTGCTCGGCGTCGCTGAGCAGCGTTCCCACTTCGTCCTCGCCGGAATACCCGTTCGTGACGATCTGGGTCGCGGCGCGGATCAGGCGGCGGAGCATCGACTTCTCTTCCACGATCTGCGCGTAGTAATCGACGTTGGCTGCCGTCGGCACCGCATTGGCAAGCTCCGACAAATAGCTGATGCCGCCGACTTCCTCCAGCTGCTTCTTATCCTGCAGCCGGGCCGTCAGCGTGATCAAATCGACCGGCTCGTTCGCCTCCGCAATTTCGATCATCGCTTCGAAGATGCGCTGGTGCGAGCCGCGGTAGAAGTCGTCGCTCGTGACCCGCTCCATCGCCGTGACCAGCGCGTCGCCGTCAAGCAAAATAGCGCCGAGCACCGCCTGCTCGGCTTCCAAATTTTGCGGAGGGATGCGATCCATAAACAAACTCTCGTTCATCCGTTATCCTCCCCACTGGATACTGCCTTATAACGACGCAGGAGCCGGCTGCCTTTCACCGCCCGCTCCTGCATGTCATTTCCCCAAAATACCATATAATATCGGTCTAGCCGATCTATTCTTCCACCACGTGAACCTTCAGCTTGCTGGTCACTTCCGGATGCAGCTTGACGACCACCTCGGTCACACCGAGCGTGCGGATCGGCTCATCCATCACGATTTTGCGCTTATCCAGCTTGATCCCCTGCTTTTCCAGTGCTTCCGCTACCTGCTTGTTCGACACGGCACCGAACAACCGACCGTCCGCTCCAGATTTTGCTTTCAGCTGAACCGTCAGCTCGCCGAGCTTCTTGCCGAGCTCCTGCGCGTCCGCTTTCTCCTGCGCTTTTTTACGATCCTCGGCCTTCTTCTGCTGCTCCAGCGTCTTCATCGCCGAATCGCTGGCCGGCGCGGCCAACTGCTGTTTAAATAAGAAATTCGTCGCGTAGCCTTCGGAAACCTCTTTCACTTCGCCTTTCTTTCCTTGACCTTTGACGTCCTTCAACAAAATGACTTTCATTCGAACAACCCCTCCTCCGCATGAATCTCGCTAAGTATCTGCTTTAACCGCTGCGTGGCTTCTGCAAGCGTACCTTCCAATTGCGTAGCCGCATTGGTCAAATGGCCGCCGCCGCCCATTCGCTCCATCACGACCTGGACGTTCATCTCGCCGAGCGACCGCGCACTGATGCCGATCAAGCCGTCCGGCCGCTCACTGATGACGAACGACGCCATAATTCCTGTCATAGTTAACAATGTATCAGCAACTTGGGCAATGAGCAACTGTGAATATTTACGTCCCGGCTCATTCACCGCAAGCGCAATATGGTCGAAGATCACGACGGCGTTCTTGATCACGTCCGCCTTCTGAATGTAATGCTCCAGATCTTCCTTCAGCAGCCGCTGGATTAACGAAGAATCGGCTCCGCTCCGCCGCAGGAACGACGCGGCTTCGAACGTCCGCGCGCCCGTACGCAGGCTGAAGCTTCTCGTATCGACCATGATGCCGGACAGCAGCGCC
Source organism: Paenibacillus tyrphae (assembly GCF_024158745.1). Classification (GTDB taxonomy): domain Bacteria; phylum Bacillota; class Bacilli; order Paenibacillales; family NBRC-103111; genus Paenibacillus_G; species Paenibacillus_G tyrfis_A. Next base: position 33,586 of record NZ_JAMZAW010000009.1, on the reverse strand, counting down.
GTCGCCTCCAGCACGCCCATCGTCAGCCGCTCGTGGAAATATTGCAGCAGCTCCGTCACCAGCTCGCAGGTAGATGAAGCGTACGGCTCCATATAGACGAGCGTGGCATCATGGATGAAGTCCTCGCTGCGGCGGTGATGGTCGACCACCACTTTGCGCGGCGTGAGCTGCAGCAGCCGCGGCTCCGGCGTCATTGAGGCCCGGTGCGTATCGACAATGACGGCAAGCGTGCGCGAATTCGTAATCTGCATCGCCTGATCCGGCGTAATGAACCACCGGTTCAGCTTCTCGTCCTCGTATACCGTCTCCATCAGCTTCTGGATGGACGGGTTGATCCCTTCCAGCACGATATAGCCTTCCTTGTTGCTGACATGCGCCATCTTCAGCACCCCGATGGCCGCACCGATCGCATCCATGTCCGGCATCCGGTGCCCCATGATGACGACCTTATCGCAATCTTTAATCAAGTCCCGCAGCGCATGGGATATGACCCGGGCCCGCACCCGCGTCCGCTTCTCAATCGCATTCGTCCGGCCACCGTAGAACGACAGCCGCTCCCCGACCTTCACGGCCGCCTGATCACCGCCTCGCCCGAGCGCCATATCCAAGCTCGTCTGCGCCCAATGGCCGAGCTCGGTGAGCGACGATGTGCCCGAGGCGATACCGATACTCAGCGTCATCGGCAGCTTGTTCTCGATCGTGATGTCCCGCACCTCGTCGAGAATCTCAAAGCGCGACTGCTCGAGCGCCTTCAGCCCTTTTTGGTCCATCATGATCAAATAACGGTCCGACGCCGTCCGGCGCAGGTACATTTGATGCTTTTGCGCCCATTCGGTGATCTCGCCCGTCACTTTGGCCATCATGATGCTGCGCGTCTGATCGTCCAGCCCCTGCGTCGCCTCGTCAAGATTGTCCATCATGACGATGCCGATCGCCAGCTTCTCTTCCTCATAGCGGAGCTGCAGCGATTTCAGCGCCGTAATATCCGTAAAATAAAGCAGCCGCTCATCCGGGCGGACCTGCACTTCATAAATCTGCTTGTCGATCGTCATCTCAAGCTTGAGCTCTTTGTCCTTGCGGGTTTTGAGCACGGGAAACATCTCATTGACCGACTCGCCGATCAGCGAATCTTTGCCCAGCATTTTCGCGACGAACGGGTTGTGCCATTCAATGATCTTGTCCTCGTTATACAAGAGAATCCCCAACGGCAGCTCGTGGATGACCTCGCTCCCCGCCCGCTTGACCCGATGGGACAGCGTACTGACGTATTCGTTCAATTCCTTACGGAACGCCTGTTCCGCCTGCAAGGTGTAGTACCCCAGAATGCCGCACAGAACCAGCGCGATCACGCTGATGATCCACGAGTACAAGAAAAGAATGAGGATCAGCACCGTGAGCAGCGCAAAAATCCATACGATATGCATTCCGTGCCAACGCTTCAACAGGAACTTCGGCATTTCATTCGCTCCTAATCCCTAAGATAAGTCATTTGCTGGTCATTCGGTCGCGGATCGGAAAGGCTACGTCGAAGACGCCCAGCAAGCTGAACATAAAGTAAGCCGGCGGGAAGAATAGCAGAAGAAGAATGCCCACAATCGGCAGCGTTTTGTTCCATCGTTTTACATGTGCAACAAAAAATAAAAAAGCTATCGCCTGAATCGCAAACGCCGCCATCAGCAGCGGAAGCAGGTTGAGAAGCACGGTAAAGATCATCGATCGCGAATCCTTCACGAACATCTCCAGAATGAGCGCAAGCAGATACAGCCAGACGAACGATTTAGGCAACATCCAATCCTTAATCGGTTTAAACGCCGGAATCGACTCGCCGGAGCGTACCAGCACCTTGCGCGCCAGCCAGTGCGATATGACGACGTAGAACAGCGAAAAGCCGATCATATACAGCGGCAGCATCTGTACCATCAGCTGCACCAGAGTGTCCATATCGATAGCCATGAGGCCTTGCACCTGAGCCGGCAGCGTCTGCACGCTCTCCATCATAAACCGTTTCATGTTTCCGACTGGATTCAGGCCGAACATGGAGCAGACGACCAGAGTGAGCAGCAGTTCGCCAAGCAAGGTAAGCGTTCCTGCCGTAATCACCGTTCGCGCCGCGGCCCGCTTTTTGTATAGATTGCCCATTTGAATGACCGGCGGCAGGAAAAAGATCGATACCGAGACGAGCAACGCCCCGAGCCATCCGGCCAGCAGCGAGGCGACGAAATACACGACAGCCAGGCTAACGATGTAATGAACCAAAAACCGGCGGGTTCCGAGCTTCACATACATGATCAGCACCGGCACCATCAGCAGAGCGGCCGTAATCAAGCTCAGCGGCGGCAAAAAGATCGATAAAAGCAAAAAGATATACGCAATGCTCCACCCGAGCATACGCGGTTTTTGGGTTCCTTCCAAGCAGTTCACCTCTTACGCAAATGATCTTCCACAGCGGATATGTCGCCATACCACTCTTCCAGTTGATGTCCTTCTTCGCGGTGTTTTTTCATTTTCTCCAATACCGCCTCGTCCAAACTGCGCGAAGAGATGCCAAGCCGTCTTCCCAGAATATAGCAGCAGGCGATAAGACTGGACAGCCCGTCAACGATTTTGGCATGGCTGCCTTCCCACATGCCCTTCAGCAGATGAGCCAGCTGATCGACCAGTTCGGTTTTGAGCCATTCGATGATTTTGGCCCGTTTCGCCAAATCAACGTCACGATCCAGATTGGACATGGCCGCTTCTCCCCTTACCCAGACGCTTTAGTTAATTATAACACATTTTTACACCTTTTGTTCCGACTGCCACAGCTTGAAGCAATAATCGATGATTTCGCGGCGGCGAATAATGCCGATAAACACCTCGTTGTCGTCGAGCACCGGTACGAAGTTCTGGTTGGTAGCCAGCGTGATCAAATCCTGCATCTGCTGGTTAATTCTCACCGGATGGATCGTCATATGCTGCGGCACGTCTTTGAGCTGCACCTTATGCGCATGCTCGAAGCCGATCTCCGGCGAATGCTTCAGCTTCCAAAGCAAGTCCCCTTCCGTAATCGTTCCGACGTACTTGCCGTGATCGTCCACGAGCGGAACAGCCGAATACCGGTGATACTCCATGCGCTCCAACGCCTGACGCATCGTATGATGAGGGGAAAAATAAATGACATCGTCCTTCGGGACAAGGAAAAATGCAATATTCAACGGATCTCCCTACTTTCCTCTTACTTGACCCCCGAGGCCGGGCGGTCCTCCCTTCCATCATATCATGATACGAGCCCCGAAGAAAAATCGTGCCGGAGGCGCCGGGATAAGCAAAAACCACAAGCCTTTGAGCCTGTGGTTCGCGCCATTTACATGTAAAGCTGATCGTAATCTTCCGAATGAAAACTGTATAATTGCTCTGCCGTTTCTCCTGAACCGGGACATAATTGCGCCGGATGATCGAACTTGAAAACGCGCTGCAGCGCCTGTTCCACGTGCTCCCCAAGTCCGCTTCGCTTGAGCAGCTGCATATACTCGAAATCACGGATCCCCCGCTGCATCCACTTATAGCGAAGCGACAGCAGCGGTCGCCCCCCTTTGCCGGGATAGACGAAGTTCGTATCTCCCGCCTTCCACATCGCAGGCCGGTAAGATAGCTTTTCGAGCGGATGGTCCGGCCAAACCGTATAATTCCACCGCAAAAAGCCGTCCATCCGCAGCCTTTCCGCCAACCAAGGGATGACCCTCGATTCGATCGCCGGCGAGCTGATAAACGTATTCGGCTTGTCCGGCACGCAGCAGACGTAATACATCATCCGTCCTTTGGACTCCGACCGTACCTGCATCAGCTGCTCGAACTCGCCCGCCGCGCAGTCCAGAATCGGCACATAATCGACGATGCCTTGGACCCCTTTGCGAATAAATTCGCTTTGATGAATCGCCGCCTTGTATTGGAAAGAAGGCGCCATCTCCCGAAGACATGCCATCCGCTTGGCGAACAAATCGAAATCCTCCGGCTCGTCGGCTACGACCCGCACCCGGTCGATCCAGCCCTTTTCGATAAAATGCCGCTCCAGCGCCTGCACATAAGCCGCAAGATCGTTTTTGTCGCGGATGAACCTGTAGCTTCCCGCAGCTTCGTCGAAATAACGAACACGAATGGCATCAGGGTAATCTTGTACGATGCTTTCGAAGCCTTCCTCTTCGTGCTCCCAGACGTTAATCAGGCCGAAAATTTCCAGTTCCTCGCGAATGCCGTGCTTCTCTCCAAGCTCGACATACCGGTCCAACCGGGAAAAATCGTACGCGAACTCGCCGAAGCGGCGCTTCAAGACGGGCACGATGCTATATTCGTTTAAATCGGAAGGTTCCGCGTCGATGAACGAGCGCTGGCCGCACCATGGCTCCTCGGATACGATCAGGGTCAGCGCTTTTTGCCCGAGTTGGCCTAAGCTGTGCAGGTAGAAGTCCAAGATCGCAAAATGCTCGTCAGACCAGTAGGCCACATTGTACTTCCGGGCAATATTGCAGTTATGCTGCCACAGGTCCAAGTAAAACGAATAGTCCCGCGGGTCCGGCAGCACGCGGTCGCCGATCGTCAAGCTGAATGTTAGCTCCCGCTCCAGCACCTCGTCCTCGAACATCGAGTGCGCGTAAAACTTCACCTTCCCGCTATACGTTCCGGCCAAGGCCGACTCCCCCGCATGCAGCTCGATCCAAAGCGGTTGAATTTTCCGCTTCTGCACATAGGCATGCCGGTCCTCCAGCAGCACATCGGACTTGAGCGTCCGATCGTCGTCTTCGATCAAGCCGATCAGCCTGACCTCTACCTCACATGGCGCGTCAGTCTCTACCTCGCAGCGTACGATCTTAATCGGGCCGCTTTTGCCCAGGATCGCATCCCTGCCGACAGTGAGCAGGAACTCGTCCCGGTCCGAGCTGACCAGCGCCTGAAACGCAGCGCTATCGCGCTTCTGGCAGCGAAGATCGATATGGGAAGCCGCCGCATCCTTCGCCCCTTGATTCCACCAGTTTGCCGACCATATGTATTTGTAGAACATGTTTTGCAGGCCATAATGCATCAAGGTTCATCGTCCTCCGGTTCAGATTAGGCATGCAGGATCTGAAGAGCATCTTGAAGAAAATATAGAAAAAGACAGTCGGCATAATACCAGCTGTCTTTTTCCATTCTTTCTATTCCGTTGTATAAGGCAGCAGTGCTACTTGACGCGCGCGTTTGATCGCAACGGTCAGCATACGCTGATATTTAGCGGAAGTACCTGTCACACGACGAGGAAGAATCTTACCGCGCTCGCTGATGAATTTCTTGAGCGTTTCGATGTCTTTGTAGTCGATGTGCGTAATTTTGTTAACCGTGAAGTAGCACACTTTCCGGCGCTTGCCGCCTTTTTTGCCGCGACCGCCGAACTTTCTTTCGCCGCGCTCTTCCGGATTACGTCTCTCTCTTTGTTCCACTTGTTTTCAGTCCTTTCTACGTAGATTGTCCTACCGCTCTATCGCTAGAACGGCAAATCATCATCGGAAATGTCGATCGGTCTACCGTCATCCTGGAAAGGATCCTGTTGTTCGCGTCCTCCGCCGTAGCTTCCGCGGTTCCCGCCGCCACTGTTGCTGTTGCCGCCGCCGCTCATGCCCATACCGCTATCGTCGCGGTTTGCGCTGTTCGCGGATTCCAAGAAACGCACATTGTCCGCAATGATCTCCGTCACATAGACGCGACGACCTTCATTGTTGTCGTAGTTGCGTACTTGAATACGGCCTTCGACTGCAGCCAAACGCCCTTTGCGAAGGTAGTTTGCGCAAGTCTCCGCAAGCTGGCGCCAAGTTACGACCGGAATGAAATCCGCTTCCCGCTGCCCTTGGTTGCTTGTGAAGGGGCGGTCTACCGCAAGTGTAAACTGGGTTACAGCTACACCTGCCGGCGTATAACGTAATTCGGGATCACGTGTTAGCCTTCCGATCAGAATTACACGATTCAACATCCGCATTCCCTCCCGGATCGTTGCAACGGCCGCATCGTCTGACGATGCTCGTTGTCAACTAACTCAATTACGGCACGAAGCCTTAAGCTACGTCTCTAACGATCAGGTAACGAATGATTTCGTCGGAAATCTTCATTACGCGGTCAAGCTCGCTAATGACTTCATTAGTTGCGTTGAAATGAACCAACACATAATGACCGTCACGCAGCTTGTTGATCTCATACGCAAGACGGCGCTTACCCATCAGGTCGTGTTTCGTAATTTCGCCACCGTTGTTGATGATGTTTTGGAACTTCTCCACCGTAGCCTGAACAGCTTCCTGTTCCAGGTCAGGACGGATGATGTACATCACTTCGTATTTGCGCATGTTGCCACCTCCTTTTGGACTAACGGCCCCCGAGTCGGCTTGTACCGTCAGGAGCAAGGAGCGAGAATCGATAATATCCAAACTCGCACCATAATACTATAGCAAAATCGAGCACGCAACGCAAGCAAAATCCGCACGCTGCACCCCTTTTTATACGGTGTTCTGGCAATTATTAGCCCGCATGCTTCCGAAGCTTTATGGAAAATCTAACATTAGATTTAAGTAAGGAGGTGGCTTGTTGTGGGGGAATGGAGTCAGTTCCGTCCGGGAGACAAAGCGCCGAACGACGGCGAATACATGGAAGTCGGTGAAAATGCCTTCCATATGGGCATCAACAATCCGAAGGTCATCAATTTAAAAAAGGGAGATCCCTTCCCGGAAACAACGAACCATAACCGCAAGTGGAAAAAGCTGTTTCGAGGCTAACCCCTGCTCGCTCCCTTCCCGACCAGCCGGCAGGGAGCCTGCTTCCTCTGCAACCTTGGACAAAGGAGGGCGCGACCGATGCGCTATAAATATACGAAAATATTGACCATTGTGGGCATTGTGCTGTGCTTTATCCATTATATCGGACACGAGTACGATCCGGTGTATCTGCTCTTCTATTCGCTGAGCGTGCCCGCCTGGTTTTATCCGATCTTCACCTATACCGATATCAATCCTTGGCCGCTTTATCTGCTCACCATTCTTTCGTGGACGATTATCGGTTTCGCCGTTGACCGCTTCTCCGTCTACCGACGGACGAAGGACAGGGAATGAATCCCCTAAAGCTGGCGCCAAATTTAAGTATCCTAATAATATATGACGTAAAGATAAAAGGAACCTTGACTTGGTTCCTTTTTAATCGTCTCTTGTTATCCCTGATCTTCCGCCGGGTTCATCCTCTAGCCATCGCATATTCAAATTGCCTTCTCTTATTCCTAATTTAACGTTAGTTTTCATTTATTAATTTGAGATCATCCATATGGTGAATGACATGGAAATTTAAAAGCTGGTATGCACTCATACCGATCAATTTATCATGTAAATCATAAATGCTTACCTCGCCTCGGGTCGTTTCCCCTAAATGCATGGATACCTGACTTTCAACATAAACCCGTTCGTTTTGCGTCCGCACAGCTATCGTGTAGTGAATGGTTCCTTCATGAATATAAAACGCGTGCGATCCATCAGGAGTTAAATAAGCATCAACTAATTCAAATTCGTTTTCCCCTTGCTCAATCACCATTTTAATTCGTTTGAGCATAATCCTTATCCCTCCTTGTTTATTAGTAAAAATAACTACTGGGGTATTACTACTGAAGTATATAATATTACTTCTGAAGTAATACGTCAATAGTTTTATTTAAAAAGTTTTACTCGTCTCGTATAGTTACGTTATAATACAAGAAGGATGCAGACTAAGGAGCGTAACCAATGTCAGAGAAAGTACGATTTAACCTTGGTAGAACTATTGAAGAGTTAGGAATTACGAGGAATAAATTGGCCGTTGAATCAAAAACGCGGCCGGCAACAGTGTTAGATTTAGTTAGTGGAGAAACAAAACGAATCGAAATTCATACTTTGGTTAATTTGCTTGACACCTTAAATACAATTGCACGTGAGCAAGGCATTACTCGTAAAATAACCATATCCGATATAATCGAATATATACCGGACGATAAGAAAGCAGAGACTCCGTAACACATGCGCATGTAAAATTAACTCAAAAAGAACGCCATCAAACCGATTAATTGGCGTTTTTTCGTAACGTCTCTGACGCCCTCTTCTTGGACTTTATCCTTTCTGGGGTAATAAAAAACGACCCTATTGGGAGCGTGATGTTTAGTTGATCATATTTAAGCTTGCAGATTTATTGGATTAACGCCAAATGACCATGTACCAACTTAGTAAGAAAACAGGGATTCGTCCCAATACACTTAGTCAATGGGTTAATAACGACAAACTGCGAGAAGAGGAGAAGCACGTTAAAGCTATAAGCGTTGAGGTGCTTAATTTAATGTGCAAAGCTTTAGATTGCACACCCGGAGACCTGCTTGAATATGCACCTGACGACGATAACGCAAAATCCCCGTAACAGTGACATAAAGTCCTGAATACGGGGATTTTTTATGTACTAACAAGTGGCCTCTTGGCCAATCACTTTTCACACAAACAAAAAAACGACCCTGCGGTCGTCTCGTTTTTATGGTATGGCGGAAAGAGTGGGATTCGAACCCACGCACGGCTTGCGCCGCCTAGCTGATTTCGAGTCAGCCCCCTTGGGCCTCTTGGGTACCTTTCCGCATTAAAGGGACAAGAAATATAATAGCATACACACCTGCATGTATGCAAGTGCTTTTTAATATTTACCAGCTATCAAGCTTCTCCCTGATCCGTTGCCGCAGAATCTTCCGCTGGCGCGGCGGAACGAAGCACTTTTTTCAGCTTGCTCTCGAACTTGGACCGGGGAACGAGCACGCTGTGCTTGCACCCGACACACTTGATGCGAATGTCCATCCCCATCCGGATGATCTCCATCTCGTTCGTACCGCACGGATGCGGCTTCTTCATCTGTACGACGTCGCCTAACTGATACTGCTTCTTCTCCATCACGATTCCGCCTTTTCCGTTCTATGATAAGTGATCATCCGTGGATAAGGAATTTGAATCCCGTTGGCCTCAAATGCTTTTTTGATTTCCGCATTCAGCTTCCTTGCTACCCCGAACTGCTGGTTAGGCTTGCACTCCGCCGTAATCCGCAGCGTAATTTCCGTTGCTCCCATCATATGGATCCCGAGCACTTCAGGCTCTTTTACCATGTCCACACTTGTATCATAAAATGTTTTGACGGTATCCTCAAGAATTTTCATTGCAAAATCGATATCCGTTTCATACGTTACCGAGACATCAATGACGGCAAGCGAGTTATTGACGGAAAAGTTGGTAACTTGCACAATCGTCCCGTTCGGAATGATGTGCACTTCCCCTGTCCAGCTCTTCACCCGGGTTACCCGCAGGCCGATTTCTTCAACTGTTCCTTTGTAATTGCCTACTTGAATAACGTCGCCTACCGCAAACTGGTCTTCAAAAATAATGAAAAATCCAGTGATGACATCCTTCACCAAGCTTTGCGCTCCGAAACCGATCGCCAACCCAACGACCCCAGCGCCAGCTAAGACCGGTCCGAGATTCACCTGAAATTGGCTCAAAATCATTAAGACCATAATAAAGTTAACAACGTAAGTAATAATATTTCCCACGAGCTTGCCTACCGTTTTCGAACGTCTTGCATCGAACTTGATCGGCCCTCTATCCCGCGCCACCATCATATGCTGCAGCGCTTTTTCCGCAACCTTAATGATCACCCTTGCCGCGATATAAATCAGTATGATTTTAATGACAGTGAACAGCAGTCCTGTCCACAATTCGGGGTTGGAAACATAGTTGATCAACTTTTCTTGAAATTGTCCCCATGTGGATAAACCAGTTTCCTTCAACATTTCATCCATTTCGATCTCCCACCTTACAACTCTATGTTAACATAATGCCCGTCCTCTTTACTATAGAGCCCGTGGATATCTACCCGTTCTTCTTTAATAATGCGCTTAACCTCCGGAAGATCCGCCTCCTGAAACTCCAGGGATAACGCGCACCCAGCCGTAATCTCTTTGGGGGTAGGACACATATCGTTTTCGATATCCGCATAATCGAGGAGCATTTCCGCCCTCAAAGCTTGCTGTGTTGAATCGAAAGCCATGATCAGCACCTTCCCACCCCCTTTCTATTTTTTTGTACCCCGCGTATATTTCGTTCCTAGCAACCGTATACTAGTAACAACCCATTTTCTGGCGTTTCCGATTATCACTCTACCCTTTTCCGCAGGAGGCGTTCCTATGAAACTGCCCTTTCAGAGAGATGCTCACAAACCTAAAGCCAGCGAAACCTTAAAAATTATGTACTCCGAAGCGAACAGCATCAACCTGCTTTCGGATAAGCTAAGCACTGTTTTGCGAACGATTCCGGCTCAACAGCCCATCGTCATCGTTTGCGTAGGCACGGACCGTTCCACAGGCGATGCGCTCGGACCTCTGGTCGGGAGTCAGCTTCAGAAGCAAGGCATCGAGGGCCTCCATCTATACGGTACATTGGAACACCCGGTTCACGCCATGAATCTGAACGAAACCTTAACGACGATTCAGCAGCATTACAACGATCCTTTCGTCATTGCGATCGATGCCTGTCTAGGCCAGCTGACCAGCGTCGGCTATATCCAAGTGGGCGATGGTCCGGTCAAACCGGGTGCCGGCGTTAATAAAGAGCTCCCTCCTGTCGGTCACATGCACGTTACCGGTATTGTAAACGTAGGTGGATTTATGGAGTACTTCGTCCTGCAAAACACCCGATTGAGCCTGGTCATGAGCATGGCCGAGGTCATTGCCAAATCGTTTCAAACCGCATTCAGCGGCAAGCGCCAATGGTCTCCTACCTCTTTGGTACGGATCGACTAATCGCTTCCTTCTCTTCAGGGGACAACGCATACTTGGACTGCCCCTGCTCGATCGGCTTCGCATACACATACGTTTCATCGCGGCCATGAATGCCTGAAAGAACGACTCCTGTCTGCTGTTCGTCCAAGATCGCTACGGAAAAGCTCAGATCGCTCCCCGTTTCCGAAAAAGCATTGTACCGGTGTACGCCGATATGCGATTTCATCGTGGACATGTCCCGGCGTATCGCTTGAATTTGCTGTTCGTTTCGGCTATCGTTTTCCAGCAAAACATTTCCTTTCTCCTGCAGCTCCATTAGGATCTGTTCAATATTCAAGCTCCCAGTCCCGTTCAGCATGCTTTTGTAATTTCGGCGGAGCTTATTTAATTTTGCCCACAATACGATAACAAGAATTAAAAATAATAAAGAGATAACCGCTGTAATGAACAACAGCACCTCTACAGGCATTTCCAGTACGACATCCCCCACGCTAAAAGCCTCCTGCTCTCCTATTTAAAATGCTTGGCAATTTCACGAACCGCATAGAGCAGTTGATCCGTTTCTTGTTCCGTCGTAAAGCAGCCGACACTCGCCCTTACGGCTCCGCGTTCCAATGTGCCGACCATCTCATGAGCAAGCGGTGTGCAATGGAAGCCTGCCCGAACGGCAATATGAAACGATTGATCCAGGATGAAAGCGACTTCGGACGAATCGGCACCGGCGATGGTAAAGGCAACTATTCCTGTCTTATTTTGCCCAATTTGTGGCCCTAAAATGGTCACTCCATCAATTTCCATCAATCCGTTCATGATCCTTTGGGTGAGCTTCCACTCTTTCGCATGAATTTGCTCTACCGTTTGCTTGTGTATGTACTTCACACCTTCCACAAGCCCGGCAACCCCTACCGTATTTTGCGTTCCAGCTTCATACCGGTCCGGTCGAACATCAGGCTGTTCTGCGGCTTCGGATTGACTGCCGGTACCTCCATGCAGCAGCGGCTCCAGATCGATCTCAGGATCGATATACAGCCCGCCTGTTCCTTGCGGCCCGAGCAAGCCCTTGTGACCCGGAAAAGCAAGCATATGAATGCCCAGCTTCTGCACATCGACTTCCATCGTCCCGGCCGTTTGCGCAGCATCGACCAACAGCTTAATCTGATGGTCTCTGCACAGCTGTCCCAATTCTTCAATCGGCATAATACTGCCTAGCAGATTGGAGCTGTGCGTACTTACAATCAAGCTTGTTTTGGGTGTGATTTCGCGACGAACATCATCCAGACTCAGCCGTCCTTGCTCGTCTGTTTTCACATAGGTCACTTGTACATTTTTCGTTCTTTTCAAATATTCCAAGGGTCTTCTTACGGAATTATGCTCGACGGCCGTGCACAGAATGTGATCTCCATCTTTGACGAACCCTTTAATGGCTAGATTCAAGGCGAAGGTCGTATTGTGAGCATACGCGATATCATTAGGATTTTTGATATTGAACAGCTTGGCCAGTTGCTTCCGTCCTTCAAACAATACGCGGCTCGCTTTGACAGCCAGCTCATGACTGCCTCTCCCCGGATTGGCAGCATACTGCTCCATGCAATCATGCATCGCTTTCAATACTTCGGGCGGCTTCGGCCAGGACGAGGCCGCATGATCCAAGTAGATGACCGACATTTGTTCTCACCTCTTCTGTCCATTCAGATCCATTACATAAATATAGCATACCTAGTTTAACCTGTACTTATCAGGCATGACCCGGGTATGCTATACCATCATTGTTAGGAAGTTTTCCCTTGGAGCAGCTCCAACAGACGATCCAAATCATCTTTTGAATAATACAATAACTCGATCTTCCCTTTGTTATTGCTGTGTTTGATTTTCACCGTCGTCCGGTACATTTCTCTCAAGTTTTCTTCCAATTGATTAATGTACGGGTCTTTACGTTTCGGCTTCAGCTTCATCTTTTTCGAATCCGCATTTTCTTCCATCTTCTTTACTTCCTCTTCAAGCTCGCGAACACTCCATTGCTCTTTTATCGCGGTATCGGCTAAAGCTTTAATGACCTTTTTATCCTTCAGGCCTACGATCGCTTTGGCATGTCCCATCGATAATGTTCCACGTGAAACATATTCTTTAACTTCTTCCGGAAGCTGCAGCAGGCGAAGAAAGTTTGCAATGTGCGAACGGCTCTTCCCTACCTTTAAGGACAGCTCTTCCTGCGTCAGTTTAAATTGATCGATCAATGCTTGATAAGCTATCGCGATTTCCAAAGCATTCAAATCTTCACGCTGGACGTTCTCGATTAACGCAATTTCCATAACCTGCTGATCGCTGAACTTTTTGATAACTGCAGGTATCGTCGGTTTTCCGCAAACTTGAGAAGCACGGAATCTTCGCTCACCGGCAATAATTTCATATCCTTTAAGAACACTGCGAACGATGATCGGCTGAATGACACCATGCTCTTTAATCGAATCAGCCAATTCCTGAATCGTCTCATCGTTGAAATTGCGTCTAGGCTGATATGGGTTTGGCCGAAGCTGTGCCAATGGAATTTCTACTACTTTGTCGTCTTCGTTAATGCTCAATGCAGGCAACAGTGCATCCAGTCCTTTACCTAAACCGATTTTTTTGCTCAAAGTGCGATCACTTCCTTTGCCAACTCCAAGTATACCTCTGCCCCTTTCGATCTCGGATCATACGTAATGATCGGTTGACCGTGACTGGGTGCCTCACTCAATCTGATATTTCTTGGTATGATTGTCTGATACACCTTCTGTTGGAAGTACTTTTTCACTTCCTCAATGACTTGCATGCCCAAGTTCGTTCTTGCATCGAACATGGTCAACAGCACGCCTTCAATTTGCAGCGTTGTATTGAGATGCTTTTGAACCAAACGAACCGTGTTAAGTAATTGGCTCAATCCTTCCAGAGCATAATATTCACATTGAATAGGAATAATTACCGAGTCGGCAGCCGTCAACGAATTGACAGTCAATATCCCCAAGGATGGCGGACAGTCGATTAAAATGTAATCGAACATATGTTTCACCAACTGCAGTGATTTTTTTAAGCGCAGTTCCCTGGAGATGGTTGGAACAAGTTCAATTTCCGCACCGGCCAATTGAATGGTAGCCGGTATGATTTTCAAATTTTCCAAGGCTGTGTCGGCCATAGCTTCTTTCGGATGAACATCGTTAATAAGAACGTCGTAAATACAGTGAACGACATCTGCTTTATTAATGCCAAGTCCGCTTGTCGTATTTCCTTGCGGATCGATATCGACAAGAAGCACTTTCTTTCCCAAGGATGCCAATGATGCGCCTAAGTTGACGGATGTCGTTGTTTTGCCAACCCCACCCTTCTGGTTGGTTATGGCGATAATTTTAGCCAAAATCTGTTCACCTCAAATAATAAAAACTAGAGTAAATACGATACTTTCGAGGAGTCGAATAGAAGACATACAATTAGCGACAGTAGCGAAAAAAAAGAATCATTGGAGAGCTTTATTCCCTCCCCAATGATCGGTTGGTAAGAAAAGCTTCGAAAGAAGCTTTTCGAGGAAAATACGTTTGTGCCTCAGCTAAAGCTTTTCTAGTAAAAAATTGAATGCTCTATGAAACTCAGACATTCTCATCATAGCAGAAAAACTCAATCGAAGTCATGTCAAAGATGCCCTGTACCCATTCAAATCAACCTTGAAACCGCAAAAAACGAGCTAACCCACATATCTACACAACCATTATGCTGTGTACCTTAAAACTAGGCTATCACTATCAGAAATTCATAGATGCTTTTGCGGGAAATGTCTTCTGACAGCCAAACAAAAGCCTCATTCGAGGCTTCAATAAATCCCTACTCTCTATTTTACCGCTTTGGAATCCGAATTACAATCTCATAGTGATCTTCATGGTCCTGTTCCGTCGTATTGATCGGAAGGCCAGACGAAGTCACCATATCCACCGATTGACGAATCGTATTCAGGGCTAACCGTACATCCTTGGAGAACGAGACTCGTTTCGTCTTACTGCTTTTAATTTTCGCCGCTTCCTTCAAAAAGGCGATTCTCGCTTCGGTTTGCTTTACATTCAGTTCCTTGCTTACAATATCCTCTAGAACGCGCAATTGCTGTTCCTCTTGATCCAAGGCCAACAACGCCCTGGCGTGCCGTTCCGTAATTTTCCGTTCCATCAATGCGTTTTTCACCGGCTCGCTCAGTTGAAGAAGCCGGATCTTGTTTGCAATCGTCGATTGACTTTTCCCAAGGCGCTGAGCCAGACTTTCCTGCGTCAAGCTGTGCAGATCGATCAACTGCTGGTAAGCTATCGCTTCCTCGATCGCAGTCAAGCCTTCCCGCTGCAAGTTCTCGATCAGAGCAATAGATGCCGCTTGCGAATCGTTAAAATCGCGAATAATAGCCGGGATCGTTTCATTCCCCAGCTTTTTGACAGCGCGCCACCTGCGTTCCCCAGCAATTAATTCGTAGCGATTGTTCCGAAGACGCACAACAATCGGCTGAATAACACCATGTGTCTTAATCGTTTGACACAGTTCATCAATCCGCTCATCGTCAAATATCGTTCGAGGTTGGTAGGGACTTGGAACGATGTCATTGACAGGAACATTTTTCACTTCGTCAGTCGGCGCCTTTTCAGCAAAACCAAACAATTTTGAGATTTGTTCCTTCATTACGATAACCACCCGATCTTTTTCACCGATAATGAATCTCCACTCTATAACAATTCTCCAAATATGCCCAAAATCCTGCAAAAGTCTCCGAAGAAGTTTATTATTGACTCTCACAAAAAGAAGCCGCTGCTCCAAAATGTTCCACGTGGAACACCATCAAACTAGCGGCGTTTTCAAAGGAGTTCCCGCTTTTCTGGGATACTTTTTGGGAGTTGAAGCTGTCTTTTCTATATCGATAATGTGTCTAGTCGATTCTTCCAAAGGAAGCTGAAAACGATATGTATGGTTCCATTTACCTTTTAACTCTTTTAGGCTAAGCGCCGCTTCCTCTAACTCCGCTTGAACATCCTGCCCTTTCATGGCAGAAAACCTCCCACCGGTTTTCACAAAGGGAAGACAAAATTCATTAAGAACAGCTAGCCGGGCAACAGCCCTCGCGGTGACAATATCGTAACGGTCCCGATGTTCGGGCATACGCGCAACATCCTCCGCACGTCCATGAATAAAACGCACGTCCGTTAATCCAAGCGTATTTCCCAAATGCGTTAAAAACTGTATGCGCTTGTTGAGCGAATCGACGATCGTGACGTGTAAATGAGGATACACAATCTTCAATGGAATGCTGGGAAATCCGGCTCCCGATCCGATATCCGCAACGGAACGAATGTGTCCCATTGGAATAAAAAAAGAAACAGAGAGAGAATCATAAAAATGCTTCACGTACACTTGTTCTCTCTCTGTAATCCCCGTCAAATTCATTCGCTCGTTCCATTCGACGAGCTCCCGGTAATAGAATTCGAACTGATGAAGCTGTGCTTCCGTCAGTTCGATGCCCTTCTCTCTCAACAGTTCGGTAAATTGTTGTTGTACGGTATCCATATTATCCTCTGGCTGCAACGACTTTATTGTAATGCTCCAAGTGAACAAGCAAAATGGAGATGTCCGCAGGCGTAACGCCGCCAATACGGGATGCTTGACCGATCGAAATCGGGCGGATTTTTGCCAGCTTTTGCTTCGCTTCGGTGGCGATTCCATGAATTTCATCATAAATGATATCGTCCGGAATCCGCTTTTTCTCCATCTTCCGAAGCCGTTCCACTTGCGCGAGCTGCTTCTCAATATAGCCGCTGTATTTCACTTGAATTTCGACTTGTTCCTTCATATCCTCCGTCAGCTCGTAGGGAGCCGGAGAAATGCCATGAATGTGCTCGTAAGTCACTTCCGGCCGGCGGAGCAAAGACAACAGATCGACGGAGTTGTTCAGTTCTGCGCTGCCAAGTGAAGCCAGCATCGCTTGAACCTCCGGCGTCGGTTTCGTCTTCGTCGTTTTGAGCCGCTCAAGCTCCTCTTCGACAAGACGTACTTTCTCCTGATAACGCGCATACCGCTCTTCCGTTATCAGCCCGATATCGTAGCCGATCTGGGTCAAACGCAGATCTGCATTATCGTGGCGGAGCAGCAAACGGTACTCGGCACGCGAAGTCAGCAGGCGGTAAGGCTCGTTCGTCCCCTTCGTTACCAAGTCGTCGATCATCACGCCGATGTAAGCTTGAGAACGATCCAGAACAACCGGTTCCTTCCCTTGCACTTTGCGGGCCGCATTGATTCCGGCCATAATCCCTTGTCCTGCCGCCTCTTCGTAGCCGGAGGTGCCGTTAATTTGCCCGGCGGTAAACAGCCCGTCGATCACCTTCGTCTCAAGCGACGGCTTCAGCTGCGTTGGAATCACGGCATCGTACTCGATAGCATATCCGGTACGCATCATTTCGACCTTCTCCAGCCCAGGAATCGAGCGAAGAATTTGTAACTGCACATCTTCAGGCATGCTCGTAGAGAGCCCTTGAACGTAATATTCCTTTGTATTGCGGCCTTCCGGCTCCAGGAAAATTTGGTGCTTCGGCTTGTCGCTGAAGCGTACGATCTTATCTTCGATGGACGGACAATATCTCGGTCCCGTTCCTTCGATCGCTCCGGAGAACATCGGAGCCCGGTGCAAATTATCATTGATGATTTGGTGCGTTTCCTCCGACGTATACGTCAGCCAGCAAGGCAGCTGATTCGGCACTTCCTCCGTCGTATCGTAGGAGAAAAACTTCGGTTTCTCGTCCCCGGGCTGAATCGACGTTTTGCTAAAATCGATCGTATCCTCATGCACCCGCGGTGGCGTCCCCGTCTTAAAGCGAACTAGCTCCAGACCGTGCTTGCGCAGATTTTCCGACAGCTTGACGGCCGGCTGCTGGTTGTTCGGTCCGCTCTCGTACATTAGCTCGCCCATAATGATCTTGCCGCGCAGATACGTACCGGTCGTTAGTACGACCGTTTTCCCCATATATACAGCGCCGCTTTTCGTAACGACACCCTTGCACACGCCGTCTTCGATGATCAGCTCTTCCACCATACCTTGACGAAGCGTCAAGCGGTCCTGCTTCTCAATCGTTTCTTTCATGGCGTGTTGGTACAAAAATTTATCGGCTTGCGCCCGCAAAGCATGCACAGCCGGTCCTTTCCCCGTGTTCAGCATGCGCATTTGAATATACGTTTTGTCGATGTTGCGGCCCATTTCACCGCCGAGCGCATCGATTTCGCGCACAACGTGCCCTTTCGCCGGTCCGCCGACGGAAGGGTTACACGGCATAAAGGCGATCATATCCAGATTGATCGTAAGCAGCAGCGTCTCGCTGCCCATCCGGGCCGCCGCCAAAGCCGCTTCGCTGCCGGCATGACCTGCTCCGATCACAATGACATCATATTGACCTGCAGTGTAAGTCATTCTTCCAACCTCCTAACCCTTTTCGAGAAGTTATTTACCTAAACAAAATTGCGAAAAAATCTGATCTATTAACGATTCGCTTACCGAGTCCCCGATAATTTCTCCGAGGTGCTCCCAAGCGTTACGAATGTCGATTTGAATCATATCGATCGGCACGAAAGCCTCCGCTGCTTCGTGTGCCTCCGTCAGAGCCGATCTCGCCTGCTTCAGCAGATGAATATGACGAGCGTTGCTCACATAAGTCAGGTCACTTGATTCTACCTGACCGCTGAAAAAAATACTAGCGATAGCTTTTTCCAAGTCAGTGATGCCCTGCTGGGCAAGAAGCGACATCCGCACAACCCGGTCCTCGCCGAACGCTTCCTTCAAAACCTCTTCCTCAATAAGCTGCGGAAGATCCTGCTTGTTGATAATCGCGATCACCTGACGGTCCTTAAGTTGGTCGATCAGGACATATTCATCCGGCTGTAGCGGCTCCGCCCCATTGCATACGAACAGGATCAGATCCGCGTCCGACAGCGCCTGGCGCGACTTTTCCACACCGATTTGCTCGACCAGATCCGACGTTTCTCGAATCCCGGCCGTATCAAGCAGCTTGAGCGGAATGCCGTTCACATGCACATACTCCTCCACCACATCGCGGGTCGTCCCGGCAATTTCGGTGACAATGGCCCGCTCTTCCTGCGCCAGCGTATTGAGCAGCGACGATTTGCCGACATTCGGCCGGCCGACGATCGCCGTAACCAGACCTTCCCGCAAAATTTTGCCCTGCTGGGCCGTCGTCAGCATACGCTCGATATCCGACAGCGCGTCCGCACATTTTTCCTTGATAAAAGCGTTCGTCATCTCTTCCACATCGTGCTCAGGGTAATCGATATTGACCTCGATGTGCGCCATCAGCTCGACCAGCCGATGACGAAGCTCCTTAATCGTCTTCGATAAGCTGCCCTCCGACTGCTTGAGCGCAATGCGAAACGCCCGATCCGACTTGGCGCGGATCAGGTCGATGACCGCCTCCGCTTGGGACAAGTCGATCCGGCCGTTTAGAAAAGCGCGCTTTGTGAACTCGCCCGGTTCGGCAAGCCGCGCTCCGTGCTCCAGCAGCAGATCCAGCACCTTCCGCACCGAGACGAAGCCCCCGTGACAGCTGATTTCAACCACGTCTTCCTTCGTAAACGACCGCGGTGCCCGCATCACCGTCACGAGCGATTCCTCCACCCGGGCGCCGGTTTCCGGATCGCGAATATAGCCGTAATTCACCGTATGCGTCGGCACATCCGCAAGCTTCGATTTCCCTGTAAAAATTTTATCGCACACGGGTACCGCTTCATCACCGCTGACGCGAATGATCGCGATCCCTCCTTCGCCCATCGGGGTGGCAATCGCCGCAATGGTGTCTTGATTCATGATAGCACCTCTATCTGACTTTCTTCATAATTAAAGAAAAAGCAATGAGGTCATTACGGACATGACATCATTGCAATGTGGCAATCAACGTAAAACGATAACGATTCGGCGGTTCGGCTCGTCTCCGCGGCTGAACGTGCGAACCTTGTCATGCTGCTGCAGCCAAGAGTGAATCACCTTGCGCTCCGCAGGCGACATCGGCTCCAGCACCACTTCCTTGCGCGTCCGGACGACGCGTTCCGCCAGCCGGTCGGCCAGCTCCTGCAGCGTCTTGATCCGGCGCTCGCGGAACTGCTCGGCGTCCAGAACGATGCGCACATGACGATCCGAAAAGCGGTTGGCGACAATATTGACCAAGTACTGCAGCGCATCCAGCGTCTGGCCGCGGCGCCCGATCAGCATGCCGAGCTCCGAGCCGTGCAGATGAAGCTGCGTACCATCTTTGTCCTGTTTTTGTTCGATCCGCACATCAAGCTTCATGCTGCGAAGAACTTCCTGCAGGAACGCGACCGCTTCCTCGATCGCATCGGGCAGCAGCTCAAGCTCCACTCGGGCGTCTTTCGCCCCGATGAGGCCGAACAAGCCTTTGGAGGGCTGCTCCAGCACGCTGATTTTCACCCGTTCCTCCGGCACGCCGAGCTGCCCGAGTCCGTTTTTGACGGCTTCGTCAATCGTTTTACCCGTAACCACGATTTTCTTCATATCATCGCACCCTTACTTTTTAGATCCGCCCTTTTTATTAGGTACACCATAAATAAAGTAAGATTGAACAATGGTGAACAGGTTGCTGTATACCCAGTAAAGCGGCAGCGCCGAAGCGAAATTCATCGCCATCACGAAAATAAGAATCGGGAAAATAAACATCAGGCTTTGCATTTGCGGGTTCATTTGCGACGACATCATTTTTTGCTGCAAGTACGTCGTTAGCGCAGCCAGGAGCGGCAGAATGTAATAAGGATCTTTCGTGCCGAGCTGCATCCACAGGAAGGAATGTTCGCCGATGTGATGGTTGCGCATGATCGCGTTGTAAAGCGCAATCAAAATCGGCATCTGCACAAGCACCGGAAGACAACCGGCAAGCGGATTGACGCCTTCCTTCTGGAACAGCTTCATCGTCTCTTCCTGCTGCTTCTTCGCGTCGTCTTTATGTTTTTCCTTCAACTTCTGCAGTTCCGGTTGCAGTTCCTGCATCCGCTTCGAGCTTTTGTATTGTTTCAACGTCAACGGCAATATAATGAGCCGGATAATAATCGTTACGATAAGAATCGATAATCCGTACTGCCCTCCGAGCAGGTTGGCGAACCAGTCGAGCGTATTGGCCAGCGGCCCTACCGCATACTTGTCCCAAGTGCTATTAGTCGGATCGATGGGGGCGTTGGCGGGACTGCATCCGGCCAGCAGCAGCAATACCGACACGAGCGGTATATATTTCAGTAATCGGCGCGTCAAAAGAGTATCCTCCCAGTATCATCTTTTCCAATAATCAACTATATCATATCTTTGGACACAAAGAAACTGATCCCCGCGAATCACTGGCCCCGAAGGCAGCGTACCATCGCGAAACTCAGCCGGGTCCCGGACTATTTTCTTTGCGCTGCAGCAGCGACGCGCGTTTAAACACGTGCAGCACGCTCTTTTCCATCTCGTGATAGGACATTTCGGCCGCCGGCTTCCGGGCAATGAGGATCAGATCGTACCCTCCCGGAATCCGGGCGGCGTTTAACCGCACAATCTCCTTTAAAAGGCGCCGGATCCGGTTGCGCACAACGGCGTTGCCGAGCTTCTTGCTGACCGAAACCCCAAGCCGAAACGAAGCCTGCTGCGGCTGCACTTTATAATACAGAACGAACTGGTGATTCGCAGCGGATTTGCCGTGACGATATACCTTATCGAAATATTCTCTTTTGGTCAGTCGGTTTTCCTTTTCCACGCGGCATCGCTCCATATGGTCAATCCTTAGCGGCATAGGCTTTCCTATCGTTCGCGAATTCGACCCGATTTAAACGAATGCAACAAAAAAGACCACCTGACAGTGGTCTCTCGTCTTATGCGCTCAGTACTTTTCTTCCTTTTTGACGGCGAGCAGCCAATACTTTACGGCCGTTCTTCGTGCTCATTCTTTTACGGAAGCCATGAACTTTTTTGCGCTTTCTAACGTTCGGTTTGAAAGTCGGTCTCATCTATCGTGCACCTCCTCGAAGGATTTCGTTCCCAATCCCCAAAAATACCTTTTTACATTAAACCACTTTACGTGTCAAAAGTCAACTTCCAGCATACAAAAAGTTATGCACAAGCTTCGGCCAAATTCGACCAATTCTCCCCTGTGAATAAAAAAATCGAGTTTTCCACCACTCTTGTCGAATTGTAAACAGATTATAAACAATATCTAGTGCTGTTGATAACTTATATACACAAGGTCTTGGGTATGTGGATAATCCCAAACATTCCATTGCGAACGCGGGTCTTTTTTGATATCATGAATATGTTTTCTTTTGTGGATACGGATTTTTTCCAACAATGTTATCAACAACCTGTGGATATCTCTGTGAACAATTTTCAGTGCCTCTGTATAATGAAAATTTCGTAAACCTGCACATTGTGGATAGTTTCGACAGCATCTGATTTTTTTCTACAGGGTCGCGGCTTATGCCATACCGGTTATTTTTTTTAAGGAGTGAATAGATTGTGGAAAGCCATCCCAACGACCAGTGGCAGCAAGTTCTTTCCATATTGCAAAAAAGGGTGAGCAAGCCAAGCTACGAGACGTGGCTGACTTCCACAAGAGCCGTGGCATTCAACGATTCCACGGTCGTCATCTGTACCCCCAACAATTTTTCCCGGGAATGGCTTGAAAACCGGTATACCAAGCATATAAAGGAAGCCGTATTCGATTACTGCGGCAAGCAGGTCGAATTAAAGTTCATCATCGAGTCCGAAGACGAAGCCGATTCGTTCAGCCGCTCTTCCTCCCCGTCAACCATTCCTGCAAGCGCGCCGCGAACCGCCGTTTCCGAGGAAACGGTCAGCCACATGCTTAATCCCAAGTATTTGTTCGATACGTTTGTCATCGGATCGGGCAATCGCTTCGCTCATGCCGCTTCGCTCGCGGTCGCCGAAGCGCCGGCCAAAGCATACAACCCGCTGTTTTTGTACGGCGGCGTGGGACTGGGGAAAACGCACTTGATGCACGCGATCGGCCATTACGTGCTGGAGCATAATCCGAGCGCCAAAGTCGTCTACATCTCGTCCGAAAAATTTACGAACGAGTTCATCAATGCGATCCGGGATAACCGGGGGGAAAGCTTCCGCAACAAGTACCGCAATATCGACGTGCTTCTTATAGATGATATTCAATTTATTGCGGGAAAAGAATCGACGCAGGAAGAATTTTTCCATACGTTTAACGCGCTGCACGAAGAGCGGAAGCAGATCATCATCTCCAGCGACCGGCCGCCGAAGGAAATTCCGACGCTCGAAGAACGGCTGCGCTCCCGGTTCGAATGGGGGCTCATCACGGACATTCAGCCTCCGGACCTGGAGACGCGGATTGCCATTTTACGCAAAAAAGCGAAAGCCGAGAACCTGGATATTCCCAACGAAGCGATGGTCTACATAGCGAACCAGATCGATTCGAACATTCGGGAGCTGGAAGGCGCCTTGATTCGGGTGGTCGCTTACTCGTCTCTTATTAACGAAGACATTACGTCGCATTTGGCGGCCGAGGCGCTCAAGGATATTATCCCGAGCAGCCGTCCGCGGGTGATCACGATTCACGACATCCAGCAAAAGGTCGGCGAATTTTATGGCTTGAAGCTGGAGGATTTCAAAGCGAGGAAACGAACCAAAACCGTGGCTTTCCCGCGGCAAATCGCCATGTATCTGGCCCGCGAGATGACCGACTTTTCGCTGCCGAAAATCGGCGAAGCGTTCGGCGGGCGCGATCATACGACCGTGATTCATGCGCACGAAAAAATATCCGCAGCACTCAAATCGGATCAGGAATTATATAAAATCATCCAGAACATTACCGAAAAAGTGAAAAACTTGACGATGTAACGATTGGCGTCTATTCACAGCCCTCAATCCACAACTGAATAAAGGGGAGCCTATGCACACACTTATTCACATGTGGATAGGCTCTCTTTTTGCCTTATTCACGCAGTTATCCACATATCCCGAGGCCCTACTACTATTACTATAAAAAAACATGTAATATAGAGGTATATGCGCGACTCTCCCATTTTAGAACCCGTAGGAGTGAAATTATGAAGTTAACCGTACTGAAAGAATTTTTAAACGAGTCGATTCAGCACGTTTCCAAAGCCATTTCCAGCAAAACGACGATTCCCATTTTAAGCGGAATTAAAATAGACGCCGATTCCACCGGCATCACGCTGACGGCCAGCGATACCGATATTTCGATTCAGAGCTTCATTCCCAACGAAAAAAATGAGCTGCAAGTCATCGACCTGAAGCAATCCGGCAGCGTCGTGCTCCCTTCCAAGTTTTTTGTGGAAATTATCCGCAAGCTTCCGGCGCAGCAGATCGAGATCGAGGTCAAAGACCATTTCCAAACGACGATCCGTTCCGGTTCTTCGGAAATTCAGTTGGTCGGACTCGATCCGGAGGAATACCCGATCATGCCGGGCATTGAAGAAAACAAACGGATTCAGATCCCGAGCGATTTGCTTAAAACGATGATCAAGCAAACCTCGTTTGCCGTGTCCACGAACGAAGCGACGCCGATTTTGACCGGAATTTTGTGGACCATTTCGAACGGAAAGCTGAAATTTACCGCTTGCGACCGGCACCGTCTGGCTTCCAGGGAAACGACCATCGATACGGACGTCGATTTCTCCCTTAATAATATTTCCATATCTGGGAAAACTTTGAATGAACTGTCCAAAATTCTTCCTGATCAAAACACGCTGATCGACGTCGTGTTCGCCGAAAATCAGGTGCTGTTCAAAATGAGCTCGATTCTTTTCTATACCCGTATCTTGGACGGAACGTATCCGGATACGTCGAAGCTCATTCCGCAAGCGTATCAGACCGAGCTGGTCGTCAATACGGACAATCTGGCGGACGCGATCGACCGCGCCTATCTGCTTTCGAGGGAAGAAAAAACGAATATCGTGAAGCTCGTCATGCACGAGGACCAAACCATTGAAATTTCCTCGAGCTCGTCCGAGCTGGGGAAAGTCACCGAGGATTTGACGACGGCCAGCCTCAAAGGGGAGCTGCTGCGCATTTCGTTCAACTCCAAATACATGCTCGATGCGCTCAAAGTCATGGACAGCGAGCAGATTCATATCGGTTTTACCGGTGCGATGCAGCCGATCATCATTCGTCCCGACGAAAATTCGAGCCTGCTGCAGCTTATTTTGCCGTACCGGACTACAGGCTAAAGGAGCGCCTTTCACGGATGAAAAATATCGGCATTCGCACCGAATATATTACGTTGGGGCAATTTTTGAAGCTCGCCGACTGTATCTCCACCGGCGGGCAAGCCAAGAGCTTCCTGCAGGAGGCTACCGTCATCATCAACGGCGAGACGGATAACCGCCGCGGCCGCAAGCTGGTGGCCGGCGACATCGTCAACGTTGCGGGCTGCGGCGAGTTCCAAGTCATACAAGAATAAAGCCTGGCATATGCTTTCGAAGCCGGCATTGCTGCACAATGCCCAAGCATATGCTTTCGAAGAAGGCTTTGCTGCGCAAAGCCCTTAGGAGGAACTCTTTTGCAATTAAAACGGCTTTCATTGCAGCATTACCGTAACTACGACCAGATGGAATTCCAAACCGACAACATGGTCAACATCATTGTCGGACCGAACGCACAAGGCAAAACGAACCTGCTCGAATCGATCTTCGTGCTGGCGCTAACCAAATCCCACCGGACGCATCAGGATAAAGAGCTGATCCGGTGGAACGCTTCCTCCACGCTGCTGCACGCCGAAGTCGAAAAGCGCTACGGTACGGTGCAGCTCGATTTATCCATATCGCAGCAAGGCAAAAAGGCCAAGGTGAACGGGCTGGAGCAAAAAAAGCTCAGTAATTTCATCGGGGCCTTAAACGTCGTTATGTTTGCGCCTGAAGATTTGGAGATCGTCAAGGGTTCTCCCGGCGTCCGCAGGCGCTTTCTCGATATGGAGATCGGGCAGGTTTACCCGGCCTATTTGCACGACCTCTCGCAGTACAACAAAATATTGCAGCAGCGCAACAATTACTTGAAGCAGCTGTTTTCTTCGCCGGGTAAAGCTTCCATGCTGGACGTATGGAATGAGCAATTAATGCAGTTCGGTGTTAAAATTATGAAAAAACGTCAAAGCTTTATAAAGAAGCTGCAAGCATGGGCCGAAAAGATCCATGCCGGCATTACGAACGGCTCCGAGCAGCTTCGCATCGAGTACGACTGCGCCTTGTCCCACGCGCTGGAACAAGAAGACGCTGTTTTATTTGACCATTTTATGATAAAGTTATCACAGGTGAAGGATCAGGAGCTTCGCCGGGGCGTGTCGTTGGTCGGGCCGCACCGCGACGATCTGCGATTTTATATCAACGACAAGGAAGTGCAGACGTTCGGCTCCCAAGGGCAGCAGCGGACGACGGCTTTGTCGCTTAAGCTGGCCGAGATCGAGCTGATCCGCGAGGAGGTCGGCGAATATCCCCTGCTCTTGCTCGACGATGTGCTCTCCGAGCTTGACCGCTACCGCCAAACCCAGCTTATCGAGACGTTTCAACGCAAGGTCCAAACCTTCATAACAACCACTGGCATTGAAAGCATAGATTTGTCAAAACTGGAAAGCGCTTCTGTGATTCACGTTCGGGACGGAAGCTTGACATAGATAGTTTTGCCGATAAGGAGTGGGCCAGCGTGTTTATCCATTTGGGCGGAGAAAAAATTATTCGCGCCGCAGAGCTTGTCGCCATTTTTGACCTTTCCATTGAGAAATCATCGAAAATATCGAAACAATTTATAACGTATGCCAATAAAGACAAGAAGGTGGAAGTCATCGGCGAGGAGGAAAGCAAGTCGCTCGTGGTGACCCAGACGAAAGTATACTATTCTCCGATTTCGTCCATGACCTTGAAGAAACGGGCTCATCATCTGTTAACGAACTAGATCTTTGAAACGCTTCGTAAGGAAGCTTTTCTTAATTACGGAAAAGTGGGTGTCTGCATGTCTGTGAATCCAGGTACAACTTATGATGAAAGTCAAATCCAGGTGCTTGAAGGTCTGGAGGCCGTTCGCAAGCGTCCGGGGATGTACATCGGCTCAACAAGTAGCCGCGGCCTTCATCATCTGGTATGGGAAGTCGTCGACAATAGTATAGACGAAGCTTTGGCAGGATATTGCACCAGAATCCAAGTCATCGTTCACCGGGATAACAGTGTTACCGTTATCGACAACGGGCGCGGCATTCCGGTCGGCGAGAATCCGAAGCTGAAAAAATCGACGGTAGAGGTCGTCCTTACCGTGCTTCATGCCGGCGGCAAGTTCGGCGGCGAAGGCTATAAGGTGTCCGGCGGCTTGCACGGGGTAGGCGTCTCCGTCGTGAACGCCCTTTCCAAGAAGCTGATCGTAGAAGTCAAGCTGAAAGGCAAGGTGCACCAGCAGGAATACCGTTACGGTGTTCCGCAGCATGAATTGCAAGTGATCGGCGAGACCGACGAAACGGGAACGAAAGTGACGTTTTGGCCCGATGAGCAGATTTTTACGGAAACGACGGAGTACTCGTATGAGACGCTCCAATCGCGGATTCGTGAACTGGCGTTCTTAAATAAAGGCATCGAAATTACACTGACCGACGAACGTACGGACGTATCCCAGTCGTTTTTCTACGAAGGCGGGATCGTCTCGTTCGTCGAGTTTTTGAATCAGAACCGCGAAGCGCTGCACCAAGCGATCTATGTCGAAGGGCAAAAAGACAACATTCAGGTGGAAATTGCCCTGCAATACAACGACAGCTACACGGAGAACATCTATTCGTTCGCCAACAACATCAACACGCATGAAGGCGGTACGCACGAGTCCGGCTTCAAAAGCGCATTGACCCGCATATTGAACGATTTTGCGCGGAAATTCAATGCGATTAAAGACAACGATGCGAATTTGACCGGCGACGATGTGCGCGAGGGAATCACGGCGATTATCTCCGTGAAAATTCCGGAACCGCAGTTCGAAGGCCAGACGAAGACGAAGCTCGGCAACAGCGAAGTTCGCGGGATTGTCGAGTCCCTTTTTGCGGAGAAGCTGCAGGAATTTATGGATGAAAATCCGACCATAGCACGCAAAATCATCGAAAAAGGCGTTCAGGCGCAAAGAGCCCGGGAAGCCGCGCGGAAAGCGCGCGAGCTGACGCGCCGCAAGAGCGCGCTCGAAGTCAGCTCCCTGCCGGGTAAACTGGCCGACTGTTCGTCCAAGGACGCTTCGATCAGCGAAGTGTATATCGTCGAAGGGGACTCCGCCGGCGGCTCCGCGAAGCAAGGACGCGATCGGCATTTTCAAGCCATTTTGCCGCTGCGCGGTAAAATTCTTAACGTGGAAAAAGCGCGTATGGACAAAATTTTGTCCGACAACGAAATCCGGGCTATCATTACGGCGCTCGGTACGGGAATCGGGGAAGATTTCGATATTGCCAAAGCGCGTTACCATAAAATCATTATCATGACGGACGCCGACGTCGACGGCGCCCATATCCGGACGCTGCTCCTGACGTTCTTCTACCGCTACATGCGCAAGCTGATCGAAGCTGGCTACGTCTATATCGCCCAGCCGCCGCTTTACAAGCTCGAACGGAACAAAACGGTGCGCTATGCGTACAACGACAAGCAGCGAGAAACGATCTTGTCCGAATTCGGCGACGGCGTCAAAGTGAATATTCAGCGTTATAAAGGTTTGGGCGAGATGAATCCGGAGCAGCTGTGGGAGACGACCATGGACCCGGAAAGCCGTACGATGCTCCAGGTCAGCATTCAAGATGCGATCGAAGCCGATACGATGTTTGATACGCTGATGGGCAGCAATGTCGAGCCACGGCGCGACTTTATCCAGCTTCACGCCAAATTCGTCCAAAACCTGGATATTTAACGGCTTAGCCCATGCGAAATATGAAAAAATACGGCTTGTTGTGGCTGCTCGCGGCAGTCGCTTGGCTGCTGCTCGTCCCGGGCCTGTTCCATGGACGGGGAACGGACGTCTGGTACACAGACCGGGTAGCGGTCATCGCCTATCACCATATCGACGATCACACGCAGGGCGACGTTACGATAACGACGGCGCGCTTTCGCGGCCAACTAACCGATCTGCTGCAGCGGGGATACCATTTCATATCGCTGCAGCAGTTTCGCGATTTTATGGCCGGCGGGCCGCTGCCGCCCAATGCCGTGCTAGTCACGTTCGACGACGGCTACCGGAGCTTTTATACGAATGCTTACCCGATCTTGAAAGAACTGAATATTCCTGCCGTGAACTTTGTCATTACGAAAGATCTTGAGCATCCCGATCAGAGCCTGATTCCCTCGCTTTCCAGGGATCAGATCCGTTTTATGACCCGGGAAATGAAAGACATCGACGCCCAGTGCCACTCGGATAGCCTGCATGACCGGGCGCCTGACGGCGGGCCGCTGTTGACTTCCCGGCTTCCTAAGGATGGCGGCACCGAAGATCTGCCGCAATTCGAACAGCGGATTACGGATGACACGAAAGCATGTGTCAACAAGCTGAAGGAGCTTTATGATCGTCCGGTGGATGCCTATGCGTATCCATTCGGCTACTATGACGAGCAATCGATCGCTTTGCTTCGCAAGGCAGGCATTCGTTACGGTTTTACGACGGCAAGCGGCTTGACCGGCCGGGATGCGGACCCGATGCAAATTCCGCGCATTAACGCAGGCAGTCCATTTGTTAAAGAGAACTCATTGAATAATTTAATTATTAAATCGATTTCCCGTAAGTCTTCATAGCAACGTTCTTATACCTTTTTATAGCAGTAGTTCTTAAGAGCAGATAGCATGTAGGAGGGGTACACATGTCGGAAGAATCTCGTTCGCAGATTAGAGAAATCGATATCGGCTCGGAAATGCGCACCTCCTTTATGGATTACGCAATGAGCATCATTGTCAGCCGCGCTCTGCCGGATGTACGGGACGGGCTTAAGCCGGTGCATCGCCGTATTTTGTATGCGATGTCGGAGCTGGGTATGGCGCCGGACAAGCCGTATAAAAAATCCGCCAGGATCGTCGGCGAAGTCATCGGTAAATACCATCCGCACGGCGACTCGGCCGTTTATGAAACCATGGTCCGGATGGCGCAGGATTTCTCCTTGCGCTACATGCTCATTGACGGTCACGGAAACTTCGGCTCCATCGATGGCGACATGGCTGCGGCCATGCGTTACACCGAAGCGCGCTTGTCCAAGATTGCGATGGAGCTGCTTCGTGACATCAACAAAGAAACGATCGACTTTGTGCCTAACTACGACGGCGAAGAACAAGAGCCTGCTGTTCTGCCGGCGCGTTTTCCAAACCTGCTGGTGAACGGTTCGTCCGGGATTGCGGTCGGTATGGCCACCAATATTCCGCCGCACAATATGATCGAGGTTATTAACGGCGTTCAGCAGCTGATCGAAAACCCTGATGTGACGCCGCTCGATTTGATGCAATCGATCAAAGGCCCCGACTTCCCGACGGGCGGTTATATTATGGGCCGCGAAGGAATCAAGCAGGCGTATGCAACCGGACGCGGTTCCGTGACCATGCGCTCGAAAGCGACCATCGAAGAAAACGGCAATAAGGCACGGATTATCGTGCACGAGCTGCCGTATCAAGTGAACAAAGCCCGGTTGATCGAAAAAATCGCCGAGTTGGTCCGCGATAAAAAAATCGACGGCATTACCGATTTGCGCGACGAATCCGACCGCAACGGGATGCGTATCGTCATTGAACTGCGCCGCGACGTCAATCCGAATGTCGTACTGAACAACTTGTACAAGCAGACGGCGATGCAGTCGAACTTCGGCATCATCATGCTTGCACTTGTCAACGGTGAGCCGAAAGTGCTTAATCTGCGTGATATGCTGTTCCATTACTTGGAGCACCAGAAAGTCGTTATTCGCCGCAGAACCGAATACGATCTTCGTAAGGCGGAAGCGCGTGCGCACATCTTGGAAGGACTTCGCATCGCCTTGGATCATTTGGACGAAGTCATTGCCTTGATCCGCGCTTCCCGTACGACCGAAGAGGCCCGTGACGGCTTGATGCAGCGCTTCAGTCTCAGCTTCGATCAAGCCCAGGCGATTCTGGACATGCGTCTGCAGCGCCTCACCGGGTTGGAACGCGAGAAGATCGAAGAGGAATATGCCGAGCTGCAGAAGAAAATTGCCGAATTCAAGGCGATTTTGGCCGACGAAAGGCTCGTTTTGAATATCATCAGCGAAGAGCTGAACGAAATCAAAGAGAAGTTCGGCGACGACCGCCGTTCCGAAATTACGATCGGCGGAGACAGCATCGAGGATGAGGACTTGATTCCTCAAACCGACGTTGTCATTACCATCTCGCATACCGGTTATATCAAGCGACTGCCGGTATCGACGTACCGCAGCCAGCGCCGCGGAGGCAAAGGCGTCATCGGGATGGATACGAAAGACAACGACTTTGTAGAACACCTGTTCGTAACGAACTCGCACCATTATTTGATGTTCTTTACGGATAAAGGGAAAGTGTATCGTCTCAAGGCGTACGAAATTCCGGATCTAAGCCGTACCGCGCGGGGAACGCCGATCATCAATCTGATTCAGATCGAACAAGGCGAGACGATCAATGCGGTTATCCCGGTCGAAAGCTTTGATTCCGACAAATATTTGTTCTTTGCCACAAAGAACGGCTTGGTGAAGAAGACGCCGCTTGACGATTATTCCAATATCCGCAAAGGCGGACTTATCGCCGTAACCTTGCGTGAGGACGACGATTTGATCGGCGTCAGGCTGACGGACGGCAACCAATCGATCATTATGGGAACGAAGCAGGGCATGTCCATCCATTTCCCTGAACAGGAAGTAAGAGCGATGGGCCGGGCCGCCACCGGCGTCAAAGGGATTCAGCTCGACGAGGACGACGCGGTCATCGATATGGATGTCGTGCATGAGGATAACAGCGTGCTGATCGTAACCTCCAAAGGGTTCGGTAAACGTACGCCGGTTTCCGAGTACCGTCTCCAATCCCGCGGCGGAAAAGGGATCAAGACGCTTAACGTGACGCCGAAGAACGGCCCGGTTGTCGGTCTCAAGATTGTTCAGGAAGAAGAGGACCTCATGATCATTACCGCATCGGGAACCGTTATTCGGACCAGCATGTCCGGCATTTCGCTCATGGGCCGTAACACACAAGGGGTCAAGCTCATTAACATTCGGGAAGAGGACGAGGTATCGACCTTGGCTCGTGTGGATAAGAGCGAGGAGCAGCCAGAGCTCGAAGAGGGCGAGGAGTCTTCGGAAGGCCAGGAAACGCAAGAATAACTAAACCTTTAAATATTTTAGACGAAGATGAGAGGAATGGGGCTTACATCCCCATTCTTTTTCGTTTATAATAATTACATATGGGTCTAAAGTATTATTTTTTTTGACAATCTTTGATCCGCGGAAGCTGACAAGAGGTAAGGTGAGGGAATCCCATGGTAACCGTTCCTGTTTCCCAATTGAAACCCGGCGAAAGAATTATCGAGAATGTGCTCACCAAGTTTAACAATATTTTGTTCATGAAGGGAAAAATCGTATCGGAGCGCGATCTGGATATTTTGCGGGCATTCCTCATTCCATCCGTTCAGATCGAGTCCAAAGACGGGGAAGCGGAGCCTGCCGCGCAGGAAGCGGCGTCTGAGGAGCAAGCCGACAACGTCCTGCCTTTTCATGAGCATTATCATAAAATGCTGCATCTGCTTCGCCGCGTATTTAATACTGCCGCATCCGGAGGACACAACCCGCCGATTTTGGAAATTCGTACGACGCTCGAAGCGCTTATTAAAAATATTGACCAGTATAACGTGCTGACGTTCAATCCGCGTCACTTTCAACTGAATGATTTTATTTACCACAACAGCATTATGGTTAGTCTGACATCGTATCTTTTGGCCAAATGGCACGGGTTATCTTCCAAGGAGTTAATGCAGGTTGCGCTTGCCGGATTGCTGCATGATATCGGCAACGCCAAAGTGGATGCCGCTATTTTGTTCAAGCCTACCAAGCTTACCGCCGAGGAAACCGAAGATATGAAGCGGCATACCATTATCGGCTACAACATGTTGAAGCTTGTTCCGGCGATCAACGAAGGGGTCAAGCTGTGCGCCCTCCAGCATCACGAGCGGGAGGACGGTTCCGGCTATCCGCTTGGCATTCACGGCGATAAAATTCATACGTATTCCAAAATCGTAGCCGTTGCCGATATGTTTCACGCCATGACGAACGACCGTTTTCATAAAAAGGCTGTCTCGCCATACCTTGTTTTGGAGCAGCTTCAAAAAGAGTCATTCGGTAAAATGCAGCCTGCCATCGTTCAGACGTTTATAAGCAAAGTAACCGCATTCCACAACGGCATGCTTGTCCGGTTGAGCGATAACCGGGTTGGCGAAATCGTGTTCTCCGACCGTGCGCATCCGACGAGACCATGGGTTAACGTGAACGGCAAAATTAGTAATCTTACGGTAGAACGTCATTTGCATATTCAAGAGGTTATTCAAAAATAAAATATTTTCGGATCAAGGCTTGACTTTCGATTCGATTATATGTTACATTAGTCTTCGCCCTTCAAAGGGTGAGGGCTTTTTTTCTCTCGCATCATCTTGGTAGAAAAAAAGTACTTGCAATCGAATAGGCAGATGTGATATATTAATTAAGTCGCCGCTAAACAAGGCGATAAGGA
>NZ_JAMZAW010000089.1 GCF_024158745.1 Paenibacillus tyrphae | reverse complement strand
GCTTGGCGACGTCCTACTCTCCCAGGACCCTGCGGTCCAAGTACCATCGGCGCTGGAAGGCTTAACGGTCGTGTTCGGGATGGGTACGCGTGGTTCCCTTCCGCCATCATCACCAAACGGATTGCGATGTTTCTGCCACGAAACATCTTTACTTTATTCAAGGCGACTTGCACCCTGAAAACTGGATCGAAACAAGCGTAAAGTGAATCTTAATT
>NZ_JAMZAW010000088.1 GCF_024158745.1 Paenibacillus tyrphae | reverse complement strand
CTAGCTTGCACTGCTGCGAGTTTAAAAGCTGGAGCATACGAGATGTTTCTCCCCGATACGCGGCTTACGTTCGGATTGGTTTCCAATAGCCTGATCTCTGTTTCAGTAAATCCTGTTCTGATTTTCCTCATGATGTTCATTCCCCATGTATTCTCGATAGTATGATTAAAGCACAAAAACCCGTAAGAGGTCACTTTTTTCAAGTGTCCATCTTACGGGTTACAGTTCA
>NZ_JAMZAW010000087.1 GCF_024158745.1 Paenibacillus tyrphae | reverse complement strand
TCAAAGATATATACCTCGCGGTATCAACTAGTAAAACTAAGGATGATTCAGCTTTACGCTTGTTTCGTTATCCAGTTTTCAAGGAACAAATCTTGTTTCGCTGCCGTTTCAGCGGCAGGAGAATCATTTTAGCATGCCCGCCCGGTTGATGCAACCATCAACTTTTGGCAAGACAGCCAAGCTTGAAAGGCATTGCACCTTTCAAAACTGAACACGAGTGAGTGTCTTGCGACTG
>NZ_JAMZAW010000086.1 GCF_024158745.1 Paenibacillus tyrphae | reverse complement strand
GCCAAACGATCTGTCTGGAAGATTTGCAGGTTCTAAGTCTAATGAAAAATCACAAGTTAGCAAAGTCCATTGCTGAAGCAAGCTGGTCAACCCTTCGCACGATGCTGGAATATAAAGCAACGTGGTATGGTCGCACGATCAGCATGGTCGCCAAAAACTATCCAAGCAGTCAACTTTGTCATGTATGCCAATCGCGCAACCCCGAAGTGAAAAATCTAAACTTGCGAGCGTGGACCTGTTCAGGATGCGG
>NZ_JAMZAW010000085.1 GCF_024158745.1 Paenibacillus tyrphae | reverse complement strand
CAAGGGGCCAGCCGCCGAAGGTGGGGTAGATGATTGGGGTGAAGTCGTAACAAGGTAGCCGTATCGGAAGGTGCGGCTGGATCACCTCCTTTCTATGGAGTCCATGATGACTGTAGGTCGTCGGACATAAAACAAAGGATTCGTCTCTCATTTGTTCAGTTTTGATGGAGCTTTCAACGGGGCCATAGCTCAGCTGGGAGAGCGCCTGCCTTGCAAGCAGGAGGTCAGCGGTTCGATCCCGCTTGGCTCCACCATTGAATTCCATCACAGC
>NZ_JAMZAW010000084.1 GCF_024158745.1 Paenibacillus tyrphae | reverse complement strand
CTTTGTTACTTTGCGTAATTGACGGTGATAACTCTCGATCATGTTCGTTGTATATATGAGTTTTCGAAGCTCCGGCGGATATTTGAAAAAGGTCGCCAGTTCATCCCAGTTTTGCCGCCATGATTTGATGATGAGCGGGTACTTGCTTCCCCAATGTTCTTCAAACCGATCCAATTCCAGCAGGGCTGCCTCTTCCGTGACCGCCTTGTATATTGGCTTTAAATCCGCTGTTACTTTCTTAAGATCCTTGTAAGAGACGTATCGCGTTGAATTA
>NZ_JAMZAW010000083.1 GCF_024158745.1 Paenibacillus tyrphae | reverse complement strand
AGAGGGTGTCCCAAAAGCCATGAAAATGGCTGAGGGACACTTTTTTTTGTATCAAAGAATACAAAAAGAAACCGTTCCTTGTTAAAATGGAGGTACCACCCAACCATTACAAAAGGAGACGGTTTCTTTGTACATTCAATATACCATGGATCAACTTTGTTTGCCAATGGACTTAGAAGAGGACATTCCCGAAAATCACCTCGTTCGCGTCGTGAATGCAGCCGTGAATCGGCTTGATGACGCCATCTTCGACGCAGCTTACCCCGGAGGCGGGCGAGATAGTTACCACC
>NZ_JAMZAW010000082.1 GCF_024158745.1 Paenibacillus tyrphae | reverse complement strand
GTAGGGGAGCGTTGTATGCGGGTAGAAGCTAGATCGTGAGGACTGGTGGACTGCATACAAGTGAGAATGCCGGTATGAGTAACGAAAAGATCAGTGAGAATCTGATCCGCCGTAAGCCTAAGGGTTCCTGAGGAAGGTTCGTCCGCTCAGGGTAAGTCGGGACCTAAGGCGAGGCCGAAAGGCGTAGTCGAAGGACAACAGGTTGAAATTCCTGTACCACCGTGAACCGTTATGAGCGATGGGGTGACGCAGAAGGATAGTGACGCGAGCTGATGGATGCTCGTCCAAGCAGTGAGGCTGGTATG
>NZ_JAMZAW010000081.1 GCF_024158745.1 Paenibacillus tyrphae | reverse complement strand
AGTTGGGCACTCTAAGTTGACTGCCGGTGACAAACCGGAGGAAGGTGGGGATGACGTCAAATCATCATGCCCCTTATGACCTGGGCTACACACGTACTACAATGGCCGGTACAACGGGAAGCGAAGTCGCGAGATGGAGCCAATCCTAAGAAAGCCGGTCTCAGTTCGGATTGCAGGCTGCAACTCGCCTGCATGAAGTCGGAATTGCTAGTAATCGCGGATCAGCATGCCGCGGTGAATACGTTCCCGGGTCTTGTACACACCGCCCGTCACACCACGAGAGTTTACAACACCCGAAGTCGGTGGGGTAACCG
>NZ_JAMZAW010000080.1 GCF_024158745.1 Paenibacillus tyrphae | reverse complement strand
CGGCAATATTGCCGTTCGTAAACTTCGTGGTGTAGCTTTGGACGGGATTGCGTTTGCTCTTGAAACGAGGCGGATCGTTTTGCTTTCGAAAGAAGCGATCAAACGCATCTGCCAGGCTGCGAACGGTGGATTGCAAAGCAATGCTGTCCGCGTCCTTGAGCCAAGGCCATTCCTTTTTCAACGCTGGCAGCCCAGTTGCACAGGTCTGGTAAGACAAGCCTCTGCCTGTTTCTTGGAAGGTGTCGTTCCACCTCGCAAGGAAGTGGTTAAAGACAAAGCGAGCGCATCCAAACATCTGATGGATCAGCGTCGTTTGCTCCTCCGTAGGGTAGATGCGAAAGCGAAAAGCTTTATG
>NZ_JAMZAW010000008.1 GCF_024158745.1 Paenibacillus tyrphae | reverse complement strand
TTTTTTATTTTTGCTCAGTTTATACTAACCTTACTTTGAAGTAAAGGAGAGAAAAAAATGACTACTGCTAAAACCTACAATCATGGTGTTGAATGGGAAGAAGCTTTCGGCGTCACCCAAGGTTACAGCGTCAAAGGCAACATCTACATTTCGGGACAATTTTCCCACGATATGCAGGGCGCGTTCGTTGGCGAGGGCGATATCGAGGCACAGACCCGGCAGACGCTGGAGAACCTCGATCGCGTGCTGGCGGGATTTGGTGTCACGAGGTCGAACATTGCTGAGATGGAGGTCTTTCTAACAAACCCGCAAGAGCATTTCGAGCAGTTCATCGTTCTGTACAAGGAGTATGTGGGCGACCATCGGCCGGCCGTCACCCTCATCGGCGTGTCGGGTCTGGCGTTCCCTCACCAACTGATTGAAATCCGCGCCGTCGCACACACCGACTAACCCGGCCGCCGCGGTCGGCTCGCCGCCGTGAGTAGCACAGGACGATTGGCGGACCCCATACGTCCCGTTCGATACAGCCACAGATACAATTGTGACTCCGCCGACTCCCCCGACTTCCCCGGTTCGCGCGGCACTTTGGTCTGTTAGCTTCCCTGATTGCACCTTTGTCTGCACATAATGCACAAGCAGCTCCTCAAGAAAATACCATAACTTCGCAGTCTCTAGCTCTAGATAATGGTGATCGTAGTTATAAAATCTATAATGCATCTGTATCTGTAGAAGACGGTAGCAGATATATCGATGTAACATCTAATTGCGACAGAGGTTATACGAAAGTTAAAGCAGTAAAACCAGGGAAGGCATTGATTCGTGATACCGACAATAATGTACTTTATGAATTTACGATTCTTAAGTAACCATTTAGGGCAGACAAAAGTCTGTCCCTTCTTAATGTACATTTTAGTGTATTATGCTTAAAAAAAATTCCTTGTGTTTTCATGTCACTTTCGTTAGCTTTGATCATCCCAAGCACTTGCTGCCGAAAGGGCAAACGTGCCGCTATTAAATAGTGGCTTTTTTGATTTTGTTTAAGAAAATGAATCTTTTATCAGGCATAAGGAGTATGTGGTATTGTAATGTCTACTCTCGTGCTTTCGTGCCTGTACCTGAAATTATGAATGGGAATTTAAGGATGCGACAGTCATTAACGAGCACAATGATTCCATTACTATGATGGCTGATGAAGCAAATATCGCTGTCAGATCTTATCAAGTCTAGTATAATAAACTGGTAATTGGCGAATAGAAGGGAGCTATATTATTGCGTTATGACACTGAGATTGCTTGCACATCTTATTTGACACTTCACGAACAAAAATTACGGATCAAGTCGTTTTTGATAGAGTATTTTGGCACAGCTCACTTCTTTCTTGTTGAGACGGGTTCTTCTATAACAGCTGTACAAGAGGAAACGGCTTTTTTCGAATGGATCAATGCAGGAAGACCAGACCGAACGACTAAAGAATTGTTTCAATTTAAATGGACGGAGCAAGAGAGATGGAGTGGGCATTTTTTATTGAAATGCAGCTTTTTTAATCGTTTGGAAGATAACAGCAGACAGAAGCAATTCGAGAAAATCGTCTTGCAAATGAAAGAGCATATGGGGCATCCCACTTTGACAATATATATCACCCAAAAAGAAAAGCTCATCGAGGTACGGCAATTTCATCATCGTGCTGATGGGAAAATTGGCTATGGTTTATACCCCTATGCTGAAGATGAGAAGGGGCATTGGCGTGAAAATTTGGGGGTCGGCTTATGGATATATCGTGTGGATTTTCATCTTTTATATGAAGGAATCAAGGAGGTATATCCACGTAAGGAGGCAGGCTTTGAGAGTTTTGATGATACCGGCATGAATTTTATTAGTAAACCGGAATGGAAAGTGATCTTGAACCACTGGGCTAAAATTGCAATCAATAACCCATCCAGCGCCGAATTTATTGATTATGTCAGTCGTTGGGTGATAGCAACGATGGAGCAGGCGGATGAAATTGCGATCGAAGGAAATTTGTAATTTGCTGCCCATGTTTATAATATCTATAAAGAGGAAAGAGATATCAAGGAAAGTAAGGAGGCCTGTAATTGAGAAACCTACTCAACTTACTTGTTACATTTTTTGTTTTCTGGTGTGGGAATTATTACTTTAACCAGTATATATCCATTTCAGATACCAAAACGTTAATAATTGCAACAGTGCTTATGTTTGTTATTAGTTTCATTTATGGCTTCCTACTGACGATTTCCTTCATTTCAATTGTAGTTGGGATTGGGTGTTTAACAACGCCATTATTAATCGTAGCTTCACTTGTGTTAACACCGATTAAGTTATGGTTACTTGATAGATATCTCACGGGATTTGAAATTCATGGTTTTTGGACATATGTGATTCTAACCATTGTATTAAGCATTTTTACTGTGAAAGTAAATGACAAAAAGGATTGATTAAAAAGATTGTATTATACTGGTGTCGGATAACAAGAATATAGGCCGATTAAATACCGCGTAAATCGCGGATTTTTTATTTTATCGGAACATATTCTTGTCAAAACACTGTATCAAGAACCTATTTATTGATTCTGTTTTTATAGTTTCATAGATCATTAGCATTGTTTGCGGAGAGGGCAGGGGGCATTTGCGCTTGTCCTTATACGGTTTCATATGTCATGTCGCTAAGGAAAAGAAAAAAGTGGAAAAACGTTAACTATTTTGAAATATATTTTCTGATTTTATATCAAAAAATATGTTAAAATATACTTGTATATAATATTTATGATAAAAATGGGAGGTTATTATGAAAAAGTCAATTCCTGTACTTTCTTCTTTAACTGCTGCACTGCTGCTTTCCGCTCAAGTTGCTTTTGCCCATGAATCTAGCCTACCGACAACTGATAGTCTTCCTGAAGCCTCAAGTCAGGTACCCGTCAAAAATGCAGAGGTCAAGGTCACCAATCTACTCAGCCAAAACAAAAACGCAGATGGGAAAAATTCACTTTCTACACTTCAGCCATCGGCAAGCCTTGCTCCTCCAGCGCTCCAGAAAGGCACTACATTCAACTTCTCGCAGCGCGATTTCGGCGAATCCGTCGTGCAGACAAGCGACGGCGGCTATGTGTTCGTAGGCTCTACCACGGTTAATGGAAACGAGGATATCCTGTTTGCCAAGACGGACGCATCCCTGACGCTTCAATGGGCATATGCGCTGGGCGGGGCCGCAGAAGAAACGGGTGCCGAGGTTCGGCAAACGAGCGACGGTGGGTATATCATCGCCGGGACAAGCAATGCGAGCGGTTCTAAAGATATCTACTTGGCGAAGACAGATGCCAATGGAGCGATACAATGGGCAAAAACATATGGTGGTCCAGGCCAAGAAGAGGCTAAAGCGATGGAAATCGGGCATGACGGCGGCTACGTCATTGTCGGCGCCAAGGAAGACAGCCAGCATACGACTGATGCTTTCATGCTTAAAGTGGATGCTAGCGGCAATGTTCAATGGAGCCGGACATACGGTCAGGTAAATCTGGAAGACCGCTTTTACGGCGTAAGCGCAACGCCGGACGGCGGCTATGTGGGCGTCGGATATAAAACCATCAAGCAAACCATCCCAGGAGGGACGGAACAATCGATGTACGGACTGATGGTAAAAGTATCCGGCTCCGGAGGGACGGAATTCGAATCTACCCTGGACAAATATTCCATGCTACAAGGTGTTGCCGCAACGAGCAGCGGCTATGTGGCTGCAGGGTCCATCAACAACTTCGGTCAACCAAACAGTTCTCAGGGGTATAACATCTTTGTAACTAAGGTCAGCACTTCGGGGGGCAAGTTGTGGGCGAACCAGTTTCATTCAACGAATGGCGATTTTGCCAATGATGTCAAAGCGGCCAAGGACGGCAATTATATCGTGACCGGGCTGACGAGTCCGCTAGTGGGTAAAGAAGATTTGGTGCTGATGAAAATCAACAACGCAGGAAATGCATTATGGTCGAATATGTATGATTTTGGGAACACTGGCGAAATAGGCAAACGTGTGGCAACGACCAATGACGGCGGTTATGTGGTTACGGGTTCGTTCCAAAAGGACAGTTCCAACGGCAATTATGACGTCCTTTTGGCGAAATTTACGAGCGATTAAGCATCCGTGAGAAAGTTTTGGAGTAAGGGGCTGTCCCGACTAACATGGCCTGATGGCCACCACCACGAATGAAAATGTACTTGGCCTGTGAATCTGTATGTTCCATAGTGGAACTTCAGGTCGCAGGCCAATGCTTTTTTGGTGGGACAAACGATAGCTCATTCACAACTCCTTCGTCAGCAAAATTCAAGCACAAATTCAAGTTCAAACATTTATTGAAGCAGCGACTTACTAAGAGTGCATTATAATTATTATAACTTTTATAATGAACCTAGTGCAGC
The DNA here is from genome assembly GCF_024158745.1 of Paenibacillus tyrphae. GTDB lineage: Bacteria > Bacillota > Bacilli > Paenibacillales > NBRC-103111 > Paenibacillus_G > Paenibacillus_G tyrfis_A. Next base: position 294,010 of record NZ_JAMZAW010000008.1, on the reverse strand, counting down.
ACAAAGGTTAGAAGAACTAGGGACAATACCTTACTTTAAAAAATCACAAGGAGTAAATATTAGTATGGGAAAGGTAAAACAACAACATATCGTTCCGAGTACAAAAGAGTTTAAAGCTAATCTTTCGATAAAAATGGCTTACCAGTTTCTGAGAACTAGAGGACTAAGAGAACAAAATCGGCTATTCCACTCATAAAAGGGTGTAGGTACATATTTCCGTCTCGGGTGTTTTAATACTGATAGCCCAGCCTCTGGACAGATTGCCGCTACCCGTTAATGTCTGATCAGCTATGAATAAGCTCCATATGCCATTCGGAGACAGGCCGTTAAAATTGCTTAGCGCGACGGAAGGTGATGACGTTGGCGCCGGGGCAGGCAAGTTGTTGACTAAAGATAAGCTCGTAGGTTTGTAAGTACCGGACGTGATGGCGCTATTAGCTGGAAGAAAATTCTCAGCGTCATCGTCAAAGGTTAGATTCAAAGAATTAATATTTGTAATTCCGTCTGCACCTGACATCAAAATGGTGTTTGTCAAACCGTCCGGTCCAACCAGCAACATGGCAATATCAACAGGATCTGAATGCGAAAGAGAAAACAGGGATACAGTTACTTTTGCAATTACGCCTGATAGTCCCGAAACGGTAATCGTAGAAGGATAAGGTACTGCCGGACTATTATCGGGGATACTGATAAAGTTTCGGTTAAAAAAAGTAAATGTACTCGCGGGAAATCGCGAGCAGGCGCTGCGGAAAGGAACGAAAGGGCCTGGGGGTCCAGGTGGCCCTACAGGACCTGTAGGACCGGTTGGGCCGGTTGGTCCCGTAAGGCCTGTAAGGCCGGTTAATCCGGTTGGTCCCGGAGGGCCTGGTATATTGCTCATAAGAAACGGCCTCCTTGAAATCTTTTTTTTTCAGTTTATTCTTCATTCAAAAAGATAGCGACAGCTTTTGTCCCCCTTGCAAATGATAAATTAATCTCTCTTTTCGGAGCTTCGCCCCTGGTCGAAATCAATTGGGGAAACACGCCGTTGATCAAATGGGAACATGGACAGAATTCTCAATTTCTTTTTCTAATAGATTCTAAGATGATTGCAATAGATTAGTATAGTTGGTTTGAGGAAGAGTACCATATGACAATCGCTCAGATAAAGTTGATTGTCTTTTTTGTTTTTAAATTCAATAAGGGATATACTCAAAATGTAACAATATTCCTTTAGGGAGTGTTAGAGAATGCGTGATGAAACTGTGAAGCATAAATACACAAATCGGCTCATTAATGAAAAATCTCCATACTTATTACAACATGCTCATAATCCCGTAGATTGGTTCCCGTGGGGAGAAGAAGCTTTTAGTAAATCTGCACGCGAAGGCAAACCGGTATTCTTGTCCATAGGCTATTCCTAGCCTTCGGGCTAATACGATGAAAGAAGTGTGATTAGTTTTACCTGCCATTGGTGTCACGTCATGGAAAGAGAATCCTTCGAGGATGAAGAGGTTGCCGCGCTGTTGAACCGCGATTACATAGCGGTCAAGGTAGACCGTGAGGAGCGGCCGGACGTGGACCATCTGTACATGTCCGTCTGTCAGGCGATGACGGGGAGGGGCGGATGGCCGCTCACGATCGTCATGACGCCCGAGAAGAAGCCATTCTTCGCAGGGACCTATTTCCCGAAGGCACGCAAGCACGGGCGGCACGGCCTCCTGGATATTTTACCGCAGCTCGCGGGCAAATGGCGGGAGGACCCGGCGAAGGTCGCGGAGATCGGCGAGCAGATCGTCGAAGAAACACAGAGGCGGATGATCGCCAATCTGGAAGGCGAGCTGTCGAACGATATCCTGGAGCGTACATATCGCTTTTACGAAGAGGTGTACGATCCGGCCTACGGCGGCTTCGGGGACGCGCCGAAGTTCCCGACGAGCCACAACTTGTCGTTTCTGCTTCGGTATTGGAAGCGTACGGGAGAAGCAAAAGCACTGGCCATGGTCGAGAATACGCTGGACCGGATGCACCGCGGCGGCTTGTACGATCACATCGGATACGGCTTTGCGAGGTATTCGACAGACGAGCGATGGCTGGTACCGCATTTCGAGAAAATGCTGTACGACAACGCGCTGCTGACGATGACGTATATTGAAGCGTACCAAGCGACCGGCAAGCGGAAGTACGCGGATATCGCCGAGCAGGTTATCGCCTATGTGCTGCGCGATATGACCGACCCGGAAGGCGGATTTTATTCGGCGGAGGATGCCGACTCCGAGGGCGAGGAAGGCAAATTTTACGTATGGACGCCGGATGAGGTGACGCAGGTGCTCGGCGAAGAGGAAGGCGAGCTGTACTGCCAGGTGTACGATATTACCGGCACGGGCAATTTCGAAGGACATAGCATCCCGAATCTGATCGATGCGACGGTGGAAACGTCCGCGCGGCGGATGCAGTTGGACGTGACGGAGCTGAACACACGGCTCGAAGCGTCCCGCCGGAAGCTGTTCGAGCACCGGGAACAGCGGATTCATCCGCATAAGGACGACAAGATTTTGACCTCATGGAACGGGCTAATGATCATGGCACTGGCGAAGGCGGCCAAGGCGCTGCATAAGCCGGAGTATGTCGAGGCGGCACGCAAAGCGGCCGATTTCATCCTAACGAAGCTGCGCCGCGAAGACGGCAGGCTGCTGGCACGATACCGAGACGGCGAGGCAGCTTACCTCGGGTACGTCGACGATTACGCGTTCCTTGTCTGGGGCTTGATCGAGCTGTACGAAGCTTCATTTGATCATACACTGCTGCAGCAGGCGGTAGAGCTGAACAGGGACATGCTGCGCTTATTTTGGGACGAGGAAAAGGGCGGATTGTTCTTTTACGGGGAGGACGGGGAACGGCTGTTCACGCGGCCGAAAGAGATTTACGACGGCGCGATGCCGTCGGGCAATTCTGCTGCGGCGCTTAACCTGCACAAGCTTGCACGTTACACGTACGACGCGGCTTTGTCTCAGAAAGCGGAGGAGCAACTGAAAGCGTTCGCCGGATCGGTGGAAAAGTATCCGTCCGGGCACGCACTGTTCCTGATGGCTGTCGATTTTGCATTCGGTGCGCCGTCGGAAATCGTCATTGCAGGCGACCCGGCGAAGGAAGAGACGCAGGCGATGATCCACGAGGTGCACCGCGCCTTCCTGCCGAATGCACTGACGATTCTGCATCCGGTCGGCGTTGCCGGGGCGGAGGAGGTCGGGCGCTTGATCCCGCTCGTACAGGACAAGCGGCCGCTCGGCGGACGGGCGACGGCCTACGTCTGCGAGAACTATGCTTGCCAGTCGCCCGTGAGCGACTTGGAGGAACTGCGTGAGCTGCTGCAGGACGGCAGCGACGAGAGTGACTTTTAATACCTTTGTCCAAGAGAGCTACGGCTCTCTTTTTTACATGAAAATACCTTGAAAAGCAGAGAGGTGGTAAAATAGAGGTAACTGACAAAAAGGACTGACTCTCATGCAAGATCTGAAAAGGATCATACACAAGCTTAACCAAGCGGTAGAACAAAACAAACATATTATAGGCGCAGCCGTCAGTTGCGGCCTTTTTGCCAAATATGCCGAAACGGGCGGCGCGGACCTTATCCTGGTCCTGAATGCGGGGCGCTTTCGCTTAATGGGGTATAGCTCGACAGCCAGCCTCCTTCCTTTCGGCAACAGTAACGAGATGGTCATGGAGACAGGCATCCAAGAGGTGCTTCGCAATGTAAGCTCCATTCCATGTATTTTTGGCTTATGCGCCACCGATCCGGGAATTGTGCTGGACGATTACTTGGACGAGATCCGCGATGCGGGATTTGTAGGAATTACCAATTACCCGACGGTCGGACTGATCGACGGCGTGTTTGGCGAAGCGCTCCAGGAAGCGGGGATATCCTTCGACATGGAAGTTACCGCCATACGTAAAGCCAGCGAGAAGGGTCTGTTTACGATTGCGTTTGTCTTTAATGAAGAACAGGCTGCTCAGATGTCTGCTGCCGGGGCACATATCATTTGCGCACACCTTGGATTTACCAAAGGCGGAAGCTCGGGAGTCAAGCTCGCCATAAGTCTAGAAGAGAGCGCAGTTCTATCCGACAAAATCTTTAAAGCCGCCGAAACGGTCAATCCGGACATTTTCAAGCTCGTCTACGGAGGGCCTGTCAATTCCCCAGAAAATGCGGAGTACATATACAACCATACGGAAGCGATGGGCTACATCGGCGGGTCCAGCTTTGAAAGAATTCCGACAGAGGCAAGCATCATCCGGGTGACGGAGCTGTTCAAGAAATACCAGGAGGTCAAGTCGGAAAACAAACAGCTCAGACAGCAGTTGGACTTGCACACAGCGATCAAGCAAGCCGACTATGTCCGCTATATCACCTCGTATGTGACCATGCACCTTCATGAGCCGATCACGTTCGATCATTTGTCCAAAGAGCTTCATCTGAACCGCAACTATTTGAGCCAGCTCTTCAGAAAGAAAATGGGGATCAGCTTCTCCGAATGGCTGATTCAGACGCGAATCGGCACCGCCAAAGATTTGTTGAAAAAGGAACACAGCAGCATTCAAGACATAGCCCGGCAGGTCGGTTATGAGGATGCGTCTTATTTTAGCAGGCTGTTCAAAAAGGAAACCGGCATGACGCCAAGCGAGTGGAAAGAAATCTCCCATAAAAATAACAATATCCCAAGGAATTGATCCTTGGGATATGGCCGTTTCTTAATTTCTGCGCAAGCTGACAAAACGCTGCGTCTGCTCGCGAATCGCACGTTCGGTAGGCAAACGCTCCATGGAGCTCGCCCCGTAAAACCCGTGAATTTCCGGGCATTTTTCCAACACGTAGGCGGCATCCTCCGGTTCGGCAATCGGACCGCCATGACACAGAATAAAAATGTCTGGTCTTACCTTGATAGCCGCAGCCGCAATGGATCGAATCTCTTCGACACATTGGTCCAACGTCTTGGCGGTTTGGGCCCCGATCGTTCCCGAAGTCGTCAAACCTAAATGAATGACAAGAATATCTGCGCCGGCATTCGTCATTTTGATCGCATCCTGCTCGGAAAACACATAAGGCGTCGTCAGCAAATCTTCCTCATGCGCCAAACGGATCATTTCGACTTCTTTATCGTAGCCCATGTTCGTCTCTTCCAGATTCATGCGGAAGTTCCCGTCGATCAGTCCGACCGTAGGGAAGTTTTGGACGCCGACAAAGCCTTCGTCTTTGATCTGTTTCAAGAAACGGCCCATGACCCGCATCGGGTCCGTACCGCATACCCCTGCAATAACCGGCGTTTTCTTCACAACCGGCAGAACTTCGCTCGCCATTTCCAATACGATCGAGTTGGCATCCCCATACGGCATAAGTCCGGCTAAAGAACCGTGTCCGGCCATCCGGAACCTTCCCGAGTTATAAATGACGATCAGATCGATACCGCCGTCTTCTTCGAACTTGGCGCTAATTCCGGTACCTGCGCCGCCGCCGATAATGTAGCCGCCTTGCTTGACCTTCTCCTGCAGGGCTGCCAGTATACGTTGTCTTGTCGAAAGCATGATATCGTCTCCATTTCTCAAGATAAGTATGAGTCCGTACTGACAGTATGGCCGAAAGCGCAGCACGAAACCATAGATTATTGTAATTTCAATTAGTATTATGGTAGGGTCTAACCGAAAAGCTTATCATAATCCTACTTGATGTTACCTAAATCTATTCTTTTGTCCGTCCGATTCTGCGATAGTAGAGTAGAGATATGTAAGCGCCGCCAATCACACAAAAAATATATAGAGGAGGCACATCAATGACTGGGAAAATTGTCATTATCGGTACCCTCGATACGAAGGGGAAGGAAATTTTATTTATTAAAAATATCATCGAAGGCACGGGTATATCCACGATTGTCATGAATACGGGAGTCATCGGCAGCACAAGCTGGGATGCCGACATTTCGAACGAGACGGTCGCTCGTGCAGGAGGGGCGTCGCTTCAGGAGCTGGTCGCGAAGGATGACCGGGGCTATGCGATGGATGTGATGATGAAAGGCGCTGCGGCTCTTGTGGCAGAGCTGTACCGGAACAAGGAAGTTGCCGGCGTGATCAGTCTGGGAGGATCGGCGGGCACGACCATCGGCACGTATGCGATGCAAGCGCTCCCGGTCGGCGTCCCGAAGCTCATGGTATCCACGGTTGCGTCCGGAAATACGAGGCCCTATGTCGGGGAAAAAGATATTACGATGATGTATTCGGTCGTCGATATTTCGGGCATTAACCGGTTGTCTGCCAACATCCTTGCCAACGCCGCTTATGCCATTGCCGGAATGGCGAAGGGCGTTCCGCCGCAATTGGAAAATAAGCCTTTGATCGCGGCGACCATGTTCGGAGTGACCACGCCTTGTGTAAATAAAGCAAGAGAATACCTGGAGCAGCAAGGGTATGAAGTGCTGGTTTTCCATGCAACGGGCAGCGGCGGTATGGCGATGGAGGCGTTGATTGAAAGCGGCTTTATCGAAGGGGTGCTGGATGTCACCACAACGGAGTGGTGCGACGAGCTGGCCGGCGGCGTGCTTTCGGCCGGACCGAGCCGTTTGGAGGCGGCAGCGAAGGCAGGCATTCCGCAGGTCGTATCGACCGGCGCCTTGGATATGGTGAATTTCGGAGCGATGGATACGGTTCCGGAGAAGTATGCAGGCCGAAATCTATACAAGCATAATGCGACCATTACGTTAATGAGAACAAATGTGGATGAAAACCGGCAATTGGGTCAAATCATCGCCTCTAAACTGAACCGTTCGACCGGTCCTTGCGCGTTATTCCTGCCTCTAAAAGGAGTTTCGCTGATCGATAACGAGGGTCAGCCCTTTTATGGACCGGAAGAGGACGCAGCACTGTTTGATGCCCTAAGAACGAATCTTGACCGGGAACGTGTCGAATTGGTTGAGCTGGAGCATAACGTCAATGACGAAGCCTTTGCTTTGGCTATGGCGAAGAAACTAATCGAATTGATGAAAAAAATAAATCAGATAAGCGAAAAAGATCAGAAGCGGCGTTTTCTAGAGGCTCCAGGCCCGGAAAGGCCGCTTTTTATATTGCGGTTAACCCCAGACGTTCGTGCGGATTGCATCACATTGTTCCTTTAAGACATGTGCAGGGGCATGGTACGACTTCTTACTTCGCTGGCATAGTTATCCAAAACTTGCTTGAAAGTATGGACGGAAATGGATAATGGATGTATAATCATTTACTGATAATGATTATCAGTATCATGGTGCACGAGGCAAAAACCTCTTCATTCCAGCAAAGATAAGGATGGTTCTCATGAGCGTACATACGGAGGCTGTGCCCCAATCCACATCGAAGCTGCGATCCCGGCCGGTAACGGCAACGATTGTTTTGTTTGCGGGACTTGCTGTTTTGTTAGTGGGGCTGGCCTTGTCGGTTTCCGTCGGTGCGGCGGATATTCAGCTTTCCACCGTATGGGAAGCCGTGTTTCGGTTTAATCCCGACATTACCCAGCATCAGATTATTCAGGAGCTGCGTCTTCCGCGGGCGCTTGCCGGGGCGCTGGTCGGCGCTTGCTTCGCCGTTGCCGGAGCGATTATGCAGGGGATGACCCGCAATCCGCTTGCCGATTCGGGGCTGCTCGGCCTGAATGCGGGGGCGGGGTTCGTGCTTGCTCTCTGCTTTGCCTTTTTTCCGGGGCTGCCGTTCATGCAGTTGATTCTGTACTCGTTCCTCGGCGCTGCGGTCGGGGCGTTTATGGTGTACGGGGTCGGTTCCATGTCCAAAAACGGCCTGACGCCGGTCCGGCTCGCTTTGGCTGGCGCTGCTGTCACTGCACTTCTTGTTGCGATCAGCGAGGGGATCGCGATTTACTTCAACATCGGACAAGATCTCGCTTTCTGGTATGCCGGCGGGGTAGCCGGGACGAAGTGGCTGCAGCTCAAAATCATGACTCCATGGGTCATTGCCGCCTTGATCGCCGCCTTGCTGCTTTCCAGGTCGATTACGCTGCTGAGTCTTGGCGACGAAGTGGCGACGGGTCTCGGCCAGCGTACGGGCTGGGTGAAGCTGGCTTGTGCCGTTGTCGTGCTGGTGCTTGCAGGCACGGCTGTCTCCGCGGTCGGTGCGATCGGCTTTGTCGGGCTCGTCATTCCGCATATTGCCCGGTCGCTGGTCGGCGTCGATTACCGCTGGATCATTCCTTGCTCCGCGGTGCTCGGCAGCTTGCTTATGGTCATTGCCGATATCGGGGCGAGAATGATCAATCCGCCGTATGAGACGCCGATCGGCACATTGATCGCCTTGATCGGGGTTCCATTCTTCCTTTACTTGGCGCGCAAGCAGAGGAGGGAACTGTAGATGGAAGCAGTGAAAATGGGAGCGACGGAACGCCGCAAAAAAATTCAGGCCGTCACGGTTTTATCCGTTCTGGGCGTGTTGATTGTGCTTGCTTTTCTCGTCAGCATGAACACCGGATACACCCGGCTGTCACCGCTCGATGTCATCCGAACGCTGTTCGGGGCAGGTACGGCGAAGCAGGAGCTCATTTTGTTCGATTTCCGGCTGCCCCGCATCGTTATTTCGGTGCTGATCGGGGCGGGATTGGCCGTTTCGGGGTGTATTTTGCAAGGGCTGTCCCGCAATGCGCTGGCCGATCCGGGCATTCTGGGGATCAATGCCGGCGCTGGTTTGATGGTCGTGCTCTTTATCTCGTTTTTCCCGTCGAAGACGGCAGCGCCCGTTTTATTTCTACCGATTCTCGCTTTCGTCGGGGCGGGCGTCACCGCGGCGATCATCTACGGTCTGGCATACAAGAAGCACGAAGGCTTGTCGCCGACAAGTCTGGTTCTTACCGGGATTGCCGTCGCAGCAGGCATCAGCGCCTTAATGGTGGTGCTGACGCTGCGGTTGAACCCGCAAAATTACCAGTTTGTCGCTGTCTGGCTGGCGGGAAGCATCTGGGGTTCGAACTGGAAGTTTGTCGTCGCTCTGCTGCCGTGGCTGATCGTGCTGTTGCCTTATGTGTTTTATAAAGCCAGAGTCCTTAATGTGATCAATCTCGGGGAACAGATGGCGACCGGCTTGGGCGCGCCCGTTGAGAAGGAACGGCTCGGTCTGCTTGCCGCTTCCGTCGGGATTGCCGGCGCTTGCGTCGCGGTAGGGGGAGGCATCGGCTTTGTCGGCTTAATTGGTCCGCATCTGGCCCGGCGCTTGATCGGACCGAAGCACGAAATCCTGCTTCCGGCCTCGGCCTTGGTCGGCGGCCTGCTGATGATCGTCGCCGATACGATTGCACGAGTCATTATCCAGCCTGCGGAGATTCCTACCGGAATTGTCGTTGCGATCATCGGCGCGCCGTACTTTCTTTACTTGCTTGCCAGAGCGAGATAAATCAAGAGTACTCGAGAGCAGTGGTTCAAGAGGGGAGTCCCTAAAATGAGAAAATTAAAGTTTTCCTACATCGCTGCGTTTTTACTGATCCTGGTAGTGATCGCAGGCTGCGGGGCCAATTCACCCGATTCCAAGCAGTCCGCTTCCGCCGATAGCTCCGGCGCGAAGCCGGCGTCGGAGCGCGTCTACAAGCACGCGATGGGGGAGGCGAAAATTCCCGTCAAGCCGGAAAAGGTCGTTACACTCCAATATGTCAGCCAGCTCCTGTCCATTGGCGTCAAGCCGCTCGGCGGCCCGTCCAATCTCCTTAAGGATCTCGGAGAGAAAGCGGATGGGATTGAAAATATCGGCGATATCGGAAAATACAATTTCGAAAAAATATTGGAGCTCCAGCCGGAGCTGATCATCGCCAGTGATGTCGACCAGGATACGTACGATAAATTGTCCAAAATCGCTCCGACGGTCGTCGTTCCGTGGGACGAATACGACGTGTTCGGTCATGTCAAGGTCATGGGCGACATCATGAACCGCCAAAGCGAAGCCGAAGCTTGGAGCACGGCGTTCCGGGCCAAATTCCAAGCGATACGGGAGCAGATTCAGAGCATCATCGAACCGGGAAAAACGGCGGCGATCTATAACATTCGCCCGAAGGAAATTTACGTGTACGGCGTACGGAATTTCGGCTTTACCATCTACAAAGCGCTGGAGCTGACGCCTCCGCCACTGGTGAAGAAAGAAATCGAGAAGGATCCGAACTTCTGGGCTGTTCCGGTGTCCTTGGAGCTGCTTCCGGAGTATGCCTCCGATTATTTGTTCGTGTCGGTATTTGGCGATGACGATTCCAAGAAGCGGCTGGATGAAATTTCGAAAACCGCGCTATGGGCGAACCTGCCTGCCGTCAAAAACAACCGGGTATACATGCTGAATCTCGATACATGGTTCGGCTACACGCCGCATGATATCGAGAAGCAGCTGCAAGAGATTGTGTCTATGCTTAAAAAGTCTTAAGTCTTATCACATAGGAAAGACCGCCGAACGATCAAGTCCGGCGGTCAGAGTGTTGAGAAAGTGGGCTTTTACGAAAATAGAGATGCAAACGGAGGTGGGGTATCCACTGGAGAAGCGATAGCGGCCGCCTTTGTCTTCGGGAAATGTCCGCTACTAAGCGGCTTCTAATCAAATTTCCCGAGGACAACAGCGGTCGGAAGTGGATACCCCACCCCCTCGTAACCTCTATTACCTCAATTGCCCACTTTCTCAACAAGCTCACCGCCGAACGATCAAGTCCGGCGGTCTTTTGCGTATTACCAATTATTTCTGCTGGATCATCATATTCCATAATTCCTTCGAATCGTAGCCGAGGCGCCAAGCGGCCACACCGGCCAATTCGTACTTTTTGGCGATATCGATCCGCGCTTTGACGGTCTCTTCGTTTTCCAGCCAGAAGACGTTTTTGAAGCCGTCCTGCTCGTACTCGACCTTGTATTGATTGAAGCGGCTGTCCCAGCTGAGCTTCGCTTGCTTGGAATCGATGAGGCCGGTCAAGTCCTTCATCAGCAGCGCGCGGTTGCTGTCCAGCTTGCCGGATTTGTCGACCTTCCACTCCCGGACATAGAACGGAATTCCCATGATCAGCTTGTCGCGCGGAATGCCGTAGGAGAGAAATTCCTGTACACCTTGTTCAACCCAAGGCAGACCGGCCACGGAACCCGGTTCGGTGCTGCCTTTCCAATAGTGGTCGTAGGTCATCGTGATGACGTAATCGACGATCTGGCCGAGCTTCTCGTGCTCGAACGCGGTTTTCGCATTCCATGCGGCGCTGCCTCTTGGCAGGTCGACCGAGATGACAAGTCTTTTTTGATGGGCCGCATCCGTGATTTCCTTCATGAACGTCGTGAAGGCAGAGCGATCCGTGCCTGCGACGCTCTCGAAGTCGATGTTTAGCCCGTCCGCCCCGATGGCGACGGCTTTATCGACCAGCGCGGAAATGAACTTGCTGCGGGCTTGCGCCGAGGCCAGAAATTGCGTCGTCATCGCCGTATCGAACTGGTTGTTGACAAGCGGATGGACGGAATACCCCTGCTTCTTCAGCCAAGCGACGGTTTCTTTGTTCGAGCTGTCGGTCAGATTGCCCGAGCCGTCGGCGAGTTGAAAGTAGGTGGGGGAGACGACATCCAGTCCCGAGGTGTTGTTTACCTGACTGCGGATCGTGGTGTCGCTGGAGCTTCCGTTCCAGCCCCAGAACTGCAGATCGCGAAGGTTGTTCCAGATGCTGGACCCGTCGCCGTACAGCCGAATCGAGGCGTTGGAATAGCCCATGGCGTAGGATAGCGCGCCGCCGATCGTAGAGAAGTCCGCAATCCATTTGTCTTTTTGAAACACTTGGTAATAAGGATAATTATTCCATATAACGCGTGCGGTGCCATCAAGTCCCGCCGCTTCGTCGTCGGTAATCCGGGTATGATCGAACTGCTTGGCGTACGCTACCGCCTCGTCGATGCTTAGGAACGAATTCAGAAGCGTGTCGAACTGGTACACTTTATACGGTTTGACGTTGGAGTATACGACCTTGCCTGTTTCGGTGTTCACAATCTTCGAATTGCCCCAATTGAGCGATTCGTTTACAGCATCTTCTAAGTAAGCAAACTTCCAATTCTCAGCGGAGTATGTATCTTGATAGATTTGATAAATTTTGCTGCCGCTGCGCAGCTCCGTCTTGCGGCTGGCCGGAATATTATCCCATACCCAGCGGTGTGTGCCGAGCTCGACAATATGGGCGTTGCCCCATTTTTTCGCTTCGGCGATCGCTTGGTTCAACGTTTCGAAGTTCCAGGAATCCATCGTAATGTCGTCGCCTTGGTAGACGCGGTACTTCGGGTAATTGCTCCATACCCAACCGCCGGATTGCAGGTCGCGTACGCTGGCATGTCCCCAATTGGACGCTTCGCGTATCGCCTGATCCAAGCTGGCATACTCCCATTTGGACGAGCTGTAGCCGTTCTGGAATACCTTGTAACGGGGGTAGTTATGCCATACCCATTTACGGGTGCCGATCTCTTCGACGTGGCTGTCCGCGAACTGCCTGGCATAATTTTCGGCGGACTTGTAATCGGAGGTTTCCAGCAGCATGGTGGTGTCCTGGTAGACGCGGAACTTGGATGTCTTGTCGGCTGCCATAACGGAGCCCGCGGAGGAGAGGAAGAGCGTCATAACGGACAACGTAAGCAGGGTGTTGCGCTTCAACATGCATCAGCCTCTTTCTGGTCAGTCTACTCTATTAAACGTTAGAAGAGGCCTCGAAGTTGCGAGGAAAATAATAGAATCGTGAATGAGGGTGCCATTGGAGACAAAAAATAACCCTCCAAGCCATCGCTTGAAGGGTCGTTCGGAAGGTCAACCGATATCGGCGACGATTTCGTCTTCCAGCACGAGCTGGATTTGATCCCGGAACACGCGGATATTTTGCTCCTTGAGCAGGTAACGCTCGATCGCTTCCAGCATGTTGGCGGCGATCAGGATCTGGCTGCGGCCTTCGGCGTGCACTTCGGCGGAGAAGCCATGGTCCTCATCCCACATGAGCTCCACTTCGACTTGCGTCGGATGAATCTGCTTTCGTTCGGCGATATTCAGGCATATCGCATTGATAATATCTTGCTCCGATAGTCGCATATCCTGGTAACCTCTTTTATCCTCAAATTAGAAACGCTTCGGTTCTTCCTTGAACTTCTTGCGGTCGCGGAAGTAGACGAAAATTTTGCGGATGACGACGAACAATACGACAAGCGCAAGCACGTTCACCATCAGGCCCAGCAAGTCGCCGAGGAAGCCCATGCCGCCGAACAGGCTTCCGAAGAGAAGACCCGCCAGACCGCCGATCATCAAGCCTTTCATCAGACCGCCGCTGAAAAAGCCTGGTTTCTTTGCCGGCGTGGCCGTCGTGCTGGCCGGCGATTTGGAAGCAGCCGGCTCGGTTTTATTGATACCGTTGTTCGGCGTTTGCGTGGTGTTGGAACTGCTTGGCGTGTAGCTTTTTTTCGAGGACTTGTATCCTTTGGCGTCGACCATACCGGGTGCGGTGAATGAAAACACCAGCATACAAGCCATCAAAATGAGAGACAACTTTTTCAACATCTTTTTGCATCCTCCATCGAATAGAATAGTCTGCCTGCCATAGCTTACTACGTATAATGTGGGCGATGGTTTCAGAATTTAAACGAACTTGTTACAATAGAAGATGAAAAGATGATTTCAATGAACAGAGGGACATTGCGATGCCTAATTATACTGAAGCGTATATTCAATATTTGGTGCACTTCCATGCGGAGCGCGATTATTTCGAATGCCACGAGGTGATGGAAGAATATTGGAAAGAGCATCCGGAAGATCCTTGCAGCGAGGCTTGCGTCGGGCTGATTCAAGTGGCCGTATCGCTTTACCATCAGCGGCGGGGCAACCGGGCTGGGGCGGTCAAAATGCTTGCGAGCTCGCTCCAGCGTTTCAAAGACGAGCAGTTAAAGCAGCTCGGCATCGATGCGGCCGAATTCCGGCTGCGTCTGCAGGCGCGTCTGCGTGAGCTGGATCAGACCGATTTCGTTTATACCGATCTGGACATCCCGCTGCAGGACGAGGCGCTCGCCGTCTTATGCCGTGACGCGTCAGCTCATGTGGAAGCCGAGTGGGGACAGCCGAGCGACTTGAACGATACGTATCTCATCCATAAGCATACACTGCGCGACCGCACTGGCGTCGTAGCGGAGCGCGAGCTGCAGAAGCAGCGCAGGATGGAGCGCAGGTCAACGGGGGACGGCGTATGAGCCGAATGTCCGTAAGCGGCGAGCCGCAGAAAATTATGGTTGTGGACGACGAGCCGCATATCGTCGAAGTCATTCGGCTTTATCTAGAGCATGCGGGCTATGTCCCTATTCTGCACTTCCGGGGCGGAGAGGTGCTGGAGCGGGTGAAGGCCGAAGCGCCCGACCTTGTATTGCTGGACGTCATGCTGCCCGACGTATCGGGCTTTGAGCTGTGCAGTCAGATTCGCAAGCTGCCGGGAGCGGAAGGCGCGACGCCGATTATTTTCCTGACCGCCAAGGGCGAGTCGATCGATAAGCTGCGCGGCTTTAACCTCGGGGTAGACGATTATATCGTCAAGCCGTTCGACCCGAACGAAATGGTGGCGCGGATCAAGGCCGTCCTGCGGCGGGCCGGGCAGCAGGGAACCGCTCCGGCGGTATCGGCGGAGCATGCTTCTAAGCCGCTGGAAGTCGGCAATTTAAGCATCGACCTGGATAAGTACAAGGTAAATTTAGACGGGAGTAGAGTCGACCTGACGCCCAAGGAGATCGAGCTGCTGCATTTTTTGGCCGCCAGCCCCGGCAGGGTGTATACCCGCGAGGATCTGCTCGGGTACGTGTGGAACTTCGATTTCAGCGGCGGCACCCGAACCGTGGACGCCCACGTGAAAAATTTGCGCAAGAAGCTTGGCTCCCATGAGGCCTGGACGATTCAAACGCTGTGGGGCATCGGGTACTCGTTCGAGGTGCGCGGCACATGATCAAGCGGTGGCTGCGCAGCCTGTATATTCAAATTTTTCTTTCCTTTCTCGCCACCTGTGTGCTCGTGTTCGTAGGCTTGGCCGTATTTTGGAATTCTTACTTTACGGATTTTTTCTATAAGGACAAAAAAGAACTGCTGCGCTCGCGTTCCGCCGAAGTCGTCAAGCTGCTGCCTACTTATCAGGAGGGGGCGCTTTCTACAAGAGAACTGCGGCTAGGCAGCCGGATCATCGGCCGCAGCATCAACGGCTCGGTATGGTTGGTCGATGCGAAAGGAATCGTTTTGAACGGCTCGTCGGACCGGGAGGGAACGGTCATTCCGAAGCCGCTCGAGCCGCTGCTCGCAGAAGGACTTAAAGGCGGAAACGGGTATTCGGCAGGGCAGTACAAAGTCGATCCATACGGCGGGGAAGGACTGCTGGCCTATTACACGCCCGCGGAGCTGAACGGTCAGCCGATCGTCATCATGATGCTCGTCCCCGCGCTGGAAAGCAGCGAAGCGCTAAAGGCCATCCGCTGGAATATTTTCGTTCCGCTGCTGTTCTCTTTGGTTGCCGTAGGGGTTATTCTTTTCATCCTGTCTCGCAAGCTGGCCGGTCCCCTTCAGCAGATGAACGATGCGGCGCTTGAAGTGGCGAACGGCGACTTTTCAACGAGAGTACCAGTCTCGTCCAACGACGAGATTGGCGAATTGGCACGCAGTTTTAACTTCATGGTCGATCAGTTGGAGCAGTGGGACGACAACCGCCAGGAGTTCCTGGCCAACGTATCGCATGAGCTACGGTCGCCGCTGACGTCTCTGCGCGGGCTGATCGTCGCAATGAACGACCGGGTGATTCCGCCCGAGAAGTTCTCGCATTATTTGAAAATATGCGATCATGAGGTGCAGCGGCTGCAGCGGCTCGTAGACGATCTGCTCGACCTGGCCCGCATTCAGAACGGAACGGACGTATTCCGGACACGACCCGTTGCGCTGTCGGCCAAGGTGAGCGAGGCGCTGGAGCTGGTGCAGAGCGCCGCTTCCGACAAAGGGCTGCAGATGCGCATGATCGGCCCGAAGCCGGGAACGCCGCTGCTGCGGTGCGAGCTTGATCCCGACCGGTTTGCGCAAATTTTGCTCAACCTGTTATATAACGCAATCCGGTTCACGCCGTCTGGGGGAACGATTACCGTCGAGCTTGCAGCCGAGGGAGGGGAGGCCGTCATCGCCGTGTGCGATACGGGAATCGGCATGAGCGAAAGCGAGCTGCTTCGGATCTGGGACCGGTTCTACAAGGCGGAACCGTCGCGCTCCGGCGATTCGGACGGCACCGGGCTCGGTCTTACCATCGTTAAGCATCTCGTGACGGGGATGAAAGGGTCGATTGCGGCAGCAAGCGAGCTCGGGAAGGGCACGGAATTCCGGATCGCGTTTCCGCTCCTCCCCCCGGAGCGCTTCGGCAGCTAAGGGGGCTGCTGGAAACGATGCGCCTTGTGAAATTGCGAAAAACAAGCTAAGATTTAAAAAACGTCAGCCTAAATCAACTCGAAACCGGCTACACGGAAAATAAGAAGGTACAACAGGAAGGATGAAGTGCGAATGCCGAATTTACTATCCCAGATCATGGAGTACAACCGCTCGTTTGTCGAGGAGCAAAAGTACGAGCCCTACTTAACGTCAAAATTTCCGGATCGGAAATTCGTCATTCTTACTTGCATGGATACGCGTCTTATTGAGCTGCTCCCGGCCAGCATGAATATCAAGAACGGCGACGTGAAGATGATCAAAGCGGCCGGCGGCGTCGTCTCGACTCCGTTCGGCGGCATCATGCGCAGTATTATCGTGGCGATCTATGAGCTGGGCGCGGATGAAGTGCTCGTCATCGGCCATCACGATTGCGGGATGAGCCACTTGAACCCGGAGCGCGTAAAGGAGAAGTTTGTGGCGCGGGGGATTAAAGAGGAGACGCTCAAAACGCTGGAATATTCGGGCCTGAACCTCGAACGATGGCTGCGGGGCTTCGAAGATGTGAAGGAAAGCGTCAAAAGCAGCGTGAATATTATCAAGAACCATCCGCTCGTACCGGACATCCCGGTTCACGGGCTGGTCATCGACCCGTCGACCGGCAAGCTGGATGTCATCGTCAACGGCTACTAAGCCGTTCCCGGAACGAAAAAGGTGAGAAGGCTGTCCGCCTTCTCACCGGTTCGCGACGGCGTTCCGCTTATCGATCAGCCGCATGTTCGCATTGTAGATTTGTCCGCTGCTTTTTAAGATGAAGCAGTAGTTGCTTGCTTGAAAGTCGATCGTCATATTTTCCTCGAAAAACACCTCGTGCTTCCGGTCCATCAGCACTTCGAACGGGTCCCCCGCTACGATAAAATCGTTCCGGTCCGGCTCGTCCGTGATCCACAGCGTCGGTACGCCGCTGACTGCGCATCCGCAGCCCTCTGCATCGTAGACAAGCTTCAGCCGTCCGCCCGCTTGCCGGTCCAGAATCCGCCGGATTTCCGTTACCGCACTATCCGTAAAGATGATTCGCATCGTCACGTCACACTCCTTTCTTGTATATCATACCTCATTTCGGCGATATTTGCTTCTGCTCCGCGAACGAAGTATGATCAATGTATATCTTTGGAAAGGGGAATGCCCGTTGTCGACAGGAAATTTGGAAGCCAAATTGACGGAGTTCAAGCAATATCTGAAAAAGATGAAAAGCTATGAGGAAGCCATCGGACTCATTTATTGGGACATGCGCACAGGCGCGCCGAAGAAAGGGATTGCGGCTAGGTCCGAAGTTGTCGGCGAGCTATCCGGCGAGCTGTTCAAAATGTCGGTGTCGGACGAGATGGGCTCGTTTTTGGACCACTTCACTTCGTCCGGGGTACAGTCGGAGCTGTCGGATATCGACCGTAGAATTGTAAGCGAATGCAAAAAGGAGTACGACCGCAGCAAAAAAATTCCGCCGAAGCTGTATCAGGAATATGTGGTGCTCACCTCGCAGGCGGAATCGGCTTGGGAAGATGCGAAGCATCAGGCCGATTTTCCGGGCTTCCAGCCGTATCTGGAGAAAATCGTCGATATGAACCAGCAGTTTATCGACCTGTGGGGCTACGAAGGACATAAGTACAACACGCTGCTTGATGCGTATGAGCCAGGCATGACCGTAGAGAAGCTCGATCAAGTGTTCGGTGCGCTGCGCGAGCAGGTCGTTCCGCTGCTGTCGGCGATTCAGGAGTCGGCTCACAAGCCGGAAACCGGCTTCTTGAAGCAGACGTTCGACAAGGACAAGCAAAAGAAGTTCAGCTTATACATATTGGAGCAGATGGGCTACGATTTCGAAGCGGGACGCTTGGACGAAACCGTCCATCCGTTTGCGACCGGCCTGAACCCGGGTGACGTGCGGATTACGACGCGCTACCTGCTGAACGATGTGAACAGCGCGCTGTTCGGGACGATCCATGAAGGCGGACATGCGCTCTACGAGCAGAATATTTCGATGGACTTGCTCGGCACACCGCTGTGCACGGGTACGTCGATGGGCATCCACGAATCGCAGTCGCGCTTCTGGGAAAATATGATCGGACGCAGCCGCCCGTTCTGGAACCGTTATTTCCCCGAGCTGCAAAAAAATTACGCCGGCCAATTCGACAAGGTGAGCGTCGAAGATTTTTACCGCGCTACGAACGAAGTAAAGCCATCCCTCATCCGCATCGAGGCCGACGAGCTGACGTACAACCTGCACATTATGGTGCGCTATGAAATCGAGAAGGCGCTGTTCAGCGGTGCCGTGAAAGTCGCCGACCTGCCTGAGGTGTGGAACGAGAAATACCGGGAGTACCTCGGCATCGTGCCTTCCGATAACGGTGAAGGAGTGCTGCAGGACGTGCACTGGTCGGGCGGCATGTTCGGCTACTTCCCGTCGTACGCGCTGGGCAACATGTATGCCGCACAAATTAAACGCACGCTGGAGCAGGAGCTCGGCAACGTGGACGAGCTGGTTCGCGAGGGCAATCTGATTCCGATCAAGGCTTGGTTGGCGGACAAAATTTATCAATACGGCAAAAGCCAGACGCCGACGGAAATCATTACCCGGGTGACGGGCGAGGAGCTGAATCCGTCATACTTGGTCGATTATTTGCGCGTGAAATATTCCGACATTTATAAGCTTTAATCCGATTGCGGGGACACGGTCCCCGCTTTTTTGTTGCCTCGAATGTAACCTTTTGGGTGTTTTTCCAGTCTATTCTTATGTAAGACGATTTTTGGTTCATCCGAAGGGAACAGACGACAAGGAGGCGACAGTGTATGCACAAGGAACTTCAAGCGGACATTGCCATTATCGGCGGAGGTGTCGGAGGCTGCGCGGCCGCATTGGCGGCAGCCCGAATGGGCAGACAAGTCATTCTGACCGAGGAGACGGATTGGATCGGCGGACAGCTGACCAGTCAGGCCGTCCCGCCCGACGAGCACCGCTGGATCGAACAATTCGGCTGCACCCGCAGCTATCGCGAACTTCGCGACGGGGTGCGCGCCTATTATAAGACAAGGTTTCCGGCGACCGCGGAGGCACGCGCGGTCTATTATTTAAATCCCGGCAACGGCGGCGTGAGCCGGCTTTGTGCGGAGCCGAGAGCCTATTTGGCCGTTCTGCAAGACATGCTGGCCCCGTACGTGCACAGCGGCAAGCTCGTCATCATGACCCGGCACCGGCCCGTTGCGGCTGAGATGGACGGCGACAGCGTCCGGTCGGTTACCGTGATCGGGGAGACGGGTCACCGGCATACGATTCGTGCCGCGTATATTTTGGATGCGACCGAGACGGGCGAGCTGCTTCCGCTGACCTGCGCGGAATATGTGACGGGCGCCGAATCCAAGCGGCAGACGGGCGAGCCCCATGCGCTGGAAGGCGCTCCCGATCCGCGGGACATTCAGGCGTTTACCCACTGCTTCGCCATGGATTACAAGGAAGGCGAGAATCATGTAATCGATAAACCGAAGGATTATAACTTCTGGCGAAACTATAAGGCGGATTTTTGGCCGGACAAGCAGTTGAGTTGGGTATCGCCCAATCCGGTCACCTTGGAGCCTGTGGAAGAAACGTTGTTTTGGGGAACGGATAAATATCCGTTGTTTTACTACCGGCGCATCGTCGACAAAGCGAATTTCGCACCCGGCACGTTTCCAAGTGACATCACGCTGGTGAATTGGTCGCAAAACGATTATTGGCTCGGCAACGTGTACGACGTGAAACCGGAGGAAGCGCAGAAGCATGCGCGGCAGGCGAAGCAGCTCAGCTTGTCGCTCCTGTACTGGCTGCAGACGGAAGCTCCCCGCCCGGACGGAGGGGCAGGTTATCCCGGTCTGCGGCTGCGGCCGGATGTGGTCGGTACGGAGGACGGATTGGCCAAATATCCGTACATCCGGGAGTCCAGACGTATCCGAGCGGAGTTCACCGTGCTGGAGCAGCATGTAAGCGCAGCGGTGCGCGGCGAGCAGGGGGCGGTGCCGTTCCCGGATTCCGTCGGAGTTGGCTGCTACCGGATCGACCTGCATCCCAGCATGACGGGCCGCAATTATCTCGACATCTCGTCGCTGCCGTTTCAAATCCCGCTTGGCAGTCTGATCCCGGTCCGACTGGAAAACCTGCTGCCGGCCTGCAAAAATCTCGGCACGACGCATATTACGAACGGCTGCTTCCGGCTGCATCCCGTGGAGTGGAACATCGGGGAGGCTGCGGGGGCGCTGGCCGCTTTTTGCCTGCAAAACGGCTATCAGCCGCGGGAAGTGCGAAATACGCCGGCCAAGCTCGAAGCGTTCCAGAACGCGCTTGGCAATCAAGGGTTTGAATTGGCGTGGCCGAAAATAACAGCCGTTTAACGAACTTTATACAAATAAAATGCTGCTTCGAGGCTGTTTCCGCGGATCTTCCGCGGAAGCGGCCTTTTTTGGCTTCGGCTGACATCCGCTCTCACCATTTTCTAGGCGCGTTCATATGCTGTCATATCTAAAGTTCGTCATGCGTTAAGACGCTGACAGGGAGGGACTGGCCCATGAAAACAAGGCGTCTGGAGAGAGCGGCGGCGCTTATGCTTGTGCTGGTGCTTGCGGCGTGCGCGACGCTCGCAGGCTGCGGTCCGAAGAAAAGCGAGGAGCGGGTAAAGATCCGGATCGGCGAGGTGACCCGGTCGATTTTCTATGCGCCGGAATACGTGGCGGTGGAGAAAGGATTTTTCAAAGAGCAGGGGCTCGATATCGAGCTGACGACGACGTTCGGCGGCGATAAAACGATGACGACGCTGCTGTCGGGCGGGATTGATGTCGCGCTGGTCGGTTCCGAGACGTCGATCTACCTGCACCAGCAAGGTACGGGCGACCCGGTCGTCAACTTCTCGCAATTGACGCAAACCGACGGAACGTTTCTCATGGCGCGCAAGCCGCCCGAAGGCTCGTTCGATTGGAACAAGCTGAAGGGCTCGACCTTCCTCGGGCAACGAAAAGGCGGGATGCCGCAGATGGCCGGCGAATTTACGTTGAAGAAGCACGGCATCCATCCGCAGAACGATTTGAACCTGCTCCAGAACGTGGAGTTCGCCAACATCCCGACGGCTTTCGCCTCGGGTACGGGGGACTACGTGCAGTTGTTCGAGCCTCAGGCATCGATGTTCGAGAAGCAGGGCAAAGGCTACGTCGTCGCTTCCTTCGGGGTGGAGAGCGGCAAGCTGCCTTATACGGTATTTATGGCGAAAAAGAGCTTCATCGGTAAAAACGCGGATACGGTCCAGAAATTCGCCAATGCCGTGCAAAAAGCGCAAAACTGGGTGGAGCAAAGCAGCGTGGATGACATTGCGGCGGCCATCGCCCCCTACTTCCAGGACACGGATAAAGATATCGTTCGCAGCGTAATCAAGCGTTACAAGGACCAAGGCTCGTTTGCCGCCGACGGAATCGTCGACGAACAGGAGTGGAACAACCTGCAGGATGTGATGGAAGCGGCCGGGGAGCTCAAGAAACGCGCCGATTTCAAGACGCTCGTCAACAATCAATTTGCCGAAAAAGCGAAGCAAAATGTGAAGTAGTGTACGCTGTCGTTATGGTCAATGAGGGCGCGGCGGCGCTTCGGGATTACCACTGCAGAGGCTCGAGGTCTGGCTGCGGATACGACGCTCCGAAGGGCCGTCAGACGTCCTCCCGCTGTTTCACAGGCTAAACGCACAAGGAGGGGTCGCCGTATGTATGCCGTGGAGCTGGACGGCGTTTCACAAGTATATGTTAACCGCAAAGGCGCGTTCGTCGCGCTGCAGGATTTGCAGCTCGCGATCACGCCGGGCGAATTCGTCAGTCTCATCGGCCCGAGCGGCTGCGGGAAGACGACCGTGCTGTCGCTAATCAGCGGCTTGCTGACGCCGACTTCGGGAACGGTGCGGGTGCTGGGCGAACCGATTCAAAGACCGACTCCGAAAGTCGGATATATGCTCCAGCAGGATTATTTATTTCCTTGGCGGACGATCTTCGAGAACGCCTCAATCGGTCTCGAATTGCTCGGGCGCTTGAACGCCGCCTCCCGCCAATATGTGCTGGATTTGCTGGATGAAATGGGGCTTGGCGGATATGCCGACCGTTATCCGCACCAGTTGTCCGGGGGCATGCGCCAACGGGTCGCGCTTGTGCGGACGCTTGCGGCGGAACCGGACATCCTGCTGCTGGATGAACCGTTCTCGGCATTGGATTACCAGACCAAGCTCCAACTGGAGGATTTGATCTCTGCAACCTTGAAGGCTCGCGGCAAGACCGCCGTGCTTGTCACCCACGACATTACCGAAGCGATTGCAATGAGCGACCGGATTGTGGTGCTCCAGCCGAATCCCGGACGTGTGCTGACCGAGGCCATTGTGCCGGAGGCTATTCGGGAAGCCCAGCCGCTGCATGCCCGCGAGATTGGGGGCTTTCACGAATTGTTCCGCGAGCTGTGGGGGCGGTTCGAGCAGATGGGCGGGAAAGGAGGCGGGGGACATGGACCGGCGGAAATTTGAGGAGGCGAAGGCAAGCGGGAGTCTATCGTATACGGCTGTGGAAGGAGCCGGCGAACCGTCCGAACGGCCGGAGGATGGAGCTGCAAAGGCCGACGGCTTAACGCCAGGAGCAGTACGATCCGAAAGCTTGGCCGGGCAAGTATACGCGCAGTTTCGCCGGAGCGAGCGCAAGCTGACGACATCTGTGCGCCTGACCCAACTAGCGCTGCTGATCTTGTTTTTCGCAGGTTGGGAAACGGCTAGCCGATTGCAGTGGATTGACGGGCTTCTCTTCAGCTCTCCGACACGTGTCTGGGGGTTGCTGGTTGAGAAAACGGCGGACGGTACGCTGCTCGTGCATACGTGGACTACCGTGTGGGAGACGATCATCGGCTTCGTGCTTGGCACATTGCTCGGCACCGCAATCGCTGCGCTCATCTGGTATTCGCCGTTTCTCTCCCGCGTGCTCGATCCGTATATCGTCGTCCTGAACAGCCTGCCCAAGGTGGCGCTCGGACCTTTGTTTATCGTCGCGCTCGGCCCGGGCATGCTGTCGATCATCGCAACGACGCTCTCGATCACCGTAATCATCACAATTCTGGTCGTGTATAACAGCTTCCGCGAGGTGGACCCGAATCTGCTCAAGGTGGTGTGGATTTTCGGGGGGAACCGGAGCACGGTTTTCCGAAAAGTGATTCTGCCCGCCTCGTATCCGACCATCGTATCTACGCTTAAAGTAAACGTGGGGCTCTCCTGGGTCGGGGTCATCGTCGGCGAGTTTCTCGTTTCCAAGGAAGGACTCGGCTATTTGATCATTTACGGCTTTCAGGTGTTCAATTTTACGCTTGTGATCGGCAGCGTTCTTTTGATTGCCGTGGTCGCGACTTTCATGTATCAAGCCGTTGTCTATTTGGAAGGGAAGCTGACGGGGAGAAATCGAGGCGGCCGGGAATAAATGAACGAGGAGGGCAGATCCTATTTCGGGAAGCCCTCCGTCGTTTTTAAGATGTTAGATTAAGGCGTGACCGGAACGGTTATGTCCAGTTCCGGGAGATACGATTTCTTCAAGGGCTTTTCTTCGCTCATCGTAAAAGTTACTTTCCTGTTGGGATCCAAGGCAGGGAATTGAGCGACAAACGTATCGGTTTCCGTATCGACCAGTTCTTGATCCCAGATGGTGAACGGGTACACTTTGGGACCGAAATAGTCCTGACGTTTCATATTGTCCCTGTCGTTTAAGTAAATCGTTTCACTCTTTTCGTCTTCCAAGATCAACGGGCTGAACTGTTTGCCTTCGGTTTGGTAGTGAACAAGTGTCCGGTCCTTCAAATATTCCACATCGTTAATTTTGATACGCTTCGAATTGCCCACTTCCAGTACAATGGGCTTCTCGGCAGTTGGCTTGCGGTCCAGCGGCACTTTCACCATCGGTCTTACGAGATCTTCGTCCTTTGTAATGACTTTCTCTGTTACGTAGGCGGGCGCGAGCTTGATCGACTCCGGTGCCGTTTTGAAAGGAGTGAACAACATGACGTAGTCTCTCACATACAGGTCTCCTTGCTTCAACCCGCCTGTATGATCTCCGTTATATCCGTAAAACTCAGCAGCAACGCCTTGTTCATTGGTCAATTCGAATGAGGGGTACTTCATCTCGGGATATGTCGTATCGATCGGACGTTTAACCTCGACCTGCACCGCCGTTTGAAGAGGCGACATCACGATTTGCTTGACCGTTACGGTCGTATCGCCGAACGTCTTTGTCGCGTTAGGCGTTATCGTTTTGCTTTTGACTGCGGATTTGACTAACTTAAGATCGAATTCCACTTCTTCAGGGGCGCTTTCGTGCCAATTTTTTCTGTCGGCGATCAGCTTAAGCTTCAGTTTCACATTGGATTGATCCGGGAACTGGCCAAGATTGACCCATTGGAACGTCTGCGAAGCGGTTTGATCGTCGATTTCCTTTTCCAGCATATTCAAGCTTTCGGTAATCTCTTTTCCGTTCAAAACCAACTCGGCGGTCATGAATTTTTTGTTTCCGTCGGGTGTGTGCTGCATGACCCCGATGGCCAGTTGAGCTTCGTCAAGCATGACTTCCGTAACGGTAATTTTTACCCCGTTCTTCGTCACGCTTTGATTGACTGCGGATACGAGACCGCTATCGGCAGCCTTGCGCAAAGCCTTTGAATCGACAAGCTTAAATACGGAATCGACGGGAGAAGCTTGTCTGCTGGATTGTGCGTAAACATTTGTGGGAGGGAGAAAGCCCGTGGCCGTGATCGAAAGGGCAATCATCGCCGCGGCAACCGGGACTGCGGCAATCTGAAATTTGCGCGATTGTTTTTCTTTAACAGTTTTCATTCGTGAAGAGTTCCCTTCTTTATAGGATTTAGGCTGCGTCGGCCATGGTCCGACAGGGCAAGGGGTTCCTGGAATTTCATTGTTTTCCAACCCTTGCACTTTTCAGCCTTCGTGAAGCTGACGGTACGATCGTTAAAAGGTTCCCTAAAAAATAAAAGATTCTCGACAAAGGCGCTTCACTCGTTGAGGATTTTGTCGAAAAACGGTAAGATGTGGGTACATTATTGTATAGACGAATTCAACGACCAGTTGTCGAAGCGAGGAACGCAGCCTATGGGATTTCGAGTCATCAAAACCGCGCTGGCGGTTATCGTATCCATTTTTTTGGCGCAGACGCTCGGATTGCAGTCCCCTCTCTCGGCGGGGCTGCTCGCGGTGTTAGGCGTAGATGTAACGAAAAAGAGAGGACTACAGACGTCGTTTCAGCGCATTGCGGCCTCGATTGTCGGTTTGTTTTTCGGCGCGGGGCTGTTTTGGGCGCTTGGCTTTCACGTGTGGGTGATCGGCGTGTTTATTTTGGTGCTGTATCCGATTTTGAGCCGGCTAAAGCTGAAGGAAGGCATTGTTACCGGCTCGGTCGTCATGTTCCATGTGTTCGCCTCCGGCCGGGTCAACGCGGAGCTGCTGCTGAATGAGATCGCCCTGCTCCTTGTCGGACTCGGCACGGCGACGCTGATCAATATAGGCTATATGCCCAGAGAGGACAAGCTGCTGCAAGAATACAAGCAGCGGGTGGAGCAGCTTTTCTCGCAAATATTTTTGGAACTCTCGCACCATCTGCGAGACAACGGGTACATATGGAGCGGCGCGGAGCTGCTGGAGGCGGACGATACGATCCGCAAGGCGATTCAGGCCGCCCAGCGCGCGAATGAGAACAATTTGTTCGCCGGGGGACCTAATTGGTCGGTTTACTTTTACATGAGGGAAAGGCAGCTGGACGCGATTCAGCGAATGGTGCAGCTTGTTGCCCGCATCTACCAGACGCTGCCGCACGGCGAGCTGTTGGCCCTGGTGTTCGACGGGCTGACGGAGGATGTCAAGGTAGCTCATTATACGGGGCGGAGCGAGAAAAAACTGAACGAGATGGAGCAGCAATTCCGATACATGCCGCTGCCGGCCACGCGGGAGGAATTCGAGGTTCGCGCCGCGCTGCTGCAGCTGGTAGAAGAGCTGAAAGTGTACTTGTCCGTCGCCAAAAAAGAAAAGCGGCCCGTGGAGGAACCGCTGGGGAGAGCCTGATTCTGTTAACCTTCCGACAAACTTAAAAGTAAGAAAAAAAGTTATCACACTAGACGAATGTCCTGCATACAAATGTAATGAATGATTGTATGGAGGAGGTTAGAAGGATGTCATTAGATAAAGATTTGCAGTGCAGAGAGATCTATACGAAGGCAGTCTGTGGCAAAGGACGCAAATTTTCGCAAGTAACTAACACGGTCACTCCGCCTCATGCTCCGACCAGTATTCTGGGTGCTTGGATTATCAACAACCAATACGATGCGGTGAAGTCGGGGGAAAATGTGGAAGTGGTAGGTACTTACGACATCAACATCTGGTATTCGTACGACCGGAATACCAAGACGGATGTCGCGAAAGAAACGGTTTCTTATGTGGAAGTGGTGCCGCTCCACTACCTCGATAAGAAGCATAAACCGTCGACGGCCGAAGTGGCGGCGGTCGCAACGCAAGAACCGAGCTGCGTGGAAGCCAGCATCTCCTCGCATGGAGATAACGTGCTGATCCGCGTCGAGCGGGAGTTCAAGGTTGAAATGTTCGCCGAAACGAAGGTGTGCGTCGTTGTCTGCCCGAACGGCTGCGACGAGTACGACGATAAGCATGTGGACTTCGGCGGTGTGGAAGACGGCGATTTTGAGGATCTCGACCCCGATCTGCTTGATGAGGAATTGAGCTGATTTGTTGTTAATATATGCCGAACGGTCGCACGTTGGAGAGGGCGTTTGCCCTCTTTTTTGTTGGTTGAACCCAATTATTTTTTGCCCCAAGAACGGCGGCATAAGCCAGGGACGGCACTTAACTTGTGAGGGAGGTGAATCGGCATGCGCGCATTTTTGCTGCACTCCGGCGAGCCGACGCTCGGTCTGCTGCTGGAGCGGCTTCGCATTCCGCACGGAACGCAAGCGCCGGAAGGAGCCAAAGAGCCGGGCGTTACGATCCATTGGGGTACCTATCATCCGGACCGTAGAGACAGAGAGGTGCTGCAGCCGGTGAAAAGCATGCTGCTGGCGGCGAACGCGCGCCGTGCCGCGGAGCTGCTGGAGCTGCACGGGATCAATTGCGTCTTCGAGATGCATGAGGCCGGCGACGCGAGACAAACAGGAAGTGCGGGTGGCGGAGGACGCCGTCAAGACAACCGTTGGTCGCACCGGTTCGTCGTACCGGTTTTTCACCTGCAGGCGATCTCTCTGTTCCATAAGCCGCAGACCGTGTTTTACGGAGGCCAGGCTAGGGAGAGCCTTGCGGCGCGTGAAGGGGATGAAGCCGATTATACGGAAATCGGGCGGGAGCAGCCGAACTATTACGGCGCCAAAGCGATGCGCGAAGCGGTAAAAACGGTCTATGCGCTCGGGCTCGATTACGGCGTGGTACGGATCGGGGTGAGGCCGGACGGCAGCCTCGCGGTGCGCGGCGTGGAGGCGGTGCCGCTCTTGACTCCGCGGCTGGCCGAGTTGTTCGCGGAAGCGATGAACCGATACGGCGAGCCGTTGACAGAAGAGACGGCTACGAAACACAAGGACGTCATGCTGGGCGCGGACCCAGAATTTTTGCTGCTTAACCGGCAGGGAAAGGTGACGTTCGCCTCCCGGTTCGCGGAGAAGGACGGACCGTTCGGCTGCGATTCGATCGTTCTGCCCGGCCGAAGAAAAATATTCGCGCTCGCCGAGCTGCGTCCGCAGCCGAGCACGGATGTGCGTGAACTGGTCATTCATTTGCACCGGACGATGCAACTTGCGGCCAAGCGCATCTCCGATACCGAACTGATCTGGGTGGCGGGCGGTATGCCGGTCCGCGGTTTTCCGCTAGGCGGCCATATTCATTTCAGCGGCGTAGAGCTGAGCAGCCGGCTGCTTCGCGTGCTGGACAACTATGTGGCGCTGCCGCTGACGCTGCTGGAGGGGGAGACGACGGGGGCGCGCAAGCCGCGGTACGGATTTCTCGGCGACTTCCGCCGTCAGAAGCACGGCGGCTTCGAATACCGCGTGCTGCCGAGCTGGATGGTATCGCCTGCGGTGACGAAGGGCGTGCTGGCGCTGGCAAAGCTTGTGGCCGGGAACGACCGCGCGCTGAAGCAGCGGCCTCTGTCCGACCCGGAGATTGTAAAGGCGTATTACCGCGGCGACAAGGAACGCATCCGGCTGCTCCTGCCTTCGCTTTGGAGAGATTTGGAGAGAATACCGGAGTACGGGCGTTACGAGAGCTATTTATTGCCGCTTCGGCGCATGATGCTCCGCATGAAATCATGGAACGAACAAGAGGATATCCGTCCCAAGTGGAAAATCTCTCCCTTCCGATAGAGGATGGGAGTTCTCTAGCGATTCGTGCTATAATGATGAAATGATAGAATAGCATGATACATATGGGAGCGAAACGTGTCGGACGCTTGGTGCCGGATTCGGCAAGCGGACGTGTAGACGCAAACAGGCAGTTGGAGGATGAAGCATGGCCAAATATACGCCAATGATCGAACAATATCTTTCCGTAAAGGCGGAGGTGCCGGACGCCTTTTTATTTTTCCGTTTGGGCGATTTCTATGAAATGTTTTTCGATGACGCCGTGCTGGCCGCGCGGGAGCTAGAAATAACGCTGACCGGCCGAGATGGCGGCGGGGAAGAGCGCATCCCGATGTGCGGCGTGCCTTACCATTCGGCGGAAAATTATATTGCGCGCTTAGTTGAAAAAGGGTACAAAGTCGCCATTTGCGAGCAGGTCGAGGACCCAGCGGAAGCCAAAGGCGTCGTGCGCCGGGAAATCGTCCGGATCGTGACGCCGGGGACGGTGATGGATGCCCGCTCGCTTAGCGAGACGGTGAACAACTATATCGTCGCGGTCGTCTTCACCGGCGGAGGGTACGGCTTTGCCGCTTGCGACATTTCCACCGGCGAGCTGTATGTGACGCGGCTTTCGGGTTCGTTCGAGCTGCTGCTTGACGAGCTCAACGCTTATAATCCATCGGAGCTGCTCGGCAGCGAGGCGGTGCTGGAGCAAATCCGGGGCGGTTCGTCCGCTTGGCTGAAAACCGCGGTCATGACGCCGCGCGAGCCCGTATCCGGAGGCGGCTTGGCGCCGGAAGGGCTGTTCTCGGAGAAGCAGCTGGCGTCCTTGCCGGAAGGCGGCCGGGAAACACTCGCACTTTTGATGGGTTACTTGCAGGAGACGCAAAAGCGCTCGTTATCGCATATCAAGCATATCCGGGTCTACGAGCCGAATCAGTATATGGTGATGGACCCGTTTACCCGCCGCAATCTGGAGCTGGTGGAAACGGTCCGCGACCGTTCCAAGAAAGGGACACTGCTCTGGCTGCTGGACAATACCGTCACGGCGATGGGTGGGCGGCTGCTTCGCCGCTGGATCGAAAAGCCGCTGATGAATGCGGCGCACATCAACGACCGCCTGGAAGCGGTGGACCGGCTGTACAACCAGCTGATTGTGCGCGACGAGCTGAAGCAGGCGCTCAAGGAAGTGTACGATCTGGAGCGCCTTACGGCGCGCATCGCGTACGGCAGCGCCAACGCGCGCGACTTGGTCGCGCTCAAGGTGTCGCTGCAGCAGGTGCCTGCGCTTCGTAAGCAATGTGAAGCAAGCGGCTCCCGCACGCTTGCGGCTTTGGCGGCGCGGATCGACCCGTGCCAGGATTTGATGACATGGATTGCGGAAGCAATTGTGGACGAGCCGCCCGTCTCCGTCCGCGACGGGGGGATGATCCGGGCCGGGCTCAGCGCCCGCCTGGACCAACTGCGCGAAGCGAGCGCGAATGGCAAGCAGTGGCTTGCCGAGCTGGAGAAGCAGGAGCGGGAGCGGACGGGCATCAAATCGTTGAAGATCGGCTTCAACAAAGTGTTCGGCTATTTTATCGAAGTGACAAAATCCAATCTATCCCAACTTGAAGAAGGCCGGTACGAGCGGAAGCAGACGTTGACCAACGCCGAGCGGTTCGTGACCCCGGAGCTGAAAGAGAAGGAAGCGTTGATCCTTGAAGCGCAGGAAAGCATGGTTGATCTCGAGTACGAGCTGTTCGTGGGTCTGCGGGACCAGCTTGCTTCGTATATTCCACGGCTGCAGCAGCTGGCCGAGCTGATCGCGACGGTGGACGTGTACCAGTCGCTCGCTCACGTGAGCGCTTCGAACCGGTTCACCCGTCCGGAAATCGGCGACTTTTACGCGCTGGAAATCGAGGAGGGGCGTCACCCTGTGGTGGAAGCCGTACTGGAGGACGGCGTGTTTATCGCCAACGAGACGAAGCTGACCCGAGAAGACGGCAACATGCTGCTGATCACTGGTCCGAACATGGCCGGAAAAAGCACGTACATGCGTCAGGTGGCGATGATATGCCTGATGGCGCAGATCGGCTGCTTCGTTCCGGCGAAGTGGGCGAAAGTGCCGGTGATCGACCGTATTTTCACGCGCATCGGAGCGGCAGACGATCTGATCGGCGGCCAGAGCACGTTCATGGTCGAGATGATGGACATTCAAGTGATGACCGAAAAAGCGACGGAGCGGAGCTTGGTCATCATCGACGAACTGGGCCGGGGCACCTCGACGGGAGAAGGGATGTCGATCGCCCAAGCGGTCATCGAATTTCTGCACGATAAAATCGGCTGCAAAACGCTCGTTTCGACACATTTTCACGAGCTGGCGCATCTGGAGGAAAGCCTCGGCGGCCTGCGCAATTACTGCATGGCGGTCAAGGAGAGCGGCAAGCAGGTTACGTTCCTGCGCCGCCTGATCCGTGGGGCCGCGAGCACGAGCTACGGCATCTATTGCGCACAGATCGCCGGTCTGCCCGCCAGCATCATCGAGCGCTCTTACGAGCTGCTGCATACGTTCGAAGCGCGGACGGAGCTGCTGCAAGGCCGGCTTCAACCGGCGGCTGGCAGCGCGAACGAGCAAGATGGCGGACAGCCCGAGACGGCGGCTCCGAACGGAGCGGAGACGATCGCGGAGGCATCTGCGCCGGATGCGCAAGCGGCCATCCAGTATACCGTGGACGCCACTATCCCGGCCGTGCAGCTTCAAGCGGAACGGCTGGACGCGGCAACGAAGGAGCCTGAAGTAGGGGACATCGTGCAGCTCAGCTTGTTCGCCGTCCACGAAGCGAAGCCCGAGAAGCTATCCAAGCGCGACGCCAAAGCGGACAAGGTGCTGGAGCAGCTGCGCTCGGCCGATCTAATGAACATGACGCCGATGACGGCGATGAATTTTTTATACGAGTTGAAGAAACAGCTGCCTAATTAAGTGTTATCCATTACTTCGAGAAGAGGAACCTTGATGAATATTTCCAAAAAATTTCCAAAGTGGCATCGACAAACCGTTTCGACAATGCTGGCGTTAACGCTGTTGATTCCTGCCGCTTCGCCGGTGCTTGCCGCAGACGCGAAGTCGGCGGCAGCCGAACGGATCGTCGAAGTGCTGGACGCGCTGGAGAAAAACCATGTAAGCGGGCCGAAGGCGGACAAGCTCTCCGAAACGGGCATCCGGGCGATGGTAGAGTCGCTGGGGGACCCCTATACGCAATATTTCACGCCGGAGCAGCTGCAATCGTTCGAGGATGCGGTCCAAAACCAATATGTAGGCATTGGCGTGCGGGTAGGCATGGAGGAGGAAGGCGTATACGTTGCCGACGTATTCGCCGGTTCTCCGGCGAAGGAAGCTGGAATGCTTCGTGGCGACATCATCGTGAAGGTCGGCGACGAACCGGCGGCCGACAAAAAGATCGACGAAGTAACGTCCAAAATTTTGGGCCCGGTCGATACGGAGGTTCGCTTGCAGGTATTGCGTGACGGGCAAACGAAAGAGCTGACCGTCAAACGGAAGAAGGTGCAGATTCCGACGGTCGTCGCCAAACGGTTCCAGAACGTTGGATATATCGAAGTCGCCAGCTTCTCCAGCGATGCCGATGAGCTGGTCAGCAAAGAACTGAGCGCGCTTAAAGCACAAGGCATCCAAAGTCTGATCGTCGACCTTCGCGACAATCCGGGCGGTTTGCTCGAAACCGCGCAGCAGCTTGCCCGACTGTTCGTCAAGCAGGGGACGCTCATTCATACGCGCGACCGTAACGGCGTCGATCAGCCGGTTGAATTCGCAAACGGGACGACGCAGCCGTTCCCCGTCTTTTTCCTGGTGAACGGGAACAGTGCGAGCGCCTCGGAGGTGCTGACGGGAGCGCTGCAGGACTACGGCGCGATTACGGCGATTGGCACGAAAACGTTCGGAAAAGGAAGCGTGCAAAACGTCATTCCGCTGAAATCGGGCGGCGCGATCAAAGTGACGATTGAGGAATATTTGACGCCAAAGCTGCGCAAGGTGAACCAGGTCGGCCTTGAGCCGGACAAAAAGGTCGAAGGCGCGATGGCGCAGCTGCTGACGGCGATTCGCACCGCAGGCGCCAGCCGGATTGACTTGACGCTGGACCGGCACAGCGCGACAGTGAACGGCACGGAAGTTCAGGACTCGTTCGATGTTATCCGCGAGAACGGGCAAACATATGTTCCGGCACGCGTCATGGCAGCTCTTCTGGGCGCGAGCGTCGAGTGGAACGAAGCCGCAAGATCGGTTCAGCTTGTAGCAGGGGATGCCAAAACTTCGTACACGCCGGCTGTGGCCGATTTTGTGCTCAAGAACGGTACGGGCTACCTCAACGTAGCGCAGACGGCCGCGGCCTTTAACGGCCTGAACTGGAAGGACGACGGCAAAACGTTGACACTGGGTGCGAACTGATTTCGGAATGGCCCTATGAAGCAGCTGGATTCCGTTTCTTGGCCGGACTTTTAAGGAGACCTGTTTATGGGTAAAATAAATATTTTAGACGAACATATTGCGAACCAGATTGCGGCGGGCGAGGTGGTCGAGCGACCGTCCTCCGTCGTGAAGGAATTGGTGGAGAACGCGATCGACGCCGGAAGCACGAGAATCGACGTCGCGATCGAGGAAGGCGGGCTGGAGCTGATCCGCGTGACCGATAACGGCTCCGGCATGGACCCGGACGATTGCGAGACGGCTTTCTTCCGTCATGCGACAAGCAAAATTGCGAGCACGCAGGATTTGTTCGCGATCCGCACGCTCGGCTTCCGGGGCGAGGCGCTGCCGAGTATCGCCGCCGTGTCGAAGGTGGAATGCCTGACCGCGCCGGATACGAGCGGGCTCGGCTGCCGCTTTGTCATAGAAGGCGGTACCGTCCGCGCGAAGACGGAAGCAACGGCTCCTCGGGGAACGGATATTGCGGTGCGAGAGCTGTTTTACAATACGCCTGCGCGTCTAAAATATATGAAGACGATCCAGACGGAGCTCGGACACGTCACCGATTATATATATCGGCTCGCGCTCGCGCATCCCGGGATCGCCTTTACGCTGAAACACAACGGACATACGTTGGTGCAAACGCTCGGCAACGGCGATTTGCTGCAGGCGATTGCGGCAATATACGGCACGAGCGTTGCCAAGAACATGCTGCCCATTCGCGGGGAAACGCTTGACTACCGGCTGGATGGCTATATCGCCAAGCCGGAACTGACCCGGGCCAACCGCGGCGGCATCTCGACGGTAATCAACGGCCGCTACATCCGCAACTATCCGATGGTGCAGGCGCTGCTGCAGGGCTACCATACGCTGCTGCCGATCAACCGGTTCCCGGTTGCGGTGCTGCATGTGCAGATGGACCCGACGCTGATCGACGTCAACGTCCATCCGGCGAAGCTGGAGGTGCGCTTCAGCAAGGAAGCGGAGCTGATGCAGCTCGTGGAGCGCGAGGTGCGCGAGACGCTCGGGAAGCAGCGGCTGATCCCGGCCGCAAGCATGCCGGCGGCCAAACGGCCGCAGGAGGCGGTCGTGCAGGAGCAGCTGGAGCTGTACAGGCCGCAGGCGCCGCAAGCGCAGGCGTCGGCTGCCGGGCAGCCCGCCGGGGTGCAGATGCCGGGCGCAGCCGCTCCCGCGGAGCGCTGGAGCGCGCCGGCCGCGGGCACAGGCGCCGCCAGCGCCTCGCCGTGGGCGCAACCGCCCGGCGGAGCGCCGCAGCGGAGCGGCAGCGCCGCAGACGCTGGCGGGCCGCAGCTGCGCGCCGCGTCCGCGGGCCCCGCGGCGCAGCCGGGCGCGGAGCGCGAGCGGCTTTCGCCGCGCGAGACGGCGGCGGCCTCGGAGGCGCTGCTGCGCGCGATGACGCCGCAGGAGGAGCAGCCTCCGGCGCTGCCGGCCTTTCCGAAGCTGCACCCGATCGGGCAGCTTCACGGCACGTACATCGTCGCGCAGAACGAGGAAGGACTGTTCCTGATCGATCAGCATGCGGCGCATGAGCGGATCAATTATGAGCATTATTACGACAAATTCGGCAACCCTGCGGAAGCGAGCCAGGAGCTGCTTGTTCCGCTGACGCTGGAATTTACCGCGATCGAAGCGGAGAAGCTGGCCGACCGCTTGCCGCAGCTTGAGCAAGCGGGGGTCTATCTGGAGCCGTTCGGCGGGGCTTCGTTCCTCGTCCGCGCGTATCCGCATTGGCTGCCGGCGGGCGAGGAGCAGGCGCTCATCGAAGAAATGATCGAATGGCTGCTCGGCGAGAAGAAGCAGGTAGATATCGGCAAGCTGCGCGAAAAAGCGGCGATCATGTGTTCCTGCAAAGCTTCGATCAAAGCGAACCAAAGCATCGGTCTGCTGGAAATCGAGACGCTGCTCGACCGGCTGGCGGCCTGCCGCAATCCGTATACATGTCCGCACGGAAGACCTATTGTCGTGAGCTTTTCGACCTACGAGCTGGAAAAAATGTTTAAAAGGGTGATGTAGTTGTTCGTTACCACCTCCTATGACCCGAATCCCGCACAGCTGAGCGAAGCGGAGAAGCTGGCGCTCGCGCTTGGCGGGCGCTGCATCCGGCGCCGGCGGATGACGCTGGCCCAGCTGCGGGAGCGGTACGGGGACGAGGATATTTTGCTGATCTCGAAAGAGCGGATCGAATACCATCACGAACAGCGGCTGCCGCTGTTTTTTCATCCCAGCACGGCAGCGGTCCGGATCAAAAGACTGCTGAACGGTGAGACAGACCCGCTGCTGACGCTGGCTGGCATCCGCTCGGGGGACCGGATTATCGATTGTACGGCGGGGCTCGGTTCGGACGCCATCGTTTTCTCGTTTGCGGCAGGACTCGAAGGAACGGTGACAGCGTTGGAAACGGCGCGGATTCCGTGCTTTTTGTTAGAACAAGGTCTTAAGACCTACCATTCGGACGTACCCGGACTGAACGAAGCGATGCGCCGCATTGAGGTGGTCTGTCAGGATCATGCCGATTATTTGCGTGCGCTGCCGCCGGACAGCGCCGATCTGGTGTACTTCGATCCGATGTTTCGCAAGCCGATCACGGAATCGACCTCGATCAAGGCGATCCGGGGCATAGCCGACGACCGGGCGCTGACGGAAGAAGCGGTGGCGGAAGCGCGTCGGGTCGCTCGCCGGGCGGTCGTGTTGAAGGAGCACCGGGACAGTCAGGAATTCGACAGGCTGGGCTTCGCGGAAGTGCACCGGTCTTCCACCAAAATAGCTTATGGAGTGATAAGATGCTGACAGAGACGGACCGGCATCGGCCGAAGCTGCTAGTGCTCGTCGGCCCGACCGCCGTCGGCAAAACCAAGCTTAGCTTAACGCTGGCCGAAAAATACAACGCGGAAATTATTTCCGGAGATTCGATGCAGGTGTACCGGGGGATGGATATCGGTACGGCAAAAGCATCGCCGGAAGAGCTTGCCCGGGTGAAGCATCATATGATCGACATCCACGACCCGGACCATCCATTTTCGGCTGCTGAATTTCAAGAACGGTGCGTATCGCTGATCCAGGATATCGATTCTCGTGGAAAGCTGCCGTTTATTGTCGGAGGAACGGGCCTTTATGTCGAATCGGTTTGCTATGACTTCCGGTTCAGCGAAGGAGGCTCGGACGAGGCTTTTCGCGCGGAGCAAGAGGCTTATGCCGAAGCTCACGGTGCGGAAGCGCTGCACGAGCGGCTGCGCCAGGTCGATCCGGAGTCGGCGCAGCGCCTGCATCCGAACGACAGGCGGCGCATTATCCGGGCCCTTGAGATTTTTCATGTGACCGGAGAACGTCTTTCCGACCAGCTTAAAACGCAAAAAAAGCAGACCCCGTACGAATTGTGTATCGTCGGGTTGACAATGGATAGAGCTTTACTATATAAACGTATTGAAGAGCGAATCGATCTCATGCTGGAGCAAGGGCTGATCGAAGAGGTTCGGGGGCTTCTGGCGAAAGGTTACGATCCGTCGCTCGTTTCGATGCAGGGGCTCGGCTATAAGGAGATCGCGGCGTACTTGCAGGGAGAGTATTCTTTGGAAGGAGCCGTCGATTTACTGAAGAAGAATACGCGTCATTTTGCGAAACGTCAGCTTTCCTGGTTCCGGCATATGAAGGACATCGTTTGGGTGGATATGAGTGAAATGGAAGAATTTTCTACCCAACTGGACCGGATTCGTGCTATAATAGCAGACAAGCTAACATTTGGCGTTAACCATTTTTGAGGGGGCCCATTGATGAACAAGTCAATCAACATTCAGGACACGTTTTTAAACC
The DNA here is from genome assembly GCF_024158745.1 of Paenibacillus tyrphae. Lineage (GTDB taxonomy): Bacteria > Bacillota > Bacilli > Paenibacillales > NBRC-103111 > Paenibacillus_G > Paenibacillus_G tyrfis_A. The sequence goes on along the minus strand of NZ_JAMZAW010000008.1, from coordinate 256,913 downwards.
AATTGCGCAAGGAGAACATTCCGGTCACCGTTTATTTGACCAATGGATTTCAAATTCGCGGCGTCATTCGCGCGTTCGATAACTTTACGATCATTATCGACAGCGAAGGACGTCAGCAAATGGTGTATAAGCATGCGATTTCGACCTTTACGCCGCAGCGTTCGGTATCGCTCATGCAGCAGGAAACCAGCGCCGAATAGCGGAATTTTTGGTTAGCGGCCAGAACTTGGAAGCAAAAGGAGCAACTTTTTCAGCTTCCCTTACGTCTAAATGGATACGAAGCATAAGAGCAACCCGGCTCGTTAGGGTTGTTCTTTGTTTAGTAAGCCTTGATGCAGGTTAAATAGGCTGTGCATTGCACACAGACACAGAAAGGGAGTCGGGGCATGACGGGAAGAAACAGCAGAACACCGGGCCAAGCACCGAAGGAGAAGAAACCGACATCATCCGCAAAATCATCCGCAAAACCGAAGAAAAAGAAGAAAATCACCTTCGGCAAAGTTCTGGCATGGACGTTTGTCGCCGGCGCGCTCGCCGCCATTTGCGGGATGGGGGTATACATCTTCGTCCTGGTGAACGGCGACAAGATCGTCGAGCAAAACATCGATAAGCTGAACTTTAGCGAAGCGTCCATCATTTATGACGCGGAAGGGAAAGAAGCCGGCGTTTTGAAGGTGGAGAACCGGGAAAATGTCGATCCGGCCGAGATTCCTGATTTGTTGAAGCAGGCGTTCATTGCTACGGAAGACCAACGATTTGAACAGCACCAGGGCGTCGATTTGTTTTCCGTCGGACGCGCTCTTGTGAAGGATGTTGTCGCGCGAAGCATGGTCGAAGGCGGGAGTACGATTACGCAGCAGCTCGCCAAAAACGTATTTTTAAGCTCGGACAAAACGTTTTTCCGCAAAGCGACGGAAATGTCCATTGCGCTTGCTTTGGAGAAGAAAAAAACGAAGGACGAAATCATAACGTATTATTTGAACCGGATTTATTTCGGCAACCGGGCATATGGCGTGAAGGCGGCCTCCAAAGTATATTTCGGCGTCTCCAATTTGAAGGACTTGAAGCTGTGGCAGGTCGCTACGCTCGCGGCCATGCCGAAAGCGCCGAACACGTACAATCCGATCTCGAATCCGGATAAATCGAAGGACCGCCGGGCGGTTGTGCTGAAGCTGATGCAGGAGCAGGGCTACATTACGGAAGCCCAGCGCGCGGAAGCCGTTGCCGTAGAATACGCGCCTCCGGCAAACACGGGCAAATCGCAGTACCAGACATACATCGATTACGTCCTCAAGGAAGCGCAGGACATGTATAAGTTCGAGGAGGACGATTTACTGCGGGGCGGGTACAAAATCTATACGTCGCTTGACCCGAACGCCCAGCAAATTATGGAGCAGACGTACGCAAACGACAAGCTGTTCCAAAAGGACGGACCGGAGCAGAAAATGCAGAGCAGCATGGTCATCCTGAACAACGAGGACGGCGGCATCGTCGCCATGATCGGAGGCCGGGACTACGTTGCCCGCGGGCTGAACCGCGCAGTCGCTCAGCCACGGCAGCCGGGCTCGGCGTTCAAAACGCTTGTCGCTTACGCGCCGGCAATCGAATCCGGCAAGTACAACCCGTACAGCAGGCTGCCCGACGTGCAGAAATCGTATAACGGCTATTCGCCTCGCAACTATGACGGAGTGTATCGCGGCGAAGTGAGCATGTTCGATGCGGTCAAGAAGTCGATGAACCTTCCGGCTGTCGATCTTTTGAGCCAGATCGGCGTCAAGACGGGAATGGACTTTGTCAAAAAACTGGGCATCGAGCTCGATGATAAAAACGACCGAAACCTGGCGATAGCGCTTGGCGGATTGAACAAAGGCGTAACGACGTTGCAAATGGCGCGGGCCTATAGCGCGTTCCCGAACAACGGGAATTTGCCAACCGCGCACGCCATTACCAAAATTGTTGGCGATGACGGCAAGATCACTCCGTTCAAAGGTGAAACCAAGTCCGTCATGAGCGCCAAGACGGCTTGGTATATGACCCAGCTCATGCAGGGTGTCGTGGAGCCGGGAGGTACCGGAGCGGCGGCGAAATTCGATCGGCCGCTGGCGGCAAAGACAGGTACCACGCAGCTTGATTTGAAAGGTTTGGAGAAATACAACCGCGACCTGTGGTTCGTCGGCTATACGCCGGAATGGACCGCAGCCGTGTGGTTGGGCTTCGACAAAACGGATTCGAAGCATTACGTCACAATGGGCAGCGGCAGCCCTGGCGTTATTTTCAAGGAGGTCATGCAAAAAGCGCTGGCCAAACGCCCGATGACCTCCTTCAAGCGACCGGACGGCGTCAAGGATCTAACCGCGCCTCCGAAAGGAATCACCGATTTGAAGGCCGAGCATGTTGTGATGGGCGGCAATTCGAAGGTACAGCTCAGTTGGAGCGGCGTTGGCGACAATATGACGTACCAGATCTTCCGCAAAGACAGCAAGATGTCGGACTTCCCGGCAGAGCCGACAGAAAGCACGACGATGACGGATTTTGCGGAGTTCATTTCTCAGCCGGATACGTATGAATATGTCGTTGTGCCTTACAACCCCGAGAACAATACGACCGGCGCGCGCTCGAACGTGGCGACGGTCAAGGTTGATACGCTCGGTGGAAATCCACTCGACCCGCTGCACCCGGGAACCGATCCGAATGGTAAGCTTGACCCGAATTCGCCGGGCGGCAAACCGGGAACGAATCCGCCGGGCACCGGACAACCGGGGAACGGCGATCCGGGAACCGGTCTGCCGGACCAAGGGCAGCGCCCTGACCAGGAAGGCGGAAACGGAACGGACGGCCGCCCCGGCACGGAACAGGGCACGAAGCCCGGAACAGGACAGGGCGGCAGCACACGGCCCGGTAGCGAGACTTCGCAGCCGGGAGGCAGTAACGGAACCGGAGCGGGGACGGGACGCCCCGGAACGGAGAGCGGAGCCGGAACAGATACAAGGACCGGAACGAATGGCACCACCTCTACCGGAGGCACGAATTCCGGCACGCAGACGAACGGCGGTAGAACCTCCGGAACGAGCGGCGGAAAAAGTGGCCCAGGAACCGGCAGCGGCTCGGACGCGACCGCTGGGGGCACTTCCAGAGGTAGCGGAACAACGGGAGGCACGACCGGTTCCGGCGCTTCGACAGGAACCACGGATGGAGCGGGCACCAGTTCCGCTCCGGCAGGATCAACAACACAGTCGGGCACAATAACGCGATAACGACGTCCCGCTGTGCGAGAGGATTTTTATTTTACGGAAGGCTCGTAGTATAATAGAGCTTGTGAAGATTATTTTATACAAACTTTGACATAATTGGAGTTGAAATCGATCCGATGAATGCAGAAATGGTAAGAAAAACGGCAAAGTGGGCATGCGCCGCCGCGCTGCTCGCCATGATTACGACCGGCTGCGGCACGAAGCCCGCTCCGGAAGCCCAGAAGGAACCTGTGAAGAACGACAGCCAGACGGCCGGGCAGACGAACGGTCAAGCCGGAGGGAAAACAGGCACCGAGCAGGCCGCTAAAAAATCTTGGTCGTCTCCGCCTGCGATGTCTGTCGATCCGAACAAATCGTACAAGGCGACGGTCAAGACGTCCAAAGGCGATTTTACGATTGAGCTGTACGCCAAGGAAGCGCCGAAAACCGTAAACAACTTCGTATTTTTGGCGAAGGAAGGCTTCTACGACAACATCACGTTCCACCGGATCATCAAGACATTCATGATCCAGACGGGCGACCCGCTCGGCAACGGTACGGGGGGCCCCGGCTATAAATTTGAAGACGAGCTGAAAACGTCGCACAAATACGAGCCGGGAATCGTCGCGATGGCCAATTCCGGCAAAAATACGAACGGCAGCCAATTCTTCATCTGCACCGGCGATGACAGCAAGTCATTGAACCAACGTCCGAATTACACCATCTTCGGTAAGGTGGTTGAAGGCATGGATGTCATCCAGAAGATCGCCGAGACACCAGTTAAGCAAGGCAGCGAAGCGTCTCCGAGCGTTCCGACCGAGAAAGTGACGATCCAATCGGTTGCGATTACCGAGAAATAAGTTGACAGCAGCGTGGCATGCCACGCTGCTTTTGCATTCATCGGCATTCGTCAGGTGACCGGCGGAAAACCGGAATGAATTTGAAACGAAACTCCCCCGTCTTACGTCTACTAAGAAGAGAGTCCAAATGATCTAGCAGCGCTTGAACCGCTCGCCTAAGGAGAAATGTCGATCATGCCGAATCACGAACCGCGCGTTTGCTTACTGCTGCATGGATTTACCGGCGGACCGTTTGAGCTGGAGCCGCTTGCGGATTATTTGCGCCAACTAGGCTACGTTTGCGTGCTTCCTACACTCCCGGGTCATGATGCAGGATTGCGGATGATGCGCGGCGTTCAATGGCAGGACTGGCTGAATGCCGTTGCGGAGGAAGCGGATCGGCTAAGCCGGCAGTACGGCACGATCGATGTAGTCGGTTTTTCGATGGGCGGTCTGCTTTCCACTTATGTGGCTAACCGTTTTCCGGTCCGCCGTCTCGTGCTGCTTAACGCGGCGATCATTTATGTGAGTCCGGGAAAGTTTATCCGCAATTTGGCGCAGCGTGTACGCATTGGGCTGCGTGAGCCTTGGGAGCGTCCTAAAAGCGTACCGCTTTCGGCGCCCGTTCAGTTCATGAAGCTGGTCCGGTATGTGAAGCAGCAGGAGCTGCCGCGAATTTCCGTGCCGACGCTCGTCGTGCAAGGGAAACAGGATCAGGTCATTCACCCCTATAGCGCCCGGTATATTTATGACCGGCTCCGGGGCGAGAAAGAGCTGCTCTATATGCCGCATTCCCGCCATATGATTTGCTTGGAGCCCGAAGCTCCTCAGCTATTTGCGGCCGTCGCGCGCTTTTTGGACTCATCGAATGAATAGCATAGGGGAGTTTGAGTTGAAAGCTACAGGGTTCAATCATGTGACGATTCGCGTATCCGATTTGTCCAAATCGTTGTTATTTTACGAATCTTTGCTGGGGATGAAGCTCGTTCATCGTGGCCGTCTCGACGTTTATTTGGAATGGGGAAGCGCATGGGTATGTTTGATCGAACGAAGCTTCGAGTCTTCGGAGAAGCCGGGTTATGGCGTTGACCATATTGCATTTTCCATCGCGGAAGAAGATTTCCATGACGCAGCGGCCAAGCTGCAGGGGGCCGGTGTTCCCATCCTCAGGGGGCCGCTGGAGCGGGGAGGCGGGTACAGCATCAATTTTCTCGATCCGGACGGCACCGAGCTGGAGCTGTTTACCGGCAGTTTAGCGGAACGTATGAAGGGGTGGTCTTGATGGCCGAGGTAAACGGCATAAAGCCGATTGTACTAGGGCTTCGCCGTACCGTTAGCAAGCTGTTCCGATACATGCTCGTCTTGGGCGCTGTGGCGCTTTTGTGGGTCAGCTTCATTCAATGGCGGATGGCCACGCTGCCGGACGAGAAACTGCCGGCACACGACGTTGGAATCGTGCTGGGAGCGGCCTTATGGCAAACGACGCCGAGTCCGGCGTTAAAGGAACGGCTGGACCGTGCGGTCGAACTGTACCAAGCCGATGTTATCCCACGCATCATCGTATCCGGCGGCTACGACCGTGCGGATTCGCTGCTGACGGAGGCGGAGGGGATGCGCAATTACCTGGTGGAGAAAGGTGTGCCGAGCGAAGCCATTTATTTGGAAAACGAAGCGCGCAGCACGCTGCAAAATATGCTGTTCAGCCAAACGATCATGCGGGAACACGGCTGGACTTCAGCAGTTATCGTCACTCACCGCTATCATGCGGTGCGTGCGCTTGATATGGCACGATTCCTGGGCTACGATTCCCCTTCCGTATCGCCGATGGAATCCAGTGTGCTGACGATGGCTTGGCACAAGAGCAGGGAAACGCTCGCGCTGACGAAATGGCAGTGGGACAAGATGCGGTCTGTCTTCGGATACCGGCCGGTCACCTGAGTCTGGCGGGTAATGTAAGGCGGAAGCGGTTTATTTTCCGGGGACAAGCTGGTATAATGTAAGGTACGATCTCCAGGTGCGAAGGAGTTGATTGCATTGCCTTTCGGAAACATCGGTATCGGAGGACTTCTTCTTATTGTCATCGTGCTGCTGCTGCTTTTCGGTCCGTCCAAGCTGCCGGAGCTCGGAAGAGCCTTCGGTCGGACGCTCAGTGAATTCAAGGAATCGACCCGCGGACTCGTGTCCGGGGATAAAGACGATAACAAGCCGCAGGACGATAAGAAAGCCTGAGTGCCGGCGCAAACTCCCTCTACCATATGCTCGTTTTGAGCTTAGAATAGAGGGAGTTTTTTCGTAGTCTAGTTTTCAGCGTCCATAGGCTTCGTACGATAATGATAGGCGAAAAGCTTCTCATAGCCTGCTCCCGAATAAAGCCGGATGGCCGGGGCATTGTCCGCGATCACCTGCAAATATAAGCGGTCCGCTCCTTGATCCCGGCTCCAACGCGCCAACTCGTGAACGATGCGTTTGCCGATGCCTTGACCGCGATGGTGCGGATGAACGACGATATTGATGAAGCCGGACCACCCGTCCTCAGCGATGGCCGTTCCCATCCCGACGCATTGGTCACGGTCCATGATGCTCACATAGGCGGTCGGCGCTTCGATTCGGGAGAAGAGGTTATTGTAAAACTCCAAGAGCTCGAGTGCGAAGCCTTCCAGTGCCAAAAAATGCTCCAGCCAAGAGGCGTCATGCGACGGTTGGACAACGGCGCGCAGCGAATTTCCGTCCACGGGTTCCGTATGCCGTAACGCTTGACTAACGTCCGCCGTCATCATGAGGCACGGCACTTCTTTTACATATCCCCGGCGTTCGAGGCATTCGTCCAACCCGGAGGGCGAAGCTTCGCTGATATGAAAGCGCGGAGTCAAGCGATGGCTCCTATAGAACGCTTCCACATCGGCGATCGCCATTTCATTTTCGGTCCACTGCTCGCTGCCGTCAATGGTCCATACGCTGTTCGCGCGCTTCGTCACCCCATCGGATGCCCGCAGAATCCAGCCTTCGCAAGGCTGCTCCAATTGAGCTGGCCATGTCCGCAAAGCCAAGCGTTCAAGGAGGCGGAACACCGACCGATCTTGTAGTGCTTTCATTTGTCCTAAGGCCTCCTTTTGAATGGAATTTTATTACGAATATACATATCTATGAATAAAAATTCAACCCTTTTATTTTTTGCAACAGGGAAAAGAAAGGGGCAGGACGATGATAAAAGCGGTTGGGAAGCGGCCAGAGCCGGCCGTAAAGCGCTCTATGAGCAGTACATGCAAGGCGCCGATGTTCGATCCGGTGTTCGGACTTACTTGAAGCAAGCGCAGCGGCTCGGGCTGCGGATCGGACTCGCTTCCAGCTCTACCAGAGCATGGGTGACGGGATATTTGGAACGGTTTGGTCTGTTGTTCTATTTTGAATGTATTCGCACGTCCGATGACGTAGCGCAGGTGAAGCCCGATCCCGAGCTGTATCGGTTGGTGTTGGAGGAGTTGGGCGTGGCGCCGGAGGAGGCCGTAGCGTTCGAGGATTCGTCGAACGGCCTCTTAGCTGCGAAACGGGCAGGAATGCACGGCGTCATCGTTCCGAACCCCGTGACGGTGCGGCTGGAGTTTGGCCCATATGACATGCGGCTGGATTCGATGGAGCAGATGGAACTAAGAGAGCTGATCGGGCGGTTAAACGACCGCTCTTCGGATCGTCAGCAGCGGGCTTGACTGGCTGCAATGCCGTAATACGACATTAGTTTGCTTCAGGGAGTTATAAATTTTCCTCCGGCCGACTATTAATTAGGGTAGGGGAAGGTGATGACATGACTCCAGAGACAAACAGGCTCATTACTACGAGAGACCGACAAATCAATGTTGTTTTCAAGTCAACTTCTCCTGAGCCGCTTTCCGTGCAGGAAAAAGTTGATTCAAAAGACGTCATGCAAGCCATGGAAGCATTTTCGGATATCTACAAAGAACTGGACAAGATGATTGGCTTAGACGAGATCAAAGAGCTTGTTTTTCAAATTTATGCGATTCTGCAAATCAAGCAATTCCGCTCCCAAGAGGGGCTCCAGGTTAGCTCTAACGTATATCACATGATCTTTAAGGGGAACCCCGGTACAGGAAAGACAAGTGTAGCCAGAATTATCGGGAAGCTGTTCAGATCCATGGGCCTGCTCTCCAAAGGACATCTGATTGAAGTGGAAAGAGCGGACTTGGTTGGCGAATACATCGGCCATACTGCCCTGAAGACGAGAGAAATGGTCAAAAAAGCGCTCGGCGGCATCTTGTTCATTGATGAGGCATACAGCCTGGCTCGAGGCGGAGATAAAGACTTTGGCAAAGAAAGCATCGATTGTTTAGTAAAATCCATGGAAGATCACAAAAACGATTTTATTCTTATTTTGGCCGGTTACCCTAAAGAGATTGAGGATTTTTTAAAGACGAATCCCGGTCTCCCATCTCGTTTTCCGATTCAGGTTAATTTTCCCGATTATACGATAGACCAATTGATCGAGATCGCGAAGCAAATGGCGGCGGAACGGGAGTATGTTATTCTTCCCGAAGCAATCAATAAGATCAAGAACCATTTGATGCATGAAAAGTTATTGAATCTGAATTTCAGCAATGCCCGCCACATCAGGAATCTGATCGAAAAAGCAATCCGGTTTCAGGCTGTAAGGCTGGTTCGAAGAGCAAGAAAACTAACAAAGCAGGATCTGGTGAATCTGACGCATGAGGATTTTTATATTAACGGCAAAGCAGAGGAAGAGTCCTCCTGTTTTAACCTGAAACCATCGTAGCGGAATGCTGCGCCTTCAAAGCAAAGGTGAGGCTTCATGCCTCTTTTTTTGTGCTAAAAATGGACAAGCACTACGATGAGTCAAAAAGTTGAAGCGGTTCGTCCGGTGAACTGTGCTTTACATTTGTTTGTATGGTAAAATCGGGTTGATTCTCTTGAATAAGTGCCAATTTATTTTTAACTGATTCAAAGACCGGTCTAATAAATACGAATATGTGTATACCTATTCGTTAGGGAGGAAGCCGCAGGCATGGGAAAACAAGGAGTAGTCAAAATTTTGGAAGGAAAACATATTTACCTGCGGCCTATCGAAATGGATGATCTGGATGATTATTATGCTTACTTGTCCGATCCGACAACGAGCAGGTTCACGGGGACGCAGAAAGTGTTTTCTAGACAAACGGCAGCCAGTTGGATTGAAAATATTTCGAAACCCGATGGAAGTCGGGTGGACCTTATGATTGTTTCCCAAGCGACAGATCGTCTTGTGGGAGAAGTGGTGTTGAATGATATTGATCCGGTAAACCGGAGCGCGAACATCCGGATTGCCATAGCAGGCCAAGCGAATCAAGGGAAGGGCTACGGCACGGAAGCGATGCTTCTCATGCTTCATTATGCTTTCGGAACCTTGAACTTACATAGGGTAGAACTGAGTGTTTACGCTTTTAACGACAGAGCGATTCATGTCTACGAGAAGCTGGGCTTCAAAAGAGAGGGGGTTCAAAGGGACTCCTTATATTGGGATCATCAATATCACGATGCGATAATAATGAGCATATTGGAGCATGAATTTCGGGAGCTGCATATGCCAGATCGATTCAACGACGGAGTTTAATTTATTACAGCTTAGGAGGTTTGGTTCATGAGATCGGAAGATCAGATTAAGCGTATGATGATTCAATTGGAGCAAATGGTACAAAGATTAGATGAAGCGCACAATTCAAATGAAACAAACGAAATCAAAGCAAAGATTGAAATATTGGAATGGGTGCTTGATGCGCCTGTTGGTAAGTATCATGCTTAACTCGGAGAATCATCATGGAAAGCTATTATAAAAAAGCGATAAATCGAATTCATAACATTAACATAGAACAATATTTAAATATAGCGAATAAGAGATATGAAGAGGTTAGATCAAGAGGCGAATATACAGCTGACGCTACGCTTATCGCTGAATATTATCGCAGGGTCGTAGTTTTATTGCAATTTATGTCCAAGGATAGCGCCAGCATTCTGATGGGCATGTCCAAAGTCATTCATCCTCATAATGAGCCTATCGATATTGATCGTTTGCTTGACATTTGTCCGAATCTTAAAGAAATCGATTTTATGATCTTAAGAATCATTTGTTGTAATTACCTCCAATGGTGTTCCTTGCTGGATACTGGCAACCCTATTGCTATGAAATATCATGATATCTACGAACCGATGATGAAATTGATTGAAAGAGGCGGAGGTCGGATTAGTATCCACCATCATGAGCTGGTCGGAGGTTTTGGCGCATTTTCACGCTCCATTTCGACCAGCAGGGGAGACATGGAAGAATTCGATATTAGTGACCGTGCACTGGAACGTAGGATTAAAGAAGTCGAGCATGCAGAAGCATATCTTAAAGCGTATAAGCTAGGTGCAAGTGATACCTATACTTGTTTGCGATGTGGGAACAAATTGATCATACAAGAAAACAAAGAGCGGTGCGGCGTCTGGTACAAAATTAAATGTGAGACGAAACATTGCTATGACCAGAACTTTCATTAGTGTTAATATGGATGGATAATGATAAAACAAGATTGTCCGAGTATAAAACGCAAAAAAGATCATTAGAATTAACAATGAAAGGGAAGGTAAGCATTAAACAGGCTGCACGCTTTTGAGAAGAAAATTGTTCAAATATTCATAGAAAAAGTTTTATTCCTTGAATATGAAATTGAAACTGTATTAAAATTTGGTGGTCGAGAGGAAGAAGCCGAAAAGGAGAAGGCGCTAGCATGCGGTGCATCTCCTTGGACAGTCCAATGCCCAGCCCTCAAGGCAGGAACTCAAGACGATCCGGCCGGAGGATGTGAGGCTGGAGCGCAAAACCCCAAAGGAGATAACTAAACTTATATGAAAAAAACGATTCACGAAGTAACGGGAGAAATTCAAGACCGCGCGGTGCTGGTCAGTCTGATCACGCCGCAGCTTAAAAAACAAGAACTGTATGATCCGGAACATTCACTCGCGGAGCTAATCAGCTTGGCCGAGACCGCTCAGGTCGAGGTGCTCGGCACGCTGACGCAAAATAAGGAGTATACCGATTCCAAATGGTTCATCGGCAAAGGCAAAGCCGAAGAGCTGAAAGCGATGCTGGAGCAGACCGGCGGCAATACCGCTATCTTCGACCAAGAGCTGTCCGGAGCGCAGGTGCGCAATCTCGAGCAGTTTTTGGATGTCAAAATTATCGACCGGACGCAGCTCATCCTGGACATTTTCGCACAGCGGGCCAAGACACGGGAAGGGATCATTCAAGTCGAGCTTGCCCAGCTCAGCTATCTGCTGCCAAGGCTGTACGGACAAGGCAAAAACTTGTCCCGTCTTGGAGGCGGCATCGGGACGCGGGGGCCCGGGGAAACGAAGCTGGAGACGGACCGCCGTCATATCCGCGAGCGAATCGCCGAGCTGAAACGGCAGCTGCAAGAGGTAGTCAGACACCGCAGCCTGCACCGGGAACGCCGTAAAAAGACCGGTGTGTTTCAAGTGGCGTTGGTCGGTTATACGAACGCGGGAAAATCTACTTTGCTGAGGCAATTGACCCATGCCGACGTATATGTCGAGAACCAGCTGTTTGCGACTCTCGACCCGACGTCGCGCTCGCTTGAGCTGCCGGGCGGCATGGAGATCGTCGTCACCGATACGGTCGGATTTATTCAAAATCTGCCCCACGATCTGATCGCGGCTTTCCGGGCTACACTGGAGGAGGCTTGCGAGGCGGATCTGATTCTCCATGTCGTTGACAGCTCGTCCGAGATGATGGCCGCGCAGATGAAGGTCGTCGATCAAGTGTTGGAAGAACTGGGGGCACACGGCAAAGAACGCGTGACGGTGTTTAACAAAATCGACCTCTGTTCCCCTGAGCAGAAAGAGCTGCTGACGACCGACGGGCCGTTTGTCCGCATCTCGGCTTACCGGGAAGAAGACTTAAACCTTCTCGTTGAGCTGATCGAATCACGTTTCATGGGCGCAAGCCGAACCTTCCGCATACCGGCGGACAAAGGCGACCTTATCTCGCTTGTTTATCGCGTGGGAGAGGTGCTGGAGAATGAAGTGGATGGGGAAGACATGCGGTTCAAGGTCCGGGTGAACAACAAAGAATACGACAAAATCGGTTACCTGCTCGCCGCTTACGATGAAGCGCGCCCAACGCAAGAGGAACCCAAGGGAGAGACATGGTAGGATGTATAAGGAGAAGGTGCTTGGCCTGATGGAGCAGGCCGAGCTGCAGATTGAGGGGAAATTGAAAGAGATCGACCGCGTGATCGACCGGAATCAATGGAAGGTCATCCGTGCTTTCCAGAAGCATAAAGTGAGCGATTATCATTTTGCGGGCTCGACAGGCTACGGTTATAACGATCGGGGACGGGAAGTGCTCGATCTGGTGTATGCCGACGTGTTCGGCGCCGAGGCCGCGCTTGTCCGGCCGCATTTCGTTTCGGGAACGCATACGATTGGCACGGCACTGTTCGGGGTGCTTCGTCCTGGAGACGAGCTGTTGATGATGACCGGACGGCCCTACGATACGCTGCATAAAGTGATCGGCAAGCCGGGAGACGGGCAAGGCTCGCTTCAGGATTGGGGCATTGCTTACCAGGAGGTCGCCTTGCTGGAGAACGGGTCCCCGGATTATGCCGCGATTGCGGAGCGTATAACACCCCGGACGAAGGTGATCGGCATTCAACGTTCCCGCGGGTACGCTTGGCGTCCGTCGTTCACCGTAGCGCAAATCGGAGAGATGGTGCGGTTCGTCAAAGAAATCAAGCCGGATGTCGTTGTATTTGTTGACAACTGCTATGGGGAATTTACAGAGCTGACCGAACCGACGGAGGTCGGCGTCGATTTGATGGCCGGTTCGCTGATCAAAAATCCCGGCGGCGGGCTCGCGGCTACGGGCGGCTACATCGCAGGCAAGAGCCGCTACGTGGAGCTGGCTTCTTACCGTTTAACAGCACCCGGTATCGGCGGCGAGGTGGGGGCCATGCTAGGGACGACCCGGGCTATTTTCCAAGGGTTGTTTCTGGCTCCTCATTTGGTTGGGCAAGCCGTTAAGGGATCGGTTTTTGCCGCATCGGTATTCGAACAGCTTGGGTTCACGACGCATCCGCGCTGGAACGATCCGCGAACGGATCTGATTCAGGCGGTTCAATTCACGGGGCCTGAGCATTTGATCGTTTTCGTACAGGGGATTCAACAGGCGGCTGCGGTCGATGCCCATGTCGTTCCGGAGCCTTGGGACATGCCGGGGTACGAGCATCCGGTCATTATGGCTGCAGGCACGTTCATCCAGGGAGGAAGTCTGGAGCTTTCCGCGGATGCGCCGATCCGGGAGCCGTACATCGCCTATATGCAAGGCGGGTTAACGTATTCGCATTGCAAAATGGGCGTACTGACCGCGATCCAAAATATGATGGACCGCGGACTGCTATCATAACATCGTTTGTCTGTAATTCGATGCGCGGATGCAGGTCATCCGCGTATTTTTTGTGAGAAAATATACTGTAATATGGGTTGACATAAGGCAAAAACCTTACATGACTTGACACGTTTTTTGAACAAGGTTACAATAACAGTAAGGTTCTAAGTGCTTAGGAGTGATGTTCATGAGTGATGATATCCGCAGGAATATGGCGCTTTTTCCCATCGGCATCGTAATGAAGCTGACCGATTTAACCGCGCGGCAAATCCGGTACTACGAACAGCACGAGCTTGTGATCCCGGCCCGAACGGGAGGTAACCAGCGGTTGTATTCGTTCAACGACGTCGAGAGACTGCTCGAGATTAAAGACTTGATTGAAAAGGGAGTCAACATCGCGGGGATCAAGCAGGTGCTGCTGCCGGTCGATAAAAACTCCGAGGAAGCGACCGTCTTGAACGAGCAAACCGAGGTCAAGCGTCGGGAGCTGACCGACACGCAGCTGCACCGAATGCTTAAGCAGCAGTTATTGGGCGGCGGCAAGCGTCCGAATCAGGTATCGCTGATTCAGGGCGAATTATCCCGCTTTTTCCGCAAGTAAGGCTGTGCCGGGGCCTGTTCCGGTAGCGCTTTCGCGCCTGTCCGGACAACGCTCCGTTAATTTGTCTCATAGTTTAAGGAGGAGATCGTACAGTGACGGATAAACAATACACCAAGGAAGACATTCTGCGCATCGCTAAGGAAGAAAATGTAAGATTCATCCGCCTGCAATTTACCGACCTGCTCGGTACGATTAAAAACGTGGAAATTCCTGTGAGTCAGCTGGAGAAAGCTCTCGACAACAAAATGATGTTCGACGGTTCTTCCATCGAAGGCTACGTTCGTATCGAAGAATCCGATATGTACTTATACCCGGATCTGAGTACTTGGGTCGTCTTTCCGTGGGTGACGGAAGACCGCGTTGCCCGCATGATTTGCGATGTGTACCTGCCGGACGGCCGGCCGTTCCCGGGCGATCCGCGCGGCATTCTGAAATCGGTGCTGAAGGAAGCCGAGGAAATGGGCTACAGCTCGATGAATGTCGGTCCGGAGCCGGAGTTTTTCCTGTTCAAAACCGACGAAAAAGGCAACCCAACGATGGAACTCAACGACCAAGGCGGTTATTTCGATCTCGCTCCGACGGACTTGGGAGAAAACTGCCGCCGCGAAATCGTACTGACGCTGGAGGAGATGGGCTTCGAAATCGAAGCGTCTCACCATGAGGTGGCTCCGGGCCAGCACGAAATTGATTTTAAATATGCGGACGCTATCAAAGCGGCCGACCAGATTCAAACGTTCAAGCTCGTTGTCAAAACGATCGCGAGACAGCATGGCCTGCATGCCACCTTTATGCCGAAACCTCTGTTTGGCGTGAACGGCTCCGGAATGCACTGCCACCAATCGCTGTTCCGCGGCAAAGAGAACGCGTTCTACGACGAAAGCGACAAGCTGGGTCTGAGCACGTTAGCCAGACAGTACATGGCAGGTATTTTGCGTCATGCCCGCGCTTTTGCGGCCATTACGAACCCGACGGTTAACTCCTACAAACGTCTGGTGCCCGGCTATGAGGCGCCTTGCTACGTAGCGTGGTCGGCCAGCAACCGCAGCCCGATGATCCGTATTCCGGCTTCACGCGGTCTCAGCACGCGCGTGGAAGTGCGCAACCCGGACCCGGCGGCAAACCCGTATCTTGCGCTTGCCGTTATGCTTAAAGCAGGGCTCGACGGCATCAAGAACAAAATGCAGCTGCCGCCTCCGACCGACCGGAATATCTATGTGATGTCCGAAGAGGAGCGGGAAGAGCAGGGCATCCCTAGCCTGCCGGTTGACCTGAAGCAAGCGCTCGATGAGCTGCTTC
The DNA here is from genome assembly GCF_024158745.1 of Paenibacillus tyrphae. GTDB lineage: Bacteria > Bacillota > Bacilli > Paenibacillales > NBRC-103111 > Paenibacillus_G > Paenibacillus_G tyrfis_A. Next base: position 241,499 of record NZ_JAMZAW010000008.1, on the reverse strand, counting down.
GTGACGACGTGATCTGCGACGCGCTCGGCGATCATGCTCTCGCGCACTTCGTCGAGCTCAAAGAAATCGAGTGGGACATCTACCGGACTCAAGTACATGCTTGGGAACGCGATCAGTATTTGACCCTTTATTAATACTTAGCGGGCATTAGCAGCAGCCTCTCATGATGGTGTAGCCATGATGAGAGGCTTTTGTGCGTTTAGGTGTATGCACCCGAGAACCTCATCCATGGCACAAGCTTCTTTGATCTCGGACATTTGGATAATTTGTTCGAGCGCCAGCTTCAGCAAATTCACGGTATGCCGATTCTCCGAGTTGTCCATGATAGAGATAATGGAAGTTAGGGGTTTGATAATAGGCCGGGACGCCCGGTAGACGCAAAAAAGACTCCCTGATGATCAGGAGTCTTGATTTTGATTGCGTAGGAATAAGATTAATGAACATTGCGGAATACGCCAATGACTTTGCCGAGAATCGATACGTTCTTCAGACGGAGCGGCTCCATCGTCGGGTTTTCCGGTTGAAGGCGGATGTGGTCCTTTTCTTTATAGAACGTTTTGACCGTCGCTTCGTCGTCCTCGGTCATAGCGACCACGATCTCGCCGTTGTTGGCCGTTTGCTGCTGGCGAACGATGACAAAGTCCCCGTTGCGGATGCCTGCGTCGATCATACTTTCACCGATGACGCTCAACATGAAGACGTTATGGTCTCCGACGAAGTTGCTCGGAAGCGGGAAGTAGTCCTCAATGTTCTCTGTCGCGGTAATCGGTAGGCCGGCTGTAACTCGTCCGATCAGCGGGACACGAGAAACCGATACTGCGAATGCGCCGTCGCCAGTCGTGCCGTCCAAAATCTCAATGGCTCTGGGTTTCGTAGGATCGCGCCGGATCAGCCCTTTCTTTTCCAGCCGTTCCAAATGACCGTGTACCGTCGAGCTGGAAGCAAGACCGACCGCTTCGCCGATTTCCCGAACGGACGGAGGATACCCTTTATCTTTGACCTCGTTCTTGATGAACTCTAGAATAGCTTGCTGGCGAGTGGATATCTTGCCCATATGAATCACTCCATTTTTGGTAATCATTACTTAGGAGTATAACACAGAACCGGAGTTCGTACAAACATAAGTTCGAAAAAATGGATTGACACAAACATTTGTTCGTGTTAAATTCAGAACAGAACAAATGTTTGGGGGATGATATTCATGTATCAGAACAGTCAAATGCTAGCTCAATACAATCGTAATTCGGCTGCCGTCTCTATAGATCCCGCTTGCAAAATGAAAAAAAACCGAACATATGTGCGAGTTATGGTTTTTGTTATATCGGTAATGCTGCTGCTCTTTGTCGGAGGTACCGTATCCGCTTGGGTAGTGAACGATGACGCTTATGCCAAAAGCACCGTATCCGCTCAAGCTTACGTAGTTGTAACTCAAGGCGATACGTTGTGGAGTATTGCTTCTTCACACGCGACCAAAGGAGAAGACCTGAGAGAGTACGTCTTTCAGATAAGGAAGTTGAACAACTTGAAGAACGTAACGATTCACGAAGGGCAAAAAGTGCTGCTTCCATAATACATAGCCGTTTTAGGTTTTCCTGAATTTCTTCCGCAAGGCTTCGGCTCTATCTCTTGACTTTCAAATCCGGTAATGTCAAAGTATAATTTGATATGAAGCTCTTATCGTTCGTAGATGCACGAACGGAGACCTAACAATACCGGGAGGACAAGCATGATTGAATCGGAGCACGACGTAACCGTTAAGCGGATCAACGAGTTGGCCCGCAAGGCGAAAGCCGAAGGATTGACGGAAGAAGAAATGGATGAGCGCAACGCACTGAGGAAAAAGTACATCGATTCTTTTAAATCCTCCTTGCGTTCTCAACTGGACAACATTAAATTCGTGGATGAGGACGAGAAGAAGTAAGGAGGAGACTTGCTTCACGGATACAGCGTTTCCGGGCGCACGGAACGACATCGTCTGTTTCAGAGTTCAAGTCCGGGATTGGAGTTAAATCCAATTGAGATACGCACGATACGTTGGACGATCTAGTAGCCGCTGGAAAAGCGCGGTATATTGGATGCTCCAACTTTTTGGCGTATTTAGACGTACCGGCTGACGAAATCGGTCGGGATCAGCGAGTTTACGGTAAGTGTAGAAAGAATGGATAAAGGGGCTCAGCTATGTCACGGAAATGGGAACGCATGGTTCGCAAAAATACGAAAGTAACCAACATTCAGCGCAAAAAGAGCGGCAAGGAAACGATTGCGGAATCAAGCGCGTCCGACAATTCTGTTACCTTCAAAGGACGCAGCTGGTTTCTTCCGATGATCCTGGTCGCCACCGGGATCTTCTGCTTCATCATATTCCGTGGTCAAGCAGGACAGGATCAGATGTACTGGTTCACGGGCGCGAGCTACATTGTCCTTGCGCTGTTGATTTATTGGGTCCGTCGGCCGCTATTGAAAATAGGCTCGGACTCGCTTACCTCACGTCGCTTCGGTGGAGACCGGACCATGAGTGCGGATATGATCGACGAAATTTCCGTGACGAAGGATTCGATCTTTATTACCTTAAAGCCGAAAGGCGCCCGCTGGGGATACACGAAATTTTATCATCAATTCCCCGTAGACGCGGCGAAGGAAAAGCTTCAAGAGTTTGCTCAAAAAAATCAAGTGGCATTTAAGCAAGAATCTTAAGATAGAACCGACATCACTGGAGAGAAAGAGGAATCCGGCTTATGGCAATCAAAGCGGTGCTTTTTGATTTGGACGATACGCTGCTCTGGGACGAGCGCAGCGTGAAAGAAGCGTTTCAGGCGACCTGCAGCGAGGCCGCCAAGCATTACGAGATCGATCCTGCCCAACTTGAGGAAGCGGTAAGACGTGAAGCGCGGGCATTGTACGAATCGTTCGAGACGTTCCCGTTTACCAAAAAAATCGGAATTAATCCGTTTGAAGGGCTGTGGGCCCGGTTTGTCGAAGGAGAGCAGGAAGAATTCCGAAAGCTTCAATCGTTGGCCCCGACCTATCAGCGGGATTCGTGGACCCGCGGCTTAAAGGCTCTGGGGATAGAGGATGCCGCGCTGGGATTGAAGCTGGCGGAGATGTTTCCGGCCGAGCGAAGAAACCGTCCGATCGTTTACGAAGAGACGTTCGAGGTGTTGGATCAACTGAAAGGGAAGTATAAGCTGCTTCTGCTTACGAACGGTTCGCCTGATCTGCAAAAAGAGAAATTGGCGGGCGTCCCGCAGCTTGCTCCTTATTTCGATTATATCGTGATTTCCGGCGAGTTTGGCGAAGGAAAGCCGGCAGTTTCGATTTTCGAGCATGCGATGCAGCTGCTTGGCATTTCGGCCGAGGAAGGCGTCATGATCGGGGACAAGCTGACAACGGACATTTTGGGTTCCAACTCGATCGGGATGCGGAATATGTGGATTAACCGCCATGGGCTCCCGTTAGCAGACGAGATTACTCCGGCACACGAAATTACGAGCCTCCGGGATATTCAGAAGATCATCGATTCTCTGGAAGCTTAGGATCAGCACTCATTTTGCCTAGTCGAATAGCCCGCCATTTCATAATGGTGGGTTTTTTATTGCGCTAAAAATAAAACAAGCCGCCTTTGACAAGGGGCTTGCTGCTTGAGTGTTCATTTATTTAAAAGTTCCACTTACGCCTTTTGGAAAGTTGGGTCTTCGAACGGGTGTGCGATCCAGCCCTCGGTTTCGATGAACAGACGAACGGCTACGATTTGACGGTTTTCCATCAAGGTGAAGAAGTGCGGCTTGTGCTCCGGAACCGAGATCACGTCGCCTGCTTCCAGTTCAACGTCAAAATAGCCGACATCGTCGGTCCCCTTAATGATGAAAATTCCTTTGCCGGCCGTGATGGCGCGAACTTCATCTTCCGTATGCGTATGCACTTGTTCGAATTTTTTGAGCAGTTCATCCAAATTCGGGGTAGCGTCGGACAGCGCGACGATGTCCCAAGTCTGGTAGCCGCGGCGGCTAGCCAGATCGCGGATTTCTTCATCGAAGGTAGCCAAAATCTGCGATTTTTCCTCGTCCGTCAACGAAAACTTCCCTTGAAGCTCTGCGGGCAGTTTATCGGCGTTCCAATGCTCATAAAGCACCTCTTGCTTATCCAAAAATGCTTTCACGTTGGCTTCGCCCGAGATGCGCTCGTTGGTGTTGCGAATGCGAATTTCTGCCATAGTTCTCCCTCTTCCTTCTTGAATTCGTGACTTCTGCTTCTTATTATAGTGGAAGGGGACGCATCTGTCGATGTATAATGTATATAAATCCGATAGGATTCATTAGATAAGTGCTGAAATTTGTCACAATTGCTTTTCAACATGTATCGTTTCTGATACACTTAAGGTTACATAATTTGTGAGTATCATGCGCAGTGCGGTGCGAGAGTCATAGATCGGCTGCAAGAGTATCCGACCCCATGACAGAATGGAGCGGGGCGGCAGGGTGAAAGGGGATCACGGATGAGCAAGCCTTTATTGCAGGAGCAATTACAGAAAAAAATTATGATTTTAGACGGCGCCATGGGAACAATGATCCAACAGGAGAATTTAACCGCAGACGATTTCGGCGGCGACGAGTTGGATGGCTGCAACGAAATTTTGGTGGTAACCCGGCCTGACGTCATCCGTAAAATCCATGAAGCGTATTTTGCGGCCGGTGCCGATATGGTAGAGACGAATACGTTCGGCGCAACAAGCGTCGTACTGGCAGAATATGATCTACAGGACCGGGCGCGGGAGCTTAACCTGGCAGCGGCCAAGCTGGCCGTCGAAGCGGCTGAAAAATATAGTACCCCGGAATGGCCGAGATACGTTATCGGTGCAATGGGACCGACGACGAAGACGCTTTCCGTAACCGGCGGAGTCACCTTCGACGAACTCGTGGACAGCTACTACGAACAGGCGCTGGCGTTGATGGAAGCGGGCGTGGACGCGCTGCTGCTCGAAACGTCGCAGGATACGCTGAACGTCAAAGCCGGCAGCATCGGCATCCGCAAAGCGTTTGAGACGGAAGGCCGCAAGCTGCCGCTCATGATTTCCGGTACGATCGAGCCGATGGGCACGACGCTGGCGGGTCAAAATATCGAGTCGTTCTATATTTCGCTTGAGCATCTCGAACCGATTTCGGTCGGTCTGAATTGCGCTACAGGACCGGAATTTATGCGCGACCATATCCGGACGTTGGCGGATATTGCAGGGACGGCGGTAAGCTGCTATCCGAACGCCGGTCTGCCGGACGAGAACGGAGAGTACCACGAGTCGCCGGAATCGCTTGCCAAGAAGCTGGCAGGCTTTGCCGAGCAGGGCTGGCTGAACATTGCCGGCGGATGCTGCGGAACGACGCCGGATCATATCCGCGCGATGGCCGAAACGCTGGGCCAGTACCAGCCGCGCAGCCACCGGGGAGAGCATCCGCCCGCGGTATCCGGCATCGAGACGGTCTACATTGAAGATGCGAACCGTCCTTACATGGTCGGGGAGCGGACGAACGTTCTCGGATCGCGGAAGTTCAAGCGGCTTATTGCCGAAGGCAAGTATGAGGAAGCATCCGAGATTGCCCGGGCGCAGGTGAAAGGCGGCGCGCATGTCATCGACGTCTGTCTGCAGGACCCGGACCGCGATGAAATGAGCGATATGCAGCAGTTTCTGGAGCTTGTCGTCAAAAAAGTGAAAGTTCCGCTTATGCTCGATTCCACGGATTATCGGGTAATCGAGCTGGGGCTCAAATATTCGCAGGGGAAAGCGATCATCAACTCCATCAACCTGGAGGACGGGGAAGAGAAGTTCGAGACGGTCGTACCGCTTATTCATAAATACGGCGCGGCCGCTGTCGTCGGTACGATTGACGAGCGGGGGCAGGCCATTACGGCCAAAGACAAGCTGGAAGTAGCCAAGCGCTCCTATGATTTGCTGGTCAACAAGTACGGCATGCATCCGAACGATATTATTTTTGACCCGCTCGTTTTCCCGGTCGGAACGGGAGATCAGCAATATATCGGCTCGGCCAAGGAGACGATCGAAGGAATCCGGTTAATTAAAGAAGCGATGCCTGACACCGAGACGATTCTTGGTCTCAGCAACGTGTCGTTCGGTTTGCCGGAGGCGGGCCGCGAGGTGCTGAACGCCGTCTTTTTGTACCATTGTACGAAAGCCGGACTGGACTATGCGATTGTCAATACGGAAAAGCTGGAGCGCTATGCGTCCATACCGGAAGAAGAGCGCCGTCTTGCCGAAAGCCTGATCTATGATACTAACGACGAAACACTGGCCGAATTCGTAGCGCACTTCCGTACGAAGAAGGTCGAGAAGAAGGAAAAAATTTCGAACTTAACGCTGGAAGAGCGGCTAGCCTCTTACGTTGTCGAAGGCACGAAGGACGGACTGATCGCGGATTTGGACGTAGCGCTGCAAAAATACAAACCGCTCGATATTATTAACGGTCCGCTGATGAAAGGTATGGAGGAAGTCGGCCGGCTGTTCAATAATAACGAGCTGATCGTAGCGGAGGTGCTGCAAAGCGCCGAGGTCATGAAGGCGTCCGTTGCTTATTTGGAACCGTTCATGGAAAAATCGGAAAGTGCCGTGAAAGGAAAAATCATTTTGGCCACGGTCAAAGGCGACGTGCATGATATCGGCAAAAACTTGGTCGAAATCATTTTATCCAACAACGGCTACCAGATCGTCAACCTGGGCATTAAAGTGCCGCCGGAGCAGTTGATCGATGCATACCGCAAGGAGCGGCCGGATGCGATCGGGCTGTCCGGGCTGCTCGTCAAATCGGCGCAGCAAATGATCGTTACGGCGCAGGACTTGAAGACGGCCGGTATCGACGTGCCGATTCTGGTGGGCGGCGCGGCGCTGACCCGGAAGTTCACCAAGACGCGCATTGCGCCGGAGTATGACGGTTTGGTATTATATGCCAAAGACGCGATGGACGGGCTGGATATTGCGAACAAGCTGAGCGACCCCGAGCAGCGGCAGCAGCTTGTACGGGAGCTTCGGGACAGCATGGAATCCGATGTCAAGGAATCCGGCCGCAAAGAAGAGCAAATGCCGGCCTTGACCCGCGTCAGAACGTCGTCGGTGGACCGGAGCGTTCCGGTGCAGGTGCCGCCGAGCTTGGAGCGCCGCGTGCTGCGCGATTACCCGATAAGCCACCTGATCCCGTATATCAACATGCAGATGCTGCTCGGGCATCATCTTGGCTTGAAGGGGAAAGTCGAGCAATTGCTGGCTGACAAAGATCCGAAGGCGCTGCAGCTTAAAGAAACCGTAGACGAACTGCTGGCGGAGGCACAGAAAAACGGCATCCTTCAAGCGCACGGCATGTACCGTTTCTTCCCGGCGCAGTCTGACGGCAACGATGTGCTCGTCTACGATCCCGAGGATCATACCAAGGTGCTTCAGAAGTTTACGTTCCCACGGCAGGAGAAGGAGCCGTACTTGTGTCTGGCTGACTATCTCAAGCCGGTAGACAGTGGAATCATGGATTATGTCGGCTTCCTCGTTGTGACAGCCGGTCATGGCGTCAGCAATCTGGCGGCCGAGTGGCGGGAGAAAGGCGACTATCTGCGGTCTCATGCGCTTCAAGCGGCGGCTCTTGAGACTGCGGAAGGGTTCGCCGAGCGTATACACCAAATGATGCGCGACGTTTGGGGCTTCCCGGACCCGGCCGATATGTCGATGCAGGAGCGCTTCGGAGCCAAGTACCGCGGGCAGCGGTTCTCGTTCGGCTATCCGGCGTGTCCGAACCTTGACGATCAGCAGCAGCTATTTGCTTTGATGAAGCCGGAGGATATCGGCGTTCATTTGACGGAAGGCAGCATGATGGAGCCGGAGGCATCCGTCTCGGCTATCGTGTTTGCGCATCCGCAGGCTCGTTATTTCAACGCATAACCGTTTTTTGGGTATGCTATAACAGGGTGGGGCCTTGGTCGCTCCACTCTTTTGTTTAAAGAAAAGAAAAGCTTGTCTCACCAAAGTACGAAGGTGTGTAAGCTTTCTTACCAATCGGAACGATAGAAATGGGGTCGATGGAGCTTGGAGCTGTATTTTCTCGGGACAGGTGCCGGTATGCCTTCCAAAGAGCGGAACGTCACCTCCGTCATGTTAAATCTGCTTGCGGAACGGAATGTTTATTGGATGTTCGACTGCGGGGAAGGGACGCAGCACCAAATATTACGGGCGCCGGTCAAAATCAGCAAGCTGGAAAAGCTGTTTATTACCCATCTGCACGGCGACCACATCTACGGCCTTCCAGGGCTCATGTCGAGCCGTTCTTATCAAGGGGGGGATACCCCGTTTACGATTTACGGGCCGGTAGGCATCCGGGAGTTTGTAGAAACGGCGCTTCGGATCAGCGATTCCCATCTCGGCTACGAGACGAAAATTGTGGAGTTCGAAGAGAAGGCGGAGTTCGTGCTGTACGAGGATGAGCAGTTCATCGTGAAAGCTGCTCCGCTGGTTCACCGAGTCGACAGCTACGGCTATCGGATCGAAGAAAAGCCGCAGAAGGGGAAGCTTGATGCGGCGAAGTTGAAGGAGCTCGGCATCGCTTCAGGACCGCTGTACGGCAAAATCAAAAACGGCGAAGCCGTTACGCTGGAGGACGGCACGGTGCTTGAAGCCAGCCGGTTTATCGGTCCTCCGGTTCCCGGCCGGATCGTGACAATCCTTGGCGATACTCAGCCTTGCGAACATGCCGTCACGCTTGCCCGCCAGGCGGATGTGCTGGTGCATGAAGCGACCTTTGCGGAGGACCGTAAGGAGCTTGCGGTGCAATATGATCATTCTACAGCAATGGATGCGGCTCGGACGGCTCAGGAGGCTGGGGCCAAAATGTTGGTTTTAACCCATATCAGCTCACGGTATCAGGACGCGGAGGTTGAGCGGCTGCGGGAAGAAGCGCGTTCGGTCCATGATGAAACTTATCTTGCGCACGATCATTTTCGTTTGGACATTCCGGCGCGAAAAACGTCTCCAGCTGCCGGTGAAGCGGCTCCGCTGTAAGTGTGGTCCGTACCGCATCGCCGCTATGACAAAAACCTCCGTTCCTTACGAGATGTCTGCAAGGAACCGGAGGTTTTTGTATCATGCCCTGTTGACGGGCTGCAATTATTGTTGATTTTCGGCTTCGTCCTTAATTTCCGAACGGAAGGCGTCCAAGCTTTCGCGGCGGCGTTCGTTTTTGGACTCGATTTGCTCCCGCTCCTGCGGGCTGATTTCATCGGCGTGCTCGCTCAAATAATCTTCGGCTTCGTTCAGGTTTTCAATCGTGTGGTCGATGCTGTTTTGCAAATGCTCCACGTTGTCGGCACGGTTGTCCGGTTTAGCCATAATTCCATCAAACTCCTTCATTGTAAAAGTATGGCGCTTGGATAGCGCACCATCTTTACGGTGCCACTGTCCGCGCCGGAATATGCATGAAAGTATCATCTTTGGCATACTAGCGGAAAACGGGCTGATATTTTTGGGGAGAGGGGAGGCGGCTCCTGATGCGCGGTTTTGCTATCTTGCTCGGTTTTTATTTGTTGGGAACGATCCTGCAGCTCAGCTTGAAGCTTCCGCTTCCGGCAAACGTCATCGGTTTGATTTTGTTTACGGCCAGTCTGTTTCTAAAATGGGTTAAGGTGGAATGGGTAGAGGAGGCCGGCAGCTTTTTGATCAAGCATATGCTGCTGCTCTTTGCGCCGATTGTCGTTGGGACGATGGTGTTTTTTTCTTGGATCGGGGAGCAGGCAATGACCATCCTGATCAGCTTGTTTGCCAGCACGTTCGGGGTGCTGCTCGTAACAGGATGGACAGCTAAGCTCCTTGGCGGCGGACGCGCACGGAAGGAGGGGGACCGTCGTCATGACGTTCCGTGAATGGACGGAGCAGCCGCTGTTCGGCATCGCTCTGACGGTGCTGGCTTATGTGTTTGCGCTCGCGCTGCAGCAGCGCTGGAAAGCGCTTCATCCGCTGCTGACGTGCTCGGCGCTAGTGATCGCCTTCCTGCTCGCCACGAATGTGCCTTACGAAGCGTACCGAAAAGGCGGGGACTATATTGTGTTCCTGCTCGGTCCCGCGACGGTAGCACTTGGCATCCCGCTGTACAAAAACGCGCAGCGCATCCGCAATGCTCTGCTGCCGATCGCTGCGGGCATTACTGCAGGTTCAATCAGCGCACTGCTGCTGGCTGCCGGACTCGTATGGGTGCTGGGAGGCAGTCGCGAACTGCTTGTGACCATGATGCCCAAATCGGTCACTTCGCCGATTGCGCTTGAGATTTCACGGCAAGCGGGAGGGATTCCCGAACTGACCGCTGTGCTGACTGTTCTGACAGGCTTGATCGGAAGCATGTTCGGACCGGGGCTGCTGCGGCTGGCGGGCGTGCGCGACGACATCTCGATCGGCACCGCCATCGGCACTTCGTCGCACGGCATCGGCACGGCGCGGATCATCCGCGATTCGGAGCTGGCGGGCAGCGTCAGCGGCTTTGCGATGGGCGCTGCGGCGATTTTGACATCGTTGCTTTTTATTCCGCTGTATTGGTGGTTGAGGTAACGTCCAAGTCGCATGACTAAAGAAAATAGAGTCTCTTACTATGATGGAGCCGTTCTGCCGAACGGTTCTTTTTTATGTCTGAAGCCCGGCGAAGCCTTACAAAAGCTTTACACCGCGAAAACGCTATCCTAATAATCGTCTGTTACCCTAAAGCTGTATCTTTCATCCCATCAACCTTTACTTGGAGAAAGGCGTGTTGACGATGATCCGACAAGCAGCAAGTCAAGTCGCAAGCGAGCCGTCCATCTTGACCGTCAAGCTGGCAGAAACCGACTTTGAAGTGGAGCAGGCACTGCGTCTGAGGTATCAGGTTTTTGTGGAAGAAGAGAAGAACATGAGAATGCGAACCGAGAACGGATTGGAGCGGGATATCTACGATGCTTATTGCGACCATCTGATCGTCAAAGATCTAATCACGGGAGAGGTTGTCGGCACGTACCGGCTGCTGCCGGGAGAGCGGGCGACCTCGGGCATCGGATTCTACTCGGAAACCGAATTCGACCTGCACGCGTTCGATTCGCTGAAGCGCCAGACACTGGAGCTCGGGAGAAGCTGTATTGCACCGGCCTACCGCGGAAGCAGGGCGATTCAAATGCTGTGGGAGGGCATTGCTGCGTATATGACCGAGCTGAATTACCGCTATTTGATCGGCTGCGCCAGTTTGCGTCTCCCGAATTTGGAGGAGCTGAATCTGCTCTATACGATGCTTCGCAGCAAGCAGGTCATTACGGAGCGGTACGGCATCCGTCCGTTGGAAACGCACCGGATTCGGGGGCTGAACGTGGTCGAATCGGAGTTGACCGAGAAAGAAATCTTCCGCAGGCTGCCTCCTCTGATGAAGGGCTATCAATGGCTTGGGGCGGAGATTGGTGGCGACCCGGCGTACGACAGTCTGTTCGATACGGTAGACTTCTTTATCGTGCTGGAAAAGGAACGGATCACCCGCAGATACAAGAAGCATTTCTTAAACGGGTAGGGGGCTGGGAGCTTGTACGAATGGATTGCCAAAGTGAGCGCGGACCGGCAGGCGTGCGAGCGTTGGACACGGCGGTGCGGTCCGCTGCCGAGAAGCGTGATGGCCGCGCTGTGCAGAATGGCGGCTCTGCTGCTGTATGGCTGCGCCGGTCAGGCCTTGAGACGCAAGGTGCAGGGGAACATGAAGGAACTGCTGCCGGAGCGTTCGGCCCAGGAGATCAGAAAGGCTGCGTTTCGCTATACCGAAAATGTCGTCTTCGCGCTATATGAAATTTTGCTGGAATCGCACCGGTTGCCTGGCAGCGAGAAATGGCGGTTCCGGACGGAAGGGGAAACGCACCTGGAAGAGGCGCTACGTCTAGGCCGCGGTGCGATTGTATATACGCCGCATGCAGGTAACTTTTTTTACTACTATTGGTATTTGTGCCGGAAGTATTCGTGCCTTACCGTTGCCACCGGCGGAAGTCCGGAGCTGCGGCCGCTCTATTTGAAATTTCTGGACATGGACTGTCCGGGGCTCGATTATGACAATACGCCGCCGCTGGAGCTGCTTCGTAAGCTGCGGAAGCATTTGCAGGCGGGGGGCGTCGTCTTTTTGCTGGGGGATTTCTGGCGTCCGACGTTTCCGCCCGCTCGTTTCTTCGGCCGGATGACGCGCACACCCGAGGGTGCTTCGACCCTATCGATCGAGCAGCGGGTGCCCATTATTCCATTCAGTGGATGGCGCGAGCGCGGATGGGTACATCGGATGCGGTTCGAAGCCCCGCTGTACCTTTCTTCTTCGTTCACGCGAGCGACGCGGACCGAGGCAACGAATGTGCTGAACCGTTTCATGGAACGGGTCATTCGGGAGCGGCCCGAACAGTGGTTCTATTGGTTTAATACCGAGGAACGCTGGGAAACCGAGCAAGGTGGCGGAGCAGGGGCTCATACAGAGCGAGAGCGGCAGAAGACGCATACGGCGTGACAAGCAAAGGAGGCGTATAGCTGCATGGATACCGGAAGTCATCTGTTGTTTGGCGCTACATTGGCCGGTCTGGCTATGCTTCAACCTGAAGTGGCTCAACATCCGGCGCTGCTGCACGCGGTGCTGGCGGCCACGTTGATTGGTTCCCATGCGCCGGATTTCGATACGGTTGCCCGGGTTCGGGGCTATGCCGCTTATATCCGGGTGCATCGGGGAATTACGCATTCGCTTCCGGCCATGCTTTTATGGCCGCTGGCGCTGTCCGTTCCGATCGCTTGGGGATTCGGGGTATGGGAGCATGAGCCGCTTGTTTTTGCTTGGACGCTGGCGGCGGTCGTTTTCCACGTATTTCTGGATTGGCTCAATGCTTACGGCGTGCAGTGCTTTCGTCCGTTCTCGCAGCGTTGGCATCACCTCGATGCGCTCCCGTTGTTCGAACCGGTGCTGTTTGGTACACATGCGGCAGGTTTGATTGTATGGCTGACGACGGGGCTTAATCCGGGCTGGATGTTTTTGTGGATTTATTCGTTTACGTTTGTATATATCGGAGGGCGGCTGTTTCATCACCGGGGCGTAGTCCGCTCTGTAAGAATGCAGCTTGGGCTGGAAGGGATATGTCACGTCGTCCCGAGTCTGCACTGGTTTCGCTGGCAGTTTGTGCTTGAGAGCAGCGACGCGTTTTATACGGGGACCGTGCATGGCAAAGAGCTGACGGTCAAAGATATTTATGCCAAACATACCGAAGGCGGCATGGCCGTAGAGGCGACACGTGCGGTCGATGGTGTGCGGGCGTTTTTGCATTTTGCGCAGCGGGTGCATGTCACCTGTACCGAGAGGCAGGACGGCTATGAGGTCCGATGGCGGGATATGCGGTTTTGGCACAATCACGAGCTGCCCTTCGGGGTGGACGTAACGCTCGACCGGGATCTTAAGGTCGTGAGTCAAACGCTCGGCTGGAGGAAAAAAGCGTGGGACCCGCCGTATGTGTAAAAACGGTCGAGGAATTGTTGTCGGAATTTGACGAAAAACGATTGGGCCGCAGGTATTCAAAGCTGCGAAGCATTGTATGCCCGTGCATTAATTGGCAACTACGGTTTTGTTCCGAGGTATGAATAAAAAACGATCCGGTTAGAATAGTTCCAGTAAACATCCAAGCATGGGAGGTTGACGGAATGGATTTTACAAGCCAGGATATCGCCGTGATCGAGCAGGCACTGCAGCTTGCCATTCGGTCGCAATCAAGCGGCGCCAAGGCCCAGCCGTTTCAGGAAGTGCTGGGCAAGCTCCAGGTGAGCGCAAACGCGGCCATGAACTCAGCTTCGATTCATAAGGTGTCTATGCACGACGGCATAAGGTTCGACTACGACGATTCCTCCGATGTGCTCTAAGTTAATCCATGCGTTTAGAGCGATCGGGACCCCGCCAGTCCGATGAGCGGCAGGCCAAGGCTTTTCTGCTCGACTGCCGCTTGCCGGTTTCTCATGTTAGTACCCCCCCCCCATCCCTTTTTCTTCAAAAATGGAACTGCCCCTTTACCAGACGACTCTACAACGAAAAACTTTCCCGGGAAAGCGTAGGGTACGACATGCTTTCTTCAAGCTTCAACACTGCTTAGGCGCGTCATTCCGATCCCGTTCGACCGGCTTCGCTAAGAAAAGAGATTGTCACACGAACATGCATTCGATATAATAAAAGGAACGTTACCGTCAAAAGGAGCTGCACTTATGAACCGTTTGACTGGCAAGGTTTCTTCCATCGAAGAAATGATCGATTTGATCCGCTCGTCGTCCGAGCTGATGTCCCAGGTGACTTACTGGCATACGATTCCGCCGCGGGAAGGGCGGTACGAGTCATTCCCGGAAGGCTTGCACTCCGGGCTGCGGGAAGCGTTGCTGGCCCGGGGCATCGGACAATTATATACGCATCAAGCCCAATCGTTCCGCGAAGTAAGCGCGGGGCGGCACGTCGTGACTGTGACCCCGACCGCCTCGGGCAAAACGCTGTGCTACAACCTGCCGGTGCTGGAGGGCATATTGAAAGACGAGAGCGCGCGTGCGCTCTATTTGTTTCCGACCAAAGCACTCGCTCAAGACCAAGTGGCCGAGCTCCAAGAGCTGGCGAATATTATGGGTGCCGATATCAAAACCCATACGTACGACGGCGATACGCCGCCGACCGTACGCCAAGCCATTCGCAATGCCGGGCACATCGTCGTGACGAACCCGGATATGCTGCACTCCGCGATTTTGCCGCATCACACGAAGTGGGTGAAGCTGTTTGAGAATATAAAGTTCATTGTCATTGACGAGGTTCACTCTTACCGCGGCGTGTTCGGCAGCCATGTGGCCAACGTAATCCGGCGGCTTAAGCGGATTTGCCGCTTTTACGGCTCGAATCCGCAGTTTATTTGCGCTTCGGCGACGATCGACAATCCGAGGGAGCACACAGAGCGGCTGATCGGCGAGAGCGTATCTCTTGTCAACGACAACGGCGCGCCCGCGGGAGAGAAGCATTTTGTCTTCTACAATCCTCCTGTGGTCAATCAGCAGCTTGGCATCCGCAAGAGCAGCGTACTGGAGACGAGGAAAATCGCCGCGATGCTGCTGCGCCAAGGCATACAAACGATCGTTTTCGCACGGAGCCGCGTACGGGTCGAAATTTTGCTTACTTATTTGCAGGAGCTGGTCGCCCACGAGCTGGGCACGAAATCAATCCGCGGTTACCGCGGCGGGTATTTGCCCAAGCTGCGGCGCGAAATCGAGCGGGGGCTGCGCAGCGGAGAGATCCGCGGCGTCGTCAGCACAAACGCGCTGGAGCTCGGGATCGATATCGGGCAGCTGCAGGCGTGTGTGCTGAACGGCTATCCCGGCACGATCGCGAGCACATGGCAGCAGTCGGGCCGCGCCGGTAGGCGCCAGGAAAGCTCCGTCACGTTCCTCGTGGCGAGCAGCAATCCGCTGGATCAATACATGATCCAGAACCCCAGATTTTTTTTCGAGCGTCCGCCGGAGCGGGCGCTGATCGAGCCGGACAACCTCATCATCTTGGTCGACCATGTCAAATGCGCCGCCTACGAGCTGCCGTTCGAAGAGAATGAGCAATTCGGCGGCGAGTCGCTGCATGATATTTTGGAGTTTTTGACGGAGGAACGAATATTGCACCGGGTCAAAAACAGGTGGCACTGGATGGAGCAGTCGTTTCCGGCGCACGATATCAGCTTGCGGTCGGCCGCACAGGAAAATTTCATTATCATCGATATGACGAACGGCGCCCGGGTCATCGGCGAGGTGGACCGGTTCAGCGCCCCGACTCTGATTCACGAGGAAGCGATCTATATCCACGAGGGCGTACAGTATCAGGTGGAGAAGCTCGATTACGAGGAGAAGAAGGCTTACATACGCGAGGTCGATGTCGATTATTTTACGGACGCGAGTTTGGCCGTCCAGTTAAAGGTGCTGCACGTGCACCGGGAGGCAATTGACCGGGGGCTCAAGCGGCAGTTCGGCGAAGTGACCGTGAATGCGAAGGCGACGATTTTTAAAAAAATCAAGCTGCGGACGCACGAAAATATCGGATCGGGGCCGATTCATCTGCCGGAGGAGGAGCTGCACACGAGCTCTTACTGGTTCACGTTCGACGACGAGATTGCCGCGGGCATGACGGTGAACGATATGCAATTTGCGCTGCTGGGGCTGGCGAACGTGCTTGTGCACATCGCGCCGCTTTATTTGATGTGCGACCCGCATGACATCCGCGTCGTTCCGCAGGTGAAGGCGGTGCATAACAAGCAGCCAACGATATTTTTCTACGACCGTTACCCGGGCGGCGTAGGGCTTAGCGAGCGGCTGTACGAAGTGCATGGGGAGCTGCTTGCCGAAGCGCAGCGCCTGATTTCGTCGTGCGGCTGCTTGAGCGGCTGCCCGGCCTGTGTCGGGCCGATTGAAGAAGTCGGGCTGACCGGGAAGCAGCTGTCGCTCGGGCTGCTGAAGCAGCTGGAGGCCTCGCGATGAGCTCGCTCAAGGAAAGGCTGCTGCGGCACAAAAAGTCGATAGCGGGTACGCAGGAACGCGAGGAAGAAGTCAAGATTCAAATGGCTGCGGGAGACTCGGCCGAAGAGGGCCAGGCGGCTCACGATGAGAGAAAGCCGGAGTCCGCGGCGGACTTTGACGAGTGGACGGTTGTCGGTGCGGCCATGGAGCATACGGAGTGGGGCGATTTCGTCATCCGCCGCCGCACGTACGAAGCGGGGGTTCGTCATGGGCAGTATGAGCTGAGCCGTTTATCGTCTTGCGCGGAGGAACTGTTCGCGCTGCTGGAGCCGGCGGCAGGCAAAGCTGCGGCGAACCGTTCGGCCGCTCCATTCCACGAACGGCTGCTCTTTCTGGATACCGAAACGACAGGGCTGGGGCATGGGGCAGGCAACGTGCCGTTTATGGTGGGAGTCGGATTTTACCAAGGCCATCAATATCATATCGAGCAGATGCTGATCCGGCACCCCGGCGAAGAGGCGGCGATGCTGGCCTATTTGGAGCAAAAGCTTGCTGCGCATCCGGTATTAATCTCTTATAACGGCAAATCGTTCGATTGGCCGATTGTCAAAAACCGCTATATCATGAATCGGATGGAATTGGCCGCCGAGCCTTCGGGGCACATCGATTTTTTGCATCCTTCCCGCAGTTTATGGAAGCATACGCTGCCCTCCTGCCGACTAGGCAAAGTAGAGGAGGAACGGCTTGGCGTCCACCGCGAAGAAGATGTGCCGGGCTCGCTTGCGCCGACGCTCTATTTTCAATATTTAGCGCAGCGCGACCCTTCCGTTTTGGAAGGGGTGTTCGTGCATAACGAGCTGGATGTGCTGTCGCTGGCGGGCCTGGCCGTTCATTTTGCCTGCTTGCTGAACGGTTCCTATGACTGGTCCCACGCGAGGTTGTTTGGTTTAGAGGAGTGCTTTCGGCTCGGCCTGTGGCTCGATAAAATCGGTCGAAGCGGCATGGCTGACACCGTGATGAATGCGCTGACCGAAGAGCTTCTTGTTGCGGACGAGCTTGCTGCCGAAGAACCGTGCCTGCTGCCGCTTGCGCAATTTTGCAAGCGACGGGGACGCCACACGCAAGCCTGCTCGCTCTGGAGCCGGTATATCGACCTGAAGGGCGGCCGTGCAACGGCTTCGCTGGAGCCGTATATCGAGCTGTCCATGTACTACGAGCATAAGGAAAAACAGTGGCAGCGCGCCCTCGCCTATGCTCAGGAAGCGCTGGACCATCTCTGGCGGCGAGATGCTTTGAAGCGGAGCGGGGAGCGCAAATCGTCCACACTTAGCGGCAACCGTGCGAAGGGAAAAGAGGAGCGGGAGGAGGATGCCGAAGCCGTCAGCCTGCGCAAGCGAATCGAACGGCTGCGGCGGAAAGCGTCCTCTTCCGCTAGTGTGAGGCGTGTTACAAGTACTGTTGAGCAAGAAGCGTCCGATTCGTTACTGCCGACGCAGTCAAGCGCCCGGACACGGGCAAAGCTATCCGCTAGGTCAGACGGCCAAGCTCCGGTTCAGGAGGCAGCGTCCGTTGGTTCCCGGGCTCCTCAATCAACAAGAAAAAGAAAATCCGGTCTGTCTGCGGCGGAACAGCTTTCTATGCCGCTGTAAGTATAATTTCGCTTCGGGTTGGAAATACATGGTAAGATCATGATCCGAAAGGAATAATGACGATGCCTGAGCTGCCCGAAATGGAAAATTACCGTAAGCTGCTAAGCGAGCGAATCATAGGTCGGACTGTGACGGATACCGAAGTAACAAGGGAAAAATCGATCAACGTGACGCCCGAGCGATGGGAGCAGGAACTGATCGGTCAGGCCGTTTCCCGCATTGACAGGAGAGCGAAGCATCTGCTGTTTCGTTTAACGACAGGCAACGTTCTGGTGCTTCATTTAATGCTCGGAGGCATGATGTTCTACGGAAAGGCGGAGGAGAAGCCCGACCGGTCCGTTCAAGTCCGGCTCGGCTTCGGAGATCGTCACTTGTTTTTTATCGGGCTGCGGCTCGGTTATTTGCATCTCCATGATCCATTGGAAGTCGATGAGCTGATGAATAAGCTCGGTCCCGAGCCTTTCGATCCGGGGCTGACGCCCGACCGGTTCGCGGAACGTCTGCGAGTAAAAGCGGGTACGCTCAAAAGCAACCTCGTCGATCAAAGCGTCTTAGCGGGCATCGGCAACTGTTATAGCGATGAAATCTGCTATCAAGCGGGTCTCCTGCCGTCCCGGCGTCCTAACGCGCTATCTGATGAAGAACTTCACCGGTTACACCGCTCTATGCGTGAAGTGCTGGCGGAAGCGACGCAGGGCGGCGGGTACATGGAGATGCCGCTATTCGTCGGCGATTCGCTTACGGGCGGCTTCGACAGCCGTTGCCGGGTTTACGACCGCGAAGGAGAACCTTGCTTGCGCTGCGGCAGCCCGATTGCCAGACGCGACGTTTCGTCCAAGAAATCGTTTTGCTGTCTTGTCTGTCAGAGGTGAGGGGGCGTTGACCATACGTTTCGGCTGTCATATCAGTATTCGGGGCGGTTATGCGGAAGCGGCAAAGACGGCGGTAAAGCTTGGGGCCCAGTCGTTCCAATATTTCCCCAAAAATCCACGAAGCTTGACCGTAAAGTCGTTCAACCGCCAGGACGCCGAGCAGTGCGCCCGGTTTTGCCGCGAGCACGGCCTGCTCAGCATCGCTCACACTCCTTATCCGACGAATCTTGCCGTAGGTCCGGGCGAGCTGCGTCAGGCGACGATCGCTTCGCTTCGCAACGATCTTGAGATTGCAGATGCGTGCGGCTCGGTCGGCGTCGTGGTCCATTTTGGCAAATATAAAGGGGAAGACCCGTTACAAGGCTATAAAAATATTATACAATGTATGAATGAAGCGCTTGCCGGCTATACGGGCCGTTCGCTGCTGCTGATCGAGAATCAGGCGGGCGAAGGGACCTCCATGGGAACGACGCTTGAGGAGCTCGTGCAAGTGCGGAATCTTTGCGCTTTTCCGCGGCTTGTCGGCTTTTGCCTCGACACGTGCCATGCTTTTGCCTCGGGCTTATGGCCCTCCTCCAAGGACGGATGGCCAGAACTGGAGCGGCATGCGGCAGCGACCGGTTATTTGCAGGACCTCCGGGCGATTCATCTGAACGATTCCGTATATCCGCGAGGTGCGCACAAAGATCGGCATGCCATGATCGGCCGTGGCGAAATCGGGGAAGCCAGATTCGCTTCGCTGCTGCGCTCGACTGCGCTCAAGTCGATGCCCGACCTTCCGGCGGTGCTGGAAACGCCTGTCCTGCGAGGGAGCACGCACGCTTCGGAAATTCGATACGTCAAGGAGCTGAGCGAAGGGTGATCCACGTTTTTTTGGACGATTATCGCGCTTGTCCGAAAGGCTTCGTGCCTGCTCGTACCGTGGACGAATGCTTGCTGCTGCTGCAGGAGTGCGAGGTGGACGTGCTTTCGCTCGACTACGACTTGGGCTGGGGACAGCCCAACGGACTGGAATTGGTACGGGCGATGGTAAGCGCCGGTTTGTTTCCGCAGCGCATTTATTTGCATACGTCGAGCGATGCGGGCCGTCAGCAAATGTTTCAACTGCTGTACGCGAGCAAGCCGGAGCATGTCCGGCTGACGAACGGTCCGATGCCTTCTGGGCTGCTTATGGAAATTTCCGAAACTGTAAAAGAATAGGTTGTGGTTCAACATGACGATGGTCTTATCCTTGCAAGATATTCATTTTATCCGCGAAGACCGGCATATTTTGTCCGGGGTCAATATCGATATTCGTCAAGGGGAGCATTGGGTCGTGCTCGGCCGGAACGGTTCGGGCAAAACGACGGTTCTGGAACTAATGAACGGCTATGAGTTCCCGACCCGAGGAAAAGTACAAGTGCTCGGCAAGACATACGGACAATGCGACGTCCGAGAAGTCCGCAAGCAAATCGGCTATATCAGCCAATCGCTGTACGAGAAATTAAATGCCGGGGACCCGGTGTGGGAAGTGATTGCCACCGGCGAATTCGGTTACTTGCGCTTTTATGAAGAAATTCCGCAGTCGGCCCGCGAGAAGGCGATCGCCATGCTGGATAAGGTAAAGCTTGCCCATCTGGCAAATCAGCCCCTTGGTACGCTGTCCCAAGGCGAACGGAAGAAAGTGATGCTGGCCCGCGCTTTGATGACAAATCCATCAATTCTCATTATGGACGAGCCTTGTTCAGGTCTCGATTTGTACGAGCGCGAGCGGCTGCTTGAAAATATCAACGTGCTCGGCGGCCAGCAAATGACGGTCATTTATGTCACGCATCACATCGAAGAGATCGTTCCGCTTTTCACGCACGTTGTACTGATCGAGCAGGGGAAAATTATTGCTTCCGGCGCGAAGCGGGACGTTTTGACCGAGGAAAATCTAGCAAAGGCGTATCAAGTGCCGATTCGGATCGAATGGTCCGAAGACCGGCCTTGGATTAAGGTGCTGTGATGAACGACTCGACATTTATCGGCACGTCCAACCGGGGATTTGCCCAGCAGGCGCAAGAAGAGCTTCGGCGTCTGCTGGATCAGTCTGTTAAATTTGAATGGCTGGTTCCAGGCGAAGTGTTTGTATTCACATCCGAATTTGAGCGCAGCGATACGATTGGCCGCATCCTGGCACAGGAGCCCGTATTTCTGCGGCATATGCAGCCGGTCGACGCGACGCAACCGTGGAACGGTACTTTCGATCACGCGCTTCACCATATTCATGAGATGCTTGTCGCTGCGGGAGCGTCGCTGAAGCAGATGAACATAGCGGTACAAGCCAGAAAAGCGGAAGGGGAAGCTTTAGCGGGCCTATCCCTGCCGTCGGTTCGCTCTTCCGTTGAAGAGATGCTGACAGCGGTGTTCGAGGCGAATCCGGTATCGCGCGATGCGGACCTGATCCTTTCCCTGTATTTTACGGAAGCCAAGCTGTATTTCGGCTTGTCCCGGCCGCAGGACAATTTGTCCGATTGGTCCGGCGGAGCCATACGCTTCCGTAAGGAAGAGGGACAAGTGTCGCGAGCCAAGTTCAAGCTGTTGGAGGCGGAGCAGGCCTTCGGCTTGGATTTGTCCCAGTACCGGTCGGCGCTCGATATCGGCGCGGCGCCGGGCGGGTGGACGTCGCTGCTGCTGGAGCGTGGGCTTCGGGTAACCGCGGTCGACCCGGCCAAGCTGGATGCGACGCTGCTGCGTCATCCGCAGCTTACGTATTTTCAGAAAAAGGCCGATGAGGTTTCGTTTCCGGCGAATGCATTCGATCTGCTCGTTTGCGACATGAGCTGGAGCCACCGTCAAATGGCCAAGCTAGTCCGGGGGCTGCTGGATGCGCTGCAGCCGGGTGGAACGGCTGTTATCACGGTGAAGCTGATGCACAAGAAGGCGTTTCAAACGATTCGCGAAGTGGTGAGCGATCTGGCTCCAGAGCTGGAGCTGCAGCAAGCGAAGCAGCTTTTTCACAATCGCGAGGAGCTTACGCTGTTTTTGATGAAGCAAATGTAACTGGCTGTTCTGGCAATGCGAGCTGAAAGGAGCTTTGCGGATGTCGGATGCGTTTTTTTGGAACGACTTGTTCTCCAAGCTGAGACCGGAGCAGGTCAAGTACGATTTGTGGCTGGAGCCGTTCATCGGAGACCTTGATCCTGCCGGGACCGGTCCCATACTGGATCTTGGTTGCGGCGCCGGGAACGATACGCTGTATTTAACGGAAAAAGGTTACTCCGTCATCGCTTGCGACCGTTCGGCCGAAGCGCTAATGCGGGTGCAAGAGCTTGTGCCGCAAGTTAAAACGGAGCGGCTTGATTTGCTGCAGCCGCTGCCGTTTCCGGACGGTTTGGCGCGGGCTGTGGTGGCGGATTTAAGTCTCCATTACTTCTCATGGAGCGATACCGGGAGAATCGTCGCAGACATTTCCCGGGTGCTTCAGCCAGGCGGGCAGCTTTGGTGCCGGGTCAATTCGACGAGGGACTTCGAATACGGCGCCGGACAAGGTAGGCTTATCGAGCCGAATTATTACGAATGGAATGGGCAGCGCAAACGTTTTTTCGATCGTCCGCAGCTGGAACGGCTGTTTCAGGAATGGCAAGTCTCGTTTTTACAGGAGCAGACCATGGACCGCTATGATAAACCGAAGGTTGTCTGGGTACTAGCTGCAACTAGGCCCGAGCTTCGTTAAACGGCCATACAACGGCGCGATGCGGAAGTTTAGATAGGTGGGAGGCAAAGCGGAAACGTAATTTTTGCCCCGGACTGTTGCGCTTCCCATTTTTTATGCTATAATACGGTTAATTGCATATTTACAAAAGCGGAAGCACCGCTGACTAAGGAATGGATTTCCTGTCAGTGTGTGCTTTTTTTGTGTTTCTAAGGGGGAACTGGAGAGTATGTGATCTAGGAAGCGCAGGGAAGAAGGATCGAGGTAGAAGGAGATGCCACAGGAAGATAAGAAGGAGGGGATGCCGTCGGTGGCTAAAATTATGCTGTTGCTGTTGGACGAGGATGCTTATTTTGGCGAGATGCTGTCCGCTTACGTTCGCTCGTCCGAATATGCGGAGCGGTTTAGTATACGCGTCTTTACGTCGATGGACAAAGGAGTAAAGTTTGTAGAGCAAACCAAGGAACCGCTGATTATAATGGTCCACGAATCGCTTATGCCGCTGCCTGACGCCGTGTTCGGACTTAAACCGGGGTGTACGGTTATGATCAGCAATTCGGCAAGAGAAGGCGGATTGCTCGAATATCCGGTTATGTTTAAATACCAGCCACTGGACAGGCTATTATCGGGTATTACAGCGCATTACAACGAATTTTGTGCAGGTGAGCCGTTGCGGGGGAACCGGGGAGCAAAGACGGTCGCCGTTTATTCGGGCATCGGCGGAGCGGGCAAAACAGTAACGGCCGTTCATTTGGCGTACCAGCTTGCCCAGCAGGGGGAACGCGTCTTCTGTTTGGGTCTGGAATTGCTCCCATCCCGGGCTTGGTATATTCAGCAAGGAGGGGAGGAAGCGGAATCGTTTTCTCAGCTTTTATACTATGCCAAGACGGCCCCAGCGCTTATTTCTTCTAAGTTGGAAGGGCTCAAAAGGAAACATCCCGACTGCAAGTTCGATTACATTCCTCCGTCGATGCACCTGAAAGAACTGGCGGAGATGGAGGCGTCCGATCTGAAGTACATTATGCAAGGGATCGAAGCTACGAGGATGTACGACCGTATCGTAATCGATTTGGACTCGGCGCCGCATGCTGTGACAAGGGAAGCGATTCAAGGGGCTGACCTCGTTTTATGGCTGCTGCTGGATGACTGCGTACATTTGAGCAAAAACGCTGAGCTGCTCCGAAGCTGGACTGCCGTGGAGCGAGCGACAGACTGGCTGCATCGGGTGCGGTTCGTACATAACAAAAATGCCGGACAGACGGTGAATCGGTTTGAAACGTATGGATTTGCACATCGCAGCGAACTGCCTTACGTCCCCGAGTGGAAGGGCGTTGGGCGAGTGGAGGACATGATGTCGCCGGCCTTTGCCTTGGCCGCTGCCGGCTTGTTGCGAGCCGGTGGAGAGGGATCGCACTACCGATGAAGGACGTCGCCGTAAAGCAGCTGATTAAACAACGTGTACAGGACAGCTTGGATTATGGAAACGCTTTGTCGGACGAGCAGCTCATGGAGCAGATTGAGCAAATCGTGTTTGCTTACTCCAGAGAATCATTTTTAACCGCGGGGCAAAAGCAGACATTGGTGCAAGAGGTGTTTCATTCATTCCGCGGTTTGGACGTGCTCCAACCTCTCGTCGACGATCGGACGATTACTGAAATTATGATCAATTCCCATGACCAGATCTTCGTTGAAAAAGATGGCCACGTACTTGAGACGGATATCCGCTTCGAAAGCAGGGAGAAGCTGGAAGACACGATTCAGGCGATCGTTGGCCGGGTCAACCGGATTGTGAACGAGTCGACTCCGATTGTCGACGCCCGGCTTGCGGACGGCTCCCGCGTCAATGTCGTCCTCCCGCCGATTGCGTTGAAAGGTCCGGCGATGACGATCCGGAAATTTCCGGAAAATCCGATGACGCTGGACGATCTGATTGCACGTCAGGCGCTCTCGCGCGAAGCGGCGGAGCAGCTTATTCGCTTCGTCAAGGCAAAATACAATTTGTTTATCGGAGGAGGAACAGGCTCAGGGAAAACGACATTTCTCAATGCGCTGGGACAATATATTCCGCCGGACGAACGCGTCATCACGATCGAAGATTCGGCCGAGCTGCAAATTTGCGGCGTGCCGAACCTCGTGAGCCTCGAAACCCGCAATGCGAATACGGAAGGAAAAGGCGGGATTACGATTCGAGATTTGATCCGGTCATCACTGCGGATGCGGCCGAACCGCATCATTGTCGGAGAGGTCCGAGGGGCGGAAGCTTTGGATATGCTTGCAGCTCTTAATACTGGGCATGAGGGATCATTATCGACGGGGCATGCGAATTCGGTTCAGGATATGCTGAGTCGTTTGGAGACGATGGTATTGAGCGGGGCCAGCCTGCCGGTCGAAGTTGTACGCAAACAAATCGCATCGGCGCTCGACGTAATGATCCACTTGACACGCCTTCGCGACCGATCCAGACGGGTGACGGAAATTACCGAAGTTATCGGGTTCGACGAAGGGGAGGTGAAGCTTAACCCGCTTTACCGTTTCGTAGAGACGGGTGAAACGCCGGAGGGGAAAGTCATCGGGCAGCTTGAGCCTACCGGAAATGAACTGGCAGGGACATGGAAGCTGGAGATGGCTGGCTTGATCTAACAGGTGGATGGTATGAAAGGGGGAGGATATCAAACATGAACAAATCGGCTTTCGGCCGTTTGCGCGCCTTTGCGGGGTTGTCTTTCGGCACGAAACCGGCGCCTGCGGCTTCCAAAGCAAAGCTTCCGGATTATAACGAATACCAACTGACATGGGGACAAAAGGTCTCTGCTGTCTTTTGCGGCGCAGCCGTCATGGCGGGGATTGCTATGGTGTTCTACAAAAATCCGTTGATTGCCGGGCTGTTTGCCTTAACCGGATTTTATTATCCCGTTATGCGGCGCAAGGCCATCATAGCTAAAAGGAAGGCGCAGCTTAAACAGCAGTTCAAACAAATGCTTGCTTCGCTGGCCTCTTCCATGGGAGCCGGCCGCTCGATCGAATCATCCTTTACCGAGGCGCTCGACGATTTGCGGCTGCTGTATCCCGATGCCGGAGCGATGATTGTGCGCGAACTTGAATTGATTACCTGGCGGCTGCAAAACGGTGAAACGGTGGAAGCATGCCTGCTTGACTTCAGTCGTCGGGCCCATATCGACGAGATCGGCCAGTTTGCGGACGTGTTCGTTATATGCAAGCGGACGGGCGGCAGTCTGGTTCAGGTCGTTCGGCGAACGGCCGTCATTATTCAGGAAAAATTGGATATCGAACAGGACATCCAAGTGGCATTGGCCCAAAAGAAATTCGAATCCAAAGTGCTCACGGTGGCGCCCGTCATTCTCATTGCAGCACTCGCTTGGATGACGCCGGATTATATGGAACCGCTGTATGAAGGCGGCGGTCTGCTTATCATGACCGGTGCGCTTGGGGTATTGTTCGGCTGCTTTGCCTTGGCGCAAAAAATTATGAATATAAAGGTGTGAAGCGATTTGTGGATGCTCGCGCTATTGCTGTTGGAGCTGTTCGCCGTTGCGGGTGCGGCTTGGGCAGGATTTCCAAAGTATGCTCCATGGGCCCGTGACGATCGAGGTCTTTCACGTTCGGATGCATTCTATTGGCTAGCTCCTGCAAGCTTATGGTTTATGGACCGGACGAAGGTTGCCGACCGATTATCCGAGCCGTTCGGCAAGGTACATCGCGTCATGATAGGACTATACGGAGCGAAACCGGCGATCTCGGAAACGAAATGGTTTGCAGCCAAGACGCTTATTATCGCTTACGGCCTGATTATTTTGAGCACCATGGCCGGTTTGGTTTCCGGAGAAGCCGAGATGCTTGTTTATTGTCTGCCATTGACGATTTTTGTTCCGTTTCTGATGTACAAACAAGCAGCCGGGGAGCTAAAACGGAAGAAACAGTCTATCTTAATTGAGCTTCCGGAAGTATTGAACCAACTGATGCTGCTGGTTGGCGCAGGCGAAACGGTACCGCAGGCCCTGGTACGAATTACGAATGGAAAAGAGGCTGTCGGCAGTCCGTTAATGACCGAATTGAAAGAAACCGTTCACGCCCTTAAGGTGAACGTATCCTTTCCCAAAGCGATGGAGGACTTCAGCAAGCGGTGCGCAATGCAGGAGGTTTCGCTGTTTACGACAACGCTGCTGTTGAATTACAAGCGGGGTGGCGACGAACTGGTAATGGCCTTGAGGGAACTGTCCGTCAACCTGTGGGAGAAGCGAAAAGCGCTTGCCAAAACACTCGGTGAAGAAGCGGCGTCCAAGCTGGTGTTTCCGATGGTTATGATATTTTTCGTCGTCATGGTTATGGTAGCGGCCCCTGCTTTAATGATGATGAATTGATCGAATAACAGATATAGTCTTGCGACAATAGAGGAGGAAAAAGGAATGGAAGCTTTGAAAACGGCGTGGTATCGGTTTTGGAAAGAAGAAGACGGACTCGGTACGCTTGAGATTTTGTTAATCATTGCGGTGCTGCTCATTATTGCGATTGCTTTCCGAAAGTGGATCACAAAGTGGATGGAAAGCTTATTTAACGATGCCAGTAAAGAAATAAAGGATTCCAAAAATGTAAATATCGATGATAGCAAGTTAGGTACGCCCTGACCTTGGCATGATGACATGACAGTATTCATGAGATTTATCTATAAACGGCCGTTCGCTATATCGGTCCGCCGATTCTTTGTCGGTCATTCCGGTCAATTTACGATTGAAGCGTCCTTGACGCTGCCGATCATTTTAATCGCGACTTTGCTGCTTATTTTCTTATCGCTGTTTGTCTACCAGCAAGCTTCCGTTCATTATACGGCGGCATTGACAGCGGACCGGACGGCTTATATTTGGGACAACAGCAGAAAAGATCCGGTCACCGGATCGGTTGGATTGGGGCAAACGGATGGCTTGTACTGGCGGCTGACGAACGACCATGTGATGAATTTGTTCAGCTTTCTGCTTCCTATCGCTCCCGTTTCCGTTCAACTTCCTTCATCCGGGCAAGCAGCCGGTCAAAACGGTCCGGCAGGCAAACTTTCCCGAGCTGCAGGCAACCTGCCTGAGCAGCTTCGTGGAGAGATTGATTATATGAATTATGGTTTTCTGCGCTACGTTCGCGTCGTCTTGGAAAAAAAGTTTCACGTTCCTTCCCTGGCATGGAAATGGTGGGGCAAAGAGGCTGATATTGAAGCTTCGTCCAAATCTTACGTGATTGACCCGATCGAAACGATCAGGCTGACGGATCTAACGCGAACCTTTATCGGCGAAATCCAAGGGCGAATCAAGCCGAAGGATGCGCTGAAAACGATGGTCGACCCGAAAACCTCGGTCAAAGAACCGGTAAAAATCACCTCTGAAAGTGAAGCTGCAGAGCATTTGCGCGGCTTGGTGGGTGGGGTAAGCAAAAAAGTTAACTTGACTCCGGAGACCGTCCGGCTTGTCGATGCCTTGGACTCTTCCAGTGTGGCGCATCAGGCTTATTACACCTTTAATGAAAAAAATTTGCGGGAGCAGATGGCAAAAGACGTGGAGCTTCTGAAGAAGGGCACAGAAATTAGAGGCGTGGTATGGCATTTTTTCAAGGTCTCGAAGAACGATAAAATGAAGCTGACCCA
This sequence comes from Paenibacillus tyrphae, assembly GCF_024158745.1. Lineage (GTDB taxonomy): Bacteria > Bacillota > Bacilli > Paenibacillales > NBRC-103111 > Paenibacillus_G > Paenibacillus_G tyrfis_A. Next base: position 213,151 of record NZ_JAMZAW010000008.1, on the reverse strand, counting down.
AGGGTTAAAACGTGAGCTGGAACAAAAAGGAATTGTTGTTGTGTTTCATGAGTAACAGAAGTGGAGGAACCCGGAGGTGAATGTTTGAGGAGATTGCTAAAGCTGTGGAGGGAGCAAAGCGGTGCCGTATCCATCTATTTGATCATCATTCTTGTTCCTTTATTTCTGCTCTGCGGGCTGCTGATCGATGTCGCAAGGTGGAAGACAGCGGATAAGGAAGCCGAGAATGCCGTAAAATCCGGGGTTCGCTCGACACTTTCCGCTTTTTCTCCGGAGCTGGCAGCCTATGGATTGTTTAGTACGGATCTGACTGGCAGCAAGGGGGACGAGATTTTCAAGCAAACGGTAGCCGGCAATTTGTCCGGTGCTGCGGATTCTGGTCAATTCCGTTTTATTGATCAGCGTCTGGAAGACGATTCGGCTAAGGTGACATCGATCTTCGCCTTATCCAGCCATACCATCTTCAAGCAGCAAATATTGGAGGAGATGAAATACAGGGCTCCGATGATTTATGCGCTTGAACTGACCGACAAATTCAAAAAAACAGGGCTTGATGTCCAATTGAATCAAGCTTCGAAATTCGCCGAAAATGCGGTTAAAGTGGAAGCGCTGCTGGAGGAACGCGATCGTAGATTGGACGAAGCTTGGGAAGCATTTCAAGCGATACGTCAAAAATCTGAAGTGCTGCACCCGCATTACGATACGCAGCTTCGCGATTTGAATACCTTAAGTGAGAAAATCGGCATCCATACGCTGGAAAATATACGGGCCTCGCTGCAGTCCGCACAAGCTACGCTGAAGGCGCTAAACGACCAAATAAAGCAAATCGACGGTTCGATCATGTCTTTGATCCAAGGCGGCATAGGTGCCGCCGATTCAATCCGGCAGCTAAATCAGACGAAAAACGAATTGCAGCGTCAAGCGTCGGAAGCGGCGCAGAAAGTAACAGAGTTCCAACAGCTGTTGGACGATTTTACCAAATATGCCGCTCTGCTCGGATTGCTGAAAGGCGAGGCAGCGCTCGATGATGCGGCGCTCTCCAAACATAAGGATGCGTTCTTGGAAGCGATGAAGCTGGCTAAAAAAGCAAACGATGACTTGAATGCCGAAATCAGCAAGAATCGGCAGCCAAACGGTTCGGGTCAGCAGCTAAAGGCCGAGGATGTTTTCAACTTTGTGCATTTAATTGACCGCCAGGAACTGGAACAGTGGGAAGCGGGAGTAGGAACGGCGATAGCCCAGTTTTCCAGCGTACGGGTTCAGCTTGAAGATAACCTCATGTTTACGAAGCAAAAATATTCTACGACCTCAACGGCACTGAACGGCTTCAAAACGAAAGTGGATGAATGGTACGCCAAACAGAATAAGGCGCAAACCGAGCGTCAGAGCAAAAATAAAGCGACGGCAGCGGCTAAGCGGGAGCAAAGGGCCAAAGCGCAGCCGATTCTGGACGAGTTTCGGCGAACGATCGGCAGCTGCTCTCTTGTATCGAATGTCGATCCGTATGAGGAGAGCTACCGCAAGCTTCAGGGCGATCCGAAGACGGCGGGCAGCAAAGGTTTCTATCAGACGTATTTGGAAATGAACCAGGCTGCTGGGGCAATTTCTCCCGTATCGACAGTTAATTTAAAAACACCGGATCAGGCCGGGGCCAGCTCTTTAAAGCTGGTTTCAGCACTGGAAGGGGTGCTAACGGATGTGCGGGACGAGTTTTATATCGATGAATTCGCAGTCAGCAAATTCAGCTACCGGACACTTGGCTTGGAGAAAGATGCTTTTGGACGGCCCAAAACATCCAAAGAGCTGTCCAATCCCGCAGGCCATGAATTAACCAATCAGGAAGTTGAATATTTAATTTACGGGTCAACTACATGCAGCGGCAATTATTCTTCGGCGTACGTGGAGATGTTCGCCGTACGGCTGGCGATCGGAACGACTGAAGCGCTGCTTGAGCCGCGCAACGAAGTACTTGCCGCCGGTTCACCGCTTCTCGTCTTGCTGGCTGCGGTGACAGAAGGCGCAATTCGGGCACAAGCGGACATGATGAAGCTTGTTCAAGGCGAGCAGGTGCCACTGTCCCAGAAGCTGAGCGGAGTAATCACGCTAGGGTATAAAGATTATTTGAGATTATTTCTTCTGCTTCATAGCCGTGAATCGGTTCTGTTGTCCCGGATGCAGGCGTTGATCGAATTGAACACAAAACAGAAGCTTTATGAAATGACTACATATGTTTCCGGTGGTGTTTCAACCTCATATCGGCTTTGGTTTTTACCGGCTGTCATGAAGCTGGTAGGGAAAAGCGGGTTTTCCGGCTGCGAGGTAAGCGGTAACCGCTGCCGGATGACCAAAACGGCAGACTTTACATATTAGGAGGCCAGTATGTTGCGATGGACGAAAGAGCAGAGAGGAAGCATCACTCTTGAAGCGGCGCTCGTGATGCCCTTTTTTCTGGCATTTCTTCTGCTGCTGATTGCGTTTATTCGCGTATCTTTGGCCGAGATGGCACTGCAGTCTGCCGTCTCGGAATCGGCCAAAGTCATTGCTGCCAACATGTACCCGGTCGAGCTATTGTACCGACAGGGGCAAGCGCGATGGCAGAACAACCGAGCCAGCGCTTGGCTGGGTAACGTGGTGACCCAACTGGAGACGGCCAGACAGACGGTCATCGATTCAGAAAAATTCGTAGAGGACTATGGTAAATGGATTCCGGAGCCTATGGTTCGTTTGGTCGCTTGGGAAAAAGAGCGAAGAGAACAGCTGGAGGCGCTTGGCAGCTCGGCAAAGGATGAAGTGAAGCAAAAGGTCGAACAGAAGGTCGCGGAGGCGGCCACACCAATTATTGCATCGTTTGCGGATATGGGAAGCCTTGATCGGAGTAAATTCAAAGTCACTTCTCTTCATTTTCCAAACTTTGACGATCGGGAGAAGGCTTATGTTGTAATCGAAGCCCAGTATGAGTACACGTTCGCAGTCCCTTTTTTTAAGAAAACCGTCATACTTCGAAAAAAAGCGCAGGAGCGCGCATGGATAGGGGGATAAGCATGGTGGGTATTTGGTTTGCTGCGGTAATGCTGGCCATTGCGTTCGTTACGGATATCACGAAACAAAAAATTCCGAATTGGCTTACCGTGACGGGAGCAATTTCCGGATTGATTTTTCATTTGGCTACGACCGGTTGGAACGGACTGGCGTTTTCCGCTGCGGGACTTGCCTGCGGCTTTGCTCCGATGCTCGCGTTATATGTACTTCGTGCAGTGGGGGCTGGAGATGTCAAGCTGTTTGCTGCGTTGGGAGCCTTTACCGGGGCGGTATTCTCTCTCTACGCTATGGCAGCCTCACTCATATGTGCCGGTCTGATCGCGCTGCTTGTGCTGCTATGGCGCAGCGATGGCGTTCAACGGCTGACCCATGCGGGATTTGTGTTCATTCAGCTCGCCGCGTTCCGCAAGCTGTCTGTATTAATGTCCGATCCTGCATCTGACGGCCGGCTCCGTTTTCCTTTCATGTGGGCAGTGCTGCCGGGCGTTATGATTACGATCATTCAATGGGAAGTATTAGGGGTTTAATGTGATGAGTGGAAAATAAAAGGAAAGGAGAATGGCATTGGACCAGCAGCTATACGGCCTGAAAGTCGATTTCGACAACCGGAACGGTCATTTTATGGTACTTTCTTCCCCGACCGGGATGAAGCAGCAAGACCTCTCGAACTTTCAAGTTAATATGCTTTCGGCTAACCGGATTCCGCGGCTGCTCGAAGTTCAGGTAGAGGCAAGGAACGGAGATGTATGCCTGTATTATGCTATTACCGGCAAACGAATGCTCAGCCACTGGCTGCGAATGGAGAAGCTTTCGCTCGCCCAATATTATACGCTGCTGCTGCATATTGTCGAAGTGCTCGACGACAGCAAGGTATATATGCTCCAACCCGGCAGATACGTCTTAAAGGAGGAGTATATTTATTGCGGAGCCGGTTTTCAAGATTTGTATTTAACTTACATTCCTAAGGAACATTTGGAGGGAAAGGGATCGGTTTCTTCAGATCTTCAACATTTGGCGTCGCGTTTGATTCACCGGGTAACCGAGCTCCAGGGAAGTGGATTTCAAGAGCTGATGCGTTATTTGCAGGAGGAAGCTTTCAATTTGCCCGAGCTTAAACAACTGCTCTTGAAGCAAATCGGTCTTTTGCAGCATGCGTCACCCGCAGGACCGGAACTCGTGGCAATGACGGCTCCGCCACAGCATGCTTTCAGAGCTTCCGTTCATCCGGAGTCTGCGTTATATCATAGTGCGGAGCAGCCGTTTATCGATCCCCCGAGAGCAGTACGCAACGAGTATTCGGTGTATGAGCCGGTTGGCGGACAGATACCCGTATCGTCCTCGCCACAGCATTCGGCGGAGCCCGGAATGTCCATGGCCGAAGCAGCAGCCAAAGCGAGGCCTGAATTCCGTAAGAAGCAACTGTTCGTTATTTTACTTACCGTTCTCGCATGGTGCTTCGTCTGGAAAATTTATTTTGACGATCCGAGCGACACCATGCTCTGGATGTGTATCGGTTTGACGCTGATCTTCACGGCGGGAGCATTGGTGCTGTTTCTCAGAATTGCAAAGACTTCAAGCGAGGTGCCGAAGCAGGGGGCACCGGGTCTGTCCTTCGAACCCAACAACGAAAAATTACCCGAGCCTGATCGCGGGGACCATTTAAACTTTATGAGCCGCGTCGGTTTGGCGTCGCCATCGCCAATAAGTTTTGCCGCTCCCGGAGATCCGGTTATGCCAGATGCAGGACATCCCAAGGGGCCGGACCCGATTTTTTCTCCGGCAACCGGGTGCAGCCAATTGTCGCATGGAGAGTCACAGCCTTACGAGGTACAGCCCCAATCCTCGGATCTCGCGATGCGAACAACGCTGCTTGCGCCGCAGGACGCAACGGTCTTTTTAGGCAAGGCGCTACGGCCTTCGAACGGTTCAAGCGCATACTTGGAGGTTTATCACAATGGCGTCAGGGAGGAAATACAACTCCATAAAAATAGCTTCGTCATCGGACGCGCTGGAGCGGGTGCGGATTGGGTGCATGAGGAAGCGGGCGTGTCCCGCTTGCATGCCGAATTTGTAAAGGATGATGAAGGCTATGCCGTCAAAGATTTAGGATCGCGGAACGGAACAACTGTCAATGGCGAATCTTTGGTGCCTTACCGGGTGCATCGATTGAAGGAAGGTGATATAGTTAAGATCGTATCGACCGAATTTACGTTTAAAATGGGGTTCTGACGCGTGAAACCGACGATTGCCGTCCATTTTCAATATGGATCCGCCACGCACACGGGATGGTTCCGTACAATTAACGAAGACCGCTCGCTGCTGCGAGTGGGACAGACAGTGAAAGGCTTTCCGTATGCCGCCGCCGCGCTCGCCGACGGGATGGGCGGCTCGGAGGACGGCGCACAAGCCAGCGAGTTGGCCATTCGTCGGTTGAAAGAGTGGCTTGACGCCAAGGCTCCCGCTTTGCTTTCTGCAGGAGACAGTCTGGCAAGATTGGAACGCGAGGCGGAAGCATGGTTTTTTGCCGTTCACCGGGAGTTGGTCGAAACGGGGCAGGGCAGCGGCGGCCGTCTCGGCACGACATTGACGTTCTTGTTGTTGATCGATGGCGTCTACTTCATAGCACATGTCGGGGATTGCCGTATTTACCGGCTATCGCCGGCAGGCCGATGCAAGCGGTTGACCCGCGATCACACATGGGTATCGGCCCAAGTCCGCCGCGGGCGAATGTCCGTACGGCGCGCACGTAGTCATCCAAAGCGCAATGTGCTGCTTCATTCGCTCGGCATGGGGGAACGGCCTGACGTTTACATCCGCTCGGGCTACTACGCACCGGGCACATTATTTTTGTTGAGCAGCGACGGTTTTCACGACCGGTTTCTGCCCAGATCCATTGCCGCGCTGCTGCGTACGGCGAATGGCAAGGGCAGTGACCTGCAGGAAACGTGCGACTTGATGCTAACAAAGGCGCTGCAGCGAAAGTCCGACGACAATATCAGCGTTGTTTTGTTGAAGCCCATGACGGGGAGAAAGGACGCAAAAGAGCGGCTGCGACTACACTTTGGACTATGGCTCCGCCGACTTTATCGCTGCGGCCGCAAGCTCCTGTCAAGTCTATCATCTGGATAACTTGCGCCTACTGATGTTATAATGAATTGTCGAGCGCGAATTATTTTCATAGACAGGAGATTCCGATATTACATGAGCTTGTTGACGGTGGAAGAATTAAGCCACAGCTTTGGTGGCAGGGTATTGTTTAAAAATGTTTCGTTTCGCCTGCTTCCAGGAGAACATGTTGGGTTAGTAGGTGCCAACGGCGTCGGAAAATCGACGCTGATGAATATTTTGACCGGAAATTTATTGAAGGATTCGGGGAAGGCCGAATGGACCCCCAAAGTAAATTATGGCTATTTGGACCAACATACGAAGCTGACACCGGGGAAAACGGTCCGTGAAGTGCTCAAGGACGCTTTTCTGCCTTTATTTGAACTGGAACAGGAGCTCAATGGGATCACTGATCAGATGGCCGATGCCGACCCGGAGCAATTGGAGCTGCTGCTTGAGCAAATGGGCGAGATTCAGGACCGCTTGGAAAACAGCGGCTTTTATCTGCTTGACGTGAAGGTCGAGGAGATGGCGAACGGATTGGGACTTGATGCGATCGGATTGGACCGCGACGTGGCTCAGCTTAGCGGGGGACAGCGGACGAAGGTACTGCTGGCCAAGCTGCTGTTGGAACAGCCGACGGTTCTTCTCCTCGACGAGCCGACCAACTATCTGGACGTCGAGCATATCGACTGGCTGACGGATTACTTGCAAAACTATCCGTACGCCTTCATGCTCATATCCCATGATACCGAGTTTATGAACAAGGTTGTAAACGTCATTTATCATTTAGAATTTGCCAAGCTGACGCGTTACACCGCTAACTACGAAAAATTTCTGCAAATGGCAGATATCAATAAACAGCAGCATATCGATGCGTATGAGAAGCAGCAGGAGTTTATCAAAAAGCAGGAAGATTTCATTCAGCGCAACAAAGCACGTTATTCGACGTCGGGCCGGGCAAAAAGCCGTCAAAAGCAGTTGGACCGCATCGAGCGGATCGACCGTCCCGAGGAGGCGGCAAAACCGACCTTCGTGTTCAAGGAATCGCGGGCAAGCGGACGCATTGTATTCGAGGGCAAAGACCTGGAAATCGGCTATTCCCATGCACTTCTGCCCAAAATGAACGTCACGATTGAACGCGGCGATAAAATCGCTGTCGTGGGATGTAATGGAGTCGGGAAATCGACGCTGTTGAAGACGATTTTGGGCAAAATCCAGCCGTTTGGCGGATCGACGTTTTTGGGCGACTTTCTGTACCCTTCTTACTTCGAGCAGGAAGTGAAAGCGCCGAATTTGACACCGATCGATGATGTATGGAATGAATTCTCGCATATGAATCAGCATGAGGTTCGGGCTGCGCTAGCCCGGTGCGGGCTTAAGAACGAGCATATCACCCGTCCGTTGAGCAGCTTGAGCGGGGGCGAGCAGGCGAAGGTTCGGCTGTGCAAGCTGTTGATGCACGAGAGCAACTGGATTGCGTTTGACGAACCGACGAACCACTTGGATGTAGCGGCTAAGGATGAGCTGAAGCGAGCGCTGAAGGAATATAAAGGCACGATCGTACTTGTATGCCACGAGCCCGATTTTTACGAGGATTGGGTAACGAAGGTGTGGGATGTCGAGGAATGGTCTGCCGCCAAAGCAGGCATGTAAGGACAGAAGCTGCTGACAAATTCGATTTTGAAAAGGGGATTAGAATCGATGATTACTCATATCGTATTGTTCAAATTAAAAGACCGCAGCCCTGAAGCGGTCAAGCGCACGTATGAAGTTCTGGCGAACATGGAAGGTAAAATCCCGGTGCTTCGCCATCTGGAAGTCGGCATGGACGTGCTTCACTTGGAACGTTCCTACGATATTGCGCTGATTACGAAATTCGATTCCCTTGAAGACTTGAAAACGTACGATACGCACCCGGTGCATGAAGAAGTGAAGGCGTATATGAAGCAGGTGCTTGACGGAACCAGCATTTGCATCGATTTCCAAAGCTGATTCCGGACTAGCTTCCGCAAGGTGTCACCATAACATCGGCTTCATGATCATGAGCCAGAGCATGACGAACAAGACGAACAAATATAAATAAAGCGACCGGCTAAGCTTGCGGAGAAGCGCCTGACGGTCGTGTTCCGGTTCACGCAGCTTACGGATTGTCGGAGAGAACGCGCGGGCCATGAACAACAACGACGCGAACAGGACGACGAACGTGCCGAAAATCCATGGGGTTGTCCATGGCCAACCGCCAAGCCACATCAGAAGCAGCCCGGAAGCGACGAGCACGTGTCCGGCATGCTTGGACAAACGAACGACGAAGCGGAAGGAATCGAGGTAGGAGTGCAGCAGATCGCCATCGGCGGTTTTTAGTTTGCGAAGCATTGGTATCAGCACGAAGAACGGTCCGATCGATACCATGGCACTGACGGCATGAATGAATACGAGCCAGGAATACATGGTCAACAACCTCCACAACGGTAGCTGAAAATCTTAAAGAAAGGAAACAGTGTAGCAAAGGCACCTGCAGCAAGCGGACCCGGCTTGGCCGGGGAGGCCGCGGCAGTACCGAGGCTACACTGTTTTTGCCGTATTACACGGCGCGGAATTCGTGGACCCACACTTTCATGTGCGGAAGCCACGGCATGCCTGCATGCAGGGATAAAATATAATTTTTGTAGGCCTCGACCGTCTCGTATCCTTCCGTCTTTGCGTGCTCGTCGGTCAGTTCTCCAAGCGATTGCTGATAAACGTTTGTCACTTCAAAGCGGTGGCCGTTCAACTCCATGATTTCACCCGGATCGGCGTAACGTCCGTTGCGGCGAGTAGCCGTTTTTTCTCCGCGGAGCACTTTATCGATATCTTCTTGAACGGTGACCAGACGGTCGATACTACAGGTTTTCGGCGGCAATGGTTGAGACATGTGGATATGTACCTCCTTGGTTATTAGATCCATTCCGTAGCTTACCTTAAATTGTTTTGAGAAGCAAACGAACGGAGGCAGATCCTATGAAATGGGATATAAACGAAACGTATATGATGCAGGTGCTGGACATGCTGCTCTCGACGCCTAGCCCGAGCGGTTTTTGCAGTGATATCATGGGCAAGCTGGCCGCCGAAGCGGAAAAGCTGGGGTACCCGATCAGCTTCACGCCTAAGGGCTGCGGGATTATAACGGTCGAAGGCCGGCAAAAGGACCGGGTAATCGGCTTATTCGGTCATGTCGATACGCTGGGAGCGATGGTGCGTTCGATTAAGAGCAACGGCACACTGCGGTTTACGCTGATCGGCGGCTACATGATGGGTTCCGTCGAAAACGAATACTGCCGTGTTCACACCCGTGACGGACGAACCTACGACGGTACGATCCTGACGACCAAGCCTTCGGTGCATGTCTTTCCGGATGCGCGAGATTTGAAGCGGGAAGAAGCGGTCATGGAGGTGCGTCTGGACGAACCGGTGAAGTCAGCGGACGATGTCAAAGCGCTCGGTATTGGTACGGGGGATATCATTTCCTTTGACCCGCGCACCGAGTTCAAAACAAATGGCTTTATCAAATCCCGTCACCTGGATGATAAAGCGGGTGTTGCCGCCTTGTTCGGGCTGCTTGAACTGCTTAAGCGCGAGGCTATCGTACCATCCTGCACGCTGAAGATTATGATCAGCGTATATGAAGAGGTCGGCCACGGCTCGGCTTGGATACCGGGAGACATTAGCGAGGTTATCGCGGTCGATATGGGTGCAATGGGAGAAGATTTGAATTGTACGGAATTCGACGTCTCGATCTGCGCCAAAGACTCGTCCGGGCCTTACGATTATGCGATGACGTCGAAGCTGATCGAATTGGCGAAGCGCGACGGACTGAGCTACGCGGTCGATATTTACCCGCAGTACATGTCGGATGCTTCCGCTGCGCTTCGTGGAGGAAGCAACATTCGCGCCGCTTTGATCGGCCCGGGCGTTCACGCTTCCCATGCGATGGAGCGGACGCATAAGGACGCCGTGCGGCATACGGCTTCGCTGCTTGCCGCTTACGTGACGGAGCCCGCCGAACCTTACGGCAATCAATAACCGCAAGCAGCGGCGAGGAGGTTTGAATCCGCTTTGAACATTATTACGGTAGAAGATATATATAAAAGCTACGGCGAGAAAGTTTTATTTGACGGCGTTCACTTTCAGATCAACGAGAAAGAACGGATCGGGCTCGTCGGCGTGAACGGCACAGGCAAATCGACCCTGCTGAAAATTATGGCCGGGCTCGAATCGACGGAGCGAGGAAAGCTCATCCATGCGAACGACTTCCATGTCGAGTATTTGCCGCAAAATCCGTCGTTCGATTCCGACTCGACCGTGCTTGAGCAGGTGTTTTACGGCGATACGCCGATGATGCAGGCATTGCGGGAATACGAATGGGCGCTGGCCGAGCTGCAGCTTGCCCCCGAGGATGAAAAACGTCAGGCGAAGCTGTTCGCCGCGCAGCAGCGTATGGATGCGACAGGCGCATGGGACGCCTCCACGACGGCTAAGACCGTTCTGACCCGGCTCGGCATCCGCGATTTTGGCCAAAAGGTCGGCACGCTTTCCGGTGGGCAGCGCAAGCGCGTGGCGATGGCTCGGGCGCTGATTCAACCGGCGGATCTGCTCATCTTGGACGAGCCGACCAACCATATTGACCATGAAACGGTGCAGTGGCTGGAAGAATTTCTTGCGAAGTGGCGGGGCGCGCTGCTGCTCGTGACGCATGACCGGTATTTTCTCGACCGGGTGACGAACCGGATCTTCGAACTGGACCGCGGCAAGCTGTACAGCTACGAGGGCAATTATGCAGCATTTCTGGAGAAAAAGGCCGAGCGGCTGGAGCGCGAAGCTGCGGAGGAAGACAAGCGGCAAAACCTGCTGCGCAGGGAGCTGGCTTGGCTCCGACGGGGCGCCAAAGCCCGGACGACGAAGCAGAAAGCGCGTGTCGAGCGTGTCATCGAGCTGCGCGACCGTAAGGTGGACGGACCCGCCGCACAGTTGGACATTTCGCTAAGCGCGAGCCGGCTCGGCAAAAAGATCATGGAGCTGGAAGATGTCGGTAAATCGTTCGAGCAGCGTAAAATCGTCGACAATTTCAGCTATATCGTTTTGCCTGAAGATCGCATCGGCATTATCGGACCGAACGGGACGGGAAAATCGACGTTTTTGAACATGTTAGCCGGCCGACTGGAGCCGGATGCGGGTTCCATCGTAACCGGACCGACGGTGAAGCTGGCTTACTACACGCAGGAAAGCGTCGAGATGGATGAGAAGCAGCGGGCGATCGACTATATTAAGGAAGCGGCCGAGGTGGTGCGAACCTCGAGCGGCGAATCGGTTACGGCGGCGCAAATGTTCGAACGGTTCCTGTTTACGCCCGCCCAACAATGGACGCCGATCGGCAAGCTGTCCGGAGGCGAACGGCGCCGGCTGTATCTGCTGCGCACGCTGATGGGCGAGCCGAACGTGCTTTTGCTGGACGAGCCGACAAACGATCTGGATATCCAAACGTTGACGATCTTAGAAGAGTATCTGGAAGATTTTCCGGGCGTGGTCATCACCGTATCCCATGACCGTTATTTTCTGGACCGGACGGCGGATCATCTGTTCGTATTCGAAGGGGAGGGCCGCATCCGAAGATTTTTCGGCAATTATACGGAATATTTGGAAGCGTCCCGAAGCGAAAAGCAGGCGGCAGCGGAGGAGCGGCGCGAAACCAAAGCGGCTGGCGAAACGACGCAGGCGCAGCAGCGCGAATCGAATCGTCCTCGCAAGCTCTCCTACAAGGAGCAGAAGGAATGGGACGAGATCGAGGATAAAATCGCCGGGCTCGAGGATCGTTTGACGCAGGTCAAGCGGGACATCGAGAACGCGGGCAGCGATTATACGAAAGCGCAAGAGCTATTCCAGGAAGAGCAGGAGCTGACACAGCGGCTGGAGGAAGCGATGGAGCGCTGGACCGAGCTGTCCGAGCTGGTCGAGAGTATCGCACAGAACAAGTAACGAAGCGTTTCATCGGTGCAGCTCGCCAAATTGGGCGGCACGAAAAATAACATCCAGTGGGAAGACGCGCCAATTTATGCTATAATATACGTTTGGAAGCGGCTTTACACGGGCTGATCGCTTTATTCTATTGCGAAAGTAGGTTTTAAACAGATGATTACGGTAACAGGAGTCACCTTAAGATACGGTAAACGGGCACTGTTCGAGGATGTAAACATTAAGTTTACTCCCGGCAACTGCTACGGTTTGATCGGCGCGAACGGAGCGGGCAAATCGACATTCCTGAAAATTTTGTCCGGTGAGATGGAGCCGAACAAAGGCGAAGTCAGCATCACTCCGGGCGAGCGTATGGCGGTTCTGAAGCAGAACCATTTCGAATATGACGAAGTTGACGTGCTCAAAACGGTCATGATGGGACATGCGCGTTTGTTCCAAATCATGGAAGAAAAAGACGCTTTGTATGCAAAGCCGGATTTCTCCGAAGAGGACGGCATGCGTGCGGCTGAGCTGGAAGGGGAATTCCAGGAGCTGGACGGCTGGCAGGCGGAATCGGACGCGGCGGAGCTGCTGATCGGTCTCGGCATTACCAAAGACCTGCACGATGTCAAAATGAAAGAGCTCGACGGCAACCAAAAAGTCCGCGTCTTGCTGGCGCAGGCGTTGTTCGGCAACCCGAACATTTTGCTGCTTGACGAGCCTACGAACCATTTGAACATCGAATCGATCAGCTGGCTTGAAAATTTCCTTGCCAAATATGAAGGAACCGTCATTGTCGTATCCCATGACCGTCACTTCCTGAACCAGGTGTGCACGCACATTGCGGATATCGACTTCAGCAAAATCCAGATGTACGTCGGCAACTACGACTTCTGGTACGAGTCCAGCCAGCTGGCTCTGAAGCTGCAGCGCGAGGCCAACAAGAAGGTCGAGGAGAAGCGCAAAGAGCTTGAAACATTCATTCAGCGCTTTAGCGCGAACGCCTCCAAGTCGAAGCAGGCGACTTCGCGTAAGAAGCTGCTGGAGAAGCTGACGCTCGACGATATCAAGCCTTCTACCCGGAAGTACCCGTTCATCAAATTTACTCCGGAGCGGGAAGCGGGTAAGCAATTGCTTCAAGTGGACCGGATCAGCAAATCGATCGACGGCCAGTTGATCTTGAACAATATCAGCTTTACCGTGAACAAAGGCGACAAAATCGCCCTCGTCGGCCCGAACGGGATCGCCAAATCGACGTTGTTCCAAGTGCTGACGGGTGAGCTTGAAGCCGATGCCGGCGAGTACAGCTGGGGCGTGACGACGACGCAGGCGTACTTCCCGAAAGACAACTCGGCTTATTTCGATACGGACATCAACCTGGTTGACTGGCTGCGTCAATATTCCAAGGATCAAGACGAGTCCTATATCCGCGGCTTCCTGGGCCGCATGCTGTTCTCCGGCGAAGAAGCGCTTAAGAAAGCAAGCGTGCTGTCCGGGGGCGAAAAAGTACGCTGCATGCTGTCCAAAATGATGATGAGCGGCGCCAACGTACTGATTCTGGATGAGCCGACCAACCACTTGGATTTGGAGTCGATCACGGCGCTGAACAACGGGCTGATGGATTTCGACGGAACGATGTTATTCGTATCCCATGACCATCAATTCGTGCAAACCGTGGCAAACCGGATTATCGAAATTACGCCGAACGGCTTGATCGACAAGGTCATTACCTATGACGAGTACTTGGAAAACGACGAGATTAAGAAGCAGCGCGACCTGCTTTACGCTTAATTTCCATCCCAAGATTGCTAGAAACAGCTGTTCCGTATAATTAAAAAAGGATGAGCCGCAGGCCTGGAAAGGCTGTGCTCATCCTTCTTTTCCAATCGCGGCCGGTCAGCTTCCGCCGGTACGCCGGCGTTGGTTGTTCGGCTTTTTGTTGTTTTGGCTTTTCATCACCGATGTGTTTCCGGCACGCTGCTGGCCATTGGCTTTAGCGTCATGCTGGGCTTGCTTTTTTTGTGCGAGCTTGTTTTTAATCGCATCCGCCAAGCTGACTTTTTTAGGCTCACCGGCGGATTGCGGTTGCTCATTCGAATTTTGGTTCGTTGTGTCCGACATTGTTTAACACCTGCCCTATACCCTGGATAGTACCATTCTACCGGATAGGTCCCTCTGGAAGCAATAAGCAAATATATAGGGGAGGGCTTGGAATCATGACGCTCGTCGAATGGTCGGAAAAAGAACTGCTTGCATGGACGCTTGCACCGTCCGAAGCCGCAGAACCGGAATTTCAGGAAAACGCGGCCACAGGCTACTTGACTCATTCGGAGCCCCGGTACGTATTCTTCTATACTCCGCTGTGCGGCACGTGCAAGGTAGGCGAGAGGATGCTGGAGGTCGTCGCGGCGTTGAATCCGCGGACTACCATGGGCCGCAGCAATATTAATTTCTCACCGGTTCTGGCGCGGAATTGGAAAATCGAAAGCGTACCGTGTCTAGTCCGTTGGGATCGCGGGACGGTGGCGGATAAGAAATATCGGTTCGACGACGTGCAGGAGCTGCACCGCTGGATGAATCTTACTACGAATGGTTGATGAGCCTTTCAGACTTATAACAAGGAAGGGAGTCGTATCTATACGATGCTGGAATCCATGTTAACTCCCGGAACGATGGTCCGGGCTTCCTACAAAACAGGCGAGTACGTAGGCGAGGTTGTCGAGCTGTCGCCTACCGGTAAAGTCGCCGTCAAGATTGCCGCAGTTGTGAAACACCCGACGCAAGGGGATTTGCACAATCCGATGGACCCGGATGTGGCGTTTTTCCATCAGCGGCGCGCGCTGGCCTATCAGGAGATTGCGCTTATGCCGCCGAACACGGTCCGGCCGTACCAAGGGACGGTGCCGGAATACCGCGAATCGCTGCGGCAGGCATTGGCGCAGGAGCGTGAGCAGCTTCAGAGGACGGTTCGCTGGGCCGAGCGATGTCTCGAAGAATTGAACCGGCTCGAGGGAGAGTACGCTTAAGACGGAAGGGATCGGGGTATCATGCTGTTTGTTTTTATCGGCCTATGGACGATCGGGCTGCTCCTGATCGTCACCGATCCGAAGCGGGCGACGACACAATGGATCAGCAGCATCGCCTTTACAGGCGGCTGCGGCGGATTGTCGGCGGTGATCGCGGACGATCTCGTGCCTTATTTGTTTGACCGCGGCCTGTTGACGATGCCTGTTGCGGTACTGCTGGCCAAAGCCGAGCTCGCCAGTTCGCTGATGTGCTACTTCGGCTTGCCTTATACGTTTTTGATGTTCGCAATCGTTTACTACCCGGATTATCCGGTGTGGCCGTGGAAACGATGGATTCCGTGGGTGCTGGTGGTTCTTCCTGCTTTTTCCTTCGTGCTCGAACCGAAACCCGGCGATCCGATCCCTTATTACTTTGTCACCCCTTGGACGGCGCCGTATATTGTGACAGGCACCGTTTTATTGATCATGGCGCTGCTTAAGGAGAAAAATTCGTTTCTCCGCCGCAGCCGGATGCTGACGACGCTAGCGGCCGCGCCGACGCTGGTATTCGCTTTGTTTACGCTTTATTTGCTTCCCACCTTTTTCGGTGTGTACGAATGGTGGCGCTATAATATCTGGGTGATCGCACTCACCCTGGCAATCATTGTCGGATCGAGCTTCCGCTATGGATTTATGGGTCTGCAAATCTCGATACGTAACCAGAAGCTTGATTATACGCTGCGCGCGATTACGTCCGGGACATCGATTTTAAACCATGCGATCAAGAATGATGTCGGCAAAATCCGGCTGTTCGGCGACAAAATCAAATCCGAGGCGGCGGCCGGACGAACGGACCCGGCTCAAGTGGTGCAGGATATGGAAGTCATTTTGTCCGCTTCGCAGCATATTTACGATATGATCTACCGGATTCAAGGACAAACGCAGGAGATCAAGCTTCAACTGGAGGAGCTGGACCCGCGCGAGCTGATGAGGGACTGCATCCGCACGCTGTCTCCGGAGCTGCATAAGGTCGAGGTTCGCGAGCAGTATTTGACGGAGGAGCGGATTGCCGCCGACCGGGCGCAGCTGACCGAGGTGTGGACCAACGTGCTTACGAATGCTATGGAAGCGATGCCGGACGGAGGCATCCTGACCGTACGCTTGACGGAAACGAAGCGCAAAGTCGTTGTGGAAGTGAAGGATACGGGTCCGGGAATGGACAAGGGGCAGCTCAAACGCGTCTTCGATCCGTTCTACACGACCAAAAGCGGTAAAAAAATGAACTTCGGCTTGGGACTGTCTTATTGTTATACTATAGTCCAGAAGCATAAAGGCACCATGAACATTCACAGCAAGCCGGGCCAAGGAACGAGCGTCTTCATGCAGTTTCCGAAGCAAAAGCGGCTTCCGGCGGGAAGGGAGTTAATTTGAATGGAGCATCCTGCGATTCGCGTCGTCATTGTCGAGGACGATCCGGACTGGCTGCGCGGCCTGCACAGCTACTTGCAGAAGGAGCCGGATATCGAAGTGGTGGGTCAGGCTTCGTCCGGTGAAGCGGCTATCGAGCTGCTGGAGAGAACGGAAGCGGATGTCGTTCTGATGGACGTCATGATGTCCGACAGTCCGGAGGGCCTGTGGGCCGCAGCGGAAATCGTTAAGTGCAGCGGGGCCCGCGTCGTGATGCTTTCTTCGATGGAGGAGAAAGAAATCATTTTTGAAGCGTTCAAGGCCGGCGCTGTCGATTACATGGTGAAGTCCAACTTCACGGAAATTCCGCAGACGATCCGCAGTGCGTACGCTAACCGGAGTTCCATCCATCCGAGCGTCGCTGCACAGATGCGGGAAGAATTCCGCCGCCTGAAGCAGCTTGAGCACGAGGTGCGGGTGAGAGAGCTCAAAAATTTGCTGACGCCGACCGAAATTCAAGTGCTCGATTTGATCGAAAAAGGGCACACCCAAACGCAAATCGCCGATAAATTTGTTGTCTCGATCCGGACAATAAAAGTGCACGTTGGGAACATTTTGAAGAAATTGGGCGGGAAAAGCAGCAAGGAAGCGGCTCAAAAAGCAAAAGATATGGGCATTCTGTAAGCTGCCCGAAAAGCGGCTGCCACAGGCGTAAAAACCGGAAGGACGCCGCTTTTTGCGTTACACCTTGCACGTAGTTTGTGGTATAGTGGAACTGTTTGAGAACATAGAAAACCGTCAGCGAAGGAGCCTAACGCATGAGCGCAAACGACAAAATACAAATCGGCGTCATCGGCGCCGGCAACATCGGCAACGTACATATTCAGGAATTTTTGCAAATCCCGGACGCCGTCGTAACGGCCGTAACGGACGTCTACCAGCCTATGGCTATCGCGCGGGCGAAGGAATACAACATTCCGAACGTTTACGCAACCTATCAGGAATTGCTGCAGGACCCGAACGTGGATGCGGTCATTGTAGCCGTCCCGAACGATGCTCATGCACCCATTGCCATCGAAGCGCTCCAAGCCGGCAAGCACGTTCTGCTTGAAAAGCCGATGGCCGTCAACGCGGCTTCCGCCAAAGAAATTGTCAAGGCGCACCTGAAATCGGGCAAAGTGTTGATGATGTCGCATCAGATGCGTTGGGAATCGCTTAACATGCAGGTGAAGGAACAAATCGATAAGGGTGCACTCGGCAGCATCTATAATGTGAAAACCGGCTGGTTGCGCCGCAAAGGAATCCCGGGCTGGGGCACTTGGTTTACCCAAATGCATAAATCCGGCGGCGGACCGCTGATCGATATCGGCGTGCATATGCTGGATTTGTCGCTGCATTTGATGGGCAGTCCGAAGCCGGTCTCCGTCTTCGGGACGACATATGCCGAGTTCGGACCGAAGAAGCGCGGCATCGGCACTTGGGGCAAGCCGGACTGGAACGGCTTTTATGACGTTGAAGATCTGGCGACCGCTCTTATCAAGCTGGATAACGGTAGCACGCTGTCGCTCGATGTAAGCTGGGCCGCCAATACCGATTTTATCGATAACGGGCCTTACATTTACCTGATGGGCTCCGAGGGGGGCGCTTCCCTGCGTGCAGGAAGAGGAACGCTCCATACCGAGCTGTTCGAGCGGACCGCCGACGTGGAGCTGACGGTGGATTCGAACGATGAAGGGCCTCGTCAGCGTATGAGCCGCCATTTCCTGGATTGTATCCGGGAGCACCGCGAGCCGCTTACATCTGCGATGTCAGGGCTGACGAACAGCTTAGTATTGGAAGCGATCTATGAGTCGTCCCGCACAGGTCAGCTCGTTACGCTGGATTGGAGCTTGGACTAAACCCCTATGGATGAACTGCTTCAAGTGAATCTGCAATTATTCAGCATTATCGGCACGATCGCGTTCGCTATTTCCGGCGCGGTCGTTGCCATGGAAGAAGAGTACGATATTCTGGGAGTTTTTGTGCTGGCGTTTGTGACGGCGTTCGGCGGTGGGGTCGTCCGGAACTTGCTGATCGGCATTCCGGTCAACACGCTTTGGACACAGGGACTTTACTTGAAAACGGCGCTCATCGCGGCGTTTCTTGTTTTTATCGTTCCGGTCAGCTGGATTCGCCGTTGGAAAACGTGGGAATCCTTGTTCGACGCTGTCGGCTTGGCGGCTTTCTCGATTCAAGGCGCGCTGTATGCGGTCCAGATGCATGCTCCGCTGAGTGCCGTCATCGTCGCGGCGATGATGACCGGAATCGGCGGCGGAATCATCCGCGACGTGCTGGCCGGACGGAAGCCGCTTGTATTGCGTGACGAGATTTATGCGGTTTGGGGCATGCTGGCGGGATTTCTGATCGGGATCGGCTGGTTCCAAGGTTCGTGGCCGCTGCTCGGTCTATTTGCGATTATCGTTATATTGCGGATGCTGTCGGTGCTGTATAAATGGCGGCTGCCGCGGCGTACGCTGCGGCTCAATGAAGAACGGCCGCTCAAAGAAAGCTGAGGGGGCTTGGCATGATGTCGGAAGCAAACGATCCGAACGCGTCCTGGAGCAGCCGGCAACGTATCCGGGGCGAAGAAATCGGGGAGCGGCTCGACTCCGTTCGCGTGTTGAAAGAAGATGCGCTTGAACTGTATGAAATCGCCAAAGACAAGGCGACGGGGGAGCATTACCTGCATTACGCCTATTTGCACCGAAATTTGGCCGCGATTCCGGCGGGACCGGAGGCTGTACAGGAAGAATCGTTTCATCATTTGATGCCGCTGGAAAGCGACGAGGTGCTCGTTATTTTATTCGGAGAAGCGCCTTACGATTATCCGGCCAACTGGAGCAAGCCGTTCCTGCGCAATGGTCCCGAAGGCGATTATGTGTGGTTCGATCCTGGCTATGCAGCAGCAGAAGCCGAGCACGAAGCGATCGGACGCGACATTGCGGAGCAGCTTGCGCTCTTTAAGCAAGCGGGAGACGTATCCGAACAAAAAATCCGCGAGCTGCTGGAGCGGTTAAATCCTGACGATAGCGAAAAGAAGTAGCGCTGCGCATATTTTCCGGCGGGTGATTCATCCTAAGCGTGAGCCTTACGAGGGCACGTCTACAGGAGGGACACGACAGGATGAACACCGTGATAAGCCGAAAGGGGCTGCTTCTGCTCGCAGTAGCCGGGTGCTTGCTGCTGCAAAGCGCTTGCGGCGGGAATAGGCCTCAGGCCAGCCGTCCCGGCGGCGGGCTGGAGGATTACCGGCAGCAAGCCTTGTATGACCGCGATTCTCGCAATAACGAAGACGGATCGCTTGGGGTCAAGCAGCGTTGGACAGACGAGCAGCAGGCCCGTCAAGGGAAGGAATACAGCGGACGAAAACAACTCGATATGACGAACCGGCACTCGGCGAGTACGATGGCATTCGCGCCGCAGATCGCGGAGCGGGTGAAGGGCGTCTCCGGCGTCCGTGAGGCTCAAGTGCTGCTGACGGAAGTGAACGGCTATGTGGCGGTCGTTTTGGACGGTCATAGTCCGGAAGCCGAGGCGTCGCCGGATATGCTGGGGTATCAGGTAACGTCGAAAGGCGGCGTCGGGATATTCGGAGGAACCGATAAAGGGCCGAACCGGTATTCGTGGACGGAAAACGGGGGCTTGTCGACAGGAAAGGCCGATGAAATTCGCAAGCTGGTCATGTCGATGGCGCCTACCAACATTCAGCAAGTATATGTATCGGCTAACCCGAATTTCGTGCAGCGGGTCCGCTTTTATGCGAAGGAAGAGAAGGAGCGCGGCACCATGACGAATTATATGAACGAGTTCAATACTTTGATCCTGCATGTATTTCCAGACGATGCCAACACCCGCAAATAACGATGTCGCCGTATGCAAAAATCCGGCCGGTCGCAACGCTTTGATAAGGTTGCGTACCCGGCCGGATTTTTATGTTGATAAAAGTGCGCAGTCGGTGACATCCGGTTAATTGGCCTTCATCGGCATTTCGAATTTATATCCGACGCCCCATACGGTTTTGATATATTTGGGCTCTTTAGGGTCCGTCTCGATTTTTTTGCGGAGATTCGTAATATGTACGTCGACCGAGCGTTCGGTCACAAAGGAATCGATGCCGCGAATTTTGTTCAGCAGCTCTTCTCTTGAGAAGACTTTGCCCGGATGAAGCCAGAAATTTTTCATGATTTCAAATTCCGAATACGTCGTTTCCACCGCTTGACCGTGTAAATAGATGCCCCGCTTTTCCAAATCAAGGACGATGTCCTTCGTTTCCGTAGGCACAGGGTCCTCTGCTCCAGGTCTGACCGTTTGGGTTAAGGCGGAGCGGCGCAGAAGGGCACTCGTCCGCGCGGCCAGCTCCCGCATGCTGAACGGTTTGCACAAATAATCGTCTGCACCGATCATCAGCGCATTGACGCGTTCGGATACCTCGCTTTTGGCGGAAACGATCATGATCGGTACGTTGGAGACGGTGCGAAAGTGCTTGCACAGCTCGATGCCGTTCGTATCCGGAAGCATCAAATCAAGAATGACGACATCCGGCTCATGCCGGCTGAACAATTCTTTGCCCTGCTTGCCGTCGGCTGCACAAAACACGGTGTAATTTTCTTCGCTCAAGTAAATGGATATCATATCCGCAATACTTTGATCATCCTCAACCAGCAATACTTTAGACATGATGTGCCACCTCGACGAAATGAAGTATTAGATAAATGTTAAGAAACTTAATAAAAATCAAATATGCGGCTGCTACTTTTTTAAAGAATGTCCTTCATAATCGAAATCGTAGAAAGCCTTAAGAGCGGAGAAACCGACACGGAAACGGCCGGCCGTTCGTTCGCGCGAACAAAGCCAAGGAGGCATACCAATGCTGATTCATGCACAGTTGGAACACCGAATTCGCAGCTGCATCGACGAGTTGAACGCTTTGGTAACCGGCCAAGGCTGTTTATTGACCGATCCTGAAGTCGTACATAAAAGCATGGAGCTCGACGAGCTCATTTTACTTGCCATGCGTCCGCTGCAGCCGGTCGGGCAAGCCGCCGTATAAAAATTTCGGCAGGAGGTCATACCAAAGAAGTCATGACTTCTTTGGAAGGATGTGCCTCTCCTGTGAGCAGCGCTTACAAAGTTCGTGCTTACTGCAGCGCTTCGAGCTGCAACTACGCCCCCCAACGAGATATCATCCGGACGGTCAACCATGAGTCGTCCTTTTCGCGTGCGTTATTTATGAACGGCTTGAACGAGCTGGACATGAAAATCAAATGCCCGCAGTGCGGGCACCGTATGTTCTATTACCCGGTCACCTGGATGGCCGAGCCTGTCCACCACGATTAACGCTTCTTCCATTGTAGCATGGGAGGGCATGACAAGAAACGGGGTCATTTGACCCACGTTTCTCCCCACTTTTGAACCGCATTCATGACCGGTTCCAGTGCTTTTCCCTTATCTGTTAATTCGTACTCGATCCGGACCGGCGTCTCGGGATAGACGTGCCGGCTGATTAATCCGGCGGCTTCCAGCTCTTTGAAGCGTTCGGCAAGCATACGGTCGCTCATTCCGGGAATCATCTCGGAGATATCTTTAAAGCGGCACGGACCTCCCAATAATGCCCGGATAATCAGACCGGTCCAGCGCTTGCCTAAAATTTCAAAGGCGGCTTCGAATTTGGGACATAAATGATGCGGATGATCTGCCATCGTTTTCACCTCTTCTTAATCTACATTTTAGCATAAGTTACTTGACAAAAGTAAGTTTTTTGTTTCGTTTTTGCTGGTTTTGGCAGTAGGAAGTCCCGGCCGCTCCGTTCGCCCCAGGCGTGGCGGGGCTTTTCCCGGTTCTTAACGAAATTTGTCGTTTTTCGTCGCAGAATGGAGTTGAAAAATCGAATAAAGTAAAGTATAACAGCGATAGGACTTTCATGAAAATCATACCATCATTCAGGAGGAACCTTCCATGTACGGTGCACCGTTATCGACGAACGCAAAAAAAATGATGCTGCTGGGAGCAGGCGAGCTGGGCAAGGAGGTCATTCTTGAAGCCCAGCGTCTTGGCGTGGAAACGATCGCGGTCGACCGTTACGCGAATGCGCCCGCTATGCAGGTGGCGCACCGATCCTATGTCATCAACATGCTGGACGGCGAGGAGCTGCGCCGAATCATCGAGAAAGAACGCCCCGATCTTATCGTGCCCGAGATCGAAGCGATTGCGACGCCTACCTTGGTGGAGCTGGAAAGCGAAGGCTACCGCGTCGTGCCTACGGCAACCGCCGCGAGACTGACGATGGACCGGGAAGGCATCCGCAGGCTGGCCGCGGAGACGCTTGGCTTGCCGACAGCGAAGTATGCGTTCGCCGACAGCTTGGAGGAGCTGCAGGAGGCTGTCGCGACGATCGGAACGCCGTGCGTCATTAAGCCGATTATGAGCTCCTCGGGCAAAGGGCAGAGCGTCTGCCGTACGCCGGAAGACGTAGAAGCTAGCTGGAACTATGCCATGGAAGGCGGCCGGGCCAAAAAGACCCGCGTCATCGTGGAGGAATTCATCCGATTCGATTCGGAAATTACGCTGCTTACCGTCCGATCCGTCTCCGGAACGACGTATTGCGCGCCCATCGGCCATATTCAAAAGGATGGCGATTATATCGAATCCTGGCAGCCCCATGCGATGAGCGACGCTCAAATCGCGGAAGCCCAGCGGGTGGCGGGAGCGATCACCGAAGCGCTTGGTGGCGCGCGGCATTTATGGGGTGGAATTGTTCCTTGCGCCGGACAAGGTGTACTTCAGCGAGGTAAGTCCCCGCCCGCACGATACGGGAATGGTGACGATGGCTTCGCAGGATTTGTCCGAGTTTGCTTTGCACGTACGGGCGATCCTCGGGTTCCCGATCCCGAATGTGCGGCTGCTGACGCCGGCGGCTTCCTATACGTTGAAGGCGGACTGGGAAACGTCGGATTTTCGCATCGGCGGTCTCGAACAGGCGCTGGCGGTCCCGAATTCCCAGGTTCGCGTGTTCGGCAAGCCGGAGACGAAGCCGGGCCGACGGATGGCTGTCGCTTTGAGCTCGGCAGAGACGGTGGAAGGCGCCCGCCAGCAAGCCAATGAAGCCGCTTCGCACCTGCGGATCGAGTACGGGACGGACAAGGCTTGAGGCCGCGAAACCGCGGCATCGGGATGTGCGTATAACATCCATACGGTTCATAGAGTCCTTCCATCATTGACAACGGGTACAAGCCCCGCCTAAAAGGAGAGATCGTCCATGAATGCACATGAAGTTGATTACCGGATCATCGGTTCGGAAATGCAGTTTGTCGAGGTCGAGTTGGACCCCGGAGAAACCGTTTTTGCCGAAGCCGGATCGATGATGATGATGGACCAGAACATTCAGATGGAAACGATTTTCGGCGACGGCAGCGAGCAGAACAAGGGCTTCGTCGGAAAGCTGTTCGGCGCGGGCAAGCGGCTGCTTTCGGGCGAGAGCTTGTTCATGACCGCGTTCACGAACCGGGGCGCGGGCAAGGAATGCGTCAGCTTTGCTTCTCCTTATCCCGGCCGCATTTTGCCGATGGATCTGATGGAGCTGAACGGCAAGCTGATCTGCCAAAAGGATGCGTTTCTGTGCGCGGCGAAGGGCGTTTCGGTCGGCATCGAGTTTCAGCGCAAGCTGGGCGCCGGATTTTTCGGCGGAGAAGGCTTCATCATGCAGAAGATTGAAGGCGACGGTTTGGCGTTCGTTCACGCGGGCGGGGCGATTCATGAGCGAGTGCTGGGCCCGGGCGAAATGATCCGCGTGGATACCGGATGTCTGGTCGCGATGACGCAGGATGTGGATTACGACATCGAGTTCGTCAAAGGCGTCAAGACGGCGATCTTCGGCGGCGAAGGGCTGTTCTTCGCCACGCTGCGGGGACCGGGCCGGGTATGGATTCAGTCGCTGCCGTTCAGCCGGTTGGCGGATCGGGTGATGAGCGCGGCACGGACGGGCGGACGCAAGGAGGAAGGCAGCATTTTGGGCGGCCTTGGGAATCTGCTTGACGGCGACCGTTAAAAAACGATATGATTGATAATACGATTATTTTTTGCCGCTCACAATATCGTTGAAAGAGGTGCTGTAGATGGCGTACCAACCACAAGTCATCGATGCCAAAATCGTCAGTCACAATCCGAAAAACGGATTGTTCGAAATCGTAGCACAATTGAAGGATCGGACGGTTTGCCGTCTTATTTACGAACGGGACCCGGCAGGCAACGTCACGCCAACCCATATTAACCGGCTGCTGAAAGAGCCTTGCCCGATTTGCCGCAAAGACTTTTTGTGCAACTGCATGTCCAAGTTCAAAGAAAACATTTCGTCTCAAGCGCTTGACTTGGCGGGTACTCCGCAAGCTTAAACCGGCGGACCGTTCGAACGACCCGTGGACCTCTTGTTCACGGGTTTTTGGGTTCGATACGGGCAAGCACCCTCGCGGTGCTTTTTTCTTTTCCCTGGTTGTATGGTAAAATGAAGAAATCAATGTAAATGGAGGGCGGGAGCTGCCATGCGCATCGGAGTCGTATCCGATACTCATATGTACAGCCGGGCCAGAACGCTGCCGGAGCCGCTTGTTCAAGGCTTGCAGGGGGTCGATCTGATTCTGCACGCGGGAGATTGGGTGGACGAGGCCGTGTGCGATCTGTTTGAGGCGCTGGCCCCGGTTGACGGGATTGCCGGCAACAACGACGGCATGGACATCGTTAGACGCTTCGGCCGCCGCAAGCTCCTTGAGCTCGGGGGGTACCGCATCGGGATGGTGCACGGACACGGCGGCCGTTCTACACCCGATACGGCTTACGAATCGTTCCGCGACGCGGAAGGGAAGGGGACGGCGGACATCGTGCTGTTCGGCCACTCGCACATCCCTTACAAGGAAGAACGCGGAGGCATGCTGCTGTTCAATCCCGGATCGCCGACCGATAAGCGCCGGCAGCCCCGGTATTCCTACGGTATCCTTCAGCTCGGAGACCGGGTGGAGGCCGACCATTATTTTTTTGACAAAACCAATTGATTCAGGAGACGGAGGAAGCGACATGGCACAGTGGAAAGAAATTACAACGAATGAAGAGTGGGAACAGCTTTTGGCGGCGACGACGGAACAACCGATCGTTGTGCTCAAGCATAGCACGGCATGTCCGGTCAGCTTCAATGCGCTGCAAGAATATGAGGCTTATCTTGGAAAAACGCCGAACACGGATGTCGAGTATGTGTTGGTCAAAGTCATCGAGTCTCGTCCGGTGTCCAACCAAATTGCCGAGGATACGGGCGTAAAGCACGCTTCGCCGCAAATTTTATATATCAAGAACAAAGAAACGGTCTGGAATACGTCGCATTGGGCGATCACCGAAGAACATATGACCGCGGTATTGAACTAAGGCCGGCAAGCTAAGGCTAAGGAAAGGGGAACGACCGCAATGGGAGTGACGCCGTTTGCGTTTTTTTCCGGCGCGTTGTTTGCGCGCAAGCTATGCTACGTCTATCTTCCCCCGAGCTATAACGAGTCTGAGGACACCCGCTACCCGGTTGTTTATTTGCTTCACGGGCTATACGGGAACGAAACGAGCTGGAGCGTGAAAGGAAACGCCGAGCAAACGATCGAACAGTTCATGACTTCCGGAGACCTTCGCGAGAGCATCGTAGTGATGGTCAGCGACGGAGGTTACGGCCACGGCACGTTTTACGTTAACTGGTTTGACGGCTCGGGACGCTTCGAGGATTATTTCCTGTACGATCTTATTCCTGCGATAGACCGCGAGTTCCGCACGGTGGCAGATCCTTCCCACAGAGCCCTCTGCGGCCTGTCCATGGGCGGGTACGGCTCGTTCGTGCTGGCACTGCGCAATCCGCACCTCTTCGGGGCGGCCGCCAGTATCGCCGGCGCGCTCATGTCGGTCGGCCTCATGAACGAAGCGTTCCTTCGTACGGATGTGTGCCGGATGATCGGACCGGTACACGGGCCTTATGCGCAAGAGCTGGATTTGCACGTGCTGGCTGCACGTAGGGTGAAGGAAGAAGTCCGGCCCGCGCTTCATTTCAACTGCGGCACAGCGGACTCATTATTCCCGCTCAACTCCGCTTACCAGGCGCTGCTGGAGCAGATCGGCTATCCGCACGAGTATATGGAATTCGAAGGGGATCATAACTGGGAGTACTTCGGAGGGCATCTGCCTGAGGCGCTCCGGTTCATTGAACGGTGTTTTGCCGGATCGGCGCCGAAGCACAGCCCGGCGGTTTGACAACCAGCGCTGAAAAGCCCGCCGTCTTCCGTGATGAAATGCATCATTTCATCGCTGAAGACAGGCGGGCTTTTGTGTGCTCAGGGCGTTAATGCAATCCGGCAACCGTGGCATCCTCACGGAGCGTGCCCGACCCTTTTTTACGCAAGTGCACGGTAAACGTCGTTCCTCTCCCCGGCTCGGAACGGCACTCCACGCATCCTCCGTAATGCTGCAGATAATTTTGCACGATATGCAGACCGAGACCGGAATTCGTGACGTCGGATTTGGTGGAGAAGCCTTTCTCAAATATGTTTGACCGGTCCTCTTCCTTGACATAGGAGCCGGAATTAAATACGGAAACCGTATACCGGTCTTCGGATTCTTCAATTGTCAGGCGGACGGTACGCAGCAAATCGTCGGCCGGAATGGCCTCCACGGCATTTTTCAGCAGATTGTGCATAATGCTGGAGAAATAACAGATCGGCAGCGTCAACTCTTCAAATGTACAGTCAAGCTTCCCGGCCACCTGCAGATCGATTTTTTCCGAGATACAGATAAGCGACAGGTTGCTTAGAACGACGCCGAGCACCGGAAATTCAACCGATCCGATGACCGATTGCTGCACGATCTCTTTGCACCAGACGGAGATATAGTCCTTCGCCATATCGAACTTGTTCATCATCAGCAGAGCATGGACGGTTTGCACATTGTTGATCAGCTCGTGCTGCGCTTTGCGTATATTCAGCATGGTCGCTTCCGCCGACTGCACCCAGCGTTCCTTCTCGTCAAGCTGTAGACGGATGTTTTTCTCCTGCTCCTTCATGAGCTGCAGCTTGTAATCTTTGTATTCCAGATGGTCATACAGCTTGGAATTCTCGATCAACATCGCGATCTCAGCGGCAAGCAGCTTAAGCGTGTCGATACGCGCTTCTTGAAATACATGGCTGGCGAGGCTGTTTTCCAAGTATAGTGCACCGATCAGCTTGCTCTGCTTAAGAATAGGCACGCAAAGCATCGATTTGGGCCGCTGCGCCAAAATGTAAGCGTCCCGGGCGAAGATATCCGAGGCTGCCGCATCGTGCAAAAGCACCGTTTCGCCGGTCCGGGCGGCATACTGGATTACCGTGACGGCCGCGCTGCGGCAATCGTCCAAAGAGGCCGAATGTAGCGACTCGAACGGGGCGCGAAGCGCCTTTTCCGCTTCTACGAACAGCCGGCCATTCCGTTCGAGTACGAGCAGCCCTTTGTCCGCGCCGGCATTTTCCAACACGATCGTCATGACGCTTTCAAGCATGTGCTGGAATACGGCTTCGTTCGAGATCGCTTGAGACGCCTTCATCATGCAGGAGAGGTCGATCGCCGATTCGCCGGCCTGCGCCCTGCTGGGCAGGGACGGATAGCGGTCGTCTAGATCGGCTACCTTCCGGGTGGCGCCCCACTTCGCATATAAGCTTCGGGCTTCCATTAAATAGGAGCGGGCCACCTTGAGTTTGCCGGCCTGCATATAGTACTTTGCGGCATATTCCCCGGCCATCGCTTCGAGCGGTATGAAGCCGTTTTTCGAGGCATGATGAATGGCCTGGTCGTATTTTTCTACAGCCCGCGCCGAGTCATCGGAAATCCGATGCCATTCGGCTTCGACAAGCAATTTCATCGCGAGAAAATTATCCGGCGAGAATGTCGACCACCGCTCCAGAAACCGGATACTTTTGCGGATACGGGCTTTGTAAGCTTTCCGCTCCTTGGCCGGCGCCTTGGCATACAAACCGGCAAGCGCCAAAGCATAATGAAAGTGATGCAGGTGCACGTGTGGCAAACCGAAAACCGACTTGATGCCGGCTTCTGCGGTCTCACAAATCGCCTTGGCTTCGTCCGGGCGGTCCAGCAGTAAATACGTTTGCGCTTGAAGCACGTAATATGTATGGGCGATAGCCTGATTGGTCAAAGCTTTCATTTGCTTGGCTTCGTCCGCGTTCATGAAGGGCTCGCAGCCGTTTGCGTCGACCGGGGCAGGCAGGATATCTTCCTTCAAAAACATCATATAGCGCTGAAGCACGGTATAAATCCAAATCGTATCCCGGTCTTTTGCTTTATGTATGAACGTATGGTATTGGTCCGTTTCCTGCAGCACTTCCGCCAACGGATCGCCTTTAAGCAGCCGCATAAAAAAGCTGAACGCGATCGAATAGCCTGCGTATATGAAATCCCCCGATTCTATACCGTATTGATAAGCCTTGTGCAAATATCGGACACTTGCTTCGATATGCTCCTTTGCGTTGCTCGTAAAGGAGCCGTAAGCAAAATACACTTTGCATTTCATGGACAAATCGTTAAACGAATCGCTGAGCTTCGCTCCAAGCCGGCCATACTCCATGCCGGTTTTCAGTCGTCCGAGCAGCGAGCTTAGAATGATCCCGTACGTCGAGCAGGCGAGAGCCGAGCCTTCCGAATGGCCGTGAACGAGCGAGTAGTTGAACATTTGCAGCATAAGATAAACGTATAATTCCGAATTTAAAAAATAAGCCGGAGGCGTCAAATTTACCATGAGCCGCATGACCGCTTTATGGTTCGGGTCCGTCATGACCGGCAGATCGAGCAACTCGTGGGGATGCCGGGTTCCTACGAGCAGATGTGCCTTCACCAGCGCTCGCCCGATGCTCAGCTTGCCGGGATTCGGCCGGATCGGAAGACCGAGCAGCTTCAATCCTTCCAAGCCGATCTTTAACGCTTCTTCATGCTCACCCATATTGGTGAACAGCACCATCATCAGGTTGCAGGCTTCCGCTTTTTCCAGCTTCGTCCGCGCATGCTTCAGCACCGTTTGAAACGAACGCTTCGCTTCTTCAAACTGACCGCACAAGTATTCCAGCTCGGCTTGATCCAGCTGCAGGGAAAAGGTCAGTTCGTACTGGCGCGCCCAGCAGTCTTCCTCCAGCAATGCAATGCCTTGGGCTGCATAGCGCAGCGCGATGTCATAAGCGGAATTGGTCTTCGCTTTTCGGCATGCCGCCGCATTTAAACGGGCCAATTGATCTTTTTCCTCGGGGAGCGAAATAAGCTCCGAGCCGAGATTGAGCTGATTCGTCATTTCGAACAACCGCTCATCCTGCGCATCCCCTTGATAATGCTTTTGCAGCAGCCTGCCGATATGCAGATGAATCTCTTGTTTTCGCTCCTTCGGGACAAGCGAGTAGACTGCCTGATAGACCCGGTCGTGCATGAATTTGAAGGAGAGCTTTTCCGGCGGGACGTGACGTGCAAAACCGGCCTGCAGCAGAAGTCCATCGGTAACCGCTTCTTGCAGCAGAGGGACGATCGTGTCCGGAGGCCGCTCCAGCACATGGGCCAACGTATCGGTATCAAAATGGTGTCCGACGCAGGCGGCATGCATCAATACTTGCTGCAGAGGCCCGGAAAGACGGCGGATTTTGTTGATCATAAAATCCACTACGTTGTCGGTAATGTGCAGCTCGCCGATTTTGTCGTGGTCCCATTCCCAGTAATCGGCGTCATAGTTAAAGCGCAGCAGCTGATGATCGTACAGCGTCCGGAAAAACTGTTTGGTAAAGAACGGATTGCCTTTCGTTTTATCCATGATCAGCCCCGCCAATTCATTTACCGGTTGCCGGATCGGCTGGAGCGAATCGTTCAGCATGCGTTCGATGTGCTCTTCATGAAGCGGTTCGAGCCGGATTCGCATCCGGTTCGGCATTTGGCTTCGCTCCATCTTGTCCAAAAACGCTTGCAGCGGGGGAGGTTCGCTAAATTCCCGGTCCCGGTAAGCTCCTACGAACAGTCCGTACTGAAGCCCCGAGTCCAACACCAGGTCCTCGATGATCTGGACGGAAGACGGGTCGGCCCATTGCAGATCGTCCAAGAAGATCACCAGAGGCTGCTCTTGGGACATAACGACGGACAGAAATTTTTGCAAGGTTAAAATAAACCGGTTATGCGTTTCGACAGGCGGAAGCTTGGACAGCGGCGGCTGCTTGCCTAAAATCAGCTCAACATCGGGATTCATCTCTACCAGGATCTGTCCGTTAGGTACGACGGCCTCAAGAATTCGCTCCTTCAGCCCTTGGAACCGTTCCTCGGGAAGCGCGAGTAAATGCTGCAGCAGTTGCCGTCCCGCTTGCTGAACCGCATGGTACGGCGTATCGCGCTTGAATTGGTCGAACTTGCCGGTTACAAACAAGCCGCCGCCGCTCTGCACTGATTTTTGAAATTCATGGATCAAATACGACTTGCCGATCCCGGACAAGCCGGAGACGAGCACGATTTCGAGGTTACCGAGCAATGCCCGCCCGTAAGCGTCCTGAAGCTGCAGCAGCTCCGCTTCACGGCCGTAGATCGCATCGGAGACGCGGAACTGGTCCGACATTTCTGCGCCGTCAACGGCGGACTCGTCGATGTAGCCTTCCGTCCGAAGCTGCTTCAAGCAGCTTTCCAAATCCCGCCGCAGCGCAAATGCGCTCTGATACCGGTCGTCAGGATGTTTGGCCAGACACTTCATGACAATACCGGAAACGGGCTGCGGCACCTCATACGACCGCTCGCCGGGTGGGACAGGCTGCTTCGCCATATGCTGATGCACCAGCTCGCCGGCATCCTCGCTGTCGAACGGATAGACTCCGGTGAGCATCCGGTAGAACAAAACGCCGAGCGCATACACATCCGTCCGGGTATCCGTTCGGCGGTTCATACGGCCGGTCTGCTCCGGCGATGCGTAGAGCAGCCGTTCCGCTTCGTAATGAGGCGATTCCGCAGCGGAATCCGGCAGTGCGGATACCGGCGTTACGTTATATAAATCGGTAAGCTTCATCTTTTTTCTATCGGATTCGACAAAAAATGCAGACGCCGAAAGGGCCAGGTGGGCGAATTTCAAGTGGTGCAGCTTTCGGATCAGTTCCGACGCCGCAATGGCCCACTGCAAAAAAAGGCCGAGCTCCATAGGCTGCGGAGTTAACAGGGAAGAAAGAGGGGAACCGTCCGTGTGCTCCATGACAAGCGCGGAAGCGTTGCCGACCGAGATCATCCCGCGAGGAACGAGGATGTCATCCAGTGGAATGGTCTTGCCGATTTTATATTCTTGATGCAGCCAGTCGGGTTGCGAAGGCTGGGAATATTCGTCTTTTACTATTTTAACGAGCCTTGTCTCGCCGGAAGGAAGCTCTTCGCCGCGGTAAAGAATCGTGAAGCCGTTTTCGCCGATCGGCTCAAGCGACTTTTCATTTACGTTCCAAGCCAATGGAATGCCCTCCGATAAAATGCTTTGTTTCATTTCATTGTACTTTTTCACAGGGGTGGAAGCAACCATTAATCCCAATATCCGCCATTAGAAGAAGCCAGCTGGCAGCGTTTGCAGCACCGGAAGCGGAACGGGAAGTAAAGATTTTCGGCGCAGCATGGCTTCGCGAAGCGATTTCCGATATAATGAATGTCAAAAAGATATCAGTGTAAGCGGAGGAACATTCATGAAGGTCGCTATTACAGGGGGGACCGGCTTTGTCGGCAAGCATTTGACCCAGTTGTTTTTACAAAGAAAAGATACGGTAATCCTCATTTCACGGAAAAAGCGACGTTCGGATCATCCGTTGATTCGCCATATGACTTGGGATGAACTGGAAAATAATATCAAACCGTTGGAGGGCGTCGACGCGATCGTCAATCTGGCCGGGGAAACGATCAACCAGCGCTGGACGGAGGAAGCCAAGAAGCGGATTCTGGAATCGCGTCTGGATGCGGTTAACCGCGTCCAAGCCCTGATCGAACAGTTGGAGAAAAAGCCTGTGTTGGTGAATGCGTCCGGCATGTCGATCTACGGCACGTCGGAGACCGAGTCATTCACGGAGGAAAGCGAGCTGCGCGTAGAAGATTTTTTGTCCGGCGTCGTCGACCAATGGGAGATGGCAGCGGAGCATATCCCCGATACGCGCGTCGTTTTGCTGCGGATCGGACTTGTGCTCGGCAACGACGGCGGCGCCTTCCCGAAGATGAGCTTGCCGTTTAAGCTCGGTGTCGGCGGACGGGTCGGCAGCGGACGTCAAATCCTGTCGTGGATTCATATCGAAGACCTGTGCCGGATGATTGAGTTCTGCATCGAGCACGAAGAGATCGAGGGTCCGGTCAATGCGACGGCGCCGATTCCGGTGACGAACGACCAGTTCGGGCGCAGCTTGGCCAAGGCGCTTCGCAGGCCGTACTGGTTTCCGGTTCCGGCATTTGTGCTGAAAGCGTTGTTCGGCGAAATGTCCGAGCTTTTGTTGAAGGGTCAACAAGTATTTCCGAAAGTCGTCACCGACCTCGGATTTCGTTATAAATATTCGGTTATCGAACATGCGCTGGAAAATCTGGTGCGATCCGGCAAGAAAGGGTGAACGCGAGATGATCGAATACGGTAATCCGGACATCCGGGAGCTGCGATTCGCGCGATTTCATTCCCGGGCGGAGGTGCGCAGCGAGCAGTGGATCGATGTGGAAGTAAATCTGGAGTTGGAAGAGGGCAGCGAGGCGCCAGAAGGAATTGTTGAACTAGGAGCGCTCATCG
Source organism: Paenibacillus tyrphae (assembly GCF_024158745.1). Classification (GTDB taxonomy): domain Bacteria; phylum Bacillota; class Bacilli; order Paenibacillales; family NBRC-103111; genus Paenibacillus_G; species Paenibacillus_G tyrfis_A. The sequence goes on along the minus strand of NZ_JAMZAW010000008.1, from coordinate 179,773 downwards.
TCTGTACGCGCCGGGGCGATATCGTCGAGATCGTCCCGCAGGACGAAGGAAGAGACTGCGAGTACCAGTTCACGGAGCAGGAAAAAGCGCAGCTGCGAACGTATTATGAACGGGAAGTCCGGCCGACGGTGGAAAAAAATGCGCTAAAAAAAGATTGAAGCCGCAATTGGCTTCAATCTTTTTTGTGCTTCTCCATCGCGGCCTTCAGCGCTTCTTCTAGGCTGGAACCGAGCGAAACGTTATCGCTGTATTGTTTGGCGAGCTGGGTTTGCTGCCGCTTGGCCGCGCGTCCGCCGCCGCCGGATTCGCCGAGCATCTCGATCACGTTGCACGGACGGCACTGCGCGTATTTGCCCGCTTTGCCCGTATGGATCTCCATCCGCTTATGGCACTGCGGACAACGCTTGTTCGAAAGCGCAGGCTCCGCAGCTCGTTTATATGCGCATTCCCGGTCGCTGCACACGAGCAGTTTGCCGCGCTTGCTTTTGATCTCCTGCAGCGGCTTACCGCACTCGGGACAGCGGGAATGGGTCAGGTTGTGCGGCTTGTATTCGGCTTCGCTTGCCTTAACTTCCCGGACAATGGCCTCAGTTTGCTTGCGGATGCTCTCCATGAACTTGCCGGCGTCGCCTTTGCCTTTGGAGATGCGCTCCAGTTCTTGCTCCCATGCGGCTGTCAGCTCCGGCGTGCGAAGCTCGGGCACGACGAGCTCGATCAACTGGGCGCCTTTGCCGGTCGGCTGGAGCGTGTTCATGCGGCGCTCGATCGTATCGGTCTGCAGCAGCTTCTCGATAATATCGGCGCGGGTCGCCGGCGTGCCGAGGTTATGCTTTTCCATGACCGCGAGCAGCGCCGCCTCGGTGTAACGGCCCGGCGGCTTGGTCGTCTGCTTGTGCTGGCTGAGCCTGAACTCCTTCAGTTCCATCCCGGGCTGAAGCGGGGGCAGCGTTTGCCGGGAGGCCGGTTCGTCTTCGGTGGTATCGTCGTCATCGTCCGCTCCGGCTGATACGCCCGCCTCATATAGCGCCTTCCAGCCCGCTTCTTTCACGATGCGCCCTTTGGTGTGGAAATGCTCTCCTCCGACCTCCAGCGTCACCGACGTCTCGTCATAGCGGAACGCCGGAGAGAACAAGGCGATAAATCGGCGCACGATCAGGTCGTACAGCTTGCGCTCCTCGGCCGTCAGATTGTGCAGCTGCGGGCGTTCGTCCGTCGGAATGATCGCATGGTGGTCCGATACTTTGCTGTCGTCGACGACGCGCTTGGAGACCGGAAGCGGCTTCGCAAGCAGCGGCTTGATCCAAGCCGCATAAGGCTGGACGTTCAACGCCTTCAGCCGGTCGGGAAGCGTAGAGACCATGTCCGAGGACAAGTACCGCGAATCGGTGCGCGGATACGTGACGAGCTTGTGCTGCTCATACAGCCGCTGAAGCACGTTTGACGTCTGCTTCGCGGTGAAGCCGTGGCGCTTGTTGGCATCGCGCTGCAGCTCGGTCAAGTCGTAGGCGAGCGGATGGGGCTCGCTCTTCTCGGTGACTTTAAGCTGCGCAACCTTAGCCGAGCGCACCTTATTCAAGCGTTCGAGCAGCGCGTCGGCTGCGGCTTTATCGAACAGGCGTCCGTCCGGATGCGCCTGGCTCCGCCAAACCGCCTGAAACGAGCCGAACTGCGCCCGCAGCATCCAGTAGTCCTTCGCCTGGAACGCTTTGATCTCGAGTTCGCGGTCCATCATCGCCGCCAGCGTCGGCGTCTGCACGCGTCCGGCCGCCAACTGGGCGTTATGCTTACAGGTCAAGGCGCGCGTAATGTTAAGACCGATCAGCCAATCCGCTTCCGCCCGGCAAACGGCGGATCGGTAAAGTGGGTCGTAAGACGGTCCCGGCTTCAGCGAGGCGAAGCCGTCGCGGATCGCCTTGTCCGTTTGCGAGGAAATCCAGAGCCGCTTGAACGGTTTTTTCCAATGAATCATTTCCATAATCCAGCGGGCGACCAGCTCGCCCTCGCGTCCGGCATCGGTTGCAATGATGAGCTGCTCCAGATCACCGCGCTTAGCAAGCTGCGCAATCGCCTTATATTGCGGTGTCGTTTCGCGAATGATTTTCAGCTTCATCCGCGAGGGCAGCAAAGGCAAATCGTCTAAATTCCAGTTTTTGAACTTCGGATCGTATTCTTCGGGCTCGGCCAGCGTGACCAAATGCCCCAATGCCCAAGTCACCACATAACCGGGGCCCTCCATATAATGCTTATGCTTCTGATGGCAGCCCAGGACGCGTGCGATTTCCTTGGCAACGCTCGGCTTTTCCGCCAATACGAGTGATTTCATGTCAGACTCCTTTCCACGGGGTTCGATTATTCTTAACACAATAGTACGATAGTCCTAACACTTTTTTAATACGTGTCTGCTATGATCGACAGCACAGAGAGAAAGAGGGGGGTGCGGCCTATGTTTCAATTATTTATCGCTAATTTGGCATTATTAACTGCATTTATGTTTTTGTCAAGCCGCCTCCTGCGCAACCACGAACGGAAGCCGTTTCTGCCCGTTAAGCTGCGTCTCGTTATCGGAGGGACGCACGGGTTATTCGGCATTTTACTGATGTTCTTCAGTGTCAGGGTCGACGGGACGACCATTCTGGATTTCCGGCAGATCGCCATTATCGCGGCAGCGCATTTCGGAGGGATCTACGCTTCGACGGTGACGGGCTTGATCATCGCCGCCGGCCGGATCGGGATGTTCGGCGTGAATTCGTCTTCCCTGACGGCAGCCACGACCGCCGTGCTTCTCGGTTTGATCAGCGGTATCCTTGCGAAGCATGTTACGGATTATTGGAAAAAATGGCTGCTTTCCATCGCGGCGGGCATTGGAGTCATCACCACGAGCTTATTCTTCCTGCTCGGATGGCAGAGCTGGAAGGTGAATCTTTACTTTATCGCCATTATTTTGTCCGGCGGTCTGTTTGTCGCATACCTGATCCGCTATTTGACCGACGCCAACCGTCTCGTCTATCAATTGGAGGAAAGCGAAGCCAAGTATCGGAGGTCGTTTACGCTGCAGGAGGCGATTTTTCGCTCGGCGACGGGCGTTGCGATTATTTTCACGGACCCGGCCGGTATCGCTAAAGTGTTCAATCCGGGGGCGGAACGGATGTTCGGGATTCGCGCCGAGGAAGCCATTGGACGGCGGGTTCCAGGCACAATCGTGGACCCTGCGGAATTTGCACTAAGAAAACAGGAGCTTCAGCGTCAGTTAGGACGACCGGTAGAAGATCTGGAGGTGTTCGTGACAGGCTTGTCCGAAGGGAAAGGCCACGAGCAGGAATGGACCTTTGTCCGGCACGACGGAGAGCGGTTTCATGTACATTTGATGCTCAGCGAAGTGAGGGAGCGGGGGGACCGCTTGCTTGGCTATTTGGCGATTATTGTCGACAGGACGGAGTCGAAGCGGGCTGAAGAGACCATGATGCAGGCCAACCGCATGCTGGAGCAGCTGTCGCGCCGCGACGGGCTGACGGGAGTGGCCAACCGCCGGGCGTTCGACGAATTTCTTGATGAAGCCTGGGCCAAAGCGGCGATGTATTCGCAGTCGCTATCCGTCATTATGCTCGACATCGATTGCTTTAAAGCGTACAACGATACGTACGGTCATCAAGGCGGAGACGCTTGTCTGAAACAGGTAGCAGGCGCTCTGCAGCGAGTCGTCGGCTGTATGGACGGTCTCGCCGCACGCTATGGCGGGGAGGAGTTTGTGGTTATTCTGACGTCATGCGGAAGGCTGCAAGCCGCCAGCGTGGCAGAGAGCATTCGCCGGGAAGTGGAAGCGCTTCGTATCCGGCACATCGGATCGTCGGTATCCGAGTACGTCACCGTCAGCGTCGGCGCCGCTTCGTCCATTCCGTATGCGGGGCTCTCGCCGCTCGAGTTGGTCGGCATGGCGGACAAGGCGCTGTACCGGGCCAAGCAGGAGGGACGTAACCGGAGCGAAAGCTATCAGCCGGGCAACTGACCGGAGAGCGTCGGGGCTAGCGCCGCAAATAGAGCTGCCGGTATTCCGTCGGCGTCATGCCTTCCTGCTCCAGAAATCGCTTGTTGTAGTAGCTGACGCTCGGATAGCCGGCGCGCTCGGCAATTTCTTTCACCGTTAGCTGCGGCTGCTCCAGCAGCCACTGCTTGCTGTTCTGCAGACGGCACAGCGTAATAAAGGTCATAGGCGTCAGATGAGTCGCTTTCTTGAACAGGCGGCAAAAATAATAGCTGCTGACGCCGGCCCGGTCTGCCCAATACTGCAAATCGAACGGCAGGCAGGCATCGCGCTGCATTTCGGGCAAGAGCTCCGAGATCCGGTTGTCGGCCTCGGGGCTTCGGGCTTCGGACCAAGGAACTGCTTGCGTGACGAAATCCGCCAGGATCGCGTAAGTCAGCGTCGAGATGCGGGTCAACTGCCAAAACCCGTTCCTCTCCAACTCCTCCAGCAAATCCGCCAAAGCCTGTTCGAGCGGCTTCCACTGCGGTATTTTCCACAAGGGCTTCGGCCCGATGCCCCGTTCCAGCAAAAACTCCTTCAGCGTTTTTCCATAAAAATGCACCCAACGCACTTCCCAAGGATCGTCCTTGCTGCTGTAGTACCTTTGTGATTGCAAAGGGAAGTAGAGAAAGGCGTCTCCCCGGTGCAGCGTATGCCGCTGTCCGTCGGTTTCCAGATAGCCTTTGCCGTCCACGATCAGATGGATGCTGAAATTGTTGAGCGCCCCCGCTTTGCGCATCACCTCATGCTCAGGATCCTTGTACCAGCCGACCGATTCGGGCAGCAGCAAATATTCGTGCTCGGTCAGCGTCGGCATAAAGCTTTGGCGCCGCATGTTTACCTCTCCTTTTGGATGACAATATTGTTTTATTCGAATGCAAAAAGATGTTATTTTCATTTTATTCCAGGTTAAATATAATGACAATATCTTGGTATATCCATTTATACAAGCTGAAGGAGCGATGAGGAAATGAGGGAAAGCAAGGTTCGTTGGGGAGTCATCGGCTGCGCCGGTATCGCCGTACGCTCGGTCATTCCGGGGATTCAACAATCGGTTACCGGTACCGTGGCGGCCATTGCCAGCCGAGGTCCGGACAAAGCGAAGGAAACGGCGGAGCAGTTGAATATCCCAAAGGCGTATGGAAGCTACGAAGAGCTGCTTGCCGATCCCGAGATTGATGCCGTTTACATTCCGCTGCCGAACCATCTGCACAAGGAATGGACGATCCGCGCCGCGGAGGCGGGGAAGCACGTGCTGTGCGAGAAGCCGGCCGCAATCGATGCGGGGGAAACCGAGGAGATGGCGGAAGCTTGCCGCCGGGCGGGCGTGACGTTCGCGGAAGCGTTCATGTACCGCTATCATCCGCGCTATGCAGCCATAAAAGCGGTGATCCGGAGCGGGGAAATCGGCGAGATCCGCGCCATCCACGGCGCCTTCACCTTCAACAATGCGAAGGATGCGGACAACGTGCGCTACAAGCAATGGATGGGCGGCGGGTCGATCTACGATGTCGGCGTGTATCCGATCAGCGCGGCGCGGTTCATTCTGGAGCAGGAGCCGGAAGCGGCGACGGTGCATGCTTTCTTCTCGCCGGAGCACGATCACGTCGATATGATGGCCTCGGGACTGCTCGAATTTGCCAGCGGCGTTGCGCTTACCTTCGATTGCGGAATGTGGGCGGCCGGACGCAATACGCTGGAGATCGTCGGAACAAAGGGACGGATCGAGGTGCCGTCTGCGTACGTTGTCCATGAAAATGCTCAGGATCATTTTTATGTCGTTGCCGGAGGGGAAAAGCGCGAAGTGGAGGTTCCTTACGTGAACCAATATACGCTTCAAGCCGACGCGTTCGGCCGGAACGTCCTGCATGGCGAGCCGATGCCGTTCGGACCGTCGGACGCGGTGAACAACATGCGTGTCGTCGATGCTTGCCTGACATCGGCCCGGGAGCGTCGCCGCGTGCAGTTGAACTTATAAGCTTGGGGAGGAACGAGACGTGAGAACGATTCACATTGAAGGCTTGGAAAAACCGGTATCGTGCCTGATTCAAGGGTCGGATTATTTCAGCATGGACATCTACGACAAGGTCTGCGGCGTGCTCGACGCGTTCTTCGGGATCGGAGGCAATTCGATCGATACCGCTCACGTCTACGGCGGCGGGAACAGCGAGCGTACGATCGGGCAATGGATGAAGGACCGGGGCAATCGGTCCGATGTCGTACTCCTGACCAAAGGGGCCCATCACGACAGCAGCGGCCCGCGAGTGACGCCCGAAGCGATCGCCAGCGATTTGAACGAAAGCCTGGAGCGGCTCGGCACCGATTATGTGGATTTGTATGCGCTGCACCGGGACGATCCGTCCGTACCGGTCGGCCCGATCATCGAAGCGCTTAACGGGCATATCGCGGCAGGCCGCATTAAGGCGATCGGCGCCTCCAACTGGTCCGTGCAGCGGCTGCAAGAGGCAAACGACTATGCGGCGGCGCACGGATTCACCGGATTCTCGTTCAGCAGTCCGAACTTAAGCTTGGCCAAAGCGAAGGAGCCGTTCTGGGCCGGCTGCGTGTCGGCTTATGCCGACGAATGCGCATGGCACGAGCGGAATCACTTCCCGCTGTTGTCTTGGTCGTCACAGGCCAGGGGCTTTTTCACCGGACGCTATACGCCTGAGGTGACGGATAACGCCGACCTGGTGCGCGTGTTCTACAGCGACGACAACTGGGCTCGGCTGCGCCGGGCCGAGGAGTTGGGTAAGCAAAAAGGAGCCAGCCCGATTCAGATCGCGCTTGCTTATGTGCTGAACCAGCCGTTCCCCGCCTGCGCATTGATCGGGGCACAGACGCCGGAGGAGCTGGAGTCGTGCAGGCAAGGAGCGGACATCCGCTTAACGCGGGAGGAGCTGAACTGGCTGGAGCACGGGGAAGGGGATATTTAGGCTGCGTCCGGGTCGGAAATAGAAAGCGCTATTTTGTCTGCATCAGCTTGCAACGGGAGTGTCCGCTGCAGGCTGTTTTTTTGTTTCTGGATGCACTTGTTGACACGAAAAACGAGTTAAAGACGCTGGGTCCGGGATTGTGATATAATGATCGGACAAACGCCACCATTTGGAAGTGAGTGAAGCGCAAAGCATGAACGTGCGGGAGCAGTTCGGAAATATCGATATTTATTTGTTTGACCAGCTGCTGAAAGGGAGGATCGCTCCCGGGATGCGGTTGCTCGATGCAGGCTGCGGGAATGGGAGGAATCTCGTCCATTTTCTGCGAGAAGGCTATGACCTATGGGCCGTGGACCGGTCGGCTGAAGCGGTGGAAGCGGTCCGCGCTTTGGCTCGCGAGCTTGCGCCGCACGGAGAGCGTATTCCTCCGGAGGAGCGTTTCCGTATGGAATCGGTGGAGAAAATGAGCTTCGCCAACGATACGTTTGACGTCGTCATCTCTTGTGCGGTGCTGCATTTTGCCGAAAGCGAAACTCATTTTCAGCAGATGGTATCGGAGCTTTGGCGGGTGCTGAAGCCGGGGGGCCTGTTGTTCGCGCGTCTCGCTTCGGGCGAAGGCATGGAGGACCGCATCCGTCCGCTTGGGGGCGGCCGGTATGTGCTGCCGGACGGCAGCGAGCGGTTTCTGGCCGACTCCGGGCTGCTGGAGCGAACGGCGGAGAAGCATCATGCTCTGCAGGTGGAGCCGCTGAAGACGGTGAACGTGGAGAACCTGCGGTGCATGACGACCTGGTGCTTGAAAAAGCCGCATATTTTATTTTTCGATCCGATCGAAGAACGGTCGGAAGAACGATTGCCGGAGGGGATCGGCGAAATGGACGAAACAGAAACGGGAGGATGACATTTAGATGAAGCTGAGAGTTTCGGCGGTACAACACCATTTGCATACGATTTGCAGCTTTGAGCAATTTGCCGCGCAGGTGACCAGTTACGTCAGGACGGCGGAGGAATTTGAGTCCGACTTCGTGCTGTTCCCGGAGCTGTTCACGACCCAGCTCATGTCCATAGGCCGGGGGGACGGGAGCGGCGAAGCGCTCAAGATCGGGGAGCTGCCGCAATATACGGTGCAATATAAGGAGCTGTTCAAAAGACTGGCCTGCGAAACGGGCATGCACCTGATCGGAGGAACACACATTATTGAAGAAAACGGCCGGTTGTACAATACGGCGTTTTTGTTCTATCCGGACGGCCGGGTTGCCGAACAGCGCAAGCTGCACATTACCCCGTGGGAAGTAAAAGGATGGAATATGGCGGCGGGCGATTCGTTGCAGGTGTTCGACACGGATAAAGGACGGATCGCGATCCTCGTGTGCTATGATATGGAGTTTCCGGAGATCGTCCGGATGGCCCGGGCGCGCGGGGCAGACGTTATTTTCTGCCCGTCGTGCACGGATGACCGGCACGCTTTCCACCGGGTACGCTATACTTGTCATGCCCGGACGATCGAGAATCAAATTTATGTGGTGGCGACCGGTACGGTCGGATCGCTGCCGACGGTCGATTTTATGCGGGGCAATTTCGGGCAGGCTGCGATCATTACGCCGAACGATGTGCCGTTCCCGCCGGGCGGCTTGATGACGGCCGGGGAGATCAACGACGATATGATCATTACCGGGGATTTGGACCTTGCGCTGCTGTACGAGGTGCGGGAAAAGGGCTCCGTTACGACCTGGAGAGACCGGCGCACCGATCTGTATCCGGATTGGAAGTAAGGGAGGAACGGCTGTGGGCTCGTACCGGAAAGACATGTACGTATTCGACGGAGACCGTCCCGTTAAGGCGACGATCCGCTCTTACACCGAACGGGACTTCGCCGGCTTGATTCGGATTCAGCAGGAAAGCTTTCCGCCGCCATTTCCTTCGGAGCTATGGTGGAACGAGGAGCAGCTTACGAATCACGTCGAACGGTTTCCCGAAGGCGCGCTCTGTGTGGAGATCGGCGGCGAACTGGTCGCATCGGTGACGGGTCTGCGGGTCGATTTCGATCCCGCGCATGCCGATCATACGTGGGAGGAGATTACCGACAGAGGGTATATCCGTAACCATAACCCGTCCGGTAACACGCTTTATATCGTCGATATATGCGCGCGCCCGGCTTACCGGAAGCTCGGCCTTGGCAAATGGCTGATGCTCTCCATGTACGAGGTGGTCGTTGAACTGAAGCTGGAGCGGCTGCTCGGCGGCGGCCGGCTGCCCGGGTATCACCGGGTAGCCGACGAAATGACTGCCGAAGAGTACGTGCGCAGTGTATTGGAAGGGGAACGGAAAGATCCGGTGATGACGTTCCTTCTGCGGTGCGGACGAACGCCGGTGAAATTGGTTTCCAATTATTTGGAAGATGAAGAATCTCTGAATTACGCGATGCTGATGGAATGGCGCAATCCGTTTCTCGCCACGAAGCGGGGATAGGCGTACGGACGGGATACACGCTTCGCAACCGTCTGTCCCGTTTAGACTTGCTCCGCCAGTATTTTCGCGGTAACCGCCGGATGCGAGACCGGAAACTGATGGCCGTACGAAACAAGCCGAGTCCCCACTTGATTCCGATATGCTTCGGGTAAAGCATAGGTGCGATCCTTCGTGCCCCAGACGACCGTCGTATCGAGTGAGGCCGGAAGAACAGGCATCGCCGGCTTTGCAGGCAGCTTCCGGTAAAGCGAATGCAGCATATCCGCGTTCGCCGCGGCGATGCGCGGGGAAGTCAAGCTGCGGACGATGGTCTCGACGTAACCGTCTGGGATTTCCTCCTCCGCCGAAAAAACGCCTTCCCGCAGCATCGTGTTTCGCATCGCCCGGACCGACATGAGGCGAAGGGCGGCGGAAGCCGTGCGGCGGGTGCCGCTGAGCGCGCGGCGCAATGCTCCAGCTTCGGGGCGGTGCAGAACGGGCTGAAGCAGCGCTAGCGTGCTGAGCTTCCCTCCCGCGGGCCCGTTGGCCGTTTCGAGGGCGATTCGCGCGCCGAAGGAGTGCCCGACCAAGCGGACCGGAACGGGGGAGTCCGCAATCGCTTCGCTTACCGCTTTCGCGTAGCTTTCCAGACTGTGGCGGCCCTCCCGCAGCAAGGGCGAACGGCCGAAGCCCGGCAAGTCGAGCAGCCACACCGGGTTTCCAGTGCTGGCATGAAGATGCTCGGCGAGCGGTACGAAGTCGTCGGCGCCGCTCAGCAGCCCGTGCACGATAACCCAAGGCTCACCGAGACCTTCCCGCACAAGCGCGGCAAGGTCTCCTTTGCGTTCGCGGGACCAATGCGCAGGCTCCGACGCGCCCGGATGTGTAAGCCGGTAATCCAGATCGGCCACGACCATTGGCAGCAGCTCCGTAACCGCCAGCGGCTTCGCTCCCATCCGTCCGATAAGCTTCTCCGTCGCTTTCGTATCGAACGACCGCTCCGTGATAAATGCTATCGATTCGGCGGGAATGCCGGTCAGACGGCCGAGTCCGGTCTTCATGACACCGCGGAGAAGCGAAACCGGCAGCGCTCCCCGGGGAGCGGGGACGGCAAGCTCCCGGGCGATGAGATCGAGCAACTCCTTCATATTCGGGTCGGCTTCCTTGCGCCCCAGCAAGTTGTAGGTGCCGCCTTCAGGCTTGGCTTCGCGGGCCAGGTGGACGATTATGCCGGCCAGAGCGTCGTTGGCCACGAGCGGGACCCAGTGGGAAGCGCCGCCCGGTACGACCGGCATCAGCCCTTTTCTAACCGCATGAACGAGGATGCCGAGTCCGCCGGTTTGCTCCGTTGCGCCTGTAGGGCTCGCCCCGACGACGGTGCTCGGGTTGACGACCGACAGCGGATAACCGTGCCTCAGCGCCTGCTGCCGAATGAGCAAATCGGCCAAAAATTTCATCCGTTCGTAAGGGCCTTCGCCTTTCATAAAATCATCCATTCGGAACACGTCCGCTTCCGGATCGACGTTCCCGTCGTGAATCGGGCTCATGTAACCGACGACATGGATGAAATGGCGAAGCCCGCGCGCTTTATGAATCCGCTCCGCCAGCTCCGCAAGATGCTGTGAGCCTTCGAGAAACGTCCGCTGCGCCTTGGCGTTATCGAGCGTAATGCTCATCGGGCCTCCCGCATGGATGATGACATCGGCTTGCAGCGCCCGATTGTAGTCGGCGGGATTCATTCCGAGGTTCGGCTCGGATAAATCGCCTTTCAAGAACTGAACCCGCTCCGCGGCATCGCCGCCGAATCCTTGCTTGCTCAAAGCGGCCGCCGCTTTTTCCGGAGAACGGACCAACAGCAGCAGCCGCTCCTCACCCTGAGCCAACTGCTTCAACACTTGTTTCCCAATAAATCCGGTGCTTCCCGTAATCAATAATTCCGACATCGCTGCTCCTCCTTATGATCATATGATTAGTACTGATTAGTTCTAATCGAAGTTAAAAAAAGATGCTTCCGCTAGCGAGCTAGTGAAGCATTTGGCAAAAGCTGCGTACCGTCGTTTCCATGACCGACAAATCTTTTGTCGTCTCAGCCAGTACGAGCGAGCCTTCCAGACAAGCGATAAACAGTGAGGCGACCTGCTCGGGATCGAGCTGCTTGCGAAATTCCCCTTTGGCGGCGCCTTGACGAAACAGCTTGACAAGCATAGGCTGCAGCTCGGTAAAAAACAGCGCGATCCGCTCTCTCACCGGCACCGCGTTTTCCGGACATTGCAGATAGAGCGACACGAACGGACAGCCGCCATGACCGTTCCGCCGGGCAATTCCTTCGGTTAAACCGTCCAAGAACGTCATGATCCGTTCTTCCACGGACAGCTCGTTCCGGCTGAGCAGGGCGAATAAAGAACGCTCGTAGGAATCGGCCCAATAATTGACGACGGCGAGAAGTAATTCCTCCTTGCTTTTGAAATGGTAGTAAATATTCGATTTGGATACTTGGCTCTCCCGCATGACGTCGTCCATGCTCGTATACGAATAGCCGCGAATAAGAAACAGACCGGCGGCCGTTTCAATCACATGCTGGCGGTTGGACGGCGGGGAAGTGGTTTTGTTCTTATTCATGGTTAGAACTATACAGTACTATTCGATTGGAGTCAAGCGCTCTTCTTGTACAGGTCTTGGACCATACGTTTATGGCCGCCGGATTTGGTAAACAATGGTCTAATGTAGCTTGCGGAACGTTAAGGAGGGAGCAATCTTTGGGAACGCGTTGGAAAACTGCGGCGATTTCTGCTGTGTCGCTGCTAGTGCTGAGCGGCTGTCAGCACGACCTGCGGGCTTGGTTCGGACAAACGGAGAAACCGCAGCACCGACATGAGCCTAAGCAGACGGAAGACAGCGCTGCCGTGATGGCGAATGAAGCGAAAGAAGCCGTTCAGGTGGACATTCTGGGCAAGCAGGGAACGGCGATCGGAAAGGCCAAGCTGACACCGGCCGGCCCGGGAGGCGGCGTGCGGATCGAGCTGGAAGCGGCTTCGTTGCCGCCGGGGCCGCACGGCTTTCACGTGCATGAGACCGGCAAATGCGATGCGCCGGGCTTTGCTTCGGCCGGGGCACACTTCAATCCCGAGGCCCGAAAGCACGGCCTGAACAATCCGGAAGGGGCTCATATCGGCGACCTTCCGAATCTTGAAGCGGATCAGCAAGGCAAGGTCAAGGTAGACTTTGTCGCCAAGCAGCTGACGCTGGGGGCAGGGAAGCCGAATTCGCTGCGGAAGCCTGGCGGCACGGCGTTCATCATTCACGAGAAGGCGGATGATTTTAGGACGGACCCTGCCGGCAATGCGGGCGGTCGCATCGCCTGCGGCGTAATTCGGTAAATAAACGCCGAATCGGCGGTTAAGAAGCGTACCGTCGATTCGTTTTTTTATTCTTGATTTATCGGGCGCGCTTAGACCACCGAAACAAGAGAAAGCCTGCCGCGACGCAGCCCAAGCCGATAAAGAACACCTTCAAATTTCGTTCGATCAGCATAAACATATGCTCCCACTGCTCTCCGAAGACATACCCTACCGCAAAAAACGAAGCGACCCACAGCGTTGTACCGGCATACGCATAGATGACAACCTTGCGATAAGGAACTCGGATGATGCCGATAAAATACCCGAGGAACTGCCGGATTCCGGGAATGAAAAAGGCGATTAGCAGCAGCTTCTCCCCGTACTTGTCGTAATACCGGCGCGTTTTCTCCACATGGGCAGGCTTTAGGGACAGCCATTTGCCATACCGCTCGATCAGCGGCATGCCCACCTTGTGCCCAATCCAATAAGTCACGGTCACGCCGATGAACGCCCCGGTCAGCGCCGCAGCAAAGGCAGGGAGCCACGAGAGTACGCCTTTAAACGACAAATAACCGGTATAGGCCAAAGTGCTGTTTCCCGGAGGGATCGGCAGCGCAATAAAATCCAAAGGCAGACCGATCAATAATACAAAATATCCGTACTGCTCAAACAACTGCTGGACGACTTGCAACAGGTTCATCTCTACCTCTCCTCATCACTCCATTCCTTTTATCATAGTAGATCTTGCGAGTAAATAAAACCCGAAGGATTTCTGAACGAAGTCCTAAATAAATCTGAAGGTTATCTTAAGCTTTGGGCGGGCGGATTCGAACTTTTTGCCTCTATCACCGGGGGCGGCCTTGTAGTATACTAAAATTCGGCCTTTTTACGGCTTGATTCAGATACGACAGAAGGGACGCTCAAGATGAGATTTGACGTGGACTATATTTCGTTTTTTGTCATTCAAGTGGACGGGGAGGACGGAACGCCGGGCAAGCGCAGCAAGCACTACGTCACTATGGACGGTGACGATTACGCGTCGTGCGAGCTCAGCGGATTTCTGGACGGCGAGTTCGCCAAGACGGCGAAGCGCAAGGCCGAGCGTCATGCCAAAGCCGATCAGGTGCCAACCAAAATCGGCCGTTTCGCGGTCGAGCCCGGATACGACCTGGACAGCAACCCGAATTACAACTTGTTCGCCAGATTGCGCGCCGCCGAGACGCTGGAGCATTTCAAAGGCCATGCGGACGAGCTCGTCACAACTTACATGGATGCCAGCGCGATTCGCGGCGGAGCCATGTTTATCGTGCGCGCAAGGCTCAGCCAATATTCCGACGAGCCGTTCTTGTTCGTGTTCAAATGCGACTTCGAGCAAAAGATCGCGCGCATTACGGACGAGCGGAGCCTGCTCAATAAAGTCGAGATGGCGATCAACGCCAAAAATATGAAGTCGATCATGTACCCTTATATGCCGGAGCCGGGAATGACGGAGCTATGGGAGCTGAAAATCCACCAGTCGTCGCATGCGCGGTACTTCGAGGATTTTTTGAAATACGTCGAATATGAAAAATCCGTCCCCGAGATGATGAACGAGCAGGTGTTTGGCTTCGTGCAGCAGTATGTCGAGGAGGTATTCGAAGACCAGCCGGAGGTCAAGGAGCGGGAGCTTGAGGCGATGGAGCTGTGGGCGTGCAGCGAACAGCGCGAGCTGCAGGAGAAATGGGATCAGGTGCAGGTCATGGAAGCGACGTCTGTCATGGTCGAGCAAAAACCGGACCTCGAAATGAAGCTCAAGCTCGGCCACATGTCCGTCCGCGCCTTGCTGGCCGATTTCGGCGACCGGCTGCATATCGCCAAGCTTGGTGACCGGTACGTCGTCGTGCTGGAAGGCGATTTGCAGTTCGACCGCGGGATTTCGCCGGTGGAGCTGCTGGCCCCCGAGCCGCTGGAATCGCTGATGGAACGGCTCAAGCGGAAAGCGGCGGAGGAAGAGCGCGAAGGAATTTATGCGTAAACGAAAGGGCTGTGCTCAGGCCGTTTCGTGGCAAACTAAGCTTGAGGCAGGAAGAAAGAGGGAAGCTTGAACTACGGCTGACGCGGTTACGAACCGACGTCAGCTTTTTTATGAGGCATCGCGGCAAGCGGTCCGCAACCATAGAAAAACGATTGACTTCAAGCTGGAATCGATGGTAATATCTTCATTAAATTACTAACACGAAGGTAATAAAAAATCAAAATGTAATCGCTTTACTCATCATTTTATAAGATTTACTTATTTAAAAACACGGTTTTCCTCGTCTTTTATTAACGACAGTGGAGAAAATAAAGAAGAAAGGAGCAGGCCTACGGCTATTTTATCTTGGAAGCGCAAACAGGAATAAATTATCAATTGATCAATCCGGAGGCGTTTTACATGAAAAAATGGGCATTTTATTTCGTTAGCTTATTGTTACTGTTCAGCGTGATGTTGTCCGGCTGCAATTTTACCGGCGAAGCTCCCCAAGGCGCAGAATCGCCAAGCGGCCAACCCTCCTCGAAAGACGGGGAGCAGCCGTCAAGCGGAAAAGCAATCACCTTATCCGTGGAAACGGAGATTACGGATTTGAACCAATTTTCCGCATCCGACAATGTTGCCTTCGCCATTCTGAACAACGTCAACGAAGGGCTGTACCGTCTGGACCCCAAAAACGTTCCGCAGCCGGCGATGGCCAAAGAGGTCGATATTTCCAAAGACGGATTAACGTACACCTTTACGCTGCGCGATGGCGTGAAATGGAGCAACGGCAGCCCGGTGACGGCGGCGGATTTCAAATTTGCATGGCTCGGCTCGATGAAGCCGGAAACGTCGCTCAGCGGGTACGCCTTTATTTTGACGGATTATATTGAAGGCGGGGCGGAGTACGCCGAAGGCAAAGCGGCCGATGTTTCCGGCATTGTGGTGAAGGATGACAAGACGCTCGCGGTCAAGCTGAAAAATCCGACGCCTTTTTTCCTCCGCCTGGTTTCCTTTATTCCGTATTACCCGTTGAACGAAAAGTTCGTACAGGAAAAAGGAAAAGACTTCGCGCTGAAACCGGAAAATTTGCTGTACAACGGGCCTTTCGTGCTCACCCAATTCGATCCGGCCGGCGGCGCGGTATTGGAGAAAAATCCGAACTACTGGGACAACGGCTCGGTGAAGCTGGATAAAGTCAATATTAAAGTGGTGAAAGAAATGAACACCGCTTTGAACTTGTATAAGGTCGGGGAGCTGGATCGGGTGAATTTGTCGTCCGCCGATGTGAGCGCTAACAAAACAAGTCCCGAATTCGGCTCCGACATCGAATTTGCGACGACCTACTTGCAATTCAACTTGAAAGCCGGCGACGTATCCAACCCAAACATTCGGAAAGCGCTTCAATTGGCCTATGACAGCAAGGTTCTGGAGCAGCTTTTGAATAACGGATCGAAGGGAGCCGTAGGATTGATCCCCGATCTTATGAACGGAGCGGGCGGCAAGTCGTTCCGCGATATGCAGGGAAAGGTGATTGCGCCGGACGCCGCCAAAGCCAAGGAGCTGTGGGCTCAAGGGATGAAAGAGCTCGGTCACGCGCCGAAAATCAAGCTGCTGGTTTTGGATGATACGGTGAATAAGGATGTCGGCACGTTTCTGCAAAGCGAATTTAAAAAAAATCTCGGCGCCGAGATTGAGATCGAGTCGATGCCGAAGAAGGCCCGCAACAAGCTGATGGATGACAGCAGCTATCAGATGGCCGTCACCGCATGGGGAGCTGATTACGACGACGCCATGACGTATCTGGATCTCTGGATCAACCATACGCCTTATCGCGGGAACTACAATAATCCGAAGTACGACCGTCTAATTGCGGAAGCCAAGAAGGAAGCCGATGAAGCGAAGCGCGCGGAAATGCTGCTGCAGGCGGAAAAAATACTAGTTGGTGAGGACGCCGTCGTTGCGCCGTTATTTTATAAGGGCTACGCCTTCCTCCAGAAAAAAAATATCGAGGGACTTGTTTATCACCCCTATGGCGCGTCGTGGGATTTCAAATATGCGGCCAAAAAATAACGATGAATCATGAGGAGAGGGAGAGAAAGCGGGTTCTTTCTCTCCTTTCCTGTATGCCGACGTGGCGTGAAGGTATGAAGATCGGTACAAAGAGGTGCAGGAATGAAAAAATATATCGCCATTCGGGCTGTGTACATTTTGATCACGCTGTGGATCATTGCGACGCTGACGTTTTTTCTCATGAAGCAGCTCCCGGGATCGCCGTTTGACGAAGAAAAATTGGCTTTGCTGCCGGCTGCGGCGAAAGCGGAAATCTATGCCAAATACAGCTTGGATCAGCCGGTATGGAAGCAATATGTGCATTATATGGGCAATTTGGCGCGGGCTGACTTGGGCACTTCCTTTTTTTACAAAGGCCGGCCGGTGCTGGACATTATCTTGAACCGCCTTGTTCCGTCTGCGCTTATCGGCGTCCAGGCGATTGTGCTCGGCGTTGCGCTCGGTTTGATCCTCGGGGTGGTCGCAGCGCTGCGCCATAATACGCTGTGGGATGCGGTCACGATGTTCATTGCGGTAATCGGCGTATCGATTCCCAACTTCGTTTTTGCCGCATTGCTGCAGTATTATGTCGGGATGAAATGGGGGCTGCTGCCGGTTGCCTTTTGGAAAAGCTATTCCAGCTCCATCATGCCCTCCATTTCGCTATCGCTGATCGTCATCGCGCTTATTGCCCGGTTTGTCCGCAACGAAATGCTGGAAGTATTGCAGCAGGACTATATCGTGCTGGCAAAAGCCAAAGGGCTCAGCCCGTTCGCCATCGTATGGAAGCATGCGATCCGCAATGCGCTGATTCCTGTCATTACGATTCTGGGTCCTATCACCGTGAACATTTTGACCGGCTCGCTGGTCATTGAAAGCATATTTAGCGTGCCGGGGATCGGCAGCCTGTTTGTCGATGCCATCAAAATGAACGATTACACCACAATTATGGGCGTGACGATTTTTTACAGCGCGTTTTTTGTGCTGATTGTGCTGATCGTCGATCTGCTGTACCGGGTCATTGACCCGAGAATTCGTCTGGCGGGAGGGGAGAAGTGACCATGCTGAATTACGAATCGCGGGAACTGGACCGCTTGTTCGTCACGACCACCGTCGATCCCCACGAAAGCGAGAGCGTATCCGGCCCTCCCTTGAACGCGTTTCAGGAAAGCTGGCGGCGGCTGCGCCAAAACCGCGGGGCGCTCGTCAGTCTGTATCTTCTCCTCCTCCTCGGTCTCTTGGCTGTGGTCGGCCCTTGGATGAGTCATTATACGTACTTCGATACGAACTACAGTGCCGCTTATCAAGCGCCGAACGCCGATCATTGGCTCGGCACGGATAAATTCGGACGCGACCAGTGGGTCCGAATTTGGCAGGGCACACGCATTTCGCTGCTTATCGCCCTGCTGGCGGCGACGCTGGATCTGTGCATCGGCGTCGCGTACGGGGCCGTCTCGGCACTGCTCGGCGGCAGAACGGATACGATCATGCAGCGGATCATCGAGATTTTGGTCAGCGTGCCGAGCCTGATTGTCGTCATTCTGCTGATGATGGCGATGAAGCCGGGCATTTTCACGATTATTGTGGCGATGGTCATTACCGGCTGGGTCAACATGGCCCGCTTGGTGCGGGCACAAATTTTGAAGCTAAAAGAGCAGGAATTCGTGCTGGCCGCCCGCACGCTGGGGGCAAGCAACTCGCGTCTGATCTTGACGCATCTGGTTCCGAACACGGTCGGAGTCATTGTCATCAATACGATGTTTACGATTCCTTCGGCGATTTTTACGGAGGCGTTCCTCAGCTTTATCGGTCTGGGACTGCAGGAGCCTATGGCTTCGCTCGGCGTGCTTATCAATACAGGGTATCAATCGCTGAACACGAACTACTATTTGCTGTTGTTTCCGGCTTTGATCATTATTGTGATTATGGTGGGCTTCAATATATTGGCCGACGGATTGCGGGATGCGCTGGACCCCAGAATGCGCAAATAGCCTGAAGCGTCATGTCATGAAGCTGTGAACGAGAGAACAAGGAGCGATACGAGGATGGAGAAAATTCTGGAAGTCAAGGACCTGGAAATTTCGTTCCAAAGCTACAAGGGGGAAATCAAGGCCGTCCGCGGGGTCAGCTTCGAACTGGCAACAGGGGAGACTTTGGCCATCGTTGGGGAATCGGGCTCGGGGAAGTCGGTCACGTCCAAAGGCATCATGCGGTTGCTGCCGCATCCGTTCGGGAAGATCAAAAACGGGAAGCTTTTGTTAGCAGGCGAAGACTTGATGGAGCGCTCGGATAAGCAAATGCGGGACATTCGCGGAGCCGAAATTTCGATGATCTTCCAAGACCCGATGACGTCTCTCAATCCGACGATGACGGTAGGAAGTCAACTCATGGAAGGCTTAATGCAGCACCGGAAGCTCGGTAAATCGGAAGCGGCGGAGATTGCGCTGGAGCTGCTGAAGCAGGTTGGCGTCCCTAACCCGCAAGTGCGGATGAAGCAATACCCGCACCAATTTTCCGGGGGCATGCGGCAGCGTGTGGTGATTGCCATTGCGCTCGCCTGCAACCCGAAAGTGCTGATCGCGGATGAGCCTACCACGGCGCTGGACGTCACGATTCAAGCGCAAATTCTGGACTTATTGAAGGAGCTGCAGCGGGAAAAGGGGACGTCCATTATTCTCATTACGCATGATTTGGGAGTCGTCGCCAATATCGCTCATCGGGTAGCCGTCATGTATGCCGGGCAAATTGTCGAGACCGGAACGGCGGACGAAATCTTTGTTGACCCGAAGCATCCGTATACGTGGGGCCTGCTCTCCTCGATGCCGAAAATCCATGAGCAAACCGAAGCGCTGCTGAGCATCCCCGGGACGCCGCCCGATCTGATCCATATGCCGGCCGGCTGCGCTTTTGCCGCCAGATGTCCTTACGTCATGGAAGTGTGCCGGGCTTTGCCGCCGAGAACGTCGGCCATCACGGGGACCCATCAGGCCGCTTGCTGGCTGTTGGACGAAAGAGCCCCGCGTATTCAGCCGCCGCAAGGTGTGGCGGGGAGAGCTGCGCGATGAATGGTTTGCAGGGCGCAAGACCATGAAAGGGGAATAGGTAAAGGTGAAATCAATCAACTGGACCGAGGAAGTGTGGGCAAGGAAAGAAGCGCTGCTAAGCGACCTTACGGAGCTGCTCAAAATCCCGAGCGTTAAAGATGTAAGCACCAGCGAGGCGGGCAAGCCGATGGGGCGGGAGATCGCCCGGGCGTTGGAGTTAATGCTGGGACTTGCGGAGCGCGAACAGTGGCGGACATGCAGCTTGGACGGCTACGCGGGTTATGCGGAATATGGCCCGGCCGAGAGCGCCGATTATATCGGAGTGCTGTGTCATCTGGACGTTGTCCCGGTGCCCGGACCATGGACTTCTCCGCCCTTTGAACCGGAGGTCCGTGACGGAAAATTGTACGCGCGCGGAGCGATCGACGACAAAGGGCCGACGATGGCGGCATTTTATGCGATGAAAATCGTCAAGGAGTTGGGCCTTCCGCTGAAGCATCGGGTACGGATCATCTTCGGCACGGACGAGGAGCATACGATGAGCTGCATGGAATATTACCGGCGCATCGAAAAGATGCCGGTGGCTGGGTTCGCGCCGGATGCGGAATTTCCGATCATTCATGCGGAAAAGGGGCAGATCAATACGAGAATCGTTCTGCAGAAAAGCGGCGATGCCGGCGAACAAGAGGGGACGGGACAAGGGATTGTAGAATTAGTTTCCTTCCATTCCGGGAGTGCGGCGAATATGGTTCCCGAATCGGCGGAAGCTGCGGTGACCGGCGAGCTTTCGCTCCTCGCGGCGTTGGCCGGGCAATTTAGCGATTATTGCAGTAGAAATCGTCTGAAAGGCGCGGCGTCCGTTCAAGATGGGACGCTCGTCTTGACTTTGCAAGGAAAGGCTGCGCACGGCATGGAGCCGCAGTTAGGCATGAACGCCGGGCTCAAGCTCGTTCATTTTCTGAGGGATTACGATTTT
The DNA here is from genome assembly GCF_024158745.1 of Paenibacillus tyrphae. Lineage (GTDB taxonomy): Bacteria > Bacillota > Bacilli > Paenibacillales > NBRC-103111 > Paenibacillus_G > Paenibacillus_G tyrfis_A. Next base: position 158,965 of record NZ_JAMZAW010000008.1, on the reverse strand, counting down.
CAGCCCGATGCGCAGCATTTTATCGCCTGCCTGGACGAATATTTTTACGACGATCCTGCGGGGCGGCGCATCGGGATCGATTGCGAAGACGAGATTATGGGGCCGTTGACGGTGAATGTGGGGATTATGCGGTATGCGGCTTCGTCGGAACCTTCGTTTGCCTACCTCAATATCAGGTTTCCGCTTGTGGCGGATGAGTTGCGGCACGTTGAGACCATTCGCGACAAGGTCGGGAAGTATCGTTTTGCCATGGAACCGCCGATTCTGAAAAAGCCGCACCATGTTGCCAAGGATCATCCGATGATCGCAGCGCTTCAGGCTATTTATCATGAAGAAACTTCGCTGGAGCCTGAACTGCTGACAACGGGCGGGGGCACATATGCCAGCTTTCTGGATAACGGCGTCGCGTTCGGTGCGTTGTTTCCGGGAAAAGAAAACGTCGCTCATCAGACGGACGAATATATAGAGATCGAGGATTTGCTCAAAGCGACCGTCATTTATGCCAGAGCGATTTATGAGCTGGCTAATTTGGATTTTTAATCATATTCGCCTGCGTTTTCCTTTCGTAGCATTCGGAGCTACGTACGGATCGCAGGCGAATGTGCGTTTTTGGACGAACCTCCTCACATCCTAATCCATCGAACGAAAAAGCCCTTCTGACAACCCCTTCCTTTCCAAACGTAACCACCGACATCCGATACCGGCTATTTGCGGTATAATAAACTTTTTTAACGCGAAATATTTTTTATCATTTCCAGTGAACCTTATGGGGCGGCGGAGCCAATACATCGTGTATACAATTTCGGGAGGCCTCCAATGGATAACGAACAATTGAACGTCTGGCTTGACCGGCTGATGGACGGCGATCCGGACGCTTTTGAAGTGATTTACGGCATGACCAAGAACAAAGTGTATGCGACCGTGGCCGCATTGGTGGCTCATCCCGCCGATGTCAACGACATTGTGAGCGAGATTTATTTTCAGCTATGGAGGGCCTTGCCGGGCTACGACCGCACGCGTCCTTTTCTGTTCTGGTTAAACGGGATCGTCATTAGGCAAATTCACAGCTGGCGGCGGCAGCTTTGGAGAAGATTCCGTTTGCTTGAGAAAAAAAACCGTTTGAGCGTGGAGCCGCATGTGGAACGGCCGGAGGAACCGGTGCTGGAGAACGAATCGCAAAGAGAAATGCAGCGCTTGATCAATCAACTGCCGTTCAAGCTGCGCATCGTGATTATATACCGCTTTTACTATGATTTTTCGCACGAGCAGGTAGCGGAGCTGTTGCAAATTCCGCTCGGTACGGTCAAATCCAGAAATCATCTGGCCTTGAAGCAGCTGCGCAAATGGTTAGACACTCAAGCAAATGAGGAGGCTTGTTCCGAACATGTCAATCTCGGACGAAATTAAACAATCGCTGACGAAGCAATTCGACAAGACGCAAGTTCCGGCAGACGTCGATCAGCGGGTAAGGCAATCTTTCGTACAATTTCATGAGAAAAAGGAGAACAAGAAAATGAAAAAAACGATCATCGCTCTTAGCATTGCGGCAGCCGTATTAATCCCGACAGGCGCTTATTCGCTCACCAGCTCTTATTTTGCCAAGGATCAGGCGGACATCAACGGATTGGTCGGCAGCGGGGTAAAACGCGCGGTGTCCGAAGGGCTGTCGGTGCCGATCGACCGCAAAATAACGGATCAAGGCATTACGATACATTTTAAAGAAGTGTATGTCGAGGATACCAAGATTCTGGTTCATTACCGGATCGAGAAGCCGGATGGCACGCTCGTTCCTTGGGAATTCGATACGACCGGGCTGCAGGTTATTTCCGACGGGAAAAAAGACGGCAAGCAGGTGGAAAATCCGACTTACCAGGAACCGGGTGTGGAAGGTTTCAGCCAGATGAGCTTTATCGGCACGGGACGGAAAGACCGTCTTCCGTTTCGCCTGACCGACGCTGCGGGCAAAGAAATCGAGACGGGCATTGCGGACAAGGATAAGCCGGAAGGGGTGATCGCCCTCGTGACGAGCGGCGCTTCATTGCCTCAATCGATTAAGCTTAATCTGGATATCGACCGCATCGGCAAAACAAAGGGGAGCTGGAAGGGAGATATCGCCATCGATCAAAGCAAGGCCAAGCAGGCCACCGAAGCGGCTCGATAAGGACGGCTTTGTTGAATAAAGGGGTAGGGGAAAATTTCCCTCTACCCCTTTGCGCTAAACACGTCCAGCAGCAGCTCTTCGCTTTGCTGCGTTTCCCATGTGGCGGCAAAGCGCACTTGATGCGACACGCCCAAAATCTCGTAGCGCTGGGCGAGATGCTGGCGCGCCGTACCGACGATCAGCGAGTGCAGGCGCACCTGCTTCGAACGGCCGAGCTCAGCCAGCGCTTCGCGGACGGGCGGGGAGACCGCGCCGACGCCGTCGGTGACCATGACGAAATCGGCGTCATGGTAGCGCGGCTCGGCGGACACGAGCTCGATGCCGCGCCGCAGCGGGGCATCGAAGTGCGTGCCGCCGCCGAAGGCGAGCTGCGACAGGGCGTAGAACGCCGGCCAGTCGGGCTTGCGCCAGTAGAGCGGGTGCTCGACCAGCTCGCCGCGGGCGCCGAACAGCAGCAGCCGAAAGTCGCGCTTCTCCAGCAGGCTGAAGGCGGCGAATGTGGCGACGAACAGTTGGGCGAGCCGCAGCTTGCTGCCGCGCATCGAATGCGACGTGTCGAGCATGCAGACGACCGGCCCTTTCAGGGGCTCGCAGGTCCAGCCCGTGACGTTGTAGGTGAGCAGCTTGCGCTCCAGCCACTTGACCATAAAATACGCTTCGTAGTCTTCGTCGGCCAGCAGACTCGCTTCGCTGGGCAGCATATGCGTGATATCGCCGGAGTGCCGAAGGTCGTCGTAGCTTTCGGGGATGCGCGGCGACCGGACCTTCCGGCGCTGCGCCTTCAAATGCTGTACGTTCCGGCCGATTTCCTGCAAGAAGGCGATGAGCTCGGGGTGGCGCTTCAGCTTCTCGACCCATTGCAGGTAATTGGCGAACTGCTGCCGGTGCAGCCGCCCGAGATCGCTGCCCCAGCGCCGGTTGGCGATCCGCTGGCTCGCTTGCAGCAGCTCGAACAGGTTCAAGCTTTCACTGTCTTCGCGGCCGAGCGATTCCTGCAGCGCCCGGTTGAGCCAGCCGCCGAGCTGGGCTTCCAGCTCCCGCAGCGTCTCCCGGTCGCGGCGCTCCAGCCGCTCGATCCGCTTCTCGCGCTCGCCGAGTTCGGCTTCGGCTTTCTGTAGCTTCTGCCGGAGCTTGTCGCGCCGGACGAAGTCGGTCCGCATCTCTTCCTGCAGCGACCGGATGCGTTCCTTCAACGTGCCGATCTCCGCTTCCACAAGCGGCCGGCTGTCCAGTGCGGCCTGCTTCTCCTCGACGTTGCGCTTGCCGCGCTGCAGCGTGTAGCCGACAAGCCGCAGCTGCTCGATCTGCTTCTCGTTCAAGCGCTCCTGTACCTGCGGTTGGTCCTCGCCTTGCCCTTGACGGCTCTCGCTGAGGCCGATCGTCCGAAGCTGCTGCTCCTCCTGCTTGCGCCGCTTCACTTCGTCTTCGAACGTTTGCGTCAGCCACATGAGCGCCTTCAGCGCCGTTTTGAACGAGGCGTTGACCTCGCCCGTCGTCCGAGGATGGATTGTGCGGTAAAAAAACTGCTTCTGCAGCTCCGCCACAAGCCAGCGATGGAACGGCGCCGCCTCCTGGCTGCGGTCAAGCTCGGGGCGGGCCAAATAGAAACACATGAAAAAATCGGCAAACAGCTCCACCGAAAACCACGGCGTTTGCGCCTTGGCCTCGCGAATCCACTCCTGCGCGGCGCGGGAGGAATGGACGTACCCGTCAAATACGTAGCGGTCGATTTTTGCCGACCGGATGATCATGCCGAATCACCTCGCTGCCGAGGAAGTCCGGTGAATGATCCGCTTGCGCTGCGGCATGTTCATTCATCGGGCTTCTAGAGTGTGTAGTCGTATTGAACGCCCGGAATTTCGCGGTCGAACAGCGTCCGGTACAGCCCTTGCATCGATTGCAAAATGCGTTCCCCCTGGATGCGCAGGTGCGTATATTTTACCGCATACTCCGCCGTTTGCAGCAGCAGGAAATTGCGGTTGCGGATGTAACCGGGCAAGTCTTTTTCCCGCTGCAGCCACTGGACCAGCTTGCTTTGCAGCTCCCGAGCTTTTTCCTCCAGCTCCAGTCGGCATTCCTCCAGATTGGCTCTTGCCTTGTCCTGTTCTTCCTTGCTCAGCCGGCCGCCGACTTCTTTTTTGAACTGAAACGCGTGAAGCGCGTCTTCTTCTTCGAGCCAGTGCTTGGCGATCCGGTCGTAGCGGCGGAGAGGCAGTTCTTTTTCCGTCTCCTGCTTGAGCCCCTCCTGAAACACCTTCTGAAAGATCTCCTTCAGCGTACCGTAATCCTCCGGCAAATCCCACAGCATATGCGGGGTATAGACGGTGTCCCACACGGTGACTTCGCGGCGGCCGTTCAGCGCGGCCGACGTTTTCCACACTTGCCCGATTTTGCGCCAGCGGCGGTCGGACAAGGCGAATTCCTTCGCTTCCAGCTCGGTTTTGAGCTGGTACAGCATATAAATCAGCGTTTCGGGGATGACGACATCCGTGCTCGCCCGCCGGACGGTCTCGATATCCCGCAGCGAAAGCAGGGCAGGGAGCGGTTCGCCCGGAAGCTGGAACATTTTCTCGTAGCTTGACATTTGTTTCAAGTATCCGACCTCGTAGCGGATCAGGAAGCGGTCGTACAGCGCGGCAAGCTGTTCGTTTTCCTCCGGCAGCTCGTTGGAGGCGGCGATCAGAAACAGCAGCGGCACGTCTTGCTTCTCCTGTCCGTTGAAAAACACCCGTTCGTTCAGGATGGACAGAAGCGCATTCAAGATGGCGCTGTTCGCCTTGAAGATTTCGTCGAGAAAAGCGAAGTCCGCCGCAGGCAAATAGCCGTCCGTCTGCCGGACGTATTGATCGGCTTTGAGCCGCTGAAGCGATACGGGTCCGAACATCTCGTCCGGCGTCGTGAAGCGCGTCAGCAAGTAGTCGAACCAGCGTCCGCTTCCGAACAATTGGGAGAGGGCCCGGGCAAGCTGCGATTTGGCGGTGCCGGGCGGGCCGATCAGCAGGGCGTTCTCACCGGCCATCAGACCGAGCAGCAGCACCCGGATCAGTTCTTCGCGTTCGAGAAAGCGGGCTTCCAAATGCCCGATCGCTTGCTCCAGTTTATGGCGTATCGATTCCAGCTCGTTCATATCCATCGTCGCATCCCGTCCGGACGTTGCAGCCGTCAGGCTTGTACGAAAATAGGACGGAGACGCTCCCTCCCTCGATCGTTATGTTTTCCTGTGACATCCATTTTCATATTGTAGCAGACCACGGCTCTTTTCTCTAATGATCGTATATTTTTCATTCCAAACCGCTACATGCTACAATAGAGTTCAGGGCATTTATGGAAAAAGGAGCGATGGAACATGTCGGTTTACGATTTTTCGGCGACAACGATTCAAGGCGCGGACAAGCCGCTGTCGGACTACCGGGGCAGCGTGCTGCTGATCGTCAACACGGCGAGCGCCTGCGGCTTAACGCCGCATTACGAAGGACTTCAGAAGCTGTACGAAACTTATAAGGATCAAGGTCTGGTCGTGCTCGGCTTCCCGTGCAACCAATTTGCCGGACAGGAGCCCGGGACGGAGGCCGAGATCGCACAGTTCTGCGAAACGCGCTATAACGTGACGTTCCCGCTCTTTGCCAAAATCGATGTCAAGGGAGAGCACGCGCATCCGCTGTATCAATATTTGGTCTCGCACGTGCCCGAGCCTTACCGGACCGGGGATATCGAATGGAACTTCGTGAAGTTTCTGGTCAACCGCCAAGGCGAAGTCGTCAAGCAGTACGCTGCGCGCACGGAGCCGGCGGCCATCGAGGGAGACATTCAAAAGCTGTTAAGCGAATAAGCGGCGAGGCGAGCAGTCTGTTCCGTACCGGGACAGGCTGTTTTTGCCGTTCAAGCGGGGGAGAAGTCGTGCCTTCGAAAAAATACACCTTTTTCCGAAAGGAAAAACGGTCTATAATAAACAGGTATGAAGCGGTATAGCCGTAGATTGCAAACGTGTGCAACCAGATCGATTGACGCTGCGGCTTGCGCAAAAGGGAGGCTGGACCTATGGCAACCATAGAGCAAGTTATAGATCAAAAATACGCCAAGCTCGGGGAAATTTTGCAGTCGATGAACAAAGTCGTCGTCGCGTTCTCCGGCGGGGTGGACAGCGCTTTTCTGCTCAAGGCGGCGCTTGAATTTATGGGCAAGGACCGGGTGCTTGCCATTACGGCCGATTCGGAGACGTATCCCGAACGGGAGAAGCTGGAAGCGATTGCGCTTGCCGGAAGCTTGGGCGCACCGCATGAGGTCATTCACACAAGCGAGCTGGATATTCCCGGGTATGCGGAAAATCCGACGAACCGGTGCTATTTTTGCAAAAACTCGCTGTTCGATCATTTGATTCCGATCGCCCATGCGCGCGGCTATGAGCACGTCGTGTTCGGCGCCATCGCCGACGACCTCGGGGAGCACCGTCCCGGGCTGCAGGCCGCTCATGAACGGGGGGTCCGGGCGCCGCTGCTGGAAGCGGGCCTGAAGAAATCGGAAATTCGCCATCTGTCCCGCAAATTCGGTCTGGCCACTTGGGATAAGCCGTCGTTCGCCTGTTTATCTTCGCGTATTCCGTACGGGGAAGCCATCACGGCGGTGAAGCTGTCCATGATCGACCGCGCGGAAGACTTCCTGATTCAGCTCGGTTTCCGCCAAGTGCGCGTGCGCCAGCACGATACGCTGGCGCGGATCGAGGTGCCCGCATCGGAGCTGGCCGACGTGCTGGCCGTCGCCGAGACGGTTCACGCGAAGCTGAAGGAGATCGGCTACGCCTACGTGACGATGGACTTGAAGGGGTACCGTTCGGGCAGCTTGAACGAAGTGCTTTCGCCGCAGGAGCAATCGGTTCAAGCGGCTGCGCAGGCGTAAGTTCGGAGAGGAGCCGATTCGATGAGCAAACCGAAAATTTATATTTCCAAAGCGATCCCTGAACCGGCGCTTGCTTATCTGGAGCAGCACTGCGAGTGCCGGATGTGGGACGGACAAGGCGCCGCATCCAGACAAGGGCTTCTCGCAGAGCTTCACGATGTAGAAGGGCTGCTGACGACCGGAGGTCCGATCAACCGGGAGCTGCTGGACCATGCCCCCAAGCTGCGGGCGGTCAGCAGCATTTCGGTCGGGTACAATCACTTCGATCTGGAAGCGATGAAAGCCCGCCGGGTCATCGGAACGAATACGCCGCACGTGCTGGACGAGACGGTCGCGGACCTAGTGCTGTCACTTATGCTGTCCGCGGCACGGCGTATCTCCGAGCTGGATGCGTTCGTGAAGCAGGGCCGCTGGCAGCGGGGCAAAGGGCTGACCGACGAATATTTCTTCGGCATGGACGTGCACCATCAGACGCTCGGCATCATCGGGATGGGCCGGATCGGCGAAGCGATCGCCAAGCGCGCGGTGGACGGCTTCGGCATGAGCCTGCTATATCATAACCGCAGCCGGAAGCCGGAGACGGAAGAAAGGTTCGGCGCTCGCTACTGCAGTTTGGACGAGCTGCTGCGGGAGTCGGATTTCGTCGTGATGATGACGCCGCTGACGCCGGAGACGGAACGAATGATCCGCTTGGAGCACTTCAAAATGATGAAGCCGACGGTATTCTTCATCAACGCTTCCCGCGGGAAAACGGTGGACGAGCAGGCACTGATTCAAGCCTTGCAAACCGGACTCATCCGGGGCGCGGGACTAGATGTGTTCGATCCGGAGCCACCGAGCCCGGACAATCCGCTGCTGCATATGCCGAACGTGGTTACGCTGCCGCATATCGGCTCGGCGACAGCCAAGACCAGGCTCGATATGGCGATGCTCGCCGCACGCAATCTCGTCGCCGCCCTGACCGGCGGACACCCGCCGAATGTCGTGCCGGAGCTGCGGGAGCTGCTTGAGTAGTCGTGTCGTATGATGTTGTAAGTTTAAAAGCCGCTGAATGTGGCTCAGAGTGCTGAGAAAGTGGTCAAATGGGATTATAGAGGTTACGAAGGGGTAGGGTATCCACTTCCGACCGCTGTTGTCCTCGGGAAATTTGATTGGAAGCCGCTTAGTAGCGGACATTTCCCGAAGACAAAGGCGGCCGCTATCGCTTCTCCAGTGGATACCCCACCTCCGTATGCTTCTCTATTTTTGTCAAAGACCACTTTCTCAACAAAACTCAGCCGCTGAATGCGGCTTTTTTGCGTGTCATGATCTAGGGAAAAGCGAGAGCCATAGGGAAATTCGCAGCCGATTATTTCTTTCACTGTCGCTGAATACAGCCGGCCCGAAGGTTTATCCGATATAGCGGAAGCCAAATGCTTTATTCGTGTCGAAAAATGTTTATTTGTTGAGAAATACGATGGATAGCTACATCTGAGTTCCGCTATTGCACAAAAAATGACAAAATGTAGGGGATAACGAACATCAGTTCCTCTAACTCGAAAGCGGCTGCTAAAGTGTCGGGGCCACACAGGAACGATGCTGGTAATCGGCGATCAAGGGATGGTAAAAGATCTGGACAAATTGAAGGTTCGACGAGGTTCCACCGCAGCCTTATCAAGAATGCGAACCAAATGATCATCTGGCCATCGAGATTTCTACATTGGCGGTAGAACGGGCATGGCGATGCGATTTATCCGATTGGGTGTTCAAGCGTATAGGCACGTACCGTTACGAAATGCGGACTGCGAGTATATATTGCTTCATCACAACTAGACGGAGGCCTGTATGAAAAAGCTGACTGTAGGCATTCTCGCTCATCGAGAAGGTAATATATTTCCGAACTCCAAGTTTTTGAGCGACCTTGTAACGGAAGGGAGGAAGCTAGGGGCTAACGTATACGTATTTTCTCACAAGGACGTACAAGAAGAAAGCAGGACGATTCACGGCTTTACTCCGACATCCGAAGGGAGATGGGCGGGAGCGGCTCGCACCTGGCCTGATGTCGTAATCGATTTCTGCCGAAAGCTGTACAAACCGTTTCGCGATATGCGCCGTCGCAAGGATTTGTTCGTTTATGCCAATCATAAATTTACTTACAAATGGAAAGCGATGAAGCTGTTTGCCGAATCCGACAAGTTAAAGCGCTGGATCCCCAGGACGTTTCTTTACTCGCCACAAGCGCTAGAACAGATGATTGAGAAATATGACTTAGTCTATGTGAAGCCGGGGAATGGGACCGGTGGGCATGGCGTTCTTAAAATCAAGAAAACGGGCGGCGGCTACCGGCTTCAAGGACGAAAAAGGTCAGGCCGTGTCGTGGCAACGCCGGTAATGACCAAACAGAGGGTCATTCGTTGGATTAACCGTTGGGTGCAAACTGAAAAAATACGATCCGGTTCCTTTATGGTCCAGCAAGGGTTGGATTTGCAGCTTATCCCCGGTCGACAGGCGGATGTTCGATTGCTGATTCAAAAGAACGAGATTGGAAACTGGGAAGTGACCGGCAAAGTTTTGCGCGTAGGCGCTAAGAATAGCCCGACCACGAATTTAATCTACGGGGATGGGAAAGTGCTGGTATTTAAGACTTTCATCAAATCCCGTTTCGGATTGGATAAGGCGAAAGAAATTGAGCTGGAATGCGAGAAGCTTGCTCATCGGTTGATGGAAGTTGTGGAAGAGCGGTTTGGTTCTATGGTCGAGTTTGGATTGGATGTGGGAATTGATGTCAACGGAAAAGTATGGCTGATTGAGGCCAATCCTAAACCAGGGCACATGGCCTTCATTAAGTCGAAAGAAATGGTCACTTACCGAAAGTCCATCAGGCGGCCGATTCAATATGCCATGTATTTGGCCAATGAACAATTGGGCGAAGAAATAAACGATCCAATTTTTGAACAGGCAATCATGGAAAAGAACCTCGAAATGGATGATCTCTAGCATGATGGCGCCAGGTCAAAAAAAGTACAATAAAGCCAGGCGGAACACCTGGCTTTATTGCCGGAAAAGCAGGTTTAATTCAGTCTGCGTTTTGACGGAAGGGACAGTTGGTCCATGCCTCATCGCTTTTGGTTGCGGATAAGTTCCCTTAGTCGTGATCGAAAGCAGATGGCCGGTACCTGCGTTACAGCCCGGCCTTCACAAAATCCCCTTGTACGCCGGCGATCAGCGGGGATGGCTCGCCAGAGTAGTACAGCTTCAGCTCGTGTAGAGCCCGGGTGCAGCCGACATAGAGCAGCTTCGCGTCCTGCGGCGTCTGCGCGTAATGGACCGGATCGACGTCCACGAGCAGGACGGAATCGAACTCGAGTCCTTTGGCCATGTACACCGGAACGACGGAGACGCCGCCCTCGTACTGCTGCTGGCCCGGGACGATCAGGTTCACGCCGTCGCATTCGGCGGCGAGCAGCTGCGCGTGCAGCTCGCGGCACCGCTCCTCCGTGCGGGCGAGGACGGCCAGCGAGCCTGCGCCCTCGCGCTGCCGGTGTTCCTGCACGGCGTTGGCCACACGCTTCGCCAGCGCCGGGCCGTCCGCCTGCGCGAGCTCGACCGGCTCGCCGCTGCGGAATACCGGCACCGCCAACGCCGGCGGTTCGGCTAGTCCACGCTTCAGCACTTCGTTTGCGAAGTAAATGATTTCCATCGTCGACCGGTAGCTGCGGTTCAGCGTATAATACGCGCGGTTCTCTTCCGGGAACAGCGCCAGCAATTCGTGCCAATCCCGAACGCCCTGATAAGCGTGGATGCCTTGCGACAAATCGCCGAGAATCGAGAACGAACCGTTCTTCGTGTGCAGTGCCAGCAGCGCCACCTGGAATGGCGAGAAATCCTGCGTTTCGTCGATGACCGTATGATCGAAGCGCAGATCGCCGTGAATGCCTTCGAAGCGCTGGCGAATATAAAGCAGGGGAGCGAGATCTTCCGGCTGCACCAGCTTCTTCTTGGCCGCCGTGAGCGTGGATTGCCGCAGGTCCTCGGGAATGAACCGCTCATCCGCCTCGGATACGAAGGGCAGGGCGCCGGACTCCGCCGTGCGGAACAGCTCCTTATAGAAGCCGAACGGCGAATAGGCCGGCCATTGCTTGCCGTAATCGCGAAGACGGGCTGCACCGCGCTTTTTGTAATCCTTCTTCAGATGGACCTCCCATACTTTATCCAGCTCCATCTCCAGCCAGCGCTTGATCCGGGCCAGCACCCGCTCGCGGCGCTTCATCAGCGGCTCGTGCTTGTATTCCACCGCGTACCAGTCGCGGATGGTGCGGTACGGGAGCTTGGCACCGTCCCACGGAACAAAATCCGTCTGCGGCACCGCCTGCAGCTCGTACGCGTTCAAGAGCCCGTCCAGCCACTGCATGAAGCGGAGCGAGCCCTTAAACCGGCCGGGCGCCGTATCGTCCATGACCGGACGCGCCGCGCCGACGGCGAACCAATGCCGCAGCGCCTGTGCCGGATCGGCCAGCTTGACCTCATGGTCCAGCAGCTCCAGCGCCCAGTCGGAGAAGGTAGTCTGCTGAATATGCCCGACGCCAAGCTCAGGCAGAACGCCGGAAATATAATCGAGAAACATGCGGGAAGGGGCGAATATGATCATTTTTTCCGCTTTGACTTGATCCCGGTATTGGTAGAGCAGGTAAGCGAGCCGGTGCAGGGCCACGGTCGTTTTCCCGCTTCCGGCGACGCCTTGAATGACGAGCGCATGGTTTTTGCCGGCCCGGATGATCGCATCCTGCTCCGCCTGGATCGTCGAGACGATGTCGCGCAGCTTGTTGTCCTTGTTCTCGCCGAGCCGGTACAGCAGGAACTCGTCCGTGACCGCCATCGCGTCCGATTCGCGGTCGAACGTATCGACCACACGCTGTAAAATTTGCTTGCGGATCACGAGGTTGCGCTTCAAGTAGACGAGCCCTTGCACGACGCCGTCCGGCGAATCGTAGCTGGCCGCTTCGTTGCCGCCCGTGAACGAATAAAAAAGGCTCGCTACCGGAGCGCGCCAATCGATCACCATCAACTCGGGAGAGTCCGCCTTTTCCACGCCGGACTTGCCTATATAGAACGGGGCCGGACCGGGCTTTCCCGTTTCGTGAAAATCCAGTCTGCCGAAGTAAGGTTCGGGCAGCGCGTGCGCTAAGCTGCGCCGTTTATTTTCGCGGATCGACTCCAGCACCTGCTCCGTCATATCGTGTCCCGTATAGGGCGGAATAGCCTGAAGTGCCTCCAAATGTCTTTCCATTTCTTGTATCGTTTGCTCCAGTCGTTCTTTTTCCTCCAAGTAAGCGCTTTGCAGACCGGATTCCATGGTCCGTACCTCCGTTCGTGTTATGAATTCCCAAAAATGGACAGGAGTAATACTATAGCACAACGGAGCTTGGCGTTGCAAGCGTTTTAAACGTTTTTTGCACAGGAGGCCACATCCATTATCGATCGTTGGGTCAGTCCGGCATATACTTATGATTTCAAAAAGAACTTACAACGGCGGAATGCTTTGTGCGAACCGGAATACGTTATCCGGGTCGTATTTCCGCTTGATCCGGCGCAGCGCGTCAAGATTGGAGCCGTAATACGCTTGAGCCCAGTTGGGGTCGAAGATATTAGGGTAATTGACGTACTGGCCGTATGTATAAGGCAGCAATGCCTTCCGAATGCCCTCGGCCCAGCGGATATGGGCATCGTCAGCCGCCGGATCGTCCCATTGGGTGATATACTGCATATGAAAGCTTGCCCGGCGATGTACGAATGCCGTTGCATGGGGTGATATCCGCCCCGGACGGCCTCCCAAGCTTTCTAAGATGATCATGCAGATCGGACTCGGGGCCGCATGAAGGAATGCGGCAATCGTCGATATCGCCTGTGGCGGCAGAGGACTGTACACGAAGGCGCCGCTATTTTTGAACCTGTGCCGGCGCTCGGGAGTCATCTGCCACTGCGCATGCTCCTTTTTCAAGCCGCCAAACCGGTACACCGCCTCGAGATAAGGCACGGTCATGATCTCCGTTTCGACGGGTGTTCCAACCGCAAGCAGCGGAGCGAGCAGCTCGTGGAGCCGCCGCTCCGGTCCGACATATTGACCGGATGAATAGCAATAGTCATTCGAGCTGGCCGAAAGGACGAGCGAAGGGGTCAGCCGTTCGTCGACCGACGGTGCCCAATGCTGCCATACGTTCAGCAGCAGCGGCAGATCCCGCCAAGGCCAGACGATCCGGTAGATGGCAACGCTAGAGACCGGGTGTACCCGAAACGTAAACGAAGTGGCGATGCCGAAATTCCCGCCGCCGCCACCGCGGGAGGCCCAGAGCAAATCCGCATGCTCGCGGTCGTTGGCACGGATCACCTGGCCGCTGGCAAGCACCGTTTCAACCTCTAGCAGCTGGTCGCAGGTGAGTCCGAGCAGCCGGGAGAGGAATCCGTATCCACCGCCCAGCGTCAGCCCAGCGATCCCGACAGTCGGGCAAGTTCCGCCCGGTACGGTGACGCCCTCTCGCCACAACGCTTCATAGAGCGAAAGCTGCCGGATGCCGGGTTGGACGGCGGCGGTTCTATTCACGGGATCGAACCATACGCCGTTCATCGGGCTGACATCGATGACGATTCCGCCGTCTGCGAGCGTGAAATCCTCGTAGCAGTGCCGACCGCTGCGCACGCGGAGCGGATAGCCGTTCTCACGCGCCCAGCGAACCGCATTCACGACATCTCGGACATGCCCGCAAAAGACGATGGCCGCCGGATATTTCGAGAACCGGGCATTAAAATTCATCCTCGCGTCATCATAATCCGCGCTTCCGGGGAGCACAATCCGCCCGGTAAGCGCGCGCGTCGATCTCATGCTGCGGCTCAACCCCTTTATTCAAAGTCAAAGTCCCCGCCGTTCATTCCAATATATTCATAACCTAGCTGCTCCATGAGGCGACAATGGGGTCAAGTAAGAGCCTCCTTGGACAGGCGGGCTATTGAAGGTATATCGGACACCATATTATGGCCCCAATCCAATCCTATGCATGATATGGAATAAAGTAACTGCTTGCGATGAATACTAGTTGCATTAACTTAAGATTGAGGTCGAGGAACCATGCAGCATTTTTCTCGCAGCAACCCAAGCATGAACCGCTCGCCGGCCTCACAGCAAACCAACCAGCAGGAAGGCGGCAACAAGGCGCCGGGCAGAGACAATAACCCTTCGAACGGCGGGAAACCGTTGGATAGCGCGCTGCAGAATAATTTGGAAGCTATCCGATGCCAGTTTGGGAATAGCTCCGATCTTATTGTCAGGAAGATCGGCGTCGGACCGAGTGCCGCGGTCCAATGCGCATTTGTCTACATCGGAGGCCTTATCGATTCCCAATCCGTATTCCGTTTCATGGACTCGTTTCTTGCCGATGCCGAGAAAAACGAGTTGGCCGATTCCCATCAGGTGATGGCCAACATGGATTGGATTTTGCGGCATTTGCCCGTCACCGTCGGGGATATCCATGTCGAAATCCAACTCCAAACCGTATATTCCTCCTTGCTTACAGGACATACGGTGCTTCTGATCGACGGGTGCCGGCAAGCGTTGTCGGTGAACACAAGCGGAGGGGAATACAGAAGCGTTAGCGAACCTACGTCTCAAACCGTCGTCCGCGGGCCGCAGGAAGGATTTACCGAATCCGTTCATACGAACATAGCCATGATCCGCAGAAAAATTAAAAGCTCGAACGTGAGGGTGGAGTCAAAGCAAATTGGGCATGTGACGCAAACGGACGTCTGCATCATGTATATTCATGGCATTGTCAATGAAGATATTCTCCGGCGCGTACGCGACCGTCTTGCACAAATCGATATTGACGGCATCCTGGAAAGCAACTACATTGAGGAATTTCTTCAGGATAGCAAATATTCCGTTTTTCCGACCGTTAACAATTCCGAGCGTCCGGATGTGATCGCCTCAGCCTTGCTTGAGGGACGTGTCGCCATCCTGATTGACGGAACGCCCTTTGTTCTGGTCGTGCCGGCGGTGTTTACCCAGTTTCTGCAGGCGGCTGAAGACTACTATCATCGGTCGGATTATGGGTTGATCCGCATATTGCGATATATGGCGCTTGTCATATCTTTGCTTGCGCCCTCGCTCTATATTGCGATCACTACCTTTCATCAAGAGATGATTCCGACGACTCTGCTGATCAGCCTTGCCGGACAACGGGAGGGGATTCCTTTCCCGGCTCTGATCGAGGCGCTGATGATGGAGGTAACGTTCGAGCTTTTGCGTGAAGCAGGCATTCGCATGCCCAGAGCGGTCGGAACCTCGATCTCGATCGTAGGCGCTTTGGTGCTGGGAACAGCGGCGGTCGATGCAGGGCTGGTTTCTCCGGCGATGGTCATTATCGTATCGATTACGGCGATTTCCGGATTTATATTTCCTAGTTTCGAGCTAGGAATTTCGGTGAGGGTTCTTCGTTTTGTGTTTATGGGGCTGGGCGCATCCTTCGGGATTTTCGGCATCATTGTAGGACTTGTCGTGCTAGTGCTGCACTTGAGCCACTTAAGCTCCTTCGGCATCCCGTACTTGTCGCCGATGGCGCCGTTCAGGCTATCCGATCAAAAGGATGCCATCGTGCGGGTTCCATGGTGGCAAATGTATACACGTCCCGACGCTTACCATCCAATGAATCAGCAGCGCGTTCCGAAAGAACACGATCCGAATGAAAAACAGCACGACCAGGGAGAGCAGACTCAAAGGTAAGGGGGAGGACGTACTTGCAGCGAATCGCTTTATTGATCCTGTGCCATCTAATCATGGTGTCGACGCTTACCGGTTGTTGGAGCCGGCGGGAGCTGAACGACATTTCCATTGTCGTCGGCATGGGTATCGATAAACAAGATGGCGAATATTCGCTGTCCGCGCAAGTCGTCATTCCCGAAGCCGTATCGTCCAAGCAGGGTGCGGGGGGAGGAATCCCGACCTCCATCCTGCAATCGACGGCCCCAACGATGGTCGAAGCCATACGTAAGATGCTCAAAACCTCTCCAAGGTACTTTTACTTATCGCATCTGCGGGTGCTGGTGATTAGCGAAGAGGTGGCGCGCGAAGGGATTCAAGACATTTTGGACTTCTTTTCGCGAGACAATGAGCTTCGCGCCGATTTTTACATCCTGCTGGCCAAAGGTCAACGCGCGGAAGAAATCTTGAGCGTTGTCACGAGGCTTGAAAAATCGCAGGCTACCAAGCTGTTTAAATCCTTGGAGTGGAACCGGAGATTAACCGGGGAAACGGCAAACGTATTTTTGGACGAGCTGCTGGCCAACTTGACCAGTACGGGGAAAATGGCCGTGCTGTCGGGTGTTGAAATCGTAGGGAATAAAAAACAGGCGGAACAAATCAAGAATGTACAAAAAACGACCAGCTTTGCGCATTTCAAGATGACTTCGATCGGCGTATTCAAAGACGATAAGCTGATCGGTTGGTTAAACGAATCCGAAAGCAGAAGCTACAACTATATTACCGGGAAAATCAGAGGCGCGGTGGAAAGGGTGGCCTGTCCGAAGAAAGACAGCTTGGACCTGCGCGTGAATCAGGTCGAAAGCAAAATCAAGGCCAATGTCGTGAAAGGAAAGCCTCAGGGCAGGGTGGATCTGTTCATAGAGACCGACGTTTCGGAAGTGAATTGCGTCATCGATTTGGATAAACCCGAGTCGTTGTACGCGCTTGAAAAAAAGTTAACGGAGAAATTGCAGGCATCCTTGCGCCAGGTGGTCCGCAAAGCGCAGAAAACGTACGGCTCGGACATTTTCGGCTTTGGCAACGCGATTCATCGCGCCAATCCGAAAGCTTGGAAAAAGCTGAGCAAGAATTGGAAAAAAGAGTTCGTAAAGATGCCTGTTGCCATTTCCGTCGAAGTGAAAGTCAGACGTACCGGAACGCAGTCCAATTCGTTTATTAACGATATCCAGAAGAAGAAGGAGCAATAGGTCATGCTGGCGATTGCAGGCATTCTTGCTTTCGGAGCGGTTATCGTTTGGATGGAAGTGCCCTATCTGCTGAAGAACAAGAGAAAGAAGGACTTGTGGGTGTTTTCCATCCTGTTGACTTTAGGTCTCGGATTAGCTGTCGCCAAAAGCATGCGGGCAGAAATAGCGAATCCGTTGGAATGGATCGCGCTCTTGTACAGACCGCTCAGCAATTATGTATTCGGGCTGTTGGAATCATAGGATTAGCAGGCAGGTGACCAGGCATGAATGATCGGATCAATGCTAGACAATTTCTGCTGCTTGTCATTTTTTTTACGATTGGAAGCTCCGTCTTGTTCGTGCCTTCAGTTACCGCGGCAACCGCCAAACAAGACGCATGGATCTCCATCGTCACCGGAACCGGACTAAGCCTTCTCCTCGTGTATCTGTATATCGCCGTTGCGGATCGTTATCCCGATCTAAGCATGGTGGAATTGAGCCAAAAATTGCTCGGCAGATGGCTTGGAACGGTGGTCTCCATCTTTTTGATCATCAATACGTTTGTCGTCGGAGCCGTATCGTTGGTCGACTTCGCAGGAACGTTCGTAAGCAGGCAGATCATGCCCGATACCCCGGTATATGCAGCCAATACGCTTTATGTACTATCGGCAGTCATCGGTTTGCGGATGGGATTGAGAACGATAGCCCGTGCTGCGGAAGCGATGTTCCCCCTAACTATGGTGCTGTTTGTCATCATGATCTTAACCGTGTCGCCCAATATGAATACGGATAATTTACTGCCTGTACTCGAAGTGGAATTCAAACCGTTCATCAAGTCCAACATAGCGTATTTGGGGTTCTCGACCTTTCCCACCGTCTTCTTCTTGATGATGTATCCTTCTTGCGTGAGGGAAGGAAAGAAAGCCTCGAAAGCTTTTTTGCTCGGTACCCTTCTCGGAGGACTGTTTTTGCTGGTTATTACCGTAGCATGTATCGCCGTGCTAGGAGCGGAGGGGACGGCCCGTCAAGCTTATCCCAGCTATACACTGGCCAAGAAAATCAATATCGCCAATTTTTTCACGCGGATCGAAGTGCTTATGGCGACATTATGGCTTATCGCGCTGTATTTCAAGCTGATCGTTTATTTTTACGCAGGGATGAGAGGCTTGGCGCAATTGTTTAAAATACAAGACTATCGCGCTCTTGTGCTGCCCTTGGGGGTGATTTCCCTTGCGCTCTCCCGCATTTTATATTCCAGCGCCGCTTTCAGGCACGAGTGGGATGGGAAGATATGGCCTGTGTATGTTGCAACCTCCGGTTTACTTATTCCCTTGCTTCTGTTGGGGACAGGGGCCGTCAGAAAAAGAATCCGATCACGCTAATTCGATAAGAGGGGGGGAGTCTGGTGGACAACGATAAAAAAATAACCGTCAGGCAATTTCTGATGATGGTCATTCTTTTCTCGATCGGCAGCTCCATCTTGTTCCTTCCGTCAGGTACCGCCGCATATACGAAACAAGGAGCATGGATTTCCATCATAGCCGGTATGGCGACGGGAATTCCGATTATTCTGCTGTTCTTGAACTTGGCCCGCCGCTACCCCGACATGACCTTTGTCGAAATCAGCAACCGGCTGCTTGGAAAATGGCTGGGTACAGCCTTTTCGCTCTATTGGATTTTAACTTCTTATCTTGGCGGAGCGACAACGTTGGTTTATTACATGGGCAATTTTATCACGACACAAATCATGCCCGAAACGCCGGAGTACACGATTAATATCATGTTTACCGGCATCGTCGTCATGGGTCTTTTGCTCGGATTGAATACACTGGCTCGTGCTGTGGAGGTGTTGTTTCCGGTCGTTATCGTGCTGTTTTGCGTTTTGATCGTATTCGTCTCTCCCAAAATACAAATCGAGCATTTCCTGCCCGTCATCGATGTCGAAATCAAGCCGTTCATCAAGGCTGTCTTATCGTATATCAGCTACACGTCGGCTCCTGTTGTCTTTTTTTTAATGATTTACCCCTCTTCCGTACGGGGAGGGACAAAAGCTGCGAAGGCGCTGCTGATAGGAAACCTGCTCGGAGGCGTGCTGTTATTGATCATTACGGCGGTATCCGTCGGCGTGTTGGGGGCGGGACCGACAGCCCGGCAATTTTATCCCAGCTATGCGCTTGCCAAACGGATTAATATTGGTAATTTCGTTACGCGAATCGAAGTCATCGTAGCCACATTTTGGATCATCGGGCTTTATTACAAGACGGCCATCTACTTCTACACCATGCTGAAGGGGACCGCGCAATTGTTTAACGTGCGCTCTGAGCGTGTGCTTGCGCTGCCTCTGGGGCTGATCATGTTGGTTTTGTCTCTGATTTGCTATCCAAATTCCGCATATCAACTGCAATGGGATGAGCGGACGTGGTCGATGTACGGTCCGACGGCCGGGCTGATCTTTCCGCTGGTGCTGCTTGCCGTCGATACTTTTCGCAAAAAGAAAAAGCCGTAACAGCAGATCACGGCTTGTAATATAAAACGACGGCACTCCTCGGCCGTTTATTTCTGCGCCTTGAGGCATGGTCCGATAAGGGCGCGGGTTCCCCGGGAATAGTGGAGCAGGGCAGGGGTCCCCAGCTCCAATCCGAATCCGCGCATCAACGTGTTGCAGACGATGTCGGCTTCAGCCGTTTGCAGCCTCCAAGGTTCGTGATACACCTCTCCCCGGTACAATCCGCCGCTGCGGGCGCATCGGCAATAGTAGATATAACGCTCCATCAGCCAGTGCTCGATCGTTCCTTGCCGGGCGGCGAACGGGGCGGAGACAGGGCGGTACGTGGCACTGAAGACTTCTTCCGATCGGGAGGCCGGGGGCCGCCGGCTTTGAACTGCAATGCCTAGGCCGTCCGCGCGTAAGCGCATCTTCGCTTGATGATACGGAAGCCGGTACCACTGCTTGGCGATAGGAACGAGCAGGGGATGGGACGCGTCCATGGACAAAAAAATGATGGCGGATTCCCCGCCCGAACGGATATACGTCCGGACGTTAATCTCCGGAAACGAGCGCATCCAGGGCAGAGAAGGCATGTATTTCAATCGTATTCCGCCGATGCGGAAGGGAAGGATGCCGATCCACGCCTGTCCATCCCAAGTATCGATATCCAGCGCCTCAGGCACGAAGGAACGGATCGCATCGACCGGAACGGGCCAGTGAGCGAACAGGAAATGCTCCCAAGTCTGCTTCATCGTCCATCGGAAAGCGGGCATCGGCGTATTCAACTCGCTCCTCCCTTTCTGCAACTCGTCATCCATGCGGATTCGTTCCCGGCTTCTCCCACGGTTCATAGGCCAATTTTACTTTGGTCACATGACTGGTCCATGCATCGAGGGCCACCATATCGTCGGCATTGACCTCCCGCAAAGCGCGTTTGCCGAGCGCGCTGATCGCCAGCTTCATCTCATCCGTGCAAGAGTTTAAAAAGTTTTCCAAATAAATGGCTGCCTCTTCTTCGTTAAACTTTTCCTGCATCATTCCGGTGTAGTAAGTAAGCTGCGTAGGAGGTTCCCAAGGCACGGTTTTCATCACTTGATCGTGCGTCATGGCCCATAACAAAGAGGTGCCCATATACACTCCATCGGCTCCCAAAGCAATGGCTTTAAGGCATTCGCCAGGCTGCGAATACGCGCCTCCGGTCAGAAGGCTGATCGAGTCCTTTACGCCCCGTTGGCGAAGATAGCGGACCGCGCGCGACAAGGCGTAAATCGTCGGCAGCCCGAAATCGTCTTCCAGAATCGGCGCGCCGCCTTTCGTCCCCGCTTGGCCTCCGTCGAGGCTGATAAAGTCGACGCCGGCTTGAATGGCAATTTCCAGATCGTGCTCCAGAACGGCGCTGGCGCATATTTTTACGCCGATCGGCACACCTCCGGTCAGCTGCCGAAGCCGCTCAACCACTTGCTTGAGATCCTGCGGGCTTGAAATATCTTTATGGCGGCTCGGAATGACGGTGATTTCCTCGTTCTGCACCTGCATGATCTCGCTGGCTCTTCCTTCCAGATCGACGCCTTGCAGGACACTTGCCGTTCCCGCCAGCGCTCCTTGACCGAAGCGGATTTCAATCGCATCGGCTTGCTTTAAAATTTCGGGCGATTTGGACCAATGGCCCGAGTTGTATTGAATAATCAAGTGTTTGGCATTCTGCCGTTCCTCCGGCAAAAATCCTCCTTCGCCGGTATTTGTGCTTGTCCCGGCTTTGGCCGTTCCTTTGGCGATGGCGATTTTTACTTTTTCGCTTAAGCCTACGCCATAGCCCATCCCGGCAGCGAGTATGGGAATGCGAAGCACCAGCGGCTTTTGCGCTTTGGGCCCAATGACGGTTGTCGTGTCGATCTCGACGTCCTGTTCCGTAGGAAGCGTAGACAATTGCGCGGGAGAGAACACGAGTCCCTCGAAATGAAGAAATTTGCGCGGACTTCCGAACGGACGTTCGATCACGGCGCCGGAAGCGGCGCGAAGGCTGTTCTCTACGACGGTAATGGGATTGATCCGGGTCATCGCCGTTACCATTTCCCAGATGTTGGATTCGTAAGGGTTGGACATTAGCCGTTTCGTAAAGCGCCCGACGATCCACTTGATGATGCCTCTTGAGCACAAAAGGGCGAGCATGCCGGAGAGAACGACGGCCGCAAGCGATCCGACAAACGAGCCGAACATAAACCAAGCCCATTTCGTTGACATAAGAAAGACCTCTTCCGATTCGAATCGTTATTTTAGAGAAATGCAGGGTTAGTGTGTGCACGAAAGAGGTGGAATATACCAAATAAGGGATTTTCATCATCGGATTAGCCGCTCATGGAGCGAAATCTTTAAGAGGTGCCCGGGAACCATCCCGAATCGCCCCAAATCATCCGCCATAGCGGGTCCGGGATAACGAGACGCCGCTGGGCGTCGGCCCGGAGCGTCGTTTCGATGTCCGCCTCGCGTCCTTGCTTGACCTTCTCGATCCAGTCGGGATTGATCACCAGCCCGCGGGCGAGCGAAATGAGATCGATGCCGGTTTCGTATGCTTCCAGCGCTTCGTCGGCTGTGTAGATCGAACCCCCGCCGATAACCGGCGTACGGCTCCCGACCGCTTCCTTGATCGACTCAAGGCGGGTGCGGGTAACGTCAGCTTCGCGGCGGGGCCGGGAGCGGTAATCGTTCGTCAGCACGTGAATGTAATCAAGCTCTTGCTTCGCCAGCACATCGGCCAAATGCAGCGCATCGGCCATCGTAAGCCCTGGCGTTGTCGCTTCTTCGGGGGTGAAGCGGTATCCGACGATAAACGGGCTGTCGGCGTGTCGGGCGATGGCTTTCTTTATCTCGTCGATAACCGCAAGTGGAAAGGCCAGTCGCTTCTCGACGCTTCCGCCCCAACGGTCGCTGCGGCGGTTGCCGTGCGGAGAATAAAACTGCTGGAGCAGCAAGCCGAAAGCGCCGTGGATCTCGATTCCGTCGAATCCGGCGATAATGGCGCGGCGCGAGGCTTCCCCGAACTGCCGGATCAGCTCCTCGATCTCATGCGACGCCAGCGCCCGGGGGAGAACGAACCCTCCGGCTTCATCTTTAATCGCGCTCGGGCCGACGACGTCGCCGTTCGGCACGAGTTCGGGGTCTGCGTTGCGTCCGCTATGATGAAGCTGCAGGACGGCTTTCGTTCCTTGCGCTTGAATGACTCGGGCCCAGCGAGTCAGCTCCGGTATCATATCGTCGCGGTCAGCAGCTGGTTCCCCGGCAACGTCTTGTCCTCCCGGGGCGATGTAGGCGCATGCCGTAATGACCATGCCGGCGCCTCTGGAGCGCCGGGCTATAAAATCCAGCTCCTCGTCGGTCAACGTTCCGTCCGGACGGGACGAATAGTGAGTCATCGGTGCGACGACGATCCGGTTGTCAAGCGTGATACCGCTCCGCAGGGTGAGCGGTTCGAACAAAGGGGCATAAAGTGGATTCATAAGACGGATTCGACCTTTCTTTGGAAATATAGTATACTATTATGTATGTTAAGTTGATTTAATCAAAAGGCCGCACAAAAATCAATCCTTTTCTACGGTTGCGGTCCGATAGGCGGAAGCGGCCGGTCGATCCGGCGGCGCCCAAGGCTTTTTAATTTTTTCCAAGATGGGTAATCTTAACTGAGATGTACTTATGTTAAGGAGGGTGCTAACGATGGAATTCCGAACCGAAAGAGACACGATGGGCGAAATTCAAGTGCCTGCGGACAAATTATGGGGCGCTCAAACCCAGCGCAGCAAGGAGAATTTCAAGATCGGCACGGAGCGGATGCCGCTGGAAATTGTCCGGGCGTTTGCGCTGCTGAAGAAGGGGGCTGCGGCAGCCAACCTGAAGCTGGGCAAGCTGGAGCCGGAAAAGGCGGAAGCGATCGCCCAAGCGGCCGATGAAGTTAGCGGCGGACAATGGGACGACCATTTTCCGCTTGTCGTATGGCAGACTGGCAGCGGCACGCAGTCCAACATGAATGCAAACGAAGTCATCGCCAGAAGGGCGTCACAGCTGCTCGAAGCGAAAGGAAGCGGGCTGCGGATTCACCCGAACGACGACGTGAAC
The DNA here is from genome assembly GCF_024158745.1 of Paenibacillus tyrphae. Classification (GTDB taxonomy): domain Bacteria; phylum Bacillota; class Bacilli; order Paenibacillales; family NBRC-103111; genus Paenibacillus_G; species Paenibacillus_G tyrfis_A. The sequence goes on along the minus strand of NZ_JAMZAW010000008.1, from coordinate 135,362 downwards.
CGCTCGCAAAGCTCGAACGATACGTTCCCGACCGCGATGCATATCGCCGGCGTGCTGGCGGTGCGGCAGCAGTTGCTCCCCGCTCTGCAGCGGCTCAAGGAAACGCTGGGGAATAAAGCCAAGGAATTTGAGGATATCGTCAAAATCGGACGTACGCATCTGCAGGATGCGACGCCGCTGACGCTCGGGCAGGAAATCAGCGGCTGGTGGGCGATGCTCGAGAAGACGGAGCGGATGATCCGCGAAAGCTTGGAGCCGATGCGGGAGCTGGCGATCGGCGGCACGGCCGTCGGAACGGGCTTGAACGCCCATCCGAAATTCGGCGAGACGGTGGCCGAGGAAATTTCCCGCTACACGGGAGAAACCTTCGTCTCGGCCGAGAACAAATTTCACGGGCTGACCAGCCACGATCAAATCGTATACAGCCACGGCGCGATCAAAGCGCTTGCCGCCGATCTGATGAAGATCGCCAACGATGTCCGTTGGCTGGCAAGCGGCCCGCGCTGCGGCATCGGCGAGCTGCGCATCCCGGAGAACGAGCCGGGCAGCTCGATTATGCCGGGCAAGGTGAATCCGACCCAGAGCGAAGCGATGACGATGGTCGCCTGCCAGGTGATGGGCAACGATGCGGTGATCGGCTTTGCCGCCAGCCAGGGGAATTTTGAATTGAACGTGTTCAAGCCGGTCATTATTCACAACTACTTGCAGTCCGTTCGTCTGCTGGCGGACGCGATGGATTCGTTCAACGAGCATTGCGCCGTCGGCATCGAGCCGAACCGCGAGGTCATTCAGCGGTACCTGGACGAATCGCTGATGCTGGTTACGGCACTGAACCCGCATATCGGCTACGAGAAAGCGGCGGCCATCGCCAAATCGGCGCATAAGGAAGGATTAACGCTCAAGGAAGCGGCGATCCGGAGCGGCTATTTGACGGAGGAGCAATTCGTATCGATCGTGCGTCCGGAGGATATGATTCATCCGAAAGAATAGACGGTAAAGAGACAGCCTGCAACGGGCTGTCTTTTTCTATCTCTTGCCGGGCTACTTTTTCAAGCCTGCAGATTGAATGGGGCTCAGTTGGGTCATGCGCGTGAACATCAAGGCGATGTCCCACGGCGTATAATCGCGTCCTTGTTCAAGCCAATATTGAACGATGCCCAGATGCGCGGAGATTAAATAAGCCATCAAATAATCCCACGGAACCGGCATGCGGTCATCGCTGTAGTGGAACTCGTTGAACTTGTCCATTAAATGTACTTGCATGAACTCCTTGAACTTCACGGAAAAGGCCGGGTCCCCCTTCGGTCCCAGCATCACGCTGAAAAAGCGGGCATGCTTACCGAAATATTCGAAGAGCCGGACCGTGAACGGAAAGGGGGTATCCCGGGACTCGTGCATGACCAAATCCAGCGGATCGAACGTTTGGGCGATCTTTCGAAGCCCCTGCATCATATCTTCGGTGATTCGCTCCAGAAGATCGAATTTATCGGCAAAATGCAAATAAAAGGTGCCCCGGTTCAGGCCCGCTTTTGACGTGATATCCTTCACTGTGATTCGTTCGAAACCATGCTCCTCCATCAGCTCAAGCAGCGCCTCCCGCAGCATGTGCATCGTCCGGACAATTCTGGGATCGTTCGCATTCTCGGTCACTTCCGTCAGTCCTTTCGCTCCAATATGTTGTGTAAAAGTTGTCAAATATAGGTTGTTTTTTGATTGTTTAGTAGACATTTTCCGCCGGACTGTCCATGGTATCGTCTCCAGTTAACACTATAATAGACAGTGTGATCATTAATCAACACAAAGTTCATTTTAGGGAGGCCTATTTATGGAAAAGTCCGCTATTACCGATTTTGGTCAAGTCCGCGAGCTTAGCACTCCGGAAGAGCGTTTCAACCCGTTCAAATGGTATCGCAAAATGAGAGAGGAGGCCCCCGTCCATTGGGATGAGGAGCGCCACACGTGGGATGTTTTCGGCTACGAGGAAGTGAAGACGGTTTTGGATCGGAAGGAGGTCTTTTCGTCCCGTGTTTTTCGCGACGGGAAGTCACTTTTCGAGAACGGTCTCCTTAATCTCGACCCGCCAAAGCATACGCAGATGCGCGACATTGTCAATAAAGCTTTTACCCCCAAAGCGATGAAGGATTGGGAGCCGCGGATTCAAGCAATTACCAACGAATTGCTGGATGCTGTCGGAGGAAAACGGGAAATCGATCTTGTCGAGCAATTATCGTACCCTCTTCCGGTTCTGGTGATTGCCGCCATGCTTGGAGTTCCTGCGAAAGACAAACGGAAATTTAAAGATTGGTCCGATCAGGCCGTTGCGGGGCCGGCAAACAACAGCGAAGAAGCCAAAAACGAGCAGCACCGGAAGCAGCAACAGGTGGTCGGAGAGCTTTATGCCTATTTCAAGGAAATCATCGAGCAGAAAAAACAGGAGCCCACGGACGACATCATTTCCGTGCTGCTTCAGGCCAGTGTGGATGGACAGAGCTTGACGGAAGAGGAAATCGTCGGATTTTGCATATTGCTGCTCGTTGCCGGGAACGAAACCACGACCAATTTGATTACCAATGCGATCTACACGTTCATGGAATACCCGGAGGTGTACCGGCAAATCAAAAATCAGCCGGACGAGTTGCTGCCTGCCGCAATTGAAGAAGTGCTGCGTTTCCGTTCCCCCGTGCAAGCTTCATTCCGTATCGTGCAAGAGGACGTCGTCTTGGGAGGGAAAAAGCTGCGCGCAGGGGAATACGTCATCGCCTGGATGGGTGCGGCCAATCGCGACGAAAAGCAGTTTCAGGATGCGGAGCAGTTCGTGGTGCCGCGCAAGCCGAATCCGCATATGGCCTTTGGCCGGGGCATTCATTTTTGTCTCGGAGCACCGCTGGCCCGCATGGAAGCGGAGATCGTCTTAAAAGAATGGATCCGGCGGTATCCCGACTTCCGGTTAAGCGCGGGCTTTACTTTAAAGCCGCTTGAAAGCACGTTCGCGTACGGAATCAAAGAGCTGCTGCTCAACGTTTAAGGGGGCTAAAAGGTTCAGCGCAACAGCAGGTCGGTTAGGTCAACCGGCCTGCTGTTTTTTTGCGCGTTTTTCCAAGGAACGGGTCGACGGGAAGGGGGTTATGGTATAATATGATGAAGCACGTTTTCGAAATACGGCTTGGCAAATGCCGGTGCCATAGACTATAAGTTCCATTGGCATAGGAGAGGAAAGTTGACGGATGAAGACGCTTGTTATCGCCGAGAAGCCGGACATGGGGCGCAATATTGCGGCTGCCATCGAGCCGAAGGCGAAAAATCAACGCACGCATATTGAAGGCGAGCAGTATATTATCACCTGGGCCATCGGGCACCTGATTGGCCTCGCCGAACCGGATGCGTACGATGATAAATACAAAAAATGGAATTTCAACGATTTGCCGATCATTCCGGACCGGTTCAAGCTTGTGCCCAATCCGAAGACGAAGGACCAACTCAAGGTCATCGCCGAGCTGGCCAAACGGAGCGGGCAGCTTATTAACGCTTGCGACGCCGGGCGGGAGGGGCAGCATATTTTTTCCCTCATCCAGCGGCACCTGAAGCTGTCTCATCCGGTCAAGCGGTTGTGGATTTCCGACCTGACGCCGGAGACGATCCGCAAAGGCTTCGCCGAGCTGCGCGAGGGCGCGGAATTCGAGCCGCTGACGAGGGCGGCCCGGGCGCGGAGCGAGGCGGATTGGCTGATCGGGATGAACGGCTCGCGAGCGTTTACGACGAAGCACCGCGAGCTGTTGTCCGTCGGGCGGGTGCAGACACCGGTGCTGGCGCTACTGTACGACCGGCAGAGGGAGATCGAGGCGTTTACGTCGAGCAAGTACTACGAAGTCGAAGCATGGTTCACGCAAGGGGAGACGAAGTACCGCGGGCTGTGGCAGGGGGACAAGCTGACCGACGGCGAGAAAGCGGCGGCGCTGGCTGCCAAGGTCAAAGGGAAGATCGGCCGGATCGAGAGCTACGACGTCAAAGATACGAAGGAGTACCCGTTCAAGCTTTACGATTTGACTTTGCTGCAGCGCGAAGCGAATGCGAAGTTCGGCTTTTCCGCCAAAAAAACGCTTGATCTCGCCCAAGCGCTTTACGAGAAGCATAAAGCGATCAGCTACCCGCGGACGAACTCCAACTATGTGACCGAGCAGAACATTCCCGAGATGCATCGGGCGCTCGACCAGCTCGGCAAGACGGGCTATGCGCCGCTGGTCCAGCAGGCGGACAAAAAGCTGGTGCACAAAAACAATAAAGCAGTCTGCAATCCGGCCAAGGTGGAAGATCACCATGCGATTTTGCCGACGCACAAAATGCCAAGCGGGCTTGCGCCCGACGAACAAAAGCTGTACGACTTGATCGTACGGCGGTTTTTGTCGCATTTTTATCCCGCGGCGATGTACAAGCTCCATACGATCGTGACGTTGGCCGAGGGCGAACGATTCAAGAGCACGGTGAAGCAGCTGCTGTCTCTGGGCTGGAAGGTCATCTATGCCGACCAGAAAAAGGAAAAAGAAAAGCCGTCCCGGGGCAAGGGCAAAGCCGACCGGGAGCAGGAAGAGGATGCCGTCGCCGAGGAGGAGACCGACGCGCCGTTCGCGCTTGATCCGGTGCAGGACGTGCTGTGCAAGGACAGCGCGGCGAAGGAGAAGGAGACCCAGCCGCCGAAGGCGTATACCGAAGGCACGCTGCTGAAGGCGATGGAGAGCGCGGGCAAGCAGATCGAGGACGAGGAGCTGCGCGACGCGATGAAGGATTCCGGGCTTGGAACGCCGGCGACACGCGCTTCCGTCATCGAGCGGCTGAAGCAGGTCGGCTACGTCGTCATGCAGGGCAAGCGCATCGCGATCACGCCGAAGGGCCGCACGGCGGTCGAGCTGATCCGCGGCGCTGGCGTCGAACTGCTGACGTCGCCGGAGATGACCGGGCAGTGGGAGCGGCGGCTGAACGAGATCGCGCGCGGCGCGGCGTCGGACGAGACGTTCATGAAGAACGTCGAGCGTTTTGCCGCCCTGATCGTCGAGAAGGTGCGGGGGCAGAAGCCTGCGGCGAAGCAGGCGTTCGAAGGCGATGCGCCTTCGAACGCCCCGCGCCAGCGGCGCAAAAGCGGCGCGGCGGCCAAGGCCGCGCCGGAGGGCACCGCCCGCGCGTCCGGCTCCGCGCGGGGCAAGCGCAGCGCGCGCGCAGCTGCGGCCGCGGACGAGCCGCCTGCGGCGGAAGCCGTGCGCCCCGCGAATGCGCAGCGCGCACGGTCCGCCCCGGGCGGCGAAGGCGCCGCAGCGCCGGCGCCGCAGCCGGCCGCCCCAGCGCCGGTGGCGGCGCTGGGCGCGTGCCCGCGCGCGGGCTGCCGCGGCAGCATCATCCGCGGCAAGCGCGGCTATGGCTGCAGCGCGTACAAGACGGGCTGCACCTTCGTGATCTGGAAGGACAGCTTCGGAGCCTCGCTGACGGACGCTGCCATCGCGTATTTGTTGAAGCACGGGCGCACCGCGCTGATGAGGCTGGTCGACGAGCGGGGACGGCCGGTCGAAGGGCGGCTCGTGCTGCAGGACCCGAACACGGGACAGCTTAGGCTGGAGCCGGTTTCCTCTTAGGAGCTTGGCCGTCGGCAAGCATACGTCGGCGCGGCAGGCTCCCGACCGAGGAAAGCTATTTTTATCGTGGGGTGAATTCGAGCGCCTATGAAAGAAATTCCCATTCCGTACGTCCGCGCGAACCAGGCCGGCATTGTCCTGCTGGTTGTGCTTGCGGTAGCGCTGCGCCAGCCGTCGCTGATCGCCGCCTTGTGGGCGATTCAAGTGCTTGGCTTGTGGCAGGGCATTCGCGCCAATCTGATCGTACAGCTCGCCGCCCCGCTGCTCCGCAGCCGTGTGGCGGGCGCGCCTAGCGAGTCGCGGGAGCTGCTGCGGCTCAACAACGCGATAACCGTCGTGCTCCTTACCTTGTCGCTGTTTGCGTTTTGGGTGAATCCCGGCGGCTGGCTCGGATACGTTCTCGCCGGCATCGTGGCGCTTGCCGCGCTCGCGGCTCTATGCGGCTTTTGTCTCGGCTGCTTCCTGTATTACCGGTTCAAGCGCCTCCGCAAATAACGTCGAGGTTACAGACATACAAAAAGCTTTCACCGCAGAGTCTGCGTGAAAGCTTTTTTGCCGTCATGCCTTACCAAGGCAGCACGTAGAAATAGACGGAACAAAAGTGGCAGATGCTTCCTCCTAGCACGAACACGTGCCATACGGTGTGGGCATAAGGGAGCTTGCGCCATAAATAAAAGACTGTGCCGGCCGTATACAGCAGCCCTCCGGCGACCAGCCAGCCGATTCCGGCTGCGGGAAGCTGCTCCTGAAGCGGACGAAACGCGAACATGACCATCCAGCCCATCGCGATATAGAACAGCGTCGAGAGGACGTTAAACCGCTTGACGAAAAACAGCTTGAACACGATGCCCAGCAGCGCAAGTCCCCATACGACGCCGAATAAGCTCCACCCCAGAGGGCTGCGAATCGTCACGAGCAAGAACGGGGTATAGGTGCCTGCGATAAGCACGTAGATGGCGGAGTGGTCCATAATTTCGAACAGATCGATCCAGCGCGCCTTGCGGGCGCTATGCAGCAAGGTGGAGCAGACGTACAGCAGAATGAGAGAGACGCCAAATACGGTAAAGCTGACGATATGCCAGACCGTGCCGTTCTGCAGCGAATGAAGCAGCAGCAGAACGAGAGCTGCGACGCTGAGCCCGGCGCCGATGCCGTGGCTGATGGCGTTGGCCCGCTCTTCTTTCCAAGACGATAAAGTCAACTTGCATACATCTCCTGTCGATTGATGGATTTCTTCCATTATAACCCACGACCGGAGAAATGACCAACTCTTAGTACCAGCCCGCAACCGGGATCGGAAAGCCTTGGGGCGATTCGTTCCCCGACTCGTCGGGAATGAGCCTCAGCTCGGGAGTATCGCGGACTCCTTCCGCGAACAGCTCGAACGACACGCGTGGAAAATCGGCTTGCAATACAACGACATTGCCGTCTACTTGAATGACGCGGATCGCAAGCTCCAGCGGCTGTCCGCCGGCGACGCAGCGGTAATGCCAAGGTTCTGCGGCGGATTCGGCATCCACGCGCTTGTTGAACTCCAGCACCGCCAGCTGGCGGTCCGGACGGTGGACCCGCAGCACCCGGGGCGGTTCCCGGTACATCGGCAGGCTGATGGAATACTCGTAGGCCGTCCAGAACCGGTAACCGAGCTCGCCCGCCGATTTGGCGAACTCCCGGATCCAGGTTCGGCTGCGTCGCATCCGGGCCAGCGAACCGATATCCGTCTGGATGCCCAGCGGGATGCCCGGATGAACGGCACGGATGCTCTCCGCGAAGGGCCGGTAGTGTCTTATGTAATCGGGCGGCAGATGCACCCGCATCCAGTCGGGCCAATGGGTCTGGAGCATGTGGGCGTCCGGGCGGACCGTCCGGATCATTTCAACGGCATCCACGCCCTGATACTCGCGAAGCGCTCCGACGGGGTCTTGACCGGCATCCACCGCAAGGGACCACGTTGCGATTTTGATATCGGGTCTCGTCTCGCGGACCCCGCCGGATCCGTTGATCAGCTCGTTCAGAAAGGCGTTCACCGCCTGTACCCGAAATTCGATCCACAGCAAGTAACGGCCGCGGTCCTTTTTGTAGTACAGCGGAGAGGAGGAGTAACGAAATTCCGGCATGTCGCTGCCGCTGAACTGCTTGAACGCCGCCCGGGCATACGGGCCGACATCGCCGTACACGCCGCTTGCGAGTCCGTTCCACTCGGGAAAATACGGCTCGGCCACCTCGAACCCCGTAAACGGATGCGTGCGAACGAGATGGGCGGCCGCCGCTTTTTTCCATGACATATAGCGGTGGCTGAAAGGGGACAGTCGGGTAAACCCGTCGTTGACCGGCTTCAGCAGCGTCATTTGCCACTCCGGCCAATCCGGAGGCAAATTTTCGGTCGTGAACGTCCCGTTGCCGATCACCATCGCCCAGACGTCCATGCCGCGCTCGCGAAGCGCCGCTACGAGCCGGCCGTTCACCCGGGTTTCATCCGTCACAAAATAGCGCACGGTACGGAATCCGGCCAGTTCCAGCTCGGAGGCGACGCTTTCGGGGGAACGGCCGAGATAATAAGCAAAGGTCGGATCGATTTGAATCGTAGGCCGACTCGGGGTGCGGACAGACATGCGTATCCCTCGCTTTCCTTCATACATAACGGTAACCGACTTCTTCTTAAAGAAACGTTTCCTTCCATAGTACGCTCCACGCTCCGCGGATTCAAATTAGAAGTCCGAGGACGCTTGCGGAACGCAGCCCTTTTGCCGCCTTTCAAGGGCCGTATGCTTCCAAAGCCTTCGGATTATTTATATGAGCCGGCTACCAGAAAAATTTGCCCATCGGCCTTTTTATTGTTGCCATCTACAATTGATCAGCCCATAAAGAAACGCCTCTCGCATGCGAGGGCGTTAAGTCCGAGGAGATCGGATGGTTATACGGTGCCGTCTTTCGGTTTGCCATGATCAACAATAATGCCGACGAGAACGAGAACGGCGCTGACTCCATTCGCGATATCGTTAGTGAGATTGTCGGGGATGTCGTATCCGAAGCTGCCCAAGGCAAGCTTCGCGCCACCAAGAACACCTAGAATGAACGCTGGCTTTTTCCATTTATCACGCATAGGCCCAACCTCCTTTTCGATGGACTCCATATATTCATATGAGTCTTCAAAAAAAAGGAGTGGACTACCGAAGAAAAAGGGTATTGTCCAAGTTCATGCGGACGTCAAGCGCCGGGTCAGCCCCCAGAACAGCAGCGCAAGACCGCTTATGGCCGCGCCCAGCAGACAGACGCCGGTCCAACCGGCCCGCGCGTACATGAGCGTCGAGGAAATCGAGCCGACCGCGCTGCCGATCGAATAGAAGATCATGTACGCGCCGGCGAGACGGCTGCGTGCTTCCGGGCGCACGTTGTAAATCATGCTCTGATTGGTGACGTGCACGGCTTGCACCGCGAGATCGAAGAGAACCACTCCGGCGATCAGAGCCCATAGGGAGCGTTCGGTCAGACTGATCGGCAGCCACGAAACCAGCAGCAGCGTCAGCGCGATACCGGTGGTCCGCTGTCCGAAGCCGCGGTCTGCGAGCCGTCCTGCACGCGCCGCCGTTAACGCTCCCGCTACGCCCACGAGTCCGAACGACCCGATCGCGGTATGGGAAAGCGACAACGGCGGCGAGCTGAGCGGCAGCACGAGCGAGGTCCACAGCACGCTGAACGAGGCAAAAATAAGCATCGCGATGATACCGCGGATGCGCAGCACCGGCTCCTGTACGAATAAAGCGAATACGGAGCGCAGCAGTTGAGGATACGTCATCGACACCTTCCCGTGATCTTCACGCGGCAGTACCCGGAGCAAGAGCCCGGCCATGAGCACTGTCAATCCGGCTGAGACGAAATACACCGAACGCCAGCCTGCGAGATCGGTCAGCGTTCCGGCGACGGTTCGGGCAAGCAGAATGCCAATCACCACACCGCTTGTTACCAGGCCGACGACCCGACCTCGCTCGGAGGGCGCAGCCAACGTCGAAGCGTAGGCCACAAGTGCTTGCGTCACCACGGCAAGCAGGCCGACCGCACCCATGCCTGCGAGCAGCACGGCGGCGGTAGAGGCGGTGCCGACCACGATAAGCGCCAATACGGACAGCAGCATTTGGCCGACGATCAGTTTCCTGCGGTTTACCAGGTCCCCGAGCGGGACGAGCATAAGCAGTCCCAGCGCATAGAAGATCTGAGTGGCCGTGATGACAATGCCTACGGCGGCGCGGTCAATGCCAAGCTCGCTTGCCATCGCGTCGAGCAGCGGCTGCGCATAGTAGACGTTGGCGACAGCTAGCCCGCAGGCGATGGCAAACAACAGCTCGACAGAGCGAGACATCGCCGGCGCGGAAGCCTGTTCCTCTGCGGCTAAAGGCCCTTGCGGCACCTCCGGTTTTGCCCCGCTGCGGTCTCCAGCAAGAAGCCCCGTCTTTTTTTCAAGCGTATCCATCGTTTTAACCTCCTGAATAGTATAAGTATTTTGTACCAAGAAGTATATTGTACCGTTTGGTATGTAATGTGCTTCGTAAATATAACTCTCGTTCAAGTCTGCTGTCAAGAGGTAGATTGACCGGGAAGTGAGCTGAAATTCCAGTGTAGTGCGTCTGCGGAACGCCGGCGGAATTTGACAACAGCGGTTTCAAGGCCTAAAATCATTGTATACTAATCGATATGAAATGAGGCTATTCTTATGGTACGGCCAAGGGCGTTTGATGAAGACAAGGCTTTGGATGCCGCAATGCGGCTATTTTGGGAGAAGGGGTACGAAGCGACTTCTTTAAGCGATCTCACGTCCGGAATGGGCATACAGCGCCCAAGCCTTTATTCGGCCTTCGGAGACAAGAAGGAGCTGTTCGAAGCTGCGCTGCGCAAATATACGCGCGCTCACTCCTCCTACGTCCGGTCCAAGCTGCAAAACGCTTCTTCCGTCAAGGAAGCGTTCCGGTCCTATTTCGAAGGGATTGCGGCGGAAGCAGAGGAGGAAGGGCCCTACAAGGGATGCTTCTGCATCAACGTCATGGTGGAGCTTGCGCCGCATGACGCCAAACTCGAGGTTCTCACCAGAGAGCATCAGATGTATCTGGCTGCCCTGTTTCAAGAAACGATCGAACGTGGAATACAGTCGGGAGAGCTGAAGCAAGTCGGCAGCGCCAAGGTGTTGGCCCACACTTTGCTCGTGTCGGTCATCGGACTTACCGTGCTGATGAAATCCCGTCCTGAACGTTCGGTTGCGGACCATTGTATCGTGACGATCCTCGAATTGTTAAAGTAACTTGACCGGTCAAGATTTTAATAATAAAAATTACGATTAATTGACAGGGCCAATCGGACGGAGTAAAATTTGAAAAAAAGAAGGGCAACGCCTGACTTGTGAACATAAACGGAAAGCGGTGTATCGACTTGAAGGAAGAACGATCGGTTCCGGTTCATATTTTGACCGGATTTTTGGGCAGCGGCAAGACGACGCTGCTGACCCGGGCGCTGGATTATTATAAGCTGAGCGGCAGGAAGCCCGCCGTTCTGATGAACGAGCTGGGCGACGTGAACCTGGACGGGATGCTCGTGGACGAGGACGTACCGATGACCGAAATGCTCGGCGGCTGCATCTGCTGTACGATTCGCGGCGATCTGGGCATGGAGCTGAAGCAGCTGATCGAGGAGCATCGGCCGGACGTCGTGTTTGTGGAATGCACGGGAGCGGCCAACCCGATCGAGATGCTGGACGGTGTCACGGATGCTTCGCTCCTGACGAAGGTGGAGCTGAAGTCGGTCATTACGGTCGTCGATGCGGCGCAGCTCAGCGAGCGCTCGCACAGTCCGGTGGGCAAGACGTTCCGGCTCATGCAGGATCAAATTCGCTGCGCGACGCGCATTTTGCTCAACAAGACGGATCTTGTGCCCCCGGCGGAGCTCGTGCGTCTGGATACGCTGATCCGGGAGCTGAATCCGGCAGCCCCGATTCTGCCGACCGTGCGCTGCGAGATCGAGCTGTCCTTGTTCGACCGCCTTGAAGGCGGCGTAGCGGAGCGGCACCAGGCGGCTTCCGCTTGCGGCTGCGGACATGAGCATGCGGAGGGCGGAGCCTGCGGAACCGGAGGTCATGATCATGACCACGAGCACGGAAGCGATGCGCATCACCATAGTCACGAGCATGTGATGGTCTATACGCATTACTTCGCACGGCCGGTGGACAGCGAGCGGTTTGAAGCGCTGATCGGACGGCTCCCGCAGGAAATTTACCGGGCCAAAGGCATTTTGCGGTTCACCGATACGGTCAGTCCGTTCCTGTTCCAATATGCGTACCGCGAGATGGATTTCGTGAAAATAGCGCCGAAGGAAGAGCTGCCCAGCGTGGCGGTGTTTATCGGCGAGCACTTTGACCGGTCCTCTCTGGCGGCCGAGCTGGCGGCTCTGGAAGGCCGGTAACCTTGACTCCCGCTGCGGATTCAGGCATTATTAGTAGTATCCGATAGCGTATTCATAGGGAAGAGGTAGGTATGGGAAATCACGAGCATGAGGTTCAGTCGACCGTTCAAGATATTTTGAAGGCCATGTCGGCCAAAGGCTGGCGCATTACCGACCAACGGAAGAGCCTTGCCGCCTTGTTCGCCGAAGCGACCGGCTATTTGTCCCCCAAGGACGTTTATGATTATATGAAGCAGCCTTATCCCGGCGTCAGCTTCGATACGGTGTACCGCAACCTGCGCCTGCTGAGCGAGATGGGTGTTCTGGAACAAATTTACTTAAACGACGGACTGAAATTCCGCGCCCGCTGCCAGTCGCACCATCATCATCATCTCATTTGCATGAACTGCGAGAAAACGGTGCCTTTCGAATTTTGCCCGATGAAGCAGATCGACAATCTGCCGTCCGATTTTCAAATCGTCAATCACCGGTTTGAAATTTTGGGCTACTGCGGCGACTGCGCGCCGGCGGAATCCCGCGAAGCAGGAACGGAAAAGCATTAATACAGCTAGGCTGCCATCATCGAAGACAGTGTACCCGCGAAGGGGCGCTGTCTTTTGTTTGAAGAGTAAAGAAATGGAGAGTGAGTTGTCTATGCATTTCCGGCATGTGCTCGAATCCGATTACATACCTGTGATCTCCGTGATCGACGATTGGTGGGGCGGCCGGCCGATGGCCGACATGCTGCCGAAGCTGTTTTTTCAGCATTTTCAAAATACAAGCTTTGTAGCCGAGCAGGATGGTCAAATCATCGGCTTTTTAATCGGCTTTGTCTCCCAGACGTATCCGGAGCAGGCCTATATTCATTTTATTGGCGTGCATCCGGAGCATCGGAAAGACGGCATCGCCAAACGCCTGTACGGGATGTTCTTCGACAAGGCTCGTGAGAAGGGATGCGAGATCGTGCGCTGCGTCACGTCGCCGGTCAATAAAACATCCATTGCCTTTCATACCCGCATGGGCTTCCGGATGGATAAGGGAACTGCCGAGGTAGACGGAGTGCAGGTGACGGCCAATTATGACGGGAAAGGGCAAGACCGGGTGTTGTTTGTCAAGGAATTGCAGCCGTAAAACCGGAATTGCACGGACTGGAAGGGGAAGCGAACTTGTCATTGTATTGCGATTATCCGAAGCATTCACGGCATAACGTATTTTCGCGGGATTCGAAGGGGGCCTATTTTGCTTATTTGTCCAATCGGGGAAAATGCCTGTCCTATCTTTCGGACGATCTAAGTGACTTTGACTACCATAACCGTGAATTGTCCAAAGCGATGCCTATGGGGTACACCGGGCTGACGATCTTGGAACGGGCATTTTTGATGGATTCGGACGGGCTTCAAGGGTGGTCTGTGAATCATACGGGTGAATTGTATGTTCTTCGGAACGGGGCCGTCCCGAAGGAATATTGGAAGCCGGAGACACAACAATACCATCTCCACTTGGCGTCCTTTTCAGGCCCGACGGGAGCTGCCGAGGCGAAAAACTATTGCACAGCAATATTTGAAAAGATGAGTCGGAGCCAGATCGATTTAAACGGTGCGATCTTGGTAGGGGCTATCGTTGTGGAGCAATATTATTGGCACTAGCCTGGGAAGAGCCGTGGCAAAGGGACGATTCGGAAAATTGAAAATTCTAGGGAGAACGGGGAGCGATCTGGCTCCTCTTTTTTTATGACTAAACAGTGAAAAAAACCCAAAAAAAGCGATTGACAGGACACAGGGCCGATGCTAATATACTGACATAACTAAGTAAGTTTATCGGAATTATTAGTTAGTCACCGGACAACCGGAACGCCATATAATGTGCTGTGGGCGATTGACCCGCCCCTCCGATCCGATAAACGGAAATTATAAGCAGAATTGATAAATGGGGAGAGAAAAGGTTATGCGCGCTCACACAAATAACGTGCTACGGTTGTTCGGTAAATGGTCATTATTCAGCGTACTTACGATATCGCTCGTCGGGCTGACGGCGTGCGGCGGCGCCAAACCGGATTCGGGCGGAGCTTCCCCGGCTTCTGGTGACGGCACGAAGCCTGCGGCTTCTGCGGCAAAGCCGATCGAGCTGCTTAACGTCTCGTACGACCCGACGCGCGAGCTGTATCAAAGCTACAATAAAGCGTTTGCCGCCTATTGGAAAAAGACGAAGGGGCAGGACGTCACCTTCAAGCAATCGCACGGCGGCTCCGGCAAACAGGGCCGTTCGGTCATCGACGGGCTGGAAGCGGATGTGGTGACGCTCGCACTGGCCTACGATATCGACGCGATTCAGCAAGCGGGGCTCCTGCAAGCGGATTGGCAGAAGAAGCTGAAAAATAACAGCTCCCCGTACACTTCGACCATCGTCTTCCTCGTGAAGAAAGGCAACCCGAAGGGCATCAAGGATTGGGACGATCTGATCAAGCCGGGCGTGCAAGTCATTACGCCGAACCCGAAAACGTCCGGTGGCGCCCGTTGGAACTATGTGGCCGCTTGGGGATACGCCTACCAGAAGAACAATAAAGACGAAGCCAAGGCGAAGGAATTCGTGCAGCAGTTGTTCAAAAACGTGCCGGTGCTCGATTCCGGCGCGCGCGATGCGACCACGACCTTCGTCCAGCGCGGTATCGGCGACGTGCTGATCGCCTGGGAGAACGAAGCGTATCTGTCCATCAACGAGTTCGGCAAAGACAAATTCGAGATCGTCACGCCTTCGATCAGCGTGCTTGCCGAGCCTCCGGTCGCCGTCGTCGACAAAGTGGTCGACAAGAAAGGCAGCCGCGAAGTGGCGCAGGCGTATCTGGACTATTTGTACTCGGAGGAAGGGCAGGAAATTGCGGCCAAAAACTACTACCGTCCGCGTCTGGAGTCGGTCGCGAAGAAGTACGAGAACCAGTTCTCCAAAGTAAACCTGTTTACCATCGATGATGAGCCGTTCGGCGGCTGGGCGAAAACGCAAAAGACGCATTTTAGTGACGGCGGCGTATTCGACCAAATCTACAAACCGTAACAGACAGGGAGAGAATAGACGATGGCCAAAGCTTGGAAAAAGCGCAGTATTTTACCCGGATTCGGTTTATCGATGGGTTTTACTGTATTGTACTTGAGTTTAATCGTTCTGTTCCCTTTGTCGGCTATTTTCATTAAAAGCTCCGGGATGGGCTGGGAGGCGTTCTGGCATACGATTACCGACCCTCGGGTCATCGCTTCCTACAAAGTCAGCTTTGGCACGGCGCTCGGCGCTGCGCTCGTCAATTCGGTCTTCGGCTTCATTGTCGCTTGGGTGCTTGTCCGTTACTCGTTTCCGGGCAAAAAAATCGTCGACGCGCTTGTCGATTTGCCCTTTGCCCTGCCGACGGCCGTCGCCGGGATTGCCCTTACGACGATCTATTCACAGAACGGCTGGATCGGCAAGCTGCTGGAGCCGCTGGGGATCAAAATCGCCTTTACGCCGCTCGGCATCATGCTTGCGCTGACGTTCATCGGCATTCCTTTTGTCGTTCGGACGCTTCAGCCGGTAATGGAAGAGTTGGAGAAGGAAGTCGAGGAAGCGGCAGTGAGCCTCGGCGCGAGCCGCTGGAAGACGTTCGTCCGCATCCTGTTCCCCGAGCTGCTGCCTGCGCTGCTGACCGGCTTTACGCTGGCGTTTGCCCGGGCGGTGGGAGAGTACGGTTCGGTCGTGTTCATCTCCGGCAATATGCCGATGAAGACCGAGATCGCGCCGCTTCTGATCATGACGAAGCTGGAGCAGTACGATTACGCCGGTGCGACGGCAATCGCTTTGGTCATGCTGGTCATTTCCTTCGTGACGCTGCTCGTCATCAATCTGCTGCAATGGCGGGCGAACCGCCACGTCACATCGGCATAAGCCGGGGAGGAGAAGAAGACTATGGCCGGTTACGTAGCTACCGCAGTGAAATCGGGTTCGGCCGCCGCCGAACGTCCGCGTCACATTACCGAGCCCCGGATCGTGAAATGGGCGCTCATTACCGTCGCTTTGTTGTTTTTGGGATTTCTGCTTATTCTGCCTTTGGTCAGCGTCTTCGTCGAAGCGTTCCGCAAAGGCTGGGAGGTGTATGCGGCTTCGCTGATCGAGTCCGATGCAGCCGCTGCCATACGCCTGACGCTGCTCGTTGCCGTCATCGCAGTGCCGCTTAACCTGCTGTTCGGGCTGGCTGCGGCATGGGCGATCACGAAGTTCCAATTCAAAGGAAAAAATTTGCTGATCACACTCATCGACCTGCCGTTTGCGGTGTCTCCGGTGATCTCGGGACTGATCTTCGTCCTGCTGTTCGGCGCGAAAGGCTGGTTCGGCCCGTGGCTGCAGGAGAACGATCTTAAGATCATTTTCGCGCTGCCGGGCATCGTGCTCGCCACGGTATTCGTCACCTTCCCGTTCGTCGCCCGGGAGCTGCTGCCGCTGATGCAGGCTCAAGGCACGCTGGAGGAAGAGGCGGCCGTGACGCTAGGCGCCAAAGGGTGGTGCATCTTCTGGAAGATCACGCTTCCCAACATCAAGTGGGGGCTGCTGTATGGAGTTATCCTGTGCAACGCCCGCGCCATGGGCGAATTCGGCGCCGTATCGGTTGTCTCCGGTCATATTCGCGGATCGACCAATACCATGCCGCTGCACATCCAGATTCTGTACAACGAATATAATTTTGCCGGCGCGTTCGCCATGGCGTCGTTGCTCGTCCTGCTTGCGGTGGTCACTCTGGTCGTCAAAAGCGTCATCGAGTGGAAGCACCATCAGCAGCAGCTCAGCCGGGAAGGAGAGACCTGATCATGCATATTGTGGCCAAACATTTGACGAAAAGCTTCGGCAGCTTTCAGGCGACCAAAGATGTCAGTTTTGAGATTGAAAAAGGGAAGCTGATCGGTCTGCTCGGACCGAGCGGGGGCGGGAAAACGACGATCCTTCGCATGCTCGCCGGACTGGAGGAGCCGGATTCGGGCGACATCCTCTTTCACGGGCAAAAGGTCAACTCGCTTCCGCCGCAAGCACGCGGCATCGGCTTCGTATTCCAGAGCTACGCGCTGTTCCGCCACATGAGCGTATTCGACAACATCGCCTTCGGGCTGACGGTACAGAAGCGCAGCAAGGCTCAGATCAAGCAGCGCGTACAGGAGCTGATCGAGCTGACCGGTTTGGGAGGACTTGAGAAGCGGCTGCCGCACCAGCTTTCCGGCGGACAGCGGCAGCGTGTCGCCTTTGCCCGCGCCATTGCGCCCGAGCCGCAGCTGCTGCTGCTCGATGAGCCGTTTGCCGCCATCGACGCCAAGGTACGCAAAGAGCTGCGCACCTGGCTGAAGGAAATGATCGACCGCGTCGGCATTACTACGATCTTTGTCACGCACGATCAAGAGGAAGCCGTCGAGGTGGCCGATCAGATCATGATCATCAACCAAGGCCGGCTGGAGCAGCAGGGCACGCCGATTGAAATTTACAAGCAGCCGGAAACGCCGTTTGTGGCGAATTTCATCGGCGAATCGAATCAGCTCGGAGACGCTACGGCGCTCAAAGGCTTTCCGGCTGCCGGGGCGATCGAAGGCGCGAAAGCGATTATCCGCCCCGAGTTTATCGAGGTCGGCTTGCCCGGCGAGCTGCCTTTCCCGTCCGCAGCCGAGCAGGGCGTCGTCAAGAACGTCTACTTCCGCGGAACGAATTGGCAGATCGAAGTGACGCTCGGCAGCGAGAAGCTGTTCGCTTACCGCTCGCTGGAGCTGCCTCAGCTTCATGCCGGAGACCGGGTGAGCGTGTTGATTCACCGCTTGTACCTGTTCAACGAAAACGAACATCTGACATTGGAAAACAGTTTAAAAACCGATCCGATGCCGGTGCATATTTAAAAATCTATGTGCCCAGGCGATTCGGTTCGCACGCGTAGCGTCTCACAAGCGACGGACACCGAAGAGGTCCGCAGAAAGGGGTAGTCGATGATGGAACACCACATTACGATACGAAACGAACAATACGAACTGGCGGCCACCCTCCATTATCCGCCGGCGGAAGAGGAGGGCGGAAAAGGCTGCGGGTCGGGCCGTTATCCGATCATCATCATATGCCACGGGTTCGTCGGCACGCGAATCGGCGTCGACCGCTTGTTCGTCCTGGCGGCGCGGGAATTTGCCCGTCATGGCTATATGGTGCTCCGTTTCGACTACGGCGGCTGCGGCGAAAGCACGGGCGACTACGGCGCCGGAGGGTTGAACGCGTTGATCGACCAGACGCGCACCGTCCTCGATTACGCGCTCGATATCGATTGCGTCGATCCGCAGCGGGTCGTACTGCTCGGACACAGCCTCGGCGGAGCCGTCGCCATCCTGACCGCCGCCCGGGACAAACGGGTGAAATCGCTCGTGCTCTGGTCGGCCGTCGCGTATCCGTTTAACGATATCGTGAACATCACCGGGAAGAAAACGTATGAGACGGCCGTTCAATGCGGCTCAGCGGATCATCTCGGTTATGCGCTGCAGCCGGTCTTCTTCGAATCATTGTCGCAGCACCAGCCGTTCGAGCAGCTTCGCAAATTTAACGGCGACGTCCTGCTCGTCCACGGCACGGCAGATGACGTGATTCCTGTCGATTACTGCTTTTTGTACCAGAAACTGTTCTGGCTGCGCAGCCAGGGACAGTGCGAGAAAGAAATTATTTTCCAGGCCGATCATACATTTACGGGCAGTCTGGCCAAAGAGCAGCTGTTGACCAAAACAAGGGATTGGCTGCTGTACATCGACAAACGCAAAAACGATTGGAACGACTGGACGATTTGACGGGTGTGCGCATTTTTTTTAACATACAATACCAACTTAACACATAGGAATAAAAAACATTAAATCTGGAGGGATTAGGATGGCTAAACCGCTCGATGTGGATGAACTTTGGACGAAACGCATCCTTCAAAGTGTCAACGGACTCGAATACGGTACGGTGCAGATCGTCGTGCATGACGGACGAATCGTGCAAATCGAACGTACGGAACGCAAACGTTTTGAATCGGATTCAGCAACCCAACGCCATCTGCCCGAACAAAAACAACATAAGCGCACCCCTTGATGCGAAAGGGTCCACCGAACCGCTGGAGACCTCCCGAACTGCATGGCACGTTGCCTCGCGTTCGCCGGAGGTCTCTTTCTTTTTAGCTTTAAAATGAATAAAAGGAGTGTAGGACTATGGCTAAACTTGTTATTATTTCCGGCAGTCCGTCCCCGGCTTCCCGGTTGAACGGCGTACTGCAATCGATTGAATCGGTGCTGCAGCAGGAAGGGCTGCGTCCGGAGTGGATTCGCGTCCACGAGCTGCCGCCCGAGGATTTGGTGTACACCAGGTTCGACAGCCCCGCCATTATTGCGGCCAACCGGCTCATCGAGCAGGCAAACGCCGTCGTCGTAGCGACTCCGATCTACAAAGCAGCCTATACCGGCGTATTGAAAGCTTTTCTGGATCTGATTCCACAGCGGGGACTCGAAGGCAAAGTGATTCTGCCGGTCGCCATCGGCGGCTCGGCAGCGCACCTGCTGGCGATCGATTATGCGCTGAAGCCGGTGTTGTCGGCGCTCGGGGCGCACAATCAGCTGCAAGGCGTGTATGCGTTGGATACGCAGGTGAAGCGCAGGGAGGAAGGCGGGTTCGAGGTAGCCGAGGAGCTGGAGGCACGGCTTCGCCAGTCCGCGCTGGATTTCGCGCGCGAAGCGCGGCTGTACGCGGAACGGATAGTCCGCGACCCGGGAGCCGTCGTATGAGACGGAAGCTGGGGACGAGGCTGTTCGCGCTGGCTTTGCTGGCAGGGCTGCTGGTGGCCGCTGCAGCCGGATGCGCGACGGCGGCCAAGTCCGGTCCAGGCGAGAAGCAGCAGAAGACGGAGGAAAAAGTGAAGCAGGTGCGGATCGGTTATCAGAAATACGGCACCGTGAACTTTTTGAAAGCGCAAGGAAAGCTTGATCAGAAGCTGCAAGCGGCGGGCTACACCGTAACATGGACGGAGTTTCCCGGCGGTCCGCAGCTGCTTGAGGCGCTCAATGTGGGCAGCATCGATTTTGGGCATACGGGCGAAGCGCCCCCGATCTTCGCGCAGGCGGCCGGAGCGCCCTTGGTTTATTTGGCGTATGAGCAGGCAAGGCCGGCCAGCGAAGCAATTGTCGTGTCCGAAGCGTCGCTGATTCAAAGCGTCAAGGATTTGAAAGACAAAAAGGTCGCCTTAAACAAAGGGTCCAACGTTCATTATTTGCTCGTGAAGCTGCTTGAGCAAGCCGGTTTGAGCTATTCCGACGTTCGAACGGTGTTTCTGCCTCCGGCCGACGCCAGAGTCGCTTTCGAGCGGGGCAGCGTGGACGCTTGGGTCATCTGGGACCCGTATTTCGCCGCCGTGCAGACGTCCGCCAAGGCAAGAGTATTGGCGGACGGGAAAGACGTGGTGTCCAACCATGAGTTTTATTTGGCGTCCCGCCCGTTTGCCAAGCGGAACAAAGAGATCACCGCCATCCTGTTGGAGGAATTGAACAAGGTCGGCGCCTGGGCGAAGGCGAATCCGCAGGAGGTGGCGCAGCTCTTGTCGCCGCAGCTCGGCATCGATATTCCGTCACTTGAACTCGCCATGGGAAGGCGCGATTACGGCTTGCTGCCGATCAGCGGGCAAGTGATCGCCGAACAGCAGCGCGTGGCGGATACGTTTTTGCAAATCGGGCTCATCCCCAAAGCGATCAAGGTGAGCGAAGCGTTGTTAGACTCGTAACAACAACCCGGAAAGGATGACGGACGATGGAAGTGTTCTGGTTTATCCCGACTCACGGAGACGGCCGCTACTTGGGCACGCTGAAGGGAGCCCGCGCCGTTGATTTTTCGTATATGAGCCAAATCGCCCAGGCGGCCGACCGGCTCGGATACGCGGGCGTGCTGCTGCCGACCGGCAAGTCCTGCGAAGACGCATGGATCGTCGCCTCGGCACTCGTTCCGCAGACGAAGCGCCTCAAGTTTCTGGTGGCCATCCGCCCGGGACTGATGTCGCCGATGCTGTCGGCCCGCATGGCTGCCACGCTGGACCGTCTGTCCGGCGGGCGGCTGCTGGTCAACGTGGTCACCGGCGGGGATCCGGTGGAAAATGCCGGCGACGGCTTGTTCCTCGATCATACGTCGCGCTATGAGCTGACGGACGAATTTTTGCATATATGGCGGAAGGGGCTGGAGGGCGGGGAAGTCACCTTCGAGGGCGACTATCTGACCGTCAAAGGCGGCACGCTGCTGTACCCCTCGCTGCAAAAGCTGCATCCTCCGCTTTATTTCGGCGGGTCCTCCGACATCGCCCAGTCGATCGCAGCGGAGCATATCGACGTGTACCTGACTTGGGGCGAGCCGCCGGCTCAGGTCGAGGACAAAATCAAACGCGTGCGCAAGCTGGCCGAAGCGAAGGGGCGGCAGGTGAGGTTCGGCATCCGGCTCCACGTGATCGTCCGGGAGACGGAGCAGGAGGCTTGGAACGCAGCCAACGAGCTGATCCGGTATGTGGACGACGAAACAATCGCGCAAGCGCAAAAGGTGTTCGCCCGTTTCGACTCCGTCGGGCAGCGCCGGATGGCGGAGCTGCACAGCGGGAAGCGCGAAGGGCTGGAGATCAGCCCGAACCTGTGGGCCGGAGTCGGCTTGGTGCGCGGCGGAGCCGGAACGGCGCTCGTCGGAGATCCCGAGACAGTGGCGGCCCGGATGAAACAATATGCCGAGCTGGGCATCGACACATTCATTTTATCCGGCTATCCGCATCTGGAAGAGGCCTACCGGATGGCGGAACTGGTGTTCCCGCTGCTGCCGTTGAAGCGCGTTCCGGTGGGGAGCTCCGGCGAACCGGAAGGTGCAGCCACCGGCGTTTCCTCGGCAAGCCCGTTCGGCGAAATTATCGCCAACAACGACCTGCCAACGAAGCAGAACCCCACATTCGTCAATGAAAACGAGGTGCAAGCCGATGAAGGCCGCATTCCGCGACTCGCGCGCTAAAGGCTGGCTGCCCTGGCTCGTCCCGGTCGCCATTGTGCTGATATGGCAGGTCCTCGGACAGATCGGGATCATCTCGACACGCATTTTGCCGACGCCTTTGCAGGTCATCCAGGCTTTCATTCCGCTCGCCGAGAAGGGCACGCTGCTTCAGCATATCGGGATCAGCGCGAAGCGCGCATTGCTCGGCTTTGCCGTCGGCGGGGGGATCGGCCTGGCGCTCGGACTCGCGAATGGGGTGTCGCCGCTGCTGGAGAAGCTGACCGACTCGTCCATGCAGATGATCCGCACCATTCCGCATTTGGCCCTCATTCCGCTCGTCATTCTATGGTTTGGCATCGGAGAAGAGGCGAAGCTGTTTCTGGTCGCGCTGGGCTGCGCCTTTCCGGTTTACCTGAATACATTTCATGGTATCCGCTCCGTCGATCCGGGATTGATTGAAATGGGCAAAGTATACGGCTTGCAGGGCCTCCCGCTGTTCTGGCAGGTCATTCTGCCCGGCGCGCTCCCAAGCATTCTGGTCGGGGTGCGTTACGCGCTTGGGATCATGTGGATCACGCTGATCGTCGCCGAGACGATCTCCGCCGATTCGGGCATCGGCTATATGGCGATGCATGCGCGGGAATTCATGCAAATGGACGTCGTGGTGCTCAGCATCATCATCTACGCCTTGCTTGGGAAGCTGTCGGACGCGATGGCCAAAGGGCTTGAGCGGCGCTGGCTGCGGTGGCACCCGAATTTTAAGAAAGCCTGACCTCGAACCGAAGGAGGGTTCCGTATGAGCGCAAGACAAGGTGGCATCCAACTGAATATCCGTCGTGTGACCAAGCGGTTCGGAGATCGTGCTGTACTGAAAGAGATTAAGCTCGATTTGAATGCGGGCGAGTTTGTGGCCGTTGTCGGCCGCAGCGGCTGCGGGAAAAGCACGCTGCTCCGGCTCGTGGGCGGGTTGGAAACGGCCGACGAAGGTACCATGCTGTTGGACGGGAGGGAGCTTGAAGGCATCGACCCCGACACGAGGCTGCTGTTCCAGGAAGCCCGGCTGCTTCCATGGAAAAAAGTGCTCGCGAACGTGCAGATCGGCGCGAAGGCAGGGGACCGGGCAAAAGCGCGCGAAGCGCTTCATTTGGTCGGCTTGGAGGAGCGGGCCGACGAATGGCCCGGGGTATTGTCCGGCGGACAGAAGCAGCGGATCGCGCTGGCCCGGGCGCTGGCCGGCGCTCCGCGCCTGCTGCTGCTTGACGAGCCGCTGGGTGCGCTTGATGCGCTCACCCGCATCGAAATGCAGCGGCTGATCGAACGGCTGTGGCTGGAGCAGGGGTTCTCCGCCGTTCTCGTCACGCACGATGTCAGTGAAGCCGTCGCGCTGGCCGACCGGATCGTGCTCATTGAGAACGGCGCGGTTGCCCTGAACATCCCGATTTCTCTGGCCCGGCCGCGGGAGAGAGACAGCGGCTTTGCCCATTACGAAAAAGTGATTCTGGATCGCGTGATGGGACCGGATGTGGAGAAGGTGCCGTCCGGCGTTCCGGCGCTGAGGCCGGACTATTCGTTTACCATTTAAGGAAAAAACGAGGAGTGAATGCGAATGCTTACCCATACCTCTCTATCCGTGCAGTTGGATGAGGCTGACATGCTTCAGCTTCCCGATCACCGGTTCGTCACGCATTGCTTTGAACGCTATGGCCTCAATCGGGGCATCTACAACACGATTGACGAGTGGCTGTACCGGTTCGGTGTGCGGGATATCGTCCAGCGCCGTCAGGCTGTCCTGGCCTTTCTGACCTCGCTGCAGTCGCCGGATCGGACGAAAGGAACGTATTTGAAATTCGGCAAGGGCGGCTTGACCAAGCAGCTGTTCGATTTTATGACGAAGCCCAAGCTCGTTGGATAAGCGTCATCCCCGCCGTACCTCGGCCGTTGAGTGGAAGTCTCAACGGCTTTTTGCCGTTGCGGCCTCCACTTGCGCAGGCTTAATCGCGAACAGCGCAACGATAACCCCGGCGAGTACAGTGCCCGCGAGCAGCCCGAACAGCACGGCCGATGGCCATTTGGCTCCGACGGAGATGAACGGCGGCCCGGCGGCCACCCCGATAAAGCGCATGCTGCTGTACACCGCGCTTACCGTACCCCTCTGCTCCTTCTTGATGCCTTCCGTAATCAAGGCGTCCAGACACGGGAGAGCGATTCCGATTCCGATGCCTCCAAGGCCGACCCATACGAACAGCAGCCACAGCCGGTTGACTCCAGGCCACGCCATACCGACGAGCGAGCCTCCAAGAAGAACGAGCCCGGCCACCGTCAGCCATTTCATCCGCGGTTTGTTTTCCCCGATCGCTTTGCCGGCCAGAAAGGACGCCAGACATAAAGCGGATAAAGGCACGGCGAGCAGGCAGCCTTTGACCAGTCCCCGAATTCCGAATCGCTCCTCCAACGTTTCGGACAAGTAGAACAGGATGCCGAACAAGACGAACATCGCAATAACCCCGATGACAAATATGGCGGCAAGCCACCGTCCCTCGTTGCGGGCGATCGTCCTCAGCATGGCGGCAAAGCTGCGGAAGCTCGTGTCTTGCTTGCTCTCGGATTTCGGTGTCCGGACCAGACATGCTACCAGCAGGACAGAAACGAGGCACAGCGCCGGAATCGCGTAGAAGACCGCAGTCCAAGTCCAAAGCGCAAGCAACGAGCCTAAAATCGGACTGAGCACTTTGCCGAACGTATTCGAGGTTTCGATTATCCCAAGCCCGCTGCTGATGTCGCTTTCTTTTTGGAACATGTCGCCTACCAGCGGCATGACGATCGGAGCGGCGCCCGCAGCGCCGATCCCCTGGATGAACCGGCCTGCCAGAATGAGAGCGTAGGCCGCATTTTGATTGAGCCAAGGGGCCAGGGCACAGAGCAATCCGCCCACTCCGGCGATCAGAAGGCTTGGAATAATGATTTTTTTACGGCCGAAACGGTCCGACAAATAGCCCGCAATCGGAATCAGCACGATCGCGACGACGGAATATACCGTGATCAGAAGGCTGATTTGAAGGGAGGTCACGTGCAGCGTTCGTTCTAAGGCGGGCAGAATGGGAATAAGCATGGAATTGCCCAAAGTCATGATCAGCGGGATAGAGGAAACGGCTGCCAGGTCCCAAGTTTTTTTCGCTTCCAAGCATGTCGAACCACCTTTCGAGGAGGGAGAGTTAGGTCTTTGGGATGAATGAGTAAGCCTCCGGCGGTCCGGTCGACATATTGAATGTTATTTTGTTCCATATTTCCTAGTTCTATTCCATGCTTTATTCATGAACATGCATATACGGATTGTAAATGGCGAACGTCTATTATATAATGTACAAGTTAAAGAGAAAGGAGATTTGACCAGTGACTAAAAACAAAGCCATCATCTTCATGCTCCTCTGCTTTACGCTGATCGTATCCGCTTGCGGTACGAAGCCTGCAGCTACGACCGCTGACAAGCCGGCAACCGGGGGAGATGCGGCCGCAACGAAACCGGCGTCCAAGGACTCCAAGCTTGAACAAATCAAAAAAGCGGGCAAAATCGTATTAGGCACGAGCGCCGACTATCCTCCGTATGAGTTCCACAAGGAAATCAACAAGAAGGATGAAATCATCGGCTTCGATATCGAGATCGCCAAAGAGATTGCCAAAGACCTCGGTGTTACGCTCGAAATCAAAGATATGAAATACGAAGGTCTGCTTGCCGCTCTGGATTCCGGCAACATCGACTTTATTCTCGCCGGCATGACGCCGACGGAAGATCGCAAGAAGAACGTGGATTTCTCCAAAATCTACTACACGGCTATCCAACGCGTGGCTGTCCGCGCGGAGGACAAAGATAAATACAAGTCCATCGACGATCTGAAAGGCAAGAAAGTCGCAGGCCAAAAGGGCGCGACGCAAGAAAAAATCATTAAAGAACAAATGCCAGCCTCCGAGCTGAAGGCGCTCGGCAAAATTTCCGACTTGATGCTGGAGCTGAAAAACAAAAAAGTCGAAGCTCTCGTCGTCGAGCAGCCGGTAGCCGAAGCTTACCTCAGCAAAAACAAAGATTTGGTTCTTGCGGACATTAAGCTGAGTACGGAAGACAGCGGATCGGCCATTGCCGTGAAAAAAGGCGGCTCTGATCTCGTGGAAGCGATGAATAAAACGTTGGACCGCTTGATGAGCGCCAAGTCCATCGATAAAATGGTAGCCGAAGCGAACGAGCAAGTCGATACGCAATAAGCAAGAAGGCGGGACCATCCGTTCCTTGCAGCACTCCGACAAAAACCTGAGCGGAATTCTCCGGCGGGTTTTTGTTCGGTTTAAAACGCATATTTAACAGAAAGGGGGGGGACGCATGGATTTTTCATTTTTATCCAAATACTACATGTTTTTTATCGACGGAGCGAAGATGACGCTCATTTTGTCCATCTTCACCGTCATTTTCGGGGTGCTGCTCGGCATGGTCATTGCCTTGATGCGCATGTCCCGCTTTTGGCCGCTTAAAGCGTTCGCGGTTTCCTATATCGAGTTCATCCGTGGGACGCCGATGCTTGTGCAGCTGTATATTTTTTATTACGGGCTGCCGAAACTGGGCATTCAATTTCCCGAGGTGCCGGGAATCGGTTCATCGTTTCCCGATATGATGGCGGCGATTATCGCGTTGTCCATCAACAGCGCCGCATACGTGGCGGAGACGTTCCGCGCGGGAATTCAGTCGATCGACAAGGGACAAATGGAAGCGGCCCGTTCCCTCGGAATGCCGCACGCGATGGCGATGCGCTTTATCATTTTGCCGCAGGCGCTGCGCAACATTCTCCCGGCGCTCGGCAACGAATTTATCGTGGTGATCAAGGAAACATCCATCGTCTCCGTCATCGGGATCGGCGAGCTGATGTACAAAGCCGACACGGTGCGGGGCAATACGTTCCAGCCGTTTGAGCCGCTCATCCTGGCGGCGATCATTTACTTCATCATGACGTTTACGCTGACCAAGCTGCTCGGCGTCGCGGAAAGGAGGATGAAGTCCTCTGATTAAAGTAACCGGTTTACAGAAATCGTTCGGGTCCAACCATGTATTGACCGGAATCGATATCGAGATCGCGAAAGGCGAGGTCGTCGTCGTCATCGGACCGAGCGGATCGGGCAAAAGCACGTTTCTGCGCTGCCTGAACCTCCTGGAGGTGCCGACGGGGGGAGACATCGAATTCGACGGCGTGTCGCTGCTGCGCGGCAAGCACGATATCAATCAGCTGCGGCAGCGGATGGGCATGGTGTTCCAGCAGTTTAACCTGTTCCCGCATATGACCGTGCAGGAGAATATCACGCTGGCGCCCCAGAAGCTGAAAAACGTCAGCAAGCCGGAAGCCGACAAGATTGCGCAGCAGCTTCTGCGGCGCATCGGACTGGCGGATAAGGCATCCAGCTATCCGTCACAGCTGTCCGGCGGACAGAAACAGCGGATCGCTATTGCTAGAGCGCTCGCGATGTCGCCGGCCGTCATGCTGTTCGATGAGCCGACCTCGGCGCTTGACCCGGAGATGGTCGGCGAGGTGCTGGACGTCATGAAGGAGCTGGCAGCCGAAGGCATGACGATGGTCGTCGTCACGCACGAGATGGGCTTTGCCCGGGAAGTCGGCAAGCGCCTCATCTTCATGGACGGCGGGAAAATCGTAGAGCAGGGCAATCCGGCTGACATCTTCTCGAATCCGCAGCATCCGCGGACGAAAGAATTTTTGGCCAAGGTGCTCTAAGCAACCGTATCCTTATAAAAAAAAAAGTAAAGCCGCGACTGTCCGGTTCGAAACCGGGTCGCGGCTTTTTCGCGTTTCGTTTATTCGGCAGCGTTCACGCTGCGTTCGAATTCGTTACGTATTGACTGCAACAGGGCAGGGTCGGCCAATACATCGTAAGCGGTGAACGCCAACGCTTTGGCGCCGAGCAGCATGCCTTCGAAGGCCCGGGGCATCATGGCCAGATCGCGGAATTCCTTCGTGTGCAGCAAATGCTTTTCGTCGACTACCTTGACGTACGGGTGGATCGACGGACAATGCCGCGACACGTTCCCAAGATCGAGCGAGCCGTGGTCCTTGCCGTATTCGATCTCGTCTTCCGAGATGCCCAGACCACCGAGATTACGGGTAAACGTGTCCGATAAAGCAGTATTCGTTATCAGTTCGTCATAGGAGTACTCGTAATTAGACCATTTCATCGTACAACCGGTTTGCAGTGCGGCGCCTTCCGCGCAGCGGATCACCTTTTGCACAGTTTCGTCCGTGTAGGGACGGTTGGCGGATCGTATGTAAAACTGCGCAGCCGCGTAATCCGGAATAATGTTCGGGGCTTTGCCGCCCTCGGTGATAATGCCGTGAATCCGCGCATGGCTGCGGAGCTGCTGTCTCAATGCGCCGATCGATTGGAACAGAAGCAGCACCGCATCCAGCGCGTTGACGCCTTCATACGGGCTTGCCGCGGCATGCGCCGCCTTGCCGAAAAATTCGAACTGCAGCGCATCCATAGCCAGCGAGCTCCCCGATTTCTCGTACGCATAGTATGGGTGGGCCATCAGGGCGAAGTCGACGTCGTCGAACAAGCCGGCGGCCGCCATATCGACCTTCCCGCCCTTCGTTTCCTCTGCCGGGGTGCCGTATACCCGAATCGTGCCGCCGAGCTGGTCGATCACGGCTTTCAGTCCGACAGCTGCCGCAAGGCCCATGACGCAAATCAGATGATG
The DNA here is from genome assembly GCF_024158745.1 of Paenibacillus tyrphae. Taxonomy (GTDB): domain Bacteria; phylum Bacillota; class Bacilli; order Paenibacillales; family NBRC-103111; genus Paenibacillus_G; species Paenibacillus_G tyrfis_A. The sequence goes on along the minus strand of NZ_JAMZAW010000008.1, from coordinate 106,574 downwards.
TCCGCAAGCGTGTCCCAGCTCCGGCAGCGCGTCGTACTCGCACAGGAAGGCGACGGTAGGTCCCGGCTTGCTTGCGGCGTATGTCCCGAGAAACGCCGTCGGCAGCCCGGCATAAGGTGCTTGTACAGTGAAGCCGTGCTCCTTGAGCGCTTCGATTAGGCGCGCCGACGCCTTCCATTCCTCATGGCCCAGCTCGGGGTTCTCGCCGATAAACCGGGAAATGTCCGTGAACGACGGGGCGTGCAGGTCGATGGTCGAAGCAATGTGTTGTTTCATCTTCAGTTCTCCTTTACTTCTCGGTAGCATGACCTTATTATAACGAAAAAAGTGGAGTAAACAAAGAAAGACCCCGCTGCAAGGGCTTGCAGAAACGGGGTCGGTTGTCGTTTCAGAATTCTGTTCGGTTATTGCAGGCTGCGGCGCTTGTCGATGATTTGCTCTTCGAGCTGCTTTTTAATTTTTTGCATCGCATCGACTTCCAGTTTATGATTTTGCCGGAATCGAACGCCGGTCAATGCCAAAGCCTCGTTCAAGGTCAGCTCGACGGAAATTTTTTGCTCCTGCGGCTCGCGTGCTTCATAACTCATGGTGCATCGCTCCTTCTCATTAGGGTTTGAGAGTGCATCAATAAGCTGTATTTGGCAGGGGACTTAAGTGTAGTTGTCGGAAAAATCCTTGATTTTCCTTGGTTTCAATATAACATACCATGTAACATATTGCAAGTACAGGACACAAAAAAGAGGCCCGTCCGGCCCCGGTTATTTTATCCGTTCCTGCATCCGAAGACGTTGGATGGACAAGATCAGACGATCTATTTTTTGGCTGAGCTCTACTACCCGGGGATCAACGAAGCTGCCTTTTTCTTCCACGAGTGAGTAAAGCTGCATCTGCATTCGCTCCAAATGCCGTCTCAATTCCGCTTCTTCCATCGGTTTCAGACCCCATCCTAACGCTGTAAAAATAGTAAGTCTACGATCAGTCTATTATAATTCAACCGGGTTGTAAAATATGTAAATGATTGTCGAGTCTATTATTAAGTTTTCTTTAAGGAAAACGGCGGACCGTATAATTCTGTCCGGGAAGCGGTATATTACGGTCGACGGGAGGTGAGCCGAACATGGACAGTACCAAGGCGAACAAGGGAAACAATCCGAATTTCAAAGAGAACAAATTTACGGCAGAAGAGGCGGTCATGCATGCCGGGAAGGCGGCGGACCGGCCTCCGAACTTGAATGAAATTCCGAAGGAGACGAATCCTCAGTAACACAACGATTTCCGTGGAAACGGCACGAATAGGGAAGTGACAGAAAAGTGCAAGCGAAAACGGTAAAACCCCGAGGAACGGGCAGTTTTACCGTTTTTCCGCATCTGCTAAGCTTCGGCGTTGTTATTGTGCCCGATGGCCAGATTGGCGATTTCATCGTTCATTTCGTCCGGGAGACGGGTTTTGAAATAGCCGACGACCGCTTCAACCGCTTTGTCCGCCTGCCCTTCGGTAATGCTCGCTTGCTCGGAGACGAGCTTGACCAATTGGTGCTTCACGCGTTGTTCCTCCTCTTCGGGATATACGGGATAAACATCTAATAGGATGTGCTCCTTTATGGTTTTTATGTGGCAGAACATGTTATATTTATACCAAGACATAACAAGCCTGCTATTGCTTTGGCTCGAACAAAGGAGACATCGGACGGATGATCATCGTACGCAATTTAACCAAATCGTTCCCATCCGGGCAGCGGGTGCTGGACCGTATCAGCTTTCAGGCGGACGAGGGGGAGCTGGTGGCGCTGCTCGGCGCAAGCGGGAGCGGCAAAACGACCTTTTTCCGGTGCTTGATGCTCAAGGAAAAATGGAACGATGGCCAGTATATCTACGACGGAAAGGATATTTCGGGCGCCGGCATCTGGGAGAAGTTCCAACTGAACAAGCAGTGGGCCTATCTGGAAGAAAAACCGAGCCTCAATCTGAAAAAGACGGCTTTGAAAAATGTGCTCAGCGCGCTATTGTTTAAAAAATCGTGGTGGCGCTTTCTGACGAATAGCGTTTCCGAAGACGACCATATGGAAGCAATGGATTACCTCGATAAAGTAGGATTGCTCGATAAGGCGCACGAGCCGGTGGAGAAGCTGAGTGGCGGGGAGAAGCAGCGTGTCGCGATCTGTAAGGCGCTGATCAAGGGAGCCAAGGTAATATTTGCGGACGAGCCGGTGTCCGGCTTGGACCCGGAGGCAGCAAGCCTCGTCATGCAGGATTTCAAGTCCATCTGCCAGAAGCATAAGCTTCTCGTGTTTTGCAGTCTGCATCAGGTAGAGCTTGCCGAAAAATTTGGCTCGCGCATTTGGGGACTGTCCGACGGGAAGCTCGTGGTGGATATTGCGGGCCGGCGGTTGACCCAGCGGGAGAAGGAACTTATTTTTTAATAACGAGTTACAGTAACGTATGCGAACTAAAAAAGGTCGGCCTTGACATCAATGTCCGGGCCGACCTTTCTTTAGTTAACCGTAGCATTGCAAGCGGTGATCCGCTTTGCGATCAATCCGCCGTGCAAACGGCCGGTTTCGATAAACACCTCGTTGGCGTTCGCGCCCGAAGCGATGACACCGGCGACGAAAAGCCCGGGAACGGTCGTTTCCATCGTGGCCGAATCGTACTGGGGAATCCCATTCGGCTCCGAGACGACTGCCCCGGCTCCCGCCAACAGACCGCGGTCCGGGCGGAAGCCGGTCAGCGCCAGAACGAAGTCGTTATCGAATTCCTCTTCGCGTCCTTCGCGAGAAACAGTGACGGACGTTTCCGTGATGCGGACGACCCGGGATTGAAACAGCATCCGAATGCGGCCCTTGTTGACCATACTTTCGAAGATCGGCTTAACCCACGGCTTAATGACCGGCGAGTAGGTTTCGCCCCGGTAAACGACGGTCACCTCGGCGCCAGCCCGCAGCAGCTCCAGCGCGGCATCGATCGCGGAGTTGCTTCCTCCGATGATCGCGACCTTCGTGCCAGTATACGGATGAGCTTCGCGGAAGTAGTGCGTCACCTTGCTTAATTCCTCACCCGGGATGCCGAGCATATTCGGCTGCGTGAAATAGCCGGTGGCGACAATGACATGGCGCGCGGCTATCGTAGAAGCTGCGCCGAAACGATTTTGCACCGTCAGCTCGAAGGTGCCCCCCGGCTGTACCGCCAGATGGGTCGCCGTATGGTAGGGACGGATGCGTACGCCGCTGCGGGCCGCCACATTCCGGTAATAATTCAAAGCTTCCAGCCGATAAGGCTTATCGTTAGGCGTCGAGAACGGGTAACCGCCGATCTCAAGCAGCTCCGGCGTGCTGAAAAACTGCATGTACGTCGGATATAAATATATCGAATGCACAACGCACTCTTTTTCGATAATAAGAGGATCGATGCCGATCTTCTGCAGCTCCAGGGCCGCGGACAAGCCGCAAGGACCGGCCCCGATAATGACGACTTCTTCCATTGGAATGATTCACCCGCTTTTTCGAAGGTATAAATAGAGAGAGGATGCTGTTGATCCTCTACCCATAGTACCTTATCGGGACGGCGGATGCCAACGCTTTGTTTACACCGGAGTCTGCAAGCTGTGTGCAGGACGGTCTATGCGGACGAGATCCGCGTCAGGGTGGCGGCCTTCGGTAATCAGGCCGGCTATCATTTGCGCTGCAATCATACTGTAGACGGTACCGTTCCCTCCGTATACCATCGCGAAGTAGCAATGGGGAAATTGTTCCATGGCGCCGATCATCGGCAATCCGTCGCGGGTTCGCCCGTAGGCGGCGGACCATGCGTATTCCGCCTGGATACTGCCGGCTTCCGGAAACAGCTCCTGCACGGTCTGAAGCAGTTGATCGCGCTTCGAGCTCAAATGTTGCTTCCGTTCCTCCGGGCCGCTCGTGTCCTCATCTTTGCCGCCGATAACAATACGATTGTCTGCGGTCGTACGGATGTAGACGTAAGGGCGGGCGGTTTCCCAGATGAGACAGCGGTTCGGCCATCTGGGGAAGCCGTCCAGCGGTTGTGTGGCGACGACATACGAGCTGGTGAACACGGTGTTGGGATGCCGTATGATTTCCATGGTTTCGAAGCCGGTGGCAAAGACGGCTTTGCGTGCTTTAATTCTGCGGTTATCGTTCGTATAGAACACGATGTGGTCCTTCCCGGTCTGATGCCGAAGCACTTCCGTCTCTTGAAATACGCGCATTCCTTGCCGGTGGGCGGTGCGGATTAAAGCGTTTGCGTATTTATAGGGATTCAGCTCGGCATCGGCCTGAGACAGGATGGCGCCCGGCTTGCGAATGGAGTACCGTGCTGCGATCGATTCGGCTTCTAGATACTGCACCGGAAAGCCGTGCTTTGCCAGCGCTTCGTATTCCTGCTTAAGCTTCGGCATATCGTCTGCACTGGAAGCGTAACATAAGCTGTTGCGGCAGATAAAATCCGGGGAGAAATCAAGCTGCCGCGCGACAAGCCCAATCTGCTGTACGGCCTGCTCGCACAGCTTATAGAAGCGGACGGCCTTCTCTTCACCGAACGAATGAATCATCGAAAGCAGCGGCGTATCGTTCATCCACTGCAGGAGACCGGTACTGGCTGATACGGTGCCCGAAGCGATCCTTCGTTTGTCGACGACGACCGTATCAACGCCCCGGTTGTACAGCGTATACGAAATAATCGCCCCAGCCTCGCCTCCGCCGATGACGATACATTCGCACTCAATATCATCTTCCAGCCTCGGATAGGCGGGCGGATCCGGCATTGTGTCCGGCCACAGCAGCTTGCCTGTTGTCAGATTCATAGGGACGGCTCCTTCGTCTTAAGCGATCGAATGGAATTAGTATGGGAAACGGTGTTATTTTTTAATCGACCGCTCTGCCACTGTAACCGTTGACAAAAACTGGCCCGCTGCCCTAGGATAAGCTTGAACGCTGCGATACGGCGGCGCGAGACTAGCCCCTTGGAGGTACGGACATGTTAAAAGGCATTCCTTCGATTCTTTCTCCCGAATTGTTCAAAATCATGATGGAAATGGGACACGGCGATGAACTGGTGCTGGCCGACGGCAATTTTCCGGCGGCGAGTCATGCGCAGCGTCTGGTGCGCTGTGACGGACATGGCATCCCCCAACTGCTTGACGCAATATTAACCTTTTTTCCATTGGATACGTATGCGGAGCATTTGGTCGCTTTAATGGCCGTCGTTCCCGGCGATCCGGTGAAGCCGATCATCTGGGACGAATACCGCGCGATTGTCAAGAAACACGCGCCCGAAGCCGCCGAGCCGGCATTTGTGGAGCGGTTTGCATTCTATGAGCGCGCCAAACAAGCGTATGCCGTCGTTGCGACGGGCGAAGGGGCGTTGTATGCGAACATCATACTTAAAAAAGGCGTCGTCAAGCCGTAACGCCAATCATAATCCGTCCCTGAATCTCATAGATTAAGACTACGAATCTATGACTATGATTTCAGATGAAATGGGGATGCGCCGATGATAGCCGTTCTGAGAAACCGTCTGGCCCGCGGAAACGAACGTCAGCTTCAGCTTTTGCTTGCGGGATTTTTGCTTGGCAATTTAATTGCCGTCATTTTGTCCGTCTATTGGACAAGCCCTCGGGAAAAGCCGGTTCCCGTCCATTATACATACACCGCGTATGCGGCGGCGAACGGAGTGAAGCTGCATGCGATGCGGACGGCTCCCGACAATATCGAGCTGAAGCACATCGTGACCAACGTGACTGTGACGGCCGATTACGGGATTAACGGAGGCTTTTTCTGGAACGGCGATCTGTTAAGCATTGCCATTGTCAACGGCAAGCCGCTGAAGGGCGAACCCCATGATTACGGTTCCGGCTGGTACAACATCGATTATCCGAAAGGGACGCTCGTCTGGGACGAAGTGACGCGGTCGTTTTCCGTGCAGGTGGCGCAGGAGGCTGGGGAGCTGAAAATGACCGACCCGAACCGCTACTGGGCGCAAGGCGGGGTCAGCATGTCTCTCGGGGCGGAGGAGCGCTGGATCGAGCAGGCGAAGAAGGAGGACATGCCGGCGTTTGACGAACTGAGGCTGCGCTCGGGAGCCGTGTTCGACCGGCAGCAGAACTTGTGGCTGCTCGTATCGGACAAGCCGTGCACCGTCGAGCAATTCCGTCGGGCGGTGCTTGAGACGATTGAGCCGGGACGTCTGGTTGACGGCATTTTTCTGGACGGCGACGGCTCCTCGCAGATGCAGAACGGGCATGTCCGCCTCAAGGGAGATTCCCGGGAGGTCTATCAGATGCTGGCGCTCAAGGCGAAGTAAAGACGGCCGCGGGAATGATTTCCAGAATAATACGCGAAAAAAGCCGACCCTTCAACATAAAGGAGTCGGCTTTGTATGCATATGGCCTACGGATTCACTTCTACGTAACCCTTTGTTTTTTTGTTGCCCCGGTTCGAGATGAAGATATTGTGCTTTTTATTGGGGTCAACATGAAATACTTTCGACAGCTCCTCGTCCGTTTTATCTCCTCTTACAACGATGCTGCCTACCGATGTTTCTGTGCTCCCGTCGACTTCGAATACCGTATATTTCACCTCAGTGTCTCCCGAGCTGGATTGGGAAACCGTTAAAGTCAATTCGCTTCCGTTCGGCCAAAAATTGCTTGTTTGGTCATACTTGCTTGACGAACCTGTTCCAAGCTCAAAATGATACCGATAAGAGAATGTGCCAACATCGCCGGCTTGTACTTTCTGTGTTGCATTGTTCGTTTCGTGAGCAAAAGCGCTGATCGGAGCGGCGGACATCAAGAGGGTCACGGCTGATAACATCATCAAAGACTTTTTCATTAACGTATCACTCCTTCAATTTTATGATTGGTTGAACAGACGTCTGAACAATTGTGATTATATACCCATTGGGCTATTATTTTTTGCGTTTGGTTTATCTGGTTGAAAAGACGCATTTTCCTGCACAAAATATGTCAAAATATAGATTTAATGCAATATAAATATAATTAATAAATATTTCGTCGCTTTAAGGAAAATAGAGGTAAAAAACGAAACTTTTACGCGTATGATGCGTATTACGACTTGAGTACATAACCCTAGACGGTCAGGAGGGAAGGACATGCTTGGAGTGTATTGGGGGCTGCTGATTACCGGCGTCCTATTCGCCTTGGTGACGGTACTGCTCGGCGATTTGCTCAGCAACGCGTTAGACGGGATGTTCGATTTCATGTCCGGCGACGTGCTTCACTGGCTGCAGCCGATGGTGCTCTTCAGTGCGCTTACGGTGCTTGGCGGGGCCGGAGTGCTTCTGACGGGCTATACGTCTTTGGGAGCGGGGGCGGTCTTTGTCCTATCCCTTCTGGCTGCTGCCGCATCTGCCGTTCTGATTTATTTTATCTATGTGAAGCCGATGGAGAGAACCGAAAATTCGGTCGCCTTCTCGATGCAGGATTTGGTCGGCCGCATCGGCGAGGTGACCGTACCGATTCCCGCGCGGGGAAGCGGCGAGGTCGTGATGCGGATCGGCGGCGGCGTGACGAATCAAATTGCGGAAAGCTTTGACGGGACGGAGATTGCGGCAGGTCTTAAGGTTGTGACGGTGGAAGTGAAGGACGGCGCACTGCTTGTGTCTTGTCTGGACTCCAATCATTAATTACTTATCGAAGGAGCGGTGCAGATGGATGGAATAAGCGATGCCTTGTTGGTTCCCGTGATTGTCGTTGCCGTTATCGTCGTGTTGGGCCTGGCGTTCTGGGCGCGGTACAAAACGGTCAGCCCGGACGAAGCGATGATCGTGACCGGATCGTTTCTCGGCAGCAGAAACGTCCTGACGGATGACAGCGGACGCAAAATCAAAATCGTACGCGGCGGCGGTTCGTTCATTCTTCCCGTGTTCCAGCGGGCCGAGTTTTTGTCGCTGCTGTCGCATAAGCTTGACGTCTCGACTCCCGAAGTATATACGGAGCAAGGGGTGCCGGTGCTTGCCGACGGCGTGGCGATCATCAAGATCGGCGGGTCCGTCGAGGATGTCGCTACCGCGGCGGAGCAGTTTATGGGCAAGCCGACGGAAGCGCTTAAAGGAGAGGCGCAGGAAGTGCTGGAAGGCCACCTGCGGGCCATTCTCGGTTCGATGACGGTGGAGGAAGTGTACCGGAACCGGGATCGCTTTGCACAAGAGGTTCAAGGTGTGGCGGCCAAGGATTTGAAGAAAATGGGCCTGCAAATCGTTTCCTTTACGATTAAGGACGTCCGCGACAAGCAGGGTTATCTGGAGGCGCTCGGGAAGCCGAGAATTGCCGCCGTGAAGCGGGATGCGGAAATCGCCGAAGCGGAAGCGCTCCGCGATTCGCGGATTCAGAAGGCGCGCGCCGAGGAGGAAGGGCAGAAGGCCGAGCTGCTGCGGGACACGAACATCGCCGAGGCTTCGAAGGAGAAGGAGCTGAAGGTAGCCGCCTTCAAGAAGGATCAGGATATGGCCCGCGCGGAAGCGGACCAGGCGTACCACATCCAGGAGGCGCGTTCGAAGCAAAGCGTTGTCGAGGAGCAAATGCGAGTGGAACTCGTGCGGAAGGAGCGCGAAATCGACTTGGAAGCGAAGGAGATTCTTCGCCGCGAGAAGCAGTATGACGCCGAGGTGAAGAAGAAGGCGGACGCCGACCGGTATGCGGTCGTTCAGGCGGCGGAAGCGGAGAAGGCGAAGCAGATCACGCAAGCGGACGCCATGCAGTACCGCATCGAAGCGGAGGCGAGAGCGCAGGCGGAGCAGAAGCGGCTTGAGGGTCTGGCGATTGCGGATGCCGAGCGGGCCAAAGGGACAGCGGAGGCGGAGGTAATCCGGCTGCGCGGCTTGGCCGAAGCGGAAGCGAAGCAGAAGCTCGCGGAGGCGTTCGAGAAGTTCGGCGAGGCGGCTGTCCTCGACATCATCGTCAAAATGCTGCCGGAGCTGGCGGGCAAGGTGGCCGAGCCGATCAAATCGATCGACAAGCTTACGGTTGTCGATACAGGTCACGGGGAAGGCGCGGCGCGGGTCAGCAACTACGTGACGCAGCTGATGGCGACGGCGCCGGAAATGCTGAAGAGCGTCAGCGGACTGGACGTGGAGAAGCTGGTGAAAAGCTTGACGAATCGCACGAGTCAGCAGACTCCCGTGGCGAGTCAACCGGCTCTCGTCCCTGCCCCTCCCGCCGATTCGAGTGCAAAGCCGGAAGCGTAAGCGGGGTTAGGCGAGCAGTCCGATTTACGCGCGGCCTGTTCTGGATTATAATGGAGAAAGCGGCATGTTTTACGTGTGCGCATCGAGGGCGGCCTCCCGGGCCGCCTTTCTTTTCTCTGGAGGGATCACCATGCCTAAAACAAACGCTGCAAGCGCTAATTTGACGGAAGGCCCTATAGCCAAGAAGCTGCTGCTGTTCGCTCTGCCGGTTTTGATGGGCAACGTGCTCCAATCGCTGAACGGTACGATCAACTCGATCTGGGTTGGCAATTACCTCGGTGAGAGCGCTTTCGCCGCCACTTCCAACGCGAACAACATTATGTTTTTCCTGCTTAGCCTTGTGTTCGGCATCGGGATGGCTTCCACGATTTTGATCGGACAAAGCATCGGCGCGCAAAATGAAGAGCAAGCCAAGCGCGTGGTCGGTACGAGCGCGCTGTTTTTTATTACTCTGGCGGTGATCATCACCGTGATCGGTTTTATTTTCTCGTCAACGATTCTGGATTGGATGCAGACCCCCAAAGATGCGATGCCTTATGCCATCGCGTATTTGCGCATTATTTTTGTCGGTGTGCCATTTATGTTCTTTTACAATTTCGTGATGATGATCATGCGGGGTGCGGGGGACTCCAAGACGCCGTTCTACTTCTTGCTGCTGTCGACCGTGATCGATATCGTGCTGAATCCCGTGTTCATCTTCGGATGGGGGCCGATTCCGCGCCTCGAAACAGCCGGCGCGGCCGTAGCCACGGTCATCGCGCAGCTGGTAAGTCTGATCGGCCTGATCGTCTACTTGTACCGGACCCGCTATTTTTTGCGCCTGACCCGTGCGGACCGGCGATATATTCGATTGGACCGGCAAATTATCGTATCGCTTGTCAAAAAAGGGCTGCCGATGGGCTTGCAAATGATGGTCGTCTCGACCAGCGCCATTGCCATCGTCAGTCTGGTGAACAGCTTCGGCTCAATGGCGACCGCAGCGTTCGGCGCAGCCATGCAGCTCTCGAGCTATGTCCAAATGCCGGCGATGGCGATCGGCGGCGCCGTGTCGACGCTGGCTGCGCAGAACGTCGGAGCGGGCAAATGGGACCGGGTGCATAAGACGACGCTGCTTGGCATTGCATTCAACTTTGTGATGACGGGCGCGCTCGTCGGACTGATCTATGTGTTCAACCGGCAGGCGCTGCAATTGTTTCTGCAGGACGAGTCGGCAATTGCCACCGGAATGAACATCAACCATATTACGCTGTGGGCGTTCGTACTCTTCGGGATTACGTTCGTCGTCTCCGGCGTCGTTCGTTCAACCGGCGCGGTCATGGTGCCGCTGCTTACCGCCTTCCTGGCGCTCTGGTGCATCCGTGTGCCGGTGGCCTACTATTTGGGAAATACGTTCGGGCTGGAAGCGCTCTGGTGGAGCTTTCCCATCGGCTTTTGCATCAGCATTGTGATTTCTGTTGCTTACTACGTGTGGGGGAATTGGCGCAGCGCCAAGATGCTGACTCCGGAGCCGGGTCAGACGGAGTAGCTGTGACGAAAGTTTTCGTATAACGAATTCCTCCCTTGGATTACAGCGGAACGTTATGGTAAAGTGAATTCATCTTATTCTTGTGAAATCGGAGGACTTGTGCGGCGATGATTTGATAACACGTTATCCTAGGAACAAATTGCAGGAATGCAATCGTTTTTCCCTGGGGAAAAGCGGACGGGATACGTGTGCCCACGAGAGTCCATTCGATAGAACGACGAACGGTTAGCAAGCTGCCGGGCCGGACGGTTTTTTCCGTACGCGCCTGTGCTTCTTGTCCTCTCTTATGCATGCATATGACCGTAAGCCCCGGGCTGCGGTTTTTTTTGTTGTCATGAAACGGAGGAATGCCACAATGCTAATCGTAAAAGCAGCGGATTTACGCAAGGAATGGGACGGCGCGGTCTTGTTCGAGAACGTGTCCCTCGAGATTGCCGAAGGGCAGCGCGTCGCGATTTTCGGACGGAATGGTACGGGCAAAACGACGCTTCTCAAGGGATTGCTGGGTCAAACGGCATTCGATCACGGGAGCGTGCATCGGCATTTGCCGTTGGAAGAGTGGGGATGGCTGGAGCAGCATCCTGCCGGAGTGCGGGAGAAGACGGTGCTGGACTTCGTGCTGTCCGGCTCGGAGAGCCGCTATGCGCTGAAGCTTCGGCTGGAGGATTTGCAGCGGTGGATGAGTCAGGAGGAATCGGCGGAGCTGCTGGATCGGTACGGAGAGCTGCACGAACGCTATATGCAGCAGGGCGGCTACGATTGGGAGCTTCAAGCGAACAAATGCTTGCAGCGGGTGAAGCTTGATCCAGGCTTATGGCAGCAGCCTTTTCACTATTTGAGCGGGGGACAGAAAACGAGAGCGCAGCTTGCGAGGCTGATGGTTCGGGAGCCGAAATTCATTGTGCTGGACGAACCGACCAACCATCTCGACGAAGAAACGTTAAGCTGGCTGGAGCTGTGGCTGCGGCAGTACGCAGGCACCGTGCTGTTCGTTTCGCACGACCGGTATTTTCTGGACCGGACGGCGTCGGCCATTTACGAGCTGACCGGACAGGGCGGCCGGATGTACCTTGGAGGCTATTCGGATTACCGCAAGCAGAAGGACATCGAATGGCAGTCGCAAGAAGCGCTGTTTAAAAAGCAAGAGCAGGCCCGCGAGAAGCTTCTGGAGAGCATCCGCCGCTACCAGCAATGGTTTCACCAGGCGCATCAAGCCGCGGGACAAAACGATTTTTTGCGCTCCAAGGCGAAAAAGAACGTATCCCGGCTCAAAGCGAAGGAAGCGGCACTCGAACGGCTCGACCGGGACCGGGTGCGAAAGCCCCGCGAGGAGGGGAGCCTGCATATGCAGCTGAAGGACCGGCCGTTTGCGGCAGAGACGCTGCTGCGCATGAAGGAGGTTCGCTTTGCCTACGACGGCGGCAGACAGATCATTCAGGCGCTGAGTGCGAGCGTCAATCGGGGGGACCGGGTTGCGGTCATCGGACCGAACGGAGCAGGCAAAACGACGCTGCTGCGGCTCATGACCGGGAGCTTAATTCCGGATTCGGGCGAAGTCAAGCTCCATCCGCAGACGAAAATCGGTTACTTCGCGCAGGAACTCGACCAGTTGAACCCGGACGAGACGATTCTGGATAGCCTGCTGCGGCTGCCGGACATGACTCAGTCCCACGCGCGTACGATTCTGGGCTGCTTTCTGTTCAGCGGGGACGAGGCGTTTAAACGGATTGGCGACCTGAGTATGGGCGAGAAATGCCGTGTCGCGTTTCTCCATCTGTATTTTGGCGGGTTCAATCTGCTTGTGCTGGATGAGCCGACGAATTATTTGGATATCGATACAAGGGAGAAAGTCGAGGAGGCGCTGCTCGAATACCAAGGGGCGCTTGTCCTTGTTTCGCATGACCGATACCTGCTGCGGAACATCGCAAACCGGCTGCTGATCTTGGACGGTGCGGGGGCAAAAGCTTTCCCGGGAACGTATGACGAATATACGGCGAAGCGGAGAGATGCCGATGGCTCGGCGGAAAAACAGCGGCAGGAGAACGAAATCAGCCGGTTGGAGCTTAAGCTGACCCAGTTGATGGCAGAACCGGAGCCGGAGCTTGACGCGGACCGGCAGCGGTTAATGGCCGATATCAAGCGGCTGCGCGCACTGCTCATGAGCTTGAAGCAATCTTAAAAACAGATGCCTTTCGGGACGGAATAAACCCATCCTGAAAGGCATCTTTCATTACAGCTGACGGATCACCTGTCATATCGGTACCCAGATACGGATCTTATGCGGGAAGTTACAAAGTTGGCAGCGACTCTTTCTTGGACATGCCCGCCGTCGTCTCCGGCTCGTTTATCATCTGGCCGGAAGGGAACGACAATTGCAGGCTGATGCAGGCGGCGGCAGCAACAAGCGCGGCGGAGATGAAGAACGTTGTCATCAACGAGGTCGAGCTCATCAACAGCCCGGCGGCTCCCGAGCCGATCAAGACGCCACCGGTCATAAGCGGAGCCAGAATACCGTTCGTTCGTCCGATGTAATCGGCATGCACAAGTTTAATCATGAACGTGCTCAGCACAATTTGCAGAAAAGCTTCCGTAATCCCGACGAAAAAGCGCATCGAGGCCGTGACGAAGACCCAACGGGACAGCACTTCGAAAGCGATCGAAGCAGCCAGGATCAGCAGGCCGAGAAACATGACCGTCTTAGCGAACCGTTGAATGCGGGAGGAAAGCGCTGCGGCGAGCAGCCCCCCGAGAAGCATCCCGATCCCGGATACGGCATAGAACCACTGTAAATTTTCTTTGTGGAGGCCGAGCCGTTCGATCAGAATATAGACGTCGAGCGGTTGAATGATCCCGACAGCGAGACCGATCAAAGTGAAGATAGAGGCGATAACGACCAAGTTCCGGTTCCGCTTGACGTATCGAAAGCCCTCGGCCATGTCCTGCATGACCGTGTTGTTAGCCGATTCACTGGAACGCTCCGACGAAGGGAGCCCTATTTGGATGATCGCCGCAAGCAAAAATAATCCGATCAGCACGAACAGCGAATATTGGATGCCCAGCGTCGTGTAAATCGCCGTGCCGATAATCGGTCCGACAATAACGAAGATCGACATCAAGCCTTGCGTAATGCTGACGGCCAAGCCGACCTGTTCCTCGGGAACATGCTTTTTGAACAGGATGGAGGAGGACGGCTGCGAGAACTGGCTGACCACCGCGGATACGATCGTCGCTACGAAGACAGCCTGCCACAGGCCGGACATCATGCACAGCGCAATGATTCCGATTGAGATCGCGCTCAAGGTATCTCCGGCGATAACCGTTTTCTTCGGGTTCCAACGATCCGCGAAGGTGCCGCCGATGAATGAGAAGATAAAGATCGGCAAATATTCGAACATCGTGAGCAGAGAGACGGCAACCGGATCGTTGTCGGTCATCTCCATCACATAAAAGAGCAGGGCGATATTTCGCGTCCATATCGCAAGCTGCTGCAGCAGGTCGGCGAAAGCTACGATTTGGAATACGCGGTTTCGCCATAAGGGTGGATGAGTGTGGGGGATAGGCGAATGACTCATAAATAAATCCTCCTTCATAATAAACTGACCGTCCGGTTTAATAATGTTCAAAAAAAGACGGAAAACCGCTTAGTCAGGCCGAATTCCGTTCAGAATCGTGTCGATCGCTTTGCGATGAATGGCAATCAATTGGTCCATCGAATAATTCTCGTAATAAGTGGCGCTCAAGCCGCCAAGCGTTCCCATGACGATGAAAGTTAATTGCTCGGGGTCGTCTTTCTTGAATTCCCCCTTATCCATGCCGGCCTGCAGCACGTTCTTTACATGCTGGTGGGGCGTCTTGGCAAGCGTCAGCAAATAGTTCAAGATGTCGGGATCGGCGGTTTGACTGCCCGAAAATTCCTCTGCCGCTTTCATGAGAGGATTTTGAAGATCAAGCGCAAAATGATCGGCCAGCGCGTATAACCGTTCGGTTTCGCTCGTCAAGGAAGCGGACAGCTTAGTCCATTGATCAATCCATTCCTGCATGTTCTCGTCCAGCAATTTTAGGAACAGAGATTCCTTGCTTTTGAAATGGTAGTAGATGCTGCCTTTGCTCATGCCGGAGTTCACGCGAATATCGTCAATCGACGTGGCACTGTATCCTTTTTGGACAAACAGCTCCTTGGCGGTGGCGAGTATATGCTTGCGGGTCTGTTCCGCTTCTTCGGGACGTTTGCGTGCCATCGTGCACCTCATCTATTAATCTGACCGTCCGGTCTAATTGTTAGAATAAAGGAAACGGACCAAAATAGCAAGAGCGGCGACGACAAAATCATTTTTGAACATTTCGTGAACAGAATGAGCAAAATGCGCACAATGCGAATTATTCAACTTATGAGCAGAAGCTAGGATCATGAAAGCGCTTAATGCTACAATGACGAAGCAATCGATAAGAAAGCGCTATCAAATAAAGAGCAAAGCAAAAATAAAAAAATTGGAGGTCCTCACTTATGATATTGAAAACGCTCTCGAACAAATCTTGGAAAATCGCGCTCACCAGCGTTCTGGCGCTCAGTTTGACGGCATGCGGCGCCGGCGCAGGCGCCCCAAAATCGAATGACGGAACCAAGCCGGCCGCCTCCGGCAAAACGTCGTCGTACCCCGAGAAACCGATCGTTATCGTTGCCCCGTCCGGGGCAGGCGGCGGCTGGGACAAAACGGCGCGTTCCATCGCCAAGACGCTCGCCGAGAGCAAGGCGGTCGGTCAGCCCCTCACCGTGGAAAACAAGCCGGGCGGCGGCGGCGCGGTCTTCATGGCCGAATATGCGACGAAGGACAAGAAAGACAATTACAAGCTGTTCGTCAGCTCGCCGCCGATTCTGATCAACAACTTGAAGAAGGAAGGCAACAGCCCGTACGGCTACAAGGATACGACGCCGCTGGCACAGCTGACCAAGGACTATGGCGCGATCGTTGTCAGCGCTAACTCGAAGTTTAAAGATATGAAAGCGGTGATCGAAGCGCTGAAGACCGATCCGACGAAGGTAACGGTTGCGGGAGGCTCCGCTCCGGGCTCGATGGATCATCTGATTGCCGTGCTTCCGGCCTACAAGTCGGGGATCGATCCGAAGAAAGTAAAGTATGTTTCGTATGATGGCGGCGGCGAAGCGATGACCTCGCTTCTTGGCGGCAACGCGGACGTGATTGCGACTGACGCTTCCAGCGTAGGCGAATATGTCAAAGCGGGCAAAGTCCGCGTGCTTGCCGTGACGGCGCCGAACCGGCTCTCCGGCGAGCTGAAAGACGTCCCGACGCTTAAGGAGCAGGGCATCGACGCCGAATTTAACATTTGGCGCGGCATCTTCGGACCAAAGGAGATGGGCAAGGACGAGCTTGCCTTCTGGGACGCCAAGTTGAAAGAAATGTCCGATTCCGAAGGCTGGAAAAAAGAGCTTCAGGCGAACGTGTGGGAGAAAGATTACAAGAACGCGGCCGAGTTCAAGGCGTTCCTCGCCCAGCAGGAATCGCAGGTGAAGGACATGCTGACGGCGCTCGGCATGGCGAAGTAAGGATAGGGAGGTTGGTCCGATGAGCAAAACATTTGACCGCACGATGTCTATCGTTTTTCTCGCGGTCGGAACGGCATTCGCTTACGGCAGTCTATCGATTTCCAGCAGCGCATATGGAAGCCACGTGGGGCCGAACATCTTTCCGCTCGGACTGGGCCTTCTGCTGATTCTGGTCAGCTTGAGACTGTTCTACGAAACGTTGAAATACCCGGCCGCTCCTAAAGGGGAAGGCCGCGGAACGAAGCTGGACTATAAGCGGTTTCTCGTCATTTTGGCTTCTACGATCGGCTATATTATGCTGCTTGAGGAAATCGGCTATGTGATCAGTACGTTTATTTTTCTGATGATCGGCTTTCAAACGATGGAACGGGGAAAATGGCTATACTCGGCCATGATTTCCGCAGGCTTTTCCATCGGCGTCTATTACGTCTATGTCGAATTGCTGCAGGGCACTTTGCCGGGCTTGCCTTCTTGGTTGGGCCTCTGAGCGAATGCTTTCGAGACGGCAATCGTTCGGATTGCTAGGGAGGGAAGGGCTTCATGGATACGTTACAATATTTGCTCAGCGGGTTTGCTACGGCGCTGATCTGGTACAACTTGCTGTTTGCTTTTGCCGGCGTGTTGATCGGGACGATGGTCGGCGTTCTTCCGGGGATCGGGCCTATCAGCGGGGTCGCTCTGCTGATCCCGGTCACCACCTCGCTTACCAGCGGACTGCCGCCGGAAGCTGCCGCGACCAGCTCGATCATCCTGCTGGCCGGCGTGTATTACGGAGCGATGTACGGCGGTTCGACCACCTCGATCCTGCTCAATACGCCGGGGGAATCGTCCTCCGTCGTTACCGCCCTGGACGGTTATCCAATGGCGAAGCAGGGCCGGGCAGGGTCGGCGCTCTCGATTGCGGCCATCGGCTCCTTCGTCGCCGGCTTGATTTCCCTGATCGGGCTGGTGCTCCTGGCCGAGCCGCTGTCGAACGTGGCGCTCAAAATGGGCCCCGCCGAAGAGTTTTCGCTCATGGTGCTAGGGCTGTGCGCGCTAAGCGGACTGGCCGGGAAATCGATCACGAAAGCGCTGCTGATGACCGTGTTCGGCCTGGCGCTGGCCACGATCGGAATCGACGCGGTATCCGGCGTCGCGCGCTTTTCGTTTGATATTCCCGAGCTGTATCAGGGCATCGAGTTTTTGACCGTCGCCGTCGGATTGTTCGCCCTCGGGGAAGTATTCAAAACCATTCTCGAGAAGGATGCGGACACCGGCGAAATTGCCAAAATCAACAGCATCCTGCCGACGAAGCAGGACTTGAAGGACAGCGCGATGCCGATTGTGCGCGGCTCGCTTGTCGGCTTCTTCAAAGGCATCGTCCCCGGCTCCGGGGCGACCTTGGCTTCGTTCCTCTCGTATCTGCTGGAGAAAAAAATCAGCAAACATCCGGAGAAATTCGGCAAGGGCGCCATCGAGGGCGTCGCCGGTCCGGAATCGGCCAATAACGCCGCTTCGGGCGGTGCGATGATTCCGCTGCTGACGCTCGGCATTCCCGGAACGGGCACGACCGCCGTGCTCATGGGGGCGCTCATCATGTACAACGTGCAGCCGGGTCCGCTGCTGTTCGAGGAACACCCTAGCATCGCTTGGGGCCTTATCGCCAGTATGTTTATCGGAAATGTTATGCTGCTGCTGCTCAACATGCCTTTGGTGAAGGTGTTTGCCAAAATTATCGAAACGCCGGCGAAATACTTGATTCCGATTATCGTGACCATCTCCATCTTCGGAGTATACGCCGTGCAAATGTCCGTCTTTCATTTGATGCTGCTGCTTGCGTGCGGGGTTGCCGGCTATTTTCTTTCCAAAAACGACTACCCGATTGCGCCCCTCGTTCTCGGACTGGTCCTCGGACCGATGATCGAAAACAACATGCGGCGGGCGCTGACCATTTCCAGCGGCGACTTTTCCATCTTCGTCATGAAGCCGGTTTCCTTGATCTTTCTGATCATCGCCGTGCTGTGGCTCGCCATTCCGTTTGTGATGAAGCTGCGCGGCAAAAAAGTGATCGTCAACGAAGAAGCGTAAGGCGGGACGGATATGTTCCGACATCATCCCCGGGCAGGTCCAGCTTATTGGGCCCCCGGGGCTTTGTGTCGGTTGAGGCTGGATGTGGTATCATAGGAAGAAGGGGGAGTTTATGCGCTTACAAACGAAGCTGATTTTGCTTATATGCACGCTCCTTTTCTCCGTGCTTACGGTAGCGGCGGGGGTTGTCGAATATATGGTGACTTCCATGATGGAAGACCAGATCGGAACCCGGGCGCTCAAGGTGGCAGAGACAGTGGCAGAGATCCCCGAAATCCGGGAAGCGTTCAAGCTTGCGGAGCCGTCTTCCGTCATTCAGCCGCTTGCCGAGCAAATTCGCGAGAAGACGGGGGCCTTGTACTTGGTCATCGGCAACCGCGAAGGAATACGCTACTCCCATCCGGTGCCCGAGCGGATCGGCAAAGAAATGGTCGGTGGCGATAACGGTCCGGTGCTCGAAGGCAAGTCGATCATCTCCAAGGCGGAAGGGTCCATGGGGCCTTCGCTGCGCGGAAAAGTCCCGATTCGGGGCGAGAACGGGGACGTGATCGGCATCGTATCGGTGGGCTTTCTTTTGGACGATATTAACCGATGGGACGATGTGTATCAGCGGCGGATTTTGCTTATTTCCCTTGCCGCTTTAGTCGTAGCGATGGCCGGAGCCGTCGTGATTGCGAGAGGCGTCCGGCGTTCGATTCACGGTCTGGAGCCGGAAGAAATCGGAACGCTGTATATGGAGAAGAAAGCCATACTCGAATCGATCCGCGAAGCCATACTCGCGGTGGACCGCAACGGCTTGATCACCTTGGCGAATCAGCAGACGCTGCGCATTCTGGGGCTTCCCGACGATACCAAGCTTATCGGCAAGCCGATCCGGGAAATCGTTCCGAAATCCCGTCTGCTCACGGTGGCTCGCACCGGCCAGTCCGAATTCGACGTCGAGATGATTATGCACGGTCAAGAGGTCGTCGCGAACCGGGTGCCGGTATTCAATAGGCAAAATGAAGTCATCGGCGCCGTAGTCAGCTTCCGCAGCAAGTCGGAGGTGTACCGGCTCGCGGAGGAATTGTCCCAGGTCAAGCGGTTCGCCGAAGGACTGCGGGCACAAACCCATGAATATTCCAACAAGTTGTACGTCATCTCCGGACTCATACAGCTCGAATCGTATCAAGAGGCCGTCGAGATGATTTCCAAGGAAACGGATGTGCATCAAAATTTCATTCAGTTTATTATGCGGGAAATTCCCGACCCGGTGATCGGAGGATTGTTAATCGGCAAATACAACCGCGCTCACGAGCTGAAAATCAAGTTCGAGATCGATCCCGAAACCTCATTCAAGGATGTGCCGGCCCGGGTCGATAGGGAGCTGCTCGTTACGATCATCGGCAATTTAACGGACAATGCCATGGAAGCGCTGCTCGATTATTCTGCCGCCGAAGAGAAGAAGGTTACCTTGTTTCTGAGCGACTACGGCGAAGACCTAATGATCGAATGCGAGGACAACGGCCCGGGCATCCCGGACGAATGGGCGGAGAACATTTTCCAGAAAGGCGTGTCGAGCAAAGAGGGCGAGCATCGGGGCATCGGACTTGCGCTCGTCAAGCATGTCGTGGATAAACTCGGCGGCCAGATTTTGCACGAACCGTCGGGGGAGGGCGGCACCGTGTTCTCGGTTGTCATTCCGAAACGGGTCGAACCGAAGAAAGGGGAAGGAACTTGAAGGCTGACGCTGCGAATGCGACCTCGCCGATCCGCGTGCTGATCGTTGAAGACGATGAGCGGATCGCGGAGATTAACCGGCGCTTCGTCGAGAAAGTACCGGGCTTCGGCGTTGTCGGCATCGCGACCGACGAGCCGCAGGCGCTTGAGCTATTGAGCGTGCTTGAGCCGGATCTGGTGCTGCTTGACATTTATTTTCCAGAGACCAGCGGGCTTGAGCTGCTTCGTACCATCGGCCAGCAGCACCGGCAGGCGGACGTCATTATGATTACCGCGGCCAAAGAGGTCGAAGCCGTCCGGGAAGCGATCCGCGGCGGCGTGTTCGATTATATCATGAAGCCGGTGCTCTTCAGCAGAATGCAGGAGACGCTGCAGCGGTACGAATCGTTTCATCGGACGATCAAGCAGCTGCGTCAGGCTAACGCTTCGATCGGTCAGGACGAGATCGACCGGCTGCTTCAGGGCAGCGCAAAAAAAGAAGCCCCCGGTCCGGGAGCTTCGCTGCCCAAGGGCATCGACAAGCTGACGTTGGATAAAATCGTCCAGGCGATCTCCGAGGCGAACGCGCCGCTCACCGCGGAAGAAACGGCGAAGCGGGTCGGCGTCAGCCGCTCTACGGCCAGGCGCTACTTGGAGCATTTGGCGGAAGACGGCAAACTTCGCGCCGATTTGTCTTACGGGGACGTCGGCCGCCCGGAGCGGGTGTACTTTCGAAAAAAATAAACGAAATAAATTATTTACTCCGTTAAATACTTTTCCGTCAAAATCGACAGCAGCTGGATGCCGACTTCATTGTGCCCGCCCTCGGGGATGATGAGGTCGGCATATTTTTTGGACGGCTCGATGAAGGCTTCGTGCATCGGCTTGACCGTCGTCAAATATTGGTCGTATACGGATTGGATCGACCGTCCGCGCTCTTCAATATCGCGAAGCACTCGGCGCAGAATCCGTACGTCCGGATCGGTGTCCACGAACACTTTGATGTCCAGAATGCCGCGAAGCTGCTCGTCCGACAACACATGGAGCCCCTCGATAATGACGATTTTGTTCGGCTTCAGTTCGACGGTATGGGTGGTTGACCGCGCATGCTTGGAAAAATCGTAGACGGGTGCGTTCACAACCATTTGGTTCTTAAGCTGCTTCAAATGCGCCAGCAGCAATTCGTTATCGAAGGCGAACGGGTGGTCGTAATTGATTGCTTCCCGTTCCGTGAGGGATATATGCGAGTGATCCTTGTAGTAATTGTCCTGCGAAATAAACGTTACTTTGTCGGATCCGAGCCGGTCGATGACGGAGCGTGCGACCGTCGTTTTGCCCGAACCTGTGCCTCCTGCGATACCGATGATTAACATAAAGGGGAAAATGCCTCCTGCCGCGTAAGATCAAACTTCAATTTTAGTATTGTAGCACAAATGCCTCCGGAACACGAGTCCGGTCGGATGCTGTCACATATTCTTCGGAGCTTTTGGCAAAATAACGCTATTGGTGAATAATTCAAGACAAAGGGGCGAGAACGGATGAGTGTACAGACGCTGCAACAACCTAACATGACGCTTCCGGGGCTGAAAGACAAAGTCGCGGTTGTCACCGGCGCCGGTTCCGGGATCGGCCGCGCCGCCGCCATTGCTCTGGCGAAGCAGGGTGTGAAGGTATGTCTGCTCGATCTGCTGAACGACCGCACGGAGCAGGTAAAGCAGGAGCTGACGGCCATGCGCGCCCAGACGATCACGGTGGACGTGGACGTGTCCGACCCGCTGCGGGTAAAGCAGGCGATCGATACGGCAGCAGGAACGTGGGGACGGCTCGACGTCGTCTTTGCCAACGCAGGGATAAACGGCGTACTGGCGCCGATCGAGGATATGAAGCCGGAAGATTGGGACCATACGTTGTTCGTCAATCTGAAAGGGACATTTCTGTGCGTTAAGTATGCAATTCCTCATATGAAGCAAAAGGGCGGCAGCATCATCGTGACCAGCTCGATCAACGGCAGCCGCGTCTTCTCGAACATCGGGATGTCGGCGTACAGCACGTCCAAGGCGGGGCAGATTGCCTTTGTGAAGATGGCGGCGCTTGAGCTAGCCCGTTATAAAATCCGGGTGAACGCCGTCTGCCCGGGCTCGATCAAAACCCATATCAATCAAAGCACGCATCCGCTGCCGGAGCTGGAGAAAGTCAAGATCAAGGTCGAATATCCGGAGGGCAACCAGCCTCTGGAGCACGGTCCCGGACAGCCGGAGCAGGTGGCGGATTTGGTCGCTTTTCTCGCTTCTGACGCTTCGAGCCACATGACCGGAACGGAGATCTTCATCGACGGGGCAGAGTCGTTTATTTGACCGGACGGGACAGGTGGCGCGGGTTAGCCTTTTATGGTATGCTCGCTTCAAGGTCTAAGCTCCGTTCGGATCGGAACGTTCGAGGCAATCCGCCGAACAGCTGCCTACGGCTCTGGGAGGGGGAGAGAGCATGAACGAATTTATCAAGATTAAGGAGCTGGAAGGGGATCTGAAAATTTCTCATAAAAAGAGGGATTTCGGACTTACGGTCTCGACCAAAGAACTCGTTTTCCAAAAGCCGCATACCAATTATCATATTAAGCTGGAAGATATTATCAGTATCTTGCCATACGAGCCGCCGTCCGGCGTCCGTCCGATTACGTTCCAAAAAAGCGCTGCCTCCGGAAGTGAAACCGTCAGCATGCACTCCGGGATGCCGCATTACCGCCTGTACGTGAAAGAAGCGACGGTACATAATCGCAGCGGCATATTTCGGCTTGACGGCGCGCAGTTCGTATTGCCGATATTGCGCGATTTGCTGCTCGCGATTTCCCAGTATGGCGGCCTCAAGAGCATTACTTGACAGCTTTTTCATGCTCGGTCCTGTTACAGCGCGATGCTGGCCGCAGGGCTTTTTTTGCGGCGAAAATTGCGAAAACCCGCTGGAACGGGAATTCCGCGGGTTTGGCCAAGCCGATTGCTTTTTAAATGCTTAGTCTGTCACATAAATAACGTATTCCTTGACCGGCTTTCCGTTTTTAAGCTGGATCAACAGCGAATCGCCATGTACGGTTCCTTCCAGATACCATACGCCTTTCTTTTTGTACACTATGGCGTTTTCTCCCTGTACTTTGTAGGTATACCCCGAGGCAGAGTATAACTCTCTGACTTCGCCTTTATTCATGTACCAAGGATCTTCGTAGTATGCTTGGCTTCCTGCCGATGGGGAAGCAGAAGCAGGCTCGGTTGCTGCAAAGCTCGCCGTAGGCGAGAGAGCGCTGGCGAAAACGGCTGCGGTCAAGGTTAAGACTGTGAGTGATTTTTTCATATGGCGTTCCTCCTTGATTAAGTGATGTTCGATTGACAATTGCATCATACACCAATTCATGGAAAGTTATGGAGTTTTGGAACATCTCGTAGAAAAACGGACTTTTCTTGTGAAAAGAATGTCGAATTTCGTATGCTAGTACTGCGGTTCGGTACCTAGTATAATATATAGAATGCATGAATAACGAAGGAGGAAATGACGATGAATTCGTTTGATTTTCATAATCCTACCAAAATCTTGTTCGGCGCGGGCAAGCTGGAGCGGCTGGCCGAGCAAGTTGCGGCCTGCGGCAGCAAAACGGTACTGCTCGTTTATGGCGGCGGAAGCATCAAAAAGACCGGCCTGTACGATCGCGTCCTCACGCAGCTCGCCAATGCGGGTGTTCGGACCGTTGAACTGCCCGGCGTTGAGCCGAATCCCCGGGTTACGACGGTGCGCAAAGGAATCGAGCTATGCCGCGCGGAAGGCGTCGATTTGATTCTGGCCGTGGGTGGAGGCAGCGTAATTGACGCAGCCAAAGCCGTCGCCGTCGGCGTTCCGTATGAAGGAGACGTCTGGGATTTTATGATGCGGAAAGCGAAAATTACGGCGGCGCTGCCGCTCGGCACAGTGCTGACCTTATCGGCAACGGGATCCGAAATGAACGGCAACGCCGTCATCACCAACCGGGAAGAAAAGCTGAAAAAATCGTTCGCCAGCATTTACGCTTATCCCCAATTTTCCATTCTGGACCCGACGCTGACGTATACGGTGCCTGCGGATCAAACGGTGAACGGGATCGTGGACATGATGTCGCATGTCTTCGAGCAATACTTCAGCCTCACGCCGGATACGCCTCTGCAAGAACGGCTTTGCGAATCGATCCTGCAAACGATTATCGAGAACGGCGAACGGGCTCTTGCCGAGCCGGAGCAGTATGAGGCTCGCGCGAACCTGATGCTGTGCGGCACGTATGCACTGAATGGCGGGATGATCAGCGTCGGCGTGCAGACCGACTGGGCGTCGCACGCCATCGAGCACGAGGTGAGTGCGATCTATGATATTGCGCATGCGGCGGGGCTTTCCATTTTGTTCCCGAACTGGATGAAGTATGTGTACCGCAGCCGTCCGGACCGGTTCATGCAGTTTGCCGTCCGGGTGTGGAACATCGATCCGGCAGGCAAAAGCGACGAAGAAATCGCGCTGGCCGGCATTCAGGCGACGAGGGATTACTTTACGCGCATCGGCGCGCCTGCCCGTCTGGCTGATCTCGGTATCGGGGAGAGCGAAATCGGCCGGATGGCGAAGGAAGCCGTCAAATTCGGTCCGATCGGATCGTTCAAGGTGTTGCATGAGGACGATGTGAAGGCCATTCTGCAGCTAAGCTTATAAGAGGGAAGAAGACTCATCATGAAATCGACAACCGCAGAGCGAATGAACCACACGATCTTTGTGCTGGTCACTTTGCTATATTGGTGCTCGCTCTATGTCTACGTGCCGATCCTGTCGCCATACCTTGATCATCTGGGCATCTCCTATACCATGGCCGGGATCGTACTCGGCAGCTACGGTTTGACACAGATCGTGCTGCGTCTGCCGCTCGGGATCACGTCCGACCGTTTCAAGAGCCGGAAGCCGTTCATTCTGCTCGGCATGCTGTGCACCGCGGCCAGTTGCCTATGCTTCGTCTTAGGCGAGCAGCTTGGCTGGGCTCTCGCCGGCCGCGTGCTGTCGGGGGTAGGCGCCTCCACCTGGGTTGCGTTTACCGTCATGTATGCCGGTTTATACCGCAGCGAACAGGCGACCCGGGCGATGGGCACAATCAGCCTGCTTACCGTCGCAGGGCAGCTTTTCGGCATGAGCATGAGCGGCTACTTGGTCAAATTCGGCGGATGGAACGCCGCATTCTGGACCGGGACGGTCATCGGACTGGTCGGACTGGCGCTTGCCTTTCTGCTGAAGGAACCGAAGGAAAGCGGCGACCGGTCGCCGATGCGTTTCGCCGACCTCGCGCCGGTGATGAAGGATAAACTGCTGCTTAAGGTTTCTTCGTTGTCCATTTTGGCGCACAGCGTCTTGTTTATTACGATGTTCGGTTTTACGCCTTCGTACGCCTTATCGCTGGGGGCGGACGAGGCTGGGCTGACGCTGCTTGTATTTGCTTTCATGATTCCTCACGCCGTCAGCTCGTTTATGACCGGCAAAGTATTTGCTCCGCGCTTCGGAGCGTGGAACGTCGTATTGCTCGGCTTTGCGGTCAGCGCCGTATGCTCGGCGGCAACTTCGCTGGTGCCCGGCTTCGGACTGCTGCTGCTGACGCAGGCGGTTAACGGATTTTTCCAAGGGCTGCATTTCCCGCTGCTTCTGGGACTTTCGATACAGCACATTCCGGAACAAAAGCGGGCCACAGCGATGGGGCTATATCAGGCGGTCTACGCGATCGGCATGTTTGCGGGGCCGTTCTTGGCCGGCGGCTTGAACGAGTGGGCGGGACTTAAAAGCGGTTTTTATTTGGCCGGGGTTCTCGGGGTGAGCGCCGTGGGCTTGACCTTGTTCTGGTTCAGGCCGCGCAGGCAGCGATCCGACGCTTCGCGGCCGTCACTCAGCAGATAGCGCGTATAAAAAAGCACCGGAAACGGTGCTTGAGCTTGTTGAGAAAGTGGGCTAATTGAAGTAATAGAGGAGTACGAGGGGGTGGGGTATCTACTTCCGGTCGCTGCCCCACTCCGCAAAGTGAAGTTGAATCAGGGAAGCTTTGTCCGATTACTTTGCGGGGACCCCGGGTCAGCGGGAAACTTTGATTGAAGCCGCTTAGTAGCGGATGTTTCCCGCAGACAAAGGCGAACGCTATCGCTCCTCCAGTAGATACCCACCTCCGTATGTTTTCTATTTTTTATAATGACCACTTTCTCAACAGTCTGAAGCACCGGAAACGGTGCTTTTTTTCATGAAGCAGCCGAGTGACGCCAAGCGCCTTTTATAAATATGCTATCGCATCCGGACGAGTAACCACACTTCTTATGTAAGCCGCGCATCTACTAATCATGCGAAATTTCCAGAAAGGTGATTCTATGGCTTGTGGTTGTGGCTGCTCGGCGCAAAAAGGGAAGGTCAAGGCGGCGAAGCGGGGAACCGGCCAATCGGGTTCTTGTCCTTGTAAAGTAAATAATGCTGGGCTCAGGTTCCGAAGCAAAAAAGGGAATCTACTTACGTTCGAAGTCGTCTTCAACTCCAAATGCACTCCATGTACGAGCAGCCCCCTCATTACGTTCTCGATTCCCAAAGTGTTCCGCGGCAAAGCGCGTATCGTCAAAGTTGATCAAGTGTTCGTTACCGTAGATGCAACGCCTTTGGCTGACTTCGTATTGGCGGCCAAAGTTCAGAACCGCTGTATCAGACCGTTGTCGGAACGGAAATGCGTGTTCAAAGTCGTCTCGTCTTGCTCGCAAACCAGAAAGCTCCGTATCATTAACGGAAAACGGATCGATGGTTTTTGCCTGACCTAGATCTCCGTCGGTACAGCCGCGTCCGCGGCCCAAGAATACAATGAAACGGGCAGGGGAGACCCTGCCCGTTTGTCGTGCCGTCCTGTCATATAAAGCGCGTGGAAATCGTCCAGCCTCCCTCTACATAAACCCGGGGGACCCGGGCGCCGATGCCGCATACGATCTCGTAATGGATCGTATGCGCATGGCTTGCGACATCGGCGGCGGTCACTTTGTCTTCCGGCGTGCCGAAAAGCGTGACCTCGTCACCGAGCTTCGCGTCCGGAATCGCGGTAACGTCGAGCATCAACTGATCCATGCAGATCGTTCCGGCGATCGGCGCAGACTGTCCGCGTACCGATGCAGTTCCCTTGTTGGAGAGCGCCCGTGGAATACCGTCCGCGTATCCGATCGGCACAGTGGCAATTCTGGTATCTTTATCGGAGGCAAACGTGCATCCGTAGCTGACCGGCTCCAACGCCGGGACGTCTTTGAGTGATACGATTTGTGATTTGAGCCGCATGGCCGGCTTGAGGGGAGCGCCTGCGATAGCGCCTCTTACCGACGGCTTCAAGCCGTACAGTCCGATCCCGACACGCACCAAGTCCAAATGCATATGCGGATAAGCAATGGTTGCTGCGGTGTTGCAGCAATGCCAGAGAGGAACGGCGATACCGGCTTCCTCAAAAGCGCCGCGAAATTCGAGAAACCTCGCGAACTGCAGTTCCGTGTATGCCGGACTCGGATGGTCCGAATTGGCAAAATGTGTAAATACACCCTCCAGCGTCACATAAGGACTCTCGTTCGCGCGTCGGGCGAGCTGCAGTGCAGCATCTGGCGACGTAACCCCGAGCCGGTTCATCCCGGTCTCGATCTTAAGATGAATCCGGGCTACCCGGCCCAAGCTTTCCGCTTCGCGCATCACCGTTTCGAGCACCTCGCCGCTAAACACCGTCAGCGTCACATCGGCCGCAACGGCCTCCCGGATTGCTTCCGGAGGCGTGTAGCCGAGCACAAGGATCGGGGCGGCAATGCCCGCTGAACGCAGGCGGAGCGCCTCATCCAGAAAAGCGACTCCGAGGCGGTCCGCGCCGGAGCTTAGTGCCGTCCTGGCAGTTTCCACCGCGCCGTGGCCGTACCCGTTCGCTTTGACCACCGCCATCCACTGGCAGCCGGGCTGGAGAAGCGACTTGAAGTACGCCGCGTTCGAGGCGATGGCATCGAGCGAGATTTCAGCCAGCGTCGGACGGTGACTGAAGCTGCCGTCCCAATCGGCGTAGTCCGGCTCGGGCATAATCGAACGGGGGAGCTCTTCGTGCGGTTTCACAATCCTATCGTTCCTTGTGTGCATGTTGTGCTGCTCCTTCGTGGTGATTTGCTGAATAAATAATAATCTCCCCCGAGGGCGGGGGAGTTTTGCTTATTTATCGGCTGGATACAGTTTCCAGTGCTTTATGTGCAGGCACATAGTCGTAATTCAGATCTTTCGCGACTGCTTCGTATGTGATGGCACCGCCTGCTGTGGTGAGACCTTTGGCCAAAGCCGGGCTGTCGGCGATCGCTTGCTTTACGCCTTTGTTCGCGATTTGTAGTGCGTATGGAATCGTCACGTTCGTCAGGGCGATGGTGGAGGTGTTCGGAACTGCACCCGGCATATTGGCTACCGCATAGTGGACTACGCCGTGCTTGACATACGTAGGCGCATCGTGGGTCGTAATGCGGTCAACCGTTGCGAAGATTCCGCCTTGATCGATGGCAACGTCGACAACAACGGAGCCTGGCGACATGCTGCGCACCATATCTTCGCTAACCAGCTTAGGCGCTTTGGCTCCCGGAATAAGCACCGCTCCGATGACGAGATCGGATTGACGAACCGCTTGGGCGATGTTATACGGATTGGACATGAGCGTCTGAATTTGCGGACCGAACTGATCGTCAAGCTGACGAAGCCGGTCTGCGCTTAAATCGATTACCGTCACATCCGCGCCTAGACCGACAGCGATTTTCGCCGCATTCGTGCCGACTACGCCGCCGCCGATGATCGTGACTTTCGCCCGCTGTACTCCGGGCACGCCGGCAAGCAGCACGCCTTTTCCGCCATACGGCTTCTCCAGGAACTGTGCTCCGATTTGCGTCGCCATCCGTCCGGCAACCTCGCTCATCGGAGTCAAAAGCGGGAGCGTACGGTTAACTTCAACCGTTTCGTACGCAATGGAAACGACACCCGATTTCGTCAAGGCCGCGGCCAATTCCGCATCGGCAGCCAGGTGCAGGTAGGTGAACAAGATCAGACCTTCCCGGAAATAACCGTATTCGGAAGGAAGCGGTTCTTTGACCTTCATGATCATTTGGGATTTTTCCCAAACCTCTTGCGCGGTATCGGCGATCAAGGCTCCGGCCGCCGCATATTGCTCGTCCGCAAAGCCGCTGCCAAGGCCGGCTCCTTTTTCAATATACACGCTATGACCCGCCTGCACAACTGTAGACACGCCTGCAGGCGTAATGGCCACGCGGTTTTCATTGTTTTTAATTTCTTTTGGCACGCCGATAATCATTATTGCCATCTCCCTTGATAATGTGGTTGGATCGTTTCGGTAAGCTGAGTATATCGAACAAATCCGACGTTTTTCTTCGTGAAACGAGCTGAAAAGAATTGGATGCTTTTGTGTTTTTTCACAAAACGTAAGCGTTTTCTCATGTGGGACGGGCTCTTTTGTGTAATATCACAAATTGATTTGATCATTTTTGAGTAACAAGACAAATGCAGACGGGAACGAGTGTGCTACGATTTAGACATCAATTCGTCACAAAAGCGAATGTAAGCGCATACTGTTGTTCCGGCGCAAATTTCTGGAAATTGTTGAGCGCAGTCTGCTTTCGCCGGGGCATGTCAGCTCGCCGCATATTCATAGAGGAGGGAAACAATAGACAGAAGCAAGTCTCTATCCTTATAAGGCACGAATAATGCAAGCACAAGCCTGGAAATTAACTATTGGAGGAGATTTTTTGTGAAAAACAACAATGAATTGAAACGGGGACTGGAGCAAAAGCACATTACTTTAATGTCGCTTGGCGCCGCAATCGGTGTCGGCTTGTTTCTGGGCTCCGCATCGGCCATTAAGGTAGCCGGGCCTGCGATATTGGTCGGCTACATGATCGGCGGACTGGCGATGTTCTTCATTATGCGGGCGCTGGGGGAGATGGCCGTTCAGAAGCCGGTGGCCGGTTCGTTCAGCCGCTACGCCCGGGAATATATGAGTCCTGTATTTGGCTTTTTGACGGGATGGAACTATTGGTTTATTTGGGTCGTTACGTGTATGGCCGAAATTACCGCCGTCGGGATTTATATGGAGTATTGGTTCCCGGGGGTGCCAAGGTGGATTTGGGCGCTGGCGGCGCTGGTCATCATGAGTCTGGTCAACCTGATTGCCGTTAAAGCCTATGGCGAGCTGGAGTTTTGGTTCGCGCTCATCAAAATCGTCACCATCATCTTCATGATCATCGTCGGCGTTGGCATGATCGTATTCGGTCTGGGAAATGGCGGCATCGCCGTCGGAATCAGCAACTTGTGGAGTCACGGAGGCTTTTTTGCGAATGGCTGGTCGGGCGTGCTGCTGGCTATGCAGATGATCATGTTCGCCTATCTGGGAATCGAAATGATCGGGGTAACGGCCGGGGAAGTCAAGGACCCTGCGAAAGCGCTAACAAAAGCAATCGACAACGTGTTCTGGCGCATTCTCATCTTCTACGTCGGCGCGCTGTTCGTCATCATGTCGATTTATCCGTGGACGGAAATCGGTCTCAAGGGCAGCCCGTTCGTCATGACCTTCGAGAAGCTGGGCATTCCTTACGCCGCAGGCATTATCAACTTCGTCGTGCTGACCGCCGCGCTTTCGTCCTGCAACAGCGGCATATTCAGCAACGGTCGCATGCTGTACAATTTGGCGCAGCAGGGAGAGGCGCCTGCAAGCTTCGAGAAGGTATCCCGTTCCGGCGTTCCGTCCCGTGCGATTATTGTATCCGCTTTCTTCCTGTTGATCGGCGTCGCGCTTAACTACATCGTACCGGAAAAAGCGTTTACCATGGTTACCAGCATCGCTACGTTTGCGGTCATTTGGGTATGGGCGGTCATTCTCATCTCGCAAATCCGCTTCCGCAAGAAGCTTTCGGCAGACCAAGCCTCCAAGCTGATTTACAAAATGCCGTTTGCGCCTTACAGCTCTTACGCCGTGCTCGCATTCCTCGTGTTCGTCGTCGGGATTATGGCTTACTCCCCGGATACCCGGATTGCGCTTCTCGTCGGCCCGGTATGGTATGCGATTCTGCTCGTGGTTTATTTCGTGAAAAAGAAAAAAAGCGCCTCCCCGGCCGGAACGAACGGCATGGAAGGACGCGTAGACGACGGCGCGACGCAGGTATAGTCAAATCGAACGGAATGGATCAGGAGGACATGAGCTTATTGGTCTTTAGATCAATGTAAAGCGCTACCTTCTGGTCCATGCTTTTTAAGTCGATCTCGCCGATTTCGGCAATCCGGGACAGACGATAGTTCATCGTATTCGTATGGATATGGAGCGCGGCAGCTGCCTCCTTGGCGTTGCTGTCGTGGATCAGAAACGTCTCCAGCGTGTCCAGTAGATTCGTATGATGGTCCCGGTCGTATTCTTTAAGCCGCTGCAAGTGGCGGTTCACCATCCGGTGGGACTTCTTGTATTCGTAAATGGGGGGCAGGAACCGGTAAAAGCCCAAGTCTTCGTAGTGGTGAATTTTCGTTTGATTCGGGAACAACTTCTTCAGGCGCAGCAGCGTGAGCGCTTCGCGGTAGCTCGTCTCGACCTTGCCGTAATCTTCGTACAGAGAACCGCAGGCGGAGGCCATAGCTGACACGCGAAACCGGTCCTGCATCTGCTTGGCAAAATGATTGATGAAGCTGCCGGCATGCTCTTTCCAAGACGTCGATTCGGAAGGGGAAGCGAGCAGAATGAAGTGATGGTGATCCGCCGCATGGCATACGACGGAGATGCGCTGCGTCACCGACATCAGATAGCGGATTTGCTGGAGCCGATGATCGTCGATCGATTCGGGAAATTCGAATACCATGACGTAAAAAGCGGGGGGCAGCGTCAAATGGATTTGAGCCGCTTTGTCCCGGACGGCCGCTTCGGAGGTCAAATGCCCCGTAAGCAGCTGCCAGAAAAACTCCTGATAGCCTTCCTCCTGCTTGCGTTTGCGCGTTTGAATATGCAGGAGCTTTTGTTTGGCCGTTTGCGCGGCCTTTTTTAATTGCTGTATGCCGTTATCGTCGATGGGCTGCTCCACCTCAAGCGCCCAAATATATCCCAGAACTTCCTCATCTTTGCGAATGGCGACGGCGACGCGGTCCCCGAGACCAATATCCGTAATGGAAGCGATCCGGACCGGCTCGTCGGTCTTCATGAGCTGCGGAATAACCCCTTGTCTCCACAAGCTTTGCACGACCTTCTCGGGCACCCGTCGGCCGATGATGGTCGCAGTACGGGCTTCGTCCGTCTGGCGGTCGTGCGCGCTGTAGGCGACAAGCCGATGATTGGCGTCTTCAATCGTAACCGGGCAGCGAAGCACCTCGCTAATGGTTTCGGCTAACGTTTCCAGACTGTCGAAATGCTGATCGAAGGGCCCTTTTTCGGCGGTCATGCTTCATTTCTCCTTTTTCAAGTTTCGGGTGGCAGCGGTGCCATTTTAACTATAAACAAATTTTTTTGTCATGGGAATCCCCTAAAGGGGATCAAAATTTAACTGCATCGTGATATAATGGACGAACACACATTCTCATAGAAATAGAAAGGGATTTTCCATGTCGTTTCGTCAGCTTGTAATCATTGTAGGAATTACCGTGCTTGGCATCGCTGCGGCCTATATGGCCAAAATTCCGGTCGTCTTCGGCTTTTCGGCCGGGCTGCTGGCTCTTATTCTGATTTCGCTCCGCAGCGGAATTGGAGGCAAGGAGCTTTGTGCCGGAATACTGGAAGGCGTGCGCCGCACCAAGGAAGTCGTCTGGCTTCTGCTGCTCGTTGGCATGATTCTGCCTTGCTGGGCGGTCAGCGGGACGGTGGACGAGCTGGTTCAATGGGCGCTTGCCATCGTACAGCCGCAGTATGCGCTGACCTTTTCGTTTCTGATCTGTGCGTTCGTGTCGATGATTCTCGGGACCTCGACCGGGACGCTCAGCGCGGTCGGCGTTCCGCTCATCGGGATGGCAATCCATGTGGGCGTTCCGCTGCCGTACGTGGCCGGGGCCGTCGTCTCCGGAAGCTATGTCGGTGACCGTACGTCGCCTTTTTCCAGTGCCCACCAGTTGATCGCGGCTTCGACAGAAACGTCTATCCCGCGGCAATGGCGGGCGATGGCTCCGACCTCGGCGCTTGCCGTACTCGCCTCGCTGGCATTTTACGGATGGCTCGATCTGCGGACGGCTAAAGGTCCCGTGGAGCAATCGGCCAATCTCATTCCTTCCGATTTCGGCGAATCGCTCGTGCTGCTGATACCGATTCTCGTTCTTCTCGGCTCGATCGTACTGCGGCTGAAGACGAAATACGGATTTCTGTTATCCATTGCCGCCGCAATTATTGTAGGAAGCCTGCAAAAAGGGGTAGAGCCAACCGCTTGGCTGAAAGCGATGTGGAGCGGGGCGGAGCATTCGATTGTCGAAGGCAAGGGATTGCTGAGCATGATCAGCCTCGTCTCGCTTATTGTGCTGGCCGGGGCGTTCAACGGCATTCTGGAACGGTCGAACCTGATCGGCGCGTACATTGAGCGGATGATGGGGGAGATGCCTTCGCTCGCTTCCGCCACATGGCGCACCGGAGCGTTCGGCCTCGTCCTGTGTCTTATCTCCTGTACGCAGACGCTACCGATTATCATGTCCGGTCGTAACATTTTGCCGCTGTGGAACCGCCGGTTTAGCTCCGCGCACCTCTCGCGCGTCATTGCCGATACGAGCGCCGTTCTGGCCGCGGCCGTACCGTGGAATTTGCTGGCCGTGCTGTGCAGCACGTTTGTCGGAGTACCGGTGGAGCAGTATTTGCCTTTTGCGATTTTTTTGTGGAGCCTGCCGTTTTGCACTTATTTATATTCCGCTTATCTGGATCGTGCGAAAGTCCGTGCTCAAGCCTGAGACATCAGGTTTTTGAACTTATCGAGAAAATTGTCGGTTGAGGTAATAGAGGTTACGAGGGGGTGGGGTATCCACTTCCGACCGCTGTTGTCATCGGGAAATTTGATTGAAAGCCGCTTGTTAGCGGACATTTCCCGAAGACAAAGGCGGCCGCTATCGCTTCTCCAGTGGATACCCCACCTCCGTATGTATCTCTATTGTTGTCGAAAGCAATTTCTCGAAAGCCTGAAAAGCCTGAGACATCAGGCTTTTTTGTTTATAATGATAGAATGTATAAGTTTTCAGCGGAGCTGAAGCATTCTATTATTTCAAGAAAAGCTTCGGCCAGAACACAACTGTATCTTCCACGAAAAGGCTTCGATTAAGAAGCTTTTCTTATAAATCTTGCGAAAGACGCACCATATCGATCACCTGCATCCCGTTTTCGTAAATCGGCTCCTCGTAATGCCGGATGAAAAAATCCCTGTCGATCCAGGTCATGCGGAAGCCGCACTTCTGATAGAGAGCGAGCTGACCGATGCTTGAATTGCCGGTGCCGATTTCAATCGTTTTATACCCTAGCTGTTTCGCTGTCTCGATCGCGTGGTTGACCAGCTTTTTGCCTATGCCTTGACCTTGATGACGCTCGTCAACGGCGACATTAACGATTTCGACGGTTTCGGGTCTGGTGGGCAGAAGAACGTATACGCCGAGAATAAGTTCCTCTGCTTTGGCGACATAGCATTGGCCTCTTTGAATATATTCTTCAACCAGACTCGGGGAAGGGTCGGCTAATAACAGCAAATCCATTGGAGGCAGTTCATGGGATGCCAGTTTTACAATTTTCATATGATCACTCCTAGAAAGTTAAAAAATAGCAGTTTCTTCACATAAGATTCGGTAAACCTACGCCCGGTTCCTTCTTTTTGCTCATAATTGGTTGACTGCATCCGCATACTAACGAATAACTAAACAAAACAGCCTTAAGGCAAAGGAGAACCTATGACGGAACCGAATGCGGATCGAGAAATTGAAAATACATTGAATCACCGGTACATTCCGATCACCTCCGTCAAAAGCGGAGCATTGCAGACGGTGGCGGAGCGGGTCTCCTGTCTGACCATCCAAGTGGTTAACGTATGCTTTATCGGGAATCGCGAACCGGCCGACGGATGGGTACTTGTAGACGCCGGAATGCCGGATTCCGCCGACACGATCCAACAAGCGGTTCGGGAGCAGTTCGGAGAACACAGCAAGCCGAAGGCTATCGTGCTGACCCATGGTCATTTCGACCATGTGGGCGCCGTTGTCGAGCTGGCAGAGGCCTGGCAGGTCCCGGTATACGCCCACGAGTTGGAATTGCCATATGTAACCGGGCGGCATAGCTACCCGGACCCCGACGCGTCTGTCGAAGGCGGACTGCTCGCCAAGCTGTCACCCTTGTTTCCGAACGAGCCGGTCAACTTGGGCAAGCATGTCCGGGGGCTCCCCTCCGACGGTACTATTCCCGGCCTGCCGGAGTGGCGCTGGATACCGACGCCCGGTCATTCGCCGGGCCATGTGTCGCTGTTCCGGGAAACCGACCGCACGCTGATCGCCGGCGACGCTTTCATCACGGTACGGCAGGATTCCCTGTTTAAGGTTATTGTGCAATATGAAGAGATTTGCGGCCCGCCCCGTTATTTTACGACGGATTGGAAGGCGGCCAAGGAATCCGTACAGAGACTGGAAGCGTTGAAGCCCGCGGCCGCTGTGACGGGGCACGGGGTGCCGGTTTACGGCGACGAGCTTACTCAGGGGCTCGCGAAGCTGGTCGGACAATTTGATCGTGTGGCTGTTCCGGATTACGGACGCTATGTTGACCGTATGCATTGAGCGTATAGTTGGTTGTGGCGGCAAAGACCGCGTTGAACTGCCTTCAAGTAAAGGAATGGAAAAGAGATTGGTCATGTTTGCGGTTAGCTAGCTCAAGTCTTGTAGCTCCAGGCAGAGAATTAGCAGACGGGTCAAAGAGAGCCCATCTCCTTATAAATTGGAATTTATTAACTTCCAATTTAAGGTGATGGGTTTATTTACTTTTCCTAAGCACTAGACTAGATAATAATGTTGTAGACTGAAATAATAAAGTAGTAGTCTGACGGCATCGCTCAACTAACGGGCAGATTAGTTTAAGATCAAGCGCGGAGAAGCGTATCATAAATAGTGGTAAAGCAAAGAATTGAAGTAGAGATTAGCATTGAAGGTATCCTTGCAGTGTGAAAAAAGACAAGCTCTTCCCCTAAACCGGGAAGAGCTTGCCGTCTTTTAAGCTTTATCCGGCAATAACGAGCTGACAATTAAAGACAACGTTTGCCTGTATACCGCATGCGCCGATTGTACATCTCCTAAGTGTCCTCCCATGTAAAGATGAATGACGCCATGGAGCGAAGCCCAGAATACGCGGATAACTAATTCAGTGTCATACTGGCCAGGGATGAGACCTTGCTTTTGCGCATTGCTGATCACCGTCAATAATTGCCGCATGGCCGTTACGGTACCATTTAGGCTTTCCTCGTCTGGTTTGAAATCCGCGAATGCGCCTCCGAACATCAGTTTATAATAACTGGAGTAACGCTGCCCGAATTGCCAAAAGGCTTCGCCTAAATTCTGCAAATGCTGCGCCGGATCAGCAGCTTGCGGCGTCCCCTCGAATTCGTTAGCGAGAAGCTTACAACCGTCCAGATACAACTGCTGAGCCAAGCCCTCTTTATTGACAAACAAGTTATAAATGATTTTTGTCGAGCAACCCATTTTCTGCGATACTTTACGCACCGTAACGGCTTCCGGACCCTCTTCTTGCAAGAGCGTTGCCGCAGCGTCAACAACGAGCTTGCGGAGATTTTCAATATTTTGCAAGCGGGCTTCTTGGTAGGTTTTCAACACTCGTGAGTTCGCATTGGAGGAGATATCTTGATCGCTCATAATCATCACCTTCGGATATCAAGTTTTCGTCAGGAAACAAAGTTGCTGACGCTCTTGCAAGGAATTCTATACAGTTGTTAAGCGGTTGTCAATGAGACGGTAGATGTTCAAGGATATTCAAAGATCATATTGACTTTCTAGAAAAGCCGGGATACAATGAATTCGTTAAGAAACACTGTTACCAAATAGTATGATGATTATCACATTCCTTGAGAATCGGGAATAATTACTTCTGTTCATTTGGTAACGATGTTTCTATATTACAACATAGTATCTAGAAGGGGGGTAGCGATATGACGATTCAAGGTAAATGGGCGCTCATCACGGGAGCTTCTTCCGGTATTGGAGAGCAATTTGCGAGACAACTGGCCAAACAAGGCAGCCATTTAGTACTCGTAGCCCGATCGAAGGGCAAGCTTGAGAGTCTGGCATCAGAGCTCAGAAAGATGTATAGCATCAAAGCCGAGGTTATCGCTATGGATCTTGCGAAAGAGGGCGCACCCAGCGAGTTATATCAGCAATGTCGACTTTTGAAAGTGGATATCGAACTGCTGGTCAACAATGCAGGCTTTGCTACGCATGGTTTGTTTGAACAAGTGTCAGGCGAGCGTCAACATGAAGAAGTTATGCTCAATGTCGCCGCTGTTGTAGATATGACCCACTTGTTTTTGCCGGACATGTTGCGCAAAAGCTCAGGTACAGTTATCAATGTTGCTTCAACCGCCGGATTTCAACCACTTCCCTATATGGCCGTATATGGGGCAACGAAAGCTTTCGTCCTGTCGTTTACTCAAGCGTTATGGTTTGAAAACCGCAACCGCGGCATTAAATTCTTCGCACTTTGTCCCGGTGCGACGGACACGAGTTTCTTTAATGTCGTAGGAGCGGAAGAAGCCTCCGTCGGAAAGAAAGACACTCCGGAAAGAGTCGTAGAGGTTGCACTTCGTGCGTTGAAGGAAGGGAAAGTGTACGTCGTTCCGGGTGTGCAGAATTATCTCGGGGCGCAGTTATCGCGATTCATTACACGAAAACAAAGTCTTCGGCTTGTTGGAAGCATGATTCGTCCGCGTGAAGGATCCAGCAGCAATAATAAGAATCCGGGTAATCAATCTGATCTTGCAGGGAGGACAATTCGATGAAAGCTATACAGCTGAAAAACGGCTTCGGCTTCGAGGAATTAACCATAACGGAACTAGACATACCAACGCCAGGACCTAAGGAGGTACTGATCCGCATGAGGGCAGCTTCTCTCAATTACCGTGATCTAGTGGTCCTCAGCGGATTAATGCCGATCGAAGTCAAATTTCCCTTCATTCCCTTATCAGACGGAGCGGGAGAAATTGTAGCCGTTGGCCAAGGAGTAACAAGGTTCCAGGTCGGACACCGAGTAGCGGGTAATTTTCAACAGCGATTCATTGCCGGCAGCCCAAGACCTGGGGTGTTAGAAGAAAGCCTGGGGGGGCCGTTGAACGGAATAGCGGCCGAGTATGTCGTTCTACATGAAGACGGAGTCGTCCCTATTCCCGATCACCTCACTTATGAGGAGGCCTCAACCTTACCGATCGCGGCATTAACCGCATGGAGCATGCTAATCGAATATGGCGGTTTGCAAGCGGGTGATACCGTGCTGCTGCAAGGAACGGGCGGGGTATCCATCTTCGGGCTTCAATTCTCGCTTATGGCCGGAGCACGAGCCATCATCACGTCGAGCAGC
This sequence comes from Paenibacillus tyrphae, assembly GCF_024158745.1. Lineage (GTDB taxonomy): Bacteria > Bacillota > Bacilli > Paenibacillales > NBRC-103111 > Paenibacillus_G > Paenibacillus_G tyrfis_A. The sequence goes on along the minus strand of NZ_JAMZAW010000008.1, from coordinate 67,895 downwards.
AACGCCAAGCTGGAACGAGCAAAAGCTCTTGGTGCATGGCAAACGATCAATTATTCGGAAGCTCCCGATTGGGATAAGGCGGCGTTAGAGTTGACTGGCTGCGGCGTCGATCATGTTCTGGATGTTGGAGGAGCGGCAACGATGGGAAAATCCATAAATGCGCTTCGCATTGGAGGGACCTTGAGTATGGTCGGGTTCTTATCGGGCTTGACCATTCCGGAATACGATGTCTCCAGCATTTTGCAGAAAGCCGCAACTGTTCGCGGCAGTCAAGTCGGCAACCGAGATCACTTCGAAAAGATGAATCGGGCGATTGCCCATCATCGTTTACATCCCGTCATCGACCATGTATTCCCGCTGGCCCGAATTGGAGAAGCATTCGCGCTCTTGGCTGAAGGAAAGCAATATTTCGGTAAAATCGTAGTCCAAATCTAAAATCTCGCTTATATGAAAAAGGAGACACACTAATGCCTAATACACAAGTTCGAGCCGTTAAATCTACTGAAGGCGTGAATCGTCCTAAACGCTCACTTCGTGCTAGGATATGCAGATGGGGGCTATCGCTGCTCGCGGTGCTCGTTCTAGGAATACTCGTTTTCTTGCTTGTACCTTCACCGATCAAACCGGCAAAATGGTCAGCACCGACGGCCCCCTCTTTTGAGGAAGCGGGTCCGTGGAAACAAAACAATAAACTCAGCTCGGCTCAGCTTGTGACTGATGCCCCTCAATTCCCTGAATTCATTACATTCGATAAAGAAGGTCAGCTATATACAGGAGATTCAGATGGGAAGATTTACAAGGTTCCTTTCGATGCAGAGGGAAATCCGCAAAAAGCCCAAATGTTTGCAGACACCAAAGGAACTCCTAATGGGCTTATATTCGATGCCAAAGGCGATTTGATCGTTACTGATGTCAAGAGGGGACTGCTGTCTATTAACCCATCCGGGAGCATAGAGGTATTGGCTGATCAAGTGGACGGTAAGCCGATCTATCTAGCTAACGAGCTTGATATTGCCAAGGACGGTTCCATTTATTTTTCTGATACTTCGAATTATGGTAGTGTGACCTTCAAAGAAATTGCCGAGAACAAGCCGCATGGACGTTTGCTGAAGTACGATCCAAAGACCAAGCAAACGACCGTCCTTTTAGAAGGCCTTTATTTTGCAAACGGAGTTGCCTTGTCTGCGGATGAAGATTTTGTGCTTGTGGCGGAATCGTATCATTATCAATTGACCAGATACTGGCTTAAAGGACCGAAGAAGGGTACATCTGATATTTTCGTAGACAATCTCGCAGGTTTTCCAGACAACATTACGCGTGATGATCAAGGTCATTTCTGGGTCGGTATCTTCACGACTCGCATTTCTTTTGTAGATCAGATGCATAGCAACCTTTGGTTAGCCAGTACCATGGCCAAATTGCCGGAGTCGCTGCTTAGCGGCGCAAGCGCGCCGGCGAAGCATGGGCTTGCTATGGAGCTCAGCCCGCAGGGAGAGCTTATCGGAAGCTGGCATGATCTGGAAGGCAAACTGTATGGCGTAACTACGGCTGTAAGCCATAAAGGATATTTATATATAGGAACGGCACCGGGAGGCAGCAAGGGTGTTCATCGCGTGCTTTTAACAAAATAATGTTGGAATTTGGGAGGGTGCGAAATGAATCTGGATGATTTGGAGCTATCTTGGAATGAGAAGGAGAGTCTGATCGGCAAAGTGGCCTTGGTGACAGGCGCTAGCAGTGGCATCGGGGCATCGATCGCCAGGAAACTGGCAAAGCGCGGCGCCTATGTGACGGTCGTGGCACGTCGACGGGATCGATTGGATGAGCTGGTTCAGGAATTGCATAAAGAGGGATTGTACGAGGTTATGACAGTACCTGCTGATATTCAAAAGGCTGAAGAAGTACAGCATGTGGTCAATAAAACGATTAACCGCTGGCGCCGTCTTGATATTATAGTCGCCAATGCCGGATTCGGGTATCGAAGTCCTTTGGTAGAAGTGGATCTGGAAAGATGGGAGGAGCTGTACAGGACGAATGTACACGGTCTTATGTTGACGCTGCAATACGGGCTTCCGCCGATGCTGGGTCAGGGCAAGGGAGATGTCATCATCATCTCCTCCATTGCCGGCAAGGAAGTGATTGCCGGAGGAGGTCCATACAGCGCTACCAAATACGGTGTTAACGCCATAGCGTCTGCGTTACGTTTGGAGACAATCGATCAGGGGATTCGCGTTACGACGATTCAACCCGGGGCGGTGGCAACGGAATTTTCTCAGGTGGCCGGGTATTCCGAGGATGAAATTCGCGCGTTTTCTTCGAAAGTCCTGCCGTTACATCCCGATGATGTTGCAGAGGCGGCGCTCTATGCACTGGAGCAACCTGAGCATGTCAACATTCCAGAACTGACCATTATGCCTTCAAAGCAAACCCAGCGGTTCAAATAATTAACCAAGAAAGTAACGCACTGATGACAAAGAATTGCGGGCTTTCGAGGTAGGATTCGTAGCTGACCATCTTCTAAGAATCTTACCTTCAGCTCTGACTGGGTATAAATTCCAAAAAAAGGTAATACCCAATATATTGGTGATATATGTAATATATTTGGAAGGAATACCGATTATCTTGTCGAATCGGTGTTTTATGGGTAATACTTCCTGTGAACTCGGTGTTTGAGTTTCACTGAGGCTGTAATTTACTCAGCTCTGCTGGCGTAGGGAATAGGCGGAGCGTGGCCAATGAACCGATGCACATAATGTCCTTGAAGACATGTCGCAGCTCAGGAAAAACAACGTCGACCCAACGGTGGATTTGGTTTTTCGCACTCACGAGTCTCGTAACGACAGCGTCCCGGTTCGAGAGGAAAACACGCAGCTCCTCGAAAGCTTCAGGCGTAGTACGAGTAAACGAGTAGTACCCGTTTTTCACCATGTCGGTAATGATAAGAGCATCCTTTTTATCGCTCTTTGAGGGTGTGTTATCGCGGTTTTCTTTGTTCTTTTTCACAAGATGAGGATTTACTAAAACGACTTCAAAATGACGTTCAGAGAGCCACCTAGAAACGTTGAGCCAATAATGTCCGGTCGGTTCCATGCCGGCGATGGCTGAGCTTAAATTATGGAGGGATTGAAGATGCTGGATCCATTGCAATAGGTTGCGAAAACTGTCTTCGTCATTAGAAAGGGACAGAGGGTTTCCGATTACGATACCGCTAAAGTTTACAGCGCGTGCGACATGCCCCATCGTACCGAGGCGCTTTTGATTTTTTAAAGCCGAAATTATTCCGTCTACAGGAATGCTATCGGGTACGATAGTTCAATGGAGGCAGTCTACAACTTTATTATTCGGATTTAACTTAGCAACACTGCAATCCGATATTCACTCTAAAGCTTTTTATTCATATCTTGGTGATTAACATGACCGGAATTCCTTGGTAGATAGGGAGTCCCGGTCTAATACTTTATTATCACTGAACACCAACAGTGGGTTAGACATTGCACAGCTTCGTCGAGTAGCCTCCATCTTGGATGACGATCATAGAGACAACTTAATAACGGAAATCGGCGGCTGGGGACCGTGGATCAATGGTGGTGGCTGGCTAAAAGTAAATCAAAAGCCGGTCGATTTTTTATACCGTGATCTTAATAAAGTGTCAAACGTAATTGACCAATGCGTCATGGGGGATATCACAATCGACTATCATTCGGGACATCCTCATGGATTTATCAATTCGATATATTTAGCTGAAATCGCGTTGTGTAAGGTGTTATGGGACCCATCGGGTGTTGTGGGGGAAATGAAGCTCAAGACAACTCCCTACCCGCACGTTTTGCAAAAATCGATCATTCGAAAATTTCTATGGGAAGCACAGTTCTCCCTTGAGATCGGGAAAAAAGGTGTCTATAAAAAAGATTTATCTTACATTGCCGGATGTTGTTTTAGGTCAGTCTCTTGCTTGAATCAGGTTTTGTTTGCACTTAACGAAACTTACTGGATGAACGAAAAAGGAGCTGCTGCCATCGCCGATTCATTTAGCATGGTGCCCAGCCAATATTCCAATAGAATTAATAACATATTGACCTTAGTTACAGAAGATCAAGCCGATTTGGAGAAGGCTCAAAGCCTGTTACGTGATCTGATTCATGAAACAGACAATCTAGTGACAAGTAAAGGTCTGTTGAATTAAGGGCAGGATAGTTTAAATATAAGAGTATTCTGCATATTGAGAAACAGCGATAACATGTAGACTGGTGGTGATACAAAATTCATACCAAAGTAGGATGATATGTGGATTATCGTGAAGATGGAAGTATTATTTGGCAAATGGTTGTTAGGAAGCTTCGCGCTGCCGGTTGTGTTTTTGCTGAGGAGGAGGCCCGGTTGCTTATAGCTGCTTCGAACAATTCTACGGAACTCGCCAAACTTGTGGATCGCAGAATTGATGGTTTCCCTCTTGAACACATTATCGGATGTGCGGATTTCTGTGGTTTGCGGATTGAGTTGGATCCCGGAATTTTCGTACCCCGGCAACGAACCGAGTTTTTAGTGAGACAGGCCTTGGCCCACACTCGACCAGGAGACGTAGTAGTAGACCTGTGCTGCGGTTCCGGAGCTTTGGGCGCGGCTTTAGCCGCTTTAATAGAACGTATTGAATTGCACGCGGTTGATATTGATCCTGCTGCAGTACAATGCGCCCGTCGCAATATTCAGTTAGACAAAGGCTTTGTGTATGAAGGGGATCTCTACGATCCGATACCTGTTCAACTTTATAATCGCGTCAATGTTATTATAGCCAATGCCCCATACGTACCTACCGAGGCAATAAAATTCATGCCAACGGAAGCCCGCGTCCACGAGGCAAGAATTGCACTTGATGGAGGAGCTGATGGACTTGACGTTCAACGAAGAATAGTGGCTGAAGCTCCTCTCTGGCTTGCAAAGGGAGGCTATTTACTAGTCGAAACGAGCGAGAAGCAGGCGCCGTTGACGGCCGAACTCTTTGCTCAATACGGATTGATTCCAAAATGGGTTCGTTCCGAAGAACAGGACGCTAACGTTATCATCGGAATCCGAACAGACCATCCAAGACCAAGCTAGGAAGAACGCTGCTTCACTAATGAAGACGGATAGCAATATGACGAGCAGGTTGTGACAGCTCGAAGTATTTTCTATGTGATGGTTGGTCATACGGAGCATCATTTAAATGTCATTCAACAGCAGTTTGGTCGATAGCCGAAAGGATACTATGATCATCGGTTGCCGTACAAGGAATTTTGTCTCTCTGCGAAGAAGTTAAGTAATTGGTTCGCTGACAGAAGGGGAAGTAGGAGGGAAACCATGACTGAAGAAGAGGCAAAACGGCTGCTGATGCTGCACAGTTTCTCAATTGATGAGGCGATCGACCATCCGAAGGGTCAAACCGGATTTCTGATGTCGCTTCGCCCGTACCGCGGCTTGATCGAAGAGAACTTTCATGAGGTCATGTACGCTCTGTATATCCTGCAAAAGAAGCTGGGGCCGGACGCACCGCATCTGGATCGGGATATTGTCTCCGCCGTATGGGGGATGTGCCACTTAAGCCGGGCGTGGGGCGTTCATCTGGACGGCATGCTCCGTTCCAACGGGTTGATCTCGGAAGAGGACGTGTGCCGATTAGAAGAGTGGATCGACATGATTTCGTATGCGTTCCTAAACCTGTTGGAAGGCAATGGGGATGAGGCCTTTTTCGAATACTTGGAAAGCTACGGTGCATTCCGGGAGCCGAAGCTTGACGAGGAAGGGTAACCCGCGAAGCCAAACAATGATATTTGCCGTAGAGCTTGCCCGAGGCGCAATTCCTGCAACGTGGAAGAGTGCGGCTCGGGCATGGGGATGCATAACAGAATTAAGCTTTAAAGCGGCATTTCAGCAGATATACTTCATCGTACGATTTGATTAATTCGTCAGGATCCGGTTTGAAAGTCGTCGACCCCTGCTCTTTCTTCCGTACGATCGCACTCAAAGTAATAGGCTCCTCCGGTACGATTTTTTGGCTGCCAATCATCGAGCCCCAAGTGGATGAAGTAAAAGCTTCTTTAGCTATGGAGCCCTTGCTGGAAGAGAAGCTGCCTCCGTCCCGCACCGAAACAATCCACATTTGCTCCTTGTCGTTTACGCTGGTCAGGCTCCAATACAGCTTATTTTCCCGCTTGGGCCTAATCCTCGTCCCCATCGATGCCACAGTCTCCTTAAGCGATCCGTTCACGTAATGCTCCAGCCAGCAATCGATCTGGGTCATACTCTCGTCATCCGTTTGAAACTTATAGATGAATAAACTGTCCGTGCCTGCGGCGCTTTGGATGGATGCGTATTCGTCATCTGTCGTCGGAACATAGCTTATCGCATTTGCTTTTTCACCCGGATTAGCGTTTGAACTCGTGCTTGTGTTGACCAGCTTCGAAAGGTGTTTCTTCGGTGCGTCATTCCAGATTCCGGCCGCAAAGGCAAGCGCGAACAAACAGGCGAGAAGTACTTTTAGTTTCATCAAATAAGACCTCCAATAATGTTCGTGCAAACGGAACTTTCCAGCACCAATATACCACATTTTGGTTATTTGCACCAATTATGTTACAAGATCGGAGGGGTCAAAAGAGGAAGGGGCAGGATGTATTAGGGACCCCATGTCCGTCCATCCCGCGTGCAAACGTATGGGCTTTACCAATTTGATTTAAAGACAATTTAAAGATTTGTCTCTAAATACCCGCTGGCGCTATGATGATATTGAAATCGCTATCAACGTGACGAAGGGAGTTGTCTTGATCGATGAGAACGGTGGAGGAACTGGAGCAAAAGCTAGCTGAGCCGTCGCCTGCTTTGGTGCAGGAGATGAAGTCGCTGGAGGGGGACATCATGCTGCTCGGGGTGGGCGGCAAAATGGGACCGAGTCTCGCCAAGCTGGCGATCAACGCGATCCGGGAATCGGGGGTCGACCGCAAAGTATACGGGGTGTCGAGATTTTCAGAACAAGGGCTGAAGGAAGAGCTGGAGAGCTTCGGCGTCAAAACGATTGCGTGCGATCTGCTGAACGATGAGCAGCTGCAAAAGCTGCCTGACGTGAAAAATGTCGTTTATATGGCAGGTACAAAATTCGGCACTACAGGCAGAGAGTATTTTACATGGGCGATGAACGCTTATTTGCCGGGCCGTGTGGCGGAGAAGTTCCGTCATTCACGGATCGTGGTATTCTCCACCGGCAACGTTTATCCGTTGACTCCTGTCCTTCAGGGCGGAGCGAGCGAATCGACAGCTCCGTCGCCGGTCGGCGAGTATGGGCAGTCGTGTCTCGGGCGGGAGCGGGTGTTCGAGCATTTTTCTCATCAATACGGAACGCCGGTCTTGATCTACCGTCTCAATTATGCGATCGATCTGCGGTACGGGGTGCTGCTGGAAATTGCAAAATCGGTGAAGGAAGGCCGTCCGATCGACGTGTCCATGGGGCATTTCAACTGCATCTGGCAGGGCGACGCCAATGAAATTGCGCTTCGATCGCTGCTGCGCTGCAAGCAAGGGGCGGAAGTGCTGAACGTGACCGGTCCGGAGACGGTATCGATCCGGTATGCGGCCACCGAACTCGCCAAGCGGCTCGGAACGGAAGCGGTGTTCACCGGACAGGAGGCGGACACGGCGCTGCTCAGTAACGCGTCAAAATGCATGCAGCTGTTCGGGTATCCGCGGGTAGCGCTTTTGCAAATGATCGATTGGGTGGCCGAATGGGTGCTCCACGAAGGCAAGACGATGAACAAACCGACGCATTTTCAGGAAAGAGAGGGGAAATTTTAACGTATGGGCGGCAGAAAACCGTTGTCACCGGAACAATCCCGGGCGCTGCATGAAGGGCTGGTCATTCCCGCTCACCCGCTGGCGCTGGACGAACATCGAAGGCTCGACGATCGCAACCAGCGTGCTTTAACCCGCTATTATGCCGCATCTGGCGCCGGAGGCGTCGCGGTGGGCGTGCATTCGACGCAGTTTGAAATCCGCGAGCCGCAGTTCAATCTGTTCGAAAAAGTGCTGCGGATGGCCTCCGAGGAGGTCGACCGGGCGAACATCGCGCGCCCGTTCCTGAAAATCGCCGGTATTTGCGGCCCGACCGAGCAGGCGCTGAACGAAGCGGACACGGCGGTCGGACTCGGGTATGACGCAGGGCTGCTGAGCATGGGCGGGCTGCAAAGCTTGAGCGAGGCGCAAATCCTCGAACGCACGTCGCGGGTTGCCGAAAAGATGGCGGTGGTCGGCTTTTATTTGCAGCCGTCCGTCGGAGGGAAGGTATTCAGCTTCGACTTTTGGAAGGAGTTCGCGACCATTCCCGGCATCGTGGCGATCAAAATGGCGCCGTTCAACCGGTACCAGACGATCGACGTGGCGCGGGCCGTCTGCTATTCGCCGCGGCGCGACGAGATTGCGCTGTACACCGGCAACGACGATAACATCGTAAGCGATCTGCTGACCGTATACCGCTTTATGGTGGACGGCAAGCCCGTGGAAAAACGGATCGTCGGCGGGCTGCTCGGGCACTGGGCGGTGTGGACGCGTAAAGCGGTCGAGCTGCTGGAGGAAATCAAGCAAGTGCGGCAATCGGGGACGATCGGCAGCGAGTGGCTGACCTGCAACGTGGCGGTGACGGATGCGAACGCGGCGTTTTTCGATCCGGCACACGGGTTTGCCGGCTGCATTCCGGGCATCCACGAGGTGCTGCGCCGTCAAGGGCTGATGAAAGGCGTCTGGTGCCTAAATCCTCACGAAACGCTGTCCCCGGGACAGGCGGAGGAGATCGACCGGGTGTACCGAGATTACCCGGAATTGAACGATGATGCGTTCGTCCGCGAGCATTTGGCATCCTGGATGGCTTGAGTTCCCGGGTCCGGGTCTAAGCAGGAGGAGACGCGCACGATGAGCCTCAATGACGTATTTTCCAGGGGAAGGGGGTTAACCAATGAATCTGAACCATGAGGAAAATCAAGGGCTGATGGCGTCGGCGGAACGGCTTGCGGACTCGCTGGTGGCGTTTCGCCGCGACCTGCATGCCGAGCCCGAGTTGAGTTTGGGCGAACGGGAAACGTCCCGCAAGGTGGCGGAGCAGTTGACCGGGCTTGGGCTAGAGGTACGGACCGGCGTCGGCGGCTACGGCGTGACGGCCGAGCTTCGCGGCAGCGGACCCGGGCCCGTCATTGCGCTGCGCGCTGACATGGATGCGCTGCCAGTGACGGAAGAGACCGGCCTGCCGTTCGCCTCGCGCCGCCCGGGCGTCATGCACGCCTGCGGTCACGACGGGCATACGGCGATTTTGCTCGGCGCGGCCCGGCTGCTCACGGAGCGGCGGGAGCGGTTGAACGGCAGCGTGCGGTTCCTGTTCCAAGCGGCGGAGGAGATCAATGCGGGCGCCAAAGCGATGATTGCGGACGGTGCGCTGGACGGCGTCGCGGAAATTTACGGGCTGCACAATTTGCCGACGCTTGCGGCGGGCAGGATAGCGACTCGCGCCGGGGCACTCATGGGCTCCGTCGACCGCATCGAGATCGACATCGAGGGGAAAGGGGGCCACGGAGCCATCCCTGATCAGTGCATCGATCCGATCGTGGCGGCTTCGGCCGTCGTTCTATCGCTGCAAACCGCCGTAAGCCGCGAGCTTTCGCCGTTCGCACCCGCCGTCGTGACCATCGGCAGCCTGCAGGCCGGGGAAGCGAACAACGTCATCCCGCACCGGGCCCGTTTAACCGGTACGGTACGGACGTTTGCGCCGGAGGTGCAGATCGGCATGCCGGAGCGGCTGGAACGGCTCGTGACGCGGATTGCCGAAGGCTACCGGTGCCGGGCCGAGCTCCGTTACATTCCGCAGACCCCGGTGCTTGTCAACCACGACGACTGCCTGGCCTACGCCGAGAGAGCGATCGACAGGCTTCTGGGACGCGAGCGGCGCGTACAGGCGGAGCCGACGATGGCGGGCGAGGACTTTTCCGTCTATTTGCAGCGGGTGCCGGGCTGTTTTTTTTGGCTCGGCTCAGGTCCCGAGACGGGAGTGGAGCAGGCTTTCGGACTCCACCATCCCCGGTTTACGCTTAACGAAGCGTGTCTCCCGGTCGGGGCGGTGGCGCTCGCCGCCATTGCTTTGGAGCGTCTGGCTGCGGGGCAGGCATAAATGGGGTGTCACTTTGAAAACGTCACCTTTTTGCAATTGGCAGATTCCTCCTGTCAGGTATAATGGAGATAGATTGAACACAAGCATGGGTAAGGCGGTGTTGTCATGTTCGGGACTTATCGTACGTCCACCGTAGAAAAAGGGATACCGATCGCGTTGATCGGACCGGAGCCGATGATTCCCGTCATGCTGCAAGCGATGAAGTCGTTTCCGTCCTTCGTTCCCGTCACCGGGGCGTACGCGAATCTGGAAGAAGCGGTTCAACGGACCCGGGACCTTATGGACCGCGTCGAAGTGATCTTGTATTCGGGACCGCTTCCATACCAAGTATGCCACGACCGCATCCAACTGCGCGTGCCCGCTCATTTCGTTCCGCTGAACGGCTCGGGGCTGTACCGGTCGTTGTTTCGGGCGGAGCGGATGGGACGGCTCGGCGCGATGTCCGTCGATACGCTGACCCGCCAGCCGTTCGTGAAAACGTTCCGCGAGCTGGGCCAGTCGCTGCCCGAACTGATGTTCTATCCAGGCGGCGATCCTGCGGATACGGAAGCGATGGTTCGTTTTCATGCGGAGCAATACGCCCAAGGAAACACGGCGATTGCCTTGACCGCGCTCCGTTCCGTATCGGTGAAGCTGAGCGAGCTCGGCGTGCCGAACGAGTGGGTGCTGCCGACCGAGCAGGATATCATCGTCGCGCTTGAGCGGGCGCTGTTATCGACCGAATCCCGCCGCAGCAAGGAATCGCAAATTGTGGTGGGCTTGATCGACGTGGACGGGTTCCGCAAAGCGGCCGATCTCCGGAAGTCGGAGCATGACGTGCAGCGGCTGAAGCTGGACATTCACCGGATGATGCTCGAGTATGCCGAAACGCTCGAAGGGCATTTGACCCCGCTCGGCGGCGATGAATATTTGTTCGTCACGACACGGGGGATGTTCGAGCGCCATACGGGCGGGTATAAATATATCCCGCTGGCCAAAATGGTGCAGGACACCTTCACCCTTTCGCTGAGCATCGGCATCGGCTTCGGCCGGTCCGCCCACGAAGCGGGCTCGCATGCCCGGATGGCGCTGCGGCGGGCCAAAGACGCAGGCGGCAGCATCAGCTTCATCGTCCGTGAGGACGAGAGCGTCATCGGTCCGCTGGAAATGGCCGAGCCGCTCAGCGCCGGCCTGTCGCTGTTGGACGCCGCATTGATCCGGAAAGCGGAGGAAGCGGGCTTGACCCAGACGTATTTGAGCCGGGTGGTCGCCCAGCTCACCCGAACGGGCAAGACGGACTACAACGTTCACGAACTGGCGTCGGTTCTCGGCGTGACCGTCCGCAGCACCCACCGGCTGCTGACGCAGTGGATGGACGCGGGACTGGTCGAGGTGGCCGGAGAGGAACGCGGCAGAGCGAAGGGGAGGCCGAAGCAGATTTACCGGTTTTCCTTTCTGGACGACCTGCTGCGCCGTTAAAAAGCATGCTTGTCGTTTATATCGGACTTAGCTGAGGAGGATGTACGCATGAAATTGGGATTGAGCACCTACAGTTTATACCGGGCTATCGATAAGAAGGAATTAACCGTAACGGAAGCCATCCGCTGGATTGCCGACAATGGAGGCGAGCATGTGGAGATCGTGCCGATCGGGTACGACTTGACCGACAATCCGGGGCTGATAGAAGATATCCACAAGACCGCTGACCAAGCGGGACTTGACATTTCCGGCTACGCGGTCGGCGCGAATTTCGTGCAGGCCACCCCGGAAGCGTACGAGCTGGAGATTGAGAAGACGATGCGCCAGGTTGATATCGCCCGCGACCTGGGAGTAAAGCGGATGCGTCACGACGTCGCGTCGCGCCCGATCCCCGAAACGTCGATCCGCCAGTTCGAAGCAGACTTGCCCAAGCTCGTCGAGGCGTGCCGCCGTATCGCCGACTACGCAGCGCAGTTCGATATCGTCACAAGCGTGGAAAACCACGGCTTCTACCTGCAAGCAAGCGACCGGGTGCTCCGGCTCGTGCACGAGGTGGATCGCGTCAACTTCAAGACGACGCTGGATATCGGCAATTTCCTGTGTGTGGACGAGGATCCGGTCAGCGCCGTTTCGAATAACATTCCGTTTGCGTCCATGGTGCATTTGAAAGACTTTTACCGCCGTCCGTCGTACCGCAATCCGGGTGAAGGCTGGTTCAAATCGACCCACGGCAACTTCCTGCGGGGCGCCATCGTCGGACAAGGCGACATCGATATGCCGGAGGTCATCCGGGTGCTGAAGGCTTCGGGATACGACGGGTATTTGTCCGTCGAATTCGAAGGTATGGAAGATCCGAGAACCGGTTCGAGAATTGCCATGGATAACGTCCGCCGGTTGTGGCAGGAAGCTGTAGTGTAAACCGAAAACAACAGGAGAAGCAGGAGGAACAGGGGAACGATGAGCAAAATCAAAATCGGAATTATCGGAGCGGGCTCCATTTCGGAGCAGCATTTCAGAGCCTACAGCCATCATCCGGAAGTGGAAATTTATGCCGTATGCGATTTGAATGAGGAACGGGCGAAAGCAAAGGCTGAAGCGTACGGCGCATCCAAGGTATTCACCGATTACCGTGATCTGCTGGCGCTGCCGGACATTCACGGCGTCAGCATCTGCACTTGGAACAACTCCCATGCCGAAATTAGCATCGCGGCGCTCGAAGCGGGCAAGCACGTGCTTGTGGAGAAGCCGCTGTGCCAAACGGTGGCCGAAGCCTTGAAAGTCGAAGAAACGGTGCGGCGGACGGGCAAGCTGCTGCAGGTCGGCTTTGTGCGCCGGTACGGCAGCAATACGGAAATTTTGAAAAAATTTATCGATGCGGGCGATCTGGGCGAGATTTATTACGCGAAGGCCTCTTGTCTCCGTCGTCTTGGCAACCCGGGCGGCTGGTTCTCGGATATCAAGCGCTCCGGCGGTGGGCCGGTGATCGATCTGGGTGTGCATATTATCGACATTTGCTGGTACCTAATGGGCAAGCCGAAGGTCAAGTCGGTCTCGGCCAATACGTACAATCGCCTCGGCAACCGCTCGAACGTGGAGCACTTGGAATTCTACAAAGCAGCGGATTACAACGCGGCGCTCAACACCGTTGAGGACATGGCCAATGCGCTCATCCGCTTCGAGAACGGGGCGAGCCTCATGGTCGATGTCAGCTTCACGCTGCATGCGAAGAAGGACGAGCTGTACGTCAAGCTGTATGGGGACAGGGGCGGCGCGGAGCTGGAGCCGGAGCTTGCGATTATCGCTGAGAAGTACGATACGATTCTGAACGTCGCGCCGCAGGTAGACCATCCTTCGTTTGATTTTATTGCCGGGTTCCAGCAGGAGATCAACTACTTTATCGACAGCTCGCTCGGACGAGCGGAAACGCGGAGCCCGGTGGAAGACGGCGTCGAAGTGATGAAAATATTGTGCGCCATTTACGAATCGGCCGCCCAAGGGCGGGAAATCGAGCTGTAGGAAGGAGCGATGCTCATGGCATTGATAAACAAGATCGGAGTCATTTCGGACAGTTTCAAGCTGCCGCTGCGTGAGAGCTTGCAAAAGTCCAAGGAGCTCGGCGCCGACGGCGTGCAAATTTGGGCTACCAAAGGGGAAATGGACCCGGCGAATCTAAACGCGGCCGCTCGGAAAGACCTCAAGGCTTATCTCGATTCGATCGGGCTGGAAATTTCCGCTTTATGCGGCGATTTAGGCGGACACGGCTTCCAAGACAAGGAGGCAAACCCGACCAAAATCGAAATGTCAAAGCGGATTCTCGATCTGGCGCTTGACTTGGGTACGAATATCGTGACGACGCATATCGGTCTGGTGCCGGAGGACCCGGCCGATCCGATCTATGCCGAGATGCAGGACGCTTGCGGTCAACTGGCCCGTTATGCCTCGTCTGTTGGCGGTTATTTTGCGATCGAGACCGGTCCCGAGACCGCCGCACATCTGAAAAGCTTCCTGGACAGCCTCGGCTCCAAAGGAATGGCGGTCAACTTCGATCCGGCCAATATGGTCATGGTAACGGGCGACGACCCGGCCAAAGGCGTGCATACGCTGAAGGACTATATTGTCCATACGCACGTGAAGGACGGACTCCGGCTGCGCGAAGCAGACCCTCGCGCCATCTACGGCTCCCTCGGGTACAAGCCGATGGATCATGAGGAGATCGCGCGGATGGTGAGCGCGGGCGAGTTTTTCCGGGAGCTGCCTCCCGGCGAGGGGGCCGTCGATTTCAACGCGTATTTCCAAGCGCTGCAAGACATCGGATATACGGGCTACTTAACAATCGAGCGTGAGGTCGGCGATCAGCCGGAGGAAGATATCCGCAAAGCGATTCAATTCATCGAAGCTTACCGGAAGCGGGGCTAGGCGCATGGAGGCGGCGCTGCACATAGGCATCATCGGACTCGATACGTCGCACGTAACGGCGTTTACGAAGCTGCTGAACGACCCGTCGGATGTCAATCATGTGCCGGGAGGACGGGTGATCGCCGCTTATCCTGGCGGCTCCGCCGACTTCCCGCTCAGCATTGACCGGGTCGGCTGCTTTACGCAAGAGCTGCGGGAGCAATACGGCGTGTCCATCATGGAAACGCCGGAAGCCGTAGCGGAATCGGTCGATGCGCTGCTGCTCGAATCGGCCGATGGACGGGTGCACTTGGAGCAGTTTCGCGCCATCGCGCCTTACGGCAAGCCGGTATTTATCGACAAGCCGCTCGCACTGAGCTCGCGGAAGGCGTATGAAATCGCCGAGCTTGCACAGCAATATGATATTCCGGTCATGAGCACCTCGGCGCTACGGTACTCCGAAGGGCTTGTCAACGCTCTGGCGAAAGCTGACGGAGCCATTACGGGAGCCGATGTCTTCGGACCGATGCATCTCGAACCGACGCAGCCGGGGTACTACTGGTACGGAATTCATACGGCCGAGCTGCTGTATCGCGCCATGGGCGCAGGATGCCGGGAAGTGGCCGTGGCGGCGAACGACGATTTCGACGTCATTACCGGTGTCTGGCAGGACGGCAGGATCGGTACGATACGGGGTAGTCGGCGGCTGGGTCAAAGCTTCGGCGCCACGCTGCATACTGGAGAAGGACCGCGCCTGGTTGATGTGTCCAAGGACGGCAGACCGTTTTATGCCAGCCTGCTGGTCGAGGTCATGAAGCTGTTCAGGACGGGAGAACCGGGCATTCCGCTGACGGAGACGCTGGAGATTATCCGTTTCCTCGAAGCAGCCAACGAAAGCCGGGCGACAGGGCTGCGGGTCAAGGTGTAGCCGCAGGCGGGGTGGGGGGCCACGTTATTCCCCTCAAGCCAGATTTTTCTTGCAAAATTTTTTGAAACCGGAAGCGAATCCTTGCGTATTAGTATCGTAACGTTAGCTTTCCTTGGAAAAACAAATAGGAAATACCCGGAGGAGCCTGTCACCTTAGCTTTGCTATGTTTATTTAGCAGCTATGGTTGATAGGCTTCTTTTTGTATGTTTTTGCCTGAATATCCACAGGATAAGCACGATAATAACAGAAGGGGCGGTCGGTCATTATGCTTATTTTTCAACTGGCTATCATCTTGCTTGCTTCCAAAATTGCGGGGGACCTCAGCGTTAAATTAGGACAGCCTTCCGTGCTCGGCAAGCTGCTGATCGGGATCGTCTTGGGACCGACGGCGCTTGGACTCGTGACGAATACTGACATTTTGACGGAAATCAGTCAAATCGGAGTGATTCTGCTGATGTTCATTGCCGGACTGGAAACCGATGTCGAGGAATTCAAGCATACGGGGAAGCCTTCTGCTTTTGTAGGGGTTGCGGGGATTATCGTGCCGCTGGTCGCAGGTTTTATGGCCGGGCAAGTGATGGGGCTGCCGAGGATCCAGGCTGTATTCCTCGGACTGCTGCTGTCGGCCACCAGCGTCAGTATTTCGGTGCAGGCGCTGAAGGAAATGGGAAAGCTGAAGTCCCGGGCTGGGGCTACGATTCTGGGGGCCGCGGTCATCGATGACGTACTGGTCATCATTGCGCTGGCGTTTGTGATGAGCTTTGCAGGAGGAGACGTGAATCTGGGTATCGTTGTCCTGAAAAAAGTAGTCTTTTTCGCCGGGGCGATTCTGATTGCTTGGAAGGTCGTTCCTTGGGTGCTGAAAAAGTTCGCGCCTCTTCGTGTGACCGAAGCGGTCATATCGGCCGCTCTCATCATCTGCTTTACCTATGCCTACTTGGCCGAATATGCAGGGGTTGCCGCCATCATCGGAGCTTACATCGCCGGTGTGGCGATCAGCGTAACGAAATACAAGCACGAGGTGTTCGAGAAGGTCGAAACGATCGGGTATTCGATTTTCGTTCCGGTGTTCTTTACTTCCATCGGCGTGACGGCGGAGTTCACGGGAATTGCCGGCAATCTTGGCTTGATCGTCGTTTTGAGTATTCTGGCGATCCTCACCAAGCTGGTCGGCTCAGCACTGGGAGCAAAATTCGCCGGCTTTGCCTGGAGACCTTCCTTGGGCATCGGAGCAGCCATGGTATCGCGGGGCGAAGTCGCGCTGATCATCGCCGCCATGGGGCTGGACGCCGGTTTGCTGAGCAAAGAGATGTTTGCCGTCCTCATTGTGGTCGTCTTGGTGACGACCCTCGTGACGCCGCCGATGATGAAATGGTTTTTTAAGGAGTCCAAGGCGACTGGCGAAAACATAGATCAATCCGCTTGAGGCGATAAGGGGGCTGTACAGAATTGCGACAGTCTCAGTCCGTGGAAAATGAGAAAATGGTAAAAAGAGTCCCAGCCATTCATTGGTCTGGGACCCCTTGCATCTAATCCTGTATCACTTCCACTGCGGGCCGGAGTAGCCGTTCGCCTTGAGGCCTTCATTCACTTCCTTAATGATCTGGGCGCCGCCTTTATCGGACCATTCCTTGACCATTTTATCCCAATCAGACAGCGGCTTTTCGCCGAAAATCATTTTCGTTTGCTCCGTGTAGAGGAACTTGGATAGCTCCGTATCCTTCGAGGCCTTCGTCTCGGAGAACACGGAGTAGGCCGGATTGACCAGATGCTTCGTCTCGCCGTGCATTTTCTCCAGGCTGGCCGCCAGATCGCGCAGCAGCGGAACGTTGTACTCCTTCGAGTAGCCGTTGGCCGCGTCGTTCGGAGCCCACATCGTTTTGTCCGGCAAATAGTTGATCGGCGCAAGACCTTTCTCCTCGGCCTCGCGGCGCACGCTGCCGTTCTCGATTTTGTAGCCTTGGCCTTCCTTGCCGTTCAGCCATTCAAAATCGGCATTGCTCGCGTTGCGCTGCTCCAGCGGCACAAACTTCCGGCCGTAGTCGAGCATCTCCATAATTTTGTTTACCTTGTCCGGCTCCTTTGCCAGCTTCGCATTCAGCATGACGATGCCGTAGAAGCCGGGGGAGGAGGTGAACCCTTGCGAGCCGTCCGGCGCTTGGAACGGGGGGACAGGCACGATTTTGGCGTTCGGGTTTACGTCAACCAGGCCTTGCATAGAGGTCGGGTTCATGCCGCGCGGTGTGCCGATGAAGATGCCCGCTTTGCCGGAATAGAACTCCTTGTTCGTCTGCGTCCAGTTGAGCAGGGCAAAGTCCTTCGTAATCGCGCCTTCCTTGTACAGGTCGGCCAGCCAGCCGATGTGCTCTTTCCGCGCTTCGGAGATAATGCCCGGGATGACTTGTCCATCGGCGTTTTTATGGTACCAGGCATCGAGATCCCAATAAGCGCCCATCCCGAAGCCCGGGTTAATGTTCGCGGACATGGCGAGCCCGTACGTATCGTTCTTGCCGTTGCCGTCAGGGTCGTTTTTGGTGAAGGCGATCACCACTTTTTTCAGCTCGTCATAGTTTTTCGGAACCTCCAGCCCCAGCTTGTCCAGCCAATCTTTGCGGATGATCGGGGTCAACTGGTAGTTCTCGGTTAAGTATTTTTGGACCGCGTATATTTTGCCGTTCACCGTAACGGCTTTGCGGGTATTGTCCGGAATCTGCTTCATCGTCGGGTATTTGTCAAGCAGATCGTTCAGTGGCAAGAAGGCCCCTTGCTTCGCCCATTTATAGAAATTCGAATCCGGTCCTTCCATGACGATGATGTCGGGAATTTCGCCCGAGGCCACGACGGCGCTCAGCTTCTGGTCGTAATCGGAGCGGACCACGTACTGCGGTTTGAAATCGACGTTGAATTTCTCGTTGATCATCTCCAGGCCCTTGCCTCCGGTGGGAGGAAACGCCCCGTAACGGAAGTCGATCATCGTGATCGTCTGTTTTTTCTGGCTATCCGTTGCGGCTCCGGCGCCCCCGGCGTTCGGTTGATCGGTCTTTGCGTCGCCGCCGCCACTGCAGGCGGACGTTAAGGTTATGGCTCCGACGAGCGCGGCGGCCGTCCATGTTTTTCCTCTGTAAATCATTTATAAGCCCCTCCCATGTTTGGATCATACTCTGAATCCTTGGTTTATACAAGTTCGTGCGCCTGACCGGATGTCACGAAGTCAGCCTTTGACAGACCCAAGCATCACCCCCTTGGCAAAATGCTTTTGCAGGAACGGATACACGATGAGGATCGGAACGGTCGCGACGATGATGGCCGCCATTTGGATCGTGTCCGCCGGCGGAGCGTGTTCGAGCAAAATTTGACCGCTGCCGAGCGCCGTCTGCGCTTCTCCGACGACGACCATTTGCCGCAGAATGACTTGAATCGGCCATTTTTCCGGTTCGTTCAAGTACAGGATGCCCGTGAAGTAATTGTTCCAGTGCAGCACCGCATAGAACAGGGCGAAGGCGGCCAGGGAAGGCTTGGATAAAGGCAGCATGATGTTCCAGAACACCTTCAGATCGTTGGCGCCGTCGATGACCGCCGCTTCGTGCAGCTCGTTCGGGATGCCGACGAAAAACTGCCGCATGACGATCAGGTTGAACGGATTGATGGCGATCGGCAGGATGAGCGCCCAGATCGAGTTCAAGAGATGCGTTTCCTTCACGATCAAGTACGTCGGAATCATGCCCGCGCTGAACAGCAGCGTGAAGAGAACAAGCACCAGCATGATCCGTTGGCCGATGACCGGGCGGGCCAGCGTATAAGCGAACGTAGAAGTAAACGCCAGATTGACCGCCGTCCCGATCACAGTCACAAGCACGGTCACGCCGACCGAACGGACGAACGACTCCGAAGCGAAAATATATTCGTAGGCGCTGAGCACCCATTCCTTCGGAAACCAGATGATGTCATGCTGCAAAAATTCCTTGTAGGAGGCAAAAGAGACGGCCAGCACATACCAGAACGGGATCAGCATCATCAAGGCGATGAGGCCGAGCAGCAGAACGTTGGCGATATCGATCAACCGGTCTCCCGGGGTTCGATGATGCAAGCGGATCATCCTTTCTTAGGCGGACGCAGCCTAGAATACGCCGTCGTCGCCGAGTTTTTTGGCTATGTAGTTGGCCGACAGTACGAGCACGAGCCCAACGGCTCCTTTGAACAAGCCAACCGCTGTTGCGAAGCTATAGTCCGACTGTCCGATCCCTTTGAAGAACACGTACGTATCGAGGATGTTGCCGATTTCCATGTTAAACGGATTGAGCAGAAGGAAGATTTGTTCGTATCCGGCATCCATGACATGTCCAAGCCGCAGGATGAGTAGAATGACGATCGTATTGCGGATGGCCGGAAGCGTAATGTGCCACATTTGGCGGAACCGTCCGGCGCCGTCCATCGTTGCCGCTTCATAGAGCTGCGGATTTACGCCGGCCAGAGCCGCAAGGAACAGAATTGTTCCCCAGCCCGCTTCCTTCCAGATCACCTGAAGGATGACGATCGGCTTAAAATAGCTCGGATCGGTCAAGAACGGAACCGGCTGCGCAAGGCCGAATCCTTGCTTGAGGAGATCGTTGACGACGCCATTTCCTTTCAAAAAAATCGTGCAGATCCCGATGACGACGACCCACGACAGGAAGTGGGGGAGGTAAATGACCGATTGGACGATGCGCTTATAGATTTGGTTGCGCAGCTCGTTCAGCATCAGGGCCAGCACGATCGGAACAGGGAAGGCGAATACGATTTGCAGAAACGAGATCGACAAGGTGTTCCACAACACCTGCACGATTTCCGGATCTTCGAAAATCCGGGCAAAATGCTTCAAGCCTACCCACTCGCTGCCCGCAATCCCTTGAAATGGGCTGTAATCGATGAAGGCCATATACAGCCCCGCCATGGGGACATAGCGATAAATCAGGAAATAGGCGATGCCGGGCAAGCCGAGCAGCAGCAGGTACCGGTCCTTCCATAGCCGAGCCCGCAAACGTCCGAGACCGCTCAGGGAAGCGGTCTTGCGGGTAGCGGGTGAGGAGTGGGGATGGGGGGGCAAGGTGCTCAAGCACATTCCTCCTTGGGCCGCAACGAACCGGAGGCGTTTACATTCCGACGGTTGCGAATCGTTGTTGTTGATCCGATTATCCGGGAATGGGCCGACTCACGGCAATGTTCCATTTTTCATGGGTATGACAAAAAAGGATAAAGATCCGCAAAAAAGGAAAAAGCCGCGAAAGCGCGTCATGACGGGATTTATCGTTATGGGGGAACGGCGATGACAAGAAAAAAACGCCGTTCGGAAGGGCCCGAAACATCGGCGTTTGAAGGAAAACAGCAGGGGCGGAAGAGCTTCAAGCGCCCCGAAACCGCTTGCGGTATTCGCCCGGTGGAAGCTGCTCGTATTGCTTGAACACTCGGGTAAAATTTTGAACGGAGGTATAGCTGAGTCTCTCCGCAATATCTTTGATCGGCATCTCGGTATGCGCCAGCCATTCTTTGGCCTTGTCCATCCGGAACCGGATGAGATAATCGATAAAGTTCATCCCCGTCTCTTCCTTGAACATGCGGCTGAGCTGGGAAGGAGAGATATGGAGCCGGTCGGCCAATTGCTGAAGCGACAAATCCGTATCGAAGTGGCTGTGGATAAACCGGATGACATCGGCGGCCATGCGCTGCTGTTTGCCGGTATGCGCCAGCTCCAGCCGTTCGGCGATCGAGGGAAATACCGTGCCCGCCAGCCATTCCGCCACTTCGTTCATCGTCGTCATTTCGTACAGCCGCTTGTAAGGATCTTCTCCGAACACCTCGTGCGGGGCCAGCTCCAGTTCCTGCATGTAGAGAACCAGCTCGCCGATCAGGTGGGCGAACAAGCCGAGCGCCGCATTGAAATGCCGGACGAATTGCGGCATGTCCCGTACCCATTCGTGCAGCAGCTCTGCAGCTTCGTCCGCTTTTCCCTGCATGACGGCGGTAACGATCAGCTTCTCCCGTTTGATGATATCGCTTGCAAGCTGGTTTTCAGCCGGAACGACCTGCTGCGGCGTCAGCAGCTTGCCCGGTCCGTACAGCAGCCGGTAGCCGAGCAAGTCCCGTGCCTCCCGGTAGGCGTCGTTGATGTCGCGATACGTCAAGACGGGGTGAGAGCAGGCGATCGTTACGGAGAATTGGAAATATTTGCAGGAAGTGTCGAGCAGCTTCTGCGCCGCAAGCAGCAGGTTTTCCAGTGCGGCGTCGCCTTTTTCGAGTCCGACGATCAGCGCCATTTGGCCTGGCATGGTAATGCCGGATGCGCAGGAAAACCGCTCTTCGAACACTTCCTCTGTCATTTTGCGCAGGGCGAACATCATGAGGGACCGGTCTTTGTCTTGGTACTGCTGCTGAAAGCGGGCATAGTCATCAATATCGAGCAGGCACACCGCATACCGGCTGCCCCGGAGCTGGAAGCCGAACGTCTGCCGTACCCGTTCCGCCTCGTTGCTGTTCATTTCACCGCGCAGCAGCTGATGCACGATCGTTTCTTTTAGATATGGCGATTGCTCATTTAACTGCCGGCGCAGCTGCTCGTTCGTTTGGAGCATCCCGGTCACGTAGGCATCGAGCGCATGCCACTCGTTGCTGGACGCAGCGGGGGAATCGTCGCGAGACGGGGGCAGAAGCCGCTGCAGCAGATGCTGTACGGGACCATACATCCGGGTGGAGCCGAAGCGGGCAATCAGCGTCCAAAAAACGGCGAGCAGCAGCACGATCCCGAACGTCGTCACCTGAATCCGGTCCGCTTGCCGGGTCAGCTCCTTCTCGGGCGTCATAGCCACATGCGTCCACCGCGTATAATCCGACTGCCGGACGGTGAGCTGGTACTTCTCTCCGCCGATGTCCGTCTCTGCGGGCTTGCCGGAGTAGTACCGAGGTAAGCCGCCGGCGAACAGGGCAGGCCGGGTGCCGATTTCCCCGGGCGTCCTGCTGATCAAGACAACGCCTTTCTCGTCGAAGACGTACAGCTTGCGGTTTCCCCCTAAGGGAACATGCGCGGCAAAATCGGCCAGCTTGTCCTTTTGAATATGGAGCACCAGAATTCCGCTTCCCTGCGTGTCGGAGAAAATCGGTACCGGTCGTAAATAGAGCAGCTCGTCCTGCCCTGGATAGGTGTCGGGCGCTATGATCTCGGAGCGGAAATGAGGCGGAATCCGGTCAATAATATTGCGGTAAGCGAATTCATTAAACTCGATGAAGCCGTGTTTGCTGGAATACACTTTGCCGAATTTCAAAAAGATGACGGAAACGTCATATTGAAACTCGGAAATGCTCCGCTGCTTTTGAATCGTATCGGCCAGTTCCTGCATTTCGTCCAAATATTTGCCGGAAGACCCAAGCTGCACCGCTTGCTCCAAAGCCCGGTGATTGGCGAGCTGAATGGAAGCTTTATCGAGCCCGGCCCAGAACGAATCGACCTGGCGCTGCATTTCTTGTAAAACGATCTGCTGGTTTTGGTTGACCTCGTCTTGAATGGCCACGGCCGCCATGCGCGCAAGGACGGTTCCGGTCAGTATGACGGGCAGCAGGCTGATGACGAGGGAGTAAACGAACAGCTTCCTTTTAAAAGATGTATTGCGAAACCATGGGATCGGTCTCCACATGGACTTGCAC
The DNA here is from genome assembly GCF_024158745.1 of Paenibacillus tyrphae. Taxonomy (GTDB): domain Bacteria; phylum Bacillota; class Bacilli; order Paenibacillales; family NBRC-103111; genus Paenibacillus_G; species Paenibacillus_G tyrfis_A. The sequence goes on along the minus strand of NZ_JAMZAW010000008.1, from coordinate 44,771 downwards.
CCCCGGCTGGCCTAAAGTTATTCTCTCTTTTTCTCTATTGTTACATTAAGAGTAGTCTGTCCGGATGCGGACTGTCAAGGAAGACGCGGGAAAATTTCTCCATAAAACAAAAATATTAGAGGAGAAATCCTCCATTTTATGATATAGTAATGGAGAATGCAGTCAGAGGAGAGTGAGTCATGGATTCCATCGTTTCATCCTTGGTGCGAACTTTAACGACCTATTTTACGGATTGGCTTGAACAACAATCGGACGGCAGCCTCGGCATCCGGGATGACGAGCTCGGCGCTTTGGCGAGCTGCTGCACGACGGGTCAGGTCGCGGCCTTCTTCGTTCTGGATTATCGTTTGCATGGAGGAGAGGGACTTGGCATCGCTTCGGGCTTAGCGGCGAACGTGCTCAAGCGGCAGCGGTCGGACGGGGCGTTCGGCCAGCCCTATTACGTCAAGCACGGTGACCCGGAAACGGTTGACATCGCCGAAATCGGCGCGGTGGCGAACAGCCTGTATCTGCTGCACCGTCATACCGGCTCTGAAGAAGCGAAAGAAAGCCTGATCCGGTCAGCCCATTATTTGCTTACGGAAGTCGCGGCGGAGAAGCCCGGGGCTGTCTATAAAAATCCGAATGCGCGGCATCATGACGTGCTGAACGGAGATATGTACGCGGCGCATACGTTCGCCCGGGCGTACGAGTTGCACGGGGACGCCCCCCTGCTGGAGCAGACCGTCCGTGTATTCCGCCACTTGATCGAGCGGTTCGGCAAGCACGAGCCCGATTGGTGGCCATACATCGAGCACTGGGACGGAAGCGTTGCGATGGGCAACAGCGTCAGCTATCAGGGGATTATCGTCGCTTTTGCGGCCACGGCGCTGCCTCTGCTCCCGCAGGAGCTGCAGCGGCAGTGGCAGGAGACGGCGGAAGCGGCGGTGCGCCGGATGCTGGCTGCCATGAAGGAAGGGCCGCACGACGGCAACGAAGCACCGTGGTGGTGCAGGGATTGGAGCAATGTGTGGGAGATCGACTTGGCGTTCACCCGATACGCTCATCTCCCCGAAGCCCGCGATTATGCCGAAGGCCGTTTGAAGGAGCTGAACGGCCGGCTCACGCGGGAGGGCTGGTCGGTGTTCACGCCGAAAGGCTTGCAGCACGATCCGGAGCGGGCTCCGGTCAGCACGACGTTTCGGAAAGCGGCGACGTTCGCCGGTATTTTGGCCTCCATGAAGCTGGACGATTCTTGGGGCATCGGGAGGGAGAATCAATGACATCTATCGGACTAAAGCGGCTGCCGATGCCGCCCGGGTTGATCGTATCGTGCCAGGCGTTTCCTGGGGAGCCGCTGTACGGCGAAGGGATTATGGCCCGCATGGCGAAGGCGGCGGTTATCGGAGGAGCGGTGGCGATCCGCACGAATGGCGTAGACGACATCCGCAGCATCAAGGCTGCGGTACAACTCCCCGTGATCGGGCTGCTTAAGCGGGATATTCCGGGCTCGGAGATTTATATTACCCCCGAGTTGGAAGACGTGGAGGCGATTCTTGCGGCCGGAGCCGATATCGTCGCGCTTGATGTGACGAACCGGGAAAGCCGGCTGGAGCGGGTTGTTCCGCTGCTGGAGCGGATTCGCGAAGCGGGAGTGCTTGCGATGGCCGACGTGTCCACGGAAGAGGAGGGGCTCGCCGCCGAGCGACTTGGCTTCGACATCGTGTCGACGACATTGTCCGGTTATACGCCGTACAGCCCGCAGACGAAGAAGCCGGACCTGGAGCTTGTCCGGCGGTTATCCGCCCGGCTGACCGTTCCGCTTGCTGCGGAAGGTCGCATTTTTAGCGCCGAAGAAGCCGAAGCGGCGATCGAAGCGGGAGCGACGTTCGTGGTCGTTGGCGGAGCCATCACCCGCCCGCAGCTCATCACACAGCACTTTGCTGAGGCCGTAAACAGCCGTTTGGATGGTCTGGAAGCGGGGGCGGCACAGGGGAAGCGCAAAGGAGGTCCGGGCTATGAATCGGCAGTACGGATGTGACATTGCCGTGATCGGCGGCGGGATCGGAGGCTGTGCCGCAGCGCTTGCCGCGGCGGAAGCCGGAATGCGGATCGTGCTTACGGAGGAGACGGATTGGATCGGCGGACAGTTCACGAGTCAAGCCGTTCCGGCGGACGAGCACCGCTGGATCGAACAGTTCGGCAGTACCCGCAAGTACCGGGAGTTCCGCAACCGCGTTCGCGGGTATTACAAAGCGAACTATCCGCTGACTGCGGAAGCGATGCGCAGCGACCGGTTCAATCCGGGGATGGCCAGCGTCAGCCGCCTCTCCTGCGACCCGCGCGTCGCTCTGTCCGTGCTGAAGGATATGCTCGCTCCGCATATCCATGCGGGACGAATCACGCTGCTGCTCAACGTTCGCCCGACAGCGGCGGATACGGACGGCGATACGGTCCGCTCCGTCACGCTGGAGCATACGCTGTCCGGCGACCGTGTCGTCGTCGAAGCACACTACTTGCTTGATGCGACGGAATGCGGCGATCTGCTGCCGCTGACCGGCACGGAGTACGTGACGGGCGCCGAATCGCGCCGGGATACCGGGGAGCCGCATGCGCTCGAAGGGGAGCCGGAGCCGCTCGACATTCAATCGGTGACGTGGTGCTTCGCTCTCGATTACCGCGAGGGAGAGGACCATACGATCGAGAAGCCGGCGGCGTACGAGTTCTGGCGCAGCTATCAGGCTCCGTTTCAGCGGGACCGGATGTTTAGCTGGACGCCGCTGAAAACGAACGAGGCGGTGAAACGCTTTTCGCTGTTTCCCGAAACCGGCGCTTTTTCGTTATGGGATTACCGGCGGATTGCCGACCGGTCGCAGTTTGCCCCGGGGGCGTTCGACAGCGACTTGACCCTCGTCAACTGGCCGCAGAACGACTACTGGCTCGGCAGTGTCTATGAGGTGTCGGAAGAAGAGCGACGGCGCCATTTAGAAGGGGCTAAGCAGCTGAGCCTTAGCCTGCTGTACTGGCTGCAAACCGAAGCGCCCCGGCCCGACGGCGGGAACGGGTATCCCGGCCTGCGACTGCGCGGCGATGTGACGGGGACGGCGGACGGACTGGCTAAGGCGCCGTACATCCGCGAATCCCGCCGCATCCGGGCGGAGTTTACGGTCAAGGAGCAGCATATCAGCCCCGAGGCTCGCGGAGCGAACGTCGGCGCGGAGCCATTCCACGACAGCGTCGGTATAGGCAGCTACCGAATCGACCTGCACCCGACGACAGGCGGCCGCGAAGGCTTCTATATCCCAAGCCTGCCGTTTCACATTCCGCTCGGCAGCCTGATTCCGGTGCGGATGGACAATCTGCTGCCCGCCTGCAAAAACATCGGCGTCACGCATTTGACGAACGGCTGCTACCGTCTGCACCCGGTAGAGTGGAATATCGGCGAAGCCGCAGGTGCGCTGGCCGCATACTGCTTGCAGCGGGGAGTCTCTCCGCGTCAAGTACGCCGCGATTCGGCCCGGCTCGCCGACTTCCAAAGCGCGCTGGTTAGGCGCGGCGTGGAGTTGGCGTGGCCCGTCCTGGGGCCGGTGTAGCCGTGGGGCATGGGGCGGCGGTGGTTTGTTAGGGGGGCTATTGTGAGTGGGCTCTTGTTGCAAGCCGGTTATCGACCGGTTGCAGCGACACGGGGGGCGCTTGGTTTGGAGCGGGTCATCTACCGAGCGGTTAGCAAATGGCGGTCTGCTTTGTGCGCCTTTCGCGTCACGGATAATTAATGAAATGAATTATTAATTGTATTAATTTTATAAATAGCCATAATTTCATCCGACGTTTGCTGAGAAAAACTTATTAAAATATACAAAGAAGATCATCCGTTTGATCAATAATGTGCGTTCTGAGAAGCTTGGTACAGGGAGTTCTGAGTGGAATCGGAAGAAGCATTACCGTCAAGTTAACGGGGACCAGTTAAGCTGCGGCAGCACAGGTCGTAGTAGTTCATTCGCAAGGGAGCGAGCCATTACCGCTGCGTAAGCCGGGAGGGCTCGCTTCTTTCTTGGACATCGTCCAAAAGAACATGAAACGGACCAACAAAAAATTGGTCCGTCAAAGGCTGAAAATAGAGGAACTGTGGTGAGTTATACGAAACGTTGGAACGATTGTGAGAGTATAGAGGAGATCAGGTGCTTTAAACGTGTCGAAAAAAGTTATACTCCTTCAGGATGGCGGCGATAAGTGATCACAGGTGCTCTATTACGATTAGGTAAGCCAATTTAGGTGGAATAACGCATGCCAGTTCCTCTAAATATTCAGAAGGGACTAGAAAGGTTGAGAAATGCAGCTGCCGCAAGCGCCACATAGGCGAGTGAAGCCATCTCATGCGAAACTACAGCTGCGGTTCCGGCTTCCCCGAAGGATGGGAAGCGAACGCGCCCTTATTCATCCAAGCGAAGTAGGTCAATAGTGAGGCCCTCTCAATCAAGCGGAGCAGGGCCAACAGTGCTACCATTCTTCATTCAGGCGTAAGAGACGGTCCAATGGCTTCGGCCCGGTCTTCTTTGCTCAAGTATCCTTAGCTTAGACGTCTTCATCCGATCTGCCGCCACTCAGCCGGTCCCATGCAAGCTTGGCGGCCCCGGCGACGCCTGCGGCGTTGCCGAGCTCGGCCGCAACGATAGGCGTTTCGCGGTATACCGGCATAGCGCGTTCACGGACGATCCGGCGGATCCGTCCCAGCAGCGCGTCGCCTTGGGCGGTGACGGCTCCGCCGAGCACGATCGCCTGCGGATTCAGCACATGCGCGAGGCTGATAAGACCGACCGCCGCGTATTCGGCGTATTGCTCAATGATGGCCGAAGCGCCATGATGTCCCGCCGCTGCCAGGTCAAAAATCGATTTGGCGCCGTCCGGCAGCTCTTCGCCGCGAAGTCCTGCTTCGGCTGCGAGCCGAAGCAGCGCGGTTACCGAGGCGTACTGCTCATAGCAGCCGGATAGGCCGCAGTTGCAGGGCTGGCCTCCCCAAGCGATAACCATATGGCCGAAGCCCCCGGCAAAGCCGCTGCCGCCGTAGTCCGGCCGTCCATCGATAATGCGCGAGCCGCCGACGCCGGTACCCAGCGTGACGCAGATGAAGTCGCGGTACGGCCGTCCGGCTCCGAGCCATGCTTCACCGACGGCCATCGCGTGCGCGTCGTTCGCCACGGCGACCGGCAAGGAGGAAGCTTGCTCCAAGGCATCGCGCAGCTGCAGTCCGGTCCAGCCCGGCAAGTTCGGCGTGGCATAAGCGACCCGTCCGCTCAGCGGCTCAACGTAGCCGGCTGTGCCGACGCCAATGCCCGCAGGCAGCAGGCTGGCCGATGCGGTGTGCACATGGAAGTCTTCGATGATGGCGCGCAGCCTGCCCAGCAGCGCATCGCGTCCTTGCTCCGCTTGAGTCGGGGTAACCGTATGCTTCAGCACCTCGCCGCTGTCGTCTACAATTCCCGCTTTGATGTTCGTGCCTCCCAAATCAATACCCAAAACAACCTTACGCATGAGACGAACGCTCCTTACCAGGCGTACGCAGACCATTCCGGTCCAGAAACGCGATATAATCTTCGTACAGCTTGACGGACGATTCATGCCCTGCGTGAACCGGACTGCCGGGCTTGTTCATCATACCCAGATATTGATAGCCGAGCACTTTGTCCACCCAAGGCGATACGGTCATCAATTGCCGCTCGATCCGTTCGAAGTCAGGAGGGTAGAGTACCTTCCCTTGAAAACGGAATAACTCCACGTCCGCCCAAAGCGGCTTGCCTGCCCGATCATGCGCTTCCCGCAGGGAGGCGAACGTTCGTTTCGCCTCCTCGTGGGTCGTCCGGTTGACGCCGAGCTCGTCCTGATAGGCGATGTAATCGACCTCTAGTGCACGAAGCTGCGCGACGAAACGGTCATCAGCTTTTACCGTGCGGGTGCCGTAAGGTGCGATCAGCACCTTGCTCGGGCCATGCTTGCGGCACAGATTGGCCAAATCGTTCGCATACGCGATATAGTTGTCCGGAAAATATTCGCGGATCGCCGCTTCCACAGGGAAATACCAACCGGCAAAGGAAGGATGGTGCCCGTATTTCTCCGCCAGCTCCTTCGCAACATCGATGCGCAGGCGGGAATAATCGCCGTCGAGCGACAGCTGACCCATAATCGGCGTCGTGAAAAAGCCGAGCCCGAGGTACAACGAGACATTCAGCTTATCTCCCGCGGCCAGCACTGCTTCGAGCGGATCTGGGCAGACGGTATCCCAGCGCCAAGGCATCACTTCCGACGGATAGAACGCTTTGCCGTACAGCGCCACGCTGAGCAGGACGAAGGTATCCATGCCGGTTTCCGCCATTTCCGTCATTTTCAGCTCCCAATCGTGTGCTGTAAACTGCTGGGTCGCCGCGTTCCAAGTGTCGCCTTCATATGGATTGCAATGGTAAAAATCGAACCACGTGCCCGTGATCGGTTTCATCGGCCGTTCCTCGCTTTGCTTGAAATATGGGGGGACTCTAAGCCTCATAACGCTCACCGCTCCGCGCGCGAATCACGCATCCTCCCGCGCGAGCCGGAGCGCCTCCCGCACGCTGCCGCCCGCCTGTCGCAGCAGGCGGCTTGCCCGTCCGGCATCCGGAGCCGGACCGAGCAGCATAACGATGGCGGTCTTCACATCGCCGCCCGTCTGCCGCAGCGTGTGCGCCGCCGCCTCCGGCTTGGCGCCGGTCGCCATCTCGACGATTCGCTCCGCCCGGCGCAGCAGCTTGCCGTTCGTCGGCTGCATGTCAACCATCAGGTTGCCGTACACCTTGCCGAGGCGGATCATCGTTACGGTGCTGAGCATGTTCAGCACCAGCTTTTGCGCCGTGCCCGCTTTTAAGCGGGTGGAACCGGTGACGACCTCCGGTCCGACCGGTACTTCGATAACGGTATCGGCCAGCGCGCCGATCAGCGAGCCGCGAACGCAGCTCACGGCAACGGTGGCTGCGCCGACCTCGCGCGCGTAGCGCAGCGCGCCGGCGACATAAGGCGTCCGGCCGCTGGCGGCGATGCCGACGACGACGTCCCGCGGCGAGAGCCCGCGGGCTTCAAGATCCTCCGCGCCGCCTTCGGCCCGGTCCTCGGCGGCTTCGTCGGCCTGCAGCATGCCGCTTCCTCCGGCCATGACGGCCTGCACGAGGTAGGGCGAGGTGCCGAAAGTCGGCGGGCATTCGTAGGCATCAAGCAGCCCGAGTCTGCCGCTCGTGCCCGCTCCGACATAAAACAGCCTGCCGCCGCCTCGGATCGCTTCCACAATGACGTCCACCGCGGCGGTGATGTCGGCCAGACTTTCTCCGACATGACCGGGCACCGACCGGTCGGCTTCATTCATATAGCGGACCAAGTCCGCCGTTGTCATCAAATCCAGTTCGGGAGCCTGCGGGTCCCGGGTCTCGGTTTCGAGTCGGTCCGTCTCGTGCGCGTTCATAGGTCACCTGCCATCGGGTTCGTTTTGAAAAAATGCTCCTTAAATGAACTTCAGTCTGGAGATCAATTCCATTATATAAGGAGCAAGCGCTTTCCGTAAACCTTTTTTTGGGAGAAAAATTCCTCATTGTATTAAAAAAATGAAGATAATCTCTATTGCGTATAGTATAATGGAACTAGTACTTGCGAACATAGGGGGTTCCTGTCATGATCCGCATTTCCGCCATTGACGTATTCCCGCTCCGCCTCCCGATGAAGCAATCGTTCCGTATCTCCCAAGGAACGGTCGGCGCCGTATCCGCCGGAGCGCCGCATGTATATGTCCGCATCACGGGAGACAACGGCGTCGAAGGCTGGGGGGAAGCGCGACCGAGTCCCCGCTGGAGCTACGAGACGCCCGAATCCGTATGCAGCGCCGTTTCCAACTACCTGAGGCCGGTGCTGCTCGGGCAGCGCGCCGACGACTTGGCGGCGGTTCACAGGATGATGAACCGCGAGCTCGCAGGCAGCCTTCATCCGGGCCAGCCGATCGCCAAGGCGGCCGTGGATACCGCGCTTCACGATCTGATCGCCCGCAGCTACGGTCTGCCGGTAGCGGCACTATGGCAGTCGGGCTTCTCGCACCCGGTCCGCCTGTCTTATCTGATCAGCACTGACAGTCCGGAGGAAGCCGCGCACAAAGCGCGGGAGGCCGTGGACGAAGGCTACACCGGCGTCGATGTAAAAATCGGGCTGAATCCGGCGAACGATCTGGATATCGTCGCGGCGGTGAAGCAGGAAGCGCCGAAGTTATTTTTTCGCGTGGATGCGAATCAGGCTTATCGTCTCACGCAAGCGATTCAACTGGCCAAAGGTCTCGAACGCATCGGCGTCGACGTGCTTGAGCAGCCGCTGCCGGCCAATCAGCTCCACGGTCATGCCGAGCTGCGCCGCAAGGTTTCCATCCCGATCGCGCTGGACGAGAGCGTTTGGTCGCCGAGCGGTGTACTGGAAGCGCTGCGCAGCGAAGCTTGCGATTCCATCGTCATCAAGCTGACGAAGATGGGCGGCCTCCGCGGCGCCAAGCTGTGCGGCGAGATCGCCCGGGAGAGCGGGCTCGGCTTGCTCGGCGGCGGGCTGACGGAGTCGAAGCTCGGGCTGGTTGCCTCCGCGCACCTGTTCCGTTATTTGGAGCTGACGGACCCGGTCGATCTGAACGGACCGATGTTCCTGAAAGACGACGCCGTTGAAGGAGACTGGCCGATTCGCAGCGGCGAAGTCGTCCTGCCGGAAGGTCCGGGGCTCGGCTGCCGCATCTCGGAAAGCAAGCTGCAGGACTACGCTGCCGACGACTCATAAGATAGGCAAGCTCCGGCGCGCATTGAAACGGACCGATCCATTGCCATAACAAACAAAGGGGAGCATCGTATGAAATTTTACGTCAGCTGCGATATGGAAGGGATTTCTGGCGTGACGGTGAGGGAACAACTGGTAAGGGGAGAGCCGCTGTACGAGGAAGCGCGGCGGCTGCTGACGCTGGAAACGAATGCCGTGACGGATGCGCTGCTGGACGCGGGAGCGACCCGGATTATCGTGAAGGACGCTCACGGAAGCGGCTTTAACTTCATTCCCGAGCTGCTGCATCCGGGGGCCGACTACGTGATGGGCGCGACCCGGGTCGAGAATCGGTTTCCCGGTCTCGACGAAACGTTTGACGGCGCGCTGTTGATCGGGTACCATGCGATGGGAGGGACCCCTCTGGCTGTGCGGGACCATACGATGACATCGCAAGGGTGGCAGTCGCTCCGGCTGAACGGCCGGCCGATCGGCGAGATCGGGCTGGATGGGCTGTTGTTCGGCTTGCAGGGTGTCCCGGTGCTGTTCGTCTCCGGCGATGACAAAACGTGCGTGGAAGCCACAAACGAGCTTCCCGGCGTCGTCGCGTACGAGACGAAAACGGCGCTCGGCCGGCATGCCGCCTTGATGAAAGCGCCGCAGCGGGTACGCAGCGAGCTGCAGGCAGCGGTGCGCCGCGCCATAGAGAACGGGAACCGTCCGAAGCCGCTCCGCCTTAAGGGGCCGTACGAGCTGACGATCCGTTTTCTTCATACCGAACAAGCCGACGCGCGCAGATATGACGGAATAACAGCCGAGAGGACGGACGGGTTGACCGCCGTTTACAAAGCAGACCATTTAACCGGACTGCTGGCAGCGGCATTCTGACCGATGAAACGAATACGATAAAAAAGGTGGTTAGTTATGAACAAACAATCAATCGGCGCGAAAGCGCTGCTGTGGATCGAAAGCAACTACAACTCGCTGACGAAGGCCGAGAAGAAGGTCGCCGACGTCGTCCTGCAGGATAAAGAAAAAGTCGTCTACAGCTCCGTGACCGACTTGGCCGAGATGGCTGCGACGGGTGAGACGACCGTACTGCGGTTTTGCCGGAAGCTCGGCTTTCGCGGTTACCAGGAGTTTAAGCTGGCAGTCGCCCAAGACCTCGTCAGCCCGAGTGAGAACGTGCACGGAGCCATTGACGAGAACGACAAGATCGGCGAAATCGCCCAGAAGATCACGTCCAGCAACAGTCAGGCGCTGAAGGACACGATGAGCCTGCTGCAGGAAAAAGAGCTGCAAAAAACGGTCGATGCGCTGCTGTCCAAAAAACGGATTTTCTTTTTCGGCGTCGGGTCGTCCGGCGTGACGGCCATGGATGCGCAGCACCGCTTCATGCGGCTTGGCTTTCAAGCCTTCTGCGCGAACGATGCCCATATCATCACGATGAACTGCGCTTTAACGGGGCCGGACGACGTGGTCGTCGGAATTTCGACCTCCGGAAGCACGAAGGATCTGGTCGACGCCGTACGGATAGCGAACGAAAATGGCGCCACCATCGTCTGCTTGACGAACCACGCCCGCTCGCCCATTACCCAATACGCCGACGCCGTGCTGCTCGCTTCGTCTAAAGAAACGCCGCTGCAGGGAGGAGCCTTTGCTTCCAAGCTTGCACAGATTCATGTGCTCGATATTTTATCGACCATTGTGGCTCTGCGGCGCAAAGCGGAAGCGTTCCAAGCGATCGAGAAAACGGCCAAATCCGTGGTCGACAAACTATATTAGAAAATAAATTCATAAAATTAAATAAAAAAGGAGGAAATCTCCGCCGAAATGTTGTATAGTTTAGTTAGAGGACAGCATGAAGGGGGGATTTTCTTTTTTTTGGCTTTCCCAGATAAAACAAAAGTATAAAGATAAACAAAAGAATCGGAGTAGAGAGATCCACCTGAGACATGATGGAGGTGGCACAAAATGAAAGCGTTTCAAAAAGTGGGTTTCGCAGCATTTTCCCTCATCTTGGCTTCAGTGGCCGGGCTGGCCGGATGCTCCGGCGGAACGGCGAAGCCTCAAGGCGACGGCGCGGGCAAGACCGATGCTGCAGGCGGCAAGCCGAAGGATAAGGTGGAGATTACCTTCTGGCACGTCTGGACCGATAAAGACGCCGGTCCGATTACGGCGCGGGTCGATGCGTTCAACAAGAGTCAGGACCGCATCACGGTCAAGGTGCTGGGCAACCAGGACGCGACGAAGCAGCTCACGGCGATTTCCGGCGGCAACCCGCCCGACGTTGCGCTGACGTACTGGAACAATATCGGCCCGTGGGCGCATGCCGGCGCGGTGCTGCCGCTTGCCGATTACCTGAAGAAGAGCAAGCTCGATACCGCGAGCTTTATTCCGGCTGCTTTGGAACGGATGAAGGTGAACGATCAATATTACGCGCTGCCGTTTACAGTCAGTATGGCCAGCACGCTGATGTACAACAAGAAAGCGTTCCAGGATGCGGGCATTGCGAAGCCGCCGGAAACGCTCGAAGAGCTGTTCGATACCGCCAAAAAGCTGACCAAGCGCGAAAACGGTACGATCTCGCAAATCGGTTTCATTCCGGATTATCCGTGGATCGATAACGTGTTTTGGCCGGTCATTTTCGGCGGCGGCTGGGTGGACGCGAACGGGAAAATAACCGCCAACCAGGAAGCGAATGTCAAGGCGATCGCCTACCAGCGCAAATTTTATGAAGAGTTCGGAATGGACCAGATCGGCAAATTCCGCTCCGGCATGGGACAGCGGGGGACGCCGAACGACCCGCTGCTGACCGGCAAGCTGGCAATGATGATCGGCTGGGAGTACAACTTCCCCGACGAACGGAAGCCGGACGGCCCGATCGGCATCGCTCCGTTCCCGTATCCCGCGGACCGGCCCGATCTGAAAGGTTCCGGGATGGTCGGACCTCGCGCGGTGTTTATTCCGAAAAAGGCGAAGCATCCGGAGGAAGCGTGGGAGTTCATGCAATATTTGATCGGCCAGGAATCGCAGGTGGAATTCTCCATCGAATCGAAGACGATCCCGAGCTGGCTGCCGGCGCTTGACGATCCGAAGCTGCGGAAGAACGAGAAGCTGGTCATGATGCTTGATTTCTACGATCGGGCGAAAAGCAAAACGCTGCAAGGGTTCCCGAACAGCGTCTACATTAACGAATATTTGCAGGCGCTGACCGAAGAAACGGAAAAAGCGCTGAAAGGGCAGGCGACGCCGCAGGAAGCGATGGACCGCGTCGTGACGAAAATCCAGCCGCTTGCGGACAAGGCGAAGAGCAAATAACAGGGCGCCGGAGGAGGGGGCAACTTCCCCTTTCGATGAACCTGACACGAAAGGAGTGGGGCCGCAATGGCTCGCGCCGCTGCCGCAACGCCCGGATTCCGTCACCGGAGGAATAAAGCGTTATGGACGGGATTACTATTTATCAGTCCGTGGATTGCCGGCTTTCTTTTGTTTCAACTCTACCCGATTGCGATGTCGTTTTATTACAGTTTGTCGGAATATAACTTGTTTTCCAAGCCCGAATGGGTAGGTTTGCAAAATTACAAGAATCTGTTCGCGGACAGCAAGTTTTATTTGTCCATGTACAATACGGTCTACATCACCGTGTTCGGCCTGCTGCCGCATCTGGCGTTCGCTCTCGGGATGGCGATGCTGCTCAATATGAGCGTGCGGGGGCAGTCGCTGTACCGCACGATCTATTTCCTGCCGACGCTGGTGCCTGCCGTCGCCAGCTCCTTGCTGTGGATGTGGCTGCTCAACGCGCAGTACGGGCTTGTGAACAAGCTGCTGGCCGCCCTGGGCATGGTCGAGCCGAACTGGCTCGTCGACCCGATGTGGACGAAGCCGGCCTTAGTGTTGATGGGCTTCTGGGGCACCGGCACGCAGACGGTCATGTACTTGGCGGCGCTGCAGGACGTGCCGAAAGTATTCTACGAAGCCGCCGAAATCGACGGCGCCGGCCGGTGGAGCCGCTTCCGCCACATCACGCTGCCTGCCATATCGCCGATGACGCTGTTTTTGCTGATCAACGGTCTGATCAACTCGTTCCAGTTTTTCACGCAGGGGCTTATTTTCGCAGAAGCGTCCCAATCCGTGGGAGGGCCGGAAAATTCCATGCTGTTCTACGCGATTTATTTGTACCAAACCGCCTTTTCGTTCCTGAATATGGGGTACGCCTCCAGCATGGCGTGGATTTTGTGCGCGATCGTGCTGGGCCTGACGCTGCTTATTTTCCGCTCGTCAGCCCGTTGGGTGTATTACGGAGGTGAAAAATAATGGCGCAGACGATGATCGCCCGCTCCGGCTCGGGGGCAGGGGTTCGGAGGAAGCAGGGACGCTATGTCCGCAAAACCGTGCTGCCGCATATCGGCTTGGCGCTGGCGGGCTTGCTGTTTCTGGCTCCGTTCGCCTGGCTGTTCATTACCTCCATCAAGTCCGAACAGGAAATTTTCGCGATCCCGACGGTATGGTGGCCGGACAAAATCCAATGGATGAACTATGTGCAGGCGGTTCAGACGATTCCTTTCATTCAGTATACGCTCAACACCGTGCTCGTCTGCGTGCTGTCTGCGGTCGGGCAGCTGTTCGCCTCGCCCCTGGTGGCGTATGGGTTCTCGCGGATTGCGTTCCGCGGGCGCGACTTTTTGTTTTTCGTCATGATGGGGACGATGATTTTGCCGTTTCAGGTGACGATGGTGCCGATCTACGTCATGTTCAACCAGATGAACATGCTCGATTCGTATTGGCCGCTTATTTTGCCGAATTTTTTCGGCGCCGCCTATTATATTTTCCTGCTTCGCCAGTTTTTTATGAACATTCCTTACGAGCTCACGGAATCGGCCAAAATCGACGGAGCGTCCGAGTTCCGCATTTATTGGCAGGTGATTCTGCCTTTGTCCCGGCCGGCGCTGTATACCGTGGCGCTGCTTACGTTTCTGCACGCTTGGGGCGATTTCCTGGGACCGCTCATTTACTTGAACGACCCTGAGAAGTGGACGCTGTCCGTCGGCCTCCGGTCGTTTATTGGAGAATACAAAGTTTCGTGGGGCCTTCTGATGGCCGCTTCGACGCTCTTCACGGTCCCGATCATCGCGCTGTATTTCTTCGTGCAGAAGCAGTTCATTCAAGGCATTACGCTGACAGGCTTTAAGTGAGACAGAGCATCCGGGAAATGAACATAAATGATTCGATTCCAATTCATCCATCTGGAGGGAAGCAAATGAAAAAACGATCCAACATTACGGCAGCCATTCTGTCTTTGGCACTGGCCGGGGGGATAGTCATCCCCGCTGCAGGCGCATCCGCAGAACAAACAGCACAGGCGATTGCGCCTCTGGAAAATTTGGCTTTGAACAAGCCGTATACGTTCGAAACCCCGTATCCGCGCGACTCGCATTTCGGACCGACGGAAGACGCCTATCCGGACGATACGGGCAAGCAGCTGACGGACGGCGTTTACGGCGGGACATCCTTTTCGGACAAAGCGTATGTCGGTAGGCTGTGGCAGGGCTACCGCACCTTCAAGCTCGATCTGGGCGAACCGGTGACGATCCAGGACATTAAGGTCAGTACGCTGCAGGATTTACCGAACGGGATCTTTTTCCCGGACGAAATCTCGTACTCGATCTCGGAGAACGGTAACACGTGGCAGCATCTCGGTAAAGTAAAAAGCGCGCTGCCGACGACGGAAAAAGGCCCCGTGAAGCAAACGATCGCCAAAACCGGTGTCAATACGGTAGCCCGCTACGTCTATATGGACATTCCGGCGGAATCCTGGCTGTTCGTCGATGAGATCGAGGTCATGGGCACGCGCGACAAGTCGGGCAGCAAGCTGAAGCCGAACAAAGCGCCGAAGCCGGATCAAGGGTATCCTCGTCCGGGCTCAAAGCAGACGGGAGGCATTCGTGATGAAGTGCTTATTTATACCGGAGAATGGCAGTACCAGCCAAGCGACTGGGTTTCGTTCAAGAAAGAGGACTTCAAGCCGTATGTCTCTTATGTGGATCAAAACATGAAGCGCAAGGACTATATGTTCGACGGCTTCTTATTCTTACCGCTCCCTGCTTTGTTAGACGGCACCAATTACGGTTCGGCGGGGAAGCCGACAAACAAAGGTCACTTTGAAAAGTTTCTTGACCGCGTGTTCCGCGACGATTACGAGCTGGGGGCGCTGAACGAAGCGGTGAAGGAAGCGAAGGCGGATATGCCGAGAAGGAAATACGAGGCAAAGGTCGTTATCGCAATCCCATATCCGCGTACGGATCAGAGCGATTTCGGCGATGTAGACGGCGACGGCATCAGCGAGAACTTGAACGTCAAGGAGGTCGGGGAAGCGGAAGCTACGAAGAACCGGCTTAAGGTGACCAAGTGGTACGTCGACGAGGTGTACAAGCGCTGGAACGCGAAAAATTACTCTGACCTGAAGCTCGTCTCGTTCTATTGGTACAATGAATACATTGGGCATCAGTTAAGCGCGATGGAGCATGAGGTGGTGAAGCAGACCGGCGATTATGTCCGCTCCAAAGGCGCGACGTTCCAATGGATTCCGTATTATTTCGCCCGGGGCTGGAACGATTGGAAAGAAAACGGATTCGATGTGGCAGCCATGCAGCCGAACTATTATTTCCATCCTTATGCCAACGTCGACCGGATGAGCACGATCGCTCAAGCCGCTTATGATAACGGCATGGGCGTCGAGATCGAGCTGAGCGACGCGGCGCTGACGGACGAGAAGCTGCGTAACCGCTACTACGCATACTTGGACGCAGGAAAAGAACACAAGTTTATGAACAAATCGTACAACGTGTTCTATCAACAGGTGAAAACGCTCTGGAAGGCTGCACAATCCGAGACGCCGATTGAGCGCGAAGTGTACGACCGCACGTATCAGTACATTAAAGGCAAGTATAAAGTAACAAATCCGCAGGAGCTTCAGGCGTTGGAGCTGGAAGAGCAGGAAGCGGAGTAACGAACTTCGGAGAAAAAGGGGAATGAAGCATGAAGACGATCGTCACTTGCCAAGACAAGGTGCGTCTCGAAGACCGGTCTGAGCCTTCCGTGAAGGAGCATCCCAAACGGGTGCTGGTGAAGGTGATTTACTCTTCCATCAGTCCGGGTACGGAGCTCGGCCTGCTGGCGAATCCGGCCATCCCGGACGGCTTCGCGCTCGGCTACAGCGCCGCCGGTACCGTGCTGGAGGTTGGTAGCGCCGTGGAGGGGCTGAAGCCGGGAGATTTCGTCGCTTGCTACGGCGGACCTTACGTTTATCATGCGGAGGTGCTGTCCGTGCCTGAGATGCTTTGCGCCAAGCTGAGCGGTCCCGAATCGATGCCGACGGCTTCGTTCGTAGGGCTCGGCTCCGTGGCCGTGCACAGCACGCGCAGGCTGGCCCGCCAGTTCGGGGAGACCGTATGGGTCGCCGGACTCGGCGTGCTCGGCCTGCTGATCGCGCAGCTCGGCGACCGGGCCAACTACCGGGTGTTCGCCACGGATATGAAGGACGAACGGCTGCAGCTTGCGGCCGCGTGCGGCATTAGCGACGTTCATCGTGCCGACGATCCGCTGCTCGCCGAGCGGATCGCCGCTTATACGGAAGGCCACGGCTTCGACAGCATCGCATTGTGTGCGCACGCCACGTCCTCGCAACTGATCGAGTCGTGCATGCAGCATCTGGCGTTTCGCGGCACCTTCGCTCTGATCGGCAACGTGCCGATTCAGTTCTCGCGCGATCTGTTTTTCGCGAAGGAAGCGGATTTCGTCATTGCCCGGGGAGGCGGTCCGGGGCGATATGATCGCCAATACGAGGAAGAGGGGCTGGATTATCCGAAATCGTACGTCCGTTGGACGGAAGGGCGCAATATGCAAGAATTCGTCCGCAACGTGGAAAACGGGCGTCTGGCGATCCGGCCGATGATCACGCACGAATTCGCGCTGGCTGATGCCGTCGAGGCGTATGAGGTGCTGAAGCGTGAAGCGTCCTCGGCGCTTGGCGTGCTGATCCGATACGATTCATAGAGAGGTGAAAGAGGATTCCGTGGAATTTTACGGGAATTCTCTTTGGCTTGTTGAGAAAATGGTCAATTGAAGTGATAGAGGTTACGAGAGGGTGGGGTATCCACTTCCGGTCGCTCTTGTCTGCAGGAAATTTGATTGAAGCCGCTTAAACGGCGGATATTTCCCGCAGACAAAGGCGAACGCTATCGCTCCTCCAGTAGATACCCCGCCTCCGTATGTTTCTCTATTCTTTTATAATGACCACTTTCCTCAACAAGATCAGGATTCCCGTGAAGTCCCATGGGAATCCTCTTTTTTTAGTAAGGGATCAGGTCGGCAGGTTTAACGCCGTTTGAATATTTGTCCGATCCAGCTCGATTTGTTCGGGAATATGATACGGGCGGTAATACCCTCTGCGCATCATATAGTTCGTGATTTGCTCGTGGGTCGAGATCGCTTCGTCCAATTGCTTACGCAGGACGGTTTTGATATCGGGACTGGCGGTTTCCGTAAGCGCGACGGCATAGTTTTGAATGCCCGTTTTGGCGGCGATTAGGAAATCCATGGCAACAACTTGATCGGTCATCGTGCCCATACCGGTTAAATTTTTGATTAGCGTGTTCATGCGTCGCTCCTTTTCTACGCGTTGACATTGGCCAGCAAAGCATCCAGCTCTTGCAGCTGCCGGGTCGATAGCTGAACGTCCTGCTCCAAAAGCCGCCTCAGGTCCTCATCCGATACTAGTCCCCGCATCGTTGCCGATTTGGTCATGCAAATTGTTTTGAAGGCCGCGATTTCGTGCAGATCCAATGTTTCATGCAGGCCGTACGTATTTTTCATGATGGTTACCCTCCACGTTCAGCTCGGTATTGTTCAGGGCTTCAGAATGACTTTGATGCAGCCGTCCGTTTTGGTATCGAATACTTCGTAGCCGTGCTTCGCTTGATCCAGCGGCAGCACGTGCGTAATGATATCCCCGGGATCGACCTTGCCTTCGGCAATCAAATTGTACATATGCGGCATGTAATGGATCACCGGTGCTTGTCCCGTACGGATATTTACGTTCCGCTGGAAAATATCCCCCAGCGGAAAGGCATTATAACGGGCTCCGTAAACGCCGGTAATTTGAATTGTTCCGCCCTTGCGAACGGCTTGGGAGGCGATGACGACGGCACCCAGCGAACCGCCCTGGAGCTTGAGGCCCGATGCCAGAAACTCCAGCGGGGTCATTTTTCCATCCATCCCTACGCAGTCGATGACGACGTCGGCTCCGCCGTGGGTGATTTCTTTCAAATGGCTGCCGATATTTTGTTCCTGCTCGAAATTGACGGTTTCCACCTGATTGTGCCGCTTCGCATGCTCCAGCCGATAATCCACGTAATCGACGGCGATGACGCGCTTCGCCCCTTTGAGCCAGGCAAACTTTTGCGCCAGCAGCCCGACCGGGCCGCATCCGAGCACGATCACCGTATCCCCGCTCTTTACTCCAGCGTTGTCTACGCTCCAAAAGGCCGTCGGCATGGCATCGGCGATCAGACACAGCTTCTCGTCTTCGACCTCGCAGTTTTCTGGAAGACGGAAGGGGACGAAGTTGGCGTAAGGGACCCGCATATATTCGGCTTGCCCTCCGGGATAGCCGCCGGTCGTTTCGGAGTAGCCGAAAAAACCGCCCATGTCCCCGTTCGGATTCGAATTGTCGCATTGGCTTTCCAATTGATTTTTACAATAGTAGCATTCGCCGCAGCTTACATTGAACGGGATGACGACCCGGTCGCCTTTTTTGACTTTGGTTACTTCGGGACCGACCTCTTCCACAATGCCCATTGGTTCGTGACCGATAATATAATCCGTAGGGAGATTAGGGATCATACCGTGAATAAGGTGCAGATCCGATCCGCAGATGGCCGTGGTCGTCAGCTTGACGATGATGTCGTCCACTTTTTGGAGCTTGGGGTCTTCCACCTGCCTTACCTGCACGTTCTTGATACCTTGATACGTAACGGCTTTCATGGTGTAGCTCCTTTAAGGATTATTTTTCGGGGGTCGCAAACAAGCCCAAGCGGGAAGTATCCTTCGGGAAAAGCTGCATTTCCGCGATTTGCATCGTCGTCTTCGCCGATGTCAGATCCAGCTTGAATTGTTCGTTCAGCCGATTGGGATACAGCCATTTTTTGCGGATCATCAGCTGCGATATTTCTTCATGCAAATCCAGAGCTTCGAACAAGAGACGGCGCAGCAGTGTTCTTACCTCGGCTGTTGCTGTCTCGGACAAGGCGATCGCGCAGTTGCGAACGCCGGTCTTCGCCGACAGCAAGAAATCGAGCGCAAACGCCGAGTCGGCCAAATTCGGCATGCCTTCGGCATTGATCGGGTCCAAGTGGTCTTTATTCATCGTATCGTTCACCGCCGTTTATTGAATTGGGGTTGCCGGATAAAGGCTCTGCAAATCCTGGAGCGCTTTGATGGATTGTTCGACATCCTTTTGCATCAAGGCTTTCAGCTCTTGGTCAAAAACGAGCCCCTGCATCATTTTCGATTTGGCCAGACAGATCGTTTTAAAATTAAGCATTTCATGAATCTCCATCATTTCATGAGGAGCCAGTGTCAATGGGGTCATTGGGAATCACCTCCGGTTGCTTGAACACGGATAGGGTTTCCTTAACAGTTTCCGCCTATACCCGGACAGCATTCCAAGCGGCGTAGAACTCGGCAACCGAAGCGTAGCGTTCGTTCCGTTCGGGCCGAACCGCGCGCAGAGCCGTTTCGTACAGCTTCTCGCCCGCTTCCCACTTCGAGTAGGAGCGATCGCGTTCTCCGCCCAGCAGGCCGAAAGCCATCGCCCCCATATTAAAAACATTGGTTCGTTCGTCAATGTCCGCGCCGAGCTCGAATTCTTCGGGCGACATGAAGCGGGAGGAGCCCCATAGCCGGCCCATCGTATTGATAAAAGGCTTTTTCTGATAAAGGTCGATATCGCAAATTTTCGTCACGTTATTTTTGAAATCGTACAAGATGCTGCCGTCGTAAAAATCGACAGCGACATAACCGCTAGCTTCGACATGTACGTGGAACGAAAAGATACAATCCAACGAACGGAGCCGTTCCTCGACAGGAAGCTGACGGAAACGGAAAAACGGAGAATCCGGATGCGTGTACTTTTGCGGCGGGGGAAAGGACCAATGCGAATGCAGACATTCGCCGTTAAACCAGTCGAATACGGCCGCATACCCATTTTGTACTTCGAAATGTTCCTCCAACGTGATGAGATGGGGATGATTCAAGGCTTCATAAAGCGGGAGCGCCTGCTTTAATCGGATGATAGTCTCTTGAGGGGTTCCGGTGTAGGCCACGGTTGGTGCTCCTGCGTACTTCACGAACTTCTTGCGGCCGTGCCGTTCGATGCCGAAGGACAGGTTTCCTGAGTCCTGCTGGTCAAAGACGCAAAATACCTGGCCTAGATCCCGCAGCCACTCGAAGGGATGAGGTTCTTTTAATTGAAATGATACGCCGTCTATGTTTACGGTAATGGAATGGTTCGTCATGGCAAGCCTCCATGGATTTGAAATGGAAAAACACTTCCCACATTTTAGCACATGCCTTTATCGATTCCTTGGCATGCTTTCGGTAAATCCAAATTTTCCGGGATGGGGGGAAGTAGCAAATAAGTAGGCATATAGATACAGGTTCGCCCAATTCTGCATAGACAATCACCTAAAAAGTAAACAACCAAATATAATATCGGGAAAATTAAGATTAAAAGAAGGAGTGATTTTTATTGTATCGGCAGAATTGTATTCGTGTCCCCTACACCTATGAACAATGTATGGCGGATTGCACAGCCGGACCTGATGGAGGGTATCCTGATGAATGTAGGGTACCCTGTAGGGAGTATAAAACAAAGCCTTGGTATCTTGTATGTACAGCACCCACTAGAGTACCTTTGGGTTATACCTACACAACACCTAGCTACTGGTACTATTCCTACTCATGGTAAAATCCTTCACACGGCATAACGCAAAAGGAAAGAGAGGCTGCGGAAGCACCTCTCTTTCTCGTAAAAACTTATTCTGCCGTGTGTGTACCGCCTTCTTCCGAGGCAATGAGGGATATCGGGCCGTCCGTTTCGTCGCCTTCGACAAAACGCTGCAAAGCCAGCAGCTTGTTGTCCCAGTATCTCTCGTAGTAGGCCAGCCACCGCTTCAATTCGAGCAGCGGCTCGGGCTCCAGCCGGTACCGCGTTTCGCGGCCGATTTTTCGTTCTTTGACCAGCCCGGCATCGGCCAAAATGCGCAGATGTTTGGATACGGCCGTCCGGCTCATCGGAAAGTGGCCGCTGATCACGGTAACGGGCATTTCCCGCTCTCCCAGCATGCTTAATAACTGGCGGCGCGTAGGATCGGCAATCGCTTGAAAGACGTCAGTCTTGCGTGAAGGGGGGGCCATATCAGCCCTCGACGAAGGTAACGAGCTTCTGCACAATGCCGACCCAGCCTTGGTCCATTCTGTCGCGTACGGCTTGATGCGGTTGCCCGAATTCGGTAACCTTGTCGGCATCCCAGCCGGAGTGAACGAGCGTAAATTCCGTCTGTCCGTCTTTCTCCGTCAGCTCGAACACGATCGTCCAATCTTTGCCCCAACGGAACGAAAGGCGGTTCGGAGGATCAAGCTCCGTTACCTTGCAGGGGGACATGCCGAACGGGCCGGCGTTCAATTGGAATTCATAACCGAGAATAGGCTGAAAATCGTTGGGCATAAACCACACAGCAATGCCTTCCGAGGTGGCAACGGCGTCCCATACTTTTTGAATCGGCGCTTTGAGCAGGGCGGTTCTGCGAATTTCCGGCAGCGTATTATGCGTGTTGTTTTCCATATGATTTCATTCCTCCGATGTGAAAGGGTATAGGTTACTTCGAGGACTTTACTTTATCCTGATGGCGAAAACGCAAGGCGGACCATTTGTCGTCGACGGCTACGTTGCTGACCGGGCGGTAGGCTGTTTTTGCCTGTACCATCGCGGCCAAGCTGTCGCGGTTAATATCCGTTTTCACTTTCGAGCTTTGCTTCGGGTAGGTGATCCAGAATACCGCATCTTCGTTCAAGAGCGGGATGACTTTCGGCACCCAGTCGTCCGTTTCTTGCGCATTATGAACGAACAGCTGAATAAAATCATAGGTTTTGTCCGGCTCTGTCCCGCTTTCGATGCCGAGTTGGTACCCTGCGGGAGCATTTAAGACTAAAGCGGCTCCTTCTTTGTACCGCAGTTTTTTCAACAACGCTTCCACGAGCTCATCCCTTTCCTTGTATAGCATGTCCTTGAAGCAATCATCCGTATTATATGAAACCAAAAGGTTTCGCGTCAAGCCCCGGAAAAAACTGGTCATAAAAAGCCCGAATACCTATCGACTCATCGAAAGGATCCGGGCTTTGCAGGCGATTTGCTGCTTTTACTTCATCTTTTTACGGGCGGCTTCACGCACCATGTCGGGGGTGACATGGACCCGAGTCGGGGAAATGCCGTTCTGGGCGTGCCGGTTGATGCGGTCCGTCGCCGCGTTAATGGCATCGACGCTGAACGGTTCACCGGCGATACATAAGGCAATCGCTTCTTCAATCGCAGCTTCCCGTTCGTTTTCCAGTTCAAGAAAACGTTCCAGGTGCGCGTTTTGTTTACGGGTATGGTTCGTGATAGCTTCATGGACGTTCATACAAATTAGCAGCTCCTTTGGCAGACCGAAATTCGATAAAATTTATGATACTATAAGGGGCTTGGTCTGACAATGCCGCAAACTTAAACGGACGGTGTGCTCCTACGTATCCGAACAAGCAGGCTTCAAAGCTATGATATGCTGCAAGAGGCGGTAGTCTGTTTAATTATTTAATGCTATTAAATAAAAAGATTAACCACATTAATTTAATGATTAATTAATCATGTTAATTATATAGAAAGGAGGAGCGGCTTTTAGTGCCATTTCTTCAGAATAATTTAAGACTTCTGCTTACTTTCTTCTAAGAAGTGTTGGATAGGATGGGGAACATAGGAAATATGAGGATTGAGGAAAGAAGGGGCCAGTTCATGAAAAAAGTAGGGCGTTATACGTCAGCGTTGGCTTTACTCCTAACAGGGGCGTTAATTCTGCTGGACCGGATGATGGAGACCGAGTATTTGCATTTGGCGATTGGCTGGTGGCCTGTCGTGCTGGTTGCATTTGGAGCGGAGCTGTTGGCGTTTAACTTCCTCCGGCGTGAGAAGCGAGGGAGGCTGAAGCTGGATTTCGGAGGCATGCTGCTCACGGTCTCGATCTTATGGGGGCTAAGCTTTTTCACACCGGATTCTCCTTCCGTTTCCTCTTCCGCAGCGAGCTATAGAGTTGCAGGCGGCATCAGCACCGTCGCGTTGAGCGAACAAACGGACAGCCTCGTCATCGATAACCCTGCCGGCAGCGTGGTCGTCAAGCCCGGACCTGTGGACAAGATTCAAATCGATGCTTCTTTGTGGGCCGAAACGCCAACGGCATCGCACGACTTCAAAATTATCTCCAAAGAGAAAGACGGAACGATAACCGTTACCACAAGAGGAGGTTTATCCGGGTTGAGCAACAAGAGCAAGCCGCTCATTCGCCTGCTGGTTACCGTCCCCGAGCAGCACAAGCTGGATATGCAGCTCAAATTAAAAAGCGGAGATGTGGAAGCTTCGAGACTGCCTATCCGCAAGCAACTGATGGTTGAAACTTCGAACGGAAAAGTGACGGTTTCGGATATCGGGGCAAACGTATTGGTCCGTACGACGGACGCCCAAGTCCAAGCGGACCATATTCAAGGCGATACCGGGATGCATGTATCAGGCGGTTCGATCCGGCTGTCTGAAGCAGGCGGCAAGGTTAACATCGTCGCCTCCGATAGTCCAATTACGGTGAGCGGCTCGACGGTCCGGGGAGATTGGAATGTGGATTCGAAGCAGGGTGACATCACCGTCGAGGTTCCTGCGCAGGGCGACTTCCGCATCGACGGCTCCAGCCCCAAAGGCCGGGTAACCGCCGGGATGCCTATGAATGTAACCGCTAATGCAGCGACAGGAACGGTCGGCTCCGGTGCCCATCTCATCCGCTTGCATGCGGCGAACGGGAACATTTCGATAAACGAAGCGCAAAGTACCGGACAGGGCGGAGGAGTGGGTAAGTGAATCAGCAAACTGATTTTTCATTGAAAAACAAGGAATACATTTCTTCGTAATATTACATTATATTCCATTAAATGTTTCTGACGCTGGTCATCGTACCAATCGTCTACGAGATGATCGATGCGTTCAACACCCGGGCAGGCGGCATATTCAGCAAAAAGGCCGCAAAATCCGCTTGACGAAAAAAGTTCCGTCATGGCATATAGGTTGTATGAAAAGGAGGGGAACGGATGCTGCCGTTAGAGAGCGGATTGACGATGATTGCAATGTGCAAGCAGGAAACGGGGGATATATGGCACGCCCATTTCGGCGCTGCCGCGATTGCCGGTTATTTTTTCGCGAAAGAAAACCGGTTGTCCGATCTGGCGCTGCGCAGCCTGACCGATCAGTCCAAAGCGATGATTAAGAGGCATTTGCGGACTCCGGCCATCCTCAAGACGAACGGGTGTACGCTTCGACAGGCCGAATCGTCCATTTTGGAAGCTCTCGAGCCTACGATCGATCGGCTCCATTGGGTCGGGCATAATGTCATTTACGCTGCAGTCAGCTTGCTTGCCATCCATGAACTCGGAGGCTGGGGCAGCGCGAAGAATATAGACGGCATATGCGGGCTTCTTCGTTCTTTTGAAAAACAATCCCAGGTCGGTCATGGCTCGGCTATACGGCTTCGGAGGTAAGACGGCTCGGTCTGGACGAAGAGGATCGGTTTCCGAAGGTGGAGAACGCCCGACAGCTCTCGGAATTTATTTTAAACGAAGCGGCGCAGTTTAAGACAATCTATCGTGCAGAGGCGCACCATGACCTGATCGGGCACATGTTTACGTTTTCGCATGCCTTGAACATTTTGTCGGATCTGGGTTATGAATCGTTATTCCGCCGTGGGCTGCTTCCGCTCTTTACTTTAGTTAAGGTTCTCCGGCGAAGTCATGACCTCCAGCCGGGGGACCCGATCCGGTTGGTCTCGCCGGTCGACCGTCTGCCGCTGAAGAAAGCCGAGCGGGCAGCGGCACTGCCTACAGAGCAGGCTTATTGGGCGGCAGATCTCGGCAAGCATGAATGGGATTTCGGCCATTCGTTCAAATTTGCTTTCAGCTTTTATAACCATTTGAACCGGTCGCCACTGGACAAGGAAGCGTCCGTCGAAAACTTTCGCTACCTCATCCACGGTTAAGGTGGAGGGAAGTTGTGCAGGCAAGCACTGCTGGGACGAGGCGTTGAAATGCATAGGGATTGCGGTAAAAAGCGGACCTACGCGCAGTAGTTTGCAGCACTTTTGCCAAGCGGTTATGATAGAAACGTTATTTGCAAAAAAGAACGGACGGAGTGACGGGCTGCATGCAGATTCATAACATTATCTTTACGGGCCGGATGTACCGGGAGCTGGAAGCCGCATGGGCGGGAGTCGCGGGCAAGCAAGTCCGGTTTCTCGCCGAATCCGAGGTGAGCGAAGCCGATATGGCATGGGCCGATGCGTTTGTCGGCTTCAAGCCTGTTCCGGCTTTTCATCTGGAATCGGTCCGTTGGGTCCACGCGCTCGGAGCGGGCGTCGATGCATTCGTGTACCGCAAGCCATGGAAGCCGGACGTGCTGCTCACCCGTACGACCGGCTCGTTCGGACAGAAAATAGGCGAATATTGCCTCGGTCATATGCTTGCCGATCTCCAGCATCACGAAGCGTTTGCCCGCAGCCAGTTGGACAGGAGCTGGAGCCCGATTCCGCCGCTGCCACTATCCGGAAGCCGGGTGACGGTGATGGGTACCGGCTCCGTCGGGCAAGAGCTTGCCCGGATGCTGCAGGCGTTGGGAGTTCAAGTATCGGGCGTTTCCATGCGTGGGGAAAGGAAGCCGCATATGGATCGTGTTTATCCGTTGTCGAACATCGGGGATGCCGTTTCCGCCGCCGACTGGATAATCAATACTTTGCCGCTGACCGAGCAAACGGATAAGCTGTTCGGGCCTGCGCTTTTCGCGCGGATGAACGGGGCCGGCTTTATTAACGTCGGCCGTGGCTCGTCGGTCGATCATGCTGCGCTGCTGGAAGCGCTTGATCAAGGCCATATTCGTCTGGCGGTACTTGACGTGTTCGAGGAGGAGCCGCTCCCCGATGCGTCCCCGCTATGGAAACGCAAGGATGTCCGGGTGACACCTCACGTAGCCGCCGTCACTTCCGTGGAAGAGGCGCTGAGCGGTTTCTTGGACACGCTGCGTAAGCTGGAAGCGGGGGAACGAGAGCTTGCGAATCGGGTGGACCCTGTACGCGGGTACTAGACGGGGAACGGGTTGCAGAACCATACAACGAGGTTTAGCTAGCTGAGGAGGAACAACATCATGACGCAAAGCGAAGAAATCTTTGACATTTTTGACGAACGGATGAATCCGGCGGGACAGGCTTCCCGCTCCGAGGTTCATGCACGGGGGCTGTGGCACCAAACTTTTCATTGCTGGATTGTGGACCCTGCGGATGGGGATACGGATGCGGTGCTGTTGTTTCAAGAACGGCATCCAGGCAAAGATACGTTTCCGTCATTGCTCGATACGTCCTGCGCCGGTCATCTGCTGGCAGGCGAAGCAGTCGAAGACGGTGTCCGCGAGCTGGAAGAGGAGCTTGGACTAAGCGTTCTGTTCGAAGCGTTGGTTCCCTCGGCTTGTTTGCCGAGGAGGACGTCATCTCCGACGCATGCATCGACCGTGAGTTCTGCCATGTGTTTCTTCATGTGAACCGGCAGCCGCTGACCCAATACCGTTTACAACCGGAGGAAGTCACGGGCTTATACCGGGTTCCGCTTGAGCAAGCACGGAAGCTGGCTCAAGGAACGTTATCGGAGCCGATCCGAATCGAAGGCATTGCATCGGATGAGAACGGCGTGACGGTACCGGTCGAGCGGATGGTCGGACCTGCGGATTTCGTTCCCCATCCGGGAGCTTATTATGAGCTGGTGCTGAAGGCGATAGACCGGATAGGAAAATCCGCGCTTTGACGTGGAGCGCCAAGCCGCATCCGGGTTTGCCAAGAGCGGGGAAGCGGGGCAATAACAGAGAATCAGGAAATGAAGCAAAGCTGGGAAATGAACGGTCTATTTCCCGGGTAAGCGCACAACTCGATTCGTTATTCGATTTTTCAGACTTTTTCGACAACGGCAATGTCGGGTTTATCCTATATAATGGGATACTTGTCATTCGTATAAAGAATTTCAAGAAAATAAGCGGGTAACGCCGTTATCATCGACATTCCTCAAGAAAAGTCGGATGAACGGGGATACCCGCTTTTATCCGTTAAATGGACACGCGGCTGATGGTCAAAAACGTCTTATGCACGTCACCCGCCGGTACTTCTACCAGCTCTTGTTTCCGGTTCAGCTCGTCGGTTTTGGCCATCCACGGCTCGACGCAGACGAAGCTTTTGCCGCTTACGGACCACAGCACGACATATTTGAACGGCTCGCCGTATGTCATCCGTACAACCAAGCGCTCCGCCGGGCTGAAGGTAATATCCCGCCGCTGCGCATTCAGGAAAACAACCGATTCCGGCAGCTTATCGAGATCGATGATCCGGCCGTCGTAGCTTTTTTCCGTTCCGTCGTTGTAATCGAAGTATTTCGTCGCGTCGGTTTCGTAGGCGAGCGCTTTGCGGTCGGCGACAAAATACGGATGAAATCCGGGGTACATCGGCATCGGCTCTGCCGAGCCGTTCCGGTATTCCTGCTCGATGGTCAATTGACCGTCCTTCAACCGGTAAGTAAACCGAAGCTCGAAGTCGAACGGGTACGATTCCCGCGTTTCCGCGTCGCTGGCGAGCGTCAACGTAATGGCGGCGCCGTCATGGGTATCCGTCGATTCGACGCGCCAAGGGCGCACGCGGGCGACTCCGTGATTTTTCATGTTATAGCGCTGTCCGTTCCATTCGTAGGAACCTTCCGCGAGCTGCCCGGAAATCGGGAACAGCACGGGTATGCCGCCGCGGATATTGGCGTTCGGATCGTCGAACGTCGGTTTGTCCAAATAAAGCAGCTCCTGACCGTTCGCCCCGAAGCTGATGACAATTCCGCCGCGCTCCGGGGCGATTTTGAACCACGAACGGGTACTGTGCTCGATCAACTCGTAAATCTCGTAGGAATCTTGGTAAGTCCGGATTTCGTATGGTTTCATGGTCCGTCTCCTTTCTCGTCTCCCCTATATTTTACCATAACGATCCGCGTTTGTTCTACGAGGACGCTTTGCGCACATGACGAAAATCCGAAATAATCGGCAAGCCGCCGTTCCGGGCATGCATAATATTTCTGTACATGAAGATACTGGAATTAAAAACAAGAGGTGTTTCTTCATGTGCGAACGTTTTTCGTTGACGGCCGAGCTGCCGGAGCTGTCGGAGCGTTATCGGATCGGCCAGGTAACCTATGCTTACAAGCCGCGATATAACATTGCGCCGACACAGCAGGTGGCCGTAATTCTTCGTGGAGCGGAAAGCCGGATGCTGGAGGAGCACCGGTGGGGGCTCGTCCCGTTCTGGGGGAAGGACGCCGTGAACGCCGACAGTGCAGCCGTACATGAAAAACCGGCGTATCGCAAGCTGTTCGGCAAGCAGCGCTGCATCATCCCGAGCAACGGCTTTTATGTCTGGAAAACGGAGGGCAAAATAAGACGCCCGATTCGCATCGTCATGAAGGACCGGGGCATCTTCGCCATGGCCGGACTGTATGAAGTGTGGAAGGATTCGCGGGGCGGAGAAACCCGCACCTGCACGGTCATGACGACGAGGTCGAACCGGCTGGTGTTCGATTACGACGAGCGGATGCCGGTCATTTTGGACGAACGGGACGTCGAGACGTGGCTCGATCCGACCATGAACGGTGAACCGGACAGGCTGCAATCGCTTCTTCGGCCTTACGCGCCCGATCGGATGCATGCGTATCCAGTTTCCCAGCGGGTAGCGGACCCTCTTGTCGAGTCGGAGGAATGCGTCGAAGAAGCGGCACCCCCCAAGTATGCGCTCCTCCGATGGTAAGAGCGAGGGAGGCGTCCGGGCCTGGGACGGCGTGCCGGCCCGCATGAAAGCCTTATTCCTTGATGGAGTAGGGCTTCTTGACGTTAGGATGAAGGATGGAAAAACAAGTTGAAAAAGGAATTCGGCACGGCTCTCTCGAACATGGAAAGGAATACCTTTACCATAAAGGCTGAAGAGGGGGCATGTGCGATGGCGAAGCAAGTTTATCCTGTCGAAGAATGGATCGAAGAAGCGACGGTCGGCGATTTGCAGCAGGCGATGGAATCCGGGGAACGAACCGCGGCGGAGCTGGTCCGGGCGTATATGGCGCGGATTGCGGCGTACGACAAGCAGGGACCAGCGCTGAATGCGGTGCTGGAGCTTAATCCGGATGCGCTTGCGATCGCCGAAGCGCTGGATGCCGAGCGGCGGGCACAAGGCCCGAGAGGGCCCTTGCACGGTATCCCGGTGCTGTTGAAGGACAATATCGATACGGCCGATAAAATGCATACGAGCGCAGGCTCCCTTGCGCTGGAGGGACATTACGCATCAAGCGACGCTTTCCTGGTCAAGCGGCTGCGGGAGGCGGGGGCCGTCATTCTGGGAAAAGCCAATATGACGGAATGGGCGAACTTCATGACGCAAGGGATGCCGGGAGGCTACAGCTCCCGCGGCGGCCAAGTGTTGAACGCGTACGGTTCCAAATTTGGAGCAGGCGGTTCGAGCACCGGGTCCGGCGTGGCTGTGGCGGCGAACCTGTGCGCGCTGGCCGTTGGGACGGAAACGTCCGGTTCGATTCTGAGCCCGGCGGCGAGCAGCTCGGTCGTCGGCATCAAGCCGACGCTTGGGTTAATCAGCCGCAGCGGAATCATTCCGCTGGCCCATAGTCAAGATACGGCGGGACCGCTCGCCCGAACGGTGGCCGACGCGGCGCTGCTTCTCGGGGCGATGACCGGGACAGATCCCGCCGATCCGATCACGGGCGCGTCGCTGGGCCGGGTGCCTGCCGATTATCGGCAGTTTCTGGACAAGGACGGATTGCAAGGAGCCCGGATCGGGATTCCGCGGGCGGTCTACCATGACAAGCTGGGCGAGGAGGAACGCCAGGCGTTCGAAGCTCACATCGCCGCTCTGCGGCTTGCCGGAGCGGAGGTTATCGATCCGGCGGATATTCCTTCCGCGCAGGAGCTCGCTTCATTCCACTCCAGCGTGTTCCGCTATGAATTCAAAGCGGACGTGAACGCCTACTTAAGCAAGCTTGCTCCGCAGCTGCCGGTTCATTCGCTGCGCGATGTGATCGCCTTTAATGCGAAGCATTTTGAGAAGACGCTAAAATACGGCCAAACGACACTGATGCGCGCCGAAGAGACGTCGGGAACGCTCACCGAAGCGGAATATATTCAGGACAGGCTAAAGGACCTGCGGCTGTCTCGCGCCGAGGGCATCGATGCGGCGATGGCTCGGCACAAGTTGGATGCTTTGCTGTTCCCAGGGACGTCCGGGGCCGGGATTGCCGCTGCGGCAGGCTATCCCTCGATTGCCGTTCCCGGCGGCTATACCGCAGACGGGCGGCCGCTTGCGGTCACGTTTACGGGGCAGGCGTACAGCGAGCCCGTACTGATCCGGCTTGCCTATGCGTTCGAGCAGCTCGGACCGCAGCGGCAAAAGCCGACGTGGCCAAAGTAAAGAGATGATGCGCTATACGAGACGGGGACGGACTGGGAGAAAAGAGGTTCGCTTGGGGCTGCCGGTATTGTTGAACGGGGTTACTGTGAAATGAAAAGAGAATTCATGCAAGGCAAAGCATGAGAGAGCCGGGGGTTAAACGTCCGTTGCGGACATATCAATCCCCGGCCTTTTTGCGTGCGCGAAACCGGCGCACCTTCATAAGATTGCCGCATAGTTTGTCGTCGCAGTACCGCTTGGACCGGTTGCGGGTGTCGTCGTAATAAACCCACAAGCAGTCGGGGTTGCTGCATATGCGCATCCGGGCAGGATCTTTGTCGGCCAAAGTCCGTGCGAACGAAGCGGCGATTTCGGCTCTAATCTGCGTCCAGCCGAGCAAGGTCGGCACGTAGTCCAGCCGATAACGCTCGTCCGTCCGAACGATCTGACGAACGACCGGTCCGTCGGCCATGACCCGGTTTAATTCCCCGAGATCGTCCGATTCGGGCTGCGAGCCTGCGGCGAAGGCTTGAACGATGCGAAGCAGCAGCTCCCGCAGCTTTTTCAATTCAACCATCTCTTGAGGCGAAGGCGGGTGAGGGACGGTAAGCCGATGCTCGGACAACCATCGCCCGATCCATTCTGGGCTCTCCAGCCGGTCCTCGCTTCTTCCGCTGCCGCGCCAATCCCGCCACACACTGTTGAGAAAATCATCCCATATCATTGCGATCCCAGCTTTTTTGTCCCTTATTGTAGCATGGAAATATGGCCTGCGCTAGCTTCTATACAATCGGCTTTGTCTGTGGTATATTATGGATGTAACCTCTAAAATCGAAATAGATGGTTACAAATATAGCTAAACGGGAGGAGAAGACGGAATGAACAAGAAGGAGCTGCTCCTGCACGAATGGGATATTTGCTATGACAAGGAAGACTGGTTTCCGCCGATGCGCGAGGCGCTGAAGGGAGTAACGGAGGCCGAAGCCGACTGGCGGCCGGAGGGAGCCGCAGCCAATACGATCCGCGAAACCGTCCGGCATTTGACGTTCTATAAAGAACGTCTGCTAAAACGGCTGTCGGGCGAAGATCCGCACTATCCCGACGGGTTGACCAACGACGATACGTTTGCCGCGTACGGGGAAAGGGAAGAGACTTGGGAGGAAGAGGCTGCCCGTTTGGAACAAGTACATAAGGCCGTTCGGGCCGCGCTTGCAGAGTTAAGCGAAGACGACTTGGAACGGCCGCTCACGAAAACCACGATAGCGCTTACTGTTACGAGTCTGGTCGTACACGACGCGTATCATATCGGGCAAATCGTGCAGATCCGCAAGCTGCAGGGCTCATGGCCTGCGCGGCGCTCTTTCGACTAGCGAAGAAACTGCGTATTTCAGCCATTCCCGGCATCACGGCAAAATGACCCGGGCCTTTCCCGTCAATGCGAAAGGTCCCGGGTCTTTGTGTTGTGCCGTGCGTGCAGGCGCTACTCGGCTGTCTAGTCTTGTATTATGGCTTCGATTTGATCGAGTACGTCCGCAGGCAACACGATGCCGGAAGCCGCGCAGTTCTCCACGACCTGCTCCGGACGGCTGGCGCCGACGAGCGCGCTCGCCACGTTGTCCTGACGCAAAATCCAAGCCAGTGCGAGCTGCGATACTTTGATGCCCAGCTCGTCTGCAACCGCTTCAAGCTGCTCGACTTTGGCCAAGCGACTTTCGGACAATTGCTTCTCGTCCCAGCCTTTGCTCACGGCGCGGCTCTCCTGCGGCAGGGTTTGCCCGCGGCGGTATTTCCCGGTCAGCAGTCCTTGCGCCAATGGGGAGAAGACGACTTGGCCGATGCCTTTGGCGATGCCGGTCGGGATGACTTCTTTTTCAATATACCGGTTGAACAGGTTGTATACCGGCTGGTTGACGACGATGCGGTCCAGCAAATATTTGTCCGCAATCGCATGGGCCTCGATCATCTGGGCGGCCGTCCACTCGCTGACGCCAATATAGAGCACTTTGCCCTGCGTGACCAGATCGTCGAGTGCGCGCAGCGTCTCTTCCAGCGGCGTCTCCGGGTCGAACCGGTGGCAATAATACACGTCCAAATAATCCGTTTGAAGCCGCTTCAGGCTGGCGTGACACTGTTCGATGACATGCTTGCGCGACAGGCCGCGGTCGTTCGGGCCTTCGCCCATCGGCCAGAATACTTTGGTCGCCAGCACATAAGATTCGCGGGGATACGCTTTCAGCACCTCGCCGACGACTTTCTCCGCTTCGCCCCGTTCGTATACGTTAGCCGTATCGAAAAAATTGACGCCTAAGTCGTAGGCTTGTTCGATCGAACGGACGGCTTTGTCGTTCTCCACATAGCCGCCGTACGTCATCCAACTGCCGAGACTGATTTCGCTGACCTTCAGTCCGGTATTGCCTAATTTGCGGTATTTCATTGAAGCTCCGCCTCCCCGAATCGAATATAAGAACATGGCTATTATACCGATAACCCGTCCGGTTTGATAAGTACTGAAAAGTTGTTGCCTTAGTTACTTGAATGTAAGTCATGGCACGGGATAAGGGCTTCGGGAAGGAAAAAATATCGACGGCCGGCGCAGGGAATTTAATTCCGTGAACGGAAGGAGCCGACGATCAACAGCACGAGCGGGATGAGCAGCGAGAAGGTCAGAGCGAAGGCCGTCCACAGCTTTCCGGTCAGCTCGACCATATAAGCCATATTCGGTGAAATGGCCAGTGAATACACGAAGATGATGACCCCGAGCGGCAGGAGCAGCGGCCTGTAGTCCTTGAGCCGGCACAACTGGGCGATACCGAGCGCAATCGCAAGAAGGCACAGCACAAGCTTCATGTAAATGCTGAAAAACCAGATTCCCGCCATAAACGCTTCAATGCGCTGAAGAAAATCGCCGACGTTAATTTTTTTGGCCAGCAAATAGCTCGGATACGTTTCGCGCGCGGCCAGACTGGGGCCCAGAACCAGAATGCTCGCCGCCGTGATGACGAACAGCATCAAGCCGCCGATTCCCGTGCCCGCGACAAAGGCTTGCGCGACCTTGGCTCCCGACGTTCGCTTCACATAAGGAAGAATCATAAGGAAAATGGACAATTCCATGAACGGAAAACCGATGTACGTCTTTACGCCCATGAGAATGGGAGTGATGCCGTGCTCAAATACAGGCTTGGCCTGCTCGATCTTGATCTGCGGGCTCACGAAAACGACCAGAAACAGAAACAAAAAAATGATCATTGGGAACATGAGTTCGCCGATCCTGGAGATCGTTTCCAAGCCATAATAGCCGCCGACGATCAGGATGAACGTGAAGGAAAGCTCGATGATTTCCACCGGTGTGAACTTCAGCATCTCAATCGTTACAAAATCACCGATATCCCGCATGACGATCGCAGCCAGCACGAACGGAAATAATAAGTAGAGCAGCCCTGCGGCCTTGCCGAGCCAAGGTCCCAGCACATGCTCGCTGCACTGTACCAGCGTCAGGTGAGGGTAGCGGTTCGCAAGCGCCACGTAAATCCACACGATGCCGATCCCGAGCACCCAGCCGATCAAAGCGGCAATCCATGCGTCCTGCTTGGCGTGGATACTAAGAACGCCAGGAACGTATAAGATGGCGCTACCAAGGGAGAATAGCGTCACCAGAATGACGAATTGCCTGAGGCTGATAACTGGATTTCCCGGCATGAAACCGACCGCCTTTCTAGGATGATGAGAAACTTTTCAGCAGCTTCACGATCCATTTGTCAACGGGTTCGTATACGAACCGGAGCGCCTCCAGCGGGCTTAACAGCTCGATATCCAGTACCGTGGCGATACAGAGGGCGGTGGCAATGCCGGCCAGGACGAGGAAGACGGCAAGCTCTTTGAACAGCTTTTGTTTCCATAACCGAACGGTGTCCGGCAGACAAAGCAGGAAGGAGGCGACAAGCACCCCCGTCACTTTCCACATGCGAGGCTCATTCCTTTGGCGCCGGTTTTTCCATCTCGCGAATGAACGAATTCCCCACCCGGCCGCTCCGGCGAAGCTTGATATCGGATTTGACATCGACGGTCAGCTTTTGGAAATACTCGGGCCACCGGGCTTTTTCCTTTTTCCAAAAAGCGGGCTCCGAACGGCGCATCACTTCTCCAAAACCGAAAATGTCGGTTTTGAACTGCTGCTGTGCTTTCTTGATGCTGCGATGCGCCAGCTCCTCGATTTTCCGGTTCATCGTATGCTCTAGCTCAAGGACGGGCTTCGCCAGAGACAGGTCGACCTTGGAAGTTTCCACCTCGGCAATATTGCCTTCCCCTGTAATAACGACCTTAATATGAGGGCGGCCGCCTACAAGGGTGCCGGTCGTTTTCGTGCTGCTCTTGATCAACTCATTGCTTACCCGTTCCTTCTTATTCTCGTCCAAAAGCAGACTGCCGACCGTTCCTTTCACATTGCCCTTAATGTAATTGTAGCCTTTGCTGTCCGTTTCATTCATCCAGCCGATTAACCGGTCCTTGTTAAAGACGCCGATGGAGGTGAATTGGAGATGCGTCGGCATCGCGATATTGCCTACGTTTTCATTGGATTTCCCTTTAGCCTGATCGCCTATGACCGAGATGCCGGTCAGCACGGGATGAACGCCTTCTTTGATCAGATCGTCAATTAATTCGTCCAGATGGATGCCGATCGTCGGAGCCCAATATTTTTCCGAATTCTTCAAGGAATCGTACAGCTGATTGGCCGGAATTTTTTCCAACTGGGTGAAGAGGCTAAGAATGGTTTCGGCTGTCGTATGCTTCGAGACGGCGACGTAAAAGTCCGGCCGGAATTCCCGGTCTCGCGAGAAGTAGTCAAGCGCATGGCGGATGCCATCCCGGGCGACCTCCTCGCTCAAGACGAGCAGGCGCACATGCGACAAGTACATGAGCCGCGGCGATTCCACCGTCAGCTTGCGGATGCATTCTGCAATCGTATCGCCCCGCATTTTATAGATCGTAACCGGAGCGTAGGGGACGCCGCTCGTTTTTTTGCTGATTTCGCTTGGATTAACGACTTGGATCGTCACCTGATGCTGGTTACCGGCCTTGTCGATGCCGATCGCCACGGCGATGGCGAGCTCGTTCAGTTCCCGCCGGTTCCAGCAGCCTGTCATCAAGCCGGCGCCGAGGACCAGAAGCAGCATGAGCGGTATGCGTGTTTTTGACATAAGTCTTTCCCTCAAATTCACTTCCTTCACGGTTGCTTCCCGCTGCGCGCTTACTTCGGAGAAGTGTCCGATTTCCGTTCCCGGATCTTATCGGAGGGCCGGAGAAAACGGGGACGCGAGCGCTGCATCCATAGCGGGAAGCGGAAGAATGTATCTTGCTGCTCCTTCCGGCTGTAGGGCGCGAGGGGAGACATATAGGGCACGCCGAAGGAGCGCAGGCTGCACATGTGCAGCGCGATCAATACCATCAATACGAAAATGCCGTACAGCCCGAAAACGGAAGCTCCCGCCATCATCAGAAAGCGCAGAATACGTACAGGAATCGAGATGGAAAAAGAAGGAAAGATAAAGCTGGTAATCGCCGTAATCGAAACGACAATAACCATCGCGGCCGATACGAACCCGGCTTCGACGGCGGCTTGTCCCAGCACGAGCGCGCCGACAATGGAGATGGCCGAGCCGATGGCCCGGGGCATCCGGACCCCGGCTTCCCGCAAAATTTCAAAGGTCGCTTCCATTAAGAAGGCTTCCACAAAAGCCGGGAACGGCACGCCTTCCCGCTGGGCAGCCAAGCTTACGAGAAGGACGGTAGGCAGCATCTCCTGATGGTAGGTTGTGATCGCAATATAGAGCGCCGGACCGAACATGGAAATCAGCAGCGAGGCGAAGCGCAGCATGCGCAGAAATCCGAAATCCGATCGGTTGTAGTAATCTTCGGCCGATTGGAAAAATTGCGTGAACACGACCGGGACCAGCAGCGCTACGGGGGTTCCGTCGACCAGAATGGCGACGCGTCCTTCCAGCAGCCCCGCCGCGACCACATCGGGACGCTCCGTATTGTACATCGTTGGAAAGGGCGTAAACGTCTCGTCCTGAATCAATTCTTCGATGTTGCCGCTTTCCAGGATGCCGTCGATTTCGATCCGTTTTAATCGCTGTCGCACTTCCTCGACCACGTTCTTATTCACAATGCCGTCAATGTACATCAACGCGACATCGGTACTGGTCACGCAGCCGAGCTGTACGTTCTCCACCCGAAGCCTCGTGTCCTTGATCCGTCTGCGAACCAGCGTCGTGTTCATCCGGATTAACTCGGTAAAACTATCCCGCGGACCGCGGACGACCGTCTGCACGTTCGACTCGCTTACCGCCCGGCCTTCCGTCTGTCTCGTATCGACCGTAAGCGCGCCAGCCTCTCCGTCCAGAAGCACGATCGTATGTCCGGACAGCATATTCCCGGTCAAGGCCGCCAGCTCGGTCTCGATTCTCGCGGATGCGACCGTGACGGTGAACTGGAGCAGCCGCTCCATTCCCGACGGCTGCGAGGCCGCGGCATCTGAGATCCCGACTTCCCTGGCTTGGATCATCAGGTTTTCGAGCAGCCGCTGCACGATTTCGCTGTTAGCAATACATTCGGTGTACACGACGGCTGCTTTCGTTTCGCCCGAGGCTCCCAGTGTGAATTCGCGAAAAATGACGTCCGAGCTGTTGCCGAACACCCGGCGCAGCTCGTCCAGATTGTCTTCCAGACGGGAAGACAGACGTCCGCTCGGCTGTGACGGCGGGGGCGGAGCAGAAGCCGACTCGGACTTCGGCCGCTTGGACTTGCGAAGCAACGATAAAAAAGTCAGGAGCAGCACCGCGATCGCCTTCTTTTTTCCAGCGTTTGAAAATTAGTATGAACGGAGGATTGGCAAAGTATGTATGTTCGGCTTCCGTTAGACGAGGCAAGGAAGAACAAAAAATGCGGAGAATAGGAAAAATAAATCCATATGGGAATATATAGAAATATATTGGCCTAATCGAAGGACTGATCATTCATTCATTAAAGGGGGAGGTTCACTTGTCCAAAGCGAAAAAAATACTGCTGTTCTCTTTATCCGGTGTTTTGGCGTTAGGGGCCATCGCAAGCGGAGGCAGCTATTGGTTTGTCCGCCATGCGCTCGCGAAGACCGACGGCGAACTGATTTTGAGCGTATCCAAGCCGGTGTCCGTCATGCGGGACGATTACGGGATTCCGCACATTTACGCTGCGAACGAGCGTGATTTAATGTTTGCTCAAGGGTATGTCCATGCTCAGGACCGCCTTTGGCAGATGGAGCTGGCGCGTCGTTCCGTCAGCGGAACGCTGGCCGAAGTGTTCGGCGAAGCCTTGCTGCCGCAGGACCGGTTTAACCGCACGATCGGGTTCAAACGAATGGCCGACCAACTGCTTCCGAAGCTGGACGAACGGACCAAGGAAGCGCTGCAGGCCTATGCGGACGGCGTCA
Source organism: Paenibacillus tyrphae (assembly GCF_024158745.1). Classification (GTDB taxonomy): domain Bacteria; phylum Bacillota; class Bacilli; order Paenibacillales; family NBRC-103111; genus Paenibacillus_G; species Paenibacillus_G tyrfis_A. The sequence continues at coordinate 6,680 of NZ_JAMZAW010000008.1, read as the reverse complement.
ACGCTTTTCGGGAAACGGGCCCGCTGCCGATCGAGTATACATTGACCGGCGCGCCTTTCGAGCCATGGCGGATCATCGATTCGATCGCCATCGGCAAGAACATGGCATGGTATCTGGGCGATAACGCCGTTACGGAGCTGTTCGTAAGTTCGGCCTTGAAGAAGCTCGGCTTCGACAAGACGCAATCGCTCTTCCCGGAGATCAGGCCGGTTGAAGGAGGAGCCGTCTCTCTGAAGGACGGGGACGCGCGGAAGCTCGTCGGCCTGATTGACGCATCGCGCCGATACGGCATTCCCGGCGAGGGGCTCGGCAGCAACAACTGGGTAGTTGCTGGAAGCAAGAGCGTAACCGGCAAGCCGCTGCTCGCCAACGATATGCATTTGCAGTTGGGCGCTCCTTCAATTTTTTACCAAAATCATCTGACCGTCTCCGGGCAGTACAGCGTAACTGGTGTAGTTTTCCCGGGGCTGCCGGGTGTCGTAGCCGGGCATAACGAGCACATCGCCTGGGGCTTTACCAACTTGAACCCTGACGTGCAGGACCTGTACATGGAGAAGCCGAATCCCAACAATCCGCACCAGTTCGAATATGCGGGCCGTTACGAAGACGCCATCGTGATTGAAGAAATGTATCGCGTCAAGGGAAGAGCGGAGCCCGTTCGGGGCGAAACGGTAATCACCCGGCACGGCCCCATTATTACGGACATCGTCAAGGAAATCGGTTTGTCGGAACAGATCGGCCAGCCTCTGGCTCTCCGATGGACCGCCTATGACACCGGACCCGGCAATGAGATCACCGCCTGGCTGATGATGAACAAAGCCAAAAACCACGGCGAATTTGAACAAGCGATGCGTCTTTTTGCCGCGCCCGCCCAGAACATTGTGTATGCGGACGATCAAGGGAACATTGGCTGGCGGGCAAACGGTCGGATTCCGATCCGCGCTAAGGGGGACGGCATGCAGCCGGTGCCCGGCTGGACCGACGAGTACGAGTGGAAATCATATATCCCATGGGAGGAACTGCCGCACGCCTGGAATCCTTCAGAAGGTTACATTGCCACTGCCAACAACCGTGTGGTTGATGACAAGTACCCGTATTTTATTACCAGCAACTGGTCGGAATCGTATCGCGCCGACCGGATTCACGAGATGCTGCGGGAGAAAGCGCGATTGACGCTGCAAGACATGCAGCGTATCCAGGGGGACTGGGAAAACCTGCAGGCGGTCCAGTATCGGGATATTTGGCTGCCCATTTTGAAGCGGGGCTCCTGGAACGCGTCCCAGCAGCAGGCGCTGCGTACGCTGGAGGAATGGATGCAGGACCCGGTCGACGCCCCCGATCTGGTCGGTCCGTCCCTATTCCACACCACGCTGAACAAGACGATGCAGAAGCTGCTCGAGCCCCAGCTTGGACCGACTCTCTACGCCGATTTCCTGTCTACCGGATTGAGTGGCAGAGCGATAAACGAGCTGTTCGCGGGCAAAAACAGCAAATGGCTGGCAGGCACTGACGGCACGATCGAGCAGGCGCTGCTTGACGGCTTCAAGGAGGCTCTGCGCCTCTTGGAGCAGCAGTTTGGCGGCAAGCAGGAAAAATGGGTGTGGGGAGCGATTCATACGCTGACGTTCAAGCATCCGCTCGGCGCGATGAAACCGCTCAATCTGATGTTTAATGACGGTCCGCACCCGTACGGCGGAAGCAACGTTACCGTCGGCGCTGCCTCCTACACACGCAAAGAGTGGCCCTACGAGGTAGTTGTCGGGGCCCCATGGCGCTTTACGGCCGACCTCTCCAACTTAAAAGCATCGGAGGAGATTATGATCATGGGAGCCTCCGGTCAGCTCGGGAGCGCGCATTATTCGGATCAAACCTCGATGTGGCTCACCGGGCGCTACAAAACCATGTATTTCGATGAGGCGGATGTTGCGGCTCATACGAAAGCGACGCTTGTCCTCCGTCCGCGCTAGAGGAGGGGAGCAAGGTGAGGAGCATTTCTAACCGCAATCGCGGTTGGGGATGCTTTTCCTTTGATAAAGAAAAGGTAACACAAAACTACGGTAGAAACGGCAAGCACAGCGGTTGATGCAAAATGAGAAAGAGGGAAAAGGAGTATGCGAAGTGTTCCCGCCTACCACGCCAGCAAGGATAAGAGCCAATTTTTTCGCCTTATGCGATAAGCGTCCATAAGCTTCTATCAATGGGAGCATATCATTTAACTATGCTAAAAAATATGTCAACCATTGTGCAGAAAGGGGCGGCCGCTTGATGAAAGGAGTTATTCTTGCCGGAGGATCAGGTACCCGGTTAAAGCCGATGACCCGGTTTCTTAATAAGCATCTATTGCCTGTCGGTCCTTACCCGATGATTCATTATGCGATTTCCAAAATGGCCGAGGCGGGAATCTGCGATATTTTGCTCGTTACTGGAAAACATTCCGGCGGATTGTTTATGGACTATATCGGCAGCGGCCGGGAGTGGAACGTCCGTATGTCGTTTAAAGTGCAGGAAGAGCCGGGAGGCATCGCTCAGGCTCTTGCCTTGGCAGAGGACTTCGTGAATCCCGGGGAAAAATTCGTTGTGCTTCTCGGCGACAACCTGTTCGAAGACTCGCTGACGGAGGAATTTGCCCGCTTCAGGGAGCAGCCGGAGCAAGCCCGCGTGTTCTTAAAAGAAGTTGAAGATCCCTGCAGGTACGGAGTACCGGTGATGGACGGCTCGCGCATTGTGCGGATTGAGGAGAAGCCGAAATTGCCGAAATCGTCCTACTGCGTGACCGGCATCTATATGTTCGACGCCGGGGTGTTTGACATCATCCGAACGGTCCGGCCTTCCGCGAGAGGCGAAATGGAAATTACTGATGTGAACAATATGTATGCGACCCGTGGCATGCTCTCCTACGGCATTCTGAGCGGATGGTGGATTGATGCGGGAACCCACCTTTCGTTCAGGGAGGCCGCCCAAAGAATGGCAGGGGAGGCCTCGTCATGAGGCGGGTCCTTGTAACCGACGGGATGGGGTTCATTGGCAGTAATTTCGTGCGTTACTGGCGGGAGCGTATCGTCGTCAATCTCGATCTGCTGACCTATGCGGGCGATTTGCGCAACCTGGATGATGTGGAAGAGGGGCGTCAGAACAAACGTTCTTGGAACGCAAGTGCTGCTGGAAGCGGCACGGCGGCAGGGTGTTGCCCGGCTTATTCAAATTTCCACCGACGAGATGTATGGTACGCTTCAGCCGGAGGGGCTCTTTACGAAGACGGCGCCGCTTGCTCCTAACAGTCCTTACTCGGCAAGCATGGCGGAGGCGGATCTGCTTACCCGCGCGTACTTCGAAACGTACGGTTTCCCCGTGATCGTCACCCGCAGCTCGAATAACTACGGACCTTTCCAGTGACAAATGTCGATTGGAGCGGTTATATTAGTTGTTCGGACAGAAAATCCGCATTGTTCCGAACGGGGGAGATGTACAGGATTTTCCTTTCTACGACAGCACGTCGAAGATGAGCTTTAAGCATTCCCTCGGTCTTGGCGGCAAAAGTTAAGACCGTAACTGATTTTTCGAAGACGATTTATTCGCTCAAAAACGACCCTTCCTTGCGCTGGAGGTTGTCTGTTACCGGACTATCGGTCCGGAAACGCAGTTCATCGAACAGCTATACTGGGAAATGCTGCATAGGCAGCCGGACCCAGAGGGGATGCGGGAGCATGCGGCCGATCTTCTGTATGGGACGGTTTCCCGGATAAAGCCGTTCGAAACGGTCGTTTTTAGCGAAGAGGCCGCCTGGGTAACTTCCTGGTTTCAACTGTCGAATTTAATGTACGAAGCGCCGACCATCGGGACGTTGCTGCGCGGGCTGCTCCGTCAGGACAATGCGCCATGCGTAACAGGTCTTTATCGCGAGTTGTTATGTAGGAAGCCAGATCAGGAGGGCTTGGCCTGCCATTTATCTGCGCAAGCTTCCGGCCATTCAAGGTTTGCTTTGTTTTGCCAATTCGTCACTTAGGAGTGCGCGCGGATTCTGTCGCTGCCGAGTTCCCGCCCTCTCGCGCATAAGATATTCTTGCACATTCTTTGCAAACATCAGACAGGGGCTGTACACTAAGCGATACTGCGTTATCAGCAAAGGCAGGCTATTATCTGCCTTTTTGTTGTTTAGGGAAGCACAGTTGCCTGTAATAGTTGGCACTAATGCGATAGAGGCCGGCAAATGCTCCGTAATCGATTGCAGCCGGACAGCGGCTTCACGGCCCAATAACCGCTTATGGTCAATGTGAAAAGCACAAAGGACAAGCTCTTAGTCCGGCAGGTACTTATAAACGCCATAATCTGAACGTCATGCTCAATCATGGATTTTCCTTGCCTCGGGCGAGATGGTACATACTGCTCTTCCTGCTGGTTCAACAAATATGGAAAATGCAATGGTGGACGTTGTTCCACCTTCTTTAATCGTTTGTCCATGCAAGGTTGAAGCATGGTTCGCCAACAGAAATACGTTTGTGCCAGATAAATGGTCGAGCTTTCCTTTTGTCCCCGAGATAATCACCACGCAGCCGGGAACGGTGGATATTCTGCTCAAGTAGGAGCAGATAATCGACCTTTGGTAAGATTCTGAAAAGGCTCAAAGTAAACGGTGCCGGGTATGCCGCGCTCTGTGCAAGGATTTCCAATAATTTGCTGTGTTCCGTCTGTAGAGCCTGTATCGTAAATCGAAACGTAATCGATGATGGATTTTGCTGCATCCAAGCATCTTGCAATAATTCGCCATTCATTTTTGATAATCATGCAAAGGCAAATTTTCCAACGTTTGGTGATAAAGGTATAGGATTGATCACGATGTATCCCTCGTTTTTTACAGTTTCCGAGCTATAGATTAAAAAACTGGCTGTCGAGAGAAGCCCTCGACAGCCAGTTCATATTGACGGAACTTATCTGTTATAAATAAAGATCATACGGCCGGATGCACAAGTTTCGCCTTAAAGCGGCCCTTGCGGTCCTTGTTCGCCTTGCGGTCCTTGAGCGCCAGTAGCACCGGTTGCACCGGTTTCACCTTGAGGCCCTTGAGCACCAGTAGCACCTTGCGGTCCTTGATCGCCTTGAGGCCCTTGAGCACCAGCAGCACCGGTTGCACCAGTAGCACCTTGCGGCCCTTGAGCGCCAGTAGCGCCGGTAACACCTTGCGGTCCTTGTTCGCCCTGAGGTCCTTGAGCACCAGTAGCGCCAGTAGCACCTTGCGGTCCTTGGTCGCCTTGAGGTCCTTGAGCACCAGTAGCGCCGGTAGCACCTTGCGGTCCTTGGTCGCCTTGAGGTCCTTGATCACCGGTAGCGCCAGTAGCACCTTGCGGTCCTTGATCGCCTTGAGGCCCTTGAGCACCAGTAGCGCCGGTAGCACCTTGCGGTCCTTGATCGCCTTGAGGTCCTTGAGCACCAGTAGCGCCGGTAGCACCTTGCGGCCCTTGGTCGCCCTGCGGTCCTTGAGCACCAGTAGCGCCAGTAGCACCTTGCGGTCCTTGTTCGCCTTGAGGCCCTTGATCGCCGGTAGCGCCAGTAGCACCTTGCGGTCCTTGATCGCCCTGAGGTCCTTGAGCACCAGTAGCACCGGTAGCACCTTGCGGTCCTTGTTCGCCCTGAGGCCCTTGATCACCCGTAGCGCCAGTAGCACCTTGCGGTCCTTGTTCGCCCTGAGGCCCTTGAGCACCAGTAGCGCCGGTAGCACCTTGCGGTCCTTGATCGCCTTGAGGTCCTTGAGCACCAGTAGCGCCAGTAGCACCTTGCGGTCCTTGGTCGCCCTGAGGCCCTTGATCGCCGGTAGCGCCAGTAGCACCTTGCGGTCCTTGATCGCCCTGAGGTCCTTGAGCACCCGTAGCACCGGTAGCACCTTGCGGTCCTTGGTCGCCCTGAGGCCCTTGATCACCAGTAGCGCCAGTAGCACCTTGCGGTCCTTGGTCGCCCTGAGGCCCTTGAGCACCCGTAGCACCGGTAGCACCTTGCGGTCCTTGTTCGCCCTGAGGCCCTTGATCACCAGTAGCGCCAGTAGCACCTTGCGGTCCTTGGTCGCCCTGAGGCCCTTGATCACCAGTAGCGCCAGTAGCACCTTGCGGTCCTTGGTCGCCTTGAGGCCCTTGAGCACCAGTAGCGCCGGTAACACCTTGTGGTCCTTGATCGCCTTGAGGCCCTTGAGCACCAGTAGCGCCGGTAGCACCTTGCGGTCCTTGATCGCCTTGAGGTCCATGAGCACCAGTAGCGCCAGTAGCACCTTGCGGTCCTTGGTCGCCTTGAGGCCCTTGAGCACCAGTAGCGCCGGTAGCACCTTGCGGTCCTTGATCGCCTTGAGGTCCTTGAGCACCAGTAGCGCCGGTAGCACCTTGCGGTCCTTGGTCGCCTTGAGGCCCTTGAGCACCAGTAGCGCCGGTAGCACCTTGCGGTCCTTGATCGCCTTGAGGTCCTTGAGCACCCGTAGCACCTTGCGGTCCTTGATCACCCTGAGGTCCTTGAGCACCCGTAGCACCTTGCGGTCCTTGATCACCCTGAGGTCCTTGAGCGCCAGTAGCACCTTGCGGCCCTTGATCGCCCTGAGGTCCTTGAGCGCCAGTAGCACCTTGAGGTCCTTGGTCTCCTTGAGGTCCTTGAACGCCAGTAGCACCTTGCGGCCCTTGGTCGCCTTGAGGTCCTTGAGCACCGGT
>NZ_JAMZAW010000079.1 GCF_024158745.1 Paenibacillus tyrphae | reverse complement strand
GGAAGGTGCGGCTGGATCACCTCCTTTCTATGGAGTCCATGTCGTCTGTAGGGCGACGGACATAATAAGCACGTTACTCGTTGCTCAGTTTTGAGAGAGCAAAGTCTCTTTCAAACATGGCATGGGGAACCAATGTTGGCAGCATTTAATGCTTGAGTGACATGAGGACCTATTTTATGATGATCTTCCGCTCGAGAGAGCGAAGAGATTGTTCCTTGAAAACTAGATAGCGAAAACAACTTCAAGTTAAGCTTAGAATCATCCTTAGTTTTACTAGTTGATACCGCGAGGTATATATGTTTTGGAGCGACTTTTGTCGAAGACAAGCGGAGCGAGAAAAGATATATAACGAGCATAC
>NZ_JAMZAW010000078.1 GCF_024158745.1 Paenibacillus tyrphae | reverse complement strand
AGTTCCTGACAGTTCGTTGTGTAAAAAAGCAACTGAGTTGGTTTTGGAGTTGTCACCAAAGTTTCTATTCAATCATTGTCTTCGAACTTACAAGTTCGGCGGTCTTCTGGCCCAAAGGGAAGCAATGAAATTCGATCCAGAGTTATTTTATCTAGGGGCCATCTTCCATGATTTGGGTCTGACTGAACGATGCGATCATGGACATTCTTTCGAAGTAGACAGCGCCAATGCAGCGGATGAATTCCTGACTCATCATGGCTATCCGAAAGAAAAGATAGACATCGTGCGTGAAGCCATTGTCCTGCACACCTCTGTTCTCGCAGAAGAAAAGCAGCCTGAGATTGCTCTCGTTCACTTTGGTGCCGGTTTCGATGTGGGCGCATTTCATAT
>NZ_JAMZAW010000077.1 GCF_024158745.1 Paenibacillus tyrphae | reverse complement strand
GTGTTCAGTTTTGAAAGGTGCAATGCCTTTCAGTTCGTTTGGTGATGATGGCGGAAGGGAACCACGCGTACCCATCCCGAACACGACCGTTAAGCCTTCCAGCGCCGATGGTACTTGGACCGCAGGGTCCTGGGAGAGTAGGACGTCGCCAAGCGAACCTGCTTTAAGCAGGATGATTAACAAAAGTAAGGGCCCTTAGCTCAGCTGGTTAGAGCGCACCCCTGATAAGGGTGAGGTCGGTGGTTCGAGTCCACTAGGGCCCACCAGTTAACTTCATAATATAGCATGGGGCCATAGCTCAGCTGGGAGAGCGCCTGCCTTGCAAGCAGGAGGTCAGCGGTTCGATCCCGCTTGGCTCCACCATGATGATTTAAGATTTGTTCCTTGAAAACTGGATAACGAAACAAAGCGTAAAGCTGAATCATCCTTAGTTTTACTAGTTGATACCGCGAGGTATATATCTTTTG
>NZ_JAMZAW010000076.1 GCF_024158745.1 Paenibacillus tyrphae | reverse complement strand
CTCTTTAAGAGATTTACAGTCCTTGTAGTCGAGCTCGTCCTTCATATGACCAAAGAACGTCTCCATGGACGCATTATCCCAGCAGTTCCCTTTACGAGACATCGACTGCTTAAACCCAGCTTCGGCGATGAGGAGGCGGGTTTTCGGGTGCGTATAGTGCACACCCTGGTCAGAATGGAAGATGGCATCTGGATGAATATTTCCATCCAATCGTTTGAGTAGGCGAGCCATTGTCCGTTCAACTAAGGATAGCTCCAACGTTGAAGATAGATAGTGTGCCAGAATCTGCTTCGTAGCACCGTCTTTCACACAAGAAAGATATGCCCACTGACCGTTACCATAGCGCATGTATGTGATGTCTGTAAGGAGGACCTTCTCTGGTTCTCCTTGATCAAACTGACGTTCCAGGAGATTAGGACATGTACGATGTTCTTGCGTCGCTTTAGCCATTTTGCGATAGGGATTGGTTTGACGGATCGTAGCTACTAACCCAAACTTGCGCATGATACGACGAATCTTTTTATGATT
>NZ_JAMZAW010000075.1 GCF_024158745.1 Paenibacillus tyrphae | reverse complement strand
CCAGGCAGGAGAGCCACCAATGGAGATTTTTTTGAAAGCAGGATTTAGTATCGAACTCGTTGGCCAGAGAACACCTACAGAAAGCCTCTATCGCTGGAGAGAGACCTACGCTAAGTACGGTGAGGCTGGCTTGTTAGAAGAGCGCCGAGGCCTTGGAAGTACGGGTAGACGATCAAAAACGGAATCGTCAGTAGAAGAGAAGCTACAACAAGCAGAAGCTCGGATTAAACTCCTCGAAGCGGAGAACGAGCTATTAAAAAAGCTAGAAGCGCTCGAAAGGCGAAAAAGTAAGGAGTTGACGCCTTCCGAGCGCTTTCAGCTCATTCATCAAACGATTCGTAAGCATGATTTACGACGTTTAACACGTTACCTCTGTCAGATTGCCGAAGTAAGTGCAAGCGGCTATTACCGTTGGTGTAGCGCTGAGGAGTCGCGTCAACTGTTAGAGACAGCCGATCAATACGACTTTCAGCTTATTAGGGAGCATTTTGAAGCGTTGAACAGGAAAGCAGGCGCATTGGTTATCAAAATGAGGCTGGAGAAAT
>NZ_JAMZAW010000074.1 GCF_024158745.1 Paenibacillus tyrphae | reverse complement strand
AGCCATCGGGCCAGGTCTCCGGTCCGGTACATCCGCTCGCCTGCCACAAATGGATCAGCCGTAAACTTTTCCGCCGTTAATTCCGGACGGTTTAAGTAGCCTCTTGCCACCTGCACCCCGGCGATGCACAGCTCGCCTGCCACCCCGACCGGCTGCAACTGCTCCGTTCCTTCCTTCAGGATATACAGCCGTGTATTGTGCACCGGCCTGCCGATTGGAATCACCGCATAGGACTCATCCGGCTCGCAATCAAAGTACGAGACGTCCACCGTTGCCTCCGTCGGTCCGTACAGATTGATCAGACGCGTCCGGTTCACCCGGCCAATCGCCTCTTGGAAGCGGGCCACGTGCTGCGGCGGCAGCGCCTCTCCACTGGCGAATACATGGCGCAGGCTGGACGTTTGTTCAGCGACCGTTTGCTTCGCCTGCTGCTCCGCGTAATCCAGGAACGCATGAAGCATGGCCGGTACAAAGTGCATCGTGGTCACGCCATAACGGCGGATCGCCTGCAACATAAGCTCCGGGTTTTTCTCTCCGCCCGGCGTCAACAGGCAGACGCTTGAGCCCACCAT
>NZ_JAMZAW010000073.1 GCF_024158745.1 Paenibacillus tyrphae | reverse complement strand
CTGCTGGAGCAGGTCGTGGCGAACCCGGATATCCGCATTCACGAGCTGGAGCTGGTGAGCGGGGCGGAGAAGGAGCAGATTTTGCATGCGTTCAACGACACCGCGGTCAACTCGCCTCGCGAGAAGACGATCTACCAGTTGCTGGAGGAACAAACGGCGCGGACGCCGGAGCGGGTTGCTGTCTATTGCGAAGGCCAGCGGCTGACGTACCGCGAGCTGAACGAGCGGGCCAACCGCCTCGCCCGCACGCTGCGCAGCGCCGGGGTGCAGCGCGACCGGTTCGTCGGCCTGATGGTCGAGCGCTCGCTGGAGATGGTCGTCAGCGTATTCGCTATCCTCAAAGCCGGCGGCGCGTATGTGCCAATCGATCCGGAGTATCCGGAAGACCGCATCCGCTACATGCTGGAGGATTCGGGCGCGAAGCTGCTGCTGACGCAGGAACAGCTTCGCGAGCGCATCGCCGCCGACCTGAAGGACGTTACGGTGCTTGCGGCGGACGAGGAGGCGAACTACCATGCCGACGGCTCGAACCTGGAGCCGGTATCCGGCGCGGACGACTTGGCCTATGTCATCTA
>NZ_JAMZAW010000072.1 GCF_024158745.1 Paenibacillus tyrphae | reverse complement strand
AGGCTCCCACCTATCCTGTACAGATCGTACCAAAGTCCAATATCAAGCTGCAGTAAAGCTCCATGGGGTCTTTCCGTCTTGTCGCGGGTAACCTGCATCTTCACAGGTATTAAAATTTCACCGGATCTCTCGTTGAGACAGCGCCCAAGTCGTTACGCCATTCGTGCGGGTCAGAATTTACCTGACAAGGAATTTCGCTACCTTAGGACCGTTATAGTTACGGCCGCCGTTTACTGGGGCTTCGGTTCACAGCTTCGGATTGCTCCTAACCGCTCCCCTTAACCTTCCAGCACCGGGCAGGCGTCAGCCCGTATACTTCGCCTTGCGGCTTCGCACAGACCTGTGTTTTTGCTAAACAGTCGCTTGGGCCTTTTCACTGCGGCCCCCTCGGGCTATTCACCCTACCGAGGCACCCCTTCTCCCGAAGTTACGGGGTCATTTTGCCGAGTTCCTTAACGAGAGTTCTTCCGCGCGCCTTAGCATGCTCTGCTCGCCTACCTGTGTCGGTTTGCGGTACGGGCACCTTCTCCCTGGCTAGAGGCTTTTCTTGGCAGCTTGAACTCATGACCTTCGGTACTGTAATTTTCCCTCCCCATCACAGCCCAGCCTT
>NZ_JAMZAW010000071.1 GCF_024158745.1 Paenibacillus tyrphae | reverse complement strand
GGATAAGCCCTCGACCGATTAGTATTCGTCAGCTGCACACGTTGCCGTGCTTCCACCCCGAACCTATCAACCTCGTCGTCTACAAGGGGTCTTACATACTGGGAAATCTCATCTTGAGGGGGGCTTCACGCTTAGATGCTTTCAGCGCTTATCCCTTCCGTACTTGGCTATCCAGCCGTGCTCCTGGCGGAACAACTGGTACACCAGCGGTACGTCCATCCCGGTCCTCTCGTACTAAGGACAGCTCCTCTCAAATTTCCTACGCCCGCGACAGATAGGGACCGAACTGTCTCACGACGTTCTGAACCCAGCTCGCGTACCGCTTTAATGGGCGAACAGCCCAACCCTTGGGACCTACTTCAGCCCCAGGATGCGATGAGCCGACATCGAGGTGCCAAACCTCCCCGTCGATGTGGACTCTTGGGGGAGATAAGCCTGTTATCCCCAGGGTAGCTTTTATCCGTTGAGCGATGGCCCTTCCATTCGGTACCACCGGATCACTAAGCCCGACTTTCGTCCCTGCTCGACCTGTTTGTCTCGCAGTCAAGCTCCCTTATGCCTTTGCACTCTTCGAATGATTTCCAACCATTCTGAGGGAACCTTGGGGCGCCTCCGTTACATTTTAGGAGGCGACCGCCCCAGTCAAACTGCCCACCTGACACTGTCCTCGTACCGG
>NZ_JAMZAW010000070.1 GCF_024158745.1 Paenibacillus tyrphae | reverse complement strand
CGGAAGGTGCGGCTGGATCACCTCCTTTCTATGGAGTCCATGATGACTGTAGGTCATCGGACAAATCTGCGACTCAGTCGCAAGACACTCACTCGTGTTCAGTTTTGAAAGGTGCAATGCCTTTCCTTCATAAGTAATTCGTTTGGTGATGATGGCGGAAGGGAACCACGCGTACCCATCCCGAACACGACCGTTAAGCCTTCCAGCGCCGATGGTACTTGGACCGCAGGGTCCTGGGAGAGTAGGACGTCGCCAAGCAAGCCCACCAAGGGTGGGCTTTTCTTATGAAACTAATTATGCATACGAATATTATGGGCCCTTAGCTCAGCTGGTTAGAGCGCACCCCTGATAAGGGTGAGGTCGGTGGTTCGAGTCCACTAGGGCCCACCAGCTAACTTCATAATATAGCATGGGGCCATAGCTCAGCTGGGAGAGCGCCTGCCTTGCAAGCAGGAGGTCAGCGGTTCGATCCCGCTTGGCTCCACCAAAACTTGCCTCTTGAAAAGAGTAGGCGAGTGTGGTAAGATAAACTTTGTCGCTATTAATAACAGCGACGATTTGTTCCTTGAAAACTGGATAACGAAACAAAGCGTAAAGCTGAATCATCCTTAGTTTTACTAGTTGATACCGCGAGGTATATATTTTTTGGAGCGACTTTTGTCGAAGACAAGCGGAGCGAGAAAGGATATATAGCGAGCTT
>NZ_JAMZAW010000007.1 GCF_024158745.1 Paenibacillus tyrphae | reverse complement strand
CCATTTTGCACCCTTTAGTTGTTACGAAACTCCGTACATGAATTTTAAATGTACTTAAAATTGCAATTTACTCTAACTTAATGACAAACCCAGTATCTCCATGTTCATTTTGTTGTTCGTGAGTACTAATAACGACCCATTTCAATATTTCATCAAACACATAAAAATCTTGCGGAAAAGCACTTAAATTATTGACAAGAAATTGTTTGGAACAATGAAACAACTCATTACGTCCCCAATCCATAATATCTTGAGATATATAGTAGTCCCAGAACAACAGCACATTTTTTGTCTCTATACTATCAAAAACACTTCCAAATTCGTTTGTAGAGAAAGTAGAAAAGTGTCCTTGATGTTTGAAACAACACCAGAGAAAGTATCCGTCTCCGACATTTACATAATTTTGATAGTATTCAGTGTCAGTGATAATAAATTTATTTATAAATTGATTTTTCAAGATGTCTTTTTTATGTTTTGGAACTCTCTGAAGTTGATTGAGTAATATGTCTTTACCCATAATGGTACCCCCTTTATATTTGGAAAAGAAAGCATAGGTTAACTCTTCCATGAATTAATTATGCCATTGATGAGCATTCATTTGTACGACGAATTGAATGCCATTGGTCTTTATTTAACGTCTCATATCCACTCAGATTATAATATAGGCCTAAGTAGCCCGTTTCCATCCATCGAATATAGCTATATACTTATGTCATGGGCATGGAAATAGCCCTAAAGCGAGGAAGGGAATGGTAACATGAAACGAGCAAGCGAGTTAGCCTCCTAAAATACGCAATTTATTATTTTAGGAGGTTATCCAATTGAACTTCACTGTAATCGATATGAACAAATGGGAAAGACGGGCGTACTTCGAGCATTATATGAATGTGACCAGATGTACATTCAGCATAACGGCGAACTTGAACATTACCCAATTGCTCCCAGTCCTTCGGGCAAAAGGTATCAAGCTTTATCCTGCGTTTCTTTATATGGTTACAAAAACGGTGAATGCGCACCGCGAATTTCGGATTTGTTTCAATAAAGAAGGGGAGTTGGGGGATTGGGAACAGATGTTGCCCAGCTTTACCTTTTTTCATAAAGATGACAAAACGTTTTCTACTATGTGGACCGATTATTCGAACGACTTCGATGTATTTTATCAAAACTACCTGGATGATATGAACAGGTATGGCGAAGTGAAGGGCTTATCTGCAAAGGGAAATGAGCCGCCGAATACGATCAATGTTTCGTGTATTCCCTGGGTTAGCTTTACCGGGTTCAATCTGAATATTTATACGGATGGACGGTATTTGCTGCCGATTACGACGTGCGGCAAATATTTTGAACAAGCCGGCGAAATTTTGCTGCCTGTTTCTTTGCAGGTTCATCATGCGGTTTGCGACGGATACCATGCCGGTATTTTTATAAATGAATTGCAGGAGATGGCTAATAATTGCGAACAATGGTTACTCGCCTGAATCCTGCCGCTTCGAAGAAGAATGACTAACATTCCAGCTATGTAAAGAGGGGCGAGCCCCCTCTTTTTTGCATCTCCCGCAACAATTTTATCTATCCCTAGCCCCCCAACCTTACTATCGTAATACTTTCGCCCTGTTCGAGTGCTCCAAACTATGGAATAATCATCCTCAGGAAGCAAACGCCGCAAGGCGCGCAGCTTCCGGGAAAATCTCTTCAGGCTATCGCCATCCTTCCTTCTACACTCATTGGACATTAGGGTGGCGGCTTTCCTGAAGCGATTGACCACCATCAGGCTATCGCATCTCTTCCTTCTACCTAACCCTGATTTTAGAGATGCGAATTTCCTGATGACGATCCATCCGTTATGGAGAGGAGGCATCCGGGCTGCCGTATGGTTTGCTTCCCGGAGTCTTGTTATGAGAAACGTCATTTACCTGAGAAGAAACCGAAAGGTCATCGTCCAACCCGGCCGTCATGTTCTTCCCGATAAATATATGGCAACTGCCTTGAAAAATATCGAGTACCTGGGCTTTACATTCTCCAAATCGTTAATGGAAGTCCTTCGCACCCTGTCCATCGAAGAGTTTACGGCGTTCTACCACCAGCTTGTAGCGGACTTGAAATCGCTCCTGGGAGCGAATGTGAGCTTCAAGCCGATGTACCCCAATTTTCCCGAGCAAGTGATGCTGCTCAGCCAAGCCGAGCTGTATCTGAATGCCATCTATCATTACCTCACCCTAGAACTGCCCGAGCACGAAGCTCTAGAGAGACTCCCTTTGCTGGATCAAGTGGATCTGAAAATCATCGATCTGGGAAGCGCGGAACATTTCAGTCAAACGATCCGCAATCTCATCTCGGCGAACGGCTCGATTTCCGAGCAAGACAAGGAAGATATCGAGTGGGTCATCGCAGCCTACGACGATTTGAGCGCCGTACTGCCGGACGAGATTCCTTTGAAAGAAAATGTGGGCTTTGTGGTCGGTGCGCTGCTGAAGTACAACAAGGCGAACCTCGACCTCGTCGGAAAATACGTGAAGACAGCAACGGACGCGCTGCGTTTGGCTGTGGCGCTCTCGGATGGGGATGTCAGTCTGGCGGCGAATACGAAGATCCGCAAATTCAAGCGAGCCGAACGGCGCTTGCTTCTGGGGCTGCTGGACCGGTGCGGCAATATCGTCGAAGATATGCTGCGCTATAAGTATCGCTGGATACGTCTTGGAGAAATTTTGCACCCCGCCGAATACAAAAAACGGTATACCCGCTGCCAAGAGGCCTTCGATATTCTCCGCAACGATAAACCGTACGAAACGTTCGGCGGAAAAGTGGAGCTCGCGCTTCGCCGGAAGGATACGCTGCTCGCGGCGGCTTTGCTGAAAACGCGCGCGGGTGAATTCGCCAGACGGTTGGATCATCTGTTGCGGCTCTCCGAGGATGCCTTGCAAGTGATTGACCAGTTCGCCGAGGTCGCCGATCAGGCATCTACGCCGGTGCTGCTGCAGGTCATGGCTCATTTTAGCCATCGGCATGAAATGCGCGAGCTGCGCACCTTTTTCCCGAAAGGAAATGTGGCGAAGGCCGCGGCCATTCCGAATACGCTGCCGGGTATTCATCCCGATGCTTGCGAAGCGGTCGTGGACACATGCAGACGGACCTTGATCCGCCGCTTCTCGGAGCTCCCGCCGCTAGGAGACGTGTATATCGACGAAAGTTTGAAGCAGTATTTGATGCCGTTCTCGCAGCGGTCGGCCAGCAAAGCGCTGCGTACGATCGTGCGAGGCAGCCGGGTTCGGATGCCGGAGGGGGATACGATCCGCTTTTTCCTCTGGTGGAAGGAAGGGATGGTCAACGGCAAGCATACGGGGCGCGTCGATATCGACTTGTCGGCGGTGATGTATGATAAGAATTGGCAGTACGTCGAGCATATTTCGTACACGAATCTGAGGTCCGACAAATATAAAGCCGCGCATAGCGGAGATATTACGTCGGCTCCCCAAGGCGCTTGCGAATTTATCGATCTGCATATTCCTTCGATCGTTCGGTATGGCGGCCGATTCATTGTGGCTTCGCTGAACTCGTTCACGGAGCAGCCCTATTGCAATTTGCCGGAGTGTTATGCCGGTTGGATGATGCGGCAGTCCCCGAAGACCGGGGAGGTATTCGAGCCTTCGACCGTGGCCGATAAAATCGATCTCACCGCAGATACCCAGATTGCCATTCCGGTCATTCTGGATCTGGTGGAACGAACCGTGATCTGGACAGATTTGGCTTTGAAGAAGCATCCGTATTACTACAACAATGTGGAGGGTAATCAAAAAGGGATGGTCCTGATGGGTAAAGCCATGACCACGCTGACGAAGCCGACCCTGTATGATTTGTTCACGCTGCACGCAACGGCCAGAGGTCGCAAGGTAGAGCATGCGGACGAGGCCGAGACGGTTTTTGCGGTGGACCGGGGCGTTACCCCTTATGATATTAGCACGATTATGTCGGAGTTCGTTGTGTGACAGACGTACATTGGAACGCCTTAAGGGGTGTTTCTTTTTTTTACAGAATGAGGAATAGCCGATGAGCATCAGGCGAGGAGCCTGAAGGCCGCATCGGCTTTTTCCCGTGCGCCTGCCTTGGCCGGACACGGTCCCGCCGCTCAGCCAGACAAATCGCCTGCTCTTGCTTCCCCGGCCGAATCCGACTCCAGCGCTTTGATTTTCTTCACCCGCCCGATCATCAGACCAAGGAGAGCGACGAACAGCCCGGAAAGAACGAACAGCAAGCCGATGCCTCTGCCTTGCCCGGTCCCGATGAGCTGCCCGACCGTTTGGCTCAGCGCCCCGTCCGGAAGAAGCAGCGGGTTAAACACGTGATCCGATAAGAAGCCCGCCGACCCGAAGGCCAGGATGAAGCCCACTTGCGAGATGGCGTAAACCATGGACCATACTCTGCCCTGGTTTTCGTTGTCCACATTCGTCCGGATAAGCACCTCCAGACTTGTGTTCACAAACGGGAGCGTGACGAAAAAGAGGAACCCGAACACGATAATCATCGCAACGGCCGGGAACAGACCCATCAAGGCATAGAACAGACCGGCCAGCGCAAGAAACAGGGAGAGGATGAACACCTTGCTTCGTTTTAAGCCGAATACGCCGATCAACAGGCTGCTTACCAGCATTCCGGTTGCGGATAAGGAGAGGGCGATCCCCAAGGTCCTCGAATCGGCCAAGGCCAGCACCATCGGCCCGAACAGCGATTGAAGCAGCCCGATATAAAAGCAAATCATGGAGGTTAGCACAACCAGCCATAGAATCCCTTTCCGGGAGAGGAGATAGCGGAAGGAGTCGGCCAGATCCCGGAAAAAGTTCCGGTTGTCCTGCTTTCGCGGGGCAGCCTCGCGCTTCGTAATCACCAGCACGGCGGCAACGGCGATCAGGAAAGTCATGATATCGAGGATGAGAACCAGCTTGATATCAAAAACACTGACCAGGAATCCGGCAATCATCGGAGAGATGAGATATTGCGCCGATCCCGCCAACTGAATAAGCCCGCTGGCCTGGGAATACAGCTCTTCGGACACCAGATCGGAGACGGCGGCTTTATACGCGGGGGTCTGAATCGCTGCGGATACCGAGCTTAAGGCGACTCCCAAATAAATGTGCCACAATTCCACGTTTCCGGACATCATGACGAACAAAATGAACAAGATACCTATGATCGACCCGGCATCTCCCAAGATCATCATCTTCTTACGGTCGAACCGGTCGGCAAGCACCCCGGTGAACGGAAGCATAAGAAACGACGGCAAAAAGTTGAAAAGAATGATCAACGAGTAATCCATGGCCGACTGGGTCTTCTGAAACACAAAGACCCCCAATGCAAAAGCCGTCAGTCCGCTCCCGATCGCCGAAGAGAGCTGCCCCGCCCAAACGATAAGGAATTTTCGAAACGCTGCATCCCGGATGTTCATTTCAGCCACCCCCTAAATAAACGAAAAGGAGCCCCGCTTCGCGCCTAAGGACCTCTCGATCATCGTCTGCATGGACTTAAGCCGTCTCGTCTGCTCCTCTTGATTCCAGTGGAAGAGGCCCGATTCCAGCAAAAATTGCGACCCCGCGAGAAGAAACTGGACGGTTTCCAGCGGATACTCCACATCAAACAGGGATTCCTTTTTGCCTTGTTCAACGACGTGGGCCAATACCGGCGAGATTTTCATGATAATCTCGATGTTAATCCGCTCGTGAAGCTCCCGGTTCTCGGGTCGGTGCAGCCCTTCCATCAACTCGCTTTCGTTGACCGCAAGCTGATGTTGTCCCCGCAGCATGTGGCGCAGCTTATCCATCACACCCATCGCAGGATCGTCAGCGATTTGTCGATAGGCTTCACAGAGCTGGTCGACCAGTTCGTGAACAAGCGCGTCCAGAATTTGTTCCTTCGACTTAAAGTAATAGTAAAAAGTTCCTTTCGCCACGCAGGCCTTCTGAATAATCGCCTCTACGGTCGTCCCTGCATATCCGTGATGTCTAAACAGCTCTCCGGCAACCGTGAGAATCTCTTGTCGCCGCGTCTTCGGATCTTTAACAATTCGTTTCATACCGATACCTCCTATAGACTGACCGTCAGTCTATAGACTATACTACCATATGACTGACCGTCGGTCTATAGAGATTTCAGGAACCGTTTTCCAATCGCCGCAACTTTTTTTGCGAAAAAGGATCGGTTGTTCCGCTGTCGAATCTATAGTCATCATCTTAGAGAGAAGGAAAATATCACATGAGCAATTATCCTATCGATGTCAACAATTTTCATGAGACTTTACTGCGTTTAAAAGGAATGGTCAGCGTAGAAAGCAGCGTGGAGAATTTGGAGCCGATCGACCGCGAAATGCTGTCTCTGTCCGATTATGCCCACCTGCCCCACGCCGCTTTAAGGCGTACCAACGGCGGACTGGAAAACGAGGTGTTCCTCCAGTTTGAATTCGAGATCGAACGATCCGAAGAGGGCTTGGTCGCCTTGGAGTTTATTTCGTGGTTTGTCAGGGACCAAGCCAGAGGCGGGAATACCGTCCAACTGCGTCCTTTTGCGCTTCCGCCGGAAACGCCGTACGGAAGGCAGCTCGGAACGACCTTGAAATTCCATATCGATGTGTTTGTCGATGATGTCGTCGATACGCTCGAACCGGCTTTTGCGAAAATCAGAGAGCTCGATGCTTCCTTAAATCTGGCTATACGACTGTATCAGATTCCAGTTAAAACCAGCGATATATGACGATTGTCATACCCTCGATCTGACGTTTATGACTACAGGCTGCCGGACGCTTTCTCTATAATAGAGGATAGAAAACCTGCGTCCGACGTTCTATAACGTTCCCCGCGCGTCCTATCGAGGAGGAAATAAACGAATGCACCAAGCGAATATAGCTCATCTTAAAAAGAACGTCGGTCCCTTTGAGAAAACCGATACGAAGTCAAGCCTATGGCAGCTTGTGAACACGTTGGTACCGCTGGTGCTGCTCTGGTATGCGGCCTATGCGAGCTTGTCCGTTTCTTACTGGTTGACGCTTCCTCTCACCATCGTGGCCGGCGGCTTTGTGGTCCGGACTTTTATTATTTTCCATGACTGTTGTCACCAATCGTTCTTCAAAAGCCGGCTCGCTAATGATATACTCGGAAATATCACGGGTGTGATGACGCTATGTCCGTATGAGCAGTGGAAAAACAGCCATTCGATTCATCATGCCACAAGCAGCAATCTCGATAAGCGCGGCGTCGGGGACATCTGGATTCTCACCGTGGACGAATACGTTGCCGCTCCGCTATGGAGACGGATCGCTTACCGGATTTACCGGAATCCGCTGTCGATGTTCGTCGTCGGCCCGGTCTATGTGTTTCTGCTTCAATACCGCTTTAACCGCAAGGGAGCGAGACGCAAAGAGCGGATCAATACCTACGTGACGAATCTGGCTATCGTCGCTCTGTATGCGCTGCTGATCTGGGCGATCGGCTGGCAGGATTTTGTGTTGGTTCAAGGCCCGGTCTTTTTCGTCTCCGGCTTGCTTGGCATATGGATGTTTTATGTGCAGCATCAATTCGAGGAATCCTACTTCGAGAATGAGGACCAGTGGAGCTACGTGAAGGCGGCCGTCGAAGGGAGCTCTTATTACAAGCTTCCGAAGCTGCTGCAGTGGATCACCGGAAATATCGGGTTTCATCACGTGCATCATTTGAGTCCGAAGGTGCCGAACTATAATCTGGAGAAGGCGCATGAGGCCACGCCCGAGCTGCAGAAGGTTACGACGCTTACGATCAGCACCAGCTTGCAGTCGCTTCGTTTCCACTTGTGGGACGAGAAGCGCAAGAACTTTGTAGGCTTTAAAGACATCAAGCCTTTACTCCGCAAGCCGGCGGCGGCTAGCCAAGTAAAAAGCCCCAGTCCGAGCTTGCAAGGAAAATAAAAGCTTGTTTCATACTAGGTAAGGGATGACGCCATGCGCAAGTGGATTCAAATTATTCACAAAAATACGGGACTCAGCCCCTATGTATGGGTCGTCTTTTATATTCTTCCGTTTTATTTCATTTTCAGCTCTTCATCGACTTATAAAGTGGTCGTCGGCATTACGATGATTATCGGCTTTTTTATATGCTATGTGCTTACTTTTGTATCCAAAGGGTGGCTGGTGTACTTCTGGACCAGCGTGCAGATCGGCATTTCCATTACGATGAGCCTGCTGTTCGGCTATGTGTATTTCTCGCTCTTTCTGGCATTTTTTATCGGCAATATCCAGCATCGGGTCGGATTTTTTACGCTGTATTCCATTCATCTGGTCAGCACGCTGGTCTCGATCAATTACGGCTTCGTAACGCAGAATCCGGTCATTATTACGCAGCTGCCGTTTGTGCTGGTCAGCTTGATCGGCGTGATTCTGCTGCCGGTGAACACGTACAACCGGAATAAGCGGGAGAAGTTGCAGGACGAGCTGGAGGTGGCGAACAAGAAGATCTCCGAGCTCGTCAAGCTGGAGGAACGCCAAAGAATCGCCCGCGACCTGCACGACACGCTCGGCCAGAAGCTTTCGCTCATCGGCCTCAAGAGCGATCTGGCCGGGAAATTGATCGGCAAAAACCCGAGCCGCGCCCAGGCCGAGCTGAACGACATTCAACAGACCGCCAGAAGCGCGCTGAAGGAAGTGCGGGAGATGGTCACCCGGATGCGCGGCACGAGGCTGGAGGATGAGATGTATCGGGTCAAGCAGATGCTGAAAGCGGCGCAGATCGGTTTTGTTGTGGAAGGCAGCCCGAAGCTGACCAACACCTCGCTGCTGA
Organism: Paenibacillus tyrphae; assembly: GCF_024158745.1. Taxonomy (GTDB): domain Bacteria; phylum Bacillota; class Bacilli; order Paenibacillales; family NBRC-103111; genus Paenibacillus_G; species Paenibacillus_G tyrfis_A. Next base: position 300,585 of record NZ_JAMZAW010000007.1, on the reverse strand, counting down.
ACGAAAATGTGGTCAGCATGTGCATCAAGGAAGCCGTTACCAATATTGTCAAACACAGCGGCGCATCCACATGCTGGATTGCCATCAAGCCGTCGCGGACGGAGCTCGTGGTCCGGGTGCGGGACGACGGGTGCGGTCTGGCGGAGCATCCGGACTGCTTGCGGGGCAACGGGCTTGGAGGCATGAAGGAGCGCCTCGAATTCGTGAACGGGAGCCTGGAGATCGGTCCGGGTCCGGGAACGATGATTGTGATCAAAGTGCCGAATGTCTTCAAACAACCGGAAAAGGAGGCGGGGGGATGATTCGCATTGTCATTGCGGAGGATCAGCGGCTGCTGTTGGGCGCGCTGGCTTCCTTGCTCGATCTGGAAGAGGACATGACGGTCGTCGGACGGGCCAACCATGGCGAGGATGCGGTCAAGCTGGTCCGCCTTCATAAGCCGGACATTTGCATCATGGACATCGAAATGCCCGGGAAGAGCGGGCTGGAAGCGGCCGAGGAGCTGAAGGGCTGCGGCTGCAAGGTGATCATCCTGACGACGTTTGCCCGCTACGGCTATTTCGAACGCGCGCTGAAGGCCGGGGTGCACGGGTATTTGCTGAAGGACAGCCCCAGCGAAGAGCTGGCGGATTCGATCCGCAGCGTCATGGCCGGCCGGCGCATCTACGCCTCGGAGCTGGTTGATGAGGCGGCTGGGGAGGAGAATCCGCTGACCGAGCGGGAGCAGGAAGTGCTTCACCTGATCGCCGACGGGAAGAATACGAAGGAAATCGCCAGTCAGCTGTATATTACCACCGGGACCGTCCGCAATTACATTTCCGTCATTCTGGATAAGCTCGGCGTCAGCAACCGGATCGAGGCGATCATGCGGTTCAAGGAAAAAGGATGGTTCAAATAACCGCCGCACAAGTCACAAGGAGGCTGGTACCGTGAAAAGCTTGCTTGTAACGGGTTATAAGGCGTCGGAGCTTGGGATATTTTCGTTGAAGCATCCCGGCATCGGAATTATTAAGAAGGCGCTGAAAAGCCGGTTCGCCGCGCTGCTGGACGAAGGTCTCGAATGGGTGATCGTCAGCGGCCAATGGGGCGTGGAGCTGTGGGCGGCCGAGGCGGCGATCGAAATGAAGTCGCAGGGCTTCGAGCTGAAGCTCGCCGTCATTACCCCGTTCCTGGAGCAGGAGGAGAACTGGAGCGAAGAGAAGAAGGCCGTTTACCAGCAGGTGCTGGCCGGTGCGGACTATGTGAACAGCGTCACGAAAAGCAAATATAGCGGGCCGTGGCAGTTTCGCGCGCGGGATCAATTTTTGCTGCGCAATTCCGACGGTCTGCTGCTAGTCTATGACGACGAGAACGAAGGCTCGCCGAAGTTCCTCCGGGAGGAAGCGCTGCGTCTGGCGGACCAGGAGTATTATCCGATCCACAGCATCAACGCGTACGATCTGCAAAGTGCGGCCGAGGAAGAGGCCATGCTTCATCAATATGACGAATAAGACGCCAAGTCGATCTTTTTGCGGCTTGGCGTTTTTCGTGCTGCCATAGGCAATGAGAAACGGACCGCTGCCTTCCAAGCTATGGTAAGATGAAGGCAAGGAGGACGAATGTTCTCCTTTTCACTTTCGGCTCGGGGAGGAGCTTCCCTATGCGGACTTGGATTCAAGCGCTCTCGTTGCGCGGCAAGCTGATGGCGGGCATCGTCGTGTGCTTATTGCTGCCGGCCGTCGTTTCCTTTTTTGTTTCCAACTGGTTTACGCAGGACGTGATGAAGGAGCAAGTCACCCGCAATTCGCAAGAATCGTTGAAAATTGTGGACCAGTACGTGGCGAATCAACTGGATCGGATGCTGTATATTTTGAACCTGCTGCAATTTGATCCGGACCTGCATTTATTCGTTACCGAGCTCGGCCGGATGGACCCGGTCCGTCAGCCGTACGAAATCGTTCAAACCAAGCTGAAGCTGAACAAAAGACTGGACGCGATTCTCGCTTCCTTCGATCCGTTGTATTTGACGATTCTATTGCCGAATGGGGACTTTTGGGCCAACTACAGCAGCTTTGACTTCGACCCGAAGCAATTGTTCGACAAGCCTTGGTACCAGGAAACGAGCGAATTGGTGCATTATCAGACCCGCTGGGTTGGTGGGGAAACGAACTATGTGCGCAATACGGACGGCGTCCGCAGCCCTTACGTCCTTACGCTTGCCAAGCCTATTCGCTCCGGTGACCAACTCAGAGCGGTGGCTGTCGTCAGTCTGGATGCAGCCGCTTTGCTAAAGCTGTTTTCAAGCTCGAAGAAGGAAGAGACGCTTCTCATCACGGATCGGGAGGGCCGGATCGTATTCGACAAGGAGATGGAGCGCATCGGCACGCTGTTTCCGTTTCGCGACCAATTGCCATCCGAAGGACAGGCCAGCTTGATCGAGGTCGACGGCGAAGCCAACCTTCTCATCGCGGAAGCGCTCAATCCACATTGGCAGCTCGTGAGCATGAGCCCATACAAGCAAGCGTCCAAGCCGATCCAGGCGATTCGCCGGATCGATTTTCTCATTCAAACGCTGTGTTTAATCGTGTTCGCCGGAGTTCTGCTCTATTTGACAGGCGCTTTGACAACCCCCATTCGAAGATTGGCGCAGACCGTAGTCCGCATCGAATCCGGGCATCTGGGCGAACGATCCGGTATCCGGGGCCGGGACGAGGTAGGTCGGCTGGGCTTTGTCTTCGACCGGATGCTGGACCGGATCGAGATGATGGTCCAAAGCATCATCCGTGAGCAAGAGCATAAACGAAAAGCGGAGCTGGCCATGCTCCAGGCTCAAATCAATCCGCATTTTTTATTTAATATTTTGAATTCGATCCGCATGAGAATTTTGCTTCGCGGCGACGCGGAAAATGCCGACCTCATCAGTTCTTTGTCTTCGCTGCTGAGAATGACGATCAACCGCAACAACGAGTTCATCAGCTTGCATGAAGAGATCGAGATGATTGGGCAATATGTCCGGCTGATTAACGTCCGGCTCGGAGACCGGCTTCATCTAAAGCTGTCGGTCGCTTCGGACGCCGTGCTGGCGGAAGTGCCCCGGTTTGTGCTGCAGCCGATCATCGAGAACGCTTATTTGCATGGATTCGCCCGCAAGGGAGGAACGATCACGATTCATGCGCACCTGCTGGCAGACGGACGTCTGAACATCGTGATTGCGGATTCCGGCGTCGGGATCTCGAAGGAGCGGCTGGAAAGACTTCGCGCCGATCTGCAGGGGGAGGAGGAAGCGAAGGAACGGACGTCCACGGGATTGTCGGGCATCGGACTGCGGAACGTATACGAGCGTCTGCGGCTCATCTATAAGGAGCATTGTTCTTTTGTCATGGATTCCGAGCCGGGGCAAGGCACGACCATTACCTTGGTCATTCCGCAGCAGCGAGAGGAGGAGTAAGAGATGTACACCGTCTTTGTTGTCGACGACGATCTGCCGGTTTTGCACTATTTGAAGGAAGCACTGCCATGGGAAGCGGTTCAATGCCGGTTGGGCGGCTGCTTTCAAGATCCGGAGGAAGCGCTCTCCGCTGCCGGGGCATCGCAGGTGGATATTCTGGTGACGGACATCGGGATGCCGGGAATGGACGGGATGGCGCTGATCCGGGCGATGCGAGCGCTGCATCCAGGGCTCAAGGTCGTCATTCTCTCGTGTCACGACGAATTTGATTACGCCCAACAAGCGCTCAAGCTTCATGTCACCGATTATGTGCTGAAAGAAACGATGACGGCCGGGCTGATCGGAGACTTGCTGAAGCAGATGAGTGAGGCGCTTGATGCGGAGAGAAGCTCCGAAGCCGAGAAGCGGGACATGGAAGCGAAGGTGAAGCAGAACGACAGCTTGCTTCGGCAGGCTTTCATGCTCCATACCATTCAGAGCCCCCTGCTTAATGTCCAGGATTGGGAGCGGCGGGCGCAGGAGTACGGGATCGACTTTTCCAAAGGGGAGTGGGTGCCGGTACTGGCCTTTCCCAATTATCCGCGGGAAGCGGTCGCGCGGTTTCGTTCATCCGAACTGCTGCGGGATACGGCAGAGAATATATTGGCGGAAGCGCTCGGTACCGGAGCCTGCAAGGTGTTCCCTTACCAGCAGGGGGAGCTGCTGTTGTTGTTTCCGTTCTCCTCCGAACATCGTATCGGGAGCTGGAAGCGGGTGGAGGAGATGCTTCGTACCCAGCAGAAGTGCCTGCTTCAATACGCGAAAGTGTCCTATTCGTTCATGATCGGACTGCCTTGCAAGGAGCCGTTCCGTCTGAAGGAGAACCTCGCGGCGCTCGTCGGACTGGGAAAGGAACGGTTTTACATACCGCACGGATCGGTCGGGCGAATGGAGCAGGCGCTGCCCGTCGCAGGCTTGGGGGACGAGCTGTTGGCCCAATATGTGCCGGCTTTGGAGGATTTCCGGCAGCTTGTTCTGCAAGAGAAAACGGACTCCATCGCCGCAACCGTCGGTAAATGGATGGGGGTTATGCGTGAAAACCGGTTTCACCCTGTGGAAGTGAAGGAATGGATGCTCAAAATCGTGCTGGAGATCCGCTTGCGGCTGAAATCTCTTCAGATGAACCCAACGAGCTTTTCCTCAGGGCTGCTGCATCACGATGTCATGGAGCTGGCCAGTCTGCAGGAGCTGGGCGAGTGGTTTCAACATTTCCTTAACCAAGCCGTGGAGTGCGCCGGAAGGATAAGAAAGGAATCGAAGCGCCGCGAGGTGCTGGAATGCCAGCGGTTTGTCGCGAGCAAGTGGCAGGAGCGGGTCGGCCTTGAGGAGGCGGCCGCGCATTTGCACCTCCATCCCAACTATTTGAGCCGGCTGTTTAAACGCGAAACGGGAGAAAATTTTGTCGAGTTCGTCACCCGGACCAAGATGGAGAAAGCGAAGGAGCTTCTGGAACGGACCGACAAAACCGTCGAAGAGATCGCCGCCATGCTCTCGTACGAGAACAAAAATTATTTTACGAAGCTGTTCAAGGCCCATACCGGAGCTTTGCCGAGCTTGTACCGTTCGTCCAGGAATGGGTGAGAGCGCCGTCTTGCGCCTGATCCTGGGCAAACGGATTAAAAAATGAGTAAAAGTGGTGTAAATCGTGCCTTTTGGGGGAGGGCCATGCCCAATAATATGGTGTTAGCGGACGGAAACGGAGGGATGAAAAATGAGTGCGCTTTCTTGAGCATAGCGTTCGCTGACAGCAGGAAATTATTTTAGTCGAAAGGCGGGTATTTCGTAATGAGCCTTCCTCGTAAAAGAGCAAGCTTTGCTGTCCTCCTCGTCATAGCCATGCTGCTGCAATTGGCAGGAGTATTGTACGTCGCCCCTGAGCCTGCGCACGCGGCCGGAACGACTTACTATGTGGATTCGGCTGGCGGTAATGACACGAACGCCGGAACAAGTTCTTCCGCGCCATGGGCTACTTTAGCCAAAGTCAATGGCACGACATTTCAGCCCGGCGACAAAATTTTGTTCAAGTCGGGCGGCGTCTGGACCGGCCAGCTGTGGCCAAAGGGATCGGGAACGAACGGGAATCCGATTGTGATCGACAGCTACGGAGGCGGCGCCAAGCCGATTATTAACGGAGCGGGCACGAGCTATCCCGCGAACACCTCGGGCGCCGTCATGCTGTATAACCAAGAATATTGGGAAATTAATAACCTTGAGGTGACCAATTTCAGCTCTTCCATTGTGTCCTCAAGAGCCGGTATTCTGGCGTATAACAATCAGCCGGGCTTGAAAAACCATATTTATGTGAGAAATTGCTACGTTCACGATGTGAATTCGGATGTGAACGGCAACAAAAACAGCGGCGGAATCATCTTCTTCGGCACGCATATCGACAAAGACGGGAAAGCTACGGTAGGCTTGCAGGCCGGATTTAACGATGTGCTGGTGGAGAACAACCATGTCGCCAATGTGACTAAGGAAGGGATCCGCACGAAATCGGATGCGGGCAACGGCTATCCGAAGATCAGCACGAATGTCGTATTCCGGGGCAACTTCGTCGAAGAAGTATGGGGAGACGGCATGGTGCTGGCGGAGGTGCTGTCCGGTGCCTTGGCCGAATACAACACGGTGAAAAACCATAGCAAAACGTCTTCCGGCAATTATGCGGGCCTATGGACGCACTATACGACGGGAGCCGTCGTCCAGTTTAACGAAGTGTACGGCGGAAGCGGCGGCAACAACGACGGGGAAGCCTTCGATTCGGACAACAATTGCATCGGAGACGTCTTCCAGTATAACTACAGCCACAATAACTCCGGCGGGCTCGTGTTGGTCATGCCAAGCGCAAGCAACTTGAAATTCAGGTACAACATCAGCGAAAACGACGGTTACCGTTCAGGTCAGGAGATCTTCTTCTATCACAGCACCAGCCCAGGAAACGAAATTTACAACAATACCATTTATGTGGGACCCAACGTGACGACCCAAGTTTTTGATAACGATTCCAATATGGTCAAATTTTATAACAATATCATTAAAGCGGACGGAACGATTACGAAGTTCGCGGAGAAGGCCTGGAGCACCTCAGCAGTATTCAAAAACAACAGCTTCTACCCGGCAACCATTGACGACATCAACGGCCCTGTGTCGCATCCCGGTTTGGTAACGGCCGATCCGCAGCTCGTCAATCCTGGCGCCGGAGAAACGAACGTCAATATGAACGATCCGAACCGGTTGAACGGCTACAAGCTTCAACCAACGTCGCCGCTCATTAACAGCGGGGTCTCCGTGGCGAATAACGGCGGCAGAGATTTCTGGGGCACGGCTCTGTACAACGGCAATCCGGATATCGGCGCTTTCGAGTATGCATCGGGCGGTCCGATCCAGCCTTCGGTGAGCTATGAGCCAACCGCCGATTCCTATGTCAGGGACGGAGCTTATGCAGGTACGAATTACGGCACAGAGGCGACGATGATGGTCAAAGCCGATGCGTCCGGGTACGCGAGAAAATCTTATTTGAAGTTCAATTACGGAACCTTTGGCGGTTCAAGCGCAGCCTCTGCCAAAATGAAGGTGTATGTCCCGGCCGTCAATACGGATGCTTCAAGAACGGTGAAATTATACGGCACCGCGGATGAAAGCTGGAGCGAGACGGGCATCACCTGGAACAACGCCCCGGCGGGCACGACGCTCCTCGGCAGCGCCGTCATGAGCAATACCGTCGGGACATGGTATGAATTCGATGTGACAAGCTATGTGAACAGCCAAATGTCGGACAAGCTCGTGTCGTTCTTGCTGGTGAACGAAGGCGCGGCCAGCTCGAAGGGAGACGTTTCTTTCAATACCAAAGAGGCCGCGAGCAACAAGCCGCAGCTCGTATTGACGCAATAACCTCCCTTACTTAGAGGGATTGTCAGGATCATCGGGAAATAGCAGAAGCTTGGATAATGAATGACGGAGTCTCTGCTATTTCCTTGATGATTTTTTAGGAGGCTTTTCACATGAAGAAACGGATGCCGCTTGTCATTGTGCTGCTTGTCGCTTTGCTTGTTTTATTGTTCTTCTTGTTTAGGCAGCCGTCCCGCCCCGATTCGTATGCGGAGGTTTTGACGATCAACGGCGAACCTGTTGTCTTGGGAGAATTTGAAATGGTTCTAAAGGATCGCGTAGCGGAAGTGTACGGATATTTTCATGAAAAATTTGACGCGCAAGATAGCGCGGAATTTTGGACGAAAAGCTTCAACGGTGAAATTCCATTGGAGATGGCGAAGAAAAAAACGCTGGAAAAGCTTAAAATCATAAAGACGGAGCAGCTTCTGGCCAAGCAATACGGACTGACGGACGATGTCAGCTACAGAAGCTTTAAAGAGAGTCTGGCCGAAGAAAACAAAAGAAGAGCAGGAGCCGTGAAGAAGGGCCAGCCTATATTCGGGCCCCGCGAATATAGCGAGATCGCCTATTTCAATCACGTTCACGATACGATCAAACGGCAGCTTCTTGATTATGCTGCGAACCATGAAGCTCAGGCCGCGAATGAGGCGCTGCATGCCGCTTACGAGAGCATGCGAAAAAAAGGGGAGCTGAAGAAGCCCGACCGTATTCGTACGCAAGTCGTTGAATTGGCTTTTGGAAATGGGGACGGCTCCAGTTCCTTAACAAGGAGCGCCGCGATGGAGACGATGAACGGCATCCGATCCGGACTGGCGGGCAGCAAGGAGGCCGACGCGGTTGTCCGGCAGCTTGGGGTAAACGCGTCGGTGAAGGAAAGAACCTTCGACGAATCGACCTATGCTGTAGATAGCAGCGAAGAAGAAGAGAAGGTGTTCGCTGCTGTCCGAAAGCTGAAGCCGGGCGAAGTCAGCGAACGATTCGAAACGGCTGGATCGATATTCGTCCTTCAGTGCATGGATCGCACACCGGGCGGGGATCTACGATTTAAAGATGTCCAAGAGCGGCTGAAATGGAAGTACGCCGAAGAGCAGTTGGAACAACGTGTCGTCGAGTCGGCTAAAAACGCGAATATCGTCATCCATCAAAAGGTGTACGACGAGATCGCCGTACGTTAGCTTTCCTCTGCGTGCCAACAAGTCAAAATAATGTACACATCCGGTAAAAATCGTTCAAATCTTTCGCAGGGGCTCCGTGCTACGATGGTTCGTAGGAATGCAACCAGAGATGACTTTGAAGACGGAGGGAGCCTATACGTATGCTGTATCCACAATCAAATAGTTCCAGAGCGATGATTTCGCTAGACGGATTTTGGAAGTTTGCACCGGATGTTAACGATGACGGGGAACAACGGGGATGGCCGCTTCAACTGCCGGCCGACAGGGAAATTGGGGTACCGGCCAGCTGGAACGAGCAATTTCAGGATTTGATGTACTTTTTCGGAACGGGCTGGTATGAGCGGGAGGTGGAGCTTTCCCGGCAGCTTCGCTCGGAACGGATCTGGCTGCGCGTCGGCTCGGCCAATTACTTGTCGACCGTGTGGGTCAACGGGACGGAAGTCGGCCGGCATGAAGGCGCTCACCTTCCGTTCGTGTTCGAGATTACCGACCATGTCCGCTGGGACGGCCCGAACCGCATTACGATTCGGGTGGACGCCGCCATCGCGGCCGACCGTCTTCCGCCGGGAGACGTGGAGGACGAGCAGATCGTCGGATTCAAAGGACAGTATCCGAACAACTACTACGACTTTTTTCCATATGGCGGTATTCACCGTTCGGTGACGCTGTTTACGACTCCGATGTCCTTTGTCAGCGACATTCGGATTACGACGGAGATCGATGGTACGGACGGCAAAGTAAAAGCCCGGGTCGGTCTAAGTGAAGGCTTCGAAGGTGCTTGCACCGTTAGCATACGGGGCACGCAATGCCGTTCGTCCGTGGAGGTTGGGGCGGCCGGGCCTTCGGTTGATTTTGACTTCACCGTTCCCGCGGCAAGACTGTGGTGTCCAGAAGACCCCTTCCTGTACGAATTGGAGGTCCGCTTGACGGACGGGGATGGCCAAGTGATAGATCAGTACGTGCAAACGTTCGGCATTCGAACCGTGTCGATTCGGGGCACCGAGCTTTTGCTAAACGGCAAACCGGTATTTCTTACGGGCTTTGGCATGCACGAGGATTTCCCGGTGCTGGGCAAAGGCATCTCTCCCGCGGTCATCGCCAAAGATTTCAACCTGCTGAACTGGATCGGAGCGAACTCGGTCCGCACGTCGCATTATCCGTACAGCGACGAGTTTTTGAGCTACGCGGATAAGCACGGCTTGCTGGTTATCGGCGAAACGCCTTTCGTCGGCTTCGTCCGAAGCCACTATCAGGGAACCGCCATCCTGAATAAAGCAAAACGGGTGATCACGGAAATGATCGAACGCGATGTCAACCACCCGTGCGTTATCGCCTGGAGCTTGGCGAACGAAGGAGATACGTTGGCCCCGGAAGCGGATGCGTTCTATGAGGCGCTGTACAGCCATGCGAAATCGCTGGACGATACGCGGCCGATTACGATTGTTAATTGCGTCGATGTGGAGAAGGACGTCGCGCTGAAGCATTATGACTTTGTCAGCCTCAACCGGTATCACGGCTGGTACGAGCAGGCCGGCCGGTTGGACGAAGGCTGCCGCATCCTGAGCGAGAAGCTGGACCGCTGCTACGAGGTTCTCGGCAAGCCGGTGATCGTGACGGAGTTCGGAGCGGATGCGGTCGCGGGCGTGCATGTCGACCCGCCGGAGGTGTTTTCCGAGGAATATCAGGCGGAAATGGTTACCCGGCAGTATGAAATCATCCGGCAAAAGCCGTATACGATCGGCGCTCACGTATGGTCGTTCGCCGATTTCAAGACAAGCCAGACCCCTTCGCGGGTCGTCGTCAACCGCAAGGGCGTGTTCACGCGCGACCGCCAGCCGAAGCTTTCGGCGCACAAGCTGAAGGCGCTTTGGGGCGGGGGAGCGTCGAAAAAGCCAAGCCGAACTTAGTTCGGCTTGGCTTTTTCTTCCGGCGGTATGAAGGGTCACAGCAAAATTTTATACAAGGCCCGCGGTCTGCCCTTCTGGTACGGCTGCTCCTCGCCCGATATTTCGGCATAGCCGCTATCGACCAGCTTCTTCAACAGGCGTTCGGCGCTTCGTTTGCTTAATTGCAGATAGTCGGCCAGATCGGACGCCGAAAAAATCCGGTTGTGACGCAGATGGATAAAATCGATGATTTTGGTAATGCTGGAAACGCTGATCCCTGTTTGCTTGGCAACCGTAAGGATGTGCTCATCATCGCTTTGAAGCTGAAAGGTTTTGGTTGTTTTATGATGTAACGGCCCGATGACCTTTTTATTCTCGGTAACGATGTACGCGCCGTGGCCCGCATGCTTCCTGGCATGATATAAGCCGATTTGGGCGTGCTCTTCCGATTCGAGCGCCGTGACGCCAAAACCGAAGCCGAAGCGAATGCTGGCCTGCGTGAACGGTTTCAATTGATCCAGAATAGGAAGCATATGGTAATTGTGGGTGATTTGCCGGATGCCGCCTCTCGTTCCGTAAATCATAAACGTGCGGTCGTCGATGCGTTTCACCGAAGCATTCATCTTTTTGCCCAGGTCCAGCAGCAGCTCATGCAGCTTGGCTTGCAGATCCGTATCGCCCGCGGCTTGCGCTTCACCGGGATAGTCGATTTGAACGAGGCCCGCAGCAATCTGGGACGCTTGGCTTAACAGCAGTTCTCCCTTGGCGACGGCGTGCTGAAGCGTGTCTAGAATATTTTTTTTCGGAATGATCATGCGAAAGCTGGGGATGCCTAATTGCTCCAGCTTTTTATGCACGGATTGGACGGAGGTCAACACAAAATCGACGTTTCCGGCCTTCCATTGCTCGTGATGAAACTTTACAATCTCGTCGGTATGATAATGCTCGTGCTCTTTGATATAAATACGGGCGGCGTCGATATTCAGTTCGTCCAATACATGCAGGACGACTTCTTGGTAAGGGATATCGATCGATAACCGGTCCGGATGAATGCAGAGCGTGTCCCTGATGTAATAAAGCGAAACGGTAAACACCAGCTCGTCCAGCGGGATATAAACGGCGGGGATCCCCCGTTTCTCAATCTCATCCTTGGCGAAAAAATACGGAAAAGGGCCCGTGAAAAACAGGACATCGTCATTTTGCGCCATCTTGACCAGCTTGGCGCTCTCTTCCGGCTTGTCATAAATGAGCGAGCGGATTTGCACGTTGGCATGGCTGTTTAAGCGGAGTACTTTATCCGCCATTTTTTCAGACCCGATAACGGCAATTTTGATCACCATGCCCAATCCTCCAAATCGTATCGCCATATAGTCAAAACACCCCTGAGAATTCCAGGGGCTTAAGAATGAACTATTCGTTTAAATAATCAAAAACGGCCTTCCCAATTGTTGATATTACCTGCTGCGCGGGAAGATTGTCAACCAGATCGGTGGTGAGGACGGCGATGTAGGCGGTTTTCCCGTTCACCTGAAGGATGCCCGCATCATGCTCCGTTCCGGGCAGCTCGCCCGTTTTGTGGGCAAGCACCGGCTTGTCCAACGAAAAGCCGCCGATCATCCGGGCGGGCAATTTCGCATTAAACTGCTGATTCCGCAGCAAACGCAGCGCGGCGTCTTTAGCCTCTTGCTTCAAGGTGCTTCCGTCGACGATTTCTTTGAGGAAAATAATCATATCGCGGGCGGAAGTGAAGTTGTCTTTCCCGTTCCGCTTGGCTTGGAAATCGAGCATTTTCCGGCCCAGAACGGTTGAGCCGCATCCTAGAGCGGCTGATAGCTTGTTCACGGTCTCCATACCGATCAGATCGATAATCCTATTCGTCGCGGTATTGTCCGAGACGATAATCATTAAGGCCATGAGATCCTGCAAAGACAGGCTCAGCGCGCCGGATAATTGATGAATCACGCCCGTTCCGCCCACGCGCTCCCCGGAAGGTATGGCATAAGGCTGATGCAGATCCAGCCTGCCTTCTTGCGCTTGCCGATAGGCTTCCAGCAGAATGGGAATTTTAATCAAACTGGCGGAAGGAAGCGGCTCGTCCGCATGGATGTGAATTTGCCCCTCGGCCGTGTCGACGGCAATTCCCACTTTGCCTTCTACCGAAGAGGCGGCTTGGCGTACGGTGGCTTCAAGCTGGTTAAAGTTCATAGCGATCATCACTTTCCATTTGTTATAAGAAGAGTGCGCGCACGACGACGAATAAAAAGACGGCGACGGTCACGACGACACCGAAAACGATTACATTTTTCAGGTCTTTGGAACGGGCTAATCCCATAGAGCCGAGCGCATCCCCGGTCGGATACAAGAAGAACGGCATTTGCGAGCCGGCCAACAGAGCGAGCACCCAGACCGGCATCGGAATAGCCAGATCCGTGACGGTAGGGAGGAACATCTTGTGCATGAGAATAGAATGCGCTACCGCGGCTCCCGGAATACCGGTGATGTTCACGAGTGTGCTCAAGATGATCATCGTCGTTTGTCCGCCGTGCTCTACATAAGGAAGCAGCAAATTTTTGAGGGCTTCGAAGCCGCCCATTTTTTCGGTGAAGTAGATGAATGGCGTAAACAAGATAAACTGGATAAAGATCCACAGCAGCGGTTTGGCGCCTTCGACAAACGTATCGGCAATTTGGTTGGGAGTAAGCCTTCCGGCAAGTCCGGTAATCAGCGCCGTTAATAAGATTACGACGATGGTAAACGTGGACCCTCCTTTGATCGTAATTCCGTAGGCAATGGAACCGAGCAAGGTGATGAGAAAGGCGACGGTGGCCTGGGTCGTAATTGTTCGCTGCTTGGCATCGGGCTGTTCTTCTTGCTGGAACACGCTGATGTCGTCATCGGAATACGGATGCAAAAGCAGAGTTTTCTTCAGGATTCGCTTGCTGTAGACAAAGGTGACGACCCATAAAATGACGGCGACAGGAAGTCCTGCATGGAGAAGCACCTGGGGATAGGTTAAGCCTGTCAGCTCCATTAAGGTTACCATAGGCGGAGTGAAAGGTCCAAGTAATAACCCGGCTGCGGCCGCGCCGTGGAACAGGATAGCCACGACGCTGGAGGACAGGCCGGCCGCGGATACCACAGGGATCAGGACGGGAGCGACGATTGCGTTGGCGCCGGCCAGCGTACCTAACAGAGCGGCCAGCAGGGAGGAAGCGATCATGGTGCTGATCATCGCTTTGTTCGGCGTGTTGATCCCGACTTTGTTCATGATAAACCGCACGATGTTGCGGGCGACGCCTGTTTTTTCGGCAATTTTCCCCAAGCCGCCGCCGGCCAGGATGACAAGGCCGATATAGGCGATAAAATCGGCCATCCCGTTTTTGCCGATGACGGTAGCGACATCCATTAAGCTTGCACCGCTCATGAGGGCTCCCACGATGATGGAGGTGCCAATGGCCGCGATGGGGTTCCATCGGATGAAAATTAAACCGATAAATAAGAACAGGGGAACCAATCCGAGAAGAGAAGGGCTTTGGATCATCATAAAAAACCTCCCTTGATGTATGTGTTAACCCAGGTGTCGATCGGCCTTCAAGACGGCGTCCAGCATGACGTTTCCGGCAATTTCAATATCTTCCCATGTGCTGTATTCTTCCGGGCAATGGCTTTTTCCATTCGGGCTTTTGACAAAGATCATGGCGGCCTTGCAAATATCGGCCATATGGCTGGCGTCGTGTCCGGCCATGCTCGCGAGCCGCAGGAAGGGCGCGTTTCTGTCGCTTGCCGCTTGTTCGATCAGAGCGACGACCTCTTCGTCCAAGCGGACGGGGGCTTGATCGAGGATGTTCTGCTCTTTGATTTGGACCCGGCGCTTGCTTTCCACGTGCTTCCATGCTTGTTTAATGGCTGCAACGACGCGCCTGATGTCTTCGCGGGTTTCTCCCCGCACCTCAAGGATAAATTCCACCTTACCGGGGATAATATTGGCCGCGTTCGGAATCACATCCAGCTTTCCGACCGTGCACACCGTGTCCCCTTCATCGTTCCGGGCGGCGTTCTCGGCCATCAGGATCAATTCCGCGGCCGCCGTCAGCGCATCACAGCGATGCTCCATCATGGTGGTGCCGGAATGATTGGCTTCGCCGATGACTGTGATCTTGTCGCGGTAAATTCCGACAATTTTGTCTACGGACGCCACTGGCATGTTTTTTGCGGCCAAGCGCTTGCCCTGCTCGATGTGCAGTTCGATATAAGCTTTTTTATCGTTTTGAAGCGTTTTCATTTCTGGGAATTTGTCAAGTCCTCCGCCGGCTTGGAGGAAAGCCTCTGCCAACCGGTAGCCTCTCGAATCTGTAACCCCTTTCAATTGATCGGGAGAAAGCTTCCCCGTAAAACAGCGGCTTCCCATTGTGGAAAGGTTAAAGTCGTTCGGCTCTTCGGCGGTAAACGAAACGATCTCCAAATCGTGGTCGAGGCTGACCTTATGGTCTATGATCGTCCGGATAATTTCCTTGGCCAGCAATACGCCTAAAGCGCCGTCGTATTTTCCGCCGTTCGGAACGGTGTCCAGATGAGAGCCGATCACAAGGGCTCCTTGTTTTTGCCCGTTTCCTTTCAGCGTGCCCCAAATGTTGGCCGCCCCGTCGATCATCACCGTCAGCCCCATCGCTTCGAGCTGCTGCACGAATAATGCCCGAACTTCGAAATCGGCCGGGCAAAAGCTCGGCCTGGTCATACCTCCGTTCGCATCGCGTCCAAATTCCGCATACTTGTCCAAATCTTGCTGCAAACGCTCCATCGAAATGTTCAACGCCATCACCTCTTCGTTTTCATTGTTGTTTTAACAAGTCCGTCCGGACGTCAATTCCCAATCCGGGTTTGGCTGTGACGCGCATGTGCCCCTCGGCCACAAATTGTTGAATGGGCGTTTTCAAGAGATCGTGCTCGTGCAGATACGCTCCGCAGATGAAATCGCTTGGATACGTGACAACGGGCGTGCCGGTTACAAAGTGAGCGCTTGCGGCAATACCGATGCCTAATTCCAGGTTGCTGCCGACCGTGCACGTCATTCCGGCGGCTTCCGCCATTGCAGCGATTTTTTTCGATTGATAGATGCCCCCGACTTTGCAAACCTTCAGATTGATCACATCGGCGATCCCGAGCTTAATGGCGGTCATGGCGTCTTCCGGACCGAATACGGCTTCGTCGATCATGATCGGCGTCTTCACTTTATCGCGAATTTCTTTTACCCCAAGCATGTTCCATTTTCGGACCGGCTGCTCGACGCATTCCACTTCACCGGTTTCCTCGATTTCGCGAATCACCCGGATGGCGGTCGGGACGTCGTACCCTTGATTGGCGTCGAGGCGCAGCTTGGCCGGTTTGCCGGAATCTGCAATGGCTTTGCGGATCAGGCTGACGAGCTCGATGTCTCTCTTCGGATCTCTGCCGACTTTGATTTTGACGACGCCGAAGCCTTCGTGGATTCGCTTCATCGCTTCTTCGTAAGCATCCTGGTTGCTTTTGATGCCTACGACGTACGTTAATGGGACGGATTCGCGCGCGGTTCCGCCAATTAATTTATACAGCGGCTGATTCAAGGTTTGGCCCCACGCATCGTGGAGGGCAATGTCGATCGCCGATTTCGCGGCGGAATTGCCGTAAATGGCTTGATTCATTTTCGCATGCGCGCACGCAATCTCGTCAACCGGCAATCCGATCAGAGGCGGAGCCAGATACCGATTGTTCACCAATTTGACCGTTTCCGCCGTTTCTCCCATAAATGCCGGAGAAGGGGAGGATTCGCCGTACCCGCGAATACCGCTCTCCAGAATCACCTCGACAATAGCGTGCTGTCTTGTTGTTGCCGAATACAGGGAAATTTCCCAGGTATGGGTTAGCGGAACCTCGACAATGTGCGTAATAATTTGTTTGATGGCAGTAGACATGCAGGTTAAGCCTCCAATCCGGTTGGTTCAAAGAGTCTTTTTCAATATTTGTCGTTATATATTCGTTAATTTGCATTAAGTTGTCTATATATGCCAAAAACCTCCTTTTAAATTTTGTCGCTATATTGACGTTAATTCGTAATTCGAATATACTCCAGCCATCCGATTGTTGTCAATGATTGATTTTTAAAGCCATGAATCTTTTCTTGACACGCCTAATCATTGCGCTTAGTATAAAGGTGTGGGCAATTGGGTGATCCAATTACCCGAAAGTAATGTTATTCATGGAAAGGTAATGGACAATGACCATTAAGAAAATAAAATACCACCGGGTCTATGAAGATGTCATTGAGCAGATTGAAAATATCATTCTTGAAGGCAATCTTGCTCCGGGGGACGTCTTGCCGACGGAACGGGAGCTGGCCCAAGCGTTCGGCATCAGCCGCGGCACGCTGCGCGAAGCTTTCCGCATTCTGGAGCGGGAGGGACTGATCGAGACCCGTCCGGGAGGCGGCCGTTTCCTTAGCAAAAACCTGACGAAGGCGGAAGATACGAAGCGCATCCTCGAAAATATTGAGCGTGCGACGATTATCGAGCTGCTGGAGGCACGGGAAATTTTCGAGACGGGAATTGTGGAGCTCGCGGCGATACGGGCAACCGAGCAGGATATTGCGGAAATTGAAAGCGCTCTTGAGCGCTGGGGGACGATCGACAGCAACTCCGACGATCCCGTCAATCCCGATCAGGCGTTCCATCTCTCGATCGCCAAAGCGACGCATAATGTCGTGCTGGTGAATCTGATCGATCTGCATATGGATCTGTTGCAAAAAACGCTGACCAAGACGGTCGATATCCCCGGCCGCAAAAGCGAAGTATACAAGGAGCATTATGCCATTCTTCAAGCGATCAAGGAAAAAGATCCGGCGAAAGCCAAAGCGGCGCTCCTGCACCATCTCCAGCAGGTGAAGCAAAATGTTTCTTCGAACAAAACGAAGTCAAACGGATGATCAGCATCCTTTTGACGTTTAAATTGGACCACCCAATTACCCAATATCCAAAATTTGTGTGAGTTGGTGGAATACAGATAATCGTAGCGGATAGGGCGGAGGAGTCATATGGCAAAGGACGAGTTCAAAATTTTGGCCCCTTGCGGGATGCTGGGCTACGGGTTTCCGAAGTCCTCCTTTATGAACGGGATGGCTTGCGGCCCGGACGCGATCGTGGTGGACGCTGGCTCTACCGATGCAGGACCTCATAAGTTAGGCGCAGGCACGGCGATTGTCAGCAAGCAGGCCTGCAAGAAGGATCTCGAAATCATCATTACCGAGGGCGTAAAAGCAGGCATCCCGATCATCATCGGGTCGGCCGGGGGAAGCGGCGCGGAGATTCATGTGGAATGGACCCGGTCGATCGTCTTGGAGATTCTGGAAGAGCATGGGATTCGCGGTATCAAGGTAGCGACCATCTGGGCGGATATTCCCCACGAGGTGGTGGAGGCGAAGCTAGAAGCTGGCAAGTGCGAGCCACTGGGCCTGACCGTTGCGCCGCTGACGCCGGAACGGCTTGCGGCAACTGACCGCATCGTGGCGCAGATGGGGCATGAACCGATTGTTGCGGCGCTCGAGGAAGCGGCAGACATTATTATTTGCGGCCGCGCTTACGACCCGTCGCCCTTCGCAGCCGTCGCCATGTACCATGGCTACGATACGGCGCTTGCTTACCATCTCGGCAAAATTCTGGAGTGCGCAGCGCTTTCCGCCGAGCCGGGAACGACGAAGGATTGCATGCTCGGTACCTTGAAAGCGGATTCGTTTATCGTGCAGCCGCTCAATGAGAGCCGTAAATGTACGGCGGTGTCGGTGGCGGCGCACACGTTTTATGAGAAGGATCACCCGTACATTTTGCACGGGCCCGGCTTGGTGCTCAATCTGGAGCATTGCGTCTTTACCGAGCTAGGGGACGGCAGCGTCGAAGTGCGCGGCAGTCGAATCGCCGAAACTCCGGTGTACAAGATCAAGCTTGAGGGCGCGATGAAAGTGGCTTACCGCACGTTTGTCGTCGCCGGGGTCCGCGATCCGCTGCTGATTGCGAAGATCGAAGAGGTCGAAGAGCTGGTCAAGCAGCAGGTGCGCGACTATTACAGCGAGGTGTCGCCGGACGATTACAAGATTCATTTTATCAACTACGGACTCGATGGCGTGTTGGGCGAGCTGGAGCCGCAGCGTAAACCGGCGCATGAGCTGGGGATCGTGTTCGAGGTCGTCGCCAAGACGCAGGAGCTGGCCAATGCGGTATGCAGCTCGGTGAGATCGACCTTCCTGCATTACGGGTACGAAGGAAGAAAAGCGACCGCAGGGAATTTGGCGTTTCCGTTTGCGCCCAGCGATGTGCCGTTCGGCGCGGTATACGAGTTTTCCGTTTACCACCTGATGGAAGTCTCGGACGGATTCGAAATGTTCCGAACCGATTATGAAGAGGTGTAAAAACTATGAAGCTATTCGATGCGGCGGCCGTCCTGCGAAGCAAAAACAGCGGCCCCTTTGAAATTACGGTTGACGTGCTATTCGACGATCCGTCCGTTTATTACAAAATCAAAGAGCAAGGCCTGATCAATAAAGAGCTCGTATCGCGGCTCTACAATATTGAGCAACATAACATTACGCAGATCGTCTTCTTCGATCAGGCGCTCGGATTCAAAATTACGTTTGCGAGAAAAGTTTCGTCAGGCACCTTCCTGGACCGGGACGTGTATGGGGCGCAGCAGCATGCGCCGCTGATGGAACTGGAGATCAACTTGTGATCCGTCAGGAGGTGTAACGGATGAAAGCGTATTCGAAGCTGAATCGAATATGGGCCGATAAAGTGCTTTATCTCATGCTTCTCCCGTGTCTGGCGTATTTCGTCATCTTCCATGTGTGGCCGATTATCGGCATGAAGCTGGCCTTTTACGAATACCGCATTCTTGGAGACAACGTGTACGTCGGTCTCAAATATTTCCGCGAGCTGTTCAGCACGCCCATATTTTCCAACGTGCTGGCCAATACTTTAATCATTAGCGCGATGAAAATGTTTCTAATTTTTCCGATTCCGATCCTGTTCGCGCTGATGCTCAACGAGTTCGCGAACGGAAAATTCCGCAAGGCGGTGCAGGTCGTTTCGTACTTGCCCCACTTTCTGTCGTGGGTCGTCATTGCGGGCATTTGGTTCGAATTTCTGTCCCCGTCCACGGGGGCGGTGAACGATCTGATCAAGGCGCTCGGCTTACCGCCGCAAGATTTCTTGACGGATAAAGGAAGCATCCGGTGGGTGCTGATTGCCAGCGAAGCCTGGCGCAGTATCGGCTGGGACTCGATTATTTTTCTGGCCGCGATCATGGGCGTCAGCCCCAGCTTGTACGAAGCGGCTTATGTCGACGGAGCGTCCCGCTGGCACATTGTCACCCGAGTCGTGCTGCCGCATCTGTACGTTCCGATGGTCACGATTTTCATCCTGAATGTCGGCTTCATTATGAATGCGGGACTTGATCAGGTACTTAACTTCACTAACGATTCCGTCAACAGCCAGATCGATATTATCGATACGTACGTCTACCGTGTCGGCTTGATCAACGGGCAATATTCGTTCGCTACAGCGGCCAACCTGTTCAAGAGCCTGATCGGCGTCGTGCTCGTGCTGTCCACTCATTTCATATCGAAGAAATTGACCTCGAAAGGCGCATGGTAAGGGGGAGCCAAGATGGTTGGCAAAAAAATAACCGTTTTCAAACTGTTGATCGGGCTGGTGCTGACGCTGCTGACGCTGACGATGTTCGTGCCGATCGTGAACATATTTGCCAGAGCGTTATCGCATCCGGACCAGGTTAATCAACTGAAAGGCTACGATCTGCTGCCCAAGGGGTTCTCGCTGATCAATTTTCAAGTCGTTCTCGGCAATCCGATTGTCGGCAAGGCGCTGATGAATTCGCTGTTTATTACTATCGTGGGCACTTGCTTATGTATCTTTTTTACAACGATTGCGGCCTATGTCTTAACGCGAAAAAACTTGGTCGGCAAAACCCCGATTATGATTTTTCTGATCATCATCATGATTTTCGAGCCGGGGATCGTTCAGGAATATATGGTCATGAAGGATCTGCATCTGCTTGACAGCCTGTGGTCGATGGTGCTGTACCGGATGATCAACGTGTACTACCTGATTATTATGATGCGTTTTCTGGAAGAAATTCCAGAGTCCTTGCTGGAAGCGGCGAGAATCGACGGTGCCGGGCACATGACGCTGTTTATCCGGATCGTTATGCCGCTGGCGCGCATACCGCTGCTGACGATCGGGATGTTCTACGCGATTGCGAAGTGGAACGAATTTTTCAAATCCAGCATTTTCTTGTCCAGCCGCGAGAACACGGTGCTGCAGGTGCTGCTTAGACAATTCGTCGTGGAGCGGGACACTTCGACACTGGTCGGCGCAGCGAATCTGCTCAAGAACAACAATATCGCGCAGCTTGATTTCTCTTCGCTGAAAGCGGCTACAATCGTCATTGCCATGATTCCGATTCTTATGCTCTATCCTATTATTCTGAAGTATTATACCAGCGGAGTAATGGATGGCGGCGTCAAAGAATAAACAACACAAGACATTGGGGAGGAAATAGAAATGAGAAAAGTGTTCACCCTGCTCGCCGCAAGCTTGCTGGTCATCTCCACCGCGTGCAGCTCCGGCAATTCGACAGCTCCGGGCGGTTCGGCCGCAGGCACGTCCGGCGACCAGCCGGTCACGATTACGATCGTCGACAAGGACCTGCAGCCCGACGATCCATTGCTCAAAGGCATTGAAGCAGGCATGAAGGCCGAAGGCAAAAACGTGAAGCTGCAGCTCGTTCCCGTGCAAAGCGGCACCTACTCCGAGAAGCTGGGCCTGCTGCTGCAGAGCGGCAACATTCCCGACCTGATTTATTTCCAAGGCGGCGACTACCAATTCGCGGTCACCCAAAAAATTCTGGAAGATTTGACGCCGTACATCGAAAAATCGACGCACGTGAAAGCGTCCATGAACCCGTACAACCAGGAAAGAACGAAGAACTATCCGTATCTGGTGTGGCTGTCGCCGACGAGCAGCTCGGTTCCAGTCGTGCGCCAGGATTGGTTTGACAAGACGGCATCAGGCAAGGAACTGCTCGTTAACCCGACCGTGGACAACTACTATAACTTCTTCAAAGAGCTGAAAGAAAAGAACGGCGCGAAATTCGCGTATACGACGGCCGGTACGCTCGACGAGCTTGACGCCACATTCGGGCAGGCGTTCGGACTGACCTCCACTTGGCTGAAGGGCGAGGACGGCAAGTACGCGTTCGGCAAAACGACCTCCTTCGAAAAAGACAAGCTTGAGTTTTATGCGAAGCTGTACAAGGACGGCCTGCTTGATCCCGAGTTCCTGACCAAAAAATGGGACACGAAGGAAAAAGCGTTCTACGACGGTCAAGCTGCGGTTATCGCAGGAACGCAAGGGAAAGTCATCGACCTTTACAACACGAAATCGACGTCTCAGAACGGAGCCGCTGCGAAGGTAATGCCTCTGCCGCCGGCAAAAGGGAAAGGCCAAGGCTACACCCCGGTTGACGTGAGCAAGGAGAGCCGCGGCTTCGCGATTACCAAAACGGCCAAAAATAAAGAGATGGCCTTCGCCGTCTTGGAGTATCTGGCCAGCCCGAAAGGCCAGTTGCTGGATAAGCTCGGCATTGAAGGCGATCAATATACCGTCGTCGACAACAAAATCAAGCTGACGGCCAAATCGGCCGAATGGTATCCGCGGTTCGTCGAGTCGACCGTAAACTTCAAGCCGGAGTTCGATCCGTCGACGCCTTACTTGTCCGAGCCGGCGGCGAAATCGCTGGATATGATGTCCAAGCTGTCCAAAAAAGACAACAGCTTCATCATTCCTGCGGAGCTCGCAGCCAAATGGGACGCCTGCAACGCGCTCTACAAAGAATTTGCCGCCAACGTGGTAACGGGCAAGAAAACGATCGCGGATTTCGATCAGTTCGTGCAAGCCTGGAACGCCGCGGGCGGCAAGGAAATGACGGATTACGCCAACCAAACGATAAAATAAACGGCCGGTCAAGTGCGGGGCGGAGGCCTCGCACTTCCTGCGGAGGGGAGAGGAACCGATGCTGTCTTTTGCGGATCGGGTGAAAGGCATCGTCTTCGGAACGGCGTACGGCGATGCGATGGGCGCGGTTGTGGAGAAAATGACCTACGGTCAAATAAAAGAAAAATACGGCCGCGTTGAAACGACGAAGACGAAGTGGTGGAAGGCGGATTGGCCGGAAACGGCGCGGCTAGGCAGAATGCGCGGCCAAGGCATCGTGACGGACGACACGCTCATGACGCTGGCGCTGATGAACGTGTACTGTACGGAGCGCCGGCATCTGGACGCCTACGATATGGCGAACGAATTTGTGAAGGAAATTGCTTTCCGGCCACGGTATATTCCGGAGTTCGGCCGGGAGGCGCTTATTTTGGACCGGTTGTTTTATCCGGAGAAGCATATTTTCAACCGGCACGTGCTTGCGAACTGCGAGCCCCGCGAGGGCGGTTACGGCAATATGGTCAACTGCGGAGCGGCCATGTACATCGCTCCCGTCGGGATCGTTAACGCCTGCAACCCGAAGGGGGCGTACGACGAAGCGATCTTGTTCGCCTCCGGCCATCAAATCAGCTACGGGCTGGAAGCGGCGGGCGTGATGGCCTCCTGCGTCGCCAAGGCGTTCGAGCCGGGTGTCACGGTCCATGATGTGGCGGAAACCGCGGTGCATTACGCCAAGGACGGCACGAAGCGGGCGATTTACGCGCTTTGCGAGAAGGCGCTGCTCCTGCAAGCGGATAAAGCGGACCGCGACAAGGTTGTCCATGCTTTACACGAAGCGATGGCGGTCTACTCTCCGATGCGCGACGACGTCAACCGGAGCATCGATAAAGTCGGCATTCCTTCGAATCATTATACGCCAAGCCGGTTGTTCTCCATCGAGGAGCTGCCGCTGGCGCTGGCGTACATGGTCCTGCACGACGGCGATTTCCTGGAGGCGATCAAAGACGGCGTTAGCTCCGGCCGCGATACGGATTCGATCGGCGTCATGATCGGCGCGATTCTGGGCGCGATGCAGGGCGTTCGGGCGATCCCGGCCGACGAGATCGCGGTATTGGAAGAAGTTAATAAGCAGGATATGGCAGGGAGCTGCGACCGGTTTACCGAAGCGGCCTCGGTGATTATTCAAGAGGATCTGGAATTGAACAGCAAGCGGCAGAAGTTTTTGGAAGTCTGGTAAATGGGCGGCGGAGCAGCTGAAAGCGCTCTGTAGAAACGAAGTGGTCATTACAAAAATAGAGAGACATACGAGAGCTTGTTGAGAAAGTGAACTTAAACAAAAATAGAGATGCATACGCAGGTGGGGTATCCACTGGAGGAGCGATAGCGTTCGCCTTTGTCCGCGGGAAATGTCCGCTGTAAGCGGCTTCCAATCCAAATTTCCTGCGGACAAGAGCGACCGGAAGTGGATACCCCACCCCTTCGTAATCTCTTCTATCACATTTGCTCACTTTCTCGACACTCTGCAGCCTTCCAGGCTCATTATTTTAAAGGCGGTGCACGGAACATGATTCCTTCGAATTATTTAGAGAAAGTTTACGCAGGTTATTTGGGCATGAATATCGGCATAAGGCTGGGCGCGCCGGTGGAGCCGACGATCTGGACTTACGAGCGGATCAAAAATACGTACGGCGAGATTACGGACTACGTGAAAGAATTCAAAAACTTCGCTGCCGATGACGACGCGAACGGTCCGTATTATTTTCTGCGAGCCTTGTATGACGACGCGGTCGACCGCGATATTACCCCGAACGACGTGGCCCGCGCTTGGCTGAACTACGCCCGCGAAGGCATCGGGATGTTCTGGTGGGGCGGCTATGGCGTCAGCACGGAGCATACGGCTTACATCAACCTGAAAAAAGGAATTCCGGCCCCGCAATCCGGCTCGATCGAGCAGAACGGGCTCATTATCGCCGAACAGATCGGCGGGCAAATTTTTATCGATACGTGGGGCTTGGTCAACCCTTGCAATCCGAAGAAAGCCGCCGATTTCGGCGAAGTAGCGGCCCGCGTATCGCACGACGGCGAAGGGGTGCTGGGCGCGAGATTTTTCTGCGCGGCGATCTCCAAGGCGTTCGAAACATCGGATATCCGCGAGATTATCGAAGCGGGGCTCGCTCAAATTCCTGCGGATTCCCTCTACGCACAGGTGTCGAGAGCGGTGCTGGAATTCCACGCGCAGCATCCGGACGACTTCCGGGCTTGCCGCGATATGCTCGAAAGAGACTGGGGCTACGATAAATATACCGGGGTATGCCATATTATTCCAAACGCAGGCGTCTGCGTGCTGGCGATGATTTACGGTCAGGGCGACTTCAACCGGACGGTGGAAATCGCCACGATGTGCGGCTGGGATACCGATTGCAATGCGGGCAACGTCGGCACTGTGCTCGGCGTCGCATGCGGCCTGGGAGGCATCGCGGACAAGTACCGCAAGCCGATCAACGACTCCATCGTAATGTCGGGTATCTCCGGCTACCTGAACATTTTGGATATTCCTACGTATGCCAAGGAATTGACGATTCTGGGCTACCGTCTGGCGAAGGAGCCGTGCCCGCAGGAAATCGTCGACAGCTTTACGGAACGCGACATTTATTTTGACTTCGAACTGCCGGGCTCGACGCACAATATCCGGGTTTCCGATCCGTTCTTCTGCCAGGCGCGGCATTCGACGGAGAAAGCTTTCCGCGGAACCGGCTCGCTCGAAGTTATCTTTGACCGCATGACCCGCGGCGAGAAGTCGAAAGTCTTTTACAAGCCTTACTACACCCGCGCCGATTTCAGCGACGAGCGGTATTCGCCGACGTTTGCGCCGAGAGCGTACTCGGGTCAAAAAGTGTCGATGAACATTTATCTGGATCAATGGGGCGGCAACGAGACGATGGGGATTGCTCCTTACGCCCGGCTGCACAAAAGCAAGAAAGAGCTCGTCCAAGGCTATATTAAGCTCGTAAATCAGGAGTGGATCGAGGTGGAGTTCGTCATTCCGGATTCGGAAGGCGAGCTGATCGACGAGGTCGGCATCGTGCTCGAATCGTATTCGACGCGCAAGCCGAAAAGCCTGGGCCGCATCTTTATCGACGAATTCCGGATTTCCGGCAAAGCGGACTACACGATCGATTTCCGTAAACAGTCGGGCGATTTTGGCTGCGTGACGCCTTTTGCCCATAATCACGGCGCTTGGAGCCTGGTGGACGGCTCAATGTATCTGATGACCGCCGAGCCTAGCGAAGCGTATACGGGCAACTATTTTGCCACCGACTATACCGTAACCTTGGACCTGAATCCGCAAATCGGCGATTCGCATCTGGTGGCGGTTCGCGCCCAAGGAGCGATGCGCGGGTATCATGCGGGCTTTGACGGCAAAGATCAAGTCTCCCTCTACCTGAACGATTTCGGTTATACTAAACTGACCGGAGCCAGTTACCCCTGGCAGTTTGGCCAGAACTATGAATTCAAGGTGACGGTGCAAGGACAGGTCATCACGCTGTTCATCAACGGGGAGCAAATCCTGCAGCATACGGACGGTACGTTCGGCTACGGGATGTACGGAGTCAGCACCCTTGGCGCGGCGAGAGCCTACTACAGTAATATCCGAGTCACGGAGCTCTAGAAGTCCGGTCCGGTGAATTTGTAACGAAGAGGGCGAATTTCGATGAAAATTATGGTTGTCGGCAGTGCAAATATGGATATGGTCATGCGGACGAGCCGTCTTCCCGAAATCGGGGAGACGATGCGGGGCGACGGATTTTTCCTCGCTCCCGGCGGCAAAGGGGCCAATCAAGCGGTCGCTTGCGCCAAGATGGGCGCCGAAACGTGGTTTATGGGGAAGGTGGGCGACGATATTTTCGGCCAGTCCCTGATCGACCGGCTTAGCGGTTTCGGTGTGCGCACGGACTTCCTCAAGCGCGAGCCGAACGTGACGACGGGCGTGGCCGCCATCACCGTATGCAACGGAAATAACAGTATCATTCTCGACGGCGGAGCCAACAGCGAAGTCTCTCCCGGCTATATTCGGGGGTACCAGCAGGAGCTGCTTTCGGCCGCGGCCATCATGCTGCAGCTGGAAATTCCGATGGAGACGGTTTACGAGGTTATTCGTTTGGTGAAAGGCCAAGTGCCGATTTTCCTGAATCCGGCGCCTGCGGTTCCGATTGAGGATGCAGTTTTGCAGGGCGTGGATTATTTTACGCCGAACGAAATCGAATGCCGCATCTATACGGGTATCGAGATCCGGAGCACCGACGATGCTTTTGAGGCTTTGAACAAGCTTCGGGCCAAAGGAATCCGCTATCCGCTCATTACGCTCGGAGAAAAGGGCATCGTGTATTATAACGGAACGGAGAACGTATATAAGGAAGCGCGTAAGGTTCAGGCCGTCGATACGACGGCGGCCGGGGACACGTTCTCCGGCACGCTGGCCGCGATGATCATTGCTGGCAAAAGCATGGACGAAGCGGTGGATATCGCCCAGCGCGCCTCGTCCATTGCGGTGACTCGTTTGGGAGCGCAGGACGCGATCCCCATGTTGTCGGAAGTATTATAGGTGGTGTTGGCATAAGCACTTGCTTGCAAAAGCAGGTGCTTTTTTGCGAACAGCCCTACAGCCGGAAGCGGCGAATGCTCTCGCGAAGCTCTCCTGCAAGCAAAGTAAGCGACTCCGCGCTGCCGGAGATGCGTTCCATCGAAGCGAACTGTTCGTTCGAAGCGGCGGCAACGCTTTCCGTGCTGTCGCTGGAGGTCTGGGCGATCATCGCCGTGGACGTGACCGAGGCGGTAATCTGCTCGGTGGTCGCCGCCATTTCTTCCGCCGTGGCGGACACTTCCTGAATATGTCCGTTCAGCTGCTCGATCGAAGCGGCAATGTTGCGGAAGCTGCGCCCGGAGTCGCTCACCAACTGGATGCCTGCCGTGACCTGCTCCGTGACTTCGCGGATCGCCCCAGCCGTTTCTTTCGTTTCCTCTTGAATCAAGCGGATGCGCTGGGTAATTTCCTTGGCGGCCGCTTCGGATTGGGTGGCCAGCTTCTTCACCTCGGCGGCGACGACCGCGAAGCCTTTGCCGCTTTCTCCGGCTCTTGCCGCTTCAATCGAAGCGTTCAAGGCCAGCAAATTCGTCTGATAAGCGATCTCGGAGATCAATTTCACAATGCCCCCGATTTCGTCGGACCGTTTGCTCAGCCGTTCCATGCGTTCCGAGGTCTGCGTGGTTGTTGTGGAAATGGCGTTCATCTGCTCTTCCGCTTCGTCCATCGACTCCGTGCCTTTTACCGCATTTGCGGCTGTCGTTTGGAACTGCTCCGCCATTTCCGAGGTTGCCTCCGAAATCCGGCCGATTCCTGCGGCCATTTCTTCCATGACGACGGCCGTTTCTTTCGAGGTCGTCAGCTGTGCCTGCGCTCCTCCGGCGACCTGCCGCGAGGCGTCGGCAATCTGCTGCGCGGCGATCGTCGTCTGACTGGCATCGGCCGCCAGCGAATCGGCCAGCTGCGTGACCTGGTGTGAAGCTTCCGAAGAGCGGCTGATCGCCGAATGAAGCTCGCGAACCATGCGGTTCAGAGCGTCGGCCAGTTGGCCGATTTCATCGCGGCTTTTCACGGACAGCGGCGGTACGGTCAAGTCGCCGTCCGCGACCCGTACGATACTGCCGGTGACCAGACGCAGCGGGCGGGCAATCAGGAGGAGGAACAACGTGCTGATTCCTAAGGCGACAGCCACGCTAGTCCCGAGAATGACATAAACCCATATCAAGCTATCCTTATATGCTTTTTTTGCTTCCAGTGCGGAGGTTTCAGCCTGTTTGTGGTTCCATTCGACCAGACTGGTCAAATGCTTCTGCATTTCGTCGAAAATACGGTGGCCGGCATCGATCAGGATCATGGCTTGCTGGGGGTTGCTGCGGCTGGTGACTAACGTTTTTTGCGTGTTCTTCTTGAATTCGTCCCAACTTTCCTTGAAAGAAGCAAAATTGCTTCGTTCTTCGTCGGCTGTGATCTGGGACTCGTACTGCTGTACCGTCGATTCGACCAAGGTGTAGCTTGCGCCGATTTCATCCTCAAGGGTTTTACGTGCTGCAGCATCGGTACTGTCTTTGTGGCGGAACACCAGATTAAGCACATGCTCCGTCTCAAAATAAATCCGGTTGATTTCGTTCACCTTGGGCATCGAGTTTTCGGTAACCTGCTCAACGCGGTTTTGGATAAACATCATTCGGTTTAAAGCAAGAACGGCGGTGATGGTAGTAAGAAGTAACATGGTAATGAATCCCAAAGCAAGCTTTCTACTTACAGTCCAGCGCATCGTACGAGCCCCCTCGGTTATGCTATTTTTATATTGGATTTGGTTTTCAGAATAATACCATTTCGACAATCCAATGGTAAATTCCTTCTTATTCCAGCCTGTTTCGCAGCCGTTACGTCGTTTTTTGTATAAAATTTCTATTAATTTCTGTGCCACCCAGCGTATTGATATGTTTGCGGATCGGCTAGCGAATGAATTCAACGAGTGCCTGCATATCGATGAGATGTTTGCCAAAGAAGGCAAGCTGTCTCCAAGAGGCCGAGTACGGGCTTGAAGGTGTAGACAACGGCATCGTAACGTTCCGAACCAAACCGTCCGATAAAAAGAAGCCTTCCACTCTAAAGGTGAAGGTTGAAATCGATGGCCAAAAACAAGCTCATCTGAAGATTGTTCGTTGATATTTGTCGAATAAAAATCTCTATTGCAGAATTTGGGAGAAAATGATACTATACAACCAATGATCGAAAGCGGAAGCACCGCCTTATTCATGTGTATTTAACCATGGATAGGGCGGTTTTTTTGTGCTCTAGAATAGAAAATTTTGTAAAATTTTGTCCGATCATTTGTTCGAAAGAAGGTGAGTTCCTTATGCAGCTATCCTTGCTAAAGGAAAATGAAATCCATACATGCGTGCTGCCTGAAAGGAAGTCCGGGCAGTATTGGGTCACTCAAACGAACCTTCTGGGGTATGAGGAACGGGTGGTCGGGGTCGAAGGCGTGGACAGCCAATGGATTCTCAAGTCGAATCCGCATGCGGTCGTTCTGGATGCCGGCAGCCGCAAAGTAAAGGAGCTTGTCGTCGAGCCCCTGACCATCTATAGCATCCTTTTGAAAAAAACGGATGAAATTGCGATTCTGTTCGCCGAACCGGTGTCTGTCGACCGTAAAGTATTCCAAAGGTACAGCTTGCCCGGTAGAGGGAAAATAAAGATCGGTCGTGCGGACGGCTGCGAGATCAGGTACGCGAACAGGTATACGTCCTCCGTTCATGCGGAGCTTTTCGTTTCCGAAACGTCGATCGCCATTCGGGATACGGGCAGCTCGAACGGAACGTTTGTGAACGGGAAGAGGACGACGGAGCAGATTCTGAAACCCGGGGATATGATCTATATCGTCGGCTTGAAGATCATTGTCGGCAGCGGATTCATTGCCATAAATAATCCAGACGGCCAGGTGAGCTGTAATCCCGATGTTCTTAGACCATGCGTTAAACCGTACCCTGCGGTTCCAAATACGGAGGATGAGATCGACGAAGAGCTGCCGGAAGGCGATTTGTTTTATCGTTCTCCAAGGTTTATCAAGGAAATCGATCGTGTCGAGATCAAGATCGACGCACCGCCGCCCCAGGTGAATCTGGAACAAACTCCGCTTATGCTCATGCTCGGTCCGTCCATTACGATGGGCATGGCCTCCTTATTCACCGGACTGTATTCTCTGCATAACGCATTGCAATCCAATGGCAAAATCATGAATGCCATGCCTACTCTTGTCATGTCCTTCAGTGTCCTGCTGGGTACGATTCTATGGCCCGTTTTGACAAGACGACACGAGGCTCAGAAGAGACTCAAGCAGGAGAGAATCCGGCAGGAGAAATACAAGCTTTATATTCAAGAGGTTCGGCAGAAAATACGGGATGCCGGAGAAAGCCAGCGCCAAGTTCTGCATGAAAATTTGATTACTCTGGAGGAGTGCGTTTCGCGAATCCAGCTGCGCAAGCGGACCCTATGGGAGCGGACCCGCAGACAAAACGATTTTTTGAAGGTACGTCTTGGACTGGGTAATTTGCCGCTTCGGGTTGTGCTGAAATTTCCGGAGAAAAGATTCTCGCTTGAAGACGACGGGCTTCAAGAGGAGCTGTATCGGCTCATGGAGGAGCCGAAAATGCTGGAACAGGTTCCTATACCGCTTTCGCTAACGGAGGATTGGATTAGCGGGATGATCGGCACAAGAGTTGAAGTTGTCGATGCGGTCAAAGGGTTAATCGTCCAGCTTGCGGCGCTCCATAGCTATGATGAATTAAAGCTTGTCTTCATCTATGACAAGAAGGAAGGCAAGACGTGGGAGTTCGTAAAATGGCTGCCTCACGTTTGGAGCGACGATAAGTCCATTCGATTTATTGCGACGGAGCCGGGCGAGGTAAAGGAGCTTTCTGTCTTTTTCGAAAAAGAAATTGCCCGAAGAGAGAGCATCACCTCGGAGGAAGAGCTTAAGGAGGTCATGCCGTATTACGTCGTCTTCGCGATCGATAAGGGCCTGGCCGGCAAGGCGGAGATGATGAATGGTATAAGGAAGCACAAAAACAATATAGGCATTAGCGTGATCCATCTTTACGACGAGTTGAAAAATCTGCCCAAAGAGTGCTCGCTGGTCGTGGAGTTTGAAGGAGATCATTCGAAAATATATGACAAGGACGATACCTCCGGGAAGCATATTGCGTTTCAGCCTCATCCGTTTACCATTCAGGACGAGCTCCAGCTTGCCGTGCATCTGGCTAATATTCAACTGGATCGTTCGGGAGCGGGCTATACGCTGCCTGCCATGCTGACCTTTCTCGATTTGTTCGAGGTGGGGAAAGTCGAGCATCTGAATGCGCTGACGAGATGGCGGGATCATGATCCTGCCTTATCCCTCCAAACGCCGATCGGGGTGGATACGACCGGTGAACGGTTTTATCTGGACTTGCATGAGAAATACCACGGTCCGCATGGCTTGATTGCGGGGATGACCGGTTCCGGGAAAAGCGAGTTTATGATGACGTTCATTCTTTCGCTCGCCGTAAACTATCATCCGCATGAGGTCGCTTTTATTCTGATTGACTACAAAGGCGGCGGTATGGCTGGTGCATTTGCGAATTTGCCTCATCTGGCGGGAACGATTACGAACTTGGACGGTGCGGCGGTTAAGCGGTCCCTAGTTTCCATCCAAAGCGAGCTCAAGCGAAGACAAGCGATCTTTAGCGAAACGAGCAAGCGATTGAACATGAGCAACATGGACATCTACAAGTATCAGAGGCTGTTCCGGGACGGGAATGTTATGGAGCCGCTGCAGCACTTGTTTATCATTTCGGACGAGTTCGCGGAACTAAAGACGCAGCAGCCTGAATTCATGGAGCAGTTGGTTAGCGCGGCACGTATCGGCAGAAGCTTGGGCATCCACTTGATCTTGGCGACCCAAAAGCCATCCGGGGTGGTGGATGATCAGATTTGGAGCAACAGCAAGTTTCGAATTTGTCTTAAGGTGCAGGAGAAAGCCGATAGTATGGACGTGATCAAAAGGCCGGATGCGGCCGAGCTGTCCGTTACCGGGCGGTTCTATGTCCAAGTTGGCTTCAACGAGCTGTTCGAGCTTGGTCAATCCGCTTGGGGAGGGGCGCCTTATTATCCGACGGATCGGATTGAGAAAGCCAGGGATGAGAGCGTAACTGTTATCGATAACCTGGGACGTATCGTGAAACAAGTCAAAATTGATAAACGAAAGACACGGTTCCATAACCCGACCAAGCAATTGGATGAGGTAAACCGTTATTTAACAGCCATTGCCAAAGAAGAACGGATCAGCGTCCGTCCGCTCTGGCTGGACCCGCTTCCGGAATTCATTTATCTTGACGAGCTCAGAGAGAGTCATCCGGTTTCGCAGCAAGCCCGCGGTGTGCTGAATCCCGTGATCGGCCAAGTAGACGACCCTGCCAACCAGCGGCAGTTTACGATGACCTTTCCGCTGTCCAAGGAAGGTAATGCGGTCATTTACGGTGCGGCGGGAAGCGGGAAAACGACCTTCTTGGCCACGTTGCTGTACTCGCTGATGGGGGAGCATACGCCGTCCGAGCTCCATGTATATATTCTGGATTTCGCTTCCGAGACCTTGCGCGCCTTCTCCAAAGCACCGCATGTGGGCGATGTCCTGCTCTCGCACGAAGCGGAGAAAGTCAATAATTTGTTCAAGATGCTGTATCGAGAGACCGCGGATCGGAAAAAGCGGTTCGCAGATTATGGCGGCGATTACCAGTCTTACGTGAGATCAGCACAGACTGCCATTCCTTCCATTGTCGTTGTCGTTCATAACTACTCGGCGTTCGCGGAGCTGTTCGAGGACAAGGAAGAAGCGATGGCCTATCTAGCGAGGGAAGGCTTGAAGTACGGGATTTACTTCATTTTGACCGCATTGAATACAGGCGCGGTCCGGTACCGGGTTTTGCAAAATTTTAAACAATTGTACGTGCTGCAGCTTAACGATGCCGCCGACTATTCCAGTGTGCTCGGTCATGTGGAAGGTGTCTATCCCTCCAAGTTTAAGGGGAGAGGCATTATGAAATCCGATCGGGTATATGAATTTCAAATCGCGCACACGCATCGCGATGTGGAAAATCGCTTCGAGCATATTCGCAAGTACGGTGAAGAGTACGCCGCCAGATGGACGGAGCCGGTCGCAAGGAGAATTCCGATTCTGCCTGAGCTCATTGATGCGAATTTCTTGATGGATGAAATAAGGTACGGCAGGGCCGGGAAAATTCCGGTGGGCGTGGAGAAGAACAGTCTGCAGACGGCTTGCTTTCACTTTGACCAGCATTACATCCAGCTTATACTGTCTCAAAATAACGACAATGCGGGCTTTATCCAAGGGGTGGCTGAGGTCCTATCGGCTAAAGCGGAAGCCGAAGTTGCCGTCATCGATCCGGATAATAAGCTAGTGGATGACGAGCTCAAAACCTATACACATTATGGAAATCGAACAGATTGGGACCAAGTTGTTGCACAATTATTTAACACCCTCGTCCACCGCAACAATACGTACAAGGATGCGATGACCGCCGGCGAACCGGTTCCGGCCTTTGCCAAACAGATTTGGATTATTCACTCTCTGGCAAACTTGAACTCACGAATCTCCGAAGATTCCAAGGATAAGCTCCGGGTTCTTCTGGAGAAAGGTGAGACGGCGTATCAAGTGAATTTCATTATTTGCGAGCGCGTTTCGTCGATTTCGTCCATATCTTACGAACCTTGGTTTAAGGCAAAAGTGGTCCTCAACGAGGGGATTTGGCTGGGGAACGGTATAGCGGATCAATATCAGCTCAAGATCGGAAAGCTCACAAGCGAGCTGTACCAGGATATTGGAGATGATTTCGGCTATATCGTGACGAACGGGAAACCTATCCTCATGAAGCTGGTGACTTCGCCCTTGCATCTCAAGGAGGACGATTCCGATGGATAAAATACAGGTTGAGGTATTTGTACCGGCTCTAGCCAGGACCTATGACGTATACATCCCTCTCACGACCAAGCTTTATGAAGTCGAGACGTTATTAACGGGTGCGATTGCCGAGTTATCCAACGGTTATTTTGCTCCAACCCGCGATACGGTTTTATGCGAGAGAACAACCGGGTCCGTTTTGGATATTGGCATGTCAGCTCAAGAATCGGGGCTTCATCACGGTTCCAGGCTGATGTTAATATAAAACCTTTATTACCGAGAGGAGAATTTGCATGGCAAGAAAAATTATCGTAGATCCCGCTAAGCTGGAAGCTGCAGCTAAAAACATGGATGGGCATGCCGCCGAGTACCAGCGTTTGTACGATCAACTGTTTAACGAAGTGAAGGCCATGGGCAATGCGTGGAAGGGGCAGGACAACGTCGCTTACACGACGCAAATCGAAGGATTCCGCGATGATTTTGAAAATATGAAAAAGCTGATGGAGCAATATTCCGAGTTCCTAAAGCATAGCGCCCAAACGTATCGGACGACGCAAACCGAAATTGCGAACTCCGCCAAAAAATTAGCGAATTAATCCATTCTCTTAAAGGAGGCCAACGACTATGTCTATCGAAGGAATCAGCATATCTACCGCAGAGGTAACGCAAACCGCGGCAACGATCCGAACACTGAACGGCAGCTTAACCGCCAAGCTCGAAGAGATTAAGAAAGAAATGAACAGTTTGACGAGCTCCTGGGATAGCGATGCCTCCCGAACCATTCAGGACAAATTCAACGCGAATTCCCAAAAGTTTAGTGATTATCGGGCGGTTGTGGACTCTTATGCGGCTTTTTTGGATAACACCGTTTCGAATTACGATGCAACCGAAACGACCATTAACAGCAACGCCAGCCAATTCAAGTAGGATCTGATTCGAATGGAGGGTGACAGGGGAGCCTGTCGCTCTCCGTCGTCTACAATCTGGGGATACAAAGAGGGATGCACATGAACGCGGCAGCAGATCGGGAAGCAACCGCCATTATTGAAGAACTCAACCGAATTAGACGGGAATTGGAAAGCGTTGCGCTGGAACTAAAAGGTTTGAAAGGAATTAGCGTCGACTATTGCTCCAGAAGATTGATACAAATTTCAAGTGAGTACAGTGAGGTCGTTCAAATGCTGTATCGATTGAGATAACGGGAAGCAATCCGTCTTCAATTTTGTTTTCATGGAGGGTACGGAGCGGGAAATGAACTTTAATGGAAGGCTGGTGCTTCGAATCGTGGTGCTGCTATCGCTTGTAACGCTTATGGGCTGCGGTCAGAAGTATAATGATGCAGAAGACAAAATGACGCGGTATTTAAATGAAAAGTATGGTGAAGAATTCGTGGTTGAAAACGTCGGAGGCGGGTATGG
This sequence comes from Paenibacillus tyrphae, assembly GCF_024158745.1. GTDB lineage: Bacteria > Bacillota > Bacilli > Paenibacillales > NBRC-103111 > Paenibacillus_G > Paenibacillus_G tyrfis_A. The sequence continues at coordinate 265,180 of NZ_JAMZAW010000007.1, read as the reverse complement.
GTCAGGGATATTTTCAACCGATACCATCAAAGCGGAGGCGTATCCCCAACACTCCCCGAGGCATCGGTTTAGAGCCGAAATCACGAAAGATTTTAGCAAAGTATGGGACAACTATATGAACATGATTATGGCCGACAAGTTCGATGAAAAGATGTTCAAGGTATCCCAGGAAGTGTTTGGACAGAAGGACATCTGGGTCAAGACAAATCTGGATTCGGGCGGCTTATCTTTTCCGGCACGTGATTTGAATAACAAAAATATGAGTATCGAAGATTACTTTAAGGCTGAAAAGATTAATGGACTAGCCGTTGATCTGTTTATTAAAAGCGAACCCGATATAGACAAGGAACGCCAAGCGGAAAAAGTAGACAAATTGGTAGATAGAATATTGGCTTTAGAAGAATTTAAGCATGGGTTTATTTCTGTATTTTATTTAAAACCGTCTGCTTTTGAGCGGGTTAGCACAGATTTTTATACGGTGGGCGAAGCACTCCATTACTACACTCAGAAAGAAATGAGTTATACCCATACGTTTGCCAAAATTTTCGATGCAAAAAAGGTGTATTCCGTCCAAGAGATCTTGAGTCATTTTGACTGGGAGTATAAGAAGTTTTAAGGAAGGGGGATACCATGACCACGACCATTACCGAGGCAGATAAAGCTATGCTTTCTGAACTGGTGTACTTGAATATAAAAAATCATGCGGATTTAAACAAAAGTTTGCTTTCCGGGGCGCTTACCGTAGGTCAACTTGTAAATACCTACAAGCAAGAATTGGAGTCATCATTTAAAGATGTTGAAACCCAATTTAAAACAAAAGAACAGTTTGAAGCCTTTAAGCACGCAATTGAAAGTTTATCTCAGGATTCTTCGAAATATGTTCATTGGAAAATCAGCCATATCGATGACGATAATGCGGCAACGGGGTTTGTAGCGTACATATTCGAGCCGGAACCCGGTCAAGCGGTGTTTGCCTTCCGAGGGAGCGAAGATATCACAAGAAAGGAGTTCCGGAACGATTGGAAAAATAATGCGTCGACTTCGTATGAAGAGGAAAGCGTCCAGCAACATAAAGCAAGATTGTACATGGAATCACAAGCGAAGCTGTACAACAACATTACGGTAACGGGTCATTCTCTCGGGGGGAACCTTGCACTATATGCAACCTTAACGGCGCCTGGTGAAATCCAACAAAAAATAGTCAACTGTGCTACGTTTAACGCCCCTGGCTTTAACAAAGAATTCACCATTACCTATCAACATTCCATCCAGCATATGAGGGGGAAAATTCAGGAATTTCAGAACAGATACGATTCCGTCTCTTCCCTATTTTATAATCCGACGAAACCGATCATGATCGAAACTTCGGCCAAAAAAGGAACGCTGCCTGATTTAATAAATATGGACCATCATGCCCTTAAGCATCTTGTGAACGACAAGGGTACCTTAACAAGGGATAAGATCCAAAACAAAGATTTTGAATATCGAATGCTGTCTAATCTTGCGCAAGGGATTCAAAAGCTGCCTAATCCGATGCTATACGAAACGGTGGAGCTTATTTTTGCCGTCTGGAATGGCGATATCGATACGGTTCAGTTACTGAAAACGGCAGGTGTTTTAGCTGCCACCAACGTTCCCCAAACGATGGTTACCGTAGGAGCGATGCTCAAAGCGGTAGAAATTACGTTTGTAGCCACTGCGTTTGTAACAGCTGCCCAGATTGCTGCCGAAGTAGTGGATGAGAAGATCGTTCAGTTCAAAACGTGGGTGACGCGCAAGTTCGACGATCTGTTTGAACAGGCCGGGCTTGGAGCCGTCCTGAAAGAGAAGTTTCACGACTTTAAGCAGCGGGTGTATGCTGAAGTGCATGATATCGTCAGCAGGGTTTCAAAGTTCGTCAAGGATTCTTGGCATACGTGGAAACCATCCGGCGTACAGCATGAGGATATTCGCGTGAACATGATGGAGCTCAGAAATTTAGCTTCCCGCTTACAAGCGGTTCAGAACCAGATCGTCTATGTGGACCGCAGACTCGATACGCTGGCAAATCTTGTAGACTGGCAGCAGCGCATATCGGTAACGTGGATCGACTACAAGGTGGGCTATAACCAGGATTTGAGAAGATGCATCGATTATTTGCACCGTGCGGCAGACGAGCTTGAACAATGCGAGCGCACAATCACGCAAAAAGCATATGCGTTTTAAACCGTATAAAAGCGCCGACACTTCCCGAGCCGACGCTTTCGCTTATTTCCTTTTATAAATTTTATACCATCATTGAAAAAAGTTGCTATGGCTCCAATGCCATTTTGAATTCATTCAACGTCCGCTTGTTTGCTGAGTTATCCAGGACGGCGAAGACGATTTTATCAAACCAGGCGGCACGACCTTCGTCGATGAGCGCTTGCTTGAAAAGGCGGGCGACATCCTTCGGGTCATTACGGAAGACGCCACAACCATAGGCACCAAGAATAATGGCACGCTGTCCATGGGCAGCCGCAACCGCTAAAATGAAGCGAATCCGCTCCAGCATGACCGTATCGATCTTGGCCGTATTTTCCGGTTCGCGCTCCCGTACAACCCCGGCATTAACCGCAGGCGCGGTGATCATGGAAACCAAGTAAGGCTCCGGCAGAAGGCTGCCGCGATCCTCCCGGAATACCGGCACTTTCGGAGAGTAGATCATATAGTCGGAATAAAAGCAGGTCTTGAGGCTCCGGTTATGAGCGTACATTTCGGTCATCTGGGAAATGCACGGATACAAGGCGGAAGAGCGAGCCAGACTTTCTTCCTGCGCCTGGCTCCCCCCGAGGAAGCCTCCTCCGGGATTTTTGGCGGAAGCGAAATTCAGACAAACGGTCTCCGCAATCCCTTCTTGCGCTACGAGCCGTTGCGCCGCAGCCAAGGTCGATTCGTTCGTCACCTCAATGCGAGGAGTGTTCCCTGCTATGCGATCGTTGACGGCACTTGCTTCCTTCAAAATATTCGGTAGCTGATCGGGCGCATAGAGGACGGACTTTGCAACGGCCGTCTCCACTTCGTCCCGGATCGTGATATGTGTCCCGGAGGGGGTGGTGTAGAAGCCCTGCTCCAAAATGTCCAAGGTTTCTTTGGCGATCTTGGATCTGATTTCTCTGTTATGGGTAGATGCGTTCATTTTCGTTCACTCCGTTCATTCGGTTCAGGTTACTTCTTGATTTTCCTTCAGCAGGTTCTCGCGCAGCTGTGTCAAAATGTGCCCCAGTGCATTTTTGCCCTGCCAGGTTCTTCGGTTTTGAATCCTCGGGTCGTCTTCGGATAGTCCTACTCCCCAAATCCGGTCCGTAGGACTCGCTTCGACCAAGGTTGTTCCTTTCGTCTTAAGCAGTTGCTCCAGCAGATGCGGATTTTGTGTAAATTTTGCATAGTTGCCGTCATAAACGAATTTCTTTCCGTAGTTGTCCCATTGATCTTTATCAAAGTTCCGGACCAAGCGGCCCAGCTTCTTTTGCTCCCGGGGCGTCGTGGCCTTCAATATTTTAGCTGCCGTCTCTTGATCCCCGAACAGCATCGCTTTTTGATACATCATGTACTGCTCCGCGCAGTTGAACTCTACTCCATCCATGACAAACCGCGAAGGATGCCACTGGGAAAAGGGGGACTCGGTGCGGTAAAAAAACGTAAATTTCTCTATCATCATCAGCTCTCGCTTTCGCTTTAAATTTGACGGTTACGGCATCGCAGGCTTGAGGAAATGCCGTTACTTTCATTACTTCGATAACAGGGGAGAAGCCATGCATTAGCGCCTATGATATTTACCAATTGATAATATCATAATGACATTATATAACGAGGGCGGCACCCTTTGTCAATATTAAGTCGAAAAAATGTTAAAACCTAGAGATTTTCTTGACAAAATATGGGCCGCCGCTTATGATTTCACTAACTATTGTCGAAGGAGGTCGAATGAGGGTGCTTAAGGATCAAAAGTTTTATTACAGTTCCAATAATGACCAGCGCAATACATTTTCATCAACAGCATATGCAGCAGTGTACCCTCATCGGCCTTACCGGTCTGTCTTATTAAGTGAAGCTTTATGCCGACTTCAAGCAAGTTGACATCAGGCTCGTTTATCCAATCCGGCCATGGACCTCTGAGTCCGTGGTCTTTTTTGTGTTTAACTACGACGGGCCACAATTTCATTCCAAGGGGAAGATGCAGATGGCAATCATTCAAGTGAGATCCACCAACCCGAAGCTTTCGTTTATCATCAAAAAAAATCCGGAGTCCGGCATGATTCTCCGTTCGATCCGCAAGGGGATGGCTTACGGCTGGTACACGGATGATTTTACCTATAACGTATATTTTAAGGATGCGGATAATGAGATTTCCTATAAGCAGCATGAGCATGAGGATTTTGAATATTTGAACGTATCCCGCTATAATACGCCGTTATTTCCGCTGAACGCGCTGAACGAATTTTTTTCCGCGCCGCTGAAAGCGCAAGAGGAGCGGGACGTCGAAGGCTACGAGCACTCGTTCCATATCAACATGATTCATATCGAACTGGTGCGGTACATTGAGTTTTTTGAGAAGCATTTGACCGATTTTACATTTGAGCTCAAGCATCACGCTCACAAAAGCTACTCGCTCACGATTACGACGCGCAAAAGCCTTCATCATCTGCTGCATGTCGTCAGCGTGCTGTGCTTGTTCCTGTCCATGTTCGGCAACGAAAACATCGATATTTCCGACAGCATTCTGGACAAATACATTAAGAGCATTCAAGCGATTGACGCGCCGTTCTACATCCGCAGCTTGTTTGTGCGGAATTTCTTGTCTTCCAGGGACCGGTTCAAAAAATACAAAGGCGAGCTTGAGAAAACAAGCCGGTACGCCATTCGATTCGATTACGGAGGTACCGCTCTTCAACGGAGAAACTATATCGCCGGCGCCCTGCCTTTTAATAAATCGATCTTGGACGTTGGCTGCGGAGAAGGCTTCTATGCGCTTCCTTTTGCGGCAAAAATCGAGGGCAGCTACTACGCTGTCGACATCGACGAGCAGCTGCTGGAATCGGTCAGCCGCAAGGCGCAAGCACGGGAGCTCGATAACCTGATTACGTTTCGTTCGATCGATCATTTCTTGGAGGAATACAACGGCGAGCAGGTCGATGTTATCCTGACGGAAGTGATCGAGCACATGAGTCAGGATGAGGCCAAAGCGCTGATTCAACGGATTTGCAAGCAAGTGGATTTTGAGCATTTTATTATTACGACGCCGAATTCGGATTTCAATCCGTTCTACGACTTAAGCGGGTTCCGACACGACGACCACAAGTGGGAGATGGGGCAGGAGGAGTTCCGGGAGTGGTTTATGGAGATCATTCGGGAAACGAGCCTGCATTATGAATTCGTCTCCGTCGGTGACGGGGTCAACAGCATCCAGACGACGCAAGGCGTCATTCTTAAGAAAAAGGGGGCCTAGCCAATGGAGATCCAAACAAGGGTTCATACCATTTTTATGATGATCGGATCGACGGAATGCGGCAAAACGACGTTCGCCAACGAAGTGCTGATTCCCGGGCTGCGGTTCGAGGACGAGTCGAAACCTTTTAAAGCCAACATCCAATATCTTTCTTCCGACAGCATCCGCCAAGAGGTTCTAGGCTTTGCCTACGATAAATACGATCAATTGATGCTGGAGGCCAGCGGACAGGCATTTCATCTGTTGTTCGAGAAGCTGAAGATGGTGACCTCGTATCCCGTCAACGCGGAATTCGTGATCGTGGATACGACTGGATTGTCGGAGGATTTCCGGGCGAAGGTTCGCGAGATTGCCCATGAGAATAATTATAACCTGGAAGTCATCCTGTTCGATTACCGAAAGCGGGAGGATTACTACGCCTCCGAGCGGTCCAAGAAACTGATCACCAGCCACATCAACCGGCTGCGCAAAGACGTTCTCGGTTCGCTGGCCAAGGAAAAGTACGCTAAAATTCATAAGGTGCGCGCCAAAGATTTTTACTCGGTAACGGAGCAGCGGGCCAATCCCGATTACAGAGTCGTCATTGAAGATCAAGAGGAATACTTGTCGACCATTCTTCCGCAGGATCAAAAGGTCATTATCGTCGGCGACGTTCACGAGTGCGTAGATGCGCTGCAAGGTCTGCTGCTGAGCTACGGCTACCAGATCGAAGGTGGGAAGCTGGCCGTAACGGATAAAGTGCGGAACACGAAGGTGCTGCTAGCCGGCGACTGGATCGATAAGGGGAAGCGTACCAAAGAGATCGTGGAGTTTTTGTACGATAATCAGGAGCATTTCTTATTCGTCCTCGGAAATCATGAGAATTTCGTCTACAAATATTTGCGGGGCGAAATTCAGGGGGCCGATTCGGAGCTGCTCCGCACGTATTTCGATTCGACGGAAGTATTGCGGAATGATGCAGAGCTGCTGGAGAAGTTTAATCATCTCGTTTCCATCTCGAAGCCGTTTTACCGGTCGGTCGGCACCAAGGGAGCATCCTTCTACGTGACCCATGCGCCATGTCGGAACAAATATATCGGGAAGCTGGATGCGAATTCGATGCGTCATCAGCGCAGCTTCCGCATCAACCGGGAGGCTCCTCTGGAGGAACAGTTGGCTTTTCTTAACGAAGAGGCCGCGAAAAATCATCCGTACCACGTATTCGGGCACATTGCGGCGAAGCAGGCATTCCGGATCAAAAGCAAGCTTCATCTCGATACGGGATGCGTGCACGGGAACGTGCTGACCTCGGTCAGCATTTCGTTCAAGCCTTTCTTTAAAGCCTACAAGTCCGGGCAAGCTGTCATGACGGACGAGCTTCCGACCTTATTCCGGGAAGAGAGAAAAGTTTCCGTGCAGGAGCTGGGAGACGAGGAAATTCGCAGACTGCGTTATGTATCCCGCAATAAGATTAACTTTATCTCGGGAACGATGTCCCCGGCCGATAAGGACATGGCTGCGGGCGAGCTGGAGTCTTTACAGCGCGGCTTGGATTATTTTTCCGATCGCGGAGTCCGTCAGGTGGTGCTGCAGCCGAAATACATGGGCTCCCGATGCAACATTTATTTGCATAAGGACCGGGAGCAGTGTTTTGCCGTCAGCCGGAACGGTTACAAGATCAATCAGGTGGATCTGACCGGCATTTACGACCGGCTGCTGCAAAAATTCGGCGGATACATGGAGCAGAATGGCGTCTCTATGCTGCTTTTGGACGGAGAGCTGATGCCGTGGAAAGCGCTCGGGGACGGACTCATCGAGCGGCAGTTTAAGCCGATCGAGAAGGCGCTGGAGAGCGAGTTGGATTTTCTGAAGCGCAACGGTTTTGAACAAGCTTTCGGCAAGCTGACGGAGGAGTACCGCGCCAGCGGGTTTGAAAAGGACCAATTCCACCTCTCCAAAGCCGCCCTGAGCGACAAATACGGGGCAAGCGTGTATCAAAACTATAAATATGTCCATGACATTTTGGAAACCTACGTGCCGCTGGAGGAGCATGCGGCCGCCTATGAAACGTACAAGAAGCAGTTGGAACTGTATGCGGAGGACGGGGAGCTGGAGTACAAGCCTTTTGCGTTGTTGAAAGTGGTGTACGATAGCGGCGAGGAGCAGCTGCCGGATTGGAACACTTCGGAGATGTACCGTTTTCTGTCGGACGACGAGTTTGTTGTGCTGGACCTGTCCGAGCCGGAAAGCCGTGAGCAGGCGGAGCAGTTCTTCGCGACGCTGACTATCGGGAACCATATGGAAGGCGTCGTGATCAAGCCGGAGGTCTTGGAAGACCGGTCGGTGCCGTATATGAAGGTCCGCAATCCGGAGTATTTATCGATCATCTATGGCTACGATTACCGATTCCCACATAAGTACGGCAAGCTCATGAAGCAGAAAAACATTCACTCGAAGCTCCGTACTTCGACGAACGAATATCGGCTCGGCAGCCTAATGCTCTCCGTGCGGTTCGATGAAATCGCGCCGGGGCATGAGACGTATAACGAAATCGTCGCTAATTTGCTGTTTGAAGTGGCACGGGAAAAAGAAATCGATCCCAGGCTGTGAGGGAAGGAGCCGGTTCTGGCAAGTTTGCGTGACGGGCGCCCCTCGGCGTGTGTTGAGGACATGCTGTTCATAGACGGTGCACCCAAAGAACGATGGGAGGATCTTGCGATGGATACACCGGGACTGAAAAAAGCGATGACGACGCTGGAATTTTTAAGCCAAAACAAGGAAGCGCGGGCATTGTATGAGATGCGCAAAAAAGCACTGCTTGACGAGCAATCCGCGCTGGACTATGCGGAATCGCGGGGTAGGGCGGAAGGGAAGCTGGAAGAGAAACGGGACATTGCGGCAAGTATGCTGCAAAAAGGCTTGCCCGTCTCTCTGATTGTCGAGGTAACCGGCTTATCGGAGACGGAAATCGAAGCGTTGAATAGAAAACTGCATTAGAATCCCGAATTCGTTTCCCTAGATGACAAGATCGGAGCCACTGCTCCGGTCTTTTTTTATTTCATGAAAAACTTTCCACTAGTCGTAATACTTTCGCCATGTTCGTTTCGCCGCAAATCAGCGAAGATAAGATACACAAGGCGCTGCCATCCTAAAGATTAAAAAGGTGATAACGATGAAATTAGCCGAAGCTTTAATGAATAGAGCCGATTGCCAAAAGCGCATCGAACAATTAAAAGTCCGCCTGAACCGCAGTGCGAAGGTGCAGGAAGGAGAACATCCGCCGGAGGACCCGAAGGATTTGTTCCAAGAAATGAACGACACGCTGCAAGAGCTGGAGTCTTTAATGACCGCGATCAACCGGACGAACGCCCAAACGGTGCTGCACGACGGGGTTACCCTTGCCGATGCTTTAGCAAAGCGGGATATTCTAGGGATTCGCCGAACGATGATCCAAGAGGTCATTAATGCCGCGGCTGTGAAACAGGACCGCTACAGCAGGTCGGAAGTGAAATTCATTCCAACGGTTCAGATTGCCGAGCTGCAAAAGCAGGTCGACCAGTACTCGAAAGCTTACCGGGAGCTGGATACCGGCATTCAGGAAATGAACTGGAAAACCGAGCTGCTGTAAGTAACGATCATCCGTGTTAGTTGGTAGCCTTTTGTCTGAAGGCGAGCACCACCCGCCAACTGGGCAAGTTGGACTCCCGGTGGATGTGAGGGGCCATGTCCGGCAGGTTCGATTCCTGCATTTTACGATTCAAGCCCAGAACATCTTACAAGCGTACCAGTTCTTGTAATTGTAACGACCGGGTGCTGGTTCAGGCAAAGCGGCGAGGGCGGGAACGGGGGACTAACGATGATACGCGTCTGAGACGCTCTATCATACATTTAGGTTGATGTACGGAAGGCGTACCGAGGCTGGGATTTCCTACAATCCCGCAGTGCCCGCGCATCCTATGCGCCGGTATCCTGTACGGCCGATCCGGCATGAATCTGCCATTATCTTGGGTTCGAATCCCAAATCGTGTGGGACGATTAAGCTCCGTGGGGAGCACTCGACTTTCAATCGAGCGAAAATGACATGCTGTGACCTTCAAAGGCACCCTCAGTGGCTTCCACAGCACACTGCGTCCGGGCTTTGCAATCCGCGGATACCGGACGGAGCAACCGGAAAGGCAACCGCCAAGGAGGCGGCGAACGGGAGAACGGCTGCAATGGAGCCGATCCGAAGTTCGTCAGCTTCGAGGCCGGAAGCCCCGGCTCCTCCGTTCTTAAGCGGCATTCCGTCAGGGGCGCAGGAGGGTTCCTTTCACAGGTCACAAACCAATGAAAGACAGCTTAGGTATGAGCTGATGAAGGAGGATTTACCATGTTTAAAAAAGTAACCATTCAAACCGACGAGCGTGGCTTGCTGTTCCGCAAAGGAAGCTACAATAAATATTTGCAGCCCGGCACGTACCGCCTCTCGCCTTTTTCAGATGAGACGGTTGTCGTTCTCAATATAACGAAGCCTTTTGCGGTGGAGGGGAAAGACTTGCAGCTGTTCCTCCACGATGACCAACTGTTGCGGGAGCTGGATGTCGTCGAGGTGCAGGACCAAGAATATGTGCTGCATTACGAGGACGGCAAATTCGCCGCAATGCTGACGGCTGGACGCTACGTGTTCTGGAACATATTGAAGAAACACGCTTATGTCCGGGTGGACATTCGTCAGCCTGAGCTGCCTGCGGAGGTCGATCTGGCGGTTCGGCCCAGACTGATGGCGTATTGCCAGACGTTCGAGGTAGCCAGCTACGAGTCGGGCGTGCTGTTCTATAACCACGTGATGCAAAAAGAGCTCCAACCCGGCAAATATTATTTCTGGAAAGGACCTACCGCCGTCACGGTGAAGACCATTGACTTGCGCCAGCAGCAAATGGACATGACCGGCCAGGAGATGATGACTGAGGACAAGGTGACCCTGCGGCTCAATTTTGTCTGCCAGTACAAAATCGTGAACCCTCTGCGCGCTCTGGAGATCAAATCGTTCGAGGACCAGATGTATATCCAGCTGCAGCTCATTTTGCGGGAATATATCGGCACCTTGAAGCTGGACGATCTGCTGAAAATGAAGCAGGAAATCGCGGCGTTCGTCCTGTCCCGGTTGAACGAGAAAAGCGAGGATTACGGCGTCGCCTTCGTATCGGCCGGCGTGAAGGATATTATCCTGCCCGGCGATATCAAGGATATCTTGAACACAGTGCTACTGGCCGAGAAGAAGGCTCAGGCCAACCTGATCACCCGCCGCGAGGAAACGGCATCGACGCGCAGCCTGCTCAATACCGCCAAGCTGATGGACGAGAACCAGACGCTGTACCGGTTGAAGGAGCTGGAGTTCCTCGAAAAAATCTGCGAAAAGATCGGCACGATCTCGCTCACCGGCGGCGGCAACCTGCTGGAGCAGCTGAACTCGCTGCTGGGAGACAAAAGCGCAGGGAAAGTGTAATCGATAGATTTATCAGCGGGTCGCCTCGGCGGCCCTCTTTTTTTACCCCTTCCCAACGGTTTCCACAGCTTTCGGCTCTCAAAATGGGGTATGATTTATATACATGGCGTATAAAAAGCGGGAAGCTTTTTTCGTTCTATCGGCGAATAGATTGTAAGCGGTTTCTATATTACTATTTAACCAGGTAAACTTTTTGAGGACAAGCCGCACTTCCAAAAGAATGCGCTTTCTTTGCAACATAGACTATCCCGCAAGGAGGTTAATCCATGATTCAAGTTAACACCTTGGTCAAGTCATTCGGCTCCGTTAACGTCCTGAAAGGCATTAATTTAAACGTACAGGAAAAAGAAGTCGTCGTCATGCTCGGCGCAAGCGGCTCGGGCAAAAGCACGCTGCTGCGGTGTCTGAACTTCCTCGAAATTTATGATGACGGGGAAATTTATATTTTCGGCGAGAAGCGCGACCCTCACAAGTCGAACCTGAATCAGATCCGGCAAGAGGTCGGCATGGTGTTCCAGCATTTTAATCTGTTTCCCCATAAAACGGTACTGGAGAACGTGATCGAGGCTCCGATCCATGTGAAGAAGATCAAAAAGAATACGGCCATCGACACCGCCTACGACTTGCTGGACAAGGTAGGGCTGAAGGATAAGGCGCACGATTATCCCGCCATGCTGTCCGGCGGGCAGAAGCAGCGTGTCGCCATCGCCCGGGCGCTCGCCATGGCGCCGAGAGTTATGCTGTTCGACGAGCCGACTTCGGCTCTGGACCCCGAGCTTGTCGGCGAGGTGCTCCAAGTGATGAAGCAGCTCGCCAAGGAAGGCATGACGATGATCGTCGTCACCCATGAGATGGGCTTCGCCCGCGAGGTAGCCGACCGCGTCGTCTTCATGAGCGACGGAAAAATATTGGAGGAAGCCCATCCCGAACAATTTTTTGTCAATCCGCAGACGGAGCGGGCCCAGCAGTTTTTGCGCAGTATCCTTTAAAAAGCAACGCAGCCTAAGACCAACTTACAGGAGGAATATGTGATGAAAAAAGGGTTGATCGTTTCCTTGTTGTCGATGCTGGTAGGGGCTATGCTTCTCGCCGGCTGTGCTTCGACAGGCAACACCCCGTCTGCGGCTTCTGCCGACGGCAAAGATTCCGGACAAGCGAAAGCGTTTCATTTTGCAATGAGCGGGCTGTATAAGCCTTTCAACTACAAGGAAAGCGGCAATTTGGTCGGCTTTGACGTCGAATTCGGGAGTGAGCTGGCCAAGAAAATGGGCGTGAAGGCCGAGCCGGTCACGAACCCGTGGGAAACGATCATTCCCGGTCTTCTCTCGAAGAAATACGATGCGATTCTGGGCAGTATGGCGATTACGCCGGAACGCCAGAAGACAGTCAACTTCACGACGCCTTACTACCGGTCGGGCGCGCAAATTTTCGTTGCCAAGACGAACGAGACGATCAAAACCGCGGCTGATCTGAAGGGCAAGAAAATCGGCGTGCTCAAGGCCAGCTTGTTCAAAAGTCTGGCGGCCGAGCGGACGGATGCGGGCAACATTACCGAATACGACAGCGATCTGACGGCGCTGCTGGATCTGCCGACGGGGCGGGTGGATGCGGTCATTACGGACGATTTGGTCGGCTTCCGCATGATCAAGGAAAGCGCCACGGCGATCAAGGCCGTCGGGGAGCCGCTGACGATGCAGGAAATGGGAATCGCGGTCCGCAAGGAGGACCAAGCACTGCTGGATCAATTGAACAAGGCTATCGACGAAATGGTGAAGGACGGGACGTACGACAAGCTGAGTGAGAAATGGTTTGGCAGAAATATTTTGCAAAAGTAACGAAACGATATTCAGATGAGGTGACCCGATGATCGAAATCTTGCTGTCCAGTTACGACGTGTTTCTGAAAGCGACCTGGCTGACCGTTCGCATAACGTTGGTTTCTCTTCTGCTCGGAAGCGTCATCGGTCTGATCTTTGCCTTTTTCCGGCTGTCGAAGAGCCGCGTCTTGAACGCCGTAGCGACATTCTACATTACGTTAATCCGCGGAACGCCGCTTATTATCCAGATCGCCGTGCTGTACTTCGGAATTTCCAACATTATTTTGCTGTCGCAGTTCTGGGCGGGGGTGTTCGCGCTGGCGATTCACGGCGGCGCGTACATCGCGGAAATTTTCCGCGGCGCGATTCAATCGATCGACCGCGGTCAGATGGAAGCGGCTCGCTCGCTCGGGATGACGTATCCGCAGGCGATGCGAAGAATTATTTTGCCGCAGGCGTTCAAAATCGCGATTCCTCCACTCGGCAACCAGTTCATTCTGGGACTGAAAGAATCGTCGCTCGTCGCTTACGTCGGCATGTCGGATTTGTGGGGAGCGGCATTAAGCGAAGCGGCCGCGAACTTCAAGCAGCTCGAAACGTACGTGGTGGCGGGGTTATATTACTTGGCTCTGGTTATGCTCTTCACGTTTGTGGTGGGCAAGCTGGAAGCGAGACTCGATGTCAACGCGAAAGCGAAAAGCAGGGAAGCGAGCGCCAAGCCGCGCGCCCGCTACAGCTCCTCGGAAGAAACGGTCAGCTTGTAGGCCATGATCGCGATCTCCAGCTTCAAGCGGTCTTCCGACGATTGAAGATTGCGCCGGGTTTTCTTCTCGATCTGATTCAGCCGGTATTTCAGCGTATGACGGTGAATGAACAATTCGGCCGCGGTCACGTGCAGGCTCTGGTTATGGTACAGGTACGTTTCCAGCGTTTGAAGCAGGTCGGCTCCCTGGCGCTTGTTCTGCATCAAGGCTCCGAGCTGCTCTTCGGCAAACTGCCGTAAATCCATGCCGAGCTCCTGCATTTGGATCAGGAAGTGGTACAGTCCCAGATCGTCATAGTGGACGACGGACTTCGGCTTGTGCAGCAGCTTGGCGAAGACGAGCGCCCGATGCGCTTCCTGCGCGCTTTTGGCCAGGTCGGCAAGGTCAGTATAGCTTTTGCCGATGCCGATCCGCAGCGGGTATTCGGGATAGAACGCGCTCCATTTATCGGCGATGTCCCGCACGGCTGGAAGCGAAGCTTCCTCTGCGGCTTCGGGAGCCTTTCCTTTGCTTCCCGTTCCCATCAGGACGACACAGCCGTTCAGCCGGTTGCGCAGCAGAAACTGGCGGTTATGCTTGCTCATCGTCTGGTTCACGATCTGATACAGCCGGTCCAACATGTCGTCCAGCGTACAGCGGTCAAGGTCAGACGGAAGGTTCTCCACCTTGATTTGCAGCACGGCCTGACTGCCGCTCGGATCGAAGCCCAGCTTTTTGCCGCGCTCGATGACTTCGGCTTTATTGGTAAAATTTTTGTTTAACACTTGATCGAGAAATTCGCCCTGAAAACGGATTTCCGTATCCAAAATCGCTTTATGCCGCAGGAATTCAATCGCATACACGGTGGCCGCATGCTCGACCGCGATCTGGTCGATGTCTTTCCATCGTTCTTTATCCTTGATGGCCGCAATCCAGCCGTAGTTTGTCTGATTCGCCATGACTGGATAGAGCGAAATTGTGTATTCGCTTTCATGATTGTTTAAGTGAAGAAGCTGCTGTTCAAAAGGCGGCTGCAGCGGCTCGGAAAAGAGCAGGAGCCGATCCTGACCGATTCCGCGGACCGTGTCATGAACGATTCGATCCGAGACGATGGAAGCATCCGCATCGAACAGCACGATGCTGCCGTCCGTCAGCCGCGATAGCGTTTCGGTGATCGCCTGGATTCCTTGGTTGTCGAGGACCAAACGGGTAAATTCCTTGTGGATGTTGATCGAATGCTCGAACATGCGGAATTGGTTGTTGACGATCTGCTCCAGAATCGCCTTCGTAATGACCGAAAAGTTGATATCCGTCGGGATTTCCAGCAGCGGAAGGGCGGAGCGGTTCGCAATGTCGATGAACGATTGGGGAATTTCGCGCAAGTAAAAGCCGGTGTACATCGCGACGCCGGACAGCTTCTTGTTGGACAGCAGCTTGTGGAACTGGTTCCGTTTCTCTTCGCTTTCCATCAGGCCGAAGCCGGTCGTAATCAGGAACTCGCCTTCCTGCAGCCGGTCGATGTCTTCGATGACTTCGACGATCGTGACCCATTTGATCATATTGTTCATGCCGTCGAATCCGGCGACTAATTTCGTCTTCGACATCACGGGCAGCTGGATCGCTTCTTGAATGCTAATTCCCATAGGAATGATCCTCTTTTCTGTGCGGATTGGCTTGAGTAAGTTATATCACGGCCTGTGATTTCGGGCAAGCTGGAATTTATACCTGATGTATAAAAAAGCGCGCTCATTTTGGATTCGTCGGTCGAATAGATCGAGCGCTTTAGCTGGTTTAAACTACAAGTAATCGCAGCCATAACGCAGAGGCCGGAGGTGGAACGATGGCAGTCGATACGGTTCGGCAAACGGAACAACCAAGCATCTTGGAGCGAACGCAGCAGCTCATCAAGAAAGCGCTGGAGCATATGGGCTGCGCGGAATCGTTTTACGAGCTATTGAAGCGGCCCCTTCGCTTGATGACGGTTAGTATTCCCATACGTATGGACGACGGCTCTGTTCAGGTATTTACCGGCTACCGGGCTCAGCATAACGATGCGGTGGGACCGACCAAAGGCGGCATTCGGTTTCATCCCACGGTGACCCCGGAGGAAGTGACCGCTTTGTCGATGGGGATGAGCATCCAATGCGGTCTGACCGACCTCCCGTACGGCGGGGGCATGGGAGGCATTGAGTGCGATCCGCGCACGATGTCCGTCGCCGAGCTGGAGCGGCTAAGCCGCGGGTATGTCCGGGCGATCAGCCAGATCGTCGGTCCGACGAAGGATATCCTGGCCCCGGATATGTACACGAATGCGCAAATAATGGCTTGGATGATGGACGAGTACGGCCGTCTCCGCGAATTCGACTCGCCCGGTTTTATTACCGGCAAGCCGCTCGCGCTGGGCGGTTCGGCGGGCAGGGAGTCCTCAACGGCCAAAGGCGTGACGATCGTGCTGCGCGAAGCGGCGAAGGCGGCCTGCATGCAGATCGGCGGCGCAAGGGTGATCGTTCAAGGATTCGGCCATGCCGGAGGCTATCTGGCCAAATTTCTGCATGACGCCGGAGCGAAGATCGTAGGGATTTCGGATGCCGCCGGCGCTCTGTACCACTCGGACGGCCTCGATGTCGATTATTTGCTGGAAAAACGGGATGCGTACGGCACGGTCACCCACCTGTTCGCAAGCGCGATCTCCAACCGGGAGCTGCTTGTGCAAGCTTGCGACATTCTCATCCCGGCCGCCGCTGAAAACCAGATTACAGAAAAGAACGCGGCCGACATTCAAGCGAAAATCGTCGTCGAGGCGGCAAATGGGCCGACCACCGCGAAGGCTACGGAAATTCTCACCTCGCGAGGCGTGCTGCTCGTCCCCGACGTGCTGGCGAGCGCAGGCGGTGTTGTCGCTTCATACTTCGAGCGGGTTCAAAACAACCAGGGCTGCCAATGGTCCGAAGCGGAAGTTTATCGGAAGCTGGACCACCTTTTGGTCAACGCTTTTCGCGGGGTCCATCGGATCGCGCTGGAAAGCAAGGTGGACATGAGGCTGGCCGCCTATATGGCAGGCCTCCGCAAAATGGCGGAAGCCATGCGCTGGAGAGGCTGGGTTTAACACAAGCGTAAAGAGGGGAACCGACATGACGGATACACATTTGATCAAGCCGATTCTGGACTACGACTACCCTACAGTGGCCAGCGGACAAGGAATTTATCTCTATGACACGGACGGCAAAACATATATCGACGGCTGCTCCGGCGCGGTGACGGCGAGTATCGGCCACGGAGTGCCGGAAATCGTCGAGGCGATGAAGGCGCAGGCGGAGAAAGTATCGTTCGCGTACCGTGCGCAGTTTACGAGCGAGCCAGCCGAAGAGCTTGCGAGACGGTTAAGTGAATGGTCCGGGGGGCGCTGGAACTGGTCCTTTTTCGTCAACAGCGGCTCGGAAGCGACGGAGACGGCGATGAAGATTGCGATCCAGCATTGGCAGGAGAAAGGCCGCGACCGCAAAAACCGCTTCATCTCCCGCTGGATGAGCTATCACGGCATTACGATGGGCGCTTTGTCCATGTCCGGCAATATTTTGCGGCGCAAGCGGTTCATTCCGCTGCTCGAAGATTATCCGTCCGTCTCCGCGCCGTACTGCTACCGCTGTCCGCTGAAGGAAGCGCATCCCGGCTGCGGCATGAAATGCGCGCAGGAGCTGGAAACGTCGATTCTGCGTATCGGGCCGGAGCATATCGCCGGATTTATCGCAGAGCCGATCATCGGCGCTTCGGGAGGGGCGGTGACGCCGCCGGAGGGCTACTATCAGGAGATCAAGCGCATTTGCGACAAATACGATATTCTGTTCATCGCGGACGAGGTGATGACCGGGCTCGGCAGAGCCGGCAAGAAGTTCGGGATTGAGCACTGGGGAGTCGATCCTGACATCGTCGCCTTGGGCAAAGGGATGAGCGCAGGCTACACGCCGATGGCGGCGACGCTAGTCAGCGACAAGGTGATGGAGCCGATTCTGAAAGGGTCCAAGTCGATCATGGCGGGGCATACGTACAGCGCCAATCCGCAATCCGCCGCCGTTTGCCTGGCCGTGCTGGACTATATGGAAAAGCACGATTTGGTCCGCAAGGCGGAAGTGAACGGCGAGTATCTTCTGGCCAAGCTGCAGGAGATGGCCAAGCGGCTGGAGATCGTAGGCGACGTGCGGGGCAAAGGGATGCTGCTCGGACTGGAGTTCGTGCCGGATGTGCGGACGAAAGGGATTTTCCCGCTATCGCTCGGCGTGACGGCGCGGGTCATCAAGCGCGCTTTTGACAAAGGGCTGCTCGTGTACCCGGCATCGGGAGGCATCGACGGAGCGGCCGGAGACGCGATTATCGTTTCTCCGCCATTAATCATCACCCAAGAACAAATAGATAGCCTAGTAAGTATATTGGAAAATAGTATTTTTGAAGTGCAAGAGGAACTGCGGACGGAAGGCCATTTGAATAAAGCGGCGGTATAGGGGGAAGACGCATGGAGCTTGTAAAAAAGCGAAGCAAGGTCGCCGGGCTGGAGGACGCGCTTCAGCATATACGCGACGGGATGACCCTCATGTACGGGGGGTTCGGAGGCGTAGGAAATCCTCCGTCCTTGTGCCAAGGCATATTGGATAAAGGCGTGCGCGATCTTGTCCTGATCGGCAACGACTGCGCGTTCCCGGATATCGGGATCGGGCGGTTGATCACGGCGGGAAGGGTCAGGAAGGTCATCGTCTCGCATATCGGCTCCAATCCGAACGCCGGCCGGTTCATGAACGAGGGCGTGCTTGAGGTGGAGTTCAGCCCGCAAGGGACGCTGGCCGAACGCGTCCGCGCCGGAGGCGTCGGCTTGGGCGGCATCTTCGTCGATGTCGGCATCGGCACGATTGCCGAAGAGGGCAAGCAGCAGATCGTGCTGGATGGCAAGCCGTATTTGATCGAGACGGCGCTGACCGCCGAGGTCAGCATCGTGCACGCGATGAAGGCCGATCCGTACGGCAACTTGATCTATGACAAAAGCGCCCGCAATTTCAATCCGCTCGTCGCGATGGCCGGAGATTACACCATTGCCGAGGTAGACGAAATCGTGCCGCTCGGCGAGCTGGACCCGGAATGCATCGTCACCCCGGGAATTTATGTCGATATGGTCATACCGAGTCAAGGAGTGAACTGGACATGGGCGTGGGAGTAGAAGACAGCCGTTACCGGATCGCCCGGCGGGCGGCGCAGGAGATTCAAGACGGGATGCTCGTGAACCTCGGCATCGGGATTCCGACCTTGGTGGCCAATTATGTGCCGTCGGAGCTCCAAGTGTTTTTTCACGCGGAGAACGGCATCCTGGGCACCGGTCCGAGCCCGGCCAAGGGGAGCGAAGATCCGGCGCTGTGCAATGCCGGAGGCTTTCCGGTGACCATCGTGCCGGGTGCATCGTATTTCGACAGCGCGACGGCGTTCGGAATTATTCGCCGCGGCTATGTGGACATCACGATTCTGGGCGCGCTTGAGGTGAGCCAGAACGGGGATTTGGCGAACTGGATCGTTCCCGGCAAACGGGTGCCCGGGATGGGCGGAGCGATGGAGCTGGCACAAAAATCGCGCAAGGTCATCGTCCTGATGAACCACACGAACAAGCAGGGCGAGTCGAAAATATTGAAGCAGTGCTCCCTTCCGTTAACCGCGCCGCGCTGCGTGGATATGATCATTACCGAAATGGCCGTGATGGAAGTAACGGACGAGGGACTTGTTTTGCGGGAAGTGATGGCCCCCTTCACAGCAGAAGATGTCATCCGGCAGACGGAAGCGGAATTGATCGTTCCGTCCGTTGTGTCTACGATTCAATAAGGGAGGCAATCCGTGATGAATGAAGTCGTTATCGCAGCGGGGGTCCGCACGGCGGTCGGAGCCTTCGGCAAGTCGCTGCGGGATGTGCCCGCCACCGAGCTGGGACGTCAAGTGCTGACGGGCTTGATGGCGAAAACGGCGCTGCCGAAGGAAGAGGTGGGCGAAATCATTTTCGGCCACGGCTATGTGCACGGCGGCGGGCTCAATTCAGCCCGAATCAGCTCGCAGCGGGCAGGTTTTCCGCTGACGGTGCCCGGCCACGTCGTCATCAAAGCGTGCGGCTCCGGCCTCAAGGCGATCACAAGCGCGGCGCTGGCGATTGCGGCGGGGCAAGAGGAAGCCGTCATTGCGGGCGGCGTGGAAAGTATGAGCCAAGTGCCTTATTTGGTCCGAAACCGCTGGGGCACGAAGTTCGGCCATGTCGCGATGGAGGATGCGCTGCTCGCCGACGGGCTGACTTGCTCGCTTGGGAACGAGCATATGGGCATGACCGCGGAGCGATTAGCCGAGCAGTACGGCATTTCACGGGAAGAGCAGGACCAGTTTGCCTTCGAAAGCCACCGGAAGGCGGCCGATGCCGTCCGCAGCGGGCGGTTCAAGGACGAAATCGTGCCGCTGGAGCTGCAGGAACGGCAAGGCGTCCGGCTCTTCGACAGTGACGAGTCGCTGCGGGAAGATATCGAGCTGGCGAAGCTCGCCAAGCTGCCCGCCGTCTTCAAGCAGGGCGGCACCATCACCGCAGGCAACGCTTGCCCTATGAACGATGGCGCGGCCGCCGTGCTGCTCCTGTCCCGGAGCAAGGCGGAGCGGGCGGGCATCCAGCCGCTGCTCAAGGTCAAAGCGTTCGCCAGCGCTGGAGTCGAACCGGGCGTGATGGGTATCGGGCCGGTGCCCGCCGTCCATAAGGCGCTGCACAAGGCCGGGCTGACGCTCGATGACATCGGGCTGATCGAGCTCAACGAAGCGTTCGCCGCGCAGGCGCTGGCCGTCATCCGCGAGCTGAAGCTGAACCCGGAGCGGGTCAACGTTAACGGCGGCGCGATTGCGCTGGGGCATCCGGTAGGCGCTACCGGAGCGAAGCTGACTGTGACGCTGATGCACGAAATGCTGCGGTCCGGTGTGAAGTACGGCATGGTGACGCTGTGCATGGCCGGAGGCATGGGCATTGCGGTGATCTACGAGAACGTGAGCGAGGCGTAGAGGGTTTCGAATTTTTAGATGTTCGGTGAAAAAAGGAGCGGAGCGAGCGGAATCATTCTGGAGAAGCGCAGCGGTCGCCTTTGTCTCCGGATTCTAATGATCCGCAAGCGCAGCACCCTCCTGTTCACCTTACTTCCGCACAAGGAGGAGAAACATGTCAGAGCTCCAAGCACGGATTAAGCAGTGGATGCGCACGCACAGCGAGGAAGGCATCGCCTTCCTGCAGCGGCTGGTGCAGGTGCCAAGCACGCAGGGCCATGAGGCGGCGGCGCAGGCTTTGGTCGCCGAGAAGCTGCGGCAGATGGGCTTAGAGGTCGACGTATGGGAGCTGGACGGGGAAGCTTTGAAGAAGCATCCGTACTTTTGCTCCTCGCGGCCGGATTTCGATAACTGCCCGAATGTGGTCGGCATTCTGCGCGGGTCCGGCGGCGGGAAGTCGATCATCCTGAACGGCCATATCGACGTCGTCCCGGAGGGAGAGCGCGAGCAGTGGACGGACGATCCGTACAGCGGTGCGATCCGGGACGGCAAAATGTACGGCCGCGGCGTCACGGATATGAAAGGCGGCAACGTCTCCCTGCTGCTGGCGATCCAAGCGATTCAAGGGCTGGGCCTCCGGCTGAAAGGCGACGTCATCTTTCAGAGCGTCGTGGAGGAGGAAAGCGGCGGGGCCGGTACGCTCGCGACCGTGATGAGGGGCTACCAGGCCGACGCGGCGATCATCCCGGAGCCGACGAATATGCGTATTTTCCCGAAGCAGCAGGGCTCGATGTGGTTCCGGATTCAAGTGAAGGGCCGAGCGGCGCACGGCGGCACCCGGTATGAGGGAGTCAGCGCCATCGAGAAAAGCATGCTCGTCATCCGCCACATTCAAGCGCTGGAGGAGCGGCGCAACGCCCGGATCACCGATCCGCTGTATCAAAATACGCCGATTCCGATCCCGATCAACATCGGGGTGATCCAAGGCGGCAACTGGCCGTCCTCGGTTCCCGATCTCGTCCGCTTGGAAGGCCGGATGGGCGTCTCGCCCGAGGAAACCATCGAAGAAGCGAAGCTGGAGATGGAGCAGTGGCTGGAGCGGCTTGCCGAGCAGGACCCGTGGTTTAAGGAGCACGCTCCCGTGTTGGAATGGTTCGGCGCCCGCTGGATTCCCGGTTCGATGGACATGGAGCATGAGCTCATGCACACCTTGGCGGAGCAGTACCGCAAGGTCGCCGGGACGGAGCCGGTCATCGAAGCATCCCCGTGGGGAACCGACGGTGGTCTGCTGACCCAAGCGGGGAAGACGCCCGCTATCGTGTTCGGGCCCGGGGTTACGGAGGTCGCTCATTATCCCAACGAATATATCGAGCTGGACAAAGTGACGGAAGCGGCGGAAATCATTGCTTTGACGCTCATTCAATGGTGTGGACTAGACGAAACGAACGGTTAATTTTTCAAGCCGAAAGGGGAACAAACCAATGACAGCCCAACGAAAATTCGTATCGGTTGCAGCCGAATTGCCGGGAGCGAAGACAAAAGCGCTTCTGGAACGCAGACAGCAAACGGTATCCAAGGGAGTAGGCAACAACCATCCTTTGTTTGTCGAGAGAGCGCAAGGGGCGCTGCTGTACGATGTGGACGGCAACGTGTTCCTGGATTTCGTCGGCGCGATCGGCACCATCAACGCGGGCCACAGCCCGGCCGAAGTCGTAGACGCCATCAAGGCGCAGGCGGAAAAATACATTCACACGTGCTTTCATGTCGGAATGTATGAGCCTTACGTGGCGTTGGCGGAAAAGCTCGCCGAAATCACCCCGGGAGATTTTGCGAAAAAAGCCGTGCTCTTGAATAGCGGCGCTGAGGCGGTCGAGAATGCGGTGAAGATTGCCCGGAAATATACGGGCAAAACGGGCATCGTTTCCTTCACCCGCGGCTTCCACGGCCGGACCCTGCTCGGCATGTCCTTGACAAGCAAAGTAAAGCCGTACAAATACCAAATGGGGCCGTATGCCCCGGCGATTTATAAAGCACCATTTCCATATCCGTACCAACGTCCCGCGTCGATGACCGAAGAAGAGTACGGAGATTTTTGTCTAAAGCAGTTCGAGGACTTCCTGCTGACGGAGGTCGCCCCGGAAGAGCTGGCGGCGGTCATTATGGAGCCGGTGCAAGGCGAGGGAGGCTTCATCGTTCCGCCGAAATCGTTCGTGCAGGGTGTCTTTCAGATTTGCAAGAAGCATGGTATCTTGTTTGTTGCCGATGAAATTCAGACCGGCTTCGGGCGGACCGGAGAAATGTTCGCTTCGACGCTGTTCGAGATCGAGCCGGATCTCATCACGCTTTCCAAATCGATCGCCGCAGGTCTTCCGATCAGCGCCGTCGTCGGCAAAGCGGAGATCATGGACGCCCCGAACCCGGGCGAAATCGGCGGAACCTATGGCGGCAGCCCGCTCGGCTGCGCGGCGGCTTTGGCGGTAATTGAGATGATGCAGCGTGAAGACCTTCCGGGAAAATCACGTGTCATCGGCGAAACGATCCGCAGTCATTTCCACAAGCTGCAGCATGAATTTAAAATCATCGGAGACATTCGCGGCTTAGGCGCGATGTGCGCCGTAGAGTTCGTCGATCCGGACACCGGCAAGCCGGCGAAAGAGTTCGTCGCAGCTTTGCTGCAAGCTTGTTATCGAAAAGGAGTGGTCCTGCTCGGCGCAGGAGTTCACAGCAATATTGTCCGTTTCTTGACCCCGCTGGTCATCACGGAGGAGCAGCTGCAAGAAGGGCTCGACATTATCAGCGAGGCCATGGCGGAGCTGAGTGCTGTATCGGCCGGAGCGGGCAAGGCGGACTGATCGTATCGCATAAGGAGGCGGATTCACTTCATGAAAAAGCATGCATTCATCGACGGAACCTGGGTTGAGACGAAAAACTACACCCCGCTGTACTCGCCGTACTCCAAAGAGAAGCTGGCCGACATCGCTTCGGCCGACCTTGCGGAGACCGAGCTGGCGATCGAAGCGGCGGTCCGCTGCAAGCCGGTCATGCGAAGCATGCCGGCCCACCAACGGGCCTGCATTTTGGAAACCGTGTCCCGCCTGCTGGAACAGCGCCGCGAAGAAGCGGCCCGCCTCATCGCGCTGGAGGCTGCCAAGCCGATCAAAGCCGCGCTGATCGAGGTGGACCGAACGATCCAGACGTATAAGCTGGCCGGCGAGGAAGCGAAGCGAATCCACGGTGAAACGTTGGCAATGGACGCCGTTCCCGGAGGGGAAGGACGCTTCGCTTATACCGTAAGAGAGCCGCTGGGCGTGGTCGGGGCGGTCACCCCGTTCAATTTCCCGATGAATCTGGTCGCCCACAAGCTGGGCCCGGCCATTGCCGCGGGCAATACCGTCGTCCTGAAGCCTGCGGGCCAGACGCCGTTGTCCGCGTTCTTCATCGCGGAGCTGTTCATGGAAGCCGGGCTTCCGGCCGGCGCTCTGAACGTCGTCACCGGCGCCGGCAGAGTCATCGGCGATAAAATCGTCGAGGACCCCCGCGTCGATGTCATCACGTTCACCGGAAGCCCGTCCGTCGGCAAGAGCATCCGCGCGAAAGCCGGATTGAAGCGGGTCACGCTGGAGCTGGGCTCCAACTCCGCGGTTATCGTGGACAGCGACGCTCGGATCGATTCCATTATTGCGCGCTGTGTCACGGGTGCTTTCTCGTTCCAAGGGCAAGTCTGCATCTCTTTGCAGCGGGTGTACGTGCTGGAGGACAGGTATGACGAGTTTGTCGAGAAATTCGTCGCAGCGGCCAAGCAGCTTAAGCTTGGAGACCCGCTAGATGCCGATACGGATGTGTCCGCGATGATCTCCGAACGTGAGACGGAGCGGGCCGCGGCATGGATTCAAGAAGCCGAGCAGCAGGGGGCAACCGTTGCAATGGGGGGAACTGTGGAAGGCGGGATTCTCACGCCTACGGTGCTGCTGAACGTCCCTCCTGACGCGCAAGTGTCCTGCAAGGAAGTGTTCGCTCCGATTGTGCTGATCAATAAGGTTAGCTCGGTGGAGGAAGCGGTAGACTGGGTCAACCATTCCGTCTACGGACTCCAAGCCGGGATTTATACCGACAACCTGCATACGGCCATGAACGCGATCGATAAGCTGCATGTCGGCGGTGTCATGATCAACGATATACCAACCTTCCGGCTCGATCACATGCCCTACGGCGGCGTGAAAGAAAGCGGCGTCGGACGCGAAGGCGTCAAGTACGCGGTGGAGGAATTGACGGAGCTGAAGCTGGTGGTGTTTAACCGGAGTCGGTAGGTGGGAAGCACACTAATAAAGTTTGTTATTGATTTGTATCTGATAGGAAATAGTGAATCCAGAGGACGCTACTGATTAGGTTGAAGACGCCTACGAGTAGCGTCTTCTTTTGTTATTGATAAAATGATTTGATAACTGGATGTTCTTAATGCATCAACTTCTATCTTTTGATAGCTCTTCATGAGTTGTTCGGATGAATCACCAATGCCAATGTTCTTATCCGTTTTCAAGGAAGAAGGGCTCGTCAACAAAATATTTTCCACACCATCAACTGGGTCCTTTTCGCTATTACGATAAAAAAGAATTCGAGCATTTTGCTTTTCATAATACCATTCGACTTCCGGGGTTCCCCCGCCGCTATTGGTGACTTTTGTCAGCTCGCCGAACAAGGATTTTACTTTTTCTTGAGTATCCCTAATATGGATGCCTCCAACGGAAGTATTCTCTTTTGTGAGCGGGCCTGGCCCCTTTTCGATCGGTTTGATTTGATTTTGATTGAGTCTCTCTGTCATTTGTATTTGCAACGGCAGCACCTTTGTTAGGTTCCAATTTCGTATTAATAACTCCACAACCATTCAATAATACGCATCCTATAATTAAAGTACTGGTTCCAAGTTTGCATTTCATTTCCGATCACCTCTTAATGCCTGTTATCCGGAAGACACATTAATCTTCCCTATCCTCCAAGATCTGATCAATAATTAATAAGTGTTGTGTAATCCGCTTTTTCCGATAATGCTTGCACCAATTCTGTACGATAGATAATAAAAACAAAGAAATGACAATCACAGCGATTGGAGCAAAAGATCCGAAAATTGATGAAAATAACTCATTAATGCTGTTTTCATCAGATAATGAGGCAGATCCATTTTTGCTTTGAATCGAAAGAAAATTATTTGTAGTAGAAACGAAAACCCCTAAAATAAAAGTGCCCACAGGTAATATAAATTTTACGAAAAGATCGACAGCAATTTGAAAATACGTTGTTTCAGTATCATACGATTTAAGTAAGATACGGATTTCTTTTAATTCTTGGCTTTCAATCTGGTTATAGGCGTTGTAAGTTTGATGAAACCTGTAGTTCTTAATTTTCTTTTTATTTCTTCCCCGAGCTTGATTCCAACGCTTCGTGTACTGCGCAATCGGACCTTCTAGGCGTGACTTGAACATCTCTAATAGAATGGCTTCAATAGCTACAAATAAGCAATCGATAATGATTATAATTATAGTAGTTTGACTCATGGTTAGCCTCCAAAGCTGGGAGAAGATAAGTATCTAAACGACATAAAGGACTTTTGCTCTAACTAATTTTACACGCATACAGCAAAATGTAAATATCTGTAGAATATATCTTGAAAGCGAAAAAACGCTCTTAAGAAGCGTAGACATGGCCGGGTTTACTGAAGCTGGATAACGAGCATGTGGACTTGGCGCAATCGGTATTGGGGATGGAGCTTAGGTGAGGGGTGCAAGGTATGAATTGGTCGGAAGTTTGTAGCCGTTACCCTAGAAGATTATTTTGGTGGAAACCCTTAAGGCCATGTCGAGCAATCGCATGCGTACAATTGAAGAAATGACGGTTGTGGAAGAATACGATGACCCTATGCAGGCTTGGGAGGGGTATAAGAAATTGAAGTGATCGAGGGATACATTAAAGATATTTACAGAGCATGATGATACTTGGAGTAGAACGCGATCTATTCAGGGGCAGGCGCGAGAGATTGCAGGAATGATTGTCCGAAAATATAGCGTATCAACAGGCTTCCCACAATCCCTCGGGATTGATTACAGGGCCGAGTACACCGAATTCCACGAAACATGAAAGGGAAGGCCTAGCTTCCGCTAAGTCCTTCCTCGTCGAGATCTTTCACCCACAGATTCATATCCTCGAATTTGTCGTAAATCTCGACGCTTTTCGTCAGTCGGCCGTAGTAACGGTACCCCATTTGCCCAAGGGCGGCATTCATGCCGAACGAAAGGGCTCTCGCCAGCGAATAGGCGCAATAGATGTTCCTGCTGCGCAGTTCTTCTTCCAGGGCATAAATGAGCACTCTCATCAGCCCAAGCTTGCGGTAAGCCGGAAGTGTGGCGCAATCCGTAATTTCCGCGTTGCGGTAAGCTTCGTTGATTTCCGCCGAGGCGGCGCTGATCAGCAGGCCCGCTTGTTCCACGATATAAAAGACGGTGCCCTCCCGGATGACCTTCTCGACGTACCAAGTCTGGCTCATGGGGGTAGGGTACGTTTGAAACACTTGGCCGTACAAAGCGGCAAGCGCTTCGGCATCTTCCGGCTGGGCAATGCGCAGCGTACAGTCTGCGGGGATCTGCGGGCGTTCCGGCTTCAATGGGAGTTGAAGTACTTGCCCCAAAATCTGATCCTCCTCGATCCAATAATCGCTGGTCCGGCGCTCCAGATCGAAGTAGACGGCCATGCAGTAGGCATCGCTGCCAAGGAAATAGCCTTTGTAAATCCCTTCGAGCATACAGCCTTTGGATAAAAAGGCAGACCAATCTTCTTCGCGCGACTTAACGAAGGCTTTGGTTAACGCGTGCTGGCTGGCAAGCTCGCACATACGCCGGTAAATGGCATCGATATTTCCCCGGTAATCGTCCACCCGTATCCTTTTGTTAAAGAAATCGAGGCAGACATGCATCTCGTAATCGCACCCCAGCTCGATTTGATTGGTGTAGTAAGCTTGTTCTTCCAGCATGTTTTTCCTCCTCCAAGCTTTCCGTAGGAAAGCTACTTCGTAAGCATGTGCTTAGTTTTCCAAAGGAAAACTATCTTCGCAAATCCGTCCCATACATTCGGTTCCCTCCTAAGTTTAAAGCAAAAACAGAGCCAGTGCGAGAGAGGATCGCGTTCATTCTCCCGGCGGACAAAAAGTTTTGCTGCAAAACGATGGCAAAGTGCAAAAGATTTTGCGGCGTTGTATGATTTCCACCCGGCCTATAAGGTTACTTCGTTCTCATCCTAAGTTGGCATCAACTTTGCTTATATACCATATGGTAAAAATAATGACAACCTGGAGAGGGGAGAGAACGAACGATGAAATGTATGTGGTGCGATGCGGAACCGATCCGCGAGAGCGTAAAAGATTGCTATTGGGTGGCGCCGGATGGGAAAACGGCGGTGCAGATTCTGGAAGCTCCGGCGCTGGATTGTCCTAATTGCGGACAATACGTGACCGAAAGCATGTCGCAGCGGATCGAAGAGGCGCTTTATTTGAACGATTTCTCTGCGCTGGGAAGCAAGTTTCGTTACGAAGAGCTGATGAACGCGCCGCGAATTAACAAATTTTCGAGCAAGGGTTGACCCGGGGGGCATTCGCTGCCCGCGCAGCCCGAATAAAGCCCTCGACGGTCCCTATGGGGATCCGCGAGGGCTGATTCGCTTGCCCGGACGTTTTGCGCCAGAGGGCGATCACCCGCCGTACTACAACAAAACGCGTTCCGGGAGGGTGGTGCGTGGAAGAACTCCGGAGGCCTTGATGAAAAATAACGACCGGTGCAACATCCTCACCACACAGCCCTTCCGCGCGCCAAAATCCTTGCACAGCCCCAACCTACCAAGCACCTCAAGGGGGAGTCTCCAAAACTCCCCCTATCGCCAACGCCTCACGCTTCCGCGCTCGAAGCATCCTCCTTCTGCTTCACCGCTTTGATCAGCTTCTCCTTCATTTCATCCCGCTTTTGCCGGCGGTCTTTCAGCGAGGTATGCTCGGAAGCTTCCTCGTACGATTTTCTGCGGCCGATACGGTGCAAGTTTTCCGGCACCAGGTTGAATTTTTCGTCCTTCATGAGGGCGATAATGCCGGTGCTTGCCGGTGCTTGCTGGATGCCGTAAATTTCGTTGAAGTATTCGTCGGCGCGGCCCGGGACATAATTTTTCGGCTCAGGGTATCCGACGATAACGCCTTCATAGTTGCGCAGGATGACTTTGTCCTGGCTTTGCGAGATCAGATAGTTCGGCTGCAGCGAGATTTTTCCGCCGCCTCCGGGGGCGTCGACGACGAAGGTCGGGACGGCATAACCGGAAGTATGGCCGCGCAGCGCCTCGATAATCTCCAGTCCTTTGGACACGGGCGCGCGGAAATGACCGATGCCTTCGGATAAATCGCATTGGTAAATATAGTAGGGGCGGACGCGGATTTTGACCAGCTCGTGCATGAGCTTTTTCATAATATGTGTGCTGTCGTTAATGCCCGCCAGAATGACCGCCTGATTCCCCAGCGGAACGCCCGCGTTGGCCAGCATTTCGCAAGCCTGCTTTGCCTCGGCCGTAATTTCCAGAGGATGATTGAAATGCGTGTTCAGCCATACCGGATGATACTTTTTCAGAATGTTGCACAGGTTTTCCGTGATGCGCTGCGGGAAGACGACCGGAGCCCGCGTGCCGATCCGGATAATCTCGACGTGGGGGATCGCCCGCAAATTTTTCAATATATATTCTACAATGTTGTCGTTGATGAGCAAGCCGTCGCCCCCGGACAGGAGCACGTCGCGGACTTCCGGCGTGCGGCGGATGTAGTCGATGGCATCGTCCAGCTGCTTCTTCGGCACTCCCATGCCCACTTGGCCCGAGAAGCGGCGGCGCGTACAGTAACGGCAGTACATCGAGCATTGGTTCGTCACCAAAAACAGCACCCGGTCCGGGTAACGGTGAGTTAAGCCCGGCGTCGGGGAATCTTCGTCCTCGTGGAGCGGGTCCTCCAGATCGTATTTCGTCTTCAGCAGCTCCGCGGAGATCGGAACCGACTGCATGCGGATCGGGCAGCGGGGATCGTCCGGGTGCATAAGGGAAGCGTAATACGGCGTTATATTCAATGGAATCGTTTGCGTCGAAATGCGTACGCCTTCCTCTTCCTCGGGCGTTAAGTTCACGACCTGCTTCAACTCGTCTAAGGTGCGGATCGTGTGCGTCAACTGCCACAGCCAATCGTTCCACTGTTCCTCCGTCACGTCTTTCCACAGTTCGACGTCTTTCCAGTGCCTTTTGCTGCTGAGAGGGGGAACGTTTGTTTTGCTTTGCGGATCCATCATCGGTACGCTCATCGCGAGCACCTCCATCAATCGTTTTCGCTAATTTAATAAGCAAAAACCGTGCCAAAATCGGATGAAATCGTTGGGGAAAAAGTGATGTATTTGAATTATTTTAAATATATTAAGCTGTGTAATTTATTATAAATATTGTATAATAATACCATATATTAACTCGCACACGAATAAGTAGGCTGATAGACCAGAGGAGAAATGGTGAGAGCGGATGGGGGGGATGAACCGCCGGGCCGGCTGTAAGATTCGTCAACGAAGGTTGATGCAATGAGGCTGGAGCACACCGGATACGCGCTTGCTTTTACCGCGAAGCGTTCTCGAATGGTTGGGTGCCGTCGAACCTAGGTTACCTTTTTGTTTGGCCGTGTTTTAAGAGGAATTTGCACCGGAGGCTGGTCCCGGCATACCAATTACTTAAAGGAGCAGGCAAACCATGAAAAATGTAACCGTTTTAATCGTAGGGTTCAGAGAAATCGTTTTATTGGGGTTGACGACGTATCTTAACAATCAGCGCGACCTTTGCATCTTTAGCGAAAAGTATGAATCGGAGAACAAAACTTTTGAATTAATTCAATCCCTTCGACCGGACGTTTTAATTTTTGAGTTGAATCTGGAGCAAGAAAAGGTGTTGTCGGTTATTGAAAGGATGTGCAAAGCTTTTGTGAACCTAAAGATCATGATTTACTCCGCTTATGAGAGCTTTTTTTTAGAAGATAAGATTCTTTTAGCGGGGGCGGACGCTTTTTTAACCCGGGATACAACGATGCATGAAATCTATGAATCGATCTTGATGGTCAGCAGAAAGTTTAAAATTTCCAATTGCAAAAAAGTCGAGAACAACTGCCTGTCCCCCCAAGAAGAAAAGGTTCTTGAATTTATAGCCTTGGGGCTTACGAACAAAGAAATCTCCAACCAACTTCAAATTAGCGAGCGAACGGTTTCTTATTACGTAAGCAATATCTTGATCAAGCTGGACGCGCAGAGCAGAGTCGGAGCGGCTTTGAAGGGCGTTTTAAAAGGCTATGTCAAAAATGAGATCGTTGAGCTGATCCTGAAATAAGGAGCTTGCCAACGCAATCCGCCAAATTGCAGAAATACGCAAATTTGTTTTGCTATATTTTACGTTATATCCCAATAATGGAAATGATAAGATTGTAATCGCAACGGAGATGGTTAACCTTCACAATCAAAGTAGAGAAAGGAGGTACCGCAAATGACAGACAAAAATCAAAATATTTTTGAATTGGATGTACAAGTATTGAAAGGGCAATCATCCGTCGAACCTCAAATCACAAGCGTCGCTCTTTGCACGCCGGGCTGCAATCCGACAGCTACGCTGTGTACAAGCTGCGCGTTTAACTGCACCTACAAATCGCCTTGCAAGTAATTAAGCCGGTTATGCAAAAGAAGAGAAGTAGTTTTCTGCTTCTCTTCTTTCCTAATGAGCAAGTGACTTGGTTCGGTATATTCCTACGATAAGGACGGATGTATATGGCTAAACTGCTCGCGGATCCATCCCCTACCCGGTTCGGTTCATTATTCACGACCCTTCCCTTTTTCATGATACGCATGCCATTATTGCCGCTGGAGTCGTTTCGGACGATTCGCGAAGGGGATTTTTACATAGATTCGTTGCAGCGGTTGCTTGACACCGATTATGTACAAGAAGCGATCGCTGTAGCCAGCCCAAGCTTATATGAAGCGCTTCCGCATTTGGAGCGGCGGACGGATGAAAGGAAGACAAAACAGGCGGCCTCAAGCGCCTTGAAATATATTTCGCGTATGTCGACGCGTCCGACCCCATTCGGTCTATTTGCGGGCGTAGCCGTCGGTGGTTTTGCCGATACGACCGATGTCCGTTTGAATCCCACCGAATATTATCGGAAGCGTACAAGACCGGATATGGAATGGCTGCTGCAGGTGGTGCATCGATTGGAGCAGCGCCCGGAGATCGTCAGACAGCTTCGGGTGACAAGAAATGATGCCGTTCAATATACCGGCGGAAGACTGGAATTGCTGTACCCGACAATGGCGGGACAGGCTAAACAGGCCGAAAGCGGACAGGATAACAAGATATCCGTCCGGGCGACTCCCCCGGCGGTGTACGCGCTGGAACTTGCGGATCAACCCGTGAAATTCGAAGAGTTGATCCGCAAATTGGCGTTTCGATATGGAAATGAAGGCACGGACGAGCAGGTGATTGCCGATTTTTTATGGACTTTGTTTACCAAGGAATTTTTAATCAGCGAACTTCGGCCTCCGTTGACGGGAGGTTCTCCTCTGGACTATGCGATTGGGAGACTTGAACTTATACAAGGTGCGGATGAAGAGAAGGGGCTGTTGTCCCATGTGCGAACCCTGATTCAAGAATACGACGCCTGTCCTTTAGGGGAAGGAACGGTGCTATACAGGGATTTCACGAAGCTCATGCGACAGCACGGAGAGACCGCGTCGGTCGTTCAAGTCGATTTGGCGCTCTCTTCGCAGAAGATTGAGCTTAACCGCTCGATCGGTGAAGAAGCGGCGCGAGTCGGTGAAATTTTGTGGCGACTTTCCCAGTCCCAGCGCGGTTTTGCCCATTTAAAGGAATACCATACCCGTTTCTTGGAGAAGTACGGGGATTGCTGCGACGTGCCTATAATGGAATTGTTGAACGAGGAGACGGGGCTCGGCGTTCCGGCTTCCTATCTGGTTTCGCCATTCAGCAGGAAAGAGGAAAGTTCCGAAAAAACAAAGCGGGCTATCGAATGGGAACGTCTGACGATGGAGAAACTCGCCGGCGCCCTGCTCCAGCGTCAAATGGAAATTGAATTGACGGACGAGCTTATTGAACGGTTGACGGATAGGGATCAAGGCGAGGACGAGGCTCCCGATTCGATCGAGGTATATCTGGAAGTCATTGCTTCGTCGCCGGAAGCGATCGACAAGGGAGATTACATGCTGGCGCTGGGGCCGAATCCGGGATCTCTTGAGGCCGGCTCGACCTTCGGAAGGTTTCTCGATATGTTTGACGACGAAACCCGGAACAAGGTACAGCAAATTCGAAGCCGTCAACAACAATCCCGGCCCGGTGCGATTTTTGTCGAGGCTTCCTATATTCCGCAATATGGGAGAACGGCCAATGTAATGCTTGCGCCGAATTTGCGCGATTTTGAAATTTCGATCGGAACGAATAGCGCCGCAGGAAAAATTCCCTTGAGGTTGGATGACATTCTTGTCAGCGCCACATCGGAGAGGTTGTATCTCAAATCGGCCTCCATGGGCAAAGAAGTGGTTGTAACCGCCGGACATATGCTTAATTTTCAACAATCTCCGCCGGTCTACCGGTTTATGCGCGAGCTCTCCTTTGAAGGTGTTCGAACCTGGCAGCCGTTCGAATGGGGGAGGCTGGAGCAGTTTGTTTTTTTACCTCGCGTGCGCTACGGCCGGACCATACTGTCTCCTGCCAAATGGAATTTGTATCCGCATAACGTTTCATCTGCCGGCAAGATGGGGATCGACGGCGAGTGGCATGAACGATTCGCCGCTTGGAAGAACGAATGGATGGTTCCGCGATACGTTTATATGGTGTATACGGATCATCGCATTTTGCTGGATTTGGAGAACAAAGAATTTATTGATGAAGTGAGAAAAGAACTTCTGGCGAACCAGCACGTCGTCTTTCACGAAATGACCGGCTCGTTCGAAGAGCGGTGGGTATCCGGAACCGGGGGCCGTTATAACATGGAATGTGTGGTTCAGCTCGAGAAACGGCAAGACTCCTCCCGTTCCGTTCCGATCTCCCCGATCGTCAAAACGTGTTCCAAGGAAGAGATGGTGAAGCTTCCGGGAAGCGACTGGTTATTCGTAAAACTGTACGGCGGAGAGGACCGTCAGGACGAATTCATTACGGGCGCTATTGTTGAATTTGCCGAGTCGGCCTTGCAGAACGAAGCTGTTGATTCCTGGTTTTACATGAGGTATAAGGACCCTGCTCCTCATATCCGGCTTCGGTTTCACGGACAACCAAACGTATTGCTCGGGAAATTATTGCCCTCGCTGCACGATTGGGCCAACGCTTGCATGAAAGAAGGACTGATCCAGAAGCTGTCGATTGATACGTATGAAAGAGAAGTAGGGCGTTATGGAGGACTGGCCTGTATCTCCGATGCGGAGCGGGTATTTTTTGGTGACAGCAGGGCCGCCGCGGCTTTGATTCGTTTGCTGCGTTATACGTCAAACGAGTGGCCGAATTATGTGGTTGCAGCCGCAAGCGCAATCCAGATCATGAGTGAGTTCGGGTTGAACTATTCCGAGCAGTTGGATGTACTGAACAGAATGATCGATAAAAACGATTATCGGGACGATTACCGGCCTTGGCGGCGGGAGATGATAAGCGTTCTCGGTTCCGATCAGTGGCAGGAATTGAGAAAACGGCCCGGCGGGGAGACGATCCTGCAATCGTTCGAACACCGATCCGCCGCTTTACGCGCCTACGGGGAACGGGTTGCGGAGGAGAAACGGAACCGAAGGTTGTGGAACGAAACGCCGAATATCATTTCCAGCCTGATGCACATGCATTGTAACCGATTGTTGGGGATTAATCAGGATCTGGAAAAAAAATCGCTGGCTTTTGCCGGCCATGCGCTGGATAGCCTTCTTCAATATTGGAAGCATGTGAAATAAGTGATTTGGCGCTTTGCGGGATGACAAAGGGGGAGACATAATGTCAGACAATCGGACCGAAAATATGGATATGATCAGCGTTCCTAACGTCATTCGCTCTTTTGGCTATTGGCCCCGCGTGTTTAAATTGCTTTGGAAGGCTTCCCCGGGTTATCTTCTCGCCATTACGTCGCTAAATTTAATACAAGGCTTTTTGCCGGCGCTATCGATCGGAGCAACCCAGCAATTAATCAACAGTATTACGTCAAGCTGGGATGAGATGATGAGCTCTTTTCTTTTTTTTATCAGCGTGATGTTGTGTACGCTGCTGTCCTCCTCATTGCAAAGTTACGTGGAGACGCTATTCCAAGGAAAGCTCTCCAACTCGATAAACATCATGGTTATGGAAAAAGCAGCCAGCCTTACGATGTCTGATTTTGAAAACGCCAAGGTTCAGGATCAATTGAAGCGAGTCCAGAACGATTCCGGGCATCTTCCCTTTCAGATTACCAAGCAGATTTTCGGTATCGTCAGCAATCTGGTTTCTTTGGTCGCCGTTTCGACGATTTTAGTGGTGTGGAAATGGTGGGTGGCGCTGCTGCTTTTCCTCATTCCGCTGGTTTCGTTTATCTTCTTTTTACGATTCGGACAACAGCAATTTGCGGTCAACTGGAAGCGGGCGGATCGATCCCGGACGGCCTGGTATTTAAGCTATTTGCTGACCCGGGAAAGCTCCTTTAAAGAGGTAAAGCTTTATAATTTCGCAAGCCATTTGATTGCAAAATACAGAGAAATCGTGGAAGGCTTTTTGCGCGAAGACAGACGGCTGGCTGGCAAGCAGGCAGGACTCACGTTCACTTTTCAATTCATTGATTTAGGAATGTTTTCGCTGACCCTATTTTTGGCGTTCTGGTCCGCATTTCAGCGGCAAATTCAGCTTGGGAATGTGGTTGGCATTATTCAGGCCATTACCCAGATCCAGAGCAAATCACAAAGTATGATCCAACAAGTGCTCGGTTTGTGCCAAAGCAATCTATACATGGAACAATTGTTTGCTTTCCTGGATATTCGTGCAGGGAGGACGGAAAGGCGGGACAATCATGCTCCTGCCCGGGATGAAAATAACGACAGGCCGCATCTTCGGATCGAAAGGATCGAATTCAAGGATGTATCTTTCAGCTATCCGGAGCAAAATCAGGCTGTGCTGCGGCAGATCGGCTTTACCTTGGAGCGGGGAGAATCGATGGCGATTGTCGGGCACAACGGATCGGGAAAATCTACGCTGATCAAGCTGTTGATGCAGTTGTACACGGCCGGGGAGGGTCAAATTCTGGTCAATGGCCTTCCTGTGCAAGCCTACGACCTTTCTGCGTATCAGGAGCGAATCGGGGCCGTCTTCCAAGATTTCGTGCAATATGAAATGCCGCTTCGCCATAACGTCGGATATGGAAACATTGAAGAAATCGATAATGAGCGGAAATTATGGCAGGCTTCCTCGGCTGCGGGCATCGACGCTTTCATCGACAAGCTGCCCAAGCGCTTCGATACCCAGCTCGGCCGTTGGTTTGAGGAAGGCTATCAATTGTCAGGCGGACAATGGCAGCGGGTTGCCATCGCCAGAGCGTTTATGAGAGACGCCGATGTTTACATTCTCGATGAACCCAGTTCATTTCTGGATCCGCAGGCCGAGCGCGAAGTGTTCGAAAGGTTCCGCGAGCTGGTCAAGGGCCGCATCGGTATCTTTATCTCTCACCGATTATCCTCCGTCGCATTCGCGGACAAGATTATGGTTCTCCATCAGGGGGAAGTCGTTGAGATAGGTACGCATCACGAGCTTATGAACAATAACGGAACATATGCCAAGCTTTATCGTATTCAAGCGGATACTTATATTCGTCAGGCAGCGGGGCAGCGGGGTTATACCAATATCGTATAAAGGCGGGATCGCACATGGAAGCTGCGAAGGATTGGATAAGTATAACGGCGAAGAGCGAATTGGCCGCAAGCTTGAGCCTGGAACTGGCAAACCGGTTGAAAGACCCGGCCCGGGTCAAACAAATTGTGACCGCCCCCGGCAACATTTCCATGCTGGGAGGCCACCCGTGGGACGATGTCGCCTTGGCGGCCGGTTATCCCGGGACTATCCTACTTTTTACGGAATGGGACCGCCTAGCCCCAGACGAGGACTGGGATCTCGTTGCCCACAGTCATTTATTGGCGCTGCAGGAAGGCTTGAGGCAACAGGGCTGCCCGAATATATCCATGTTTTGCGGACTCGCGGGTGCGGCGTTCGCCGTTATGTCCGCATCGCGGAAGGGTACGCGGTATACGGGATTTATGGCGGAGCTGAATGAACGGATCGCGGACGGGGCATTGGATATGGTCCAAGACTTCAAACAATCTTCAGACACGGAGCGGGGGGTTTCGCCTACATTTTACGATGTCATTATGGGCTTGACGGGAACGGGCCGCTATTTGCTTGAATGGAAACATGACGACAAGGCCGCTTCCGCTCTATCGGCGATATTGGAGTATCTGGTCGAGTTGACTTATCCGATAGAGGTAAACGGTTACACCGTTCCCGGATGGTATGTTCCGCAAAAATACCAGTTTACGGACCAAGACAAAATGAACTTTCCTAACGGATCGTTTAATTGCGGATTAGCTCACGGCATTCCGGGCCCGCTTGCTTTCATGAGTCTCGCGCTTCAAAAAGGCGTAGCGGTTAAGGGGCAAAGAACGGCGATGCGGCGTATCGCGCAATGGCTGATTGATCACGCGGCGATGGGAGAGCACGGATATTTCTGGCCCAGCGTGATTTCCTTCGAGCAGGAAACGGCTCAAGAAGGGGAGCTGCAGCGGACGAGAGACGCATGGTGTTACGGGAGCGCCGGCGTTGCCCGTTCTTTATTTCTGGCCGGCAGGGCCCTTGGCGACGAGATGCTTTGCCGCTGGGGGGTGCGCGGGTTCGATTCCATCTTCGCCCGGCCGGAAGAGCAATGGAGGTTGGACGGCCCTACGTTTTGCCACGGTCATTGCGGATTAATGCAGATGACATTAAGAATGGCCCAGGATACCGGGGAGGAGCGATTTAAGG
The DNA here is from genome assembly GCF_024158745.1 of Paenibacillus tyrphae. GTDB lineage: Bacteria > Bacillota > Bacilli > Paenibacillales > NBRC-103111 > Paenibacillus_G > Paenibacillus_G tyrfis_A. The sequence continues at coordinate 227,555 of NZ_JAMZAW010000007.1, read as the reverse complement.
GTTACGTTGATCGGCTTTTGGATATTGTGCTCCGGTACTATGAACCGGATTCGCCTTTGGGGTTCCGGGATCTGGAAATCACTCAAGGGATCGAAAAAGCCGGCTTGCTGGACGGAACGCCGGGCGTCGCTCTGGCTCTGTTATCGTTGTCGCTACATACGGAACCGACATGGGATTATCCTTTTTTAATCGCCTAGCGCCGAAGAACCGTCCGGACAATCCGGCCGGTTTTTAATTTTGCATCCGTTTTGAAAAGGTAAGACTTTTGTAAGCATTTCTTTAATGGTCTGTAAGACGGCTCGCTTATCATAAATTCATCGAATAAGAAAATAAGGAGGAAACATCGTAATGCGGTATATCGTGAAAACTGAAGGCCTGACCAAGCGGTTTGGCAGGCAGCATGCCGTCCGGGATGTCAGTTTAGAAATATCGGAGGGATGCGTATATGGACTGCTTGGCCCGAATGGAGCCGGGAAGACGACGGTTCTGAAAATGCTGGTCGGTCTTCTGCGTCCGACCTTAGGGAAAATCGAACTATTCGGCGAGCCTTGGCAACGAAAACAATTGGCCCGCGTCGGAACATTGATTGAGACGCCGGGACTTTACAATCATTTAACCGGCAGGGAAAATCTTCAGGTTCATCAGCGCTTGCTGAGGCTGCCGGAGCAGCGGATTGACGAAGTTCTTCGGATCGTCGGACTGAGCGAGGTGAGTCCCCGGAAAAAAACGGCCGCCTACTCGCTTGGTATGAAGCAGCGGCTTGGCATTGCGATTGCTCTGCTTAATCAGCCGAAGCTGCTTATTCTCGACGAGCCGACCAACGGATTGGACCCGATGGGTATCCGCGAAATGCGCTCCCTGATTCATTCGTTTACCGAACAGGGAATCACCGTTATTCTCTCCAGCCATATCCTAAGCGAAGTCGAGCAAATCGTACAGGAAGTGGGGATCATCAATCGAGGACAGCTTCAATACCAAGGCACGCTTCAAGATTTGAAGAAACAGGGCAACGAAAAAGATGATCTTGAATCGTTGTTTATGCGGTATATCGAAGAAAGCGGAGAAGGGAGAGTCGGCTGATGGCGTACTATGATTCGGAATGGCTTAAATACCGCAGAACCTTAACGCCGTGGCTCGTCGTCTGCGGCCCGTTGGCTTTTGCTTTGGCCCAGATGGTGTTTAATATGATCAGTCCCCTTGAAAATACGTGGGAGCATATCTTGATGAATGTGCATAATTGGTGGGCGATTATCGGCTTTCCGTTTGGCGTCGTCCTACTGACTGCGCTTGCCGTGTTTTATGAAAGGCGTTCCGGAGCATTAAAGGTGCTGAATGCGTATCCTCTGCAGCCGGGAATGCAGTATGCCGCCAAATTTGCGGTTACTTCCGTTCATGTTCTCATCGCCAGTTTAATATTTGTCGTATTGGTATTTGGCTTGAACTTTTGGGCGGCGTCCGGGTCTGTTCCCTGGGACAGCTTGCTTACCGGTTTTCTGTGCGCCTGGCTCGCGGGATTGGCGCAAATCGCGATCATGCTGTGGATTGCTCACGGTTTCGGCTTTGGATGGACTGTCATCATCGGCTTAATTGGCACCGTTTCGGGAATTGTCATGTCCGAGCAGCCATATTGGATCATGAATCCGTGGTCTTGGCCGATTCGCTCTTTAATTCCGCTTTTCAAATTTCATACGAACGGTTTGCCGCTGGAGGCCGATAGTCCGCTTCAAGATCCGTCCCTTATCTTAATCCCCATTGTCCTGGGGATCGTTTCGGCAGGAATTGTGACCGGCTTCGGCATGCTATGGTATAACAGGCGGGAGGTCCGTTAACCGATGTTCGCGAGCGTTTGTTCGGAGTGGATCAAATATCGGCGAACGGCCATTCCGTGGATTGCGTTTTTGGCTCCTCTGGCGTTTACGGGGATCGTTTCGCTCTATGCTTATCCGCATCATTGGGAGAAAACCGCCGATACGCTGGTTCAGGGCATGATGGATCATGCCGCACAGCTCTGGTACGGCATTTGGTTTCCGCTGGCTTGGGGACTTCTTACCGGGTTATCTGCCCAATTTGAAGCTGCTTCCGGTGACTGGCTTGCCTTGCGCGTTAGAGAAGTTTCGCCTGGCAAGCTCTATGGAGCCAAAATGATTGTCCTTGCGATCTATACCGGACTCAGCACTTTATGGCTGTTCATTCTGCTTGCCGTTGCCGGAAACTTATTGGGCGTCCCCGGCGTCGAGCCGTGGTGGGCCGTAGCGGTGGCATTGCTTGCGGGCTGGATCGCTTCCCTCCCCTTATTGTTCATCTCCTTATGGCTGGCGGAAGCATTCAATTGGGCGGTTGCCGTCGGGTTTGGGACAATAGGCATACTGATTGCCTCTCTGGTTGGGGCGACGAGTCTCGGCTCCGGAATCTGGACATTTATTCCCTGGTCCTGGCCGATAAAATTTACTTATGTGAGCTATCTTTCTTTGACGCAGAGCGGGGATAATCCATTCCCGGCAGCCGTTTATTGGAACGTTCTTGTATCGGCCGTTGTCCTGAGTATGGCAATAGCGGGAATTAGTGTAAAATGGTTTAAAGATAGAGAAGTCAAATAGACGGACAGCGGAGTGAAGACGGTGACCTATGTGCTGCGAACCGCATCATTAACCAAGAAATATAAAGGCAGGAACGTGGTCAATCAAGTTAATTTGACCATTCACCGCGGAGAAATCTATGCCGTCCTGGGTAAAAGCGGCGCGGGGAAAACGACGCTGCTGCGCATGCTGATGGGGCTGGTCGACCCGACCGGCGGGGAAATCGAATGGTTCGGTCAAAAATCGCTGCGCACCAATCCCCGGCTGTACGAAAAAATCGGGATCATGACAGGAGCCTCGGGATTTGTCCCCCACTTGACCGCTGCGGAAAATCTGGACATTCACCGGATGTTGATGGGAGTACCTTCCCGGCGATACGTTGATGAGGCGCTGGATAACGTAAATCTTACTGCCGCCAGGAATACCCGCTTCGCCAAATTATCGTTCGGCATGAAGCAGCGGCTTGGCCTCGCCAGAGCGTTGTTGCATCAGCCGGAATTGATGCTGCTGGATGAGCCGTTTAACGGGCTCGATTCACAGGAGATGCAGCAAATGTGCCAATTACTCGGCAGCTTGTCCCAGAGCCGCAAGACGACGATGGTCATTGCGAGCCGTGTGGTGAGCGTCATTCAACCGATCGCGAGGCGAATTGGCGTATTGCATGAGGGGACGATGGTTGCGGAACTTGATGACGATACGCTGATGTTAAAGACGCGTCAGTATATCCGTCTGAGAGTGAACGACGACAAGAAAGCCAGTTTCCTGCTGGAACAATACATGGCTATTCACGATTACAACGTATTGCAGCCGGGACTGATTTTGATTTATGAACAAATGGAGCGCTTGCCGGACATTGCCCGTCTGCTGGTCGAACATAAGGTGGATATTCTGGAGCTGTGCCCGGTCCAAAGAAAAATGGAGGACTATATGATAGGGCTGATGAGAGAAAACGGCTCGGAACCGAATCCTTGACGATAGCGGGTCATGAAGGAGGGAAACCGCATGCTGACGCAAACCGTCACAGAACTGATGAAGTTCAAACGTTCGAAAATTGGTTGGATTGTCGCCTTTCTAGTTATAGCGGATTGCTTCTCATGCTTTTTGCAGCTCGGAGCCAAAGACCTGACTTGGGATATGTTTTTAAACGAAAGATATATGAACCTCTGGATTCGTCCTGCGCTGTTCACCTTTCTTACGGGTTACCTTTTTACAAGGGATATTGGATCGCAAAGCGCCAGTATGCTTTTTACTTACCCGTTTCACGGCAGTCAATGGTATTTCTCCAAGCTGGCAACGGCGGCCTCGATCATCGCCATGTTACTGGCTCTTTCCTTCGCGATGCGTGTATTGATTGGACTGCCGCTGCTCTCTGAACCTGCGGGCTTTGCTATACTGAGCCACCAGTTTATGCAGCTTGTTCTGACATGGCTGTTATATATCGTGCTTATTCCGCTATCCGCCTGCATTGCCTTATTGGTACGAAGCACCGTACTTTTAGCTATGGTGAGCCTTGGGATTATTATTCCCAGTTTTGTGCTGGGCGCAATGTCCAGCGAATACATGAACTTGAATCCCTGGCTGCTCCCCTATTTATATTCGCACTTTCCAAGCAACTTGCCGGATATGCCATTATGGGATAAGGGGATATTCGTGACAGGAACCGTTGCTGTATTGTCCATGTTCGCCGGTTTGTACGTGTATACGAAAAAAAACGCATATTACGATGACCGAACGTAGTGAGGCGGCGGCGAACGGCTGGCTGTCGGCCAACTTCCTTGAACTCATGACAGGCGATAGGCGTGTTGATTCATACCCTGGCAACAGGAATAATTTTACATCGAAGGCAGGGATGGAGTACCATGGAATTATCGCGAAAGATTGCCAAGAAGGTGAATGATAATGAGTTCAATTTTTATTTTGGTTGTGGAAGACGATTTGGAGATTAGCCAGCTTGTAGCAAGTGCGCTTGAGAAGGAAGGATACCGGGTAGATACGGTTCATGACGGGGAAGAGGCGTATCGCAGGTTTCTTCACGGGCATTATGATTTGGCGATTCTGGATATCATGCTGCCGGGGGTTGACGGATTGGAGCTGCTGCGCAGAATCCGTGAAACGGACAAATTTCCCGTATTGATTTTGTCGGCCAAAGATCAGGAAGTCGATAAAATCGTCGGATTGGGCCTTGGCGCGGACGATTATCTTACCAAGCCTTTTTTGCTTGGAGAACTGTTGGCTCGGGTAAAAGCCCAACTGCGCCGTCATCTTTATTTTCGGCCCGGCCACCCGGACGAAGCTCCGGTTTCCATATTAACTTACAACGGCTTGAAATTGAATTTGTGCACGATGGAGGTTAGCGTGAAGGATCGACCTGTCGCGTTGACTTCAAAGGAATTTGCGATTTTAAAATTATTGATGTCCTCGCCTAAAAGAGTATTTACGAAAACGCAAATTTTTGAGCAAATATGGGAAGACCCCTATACTTCCGAGACGGACGAAAATACGGTGATGGTTCATATCCGAAGACTTCGCACGAAGATTGAACCGGACCCTTCGCATCCCGAGTATGTTCAGACCGTATGGGGAATCGGGTATCGGCTGGGGGGGAAGGAACGCCAATGAGCGCCGTTTCGATCCTTCTTGTGTTTTTTATGGCCGCTTGCGCCGTTTTATTGGCCGCTTATATCCAATGCCTCAGGCAAATACGAAGCATCACCCAAAGGTTGATGGAGGTTCAGGCCGGATGCGAAAGCGGCCCTGTCTTTATCCGAACCCGCAGCATGGCCCTGAAGGGATTGGCCGAGCAGTTGAATCTGCTTGCGGAACGCGTAAGGACTCTAACAGATCGTATGGAACATCTGGAAGCGGTGCAGAAAAGAATCATGACCCATATCGCACACGACTTACGGACTCCGCTCACTTCGCTTTCCGGCTATGCCGAGATGTTAAAGAATGATATGGCGTGGAATGAAGCCGCGGCCAAAAACTACATTGATATTATTTTTGCGAAGTCTCAACGGTTAAGCGAATTGGTCCGTAATTTTTTCGAGTGGGCGAAATTGGAAGCGGACGATGCTCCCTTGAACTTGCAGAAGGTCGAGCTGACGGCGAAGCTGCAGGAAATCGTCGTGAATTTTGTGCAGGAGTTTGAAAAAAAAGAAACGGTTCCGATTCTGGAGTTCCCTTGTCACCGGGTTTTTGTATGGGCGGATGTATCCGGCATTGAACGAATTTTGAACAATCTCATCGCCAATTCCATTCAGCACGGCCATGACGGAAAAACGCACGGCATTAAAATGTGGGAAGAAAAGGACAAGGAGAGGATCTGGATCGAAGTGTGGGACCGTGGAAAAGGCATCGATCCTTCCGATATCCCGTTCATTTTTGAACGTCTCTATAAAGGAGGAGGTTCCTCTCTTGAAGCTTCGCGCGGAAGCGGTTTGGGTTTAAGCATAACCAAGAAATTGGTCGAGAAGCACGGGGGGGAAATTGTTGTCCGCAGCATACCTTTTGAACGAACGTCCTTCTCATTTTATTTAAAAACAGGTGAGCCTTGATTTTTCCCTATTGCAATTAAGGTCCAGCTTATAAAGTCACGGGCTCCGGGTTTGCCTTTCCCCCGGAGCCCTGTCGCGTTGGAGGGATTTCCCCTCAGAAAGCTAATAAGACTCCGGCTTCCTTGCGATCCCGTACCGGTTCAGCTTGTACTGCAAAGCCTGCCGCTTGATGCCGAGCGCTTGCGCGGCAAGGCTGATGTTGTAGCCGTGGCGCTTGAGTGCCTCGACGATCGCCTCCCGCTCCATCTGCTTCATCCGGTCGGTTAATTTCCCTGCCGGGAACGCGGTAAGGTCCGGCTTCCGCAGGGCGGGAACCGGCACGGGACAGGGAGTTTCCCTCAGATTCGCCGGCAGGTGACGATCCTCAATAATCTCCTCTTCCGGCTCGATCATATTGAAGGCGGATTCGATGGCATGCCCCAATTCGCGAACGTTGCCGGGCCAGGCATAAGCCATGAACCGCTGCATGGCGGACGGAGCCAGTCCCGTAATTTTCATGCCGAACATCGGATTGAACTTCTCGATAAAATGCTGTGCGAGCAGCGGAATGTCCTCCTGCCTGCGCAGCAGCGGCGGGAGCTGCAGGTTGACGACATTGAGCCGGAAAAAGAGGTCGTGCCGCAAAATGCCTTTGTCCAGCGCTTCCTGCGGCTCCATGTTCATCGCCGCGACGATTCTGACATTCACCTGCTGCTCCGTCGTCCCCCCGATTCGCCGCACGATGCCGTCCTGCAGCACCCGCAGCAGCTTGGCCTGAAGCAGCAGATCCAAGCTGTTGATCTCGTCCAGAAACAGTGTGCCGCCGCTGGCCTGCTCGAACAAGCCTGCACGGTCCACCGCTCCGGTGAACGCGCCTCGGGTCGTGCCGAACATGATGCCCTCCATCAGGTCGCCGGGCACGGCGGCGCAGTTCTGCGCGATGAACGGATGATTGCGGCGGACGCTCGCATTGTGCATGCCCTGGGCAAACAATTCCTTGCCCGTGCCCGTAGCCCCGCAGATGAAGACGGGGGAGCTGGTGCGGGACGCTTTTTTGGCTGTAGAAACCGCTTCCAGAAACGCCGGGCTCTCTCCGATTAAGTCGCTGAAATGATAGCGGGCCGCGCCCGTCTTTTTGCCGTCCTTTTGCTTGGCTTGGTACAACTGGTGGCGCAGATCCAGAATCTGGTCATGAAGCTGGACGATGCTCGTAATGTCCTTGGCTACCTCCAAGGCTCCCGTGAGCTGTTCGTTATCGAAGAGCGGATACGTGCGGTTGATGGTCGTAATTCGTTTGCCCGTGACGTTGACGTAGGTCTGTATTTTCTCCGGCACCTCTTGTCCGGTCTGCAGCACCTTGGCCAGTGTGCTCGTTTCGTGGGTTAAGGAAGGGTAGACGTGAAAAATATTTTTATGCAGCACCTGCTTCCGCGCAAGGCCGTCGATCTCCGCCATTTTGTCGTTATAAAAGACGGTCGTGCCTTCCCGGTTCACCAGATGGACGCCCACGTCGACCATATTTAATATTTTCTCGAAATATTGGGACCCGAATTCGTTCGGATCGGACATCAGGATCACCGCCTCAAGAAGAATCTCTCAACTAAAAAAATATGACATGTCGAATAAGAAAAGAACACCGGCCTCCTCGCGCGAATAAGGTACGGAACTATTCTACTTGATAAACACAATTTAGGCAAAAATTTCAAATGATAGAGAGGTATATCTAAAGTAACGGACAGGAAAGAACCTAACGAGAAGAGTAGTTCCCGTTAGGTTCGTCGTGCATCAGCATGGAATCCGGCCTTACTTGATCAAATCATCTGGCGCCCGATTGTGGTCATGCGAGCCGCATATGCAGGCCACACACCGCTTCAATTGTTCCCAATCTATCCCGAGGTCCCCGAGCTTCCTGTCAAACCGTTCGCTCATCACGTCCTTGGAAAACAGACACTTCAGCAGCTTGCAGAGAACGGTGTTTTCCGGAGAGGTACCGGGATCATGTGTCAGATGTCCCACCACGACGGTAAGCAATTGTTCGCGGGTAAAGGCTTGTCCATGTGACGATAAACCTGCGGCCTGAACGTAAAAACGGTAAACGCCCGACTGAAGCGCAGTGACGGATGCTTCAAACTCGCCGTGTCCCGTTTCGCTTAATGCCAACTCGCTACCGGTACCATCGGGATGAGTTATTGCGGCTTTGACTTGAGGATGGGTCTCAAGCGGCTGGCCATATTCTGTAAGCACGGCCTTCAGATGAATCTGGGCACCCGGAGTTAGGGCGCTTTGATCGACATAGGCCCGCAGGTGAAGATTGGACCGGGCGTGAACGAGCGCATGAAAGGGCAGAGCTTCCGTCTGGAAAAACCCGGATGCCGCTGTTGGATCTGTCATTGACGAAATGCCGACCTTCCATTGAAACGAGAGCAGCAAATTCCACTCTCCTTCCCAGTGTTCCTTGTCGTCAATGACAAGCGGCAGCATGATACGCATACCTGTTGACGTTTTGCCGGGCCGGAATGAATCGGCGGGAAGCTGTGACGGATCCACAACCGTGCCGTCCGGCGTTTCCAGTCCGATCACGATATAATTTGGAGCCCGGGATAGTACCGCGGCATCAAAATCAATATCCGATCGGGTGATCGTAAACGGAACACGGACAATTTGTCCGGGGATAAGCCACCCGGCCGGGTCCCGCACCATAGCGCGATTCAGGACGCCGGCAAGAATTTGAATGAAAAACTTTTGGAGCAGGAACTCGTCATCCTGAGCAACCGCCCCGGTGACAAGCATATAGCCGCCCGTGTTATTCGCAAGCGAGCGAAGAGTGTCGTTTTTGACATTGGCGGCATCCGCCATACCGACCGCATAGACCCGATCATTGATCAGGGAAGAGACTTCATGAATGTAAGGAGCCGTATTCTCAAAGCCGTCGGTAAACACAATGGTTGCTTTTATGTCGAAATCGGCGGCGCTCGGCGACGTATTAAATTCATTGGCAGCGATTTGAAGTCCCGCCCCGATCGATGTGGTTGGGTAAAGGCCAGGCGGGCCGTGATCCCTGATTTTGGTGCGGGCATTCGCACGAGCCGAAGAATTTAGCGGGCCGACGATCTGGAGATCGGTAAGCTTCTTCGCCGTATCCGCGAAAGAGACCATTGTCAGACCATTATCGTCATACAGCCGGTCTATGAAAGTATTGGCCGTCCATTTCAACACCTCAAGACGTGTCCGATTATTCCCCGCTGGGAGCAGCATACTGCCGGATTCGTCAAGAACCAAGGCGACGGCAACCCTTGGGCGGGCAACAGAGTTGGCCAAGATCGGGATGTTTTCCCAGCGCTGCACTTCGTCGCCAAACGCATTGCGGGCTACCACCGAGATCACGCCGCTATCGCTGCTGCCGGGAGCTCTGCCAGTATACATGACCCATATTCGGAGCTGGTCATTGGGAAAGGACCCGGCTGGGAACGTAAAGGGCCCGGGTGCAAAGAGCGAAAATGGCCCCGTCGGACCGCTGGTAATATGGAAGGTAACGGATTTACAGCCCGAAACGCGGAATAGAATGGCACGTTTGGTCGTATCGCCTTCCGGAACATCGTTAAAGATCACTTGCGAAGTTTCAAGAACGATATTGGTGACATCGCCGGACACGATGGCAGGCAGCCCGCGGTCGCGCGCTCTGGACTCCAGAAGATCGTCATTGGGATAGAAGTAAGATAATGCGGTGTGGTTTAGCATAGATGCAGGCGTGGCCCCGCCGATCATCGGATCGTTAAGCGGGACAAAAGCCGCATCGACTCTACGGGGGCAGCTTGTGTCGTCCAACGTATACTGCTCCGCTCCGGAATGATTGCGCTGCCAGATGGCCCACAGCCTGTCCACATTGCAATGATGCAAGTAAAATAGCGGGTCCAACGGCGACTGTCCGCCCGCCATTGTCCCTCCCGTCCAGGTATGGCCGGGAACATGGCTGCCGCACTCCATCGCGCGGTACCCGGCAAAGGTGCTCGCCTGCAATTCATCAATGACACTGTCAAGACTTGGGAGAGGCTCGCTGCTCGGCGGTGGAGTCAAGGCGCGCGTATAGCTCCAATGGTCGAAACGACCTCCCGTGTTATTGCGTCCGCCAAAAAACGATTTCCAGGGCTCCGCGTCAAGATTGCGGGAATCGGCTCGCGTCCAGTCCCAGTAGGGGAGAAAGATCCGCGCGTCCGTTTTTTTCAGCTCCCGTTCGACCACCGATAAAAAGTATCGGTGCCACGGAAGAAAAGCCGGTCCCCAATGAATTCCGTGATCGAAGTGGCTTCCATGCTCATTCGCATAGGCAGTGATCTGTCCCTTGCTATATAAATCGTTAAAGGCGGCTGCCAGCCGATCACGCTCTTCCACGGTCAGATCGATAAAATTTTTGCGGCAATACATAACAGCTCTCTCCTTTTCCGGTCGGATCAGGCGTTGCGCAAATACGCCTCAACAGCCTTAAGCAAGGTTTTTTGAGGAGGCGCGTAGGCATCGTCAAATAGATTGTAACCATCATCGTATAGGAAGAACTTCCGGCGTATTCCATCAATCCATAGTTCTTCCTTGCCGTTTCTGCGGATTTCGACGGTGTGACCATCAATGATATGGGTTTCGGTTAACGATGCTGCTTCTTGTTTCTCCATCACGTTCTCCCTTCATTGCAGTTGCTGAGGTTTAATGCCAAAAGCTCCCTAACCCGGTACTAGGGTTTCCTTTGAATAGGCTGTTTTATTCAGCCGCCACAGCATGCGCGTATCGGAATCTTGCACTCACGAAAAAACTGGCGAAAAAATTTTGCGCCGCCGAGAACCAAACGGAGACCGCCAACACTCTAATGGGGTGTATTGAATATACGGGAGAGGAAGATGTACAATGAAACCTTATAAAATCCTGATCGCAACAACGGTTGCGGCGGCCGGCTTGTTTATGGCTTCGATTCGGCGGTGCAGGTGCCGCAGAAGGCTTTTGCAGCAGAGAAGATGATCGGAAAGCCTCTGACGGATTTCGATCCGAAGACGGTGGAAGGGGCGCGTCAAACGATGCAGGAGCTGTGGCAGGGCAAGCCCGTACAAATCGAGCTGCATGAAAAAGTTACGGGGGAAAACGACGCTCAGTGGGTGGCTGCTTCCAAAAATACGGCTGCGCATGCAGCGATCAATAAAAAGACCGGGAAAGTCGAAGCCGTCAATATCATGTATGCCTGGGATGAGCTTGACGAGAGCTTGGAAGCTGTGGCTACGCTCAAGGCCAATGTAACCCAAGCCATGCAGACGCTGGATCCGAAGGGGGATTTCAAAGTCGAAGGGATCTCCCGGTCGAACGAAATTCATCGCGGAATGGATAGCTGGATGTTCTACGACGGGGTCGAGAATGCTCTCCGGGGCGGGGTGGACGCCGCAACGGGCCAAGTAAGAGGAGTTACCGCCGAGTATCCCATCGGGCAGGTGGACGCCAGCTACGTAAAGCATGCGCAAGCTGCGTTGAAGGAGCTGTCCGGAGGAGCGACGGATGCCTTGGACTCAATGGTCTCTCTTGGTTTGGACGGGACAACCGGACGGAAAAGCTGGTCCTTTGGCGATGTGGAAAGAACTTATCACGTGGAGATCGACGATGCCACTAACCGGCTGGTAAGCGTAGGGAATTATAACAAGTATAAAGGATATAACACCGAAGAAGAGCTTCGTGCTGCTTTTGCCGCGCCGTATTATACGACAAAGGCCGCTCTTGCCGCTGCGGGCCCGCTGGTGCAGAAGTATTTTCAACCGCGATCATGCTGCTTGGAGGCGTTGTTGCGGCAGGGCTCATCTCGCCGGTGATGGCCGAGGCGCTCAAGCACGTTCCCTTCATCGGGAAAATCATCGAGACGATGGGCGACGAGTGGCTACAGAATGCCAACTGCAAAGGCTTGACCGTTCCCGTGGAGCAGAGCGCGACGGATCAAGGCATTACGCTGACGGTGAAAGAAGTGATGTACGACGGCATCCGCCTGTTCATTGGGATGGAGGAGCATTCCGGGCAGCCATTGCCGCCGAACGATAAGAATGGCCGGCGTTACGCAGGATTGGACAACTGGTTTAAAGCGACGGTAAACGGCGAGGATTTCGGCTGGTTGAATGGCGAACGGGTATCGATGACCGAAGACGGGCATGCGGTCAGCATGCTGGAGATTGAGCCGCATGGAGAACCGGGTCCGGGGGAGAAGCGGCTGGCCGACAAGCTCGGCGACTCGTTTACTCTGCAAGTGGAAATTCCGCAAGTCGGCGCCGTGAAAGGGCGCTGGGTCTTACAAATCCCCGTGCAGAAGCAGGGCATGTACACCACGAAGCAGACGCCGATGCTTGAGAAGAAGCTGGGGAACATCACGATGCTGATGCGTTCCGTGGCGTCGTCGCCCCGCGGGATCGAGCTGAATTTCCATACGATCCTACCCGCCAACGATAAGCAAGCATATCAAACCGTGCTTGGGATGGCATTTACCGCGACGGATGAACACGGCTATCCTTTGGATAACATGGGAGGCGAAGGCGGAATGTACGGAGATGAAACGATTTGGGAAACGACGCTTTCCTATTCGCCGCTGCCGGAATCGTCCAAGGAAATTGTATTGAAGCCTTATCGCAGCCTCGGCGAGCGCGGGGCCGGATACGGTCAAAGCGAAACGGAGCTGGCTTCGCTGCCGCTTACGGTGGAGCAGGGTGCCATCGGGAAGGCGACCGTGCAGAAGCTCGAAAAGCTGGACGAGAAGACGGTGCTGCATTATGAGGTAACCGGGCCGCTTCCTGGAAATCAGGCGGGGTTAATAAGTCTTGTCCAGAACGGGGAGGCGTTGGAGCGCAAAAGCTTGAAGTTCGTCGGCAAGAACGGAGAGGCCTATTCTTACGTACAAGAGTTCTCGCCGCTGGATAAAGAGCTGCCCGTTCGTCTGACGACCTACACGATGCCGCAAATCGAATTTTATAAGGAACTGGAAATGCGGATCCCGATTCGCTGATGGCTTTAAAGCCGTGCGGTCCTTGGTTTAAGGGCTTGCACGGCTTTTTTAGATTACATCCAAGCGAAATAAACGATGGCGGCCAGGAGCAGGTTGGGGAATCCGATCATAAAACAATAAGCCGCCCACTTCCCTCTGGCTGCTCTATCATTGGCGGTACTGATCCAATAGTTGGCCCGCGCCCGATCTCCGCTTACGCTGGAACCGGTAAGGATGGCCGCCGCTCCCGTAAAAATCAGCCCGAATATCCCGGCATACGTATAAACTATGGCAGGGTCTTTCAAAAAGATAGCGGTCAGTGCGATAACGAGCAAGCAACCCAGCCCAAGGATGAAGGAGTTTCTCACAAGGATCACGCCCCATTTTCGATGGAATCGGTGTAGACCTTTCTCATTCGAGTTTACTATCATTTATAAAAATTTTCCATAGTTCCTCGATCGGAACGACGGACCTGGCGCGATCGGTAACCGGGCCGCCGTCCGCCCACAAGAACGGATAAATCAACACTCCCTGATTTCCAGCGATAGGCCGAATCTCTTCCGCCCAGCCTTCCCAACGAAAAGTCTCGTAAAATTTTTGCACATCGCCAAAGCAAGCCCAGTATAAAAAATCCGAAAACCCCATATCCAGGCTTTCCCACTCCAATGTATCGGGGGCAAAATAAAAAACATCTCCCAGTTTGCCCTCGAAAGCTCCGCCGTTCAGCGCAAAAAAGCCGCCTACTACGTCGTCGGCTATTAAGAACGATGAAGGAAGTCTTGTGCTCTTTCCATCGGCGCCGATTTCATTCCACGTGATCAAATTCCTCGGCAGCCGTCGACTGCCGGAACCTAAGATGCGCAGCCAACCGTTATCGATGAGGATGCCACCGGTATAATACGCAACTGTACCCAATACGGATCGGGTCGTCACTTGCAGTTGATGCAGCACCTCTGCGGCTTCTTGCGGATTCGCTGGTAAAATTTCGACGGTATTGGGAGATTTGGTAACCCAGTCCTGCACCTCCAGCCATGTGGACTCTGTTTCGTCAATCAGTTCATCCAACGATTTCATGGATAGCACCTCATTTCATAAGGACCTCTCTTCATCCAAAAATTATACAACAACACGATCTGGATAAAAAATTTAACGATTCGGAGTTAACCAAAGTTAATATCCTTCGGTTACTTCATTTGGTACTCTAGATGTAACTATTTGGAACAGAAGTAACAAGGAACGATTCCGAAGGAGTGAATTCGAGTTGATCCATATCACATTACGGAGACTGTTCTGGAGCGCAGTCTTTTTGGTGAGCGTGCTTGCAGGGGGAAATCAGCTTGCGCATGCGGCAGTCATGATGGAGCAATTGCCGGATTCGGCGAACTTGCCGGAAAATATTTCGGGCGTTACGTCCAGCGCGGTGCAGTCCGGCAACCGTATCTTGGTAACCGGGGGACAAAAGGCAAATTCGTCTACTTTTGCGCGGTATTCCTATACATTCAACCCGACGGATCGATCCTGGACTTCGCTTGCGCCGCCCTTGCAGCTTTCCTTTCACAAGCAAAGCATGCTGAAGGACGGAAGAGTACTCGTCACAGGCGGGTCGAAGTTTGTCCCGGGGACAGGATACGTTTACAATAACGTGGCCAAAATTTACAGCCCCTACTCCAATATCTGGTCTGATGGCGCGTCATTGCCGGTAGGGAGTATATTCGGAAACACCCAAAGCACCTTGCTGGACGGACGGGTGCTTATCGTAGGCGGAGCGAACGAGATTTGGTCGGGAGTCGACCGCAGCACGATGTATAATCAGGCCTATGTATACGATCCGGGTACGAATCGTTGGGAGGAAGCGGCTCCGTATCCTTATCCCATTTACGATGCTGCACAGAGCACGCTAAAGGATGGGCGCGTTCTCGTTACCGGCGGGCAGAGCCATTACGTCTACCGCTTCGATGCTTATTTGTACGATCCATCGAATAATACGTGGACCAAGGCGGCGAGTCTGCCGTTTGAAGGCGACACGTTTTTCCGCCATGCCCAGGTGACGCTGCCGAACGGCAAAGTGCTGGTGATGGGAAAAAAGTATTTCTATATATACGATCCGGCGACGAACCAATGGACAAAGGACACGGCTACGATCCGACAGCTGACCAATGCCCAACTGTCGGTATTCGGGAATGATGTGTACGCTATGGGCGGATATGACGAGAATTGGGAAACCAAAGTGAACGTATATAAGCTCACGTTTGATTTTACGCCGCCTACGGCCCCGGCGATTAGCGGCCCGGGCCCCGAGTGGACCACACAAGACGTAACGGCGGTGATCACGCCGGGCACGGATGCGGACTCCGGGGTCGCCCGTACGGAGTACAGCTTGTCCGGGGCGACGACACTCGGCTGGACGCCTTACAACGATGGGGACAAGATAACCATTACGAATGACGGACAAACCACGATTAGCGCAAGAACGATAGACCTCGCAGGCAATGTAAGTCCAATCGCGACGGCTGTCGTCAAAATCGATCGTACGGCGCCGACGCAGCCGGCGGTCAAGCTTTCGGCAGCGTCATGGACGGCCTCCGATGTCACGGTAACGATTACGTCCGGAACCGATAACGGCGGGTCCGGCGTGAATCGCACGGAGTTCAGCTTATCCGGTGCGACGACGCTGGCTTGGACGACGTATACCGGTCTGGTGACGATCACGGCCGAGGGCCAAACGACGGTAAGTGCGCGAACGATCGACAACGCAGGGAACATCAGCAGTGTCGGGACTGCCGTGGTATCCATTGACAAGACGGCGCCGGCTGCACCGTCGGTTACTCCGGCGACCTTGCAATGGACCTCTGCGGCAAACGTCGCTGTAACGATCACAGGGGGAACGGACAGCGGCGGCTCGGGCGTGAACCGTACGGAGTATCGCTTGACGGGAGCGACGACGTTGGGGTGGACGACATACACCGGGCCATTGTCGATCGCGGCCGAGGGCCAAACGACGGTAAGTGCAAGAACGGTAGACAATGCGGGGAATACGAGCGTTATCGCCTCGACAGTCGTAAAAATCGACCGGACAGCTCCGACGGCACCGACCCTTAGCGCATCTGCAGGTTCTTGGACCGGTTCGAATGTCACGGTGACGATCACGGGAGGAACGGATAGCGGCGGCTCGGGCGTGAACCGAACGGAATACAGCTTGACGGGAGCGACGACGCTCGCATGGACGGCCTATACGGGCCCAGTGACGATTACCGCCGAGGGTCAAACGACGGTGAGTACGAGAACGATAGACAATGTGGGAAATATAAGTGTTATCGCCTCGACCGTCGTAAAAATCGATCGGACGGCCCCGACGGCGCCGATCCTTAGCGCATCCGCAGGTTCTTGGACGAATTCAGACGTCACGGTAACGATCACAGGAGGAACGGACAGCGGGGGCTCGGGCGTGAACCGAACGGAATACAGCTTGGCTGGGGCGACGACACTCGCGTGGACGGTCTATACAGGCCCGGTGACGATTACGGCCGAAGGACAGACGACGGTGAGTGCAAGGACGGTCGATAACGCAGGCAATTTCAGTCCGGTCAGCTCGACCGTCGTTCGCATCGACCGGACGCCTCCGGCGGTTCCTATCATCACGGCGCCATTGGCAGGGGCGGTTCTTCCGAACAACAAGCCGACGGTAACCGGCACGGCGGAAGCGCATGCGACGGTGAACGTCACGTTGGACGGTGGGGCCAACTTGACCGTGACCGCAGACGGAAGCGGCCGATGGTCGTATACTCCGGCCGCCGCGCTGGCGGATGGCATTCACAAAGTCAAGGCGGTTGCGAAAGACGCCGCAGGCAACGAAAGTCCGGCTTCCGTGGAAATATCGTTTACCATCGATACGCAGCCTCCGGCACCGCCGGTGATCGGCACACCGGTCAACGGCGCTTGGATCAATAGCCCGAGGCCGTTCATTACCGGTCAGGCGGAAGCGGGCGCGACCGTGGCGCTGTATTTGGACGCAGCTCCGACCGGCAGGGCTACCGCAGACGGCAGCGGCTCGTGGACGTACCCGTGGCCTACGGATTTGGCTGACGGTGCGCACAGCCTGAAAGCTACCGCAGCGGATGCGGCGGGGAATGTCAGCCAGGCGTCCGCCGTAGTCTCCTTCACCGTGGATACGCAAGCTCCGGCAGCCCCGGTCATCCTTAGACCAGCCGACGGGACTGTCACAGGCAGCAACCGGCCGGTGATCTCCGGGACCGCCGAAGCGGGGGCAGTTCTTCTCATTGATTTGGATGGAACCGAGACGGCAGCAGGGACGGCAAACGCCGGAGGCAGTTGGTCTTATTCGCTTCCGGACGTTCTGGCGGATGGCGGGCATGCGGTCAAAGTACGGGCGAAGGATGCGGCAGGAAATATTAGTCCCGCGTCCGCGACTGTGCGTTTTACGGTAGATACCGAAGCACCCGAGGCTCCGGTTATCCTTGCTCCGGCCGATGGTACGGCGACGAAACAAAGCAAGCCGGTTATTCGAGGGACCGCTGAAGCCTATGCCACCGTCCATGTGGTCGTAAACGGAAGCCCGGCAGGCACCGTGATGGCGAATGCGGGAGGCAATTGGACCTTTATTCCGCCTGTCACACTCGTCGATGGCATCTATACGGTTAGGGCGACGGCAGCGGATGCCGCCGGCAATATTAGCCCGCTATCCGCAGAGATCAGGTTCACGGTAGATACGTTGGCCCCTCCGGCGCCTGTCGTGACAAGCCCGGCTAACGGCGCCGTGACGAACCGGTCGAAGCCGGCTATCGCGGGCACGGCGGAAGCCAGTATCACGGTGAGCGTGTACGTGGACGAAGTGCCGCTAGCGGAAACGGCTGCCGACGCGGGAGGCAGGTGGAGCTATACGCTGGCGGATAGCCTGGCTGTAGGTACGCACGCCGTGAAGGCGCAGGCGACGGATGCGGCCGGTAATACGGGACCGTTTTCCGCGAGCCATACGTTCACGGTTGTATCGGACAATGCATTGCTGCACACCTTGCAGCTCAGCGGCGTGACGTTGAATGAAACGGTCACCGGGACGACTTACCGGTACACGGCCCAAGTTCCGTATTCGGTGACGGCGACTACGGTGACTGCCGTTCCTGCTGACGGGAACGCTTCGGTTCTGGTGCTGCAGGACGGGGAAGCCGTCTCGGGGCCGCTTCGGCTCCGTGTCGGAGCTCAGACGATCACGATTCAGGTGAAGGCGCAGGACGGAACGACGGTTCAGCTCTACAACGTGCAGGTGACGAGATTGCCCTCCAGCGAAGTGCAATTGAGCGAGCTGACGTTGAGTCACGCGGCTCTGGCTCCGGAATTCCAAGGAGGGACGACGCGCTATACGGCGACCGTCACGAATGATGTCTACGCGCTGACGGTGCGGGCAAAAGCGGTGAGCAGCGAAGCCTCGATTCGCATCAACGGACAATCTTTTGCAAGTGGAGAGGCGATCCTGCCTGTGGAGCTTCAGGTGGGAGCCAATTCGATTACGGTCGCGGTGACCGCGCAAGACGGAGTCACAACGCAGTCGTATACGGTGATGGTACACCGGAAGCCAAGCTCCAATGTCCTCTTGAACGGGCTCCTGTTATCTGAGGGAACTTTGAGCCCGGCGTTCGATAGCGGCATTGTTCATTATGAAGCGGCTGTCGAGCATGGGGTGACGAGCATGACGGTAACGGCATCGGTCTATGACCGGAATGCGCTGCTGACCGTTAACGGCAGAGAAGCGGTAAGCCAACAGCCGTCCCAACCGGTCGAGCTTCAGGTTGGCGTCAACCGCCTCACGATTATGGTAACTGCGCAAGACCGCGTCAGCACGCAGGCCTACACGGTGGAGGTCACCCGCAAGCCAAGCACGAACGCCGGGTTAACCGGTCTAAGGCTGACCGACGCGGCGCTATCCCCGGCATTTGACAGTGAAATCACCGCGTACGAAGCGAACGTAGGCCACTCGATCGACAGCACGACGGTGACGGCGTCGGTCTATGACCCGAACGCCCGGATCTCGATTAACGGCAAGGCGGCGCTTAGCGGGGAAGCATCTGCGCCGATTGCTTTGCAGGTTGGGGCGACGACGATTCGGATTACGGTAACGGCGCCGGACGGGCAAACCGTGCGGACCTATACGGTGCGCGTTCATCGAGAGGCTGCCCCGGAGCAGCCGTCGGACTCCTCTTCCGGGGGGAATGCGGGAGGAGGGGGCCCGGCTCCTGCCGAGGAGCCTAAAGTGCCGCCGAAGCCGGCAGTGCCCGACCGACAGCTGACTGTACCCGATAAGCCTGCCGGTTCTTCGGCAGCTTGCGTCCCGGTAGCGAAGGTGCGGTTTACCGATATGTCCGGACATTGGGCGGAGTCATCGGTTTCGGAGGCCTCCGGCTGCGGCATCGTCGACGGGTTCGATGACGGAATGTTCCGGCCGAACGATCCGGTCACCCGGGTCCAGTTCATCGCGATGCTGGTCCGGGCTAAGGGATTCGACAAGTCGGGATCGACAGCTCCTGCGTCGGCAGCCTTCGCGGATCAGGAAGCCATTCCGTCTTGGGCCGCCGAAGCCGTATCAGTTGCCGCACAGCGCGGGATCGTTAACGGGTATGAGGACGGAAGCTTCCGCCCGGATGCGCAAGTGACACGAGCCGAGATGATCGCAATGGTGGCTCGCGCCTCTAACTTGCAAGCGGGGCCCGAAGCGGAGCTCTCGATGTTTGCGGATGCGGCGGATATTCCCGTCTGGGCCAAGGGCTATGTTGCCGCCGCCAGGCAGCACGGGTTCGTTCAAGGGCGGGAGAATGGGCGCTTTGCGCCGCAGGAGCATACGACACGGGCGGAAGCGGCCGTGCTGCTGCTGCGGTGGGCTCGTTCGGTGGATCAATAAGCAGAAAGTAAAGAACGCAAACCTGGCAAGGTTGGAATCGCCGGGTTTGCGTTTTTTGTTGGTTGAGACAATAAGAAGCAACTCACCTAGAAAAGGGTGGGAGGTTTAATCTGTTTTTTTCAGACTCTTAAAATCGGATTCTTGATTTACCTTGGAAGCATAAATCAGAGGACATTCTAGTATGGATAGTTCAAAGACTTCAACCTCTCTGCATGTAATAAAGTGCCCTAAATCCCTTATGATTTCCTTCTTATCGAATTTTCCAAAATCTGCACTTGGGACTGAAACCATGATGAACGGATTCCGGCTTCTATGCATAGAAATAAAAATATTAAATTCAAATGCCGCCTGGGTAAATCCCTCAGGTAATGAGTAGATAGATACGGTCTCAATTCTCTCTCTATTCTCTAACGCCTTTTTTAACTTTGCTTCTGTTCGTTTCCTTGTAGTTAACTTTCCCGATTTAAAGCTATCTCCGATAATCCCCAAATGGGTCGAAGCATATCCTAACTCTTCATTTAGTCTCAATGAATATTGATACCAGTCCCATATGTCCTTTTCCCGAGCCTCGATAGAACCATACAGAACAATAGATGTCATCAATTTATCTCGCAAAAGTATCGCCTTTTCTGTAAAAGTTGTAAATTTCCAGTTTACCCGTGCGTACAACCAATTTGAGAAATCTTTATACAGGTATTAGGCCCCCCCCCATTTCTCTTTATTCGTCGTCTTCTTCTACTAAAATCTCATCCATTTTTTCTCTATCTTCTGCAATTTGTCGCGACAGTTCAAAGCTATTCATAAAGTGTTCAAGCGGCAACTCTTCTTTGTAATCTTCGTCTTGTTCAAAAAGTTTGAAGTTCGCTTTATGTTTAATTAAATCTTCGACAAAATCTTTCATTTTTTTCCTCTCATTAATGTTCACATAATCAACTTCCATAAGAGGATTGATATTACTAATACGAGTTTTAATCTCTGATAGGCCTAAACCCGTATGTTTCTTGATAGTCATTAAATGACCAGCGCTTCCAGATAGAAGTGTTATATTGATTCTAGTCATAGACAACTCTTCCTTCTAAAACTTTTATATAAAAAACGCACTTAAGAAAGAGAGTTTTTATATTAACTCCATTTTCCCTTTACGATTTCTAGCTAGATTTAAAACTTCAATACCAAAATTCAAGCCATAGTCATCAGCATCATAAATACTCTCATACATTCGTCCAATATATTCAAAATCAGGACTCATATAATCTTCTGGAATAGCACCACCTATTTTTGATGAAAAATACCTATCCTCTTCCTCATCACTATAAATTCCAAGACCAATCTCTAATACATCTGGTTCTAGCTCTTTTTCATAGTATATGATACGCTCTTTTAATCGATTAATAGGAGTACCTTCATTATTACTATTCAATTCTGCACCAGTTGGTACTTCTATAATGATTGGAATTTCTTCTTCATTCCATCTTGATATATTTGCCAACATAAAACCCCTTCAATATTGGAAAACTTCTCTTTATCACAATAGATTTGCATTACAAATCCATATTGGTCATCTTCTAAATAAATAGGGAATTTTTCTGGTTTAGGAGTTGGGACTCCTCCAATTTTATCAAGGTAAATATTTTTTTCATCTCCTGGAACAAGTTCCCTCGTTTTCATATAGAATACCGTTTCATTTTTGCCTCCTGTTCTGCTAAGTGTTTTGCAAATAATTTTTATCTTATCATATCCAGCTTCTCTAGAGCTTTTTCACTTATACCAAAGTGAATATCTACAGGCTTATTATCACCATGAGGTACTAAAGCATTATCGGCGTTACCCGCCCCCTGACGTCTAATCGGTTATAATAACCAAAGGAATATCTTGCTATATAAACCGATTAGAAATTCAATCTTCTTGGGGGCTCGAATATGGAACCGGTTTTGAATCATTCATGGAAATTATCTGAAATGGACGCAGTCAATTTGCAGCAAGAGCTGTCTTTAAAAATTGTAAAGGAAGATCAACTTACAAAAGTTAGTTATGTGGCTGGAGTAGACGTAGCGTACAGCGAACATAGTGACAAATTAATCGCGGCAGTCGTTATTTTAGAAGCGAGTTCATTACGTCTAGTAGAATCGGTTGTGGTGGAAGACACGGTTCATTTTCCTTACATCCCAGGGTTGTTCTCATTCAGGGAGATTCCTCCTCTGCTCAAAGCATTCAAGCAAATAAAAACCCCTCCGCAGCTCATCGTCTGCGACGGTCAGGGAATGGCTCATCCCAGACGATTTGGATTAGCGAGTCATTTGGGAGTACTATTCGACCTTCCTACCATTGGATGCGGAAAAACGAAGTTATTAGGGGAGTTCCAAGACCCCGAAATAAAAAGAGGATCTTCTTCTCCATTAGTTGATCATGGCGAGGTGATCGGGGCCGTGTTAAGAACTCAGGATAATGTTAAACCTATTTTCGTGTCCATCGGCCATCGCATTTCGTTAACAACTGCTTGCGAATGGATATTAAAGCTCTCCCCGAAATATCGTTTGCCGGAAACAACGCGGCAAGCCGATCAACTTGTGAATAAAGTTTTAGCTGATTTTCAAAGAGATCAAGAATAAAAAATAAAGGGCGGATTTCTGCCCATTAAAAGTTCGATGGCGTATTGCGGTGTTATATTGTACGAAAGGTACACAAATTATTTACAAACTCTGATGTTGTCATTTTTATTATGCAATAAACAGGAAAAGTTACCTTCTATATCCGCTATCTTTAAAAAAATCCTCTTCTAAATAAGGATAGTTCAGTAGTGCTAGATCTTCTTTATCTAAATAACTGGTTTGATATTCATTTGAATGGGTATTGATCTTTAAACACCCTTTTATTCTTTTCATTAGTGGATAGGAGGAATGATTTTCTACAAGCATGTCTAGATCATTCAACCGCAACAGCTTTCCAAATAATTCAAGAAATTTAAGATACCCGATATCAAATAATCGAGTTATAAATTGAATATTGATAAGAATGTTCGTATCCACACCGTACGATTCAAGATTCATTTCTCGAAAACGTTCTAGATATTCTTCCTCATCATCTAAATTAATACTTATGGAAAAATAAGTGCAGCCAATACTCACATTCCGAGTATCAGACCAATCCCATACTTCTGCCTCATAAAAACTTAACTCCATAACTAAAACATTACATATCATATTGTAAAGCAACTTTCTCAAGGCTTCTCTAGGCAAATTAGAACCAATAGATACCCTAAAATCCATTTTACTCAAACCTCCAGTACACTCTAGTCACTTGACGGCCTTCAATGATTAGTAGTTCATCTAAATATTTTAAATCCTTATGTGTTTGACTATTTAGAAATTCAATAAGATCACGCCTTTTTTCAACAGGATAGTCATTTAAATTTAATACTATTCTTCTAGCTTGTTTAGTAGTTTTCTCTCTGAGCGTATCAAGAATATACCGTAGAGGTGTATTTGTATCAGGAGCATAGCAATCAAATACTTACTTCTCTATTATGAAATCTGGACTTTTTCGGGGATCGATACCATAATCATTTCCATTGTCAAATTCGTCAAGCATTGTCGTACGATACCATTGTTCTGAGAGCACATCAGCAGCTTCATTTTGTCTTTCTAATCCTCGATCCCCTTTATTTGGTGCTGATTTAGAGCATGAAAAAAAGGCTCATTCCTCCCCATCGTTCAAGTGGAATAAGCCTTTGATAAGTTTATCAAGCGTGTTTGTCAAGTTTTTTAAGTGTTTGGTTTGTTGGAGTTGTAATTTGGTTTGCACAAAATTATTAACAGGCCCGTTTGTTGGCTGTATGTACTCGTTGACTATGTCCGTTTTCAAAGGTTACACTTAATTTTCATCTAAATATTCCTTGTAAACTCAATAGATTTGGTTTCATCGGAAATAAATAAAGCTATTCCATCAAATTCAATGGGTGAAGGAGGTAACTTAATATTAATAACCCATGCAAACGTTCGTATGTCCATTACGCTTTCATAAAATCTAATAGGAGTTTCAATTTCGGCAGAAATGTCTTCTTTAATAATATAGCTCTGAGCGATTTTAATTGCTTGACTTATTTCTAATTTCGGTTTAGTTTTACTTATTTTATCTAATATATCTTCACCAAACAACACAAGCTCAATCATTTTTTTATCATCGGAGATAATAAAAACTACCGTTCTTCCTGTACTAGGAATCTCTCCCTCAACAATCCAGATATATCCGTATATATCGAAGAACGTTTGATTGGATAACGAAGTTTTATTGATTATCCATGGAAAAGAATTCTTATCAATATAAGCCTGTGCTAGTTTCGTCGCGCTTTCAACATTAAGTTCATTTTTCATTATTTTCCGTATCCTTTCCAATCAGGTGCCGGCCAGTCACCAGTTCTTACAAATTCAATGTATCTTTGTGCCTCGTAAATTTCAGCGTCAGTAAATAGGTGCTTATTTTTCATAATTGTTTCGTATACAAATTCTTCTCTTACAGATCTTGTAATTGGTTCATATAGTTTCTTACCAACTTCTAACATATGTTTTGCATGATAACTTTCATGAAGTGCATCTAGTATCCTTGGGCTGGGTCTTAGAACTATTCTATCTGTATCACTTAGAAACATCGCAGCTACATTTTGAGGTGCTTTGTATTCTTTGAAAATTCTCCCCTTAGAGTCAACAACGACCTTTATGCCTTTTTTGCCCATTTCGTTTTTAAAAATTCGAAGTTCCCTAATTGACATTATTCTAAGATTTTTCTCATCCAATCTAACTGGTTGAGCTTTTCTGGCATCATAAACTAATTTATCAGCCCCTTTACCCGTCTCCAGAGTCTCCGAAGTTTCCCAGATGTTCTCCCTGTGTTTGGAGCTTTCGCATCCTCCATCTGCTTATTCGTACCGGGACCGACCCGTTGCAGTTTCTTTTCCCCGGCCCCGGGTGGTGTAGATTTACTCGACATCCGATTAGAAAATCTCACGCCACCTACCACTACGGCTAAGGCAGCCATAGGAGCCACGAATTCAGCGAACAGGCCCCCTGTAATCATCGCAATGTCGACGGACATTCGGTAGTTGTCCTCGTTGCCGTCAAACAGGGTGTCCCTGACGAAGTTGAATGCTTTTGATTCGGTGTCTCCTTTATTCGCGAAATTTACATCTTGAATCCCTTCGCCTATATCAGCTATTCCCGAAGCGACCATGTATGCACCAGATGCTGCAGCAACAGCTCCTGCGGCAGCTACAGCAATACCGACTCCCGTCCAACTAGTGAGAGCGCCGAACCCTACGGCTGCTACGCCAACGGCGCAGATCATAGCCCCGCACACGGCATTGAACAATCCGCCCGCGATGCCTGCTATGCCCTTGTTTTTGCGCTCCTCGCTCACTTCGTGAACATAGGCTTTGTAAGCCTGGAGCTTCTCGGCCGCTTGGACCGCTTGCCGTTGGCCCTCCGAGCTCAGCATGGGATAGTCCTGAGGAACTGTTCCGGTGATTCGTATTTTCGAAGCCAACAGCTTATGGATTTCATCAATCCCGACGCCGCTCATCAGTCCCTGCATGAGAGTTAAGCTCTTAGTCGCTTTCAAGCTGACTTGCTTCGGCGGAGGAGGGGGAGGGGGCGCGTCCGGGTCTGCGCTTGGGTCAGTCCATCCGATCGTTAATTCCTCGCCGGGCTTGACGCTGATTTTCTTCGAGCTTGTAAACTGTATTCCGTCCTTGTCATTCATTGTAATGGACAGCATACCGCTTGTGAAGGTGATGTTTCCTTCGCCCAATTCCATTGCTTTCCCATGGTTGCTGACGAATGATTTTACATTGGGATTGCTCATCTTCGGATGGCTCTTCATGCTATCTCCCGATCCACGAACGGAACTGGTGACAAAGGCATGATTTTCGTTACTATCCGGAAAATAGAGCTGGATGCGTGACCCCGTTTTGGGCATGCTGTACCACGCATTGTTGCCTTCTGCCGCATATGGAAACCAACTCGTCCCTGTATGTGGCTCATCGTCGTCGATGTCCAGATGAATCTTCACCATTTTCCGGTTCACGGCTATCGCTCTTCCCTCTAGCGACAATCCGGTTAGCAGCGGATTTACACGATAGGGCTGACATATTCCTTTGGGAGAAGCTATCGTGTAGGTCATTCTGACACTACCACCATGCAGCTCGATGATCGATCCAACCACAACAAGCTCTTTGCCGCGGAACGTAACCGTATTTCCCACAGGGAGCAGTTGGTCGCTTACGACCTCATAGGCTGTGAAATCTTCCTCCGTCAAGTTCGTTTGACCTTGCCGAGCTGTAGATGTCATATATTCCTTCAAAGCCTTTGTTACTTCGTAGAAGCCTTCGCCCGGCTCAATATGTCGGTCAATTTGTGGCATCCCGAACCACAGCCTGGGCTTTGCCTCGGTTACATCCGGCACCAAAACGGTGCCAAAATGTGAAGCTAGACGCTGAAGAAACTGCCAATCCGTTTCTTCATATTGCAGTAAAAACTTGCGGATACTCCGGTCTCCGCCCGCCATATCGATGAAATCCGCATGTGGGTAATGATGCAGCACTTGCCCGATTACGTCAGCGTAGCTCATGCTTCGATCTTGGAAGCTGCGCGAACGACGTTTTGTATCCAGCTCGTAGGTGGAAGAGATGCCTTCCACTTCGGCTACGTAGACATCTCTGGTCATGCGAATTGTCAGGTTAGAGACAGTTCCTGCGAAGATGCGTTCGTCCCGCTCTCCGACCCGTTTGAACACTTCGATCACATCGCGGTGACTGGCGGCCTCCATATATTTTTCCATCTGCTCTTCCGGGATGATTCCGCTAAAAGAAACCCGCGCATGTTCGCCCGGCTGTCGCACGATCTTGATGGCAGTTACCGCTTCCAGCTCATAGGGCCAGCGCAGCTTCATTTCCCGGCTGACCATCGTTAATTCAAAGCCGCTCATGCATTCGCCTCCTTTCTTGCTCGTCGGTTTTATCCTTTCTTGTCAATGAGGATGAGGCCGCCCCATTTGCAGACTAGCGTTGCTTTCTCAGTCAGAACCGGCTCACCGCCGACCAAAACATCTTCTTTGTCTTGCATCCACCGGGTCCCGGGCTCGAACACAGGCTGGCAGGGCAGCATCCCGTTCGCCGCTTTATCGATCTCGGTTGTTGATGAGAAAAAGAACCAACTGGTTGTTGTAATCTCCTCCTTGGCGCCGGGATTATTCGGATTGTTGCATGACCCGAAGGAGATGATATTTTTGCCGACTGTGCAGTCAGTAATATTGAGCAGTGGTTGTTCCTTCACGGTTACCCCATGACTGGAGGGTAAATTTAACACGTCCGGGGCGCTGCCGCAGGAGCAGCGAATAGGGGTTCCCCGTACGACATAAGTCGCTTTCACGTCACCGGTATCTTGTATACCCGCCATGTTCCTCGTCTCCTTTCACCGTGTCTGCTTTTATTAACTGAAATCCGTACAAGTCCCTGCGCAGCAGGCTTTCCGCGAGATCCAACCGGATGACGGTATAGGGCTGAAGAACACTAGGTACATGAAACATAACCTGGTCTCCGATACGGCTTTCGTCAAGGATCAGGTGGGTTACCAGCCCTAAGGGATTATGCTCGCTGTGTGCGGATTTACAATCGACGACATCCAATTCCGGATGCCAATACACTTGCTGCTGGCTGTTCTGCTTGTCGATTAGAATCACCATATGCAAAGCCATAGAGGGAACATATTTTTTCAGTATCCGTTTAAAATCGTTGGATACGAGCTGCAAAGGCCGCTCCAAGTAATCCGCATATTCGTTGTTCTCATGATGCCGCACATACAGAATAGGGGGATCCTGGCTTGGACTGCCTCCGAATACTTTCGCGGAGGAGGGAACGATCGGTACTGCGCTTTGTATTCTCGTATCCTGTGAAATTAGGAAATAATCCATCGAGACTCCCGCCGTTTCTTTCTAAAAGTTTATACCCATCGAATGCTGCGTCGCTGACTCTCATCCAAAACAAGCCGTTCCGCAGCTTCCTTGGAAAAGAGTGCGCCGTCCAGATTGGCTCCGGTAAAATCAGCACCGTCTACGATCGCCTCGATAAAATACGCTCCCGCTAACTCTGCATAAGCAAACGAGGCTCCGGCAACGTTTGCGCCCGTAAAGTTTATACCTTCGATTCCGTAATACCGGCATTGTTCCGCATCCCACGTATTTTGGTTCGCATGGATTTCGCTGAAATCGGCCCCTTGGAGATCGCAGTTCCGCAGGTCGGCGTCATGCAGGCAGGAGGCGCGAACATCTGCTTCACTAAGGCTGCAATCTTCAAAACGGGTCCCCATAGCGATACAGAAGCGCATATCGCTGCCGGTTAAATCCGCTTGCCGAAATATCGTATATCGAAAATCCAATCCTGCGAAATCTTCGCCGGAACCGGCGATAGCGGGGATGACTTCGTATACATACGCCAATTCTTCTTTCTTTTTGAGCCACTTTAGCGCTTGAATCGGATCTTTTGTCTGCCGCTCTTCTCGGTATAATTGCTCGGTAATATCCATATACTCACCTGCCCGGATTTCAAAATGCTCCGCCGTGGCAATTGGACGAAACTCTTCCATCGTCAGGAGCCGAGGCATTGCGTAACGGATGAGATGATGAACGTACAAATGAAACAAAGGCGCTTTCTGCAAGGCCAAGCGTACTACTTGCGATTCACTGATCGCATCAAAATATGCCTTCCTTCGAACATTCAAGTCGTGCTTCCATTGTTCCCAGAAGCGGAATGCCCAAGCCGCCGAATAGTCCGCCTCGCATTCGCTTGCGTCAAGAAACCACGTGCTGTCATACGCTTGCAGCCTGTCTGTATATGTGCCGGACAGGAGGGAGGTTCGCAGCATGGAACAAACGATAAACCCGATTGGAGATTTCTCGCCCTTCTCTTGCATCGTTCGGATCTTTAGGCAAAATGACCCGAACGCCTCTAGCCATTCCCGGGCGAGCGCGTCTTTGTGCTCGATATAATAGGCGTGCAGGCGCCGAATGTGTTCTGCCGTTACACCCTCTACTACCGTAGCGTTAAAATGGCACCATGCTTCTTCTTTTTTCATCGCTGCTATGTCCTTAATTGGTTTTGACTTGTGAGCCGCTAATGTTGATTTCGCCTTCCTTGATCTCGATGGAGTTTCCTTGACATTCCATTTTTAGAGATTTGCCAGCGGCTACTTTAATGTCCGGCGCTTCGAACGAAATCTCCTCTGTCGAGGAGAAGTGAATCTTGTTCGGGCTTGCGACGGTGATGACTCCATCGTCGGTCAGCTTGATGTAGACCCCTGCATTTGCCATAATTTCGATGCCAGTCGGCAAAAATTTGATGATTTGTCCATGTTTCGTTTTTAAATAGGGGATATCCGGGTTGCACATCGGATCTTCCGGTTGTCGGGCCGCGTCCGGCGCTTCTCTTCGCACGGAGCTGATGGCAATCGCCCGTTCTTCCCGAGAATTCGGAAAATAGATGCGAATACTGTCTCCTACCTCCGGCATGCAGTACCAGCCCGTATTATCTTCTGAAGCAAAAATGGTCGAGTACGGAAACCAGGAAGCTTCCTGCGCATGCTGCTCATCATCGATTTCAAGATGAACTTTCACCTGATCACGCTTGACTTGTAAAATTTTTCCTTGAAGGGATAGTCCGATAATGGCTGTATTGTATGCGGTTGGAACGACCAAGCCTTGCCGGGGCGCGAGTACGTAAGCATGTTGCAGGATGCCTTCCGTCATGACAGATACGGCTTCGCAAACGAACAGCTCTTTTTGCCGAAATACCACTTGGGTCCCTAACTCTAGCATCTCATTCGTATGTACTTCATAGGAGATAAAATCGTGCTCGTTCACTTCTTTTCCATGATTTTGCGTAATGTCGCGGTACTCACCGATCCGCTTGTTAACGGTAAAGGAGTGTACATCCAGATCTCCTTTCCATCTTCCTTCGGGAATGCCGAAAACGAATTTAGGTGCGGTAAAATAGGGGACGGGTACAAGATAAGTGTGAAAACGGGAAGCCATACGCTTCAAAAATTGCCAGTCCGTTTCCTGATACTGAAGTACAAATTGGCCGAGTGTTTGTCCGCCGGAAGCCAGATCCATCACGTCTGCATCGGCATAGGAAGAGATTACTTGTTCGAGCAACTGCCCGTAAGTCATGCTGCGATGCTGAAACGATTGATTATGCGGTTGAACGTCTAGAAGATAGGTGTAAGAGGCGGCCTCAATTTCAATAGAGTACACTTCTCCAATTTTCTTCATGCGGACATTCGTCACGATTCCGCTGAACAAGGTTGCGTAATCGTCCGCAAGCCGCTGTCTCACTTCAATAGGGGTGTGAAGGGAGGTCGTGTCGACATAGCTATCTTGCAATTGCTCGGGAACGATCCCCGTTAACGTCAGTCTGGCATGCTCATTGAGTTTTTGTTCGATCCGAAGCTCGGACAGACGGCTGAATTGGTAGGGGGTAATTTCCAGTTGGCCATATGTAATAGGATTTGAACTCATGTCGTACTGAACTCCCTTCCGTTACTTGCGAATCTCTTTCAGCGATTCCATGAGGCCCATGGCAATCGGCTTCCAAATCCGTCGTTCCTGTTCCCTGCAATTGAAATTGCAAACAAGTCCTTTGCCGCGCCATGCCGTCAAATATACGAGATTAAATACTTTCCCGTCCAAAGCAGGACTGAGAAAAAGCAGGTAACCTATCGTTTTATCATTCACTTGTTTGACGCCATTATCGATCCAATCGTTGGAAGGTTGAAATTTGGTCATCATATCCAGCATAGCGTCCTTGGCCGCTTCGACTTCGTCATTCTGCAGCGGCTGGGGGGTGTATTGAAAGCCTAGACTGGTGTCGTATGCGGGATCGCTGTATATGTATTTCGGTCTTGATTCGAAGGGGTATTTGGCTCTGGCAACCGGCTCCGGCATTAGGGCGAACCCTTTGGGAAGACGAGTAGACAGGGCGTACTCCGGGATGAAAATCTCTTCAAATTCCATCGTTCCGTATTTCGTATGAAGCGCACCTTCCATAATGCTTGTGCTCACTTCTTCCTGTGACAGCATTTCTTTTGCCGGAGGCGGGGCTTCACCTGCCTTGATCTGTTGCTTCCATTCGAGTATTTTCTCGTCCATAGATTCCATCGTTCATGCCGCCTTTTTATTTTTGGATTCGTTTATGCTAGGAGAGGAGGGATTTCTATTTCTAAGTACTTGTTCCTTATATCGGTAATATTAGACTTTGAATTCATGTGAAAATTTCCACATTTTTACCAAAAGTATGTCGTAGTTTGTACTACTCTGCAGTGTGCCGGCCAATAAAAAAATGATCTTCGACATTTCGCGAAGACCATTTTATGTTTCTTATCGTTCCTTTTGGCTCGACTGACGTTACGTTCCTCAAAACGGCTTAACCAGCATCAAGTACAACACGACCAGCGGGATGATGATGACCAGCGTGCCGAACACATCCCATGTGCGGGAAGCTTTCCGATACGCAGCGGTAAGCGCGCCTTCCGCCTCGGCGATGACGCTTTGCTTCATCATTGTCCGTTGGGCGGGAATGAGGAGAATGCCCCAGATCAAGCCGCTGAGCACAAACAGGCCTTCCGACGCCGTCATCCAGTTCAGCTCCGCGAACGAATACCCGCTCAAGGCGGCCATGATGTGGCCTGTTGCGAGCAGCAGGATGACGCCGGGCAGCGTAAACCAGTAATCGGCGTGCATCACATTGCGCGCTACCCGCCGGATGTGGGCCAGATCTCGACCGCGCTCCGCCGACAGCTTCCAGAATGCCGCTGTAATGATGTTACCGAGGAACAGCACAGCCCCCAGCACGTGCAAAAAAATCAACGCTCCCATGTTCACTTCTCCTCCTTGTGGTTATCCAGCATTGCCGCGCATTCCAGCAGGGCATCGATTTTGGCCTGGTGATAACGAATGCCGATGGTGAGAGAAAGCAGCTGATGCTTGGGCATCTGCTGATGATACTGGTCATGCATCCCCTGGAGGATGCTTAGCTTCGCTTCGTGCTGCTTGCGGCTTTGCCTGATCCAATCCAGCATCTCGCCCTCGTCCGTCTTCCCGCCAAAAAACAGCCTCATACACACATCGGAGCGCACGTTATCTTCCTCGACCGGCTGCTCGTAATATTGGGCCAGAACCGCTCGACCGGCCTCCGTTATGGAATATTCGTTTTTGTTCGGACGGTCCTCCTGAATAATCGTACGTTTCTCGATGCAGCCTTCCTTTTCCAAGTTTTTGAGCGTCGGATAGACGCTACCGTAGCTTCCTTCGAAGAAAAAGGAGATCGGTCCTTCAAAATTTTTTTTGATTTCGTACCCGGTCATCGGCCGTTTGCTTAATAAGGCAAGAGCCACATATTTGGCCTGCAGCTGCATCGGCGCAGCCTCCTTCGACATAAAATATATAATCATTATTAATATTCATAATGTTAATATAAATTGGCACCGGCGATTTGTCCAGTTTTTTCTTGCTGCATGAAAAAAGCTCCCGTGATCTTGATGATCGGGGAGCGGATGGTCGTTTGGAAATAAAGTATTAGACCGGCAGCTGCATTAAACTAACTGGAAGTATCCTGCCAAAATAAAGGAATTTATGGTACGATTAAGTGGGAAATTCCCAATCAACCAATTAGAGGACCAGTGACGATGATTGAACTAGAGAGAGTACATCACGTAACAATAGCAACTAAAAACTTGGAAGAAGCTAGGTTTTTTTATTCAGAAATTCTTAAATTTAAAGAGATAGAGCGTCCCCCATTTAAATCAAAAGGGGTTTGGTATGATTTGGGTGAACAGCAACTACATGTAGTGGAAAATCCCAAAAGTGAAACACTTCGATTAAATGGTTTAAATTCATTAGAAGGGCATTTTTCTATTTGGGTGAAAAGCTATACTAAAACATTACATTGGTTGAATAAAGCTGGTATAAAATATGAGATTGAACCAATTAGCGTTGCGGGTTTTTCTCAAATTTATATATTGGACAGAGATAATAATGTTATTGAATTTGCGGCTCCGTATAACTCATAATTTTTATACAGCCATTAACGGGAACGATAGTTGAATCACGACAATCAGGCCGCCGATTACTTCGACGGCCCTTTTTGAGCCTCTCCCCATTTTCTCGCCCCCCAGCTCTGACCGGTAACTAATGCAGCATGAAACGCATTACGTGACGTCGACTTCCCGCAGTACCCGCCTCGACAAAGCCGAACTCTTTAAACTGCGGAACAAATCCCATAAAACGATAGCTTGGGGAATCGGGGTCAACAGGGTAGGCTTCAATAAGGCTGCACCCCTTTGACGTGCATGTTCAACAGCCGCTTGGAGCAGTTGTTTCATGACCCCGTGTCCGCGAAACTCACGAGCTACATAGAAACAAACCAAAGACCAAATCTGATCGGGATTCTCATTTGTTGCGTATAATCCAACGAGGTCACGATAAGTTGAGCGAGGAGCGACGGCGGATCGCTCCCTATATCGTGTGCAATGAGGACGGAAGCGGGTATGCCGACATCCGGATAGCTGCAGAGGACTTGATATTTTACGTGGACTTTATCTGGCAATTCGGGAATGATGTGAAAATAACGGGACCTGTTGAAGCCATGACGTATATGAAACAAAAAATCGAATCCATGCGGCTGCTCTATTGTTAAACAACTATTTTTTTGGAATTTACTATCTTTTGTGAATTCGCTACGTAATGACGTACCACCCAATCGGACTAAAAAGCATTCCATTACCCCGAAAAGATGGTGAACTCATGGAGAACGAGTTCGCGGATAAGTACGAGCATTTATTGGTGGAGGAGAAGGAATTAACGCAAAAAATCGGAACGTGCGAGTAATGCGTTACAGCCATGCTCGGTTGCATTGAGCATCATTCAGATTCGATTCATTTGCACACGGTCAAAGATGTGGTCGGCTTAATCCATACGATCAGCAGCGATTTGCAAACGGAGCTGTTGCATTTGAGACTGGAAAAAAGCGTAATGTCAAGCAAGCTGCACGCTGTACAGCTGTAGACAAAGGCAAAAAACAAGGGGCCAGGTATGTCGTTCCAGTCCCCTTGCCTATTCTTTTACTCCCGCCGGAAATTCGACGATCCGCGGACGATTAGCTCAGAATCCACTTTAAACGTGCGCTTGTCGTGGAACTGATTCTCGTTCATTTGATCGATCAGCTTCTCGACGAGAAGGGCGCCCATCGTGTATTTCGGTTGGTTCACGGTGCTCAAGGTGGGCGTGATATACTTGCTGATCCGATTGTTGTCGACGCCCACGACGGCAAGCTGGGACGGGATCGCGATGTCGCGCTCGGCACAGGCTTTATATACGCCCAAAGCCATTTCGTCGTTGGCCGCGAAGACGGCCGTGAAGCGCAGGTTCTTGTCGAACAGCCGCTTCATCGCCTCGTAGCCGCCTTCTTCGTTGAAGTTGCCGTTTTCGATCAGCTCGGGACGGAACGGGATGTGATGGTCCCGAAGCGCCTTCAAGTAGCCCTCCAGTCTTTCGTAGCTGTCAATCGCTTCGGCGTAGCCGCTAAGGAATACGATATCCCGATGTCCGTTTTCGACGAGATGCTGCACGACTTCTTTGGAAAACTTCACGTTGTCCGTATAAATACAAGGGATGCGATCGTGCTCGATATACCGCCCGACGACGGCGAGAGAGTACCCCTTCTCGGAAATCTGGCAAATTTCCTCGTCCGACATCAGCGGAGCGATCAGGATAGCGGCGTCCACCGTCCGGTTCATCAGCAGCGTCAAATATTCCGCTTCCTTCTCCTTTTGGTTCTCCGCGTCGCAGATGATCACTTTATATTTGCTGGCGTAGGCCACGTTCTCGATCCCTTTAATAATCTCGGCAAAATATGAGGCGTTGATATCGGGCACGATGACTCCGATCGTCATCGATTTTTGCGAGCGCAAATTTTTGGCGACGGCGTTGGGATGGTAGCCAAGCTCCTCAATTGCTTTCATGACTTTTGCTTTCGTTTTCGACGTGACGCTGCTGCTCTCATTGAGCACTCGAGAGACGGTGGCAGGCGAGACGCCTGCCTTCGCGGCGACGTCGACGATTTTGATATCCATATGCATCAACCTTACTGGAAATTTATATTTGACAATGAAGGAATGGCTTTATTATAATTTATCCTGAAATCGATTTCAAATTATTTTTGTCAAATAGGCTGAAAATCGTTAAAAGACGATGTTTATCTTATTTGCAAAGGAAATCAAAAATAAAATGATATCGATTTCATGTATAACGGGTTGAATCATGTCTAAAATTGCGAAAAAAGGCATCATATTTTTGTTTCAAAAAGAAATCGATTTCATTTTATGGAGGAGGTGACGTGAGGCTATTATGATCACACTTTTGAAGGATTTTCGGGCCAACCGGGTGCTTTGGCTGATGATCCTGCCTGCGCTGCTCTTTTTCGCGGTATTCAGCTATTTGCCGATGGTCGGCGTGTATTACGCGTTTACGAACTACCGGTTTGACGGAGGTTTGTTCGGCAGTCCGTTTGTGGGGATGCAGAACTTCGAGTTTTTGTTTGAGTCCGGCGTCTTGTACAACTTGACGAAAAACACGATTCTCTACAATCTGGCGTTCATCCTGCTCGGAAACGCGCTGCAGCTTCTGTGCGCCGTTTTCCTGAGCGAACTCCCCGGCAAGCTGTTCAAAAAGACGACGCAGTCCGTCATGTTCCTGCCCTTTTTCATCTCGTTCGTACTCGTTGGGGCGTTTGTCTTCAACCTGTTCAACTCCGACACGGGCGTGGTGAACACGGTGCTGAAGCAGCTCGGCTTGCCGCCTTACGATTTTTACCTGAACACCGAGCCGTGGAAATATATTATCGTGTTCTTCCATGTGTGGAAGGGGCTCGGCTACGGCACGGTCATTTATTTGGCCGCCATTATGAGCATCAGCGACGAATACCATGAAGCGGCGAAAATCGACGGGGCGAATATTTTTCAGCGCATCCGACATATTACGCTGCCGCTGCTCGTGCCGACGTTCATTCTGCTTATTCTGCTCAGCCTCGGGGGTATCCTGAAAGGGCAGTTCGACTTGTTCTACCAGATTATCGGGAATAACGGCATGCTTTTCGAGTCGACGGATATTATCGATACATACGTGTACCGGTCTTTGACGGTTAATTTTGATATGGGCATGGGGACGGCGGCGGGGCTGTACCAGTCGTTCTTCGGATTTCTGCTGGTCATACTCGTCAACTACGTAATTAAAAAAGCCCGCAGCGATTATGCTCTGTTCTAAAAAAGAAGGAGGGGGACGGAAGTGAAGATCCGCACGGAAGCATCGACGGTTGTGTTCAACGGGATCGGGTATACGGTCATTACCGTGCTGGCGGCGGTATGCCTGCTGCCGTTTCTGCTCATTATTTCCGGGTCGCTGTCCTCGGAGATGGACATTATTACGGAAGGTTTCAAGCTGATTCCGACCACGCTGTCTTGGGAGGCGTACCAAGCGGTGTTCAGCAATCCGATGCAGATGGTCAAGGCGTATCAGGTAACTGCCGGTTTGACGATCGTCGGCGCGGCGCTGGGCTTGTTTCTGACCTCGATGGCCGGTTACGTGCTGTCCCGCAAAGAATTCGCATACCGCAACTCGGTGTCGTTTCTCATCTACTTTACGACGCTGTTCAGCGGAGGGCTGATTCCGTGGTATATCGTCATGGTCAATGTGCTGGGACTGAAGGACAGCTATTTGGCGATGCTGCTTCCGCCGATGCTCAGCGCGTGGAACATTATTTTAATGAAAAATTTCATGAAATCGATTCCAGACTCGATTACGGAATCGGCCAAAATCGACGGGGCCGGAGATTTCACGATTTACTGGAAGCTGATTCTGCCGCTGTCGACGCCGGGGCTTGCCACGATTGGCCTGTTCCTCGCGTTGGCGTACTGGAACGACTGGTTTCTGGCTAATATTTTCATCACGTCGGAGGATAAATACCCGCTGCAGTTTTTGCTGTATAAAATATTGGCCAGCGCAGCGGTGCTTAAGACGAGCATTGCCGGGAATTTGTCTGCGGATTTCAAGCCGCCCGCGGAGACGCTCAAGATGGCTGCAGCCGTCGTGGTGACAGGACCGATCGTGTTTCTGTATCCGTTCGTGCAGCGCTATTTTGTCAAAGGGCTGACGATCGGGGCGGTGAAGGGTTAAGACCCGGCCATCTATTCTATTTCTAATTCGAAACCACAGGGGGAAAGCGGATGAACCGAAAGCTGAAATCGGCAGGATCGGCGCTCATGGCGCTGACGTTGGCGGCAGGACTGCTGGGCGCGTGCTCGGAGAAGCAGGGGACGGCGGAGCCCGGCGCGAATCCGGCCAAGACGGAGTCCGGTAAGCCGGACACGTCGAAGAAGGTGCAGCTCGTCTGGTATCTGCTCGGCGACGCGCATAAGGATTCCCAGAAGGTCATCGACGAATGGAACAAAATGCTGGAGAAGGACTTGAACACGACGGTCAAGGTCAATTTTACGACGTGGAACGAATGGCAGACGAAGTACAATCTGCTGCTGGCCTCGGGCGAGAAGGTGGATATGATTTTCGCTTCCAGTTGGGCCGGCTTCTATAAATATGCCAAGCAGGGAGCATTTCTCGACTTGTCGAAGCTGCTGCCGGTCTACGCGCCGGAGACGTGGAAGACGGTGCCGAAGCAGGATTGGAGCGATGTCTCCACCGGAGACAAAATATATGCCGTGCCAAGCACGTTCCCGGAGTATACCCCCAATGGTATCGTGTACCGGGAAGATTGGCGCAAGGAGCTGAACCTGCCGGAGATTAAGGATTTGGCTGCGCTTGAAGCGTATTTGGACGGCGTGAAGAAGGCGAAGCCGAAGGTCACCCCGATTGGCGGCAAGGCGTGGAACGAGATCAACTCGTTGTTTTTCGCGGTTCACGACTTTCAGGGCATCGGCGGCGACAGCGGCGTCATCGCGGCCCGCTCGTACGACAAGCCGAGGGAGATCGTGGCGTATCCGTTCACGCAAGAATTTGTGGACTGGGCGAAGAAGATGAAGAGCTGGGCGGACAAAGGCTACTGGTCTTCGAATACGCTTTCCTCCCAGACGGAGGGGGGCGACCTGATCAAGGCCGGCACGGGCGCGGTCTATTGGCGAAACCCGGCAGCGGCGGGCGGCTTCATTACCGACGTGAAAAAATCCAACCCGGACCTCGAGCTGGCTTACTTCCCGTTCACCCGGTTCCACAGCTATGCGGTGCCGAATCTGTCGATCAACAACGGCATGGCGATTCCGAAAAATGCGCCCAACCCCGAGCGGTCGCTGATGGTGCTGGATAAGCTGCGGAACGATCCGAAGTATTTTGACCTGATGACCTACGGCATTGAAGGGCTTCATTATGACAAAAGCGCGGACGGCAAGCATCTCGTCATTCCGGCCAAAGGGCAGGACCCCAAGGCGGTCACGAAGTACGACATTGCGAGCTGGGGCTGGCGCTACGAGCCGAACATGCGGAGCGAGGAAGGCGGTTGGGCTGGATTCGATAAGCTGAACGAGGAATTCAAGTCCCAGAGCAAGCCGAATCTGTTCGCCCCGATTCTGATGGATTACCAGCCGGTCAAATCGCAGCTAGCGGCGGTCAACCAAGTGTTCCAGCAGTACGGGCTGCCGCTGATGATGGGGCTCGTGCCGGACGTGGATAAGGCGCTGGATACTTACCGGAGCAAGCTGAAAGCGGCCGGCGTGGACGCCGTGCTGGACTACGTGCAGAAGCAGGCGAACGCTTATTATGACGAGAAGGGCATCAAGTAGCGGAGGCATACCGGTTGAAAGGAGGTGATCCGCCCGTACGGCTCGAAACGGGGAATTCCCCGAAAATCGGTAACTTTAAAGGAGGAAGAAATGGAATGAAAAGAAGCAAACGGTGGCTCTCGTTCGGTTTGGCACTGACGCTCATGGGTGTCTCGGCTCCGTCCGTATATGCGGGTCCGGGCGGATCGGTCGACGCTTGGCTGACGACGGCGGATCAAACGAGTCTGCTCGCGAAGCAAGCGCCGCTTCATTTCTCGGCCGACGGCGATTCGAATCCGACGACGATCGATATACGGCCCGGCCTGACGTATCAGACGATGGACGACTTCGGTGCCGCGATCACCGGCTCCTCCGCTTACTTGATGAATAAGAAAATGTCACCCGGGCAGCGGGAGGCGCTCTTGAACGATTTGTTCACCAACAAAGGGATCAACATCGGCTTCGTCCGTCACACGATCGGAGCCTCGGACTTTTCGGTCGACGGCAGCGGCAATGCCAACAGCTACACGTATGACGATGTCGCCTCCGGGACGGATTATGGGCTGAAGCACTTCTCCATCGCCAAAGATGCCGACGTGACGAGCGTGCTGCGGGCGATTGTGCGCAAAAAGCCTGGCCTCAAGGTGCTGGGCTCCCCATGGACCGCGCCGCCGTGGATGAAAACCGGCACGCCGACATTCAATGGCGGCTCGCTGAACGGCAGCGACCCGAAGGTGTATGCCGCTTATGCCGACTATTTTGTCAAATACATCAACGCTTACAAGAACGCCGGCATCCCGATCTGGGGAATCACGGTGCAGAACGAACCGGAGCATTCGACGGCGAACTACCCGAGTATGAGCATGGGAGCGGCGGAGCAGGCTTCGTTTATTAAAAATGATCTCGGTCCGGCGTTCCAGCGCAGCGGCTTATCGACGAAAATTATCGCGTTCGACCACAATTGGGACATCGGCGTAAACTATGCTTCTACCATACTTGGCGATAGCGGAGCAAGTGCTTATACAGACGGAACGGCGTATCATTGCTATGGCGGCTCGCCAAGCGCCATGACGACGGTCCATGACGCTTTTCCGTCGAAAAACATTTACTTTACGGAATGCAGCGGCGGGGAATGGAGCACGGATTTCGGCAACAATCTGAGCTGGAACATGTCCAACCTGCTGATCGGCTCTCCCCGGAACTGGGCGAAAGCGGTGCTGCTGTGGAACATGGCGCTCGACCCGAAGGGAGGCCCGATCAACGGCGGATGCACGAACTGCCGCGGCGTAGTGACCATCGACCCGAATAACGGAAACGTGACGAAAAACGTGGAATACTACGTGATCGGCCATGCGAGCAAGTTCGTTGCGCCGGGAGCGGTGCGGATCGATTCCACCAACTTCGCCGGCAGCATCGAAAACGTCGCTTACCGGAATCCGGACGGTTCGCTTGTTCTGATTGCCGCCAATGTCGGCGCGGACTCCAAGACATTCAAGGTGCGCATGAATTCGCAGTCGTTCATTTATACGCTCCCGGCCAAGTCGGCGGTGACCTTCAAATGGAAGCCGTCCCCCGGCAGAGACGGGCGGAGCCATCTTGATAGCGGTACGCCGGCGGGCGTAGCTGAGAGCGGCGAAGAAATCGAATAGAGGAGGGGGCTAGCCTCTGCAACATATCAGAACCTAGAGTGCTCCCGAGGTCAGGGCTGCGTACAAAAAGCTTCATCTAACGATGCCGTGTCGGGCATGGCAGATGAAGCTTTCTCTTGTTTGCGGCGTTATTCCTCTTCCTCCGTCACCTCGTCCAACCCGACCGCTGCGTCGAAGACGGATTCTCCAGGGACGTTGGTTATGTCCTCCTTCGCCCGAACCTGCTGCTTGATGTTCTCGTAAAAGCTCTGAAACGACTGGTCAAGCAGCGCTTCGCGGTTCGGATCGTTATTGACGTCGGAATCGACTTCCAGGCTTCGGATATCCGCTGCGTTTTCGTCAGCCTTTTTGTTTTTATCCGGGGTCACTGGCATTTCCCTTTCATTTCCTTTTGTCAAGCGGTCACTTGTTGTTCAGGTTTCTCAGCACTTGGGCCGGCATCTCTTTGCGGTCTTCCTCGGCTTTCTTCTCTTTGCTCTTATCGTCCGGGTTCGCTGAATTGTACCGGGCTGCGTCCATCCCGTCCATAATATTCATGGGAAATCCCTCCTTTATCGATATCATGGCTTTCGCCGGACGATTTTATTCCGTGGGCCCGCCGGACCTTCATATAAACTTAACCTTGCTCCAATCGCTTTTGTATTATAATGATTCAACGAGAAGCAGGCATATTTTTCTACATAACGAGGTGGAGCATGAACAAGACGGCACGTAAGTTAGGCATCGCGCTGCTGGCGGTTGGCTTGGCCATTCCGGCATGGAGTGGCAGCATCTCCAGCGTCCGGGCGGAAGCCTCCGGCAGTCCATCTGTATCCTTGCTGTATTTCAACGACGGACACGAAATCAGTCCGGTGACCGACAAGCTCGGCACCCGCGGCGGGGTAGCCCGGGTGAAGACGCTGGTGGACAGCGTACCGGGCGAGAAAATCGTCGCTTTCGGCGGTGATCTGGGCGGCGGGACGTTATTCGGCGGCGTCTTCAAAGGGCATCCGATGGTGGAAGCGTTGGGCCGGATTCCGGTCGATGTCGCGAATTTCGGGCAGCACGATTTCGACGCAGGCGTCCCCAATACGCTGGAGCTGATCAACAATTCGCGCTTTCGGTGGATTTCCTCCAACTTGACCGGAAGCGACGGCAAGCCGTTCGGTCAAGTGCCGGAGTACGTTGTCACGGAGAAGCAAGGCATCCGCATCGGCATCCTCGGCCTGACCAGCGCCATGGAAACGACAATGCGGGACGAGCGGGTTAAAAGCCTGAACGTGATTGAATCCGCGCAAAAAGCGGTGAACAAGCTGAAACAAGCGAAAGTGGATATGATCGTGGCGTTGACGCAGGAGCCGGTTGCGGACGATAAAGCGCTGCTGGCGGCCGTTCCCGACATCCGGGCGGTTTTTACCGAAGAGGAAGCGGAAGAGAAATCGTTCGTCCATGAGGTCGACGGCGGCAGCCGGTTCATTTTCTCGCCTCAAGGCAACATGGGGGCGATCATCCGGCTTGTCGTTAACAAAGAAACGGATGGGACGATCCGTTTATCGCATGAGATATTGAAAGTTGACGAAACCGTCCAAGAGGACAAGCGGCTTGCCGAGATGGCGGCCGATTACCAAGCCAAGCTGGATGCGGAGCTGGGCAAAAAGGTAGCCTCTTTAGCCGGTGATTTGCCGTATGGGGATAACCACGAATCCCGTTTCCGGGAAACGGCCATCGGCAATTGGATCGCTGACGCGTACC
This sequence comes from Paenibacillus tyrphae, assembly GCF_024158745.1. Classification (GTDB taxonomy): domain Bacteria; phylum Bacillota; class Bacilli; order Paenibacillales; family NBRC-103111; genus Paenibacillus_G; species Paenibacillus_G tyrfis_A. Next base: position 185,308 of record NZ_JAMZAW010000007.1, on the reverse strand, counting down.
GTGATTATTACGGGACCGATATCGCGTTTGCGAACGGCGGAGGCATTCGGGCGAGCGCCAAAAAAGGCGATTTCACCTTAAAGGACGCCAAGTCGATTCTGCCCTTCGGCAACAAGATCGTGAAGGTGGAAGCGACCGGAGAGATGGTGCTCAAGGCGCTGGAAAACGGAGTTTCCGGCGTGGAGAAGCTGGCAGGGGGCTTTTTGCAGGTTTCCGGCATCGCCTATGAATACGACGCGGACAAGCCGTCCGGTCAGCGGGTGCGGAACGCTCGAATCGGCGGGCAGCCGATCGACAAAGACGCCGTCTATACGCTTGCCTTGTCCAACTATATGTTCACCGGCGGCGATAATTATACGATGTTTGCAAAAGCAAAGCCCCTTGTCGGCGCAGGAGAGGCGCTGACGGATTTTGAACTGCTTGCGGCATATGCTTCCAAGCAGAAGCAGGTTCATGTCCAGCCGGAGGGACGGATCGCTGTCAAAGGCTTCGCCGACGTACCATCGGGGCATTGGGCGCATGCGGCGGTCAAAGGCTTGACCGATGTAGGCGTCGTAAGCGGCGCGGGCGAAGGGCGGTTCGCCCCCAACGCAGGCTTGTCTCGCAAGGAGGCAGGCGAGATGGTGTCCAAGGCGTTGGCTGGGAAAGTAAACGCCTCGGTGTGGAACGAGCTCGGACTGGACGGCGAAGATATGACGACACCGGTTGTTAGGCAGGAACTGGCGCTCCTCGCCAAATGGCTGTACGAGAAAAAAACAGGCAAAACGCTGCCCGCCGCAGCGAAGTCGCCGTTTGCGGATGACGCGGCGATGCCGGATGGAATGAAAGCGGCGGTATCCGGGCTGGCCCAGCTCGGACTTGTCGAGGGGCGGCAATCGAACCAGTTCGCCCCGCAGGAACAGGCAACGCGGGCGGAAGTGGCGCACTTGGTCTGGAACATCCTCAGCAAATAAATTCAAAAACAAGCCGATGCTTGCCCGCTGTGAGGCAGCACCCGGCTTGTTTTTTTTCATTTTCAGCATTTATTCAGCTTCCGCTCAACCAACGCTCAGCCCAAACTAAGGTTCCATTAATGTACAGCTCCTATACTTCAAAGTGTAAGTGAAACACAAATTCGAAATCAAAGGAGACAATAAACCATGAAAACAATCGGAAAAAAATTGATGGCAGGAACCATTGCAGCAGGTTTTCTTCTCGGAGGAGCCGGATTATATTACTCTCAAGCATATGCCGCAACGACGGCAACTACGGAAAGCGGCACAACCGCAGATAGCGCGCAGCAGGGACACGGGCACGGGAAGTTCGGCAAGGGCGGCTTCGGCCGGGAAGAGCACGGCTTCCACGGCGTCAACATCCTGAAAGAAACCGCCACGCTGCTCAACTTGGATGAGAAAACGCTGATGGACGAGCTGAAGCAGAACAAGACGCTGGCGCAAGTCGCGCAGGAAAAAGGGGGCTTGACGGAAGACGCCCTCATCCAAAAGCTGACCGACGCTGAAACGAAGGCGATTGACGATGCGGTGAGCGCGGGCAAGATCACGCAGGATCAAGCGGACAAGCGTAAATCCGGTCTGGCAGATCACTTGAAGAAAGCCGTGACCGCGACGAAGCCGCAAGGTCAGCACGGTGAAAAAGGCGGAAGAGGAGCTTTCGGGATGAGGGGCAATCCCGAGAATCTGACGAAGATTTTGGGTATTACCCAGCAGGAGCTCACCGACGCGATGAAAGCAGGCAAATCGCTGGCTGAAATCGCGCAGGACAAAGGCATTAGCCGCGACCAGCTCATCAGCCAAATCAAATCGAACCTGGACGATGCAATCGGCAAATTCGTAGACCGCAAGCCGGGACAACGTCCGGCTGCGCCTGCCGCGGACTCGGCTAACAGCCAAGGATAAGAAGAATAAAGTCTGTTTGAGCTTATGACGGCTCAAGCAGGCTTTTTCTAGTTCATTCATTGCGTTTGTTCTATATCACAACATACTTCGACATTTTTTTTGCAAGATAATGCTTGTTTTCAGTGAGATAATCGAAATCTTACGAAAAGAAGGAAGAATAATATATTTTATAATTATCAAATAGAAAGGAGCATCATTAATGAAGAAAATAGCTATTACACTGGCAGCAATCGTAGCAATTGTAGGAGCAATTCCCGTTGGAGCATCGGCGCAAATCACAACTGTCGATCGAAACGCTATATCACAAGATGGAATTGAAGCTCTTGCGCCTGGGGATTATTTACTCGAAGTCGAAGACGAATGGTTATCTTCAAATGGTACCGACACTTGGAATTATGACTATGCGGCAAGCGACGGTAAAAGCGTTCGGGTAGGTTACACATCTTCAACGAAAAAACCTGTGACAGTCGTCATTTATTACTATCCGGATAAGAATGACCCGGATAACTATGAGGAAGTTTTTCGAGCTGATGCAAACTCGTCCAATAATTATCGATTTACAAAGTATATAGATTCTAAAAACTTGCGCCATGGTTATCATGAAGTCATCGTCACAAACGACGGTTCAAAAGAAGATATTAAATATACGCTTCGAGTAAAAGGAATTTAATATATTCAGTTATTTAATAAATCAGACACTCCAGTTTTGGGGTGTCTAGTTTGTTTTTTATACAGCTGTCCGATTATGGTTGCTCCAAAAAGCTAGTTTTGGTAATATCGTGTAAATTGGGAGAAGGGGACTTACGATGAACTATCCGGGTTTCAAAGAAGGAGTAACGATTGGTGTAATCGCCCCGTCCTCCGGGGTGCCCTCGGCATTGCATGATTTGGTCAAGCTCTCATGCAGCCGCATGCAGAGCAGAGGCTTTAACGTCGTTTGCGGAGAAACGGTATGGACGCAAGAGAAGGCCAAGTCCGCGCCGGCTCAAGTCCGCGCGAACGAATTCAACGCCATGACGAGCAACGACGCAATTGATATGATCATCCCGCCTTGGGGTGGGGAGCTGCTGATCGAGATACTCGAATATATTGAATTTGAAAATATACCGAGCAAGTGGATTTTAGGATATTCGGATATCAGCGCATTGCTGTTGGTGGTCACTTTAAAAACCGGCCTGGCGACGGCTCACGGAACGAATCTGGTTGATTTGAGAGGCGAATATTCCGACGAGACAACCGCCATGTGGCAAGTGGTCTTATCGACGAAAACGGGCGAATCCGTCCTCCAGCATTCCTCGCCGAAATATCAGAAGGAATGGAAACACGCCGACCCTTCGCCGTGCATCTACCATTTAACCGAGCCTACGTATTGGAAAACCGTGTCCGGGGCAAAAACGAGCATGCAAGGCCGTATGCTTGGCGGCTGTATCGATATCATCCGGCATTTGATCGGCACCCCGTTCGGCGACGTGCGGCAATTCCAGAAGCATTTTATCCATGAAGACCCTATCGTCTGGTATCTGGAAAACTGCGAGCTGTCCACAACGGATTTACGCAGATCGCTGGTGCAGATGAAGCTAGCCGGATGGTTTGAGCATTGTACGGGTATTATGTTTGGCCGCAGCAGCGCCAATCAGCCGGTTGAAGGCTACACGGCCGAAGATGTTTATCAAGAGCTGTCCCAGGAGCTGCAGGTCCCTATTGTTTACGATATCGATTGCGGCCATGTCCCGCCGCAGATGACGTTCATCAACGGAGCGTACGCCGAAATCGAGGTCAAGGACGGCAAAGGGACCGTAAAGCAAGTTTTTATGCCATAGCCCATAGCCTAAGCAAAAAAGGTCAAAAAGACAGTGTGTACGTATCTGGAGTTTATTGAGAAAGAGCTTTTAACTGAAATAGAGAAACATACGGAGGTGGGGTATCTGCTGTAGGAGCGATAGCGTTCGCCTTTGTCTGCGGGAAATACCCGCTGCTAAGCGGCTTCCAATCAAATTTCCCGAGGACCCGGGGTCCCCGCAAAGTACTCGGACTAAGCTTCCCTGATTCAACTTCACTTTGTGGGGCGGAGCAGCGGTCGGAAGTGGATACCCTGCCCCCTCGTAACCTCTATTATCTCAATGACCACTTTCTCAACACTCTGAAGAAAACGTAAACGAGTCTTTTTGACCTTTTTTCATCTACAACGAAATCAAATCCCGCGACAGCTTATTCAGCCGCTCACAGCCGTTGTCCGTCACCAGCACCATATCCTCGATCATGATCGAGCCGACACCGTAGCCGTAGTACGGCGTTTCCAGACAGATGACCATGCCCGGACGGAAGACGGTTTCCTCCGACGGGCTCAGGAACGGGGCTTCCTCGGCCGCGAGGCTCAGTCCCGCACTGTGGCCCAGATGGCCCCGGTTGTAATTCGGGAGGCCCGAGCGGCGGATCAGCGGCATCACTTCGTCAAAAGCGTGCTTCATCGGCATGCCGGGCTCGATCAGCTCCAGCAGCCGGTCGTGTCCGGCCCGCAGCGCGCCGTAGATGCGCTTCACCGTGTCCGACGGGGAGCCGAGCACGAACGTGCGCGCAATGTCCGAGCCGTAGCCGGCCACGTCGACGCCGACATCGAATTTGATCAGATCGCCCGGCTGACCCGGACGCGTGTCGAAAATATGCGCAGGCGCAAAATGCGCCCCGACCGAAATCATATGGAAGCGGGAGGACGAGCCGTCGGCATGGGTCAACAGCGCGAGCCGGAAGGCGTCGGCAATCTCCGCCGCCGAGCTGCCGGCCCGGATTCCCTTGATCGTTTCGGCGATGCCGATTTCGGCGTATTCGCAGCTTTTGCGCAGCTGTGCGATTTCCCAAGGCGTCTTGAGCGCGCGCAGCTCGGTCAGGATGGCTCCGGCTTCGGTGAATTCCAAGCCCGGGACGGCTTCGCGCAGCGCATTCACGGCAGGGTACCGCATGGAGTTCAGCTCCACGGCCACCCTGCCGCCGTTGATTCCGTATTCGGCCAGCACCTGCCCGAGCAGCCCGAACATCTCCTGCACTTGATGGTTTACGGGCCGCCGCCCTTCGTACTTGGCGCCGCGCAGCCCGAGCGGATCGTCGACGTCCACCCAGGTCGGGTACGTGCGCAGCTCGCACCCGGGCATATCCGCCGGAACGCCCGCGGCTTCAAATTCGTTCATGATGATCACCGTGCGGCGGCTCGGGTCGCGGAACATGACGGCCAGCGCAACTTCATTCATCCGCAGCGTATACATAAACGTGCTGGGGTGGCCGGACAAGTAGTAGAAATTTTCACAGCTCGAGGCCACGAGCGCTTCCACATTTTCCTTCTCCATGATCGCCCGTGCACGCTCCGCGACGTTCTTCAAATGCTCTGCTTTGCTCGGAACCACAATGTCCACTCCTTCGAATCTTACTCGTTACTCCGTCTCCAGCGCGCCTTCGATTTGCCGCAAAAACTTGCGAGCCCGCTCCGTCTGCGGCTGGACGAAAAATTGCTCCGGCGTGCCTTCTTCCTGAATTTTGCCGTCGCTCATAAAAATAACCCGGTTCGCCGCTTCCCGCGCAAACTTCATCTCATGGGTGACGACGATCATCGTCATGCCTTCCGCGGCAAGCTGCTTCATGACGGACAGTACTTCACCCGTCAATTCGGGGTCGAGCGCGGACGTCGGCTCGTCGAACAGCATCACCTGTGGCTGCATGGCGAGTGCCCGGGCAATCGCAACCCGCTGCTGCTGGCCGCCGGACAACCGGGAAGGATATTCGTCCTTTTTATTGAGCAATCCCACCTTGGCGAGCAGCGATTCTCCGATTTCGACGGCTTGCTTCTGGTTCATCTTTTTAACAGTCGTGGGAGCCATAATCACGTTTTCCAAGGCGGTCATATGAGGGAATAGATTGAACGACTGGAACACCATGCCGGTTAATGTACGGATGTGCCGGATCGCCTGCTTCTTGCTTGCAGCGTCCATGGAGGCGTCCCATGCTGCATCGCCCACCCGGATCGATCCCGCGTCAGGCTCCTCCAGCCCGTTCAGGCAGCGCAACAGCGTGCTTTTGCCGGAGCCGCTCGGGCCGACCAGGACCACGATTTCGCGGGAGCGGATATGTAGATTGATGTCGCGGAAAACGACCAGATCGCCGAAGCTTTTGCCGAGTTGGTTTACCTCGATCATGCAGATCACACGCCCTTAATAAGCTTTTGACAAACGAGATTCGATGCGGTCTAAAATGTACGAAAAGAACATGCTCATAACCCAATACATAATAGCAATGGCAATATAAAAAGGCATCGCAACATAATACTGTGCAATAAGCAGTTGGGCGGAGCGCAGCAGCTCGGTCACGGTAACGACGGACACGAGCGACGTCTCCTTCAGCATCCCGATAAACGTATTGCCCATCGGCGGGATCGCCACACGGGCCGCCTGCGGCAGCACGACTCGCCGCATCGTCTGCCAGGGCGTTAAGCCCAGCGACAGAGCGGCTTCCGTCTGCCCTTTGGGCACGGATAGAATCGCGCCGCGGAATGTCTCGGACAAGTAGGCGCCAATATTGATACTAAGTGAAATAAAGGCCGCTGTGAGCGGCCCGAGCGTAATCCCGTAGTCGGGTAGTCCGTAATAGATAATGAAGATCTGTACCAGAATCGGGGTTCCGCGAATGATGGATACGTAACCTTTGGCCAGATTACTTATGAGCCAATTTCCTTTGAGGCGGGCGATGGCGACGACCATCCCGATGATGAGTCCGAAGAACATCGAGACGATCGTGATCAGCAGCGTATAATACGCGCCCGTCAATAGAAATTGGAAGTTCTGTAAAACCAGTTCCATGCCGTGCATCCTCCCGGTCCGCGCTGATTAGAAGTTCGGGTCTACGCCAAACCATTTTTGGAAAATCTCTTTGAACGTACCGTCCGTCTTCATCTCGGCCAGCGCTTTATTGATCGCGTCGAGTAGTTCCGGGTTGTTCTTGCGGATGGCGATGCCGGCAAAATCCTCTTTAATCGGATCTCCGACCGCTTTGACCTTGAATTGGTTTTTCTCGACCAACGGCTTGATGGCGAATACGTTGTTGATCGTCGCGTCGATGCGGCCGACGTTCAGGTCCTTCAGCGACGTGATGACATCGTTATATGTGGCGATTTCGAACGTGCCGACCTTCGGCATCGCGACGTCGCGCAAATATTTCTCGTCGTTCGTGCCGAGCCCGACGCCGATCTTTTTGCCTTTGAAGTCTTCAAGCTTTTGGATCGTGGTGTTGTCGCTTTTGACGATGACATTCACGGCGTTTTTCACGTAAGGTGTCGAGAAGTCCATCGTTTTCTTGCGGTCTTCGGTGATCGTGACCTGGCTTACGAGCGCGTCGTACTTGTCCTTTTGCAGCCCTTCGATCAGTCCGGAAAATTCGCCGGTGATGAATTCGACTTGAACGCCCAGACGTTTCGCTACCGCCTTGGCAACGTCCGCATCGAAGCCGTCGATCTCGTGCTTGTCGTTCAGGAAGTTGTACGGAGCATAGGTGCCCATGAGCCCGACTCTGATTTTGCCAGCTTTCTTGATTTGCTCAAGCGAGTTAGCGGCGGTTGTCGTCTCGGCCGGTTTCTTGCCGGCGTTCGCATCCGGTGCCGGAGCGGGGGCAGGCTTGGTTCCGCAGCCCGCGATCACGATCGCAAGAACGCTCAGCAGCGAAACGGATTTCACAAATTTGCTTAATTTGATAGACATAACAGTTGCCTCCTTGTGGGTCTTCGTAGATGGGTTATAGGTTATCCGAGCAAGCCCCGGAATTCGAACTTGGCGGTTTCTTCGGCAATTTGCGCCGGCGAATACGTGGATTGGAAACCGACGTCGTGCATGGGTCCGAACAGCCATTTGGCTAGCACGCCGGTAATTAAACAGACGAGAATGTTTGCCCGCAGCGACAAATCGTTCGTCCCCGGCAGCATCCCGAGCTCAATGGCCCGTTGAATGTTGCTTTTGAACGCTTCCTCGAACGCGATCCAGGTCTGCGAGACGGCTTCCCGCACCGGCGGATCGGCGCCTTGGCCTTTCATAAGCAGCAGAGCCATCAGATCGCGGTTCCGGTCGGCAAATGCGAACAGATCCGTAAGCAGCCGCGCGGACGAGCTCACCATGTCGTCTACCGTGCCTGCGTGCTTGCGGTAGCCTTGCTCGATGACTTTGATCAGCTTCTCTTTGCCGCTTTCGATTAACTCCAGCGCGAGCTGTTCTTTGCTTTGAAAATGCCAGTAGAATGTGCCTTGCGACACCCCCGAGGCTTTGACCACGTCGGAAATTTTGGTGCCGTGATATCCCTTGCGGGCAAATAAGTCCAGAGCCGCGGCCATCAGCTGCTGACGGCGATCCTGATCTTGTTCCGGTAAAGCAGGCAGCTTCCATCGCCCCTCTCCACTTAACTGACGAGTCAGTTAAGGTTAATTCCGATGGGTTTACTATATTTTAAACGTGCCTCCATGTCAAGTCCCAATATGCGAATTTTGTCGAAATTTGGAGGGAGTCGTTTATAGGATATCCTAAGGAAAGATAAGTTATCCAGATATTGGGGATAGGTTGTGGACATTTTTTGGCGAAGTTGATTGTATGTGAATTCAATAAAATGTATAATTATGCATCATCATTAAGGGGGTTTTTTTATGCCATTTGTGGTAAGAAATGCCCGAGCTGAGGACGTACCCCGATTGACTGAACTGATGCATGAATATATTGTTGGCTTTTATCAGAAACCATGGCCGGGCACTGAAAAAATACATCATCTGATTTGGGCTCTGCTCAAAAAACAAGGAGGGGTGCAGTTTGTAGCCGAACAAGATGGAAAGATGATTGGTTTTGCCACGTTATACTTTACCTTCAGCACGATGAAAGCCGATAACATTACAATAATGAACGACCTATTTGTGCTTGAGCCCTACCGGGATACGGAAGTAGAGAGGCGGCTGTTTCTGCAATGTCAAAGCTACACGAAGGATCAGGGCTATGCCCACATGACTTGGATTACAGCTCCCGATAATAAGCGAGCGCAACGATTTTTCGACCAATTGGGCGGCGTTCGGGTCGATTGGGTCAATTACTTTATGGTCTGAGCCGTTGCGATCAACAAGCAAAAAGACCCGCATCAATAGCGATAGCGGGCCAAAGCTCTATAGCCGTTGTCACCTACATCAAGCTTAACAATCCCTTAAACCAGACGGTCACATAATGTTTGGTCATCTCGCGAATATCCTCCGGATCGGCGTGCAGACGGATGATCTCAAAATATCCTTCCAAAAAAGCGACGGTAAGCGGCCGCGAAACTTGCGGATTGATCGGGATTGCGTCAAGCGGCGCTGCTGCGCCTGAGGCCGCAGGGGAAAGCTTGCCGTCGGCCGGGGTGGCGTCCGGACAGCGGGAGTTGTAATCGGTCAAATGCATGCGCAGGTGCTCGGTCATCTGATGAACGAGCTCTTCCTTCGTATACTCGTAGCTCGTTCCCTTGCTGCCGTATAGCAGAATGAGCAGACTTTCGCGGTGTGTGCGCAGCAGATCGGACAGGATTTCGCCGAGTTCGTTCATGAAGGATAGCCCGTTGAATTCCGCCGGGGGATTCGCTTCATGGTCAGAAATGAACGTGAGCAGCCGATCGTACGCCGGCTTGGCTACGGCTTCGAACAGCGCTTCCTTGTTCGGAAAATAACGGTATAAGTTTCCCACGGATACGCCTAGTTTAAGGGCGATATCCTTCATCGAGGTTTTGTCGTAGCCTTGCTCCAGAAACGATTCCCGGGCAATGCGAATAATGGAGAGGCGAAGCTCTTCTTTCAGCACCTGCATATCGTGAACCCCCATTCATTAGTGAATATAGGGAAAGCGACCCTTCTTGTCAAGGACTAGGGCATTCGACCTTCGGACCGGCGGTCGATAATCTTCGCCGAATGCTGCGCTTGAATACCTCTTGACAGAAACGGAGAGGCAGGTGTAATGTGAATAGTGAACTTTAATTCATTATTGATCCGGCGGGAAACATGGCAACTTTTCTTATCCCCGAGCCGAGACCGTTCCGACGAAGGAAGCTGCGTTCCCCGGAGCGGAATTGACTTGCTGGCTGAAGCAGGTCGTTTTTTTGGATTTAAAAATGAATTAATGTTCATTTTTATTGACGGAAAGGATGAGGAGCCATGGAACATGAAGCATTTCCGAAAGTAGAGCGGGACCCTGTCTTTGGCGAGGGCGGCGCGGTTCGGCGGCCGGTTGATTTGTTCGATCCGGCCTTCAAGGCGAACCCGTATCCGACGTATGCGTATTTGCGGGATAACGCGCCGGTATATCGGGCAGAGCTGCCGGACGGGCAAGGGATGTGGCTGATTACGCGCTATGATGACGTACAGGCGCTGCTCAAAGACGACCGGTTCGTGAAGGATTTGCGCAATGCCAAAACCCCGGAGGAGCTGGAGCGGCTGCCTAAGCAGCCGGAGTTGTTAGAGCAGCTTGCTCAAAATATGCTCGACTTGGACGAACCGCATCATACCCGTTTGCGCGGGCTCGTGCATCAGGCGTTTACTCCGCGGCTGATCGAACAAATGCGCGAAAAGGTTCGGCGGATTGCCGAGGAACTGCTTGATGCGATGGAGGGCAAGGGAGAGGCGGATTTGATTACCGAATACGCCTATCCACTTCCGATCACGGTTATTGCGGAAATGCTGGGCATTCTGGCGGAAGACCGGCATCTGTTCCGGGGGTGGTCGGATGTGATCGTGGGCAGCTCCGGTATTTTGGAGCCTGACGAATCGCAGCTTGCGGCCACCTTCGCTTTGGCCGATTACTTCAAGGCTCTCTTTGCGGAGCGGCGCAATCGTCCGAAGGATGATCTCCTCACGGCACTCATTCGGGCGGAGGAGGCGGGAGACCAACTGAGCGAGGGCGAAGTGCTGGCTATGGCTTTTCTGCTGCTGATCGCAGGGCATGAAACTACGGTCAATCTGCTCGGCAACGGGACGCTGGCTCTGCTGCAGCACCCTGAGCAGAGGGAAAAGCTTGCTCGCGACCCTGGGCTGATCCCGGGTGCCGTCGAAGAGCTGCTTCGCTATACGAGCCCGGTGGAGATGGCTACGCAGCGTTATGCCGGCGAAACGGTCGAGTTCGGAGGCTCCGTCATTCCCCGTGGGGAACTCGTTATGGCCGTGCTTGCATCGGCGAACCGGGACCCGAGGCGGTTCGCTGAGCCGGACATCCTGGATGTTGAGCGGAAAAATAACCGTCACTTGGCGTTCGGCTCGGGCGTTCACTTTTGCCTCGGTGCGCCTCTGGCCAGGCTGGAAGGACAGATTGGGCTGACGGCTTGCTGCGTCGTTTGCCGCACCTGCGTCTGAAGGTTCCGGCCGAAGAACTGCTCTGGAGGCCCAATCTGGTGTTACGTGGCTTGACGAAGCTTCCCGTAGCGTTCTAAAGGCAGAGGGAGCGGCATGTTCAGCTTTTGCGAAGGTGCTACGCCCGAACAACGGAAAAAAAGGTCAAATAATCGGACGCTTTGGCTATTCGGTATTGTCCGCGGACGTTCTAAGATAAAGGAAGAATACCGAATGCAGAAAGGGTGCTCTTATGGCGACGTTCGATGTGCAAAACGGGCAATTTTGTCTGGACGGGGAACCGATCCGTCTTGTTTCCGGTGCGATTCATTATTTCCGGGTGGTGCCCGAGTATTGGCAGGATCGCCTGCTTAAGCTGAAAGCCTGCGGCTTCAATACCGTAGAAACGTATATTCCTTGGAATCTACACGAGCCGAAGCCGGGCCAGTTTCGTTTTGACGGGCTGGCGGACGTGGTTCGTTTTGTTGAGATCGCCGGTGAGGTCGGTCTGCATGTGATCGTGCGGCCGAGCCCGTACATTTGCGCGGAGTGGGAGTTCGGCGGGCTGCCGGCTTGGCTGCTCGCTGATCCGGGCATGCGGGTGCGCTGCATGCACCGGCCGTATCTTGACCGCGTCGATGCGTACTATGATGTGCTGCTTCCGCTGCTGAAGCCGCTGCTGTGCACGAATGGCGGGCCGATTATCGCGATGCAGATCGAGAACGAGTACGGCAGCTACGGCAACGACCGGGCGTACCTGGTTTATTTGAAGGATGCGATGCTGCAGCGGGGGATGGACGTGCTGCTGTTCACCTCCGACGGACCGGAGCATTTCATGCTGCAGGGCGGCATGATTCCTGGCGTGCTGGAGACGGTGAACTTTGGGTCCCGGGCGGAGGAAGCGTTCGAGATGCTGCGGAAATACCAGCCGGACGGACCGATCATGTGCATGGAATATTGGAACGGCTGGTTCGACCATTGGGGCGAGAATCACCATACGCGGGACGCGAAGGACGTGGCGGACGTATTCGACGATATGCTCCGTCTCGGCGCTTCGGTCAATTTCTACATGTTCCACGGCGGAACGAACTTCGGCTATATGAGCGGGGCGAACTGTCCGCAGCGCGATCATTACGAGCCGACGATCACCAGCTACGATTACGATGTGCCGCTGAACGAATCCGGCGAGCCGACGGATAAGTTTTACGCGGTGCGGGAAACGCTGTCCCGCTACATGGAGCTGCCGCCGCTTGAGCTGCCGCAGCCGATTCCGAAGGCCGCCTATGGAAGCGTGCCGGTTCGCGAAGCAGCCTCGCTATTCGGGCAGTTGGACAGCCTGTCGGAGCCGGTTCGCCACACGTGCCCGGAGCCGATGGAAGCGGTCGGGCAAAACGACGGATTTATCCTGTACGAAACGTTCATCTCCGGACCACGGGAGGAACGGGAGCTTGTGCTGCAGGATTGCCGCGACCGGGCGTTGGTTTATGTGAACGACGAGTTCCTCGGTGTAATCGAGCGCTGGGACCCGAGCAAAAAGGTATCGTTCGCCGTGCCAGAGGGCGGAGCGACGCTGCGCATTTTGGTCGAAAATCTAGGCCGGATCAACTACGGGCCGTTCATGCTCGACCGCAAAGGTATCACGGAAGGCATACGCCACGGCAACCAGTTCCTGTTCGGCTGGAACATCTATCCGCTGCCGCTGGAGGACGTAGCCCCGGTCAGCTTTGACGGGAAGGAAGCGGAGCCGGGATACCCGGGCTTTTACCGCGCGGTGCTGCCGATCGAGGGGCAGCCGGCGGATACGTTCCTGCGCCTCGACGGCTGGAACAAAGGCATCGTGTACGTCAACGGCTTCCATCTGGGCCGCTACTGGAAGCGCGGGCCGCAGCAGACGCTGTATATCCCTGCGCCGCTGCTGCGGCAAGGCGAGAACGAGATCGTCGTGTTTGAGCTTCATGGAACGGAGAAGCGGGAACTGACGTTCACGGACCAGCCGGAGCTCGGACCGGTATCGCAGGTAACGGTATAATAGTATACGATGAGGCCGGTGCCAACCTGACAAGGGTTGGCGCCGGTTTTTTGTGCTTTGTAGGAATATTTGTAAACCCGCTTCAAGATGACATCGGGCTGCGAAACATGTTACATTGAGGGAAAGCGTGGATTTGGCCAGAAGGGAGCGGTCACCGGCATGGACCGTTTATTCCATTTTCCTAATATGACACAGACGCTGCAGGTGACCGGCTGTCACTTCGGCATCAAGCCGCCGGGTTGGCGGTACCCGCGGCATCATCATCATTTGTATGAATTGATCTGCTGCCTGGAGGGCGAATCGGTGCATGACATTAACCGGACCTCCTTGACGCTTCGTCCGGGGGACTGGCTGTTGATCAAATCGGGCATCCGTCACGAATCCGCGGCAGCCGCAAGCTCGCATTACCGATTCTTCAACGTGCACTTCGACTTGGACGACGCGGAGGTGCGGAGTGTGCTCGGGGCTGCGCCTTACTCCCATATTCCGTCCGGATCTGCGAGCCGCGGGAAGCTTCCGTTCTATGTTCAGGAATTGGAAGAAATGATGCGGCATTACGCCGCTCCCGATACGCATGGAGATGTGTCTTGGCACGAGGAGCTGAATCCCCGGTTCGAGGACCGGCTGCTGCTGCAATCTTATACGTTACTCATCGTTCGGGATGTACTTGCGTTAATCCGGGAGCGGGATGCGCACGCCGGTCAAGCCTCGTCCAAGGAGGCTACTTTATTTGCGATCGATGTCGCTCATGCGATCGAAGAGCGGCTAGCCGGAAGCTTTCATGAAGAGGCGACGATTTCCGCCGTAGCCGAGGAGCTGCACCTGAGCCGCAGCCAATGCTCGAAGCTGTTCTCCAAGGTGTACGGCTTGTCGCCTAAGCAGTACGTCAGCCGAAGAAGGCTGAGTTTGGCGAAGGAGCTGCTGGTGACGACGAACCTGCCGATGACGGAGATCGCCGAACGGCTCGGGTTTCAATCCGCGAGCCACTTCTCACGGCAATTCCGCCGATGGACCGGTCAAGCCCCGAGCGATTACAAGCCGAAGCACGACGGCTGCTCGTAACTCCGCGGCAGAGGGGGCGCTTGTTTTTTCGTTTGAGCGCTGCCCCGCCGCGGGGGAGTTGTCCGGTGATTCTTGCCGGCTGCGGCCGCCTCCAGAACGAATAACCTCCAATTTTGGAAGCGCTTCAATTCACTTTGCCCCGAAAGCAGCGGCATCCCTGTTATTCCACAGGCGGAGCAGCTCCGCCTCGCGGGTCGGGTCCAGTCCGGCTTTGCGCTTCTCCTCCGGCGAGCGGCTTCGATCCCATGCGAGGGTGTCGCGAACCGTATCGATTAACGGTCTGGTCGTCAGCCCGGAAGCGAAAGCCTTCGTATTGTCGATGGCGAATAACCCGAGCAAGCTGTCGCTTTGCAGCCAGAGCGGGAGCTCGATCCATTGGCCGACCTGCTGCTCTCTCAAAAACGGCTCGTTAACCCAGGTAAACTCGGCGGGGTTGCTGCTGAACCGGGTGCACGCGTCGACGAGCTGCTCCATCGTTGAGTCGCTACCACTGGCATGAAACGTGCCGACTGTCTGCTTCTCGACCAAGTCGATCACCCACGCGGCGAGGTCTCTCACATCGATCACCTGAATGCGCCCCTCTTTGGGCGGCACCAGCACTTCTCCCCCTTGCGCGATCCGATGGGGCCAGTACGTGAACCGGTCCGAATAATCGTACGGGCCGACGATCAGACCGGGCCGGATGTGCAGCGCTCTGCCAGGCATAGCGGCTTCGACCGTCTTCTCGCAAAGCGCTTTGAGCGCGCCGTAATGCTGCGACACGTCTTCGGTGCTCTCGTCGGCTAGCGTTGCGACAGGCGCGTCTTCCTTTACATGTAACCGCGTTAGATCCTCGTATACCGATACGGACGAAATAAAAGTATAATGTCCTACACGGTCCTTCAGCAGTTCGACGGAGGAGCGTACGACGCGGGGAACAAAGCCGCACGTATCGATCACCGCATCCCACGTTCTGCCCTGCAGCAGCTCAAGCTCGCTTTCCCGGTCCCCTATGATGTGCTCCGCTTCGGGAAATGCGTCTTTACTGTGCCGGCCGCGATGAAAGAGCGTCAACGTATGCCCCCGCTCCAGCGCCGTCTCTGCCAAGAACCTCCCCAGAAACCGGGTACCGCCCAAGATTAACAGGTTCATGAAGCCACCACCTTTATAAAAAAATATATTTACGTAAAAATATTTTATTACGATATGCGTTGGTTGTCAATTAAAGTAAAACGGCCTTCCACTCTCTACATTTGGTTTTAGTAGATCCACTACACATTGTTACCAAATGCAACCTACGCTAAGCGAATTGGGGCCGCAAGCTTCGAATATCATATCAACCCAAGACAATTCTTAAATTAAAAAAGTATCGTCAAATGCGTAAAAGTATCGCAGATGACGGTACTTTTTTACGCACTCGTGTAGTGAAAAATTGTCGATGAGACTAGAGAAAGAATCAATCGCGCTAAAGAAATTATCGATAAGAATGTAGATTTATACGATTTTTTTATTGTATTCAATGACGGATAATCAAGCTACAGTTTCAGTCTGTTAAAGGGGGGGATTTTCAAATTCGAAGATAATAATTTTTAACAAATTGAATGCGCTTACTTTACGATTAAACTGAGCGATTGTGAACTGCCTAGCTATGAAAATCAGAAAAGTGTTTGAAAGGAGCAAAGTGTATGAATAAAAGAAAAACTTTGTTTCAACGGATTAGTCTATTTTTAAGCATCCTAATAGGAATTAGCGGAGTCTCAAACGTTTTGCAAGTATACGCAGAGGAATCGGATACCACAGTTTACTTAGCGAATGACTTCGAGAGTTATACACAGACAGGCGCGCCACCAAGTGGCTTTGAGTTGACCGGTATTGCTGATGTGAAAAAAACCAGCGGGGCATTAAGAGATGGTAATACGGTTCCGAACGGGACAAGTGTAGCATTGCGCATTAACGAATCGGTTCCAGATCAACCCGATGTAGGACTGGCCAAACGATTTGGAACTGACAACTTAACTGGGAAAATTATTATTGATTTTGATATTAAATCATTGGATACCAACGGGTCGAAATTTATTGAAATTAAAGACAGTAATAATAAAGGAATTACGCTAGGAACTCTTGGAGCGGATGGCCTCTTAAAGGTTGGAGATCAGAGTGTGGTGATGACTCCTACTCAATGGCATAGGCTTTCCTTTATGATCGATTATCAACAGTCGGCGCAGACTACGTCTGTATATGTTGACGGTGTAAAAAAATGGATTCCGTCAAGTTATCTAACAGCAGCAGTGCGATAGGAATCAATTATGTCCGGATTCGGCCCAAAAGGAATCTGCCATCAACACTAACCAATGATATGAACGGCACCAAGAGCTTCACAACACTGGTGGATAATATGAGCGTGTATACTGGCACCGAGCTAAAGACCGTGGATGAACTGCTAGCAACGGTTTCGCCGGATTCACTCATGGATTTTAACAATGACCTAGGTATTTCTGTTAAAGACAGACTTGGCGGAGCCTTGACAATGGTGGTCAACAGTTCAAATGTATTGATGGATAATGTGAGAACGGCGTATGCGATCGCTGAATGGAACAAACCGCAAAAAGTAGGGGAAGATACGCTCGTACCTTTGCGTTTTGTAAGCCAATATTTTGGCGTTGATGTACAGGTCAATGGAGGTAGTGCTCAAGCAACGGTGGATGGTCAAGCCATTGTGGTTACAAAGGGGCAAGCCCTTATAGCAGGGCAGTCTTATCTGTCTCCTCACATTCAGTTTACTTCTGATGATGTGTTGGTTCCTGCCAACATCGTTGCAGCAATCATTCATAAGCAAGTATATACGGATCGTAAAGGGAGAGGGCTTATTGTCATTGGCGATAAGACGAAGCCCTTTGACGATGCGCTTGATGTGGTAGATGAAAATATAAAGGCGAAGGACAATGAAAAGTTTTATATCGAAGAGGCGATTAAAGAGATTGTTTATGACAGGCCGACCGGGGATGAAGCCATTGCACAATTGCAAAATAGACATGCGCAGCATCCGAGAATTTTAGCGACACAGTCTGATTTTACCCGAATTAAATCTATGCTCGGAAGTGGAGAAGCGACGATCACCAAGTGGTATGAAGATATCCGAAAACAAGGAGAGCAAAATTTGCTGCTGTCGCTGCCAACTAACGATCTTCCGGACGGCAGAAGAATGGTAAGTTCCAGACAGGTAGGGCCGCTCGTAATCAATTTGGGGATGCTTTATCATTTGAGCGACGACCCATTAAAGAAGGAACAATATAAGCAGAGAATTTGGAATGAAGTGTATACCGTATCGCAGTTTCATGACTGGAATGAAGAGAACGAATTTCTAAATACAGCGGAATTTATGGAGGGTCTTGCAATTGCCTATGATTGGCTGTATGACGCTTGGACTCCGGAGCAAAGAGGTATCCTTGAAAATGCGATCCTTCAAAAAGGGCTTGTCAAAACACTCGAAGCTTATAATAAAAATGTTTGGTGGATTCAAACCTATCCAAGGACAAATAATTGGAACGCGGTATGTAATGGCGCTGCTATTCTCTCTTTGATGGCAATTGGCGATGTGGACAAAGACATTGTCCTTCCTTCAGGCGAAAAGGTAACACTTCAGAAATTTGGCGGAAAAGTGCTGGACATCGCATTTAACGCGCTGGAGGATTATATTTTACTGGAATTCACGCCTGACGGGGCATGGGCGGAAGGTCCGAGCTATTGGGGATACACATTGGAGTATATCGTTAAGCTCATTTCCTCCATGGAAACAGCGCTGGGAACCAGTTACGGTTATGACCAGACACCAGGACTCAACAAAACTGCATATTTTCCATCGTACTTAACCGGTCCGGTAGGTTCCCTAAACTATGGGGATGCTTCAAACGGCAAAATTAGTTCACCAGAAGAATTATGGATCGCGAAGAAGTTTCACGACCGACGACTGGCCTCCGTGCATTTGGATAATAAAATTAAATATAAGAACGCAGGTTCTGAATTAGAAATGCTATGGTATGAGCCAGGTTCTTACACGCCAGGACAGAAACTCGGCCGACGATTTCAATTATGTTTATTTTGAGAATTGGCAACATGTTGAATGTTGGTTTTGAAAAAATCATCCTGCTTTATAACTCGTTGACTTACGATACCGCTGACGTTATTGCTTCATTCGTCTTCCGTAAAGGACTTCTTGAGTTTAATTGGAGCTACAGTACTGCGGTTGGGATATTTAACACCGTTGTCAATTTGACTTTGTTGATCATCGCAAATCGCATTACGCGAAAAATCAGTGAAAACAGTTTGTGGTAAGGAGGAGTAGTTTTATGGATAAAAATTATAGTCTTTCCGAGAAGCTCTTAGATATTTTTGTTTATGCTGTGCTTTCCGTTCTCGTCCTTGTAACACTGTATCCACTGATATACGTCGCATTCGCTTCAGTTAGTGACGCAGGTAAACTGGTTGCGCACCGCGGCTTTCTTTTCACACCGCTCGGATTTAGTTTGGAGGCTTATGCCAGCGTATTTAAGAATCCTGGTATTTTGAGAGGTTATCGAAATACACTGTTCATCCTTTTCTTTGGGGTCACGTTAAATCTGTTTCTGACCGGGCTTGGTGCCTATGTTCTATCACGTAAAAATGTCTTCTGGAACAAAATCTTCATGATTATCATCGTGTTGACGATGTTTTTCAACGGCGGGTTAATTCCGCTCTATTTGGTCGTAAAAGGTGTTGGTCTCATTGACTCGCTTTGGGCGGTAATTTTCCCTTTTGCTATCAGTACGTTCAATCTGATTATTATGCGAACCGCATTTCAGTCCATCCCAGACAGTCTGGAGGAATCTGCAAAAATTGATGGTGCGAATCATTTTACGATTTTCTTCCGGATTATTGTACCGCTTTCCATGCCGGTCATTGCTGTTATGATTCTTTACTATGCTGTCGACAAATGGAACGGATGGT
This sequence comes from Paenibacillus tyrphae, assembly GCF_024158745.1. Lineage (GTDB taxonomy): Bacteria > Bacillota > Bacilli > Paenibacillales > NBRC-103111 > Paenibacillus_G > Paenibacillus_G tyrfis_A. Next base: position 166,011 of record NZ_JAMZAW010000007.1, on the reverse strand, counting down.
TCTATGCGTCCATCTTCCTTAAAGATACGAAACTGTATCCTTTACAACTCGTGCTACGTGAGATTTTGATTGCGAACTCGACTGAAAGCATGGCAACGGCAGCTTCCAATCAGGATAGGTTCCAGATCGGTGAAACGATCAAGTATGCAACCATTATGGTAGCGACAGTGCCTATTTTGTGCGTATATCCATTTGTGCAGAAGTACTTCGTTAAGGGTGCATTGGTAGGGTCACTTAAAGGTTAACGTTAGCATTAACGAGCGCTTTAAAAGGAGCAAAGACGCATGATAAGCCTGAATCAACTGTTTTCAGACCTGCACTTAGACGATAATCTGTTGTCTCAAACAGATTATCGTCCCTTTCCATTCATTGGGCAGCGGAACGAGTGGGATGAACTTCCTGCAAGTATTCGGCAATCCGTCATTTCGGAGGGCGAGAAATATATTGATTTCAACTGGCCGGCGTTAACGGCATCTATGTATATGGAGTTTCTTCAAAATGGCAACCGCACAAGGTTTGACGATCCCTATCATCAGCGCAGACGGGCTGTGACGAGTCTTGTGCTTGCGGAGTGCGTGGAGAATAAAGGGCGTTTTCTGAAAGATCTTATTGATGGAATATGGCTGATCAGTGAGGAGTCGAATTGGGTAATTTCCGCTCATAACCGGATGACTCAGGAGCGGTATCCGGATTTACCGGATATCTCTACACAGCCTGGTATCGATCTTTTTGCGGCCGAAACCGGTAATATGTTCGCTTGGGTTCATTATTTGCTGCGTCCTGCTCTAGATCAAATCAATCCGTTGATTAGCGAAAGAATTCGTCTTGAAGTGCGCCGGCGTATACTTGAACCGTATTTGGAGCGGGTAGACTGCTGGTGGATGGGGATCCGAGAAGAGGATCATAAGCTGAATAATTGGACGCCATGGTGCACATCCAACTGCTTAAGTGCAGTTCTTCTTATTGAGGAGGATACTGAGCGCAGGCAACAAGCGGTGCGGAAAGCGCTCAGTAGTCTCGATCGTTATTTAGCTAAGCTTCCGTCTGACGGAGGCTGTGATGAAGGTCCGGGCTATTGGAACAAAGCCGGCGCTTCGCTGTTCGATTGTTTGGAACTGCTGTTTGAGGCATCGAACGGAAAGTTCAACCTGTATACCGAACCATTGATTCGAAAAATAGGGCAGTACATCTATAAGGCGTATATACATGAACGGTATTTTTTGAATTTTGCCGATGGCCCTCATCGAATTTTAGTAGAGGCGGATCTGGTGTACAGATATGGCACTCGAATCGCGGATGACAATATGATTGCGCTCGGCATAGCTGCGAACCGCATGTTTGGCAGTGAAGGCTGGAAAAACATGAAATTTTTATCCTTCCTGCGTGTTCTGCCGGCGCTTTTCAATTACCAACGTATCGAGAACGATCAGAAGCCGCTAACATTTCATAAAGAGATGTGGATGGAAAATATTCAGGTTTTGTCTGCACGCGAGACTAGCGCATCGGATCAAGGTTTGTATCTTGCTATGAAAGGCGGTCACAATGAGGAAAGCCATAACCACAATGATGTCGGTCACTTTGTCATTTATGCAGACGGGGCTCCTGTTTTCATCGATGTCGGTGTAGAAGAATACACAGCCAAAACATTCAGCGCACAGCGATATGAGATTTGGACGATGCAATCCGCATACCACAGTTTGCCGATGATCAATGGGTGCATGCAGCAAGACGGAAGCAAGTTCCGCGCAAAGTATCCTAACTATGAAGCAAGTGAAGAGAGAACGCAGTTGACACTTGAGATAGCGGGAGCTTATCCGGTGGAAGCCGGTATCCTTTCATGGCAGCGTAGCTGCCGGTTGCTGCGATCGCCACTATCAGTTGTGGAGTTGGAAGAACGGTATATGTTTGCAAATGATGAGGCGCGCCAGTTTACGCTAAACTTTATGACTTGCTGCGAGCCCGTGATTGCAGTTGGAGGGCGAATCGACTTGCGCCGAAATGGAGATATATCACTGAAGATGGACTATGACAGCGCTCAATTTGATGTTGAGGTTGAGACGATATTATTGGAAGACATGAAACTCCGCAATGCTTGGGGGGAGTGTTTGTATAGGATCATCCTTCAGGCGAAAGCCTCCAAACGGTCGGGGGGCATACGATTCGTTTTAGGCAGTCTTAGTCGATGTAATGGACTAATTCGAATATTTAAGTTCAAGCAGACTCGATTTTAATTACTTTGTTCATCCATATTATGGACCATTGTTGGACTACCAATAGTCTTACTCGATCCTCAAATTTTTCACTCGCTGCGAGGAACATAGACCGAATTCATCTCAATTTGTTCTTTAGGTAGTTTCTTAGCGTTAGCCATTTTTTTATTATATAAGCACGCACCGATACATCACTTACGATGGGAAAATGGATGCAGGTGGCGATGAAAGCCAGTAGATGGCCAACACAACCCAATGGCGACTTCATGCCGATACGAATCCGGATATTTGCAACTGCGACATTCTGTCGAAAACTTTATTTATAATTAAAAATACGGGAAAAATCCAGCCAGGTCTTGAGCTTGCTGGATTTTTGCATTCAAAACATAATTGTCATCCAATACACATTTCCATTCACTACTCAACGAGCGTGAAAAAGAGATCAATTGGTCAACTTCATGACAGATAATCTAACATATATAATTCCTGAAATTAGAATATGTCTGTAGTCTTCAATTCAGATTTTTTTTATCAAGTTAGATTTTTTTTTGCAACCTTTTTTTTAAGTAGGACGTTTGTATCAAGTGACATGAGGAAAATAATGACTCATGGACATTACAGATAATGGAGGTACACTCTCGATGAGAAAATGAAGGTCAAAAGAACTATGGTGTATGATGCTGGCAGGTTCGATTTTATTTATTTCTTCAGGTAATATCTATTGTCTCAGCAAAAGAGGAAGTGATATTAGTACTACATAAAGTATTTTGTGACCTTGTCACTGTTTAACTTTTCTTGAATGGAATAATATAAAAAATAGTTGTTGTAATGTAAGGTCTAATAGCAAAGCGGGTCAATAACATGGCTTTTAATCTGTACTTGGAATCATCATTCCTGCATTTACTTACTGATCCTAATCGAAACACCTTCATGTTTAGCCAATAAAGTGAAGAAGAGTTCATTTATAAATACACTGTCCGAAAAATTAGGTTTTCTGTTATCCTTCCAGGTAATGAATATTAAGAGCAACTTTACTTTGTACTCTTACATTTCTTTTATTGAATACATATTGAGCATAATCAAGTTATTTTCTCGGCTTTTTTTGTTCTTGCTGGTAATGATAATCTTTATTCGGAATTATATGGACTGTTCAGAAAAAAAATAAGACCTTTTTTCATAGTCATAGTGCAAGAGGTGAATTTATTTACAAAGTCAGACCTTTTCAACCTGGTTCGAAAGGCAAAACTAGTTGCTTCATGGAGGAGGTGTTTGTCTTTGTAAGCAGCAGCTTTTATTTGAGAAAACTTGCTCATATTACTCAAGGAGGAACTTTCATGAAACAACTTACCAATCATATTGTTATTGTCTTCACAGTCATCTTGACGATGCTTTGTTCGCTATTTTTGCCTTTTTCTTCAATGGCTGCAGGGGGAGCTCTAATAAAGATTAAAGGGTTCAGTACTGAGGCAACTAAACCTACTCCCGTTACTAGCGAAACGGTGAATATCTCCGTTGAAATTAACAATATTAACGATAATCAAATTGCTTCTATTTATTATGAAATTGAGAATGTCACGACTAATCCCGGCAAACCAGTAGAGAACAAGTCCAATAAAGGAGTAAAAACGACTCCTTATGAGTTGACGTTCAACAACGTTAAATTGTCTGAAGGGACCAATAAAGTTACCTTTGTCATGGGAGACGCAAGCAAAATTTCTTCCCAGCCCGCTTATATTACATTTACGCCTACAACAAACATCACAGATCTGAAATTTAACGACGTACCGATGGAAGATAACAAAATGTATCCGAAAGATCCCGCGCAATCGGCCTATACCATTACCGGAAAATCCCCGAATGCGACAACAGTAAAAGGTTACTTGCTCGGCCAATCGAATTCCATTAGTGCATTTCGCAGCAATAACGGGGATTTTACATTTATCCCAAACCGGGGTTCGGATTTTAATATGCAAGGCGGAGACAACATCTTTAAAATTGTCGCCAGCAACAACACGAACATGTACACGACCACAAGAAAATTTATTTTTAATAATGGCAAACCTTTTCTATTTGAAGGAGCTTTGGAAGCCGGAGGCACAACACAAAAGCTCATTAATGATCCGTTTCCTCAATTGAACCAAACTACGGTGAACCTGAAGGGTAAAATGAAGGTCAACCTGATCCCCGGTTCTACGACGGTTACAGAATATGTTTATGCAGATATTCAAGTAGTTAACGGAAATACAACGAGAGTTTATTTTTCAGGAAAAGCGCCTGTGCTTCAGGAAATCCCTAGCGAATCGACTCCGTTGTATAAAGTGTACGATCTTGGTTCTATTCCTCTAACCTTGCCTGTAAATCGGAAACAAACAATGATTGTCACCTTTTATACCGGAAGTGGCTTAGTCGGTCAAGCACCGCAACAAACGTTTTCGTTTAATTACTTCGATCCAAACGCACCGTATGTTACAAAAGTTACAAAAGATCTCGGCATAGATAAGGTCACGAATCAACCCGTCGAAGTCGTGCTTAATGAAAATGGGGATAACGAAATTAGCGAGCTGCCTTCAACGTTTTACGTTTATACAACCGGTATAAATCCGCCTTCTGGTTCACCGGCAGGCAGTGTCGTTGCCCGAATCACGGGTGCTGCCGATATTAATGCAGCGTATGTCGGACAGGATGGTACTCAACAAAAATGGAAGTTTCAACTCGAAGGCGTTCGGGATGGTAAAACCTCTCTCTCCGTTATGCCTAATGGAAACAACAACGGCAAGCTGGATTTTCCGTTGGTCATTACAAGCGCGCCATACCTTATTCCGGTTAACTTCTATAACAATATGGTTATTAAAAATGCTGCGTCGGATACACCGTACTGCAACCCCGGAACGGGAGGAATGCCTTGTTTGCAAGCACGGATTATGAACTTACCGGCCTCAGAGTACGGTAACGTCGAAGTGTCCGTAAATGGATATGCAACTAAATTAGTGGCGAGTGATTTCCGGGATCCTGCTGCAAAATCGACCTTTATGTTAGACGTAAATAAAGCAGATAGCCGTTGGATGCCGAACGACGGGAAAGAATTGCTCAAAGAAGGTCGTAACACGATAAAAATTCATCTTAAATTAAATGGTGGCATCGTAACGACGGTTCAGTATGAAATCTTTAAGTTTACTCTGCCAACTCCGCAATTTGTAGGAGACATTCTGCCAAATCCTTTGGATAAATTTACGAAAGCGCAGACGAACGATAAGTATGTTACACACTCGAACAGTGTTTCTTTTGTAGGATCGTTCGTTAATGCGGACAGCATCAAAATGACCGTCCGTAAAAAAGATGCTCAAGGCAAGCCGCTTGTCACTTTCGATAACAGGGATAGCAGCAACGGATGGGCTTATCCTGCGAATCCGGCGAGCGGTCAACAGAATTATTTGAATAGTGTGTCTTCAGGCACGATCAATACAGCGATTATTAGCCTTCCTTTTCAAGGAGACGTTATTTTTGAGTTTATGATTTCCAACAAATCGGGAATTACGGAAACCCGGACGATTACCATCTCGCGTGAGCCGGTACCGTATCGTATCATTGAGCCGATCCTCGTTAAGACGAACAAGGAAGAAGTGGCTAATGTCAATGGCAATTTTGTAGATATTAAGTTAGAAGCAGAGAATGCGGACAGCGTTACCTTTGACAAAAACATTCGTGTGTTTAGTAAAATCGATCCTTCCGACAATAAGCCTTATTTTTATTATCGCTATGAGAACTTAAAGGCAGGTCACAATGTCATTAACTTTACAGTAAATCGGGGCAAAGAAAGCACCAAAGGAAGCTTTAACGTTAATAATGTCAACACTGCGTTGGAAGGAGCGCAGATGCTGTTGCCGATGCAGACGAAAATTAAAATATTCGAAGGGGAGCTTGAGCTTGATTTTCCGAAAGATACGAAATTGATGCGTAATGATCCAGGAGCGACGAATCCCTACTTGACCAGCGATAGAAAGCTGCTGTTCGGCCTTGCCAATGCGAAGGACGGACGTGTCAACAAATCTTACAATACTGACAACAATGCTTCGTTCTTCCTGCAAGAGCCTACAGGTAAATTCCGTCCGGCCAGCAAGCTTTTCTGGATCAACGGAGGGAGCATTAATCAAGACGACTATTTGGATAAGGATAAACTGAAAGAAGCTCTGACAGGTTCTGGACGAGACCCTTACAATATCGATCCGAACAGCAGCAACGTGAGATTTTATCAAAAAAATAATGAGAGTGAACTTAAAAATATGGTGGTTCCGTCCAAACGCGGCAAACTAACATTAAAATACGATAATTTAATGCGGGATGATGCTTGGAAATATGTCACGATATATCAACTGGACATTTACGAGGATTACCGGGGCATGACAGCCTTGGCCTGGAAAAACATTGGCGGGGTTGTTGATCCGAAAAAAAACACGATCACCGCTCCGATCGACCATTTTGGCTATTTTCAAGTGATGTATATGTACGATAGTTTTAACGATATCACCAGTCATGAGTGGGGACGGGATACGTTAGATACCATGTATTCCAAAGGATTCATGCTTAATAAGCTTCAATCACTCTTTGTGCCTAATGAACCCATTACACGCGGTGAATTTGCTACACTGCTTGTCAAAGGATTCGATATTCCGCTTCAGTATACTGGTAATTTGACATTTAGCGATGTACAAAAATTTAGCAGCAGTAATCCGCTTTATGACTACAAGTATATCGAAACTGCGGCACGAGTCGGGATCGCCCGAGGTGGCGCAGGCGGCAGATTCAAGCCTGACGAATCGATTACGCGGCAGGACGCGGCAGTCATGATTGCAAGAGCTGCTGAGATGAAGATCAATTCCGATGGCGCCAAGTCCACAACTAACCTTCAAAAGCAATTTACAGATGCGAAAGATATCGATATTTATGCTGCTGCGTCAGTTGAAGCGGTCTCCAAAGCCGGATTTATTACAGGCATAGAAAATGTTCTGCTACCGGGACAAAAGAAAAAGACATATCGCTTCGATCCTCGTCAGAACCTTACACGTGTTCAAGCGGCAGCTGTTTTCGAGCGTGTATTGAAGCAGCAGAAGAAATTCCCAAAATGAGTTAAATAGTAGGGGGTGTTACTATGCCGATGAGAATTGGCGGAATGAGTTCAGGTATGGACATCGATAAAATGGTGAAAGACCTGATGAAAGCGGAACGTACACCGTTAACGAAAATTAATCAACAGAAAACCGTTAATACATGGAAGATGGGTCTGTATCGTGAGGTCAATGCCAAACTAATCGGGTTTAAATCCGTTCTCGGCGATATGCGGCTCGGTGGTGATTGGAAAGCGACCAAAGCAGTCTCTACGCATCCTGCAGTAACGGTGTCCTCCGATGGTAGCGCAGCTGCAAAAAATCACACTATCGTAGTTGATCGACTGGCAAGCGGGGCAGTGAAATCCAGCAGTTCGGCTATAAGCGGAGAGCTGATAGGAAAAAGCTTGGCTGCGACTATTGCCATAAACAACAGCAATAATAAATTTGAAGTTGCTTTCAATGGAAGTAAAAAGACAATTACGCTGACTCCGAATCCATCTTATACGCCTGCCGCATTAAAAGATGAGATCAATGCGCAGCTCTCGGCTGCGTTCGGTTCCTCGATATCCGTCAGCTTAACCGGCTCTGGGAATGATCAGCTAAAATTTTCAGGTACAGGCCAAATTTTATTGACAGATTCTACAGGTAGTACGGCGTTGACTTCCCTAGGCTTCCCTTCCGGAAGTCAGCGCTCCAATAGACTAAATCCGGGATCCGCAATGGGCTTGTCCGGAAAACTGGTCATTAACGGCACATCCATAGCCATATTGCCTGGGGATTCTTTGTCCAACATGATCTCGAAAATCAATACATCTCCCGCAGGCGTTAGTATGAGCTACGATGTGACGAATGATAAAGTGACTTTCACGTCCAAGGATATTGGAAGCACGGCTAAGGTGGATCTAACAGGGACCGATAATTCGATTTTGTCGGGATTGAAATTAGCTGACAGCAACTCCGTTTATGGTCAAGACGCAAGTGTCAATATAGACGGTGTTCAATACTTAGAACGTTCCAATACATTTACGAAGGAGGGTATAACCTATACACTGAATCAGACCACAGCTCCATCGACAGTCGTAAACGTATCGGTTACCAAAGATACGGACGCATTATACAACAAAATCGTAAATTTTGTCTCAAAGTATAATGAGATGGTCGAGTTTATGGGTAAGCGATTAAACGAGGACAAGTATCGGGGATTTCATCCGCTGAGCGATGACGAGAAGAAAGACATGAAAGAGGCGGACATTAAGCAGTGGGAAGAAAAGGCGAAGAGCGGTCTCATTCGAAGAGATGATATTGTCTATAGAGCCTTGAAAACCTTGAGAAAAATAACGAGTGAATCCGTAGAAGGCATATCAAAGGATTATAACTCGCTTGATAAAATCGGTATTTCTACAATGCCATTCAACCCTAGTAAGCTTGAAGACAACGCAAAGTTAAAAATTGACGAAAAAAAACTGAAGGCAGTGTTGGCAGATAAACCTGAATCGGCAATTGCTTTATTTACGAATAACCCAATCGATCCTGCACTTCCTCCAGCTGAAAAGTTGAAGCAAAGAGGAATTGCACATCGCATGTACGATGAGATCGATTCCTCGTCCAATGAGCTCATTAGGAAAGCTGGACGAACAGGAGCCGCAGAAGATGATATTAACTCCACACTAGGTGCAGTGAACAAGACAATGGAACGCAAAATCGTCACGTTGGAATCTAAGATGAAGAAAAAAGAAGATTTCTATTATGCGAAATTTGCCAATATGGAAAAAGCGATCCAAAAAAGCAATGCAAATCTCTCATGGTTATCTAAAAGAATGTAGTCTTCCAAATAGACTTAGACATCCAAGTTTATCGTAACATTTTATATTAGGAAGAGGTGCTTTATATGAAAGTAAATAAGCATGGTTTTATGAATGCAAGCTCCTATAAGAATATGCGAAGCGAAAGATTACCGGCAGCATGGAATAGAAAGAAACGCGATGAGGTTCAATTCTCCAAGGAAGCGATGAAATTTGCTGAAAAAAAACAAACGATGAAAAACGATCATACAAATAATGTAAAAGACGAAGTGAAAATAATGCCAATTGATAAAACGATAAAGGACAAAATTTCCAACCAATTAAGCGATATTTTAAATAAAGAACCCGCCAATCAAAAATATCCGTGCATCGTAGTTCTAGATGAATCCTTAGATAAAAAAACGTATGAAGAAATATCCAAAAAGTTTGGAGTGTTAAACCCTAAATTTCAATACGATGGAGAATTTAAAGGATTGGCAGTGGACCTAACGAAACAACAAATTCATCGGATGAAAGAACTTGATTTTGTTAAATTTATTGAGTTAGACAATGTCGCGACTACTCAATAAGTACAGGAATAATCAAATTGTCTTATGAATCATGTAGGATTTATGTTATTTCCATATCGTCGCTACATCCAACAGCGGCGATTATTTTATTATTTTTCGTGAAAGGATTTGGATTTGACAATGTCGAGAGTGATCTTGTTATTGTTACCTTTGTTGTGGGTTATAGGCGGTTTTGATGCCAGGAGCGCAACGGCCGCAGAGACAATCAAAAATTTAGTACTAAATAAAAACGAATTATCTATGGATGCCGGCAGTACGGCAACGCTAACAACGACTGCGGTTTATGATAGCGGGAGAACAGAGGACGTAACCATTAAAACAGACTGGAACTCTGGCACGCCAGACGTCGCGACGATTTATGCCGGAGTGATTACGGCCAAAAAAGAAGGGAAAGCCATCATTACAGCGACTTATATGTCAAAGACCGTTATTGTTAATGTGACGGTTACCAAACGTGTCAAATCATTAATTAAAGACAAACAAAAAATTGATTTACGCCAAGGCGAATCCGAGCAAATTAACTTAAAAGCTTACTACGATGACGGTACTTCTGAAGACGTGACCATGAAAGCGGAATGGATGATCGACAATGGTTCGCTCGCCACTGTTTTTAATGGAAAAGTAACCGCATTAGGCTCCGGCTCAGGTGTTATTACAGCCAAATATAACAATCAGACAACAACTATTCCGCTTGCCGTGGAGATCGTCAAACGAGTCGATGCTCAAAAGTCCCGGGTCTCCTTATTATTGAATCAATCCGAAACGGTCCATTTAACCGCTACATATCCTGACGGTACGACAAGAGACGTGACGGAGATTGCCGAGTGGTCATCCGATAATCCGAGTATCGCAGATGCATTGAAAGGCAAGATAACCGGCTTCGGCCCCGGTCAAGCGAACATTACCGCAAGTTACGGAAATAAAACGGCTAAGATAAAAGTGGACGTAGATAACGCCATCAAGCTTGATGTTAACAAACAAAACCTTTTATTAAAGAAAAACACCACGGAGCAGCTGAAATTGACAGCTACTTACCCGAATGGGAACACCGAAGATATTACCGATCGTGCCGAATGGTCATCTGATAACGAGAGCATTGTTTATGTGATTAAAGGAAAAATTAGTGCAAATAAATCGGGAGAAGCTACGATAAAGGCGAAGTACGGCGAGAGATCCGTTTCGGTCATCGTAGAAGTAGACGTACCCCGCCGTTTGGAACTGAACAAAGAAACCGTTACATTAAATTCGAATAAATCGGAACAACTTATGTTACAAGCCATCTATGGCGACGGTAGTACTGAAGATGTAACAAGCCAAGCCAAATGGACTGTAGATAAAGAAACGATCGCCAGCGTGATTAACGGCAAAGTAAGTGCGGTGAAAGCAGGTGAAGCGACCGTAACTGCACAATACGGGGGAAAAAGCACTTCTGCAAAAGTATTGGTGGATATTCCTAATATATTAGTACCGAATAAGAAAAAGATTAGTATGCAGATAGGAGAATCTGAACAAATCAACTTGAAAGCAGTTTACCCGGACGGAAAAGAGGAGGATATAACCCAAAAAGCAGAATGGATTTCTTCTTCCGACCAGGTTGTCGAGGTCCGTCGCGGTATGATTATAGGGGTTGCAACGGGCACTGCTACGGTAACTGCAAAGTTCGGGAACCGTTCAGCCATAATTCATGTCTCGGTTGGCATACTGAAAGACTTGACCGCTAGCGAAACCAACTTAGCTTTAAAAAAAGGGGATACTCGTAAGGTTACCGTTACGTCTACGTATACAGATGGACGAAGTAAAGATTCCACCCTGGATGCTGTTTGGAACAGCTCTAATCCCCAAGTCGCAACCGTAAACGAGGGAACGATTAAAGCATTAACCTCTGGCGAAACAAAGATCGGTGCGACAGTTGACAACAAGACAGTCACGATCACTGTTCAGGTCGATATGGCCAGTGTGTTAAAGGCAAGCCCTTCCTTTATTACGTTAGATTTGAGAGAAACTCGGACGGTTACATTGACCTCTATGGATGAGAATGGAAAGGCCGCAGATGTGACGAATACGGCAGAGTGGGCCTCTAGTAATCCGGCAATCGTCCAAGTAGAAAAAGGCAGCATCACTTCATTAGCCTACGGAAAAGCGACGATTACAGCAAAATATGGCGGGAAGACGGTTTCGATTCCGGTAGAGATTGGTTCTATTCTGGATTTGATACCGAACAAACGTTATATCCCGATGAAGACTGGAGGGGAATTCAAGGTTCGATTGATGGCTACGACGGCTGAGGGGATCACAAAAGATGTGTCTACCCAAGCACAATGGAAATCCAACAACTACAAATTGGTTGAAGTCGAAGGAGGCTTGATTAAGGCGAACAGTTCAGGCAGTACCTCGATTACGGCAACCTTTGGGGGGAAAAGCGTTTCGATTCCAATAGATGTCGATAACATCAAATATTTAAAAACCGATTTGGTCACCGTCAAAATGAAGACGGGGGAAACAACGCGAGTTAAAGCTTTAGCTACATTCTTCGACGGTACAGAAGAAGATGTTACAGTTTCAGGACTATGGAGTTCATCAAACATTCGGATTGCCGACGTAAAGGACGGGTTCATCAAAGCGGTCGAGAAGGGGAAGGCGACTATTACCGTGGCATATGGCAATAAACGTACCATTGTAGCGGTGAATGTCAACTAAACGCTGGCGGATACTGCCTTTAAGGGAGCAAATGAGAATCTCTTGAAGGCAGGGGAATGCAGTCTAACCTAAATATCTAGCTTTATAAGCCTTTCGGTAGTCTTGTAATGTCATCTTGTTCAAAGGAAGGTAAAGCTGCAGTATGCAAAAGCATCAGATCGAGGATGTGATTACTCGTTTCCCATTTCTCGCTGATATTTCTCCGGAAGAATGGAAAGAAGAGGGGATTTCCATTGTCTCATTGCCTGTTAACTCTGTTGTTTATGAAGGGGAGTTTCTGAAATCGACAGCCCTAATTTTGGAAGGGTCCATCCGAATATACAAACTAAGCGATAGCGGGAGAGAAGTCACTTTATTTCGGATCAGCAACGGCGAGTGCAGTCCCTTAATGGCAGCGGGCATTTTAGGACGTAGTGAATTTGAAGCTTGGGCTTGTTTTGAGAAGCCAACTACAATTCTGATCGTTCCAATTCAGATTTCACAAGAATGGATGGACAAATATAAAGGATTTCGCCAATTTATATTAAGATCGTTCGCATTTCATCTTAATAATTTGTCCAATTTGATCGAGACCATGAACTTTAAGTCAATACGCACTCGTATTAGCAAATATTTGATAGAAAAAACAAGTAACGATAACGATTCACTCGCCATTACACACGATATTTTAGCAATTGAACTGGGGACTGTTCGCGAAGTAATCAGTCGGACGCTAAAGTCGATGGAGAAAGAGGGATTATTGCGTTTAGAGCGAGGTCAGATTACACACATTCAACATCGGAAGTTGTTAGTACTGTTGAATAAAGATTGCCGTGAACATACGGTTACCGACTAATAGAACTTTGTATCAACGGTAGCTCTATGATCTGTTGGGGGAGGGAGGGGCGGCAATACCGCCTACCTACTCTTCCCTAACTATGGCGACTCCTAATATATAAACTAATATTTGAAAAAAAGTAAAATAATATAACTATACAGAGGAATTGAAGAAGTTTCTGATTTAGAAAGCGGTTACAATAAATAATGTAAAGCCGAAAGTAAAAGCATATTTGGCCACGGAGGATGGATGTGATGAGAAAAGTAACATGTTATAGTCCGATCGTTTGTTTGAATACCACTACATGAAAGAGGTGTTATATCCATGGAAAAGGGAATCAAAACATACCGCAAACCAATAAAGCGGCTAATGGCTATTTGTATGCTAGGTGCTGCTCTGGTATTGCCTAACTCTGTTTTTGGGTATTGCGATGGCGGTTTCTATGAACCGTTAGCCGAAAAAAATGACAAGTTATTTACAGTTTCCGATGATCGGGCGAACGGCGATGATTTTGGAGTCGGATGGAAAGCCTCCAATATCGAGTTTAAAAACGAAAACGGACTTTTTGCGCTCCGTCTGGACGATGTAGGTTGCCCGGGAGGCTGCTCAAACAAAAACTACGCTTCGGGCGAATATGCAACGAAAGCACAATATGGGTACGGGCGGGTCGAGGCCCGAATCAAGGTAGCGAAAGGCGATGGTTTGGTCACATCCTTATTCACTTACTATGCGAAAGATGGAGACACCAGTAAAAATGATGAAATTGACATTGAAATTCTCGGTAAGGACACGACGATAATGGAGACGAACTATTTCACAGACGGAGAAGGTAACCATAGCGAACGAATCCAACTTGGGTTTGATGCTTCACTTGATTACCATGATTACGCCTTCGAATGGTCTCCTACATATATTAAATGGTTTGTAGACGGAAAGCTTGTCCATACAGAAACCGGGTCAAAAGGAAAGTTACCAACGAACCCGGGCCAAATTATGATCAACCTGTGGTCAGGTGCAGGACAGGCCGAAAACTGGACCGGGAAGTTCATATACCCTGGCACACCGGTCAGAGCTTATTACGACTGGATTAAATATATTCCGGCTCCTGATCTTCAACACGGCCATGGCAAAGGGCTGAACATGAAAGCTACTTGAATTGACCTGATATTGTCGATTTGTCGGAAGGCGGCCTCTTTTCAATGGTTGCCTTCATTCTTATTTATGAATCGGATGTAGAGGGTGGGTAACCCCCAAGATCAATTGACGAGGATCAAATGTAATTTAGTCTATGGATGCTTCCCTTCTTCTTCTATTAAAGTCATAATATCTTCCAAAGTATTTGCTTTTTTCACTATCCTTTGAATAAAATACTTTTTTAGAGGAGTGAAGCAGAATGGTGAATATTCGGACTGAAATGATACCTCGCGAGGAAGTCCTGCTTCCCAAGGCTTACCCCATTTACGTCGCTGAAACGGTGGGGGTAACGGTGCTTTACCAAAAACCGCATTGGCATGACGTACTAGAGATCAATTTGATCAAGTCAGGGACTGGTTACTATATAATAAATGGGCAGCGGTTTGATTTTGAAAAAGGAGACATTTTGCTGATCAATTCCAACGATTTGCACTGTGCTTATGAAAATAGCGATTTGATCATACTAGTCATTACATTTGATGCTTCGTGGTTTTTGAGCGACTTGCGATACGACCCGAACATTTTGTTGCCCTATACGGAGATGGGCAGACGATTTACGAATCTGCTGGACCGGAGTCACCCGAGCATGGACTTACTTCGTATGACTTTGCTAGACATCCAAGCCGAACATCAGAACAAACATGCCTCGTACGTCTCGGTCGTTCGTGCGAATCTGTTGCGATTTTTGGCGTATGTGAACCGTTATTTCCAATTGGACAACGAAGCCATTGCATGCTATGAAAAAGTTGGAAGTTTCCAACTGGATAAGATGCGCCGTATCATTTCCATACTGGAGAAGCAGTTCGCTTACCCGTGGACGATTGAGGAACTGGGGGAGCTTACTTACTTGAGCCCTTCTAGATTCAGCGCGATCTTCAAAAATACCGTAGGGACTTCACCGTTGGAATACTTGATCCAAATCAGGTTGGAAAACGCAGCCAAGCTTTTGGAAACGACAGACCGCAAAATTGTCGACATCGCGCATGAATGCGGTTTTCGCAGCTTATCTAATTTTAACCGGTTGTTCAAACAGAGAACGGGTTTTTCCCCGCGGGAAGCAAGACGACGGTTGCTTGCAAAGTAGGATGTTGTCATGACCACATAAAAAAAAATGTTGACGCTTTCATAAAACGAGAATAAGATATAATTATTACGGTGTCCTTACTAATTATGCGGGAGGTGAGTGTCAAAGTTTTTAGTATTATTCGTTGAATCATTGCTTAGCTTTATTAGATGGAGGAGCCAACTTTATTTAATAAGGACACTAAACAAAATAATTAAACATTAGAAGTCGGTTAAGGGATTTACAAAAACTAGAGCGGGGTGTTCCTATGTTCATGAAATGGATGAGAATCGTACTATGCTTTACGCTGCTTTGCGCCGCGGTTGTATCCGCGGAGGCTAGCCATAAAGGATATGCGGATGCATCGAATTTAATCGTCAATCCCGGCTTCGAACAAGATTTGAGCCATTGGACCAATTGGGGAGGCGTGAGCATCGTCACCGATCCGGTAGCAAGCGGAAGCAAAGCGGCGAGAATGGGAACCGGCGAGAGTGGAGGCGGCCAGATCGTTTCCGGAATTTCGGAGGGGACCGTTTATACGTTGAGCGGCAGCGGAAGAGTGAGCACAGGCGGAGAAACGGCGTTAATCGGAGTCGATTGTATGAACAGCAGCGGAACGAAACTGGGAGGCGGGAAATTTGAGCTTGCTTTCAATACGACAACGTATACCGGGAAGACGCTCAGTTTCACGACTGTCCCCGGCACAACGCAGATTCAGGTGTACATATACAAAAACCCGAACGTGAACGGATACGCCTATGTCGATGACATCCGGCTAGTGAGGGAAGGAAGTCCGGGAGACCCTGGCGGTATTGGAACAGGCCGCAAAGCGATGTGGGTATGGGAGCCTTCCGATATTGCAACCGCCGCTAATCGCGAAGCGTTGATCAATTTCTCCCTTTCCAAAGGCATCAACCTCCTTTATGTGAATACCGGGTATTACAAAGATGTTAATTATCTGACCGCTTATCCGCATTATTACCGCGCATTGATCGCAAGCGCTCATCAAAAAGGCATTCGAGTGGAGTCGCTGGATGGGGCATCCGAATGGGTGCGCGCCGCTAATCACAGTATTCCGCTTTCCCGGATTCAGGACGTTCTGAATTATAATGCGTCATCTGCAGCAAACGAAAAACTGGATGGCATTCACCATGACAACGAACCGTACACATTACAGGATTGGGAGCAGAACAAGCAATCGTTATCGGTCGATTATTTGGAGCTTGCCCGCAAGTCGAAACAAATGCTGATCGATGCCGGTTCGAATATGACATACTCGGGGGATATCCCTTTCTGGTATGAAACGGTTTCCGTCACTTACAACGGAGTGAACAAAGAACTGTATAAACATATCATCGACCGGATGGACTATATTACGATCATGGATTATCGCGATTTTGCCGTAGGGCCTAACGGTATTATTGAACATGCCCAGAACGAGATCAACTACGCCACAACTGCCGGAAAAAAAGTCATAATTGGGGTTGAAACGGGCGATGTTCCGGGTGACCCGCAGATCGTGACTTTTTATCAAGAAGGAGAACATTACATGAATCAGGAACTGGTCAAAGTTCAAGCCCATTATTCCGCATCGGCAGCGTACGCCGGCTATGCAATTCATCACTATACTTCATACCGCACGATGCCATGGGGACCTAGAACGTAAGAAGCAAGTGGTTCCAATTCAGGTAAACAGGGGGACGGAACAATGGTTTTTCTTGCAGCATCGGATCGTTACGACAATATGAAATATAACCGCTGCGGACGTTCGGGACTTAAACTTCCGGCGATTTCGCTTGGGATGTGGCACAACTTCGGCGGCAGAGATATTTATGAAAATGCGCGGGAAATCCTGCTGCGCAGCTTCGATCTGGGAATTACGCATTTCGATTTGGCGAACGGTTACGGATCGCCGGCGCTTAAGGCGGAACAGGTACTGGGGGCGGTACTGAAATCCGATCTAACTCCCTACCGGGATGAAATCGTCATTTCCACGAAAGCCGGATACGATGCGTGGCCTGGGCCTTACGGGGAATGGGGCTCGAAAAAATATATGGTCAGCAGTTTGGATCGAAGCCTGAAGCGCTTGGGGCTGGACTATGTGGATATTTACTATTCGCATCGTCCCGACCCGGATACGCCGTTCGAGGAGACGATGAGTGCGCTCGATCTGATTGTCAGACAGGGGAAGGCGCTGTATATCGGCATTTCCAATTATAGTGCGGAGCAGACGGCGGAAGCGATCCGGATTTTGCAGGAGCTCGGTACGCCGCTGCTCATTCATCAGCCGTCGTATTCAATGTTTGAGCGCTGGATCGAAAACGGGCTGCAGGATGTACTTGAAACCGGGGGCGCCGGAACGATTGCTTTTTGTCCGCTCGCACAGGGGCTGCTTACGAACCGGTATCTGGAAGGCATTCCGGACGATTCGCGGGCGGCAAAGCCGGTGGCCCATTTAAGAAAGCACCATATCACGGACGAGAAATTGGCGAAGATTTGGCAACTGAACGAACTGGCCAAGGAGCGCGGCCAAAGCTTGGCGCAGATGGCGCTTGCCTGGGTGCTGCGCGGAGGCAGAGTGACGTCTGCTTTGGTTGGGGCAAGCCGGGTGGAGCAAATCGAGGAAAACGTCAAGGCGCTGAATAACCCGGATTTCACGTCGGAAGAACTGCAAGCGATCAATGCCATCTTGGAGCAGTAAGCGTGATTGTCACACGAACGCGCCTTTAGCGGTGGAAGTGGGGCGGGTGTCCTGTGCTAAAGGCGCGGGATTTTTGGGGGATTCACAGGCTTCAAATTTTGAAACAGCGGGGAGGGAAACATATCGGTTCCTTATGGTCATCGCTGAATTGTTGAAATTACTAAGCAATGAGGCTAGTATTAAGATAGGCTAAATAAGGACGTACAATTGTGAAAGGAACCGATTCACGATGAAAGTAATTAAAGGCAATTTGCAATTAATGAAAAAAATAAATTGTTCGCTAATTCTCAATATGCTGCTTCGGGAAGGAAGCTTGTCCAGAGCGGAAATCACCCAACGGTCCAAACTTAGTGCAACGACGGTCTCCTCTCTGGTTGATGAACTGATTCATCAAGGCTTGATCGTCGAGGTTGGCGAGAAGTCGTCTCCGGGTGCCGGGCGGAGAGGCATTGCTTTGGAAGTTAGCCGCGACAAAGGCTACATCATATCGATTTCGTTAGGAAATAACCGCTTCAGCGGGGCGCTTGTCAATTTCAGGAATGAAATCGTTTGTGAATATACGCAGCAGGTATGCAAGGGCAATGATCAAGTGCTTCATTTCCTCAAAGGCACCGTCAATCATTTGCTGGAATCGGGTGTGGTGAAGGATGAACAAGAAGTGAAAGGCATTGCCGTCGCAACCCCCGGCATCATTGACGAAAACGGGGAAACGATCGTCATGTCGACGCTGCTTAAAATCAACAATCTGGAAGTAAAAAAAATGCTGCGTCGGGAGTTCGATTATCCGGTTATCGTAGTGAACGACGTCAAGGCAGCGGCCTTCGCCGAATACTACAGCGGCAAAAGAAGATCAGACAACTTGGCTTTCCTGTCTCTGGATGACGGGATTGGTATGGGGCTAATCATCGATGGAAAAGTGTATAACGGCTATAAAGGCGCTGCAGGCGAAATCGGACACATCTTCGTCGAGCCGGAGGGCCAGCTTTGCAATTGCGGTCAAATTGGATGTATCGAAACGATACTGACCGAGTCGGCTATTTTGTTGAAGGCTCAGAATCTGGCATGCCGGCAAAATGCCGAGAAGATTCCGCAATCGTTCGACGAGTTGCTCGCTATGTACGACAAAGGGGAAGCGTTGGCCGAAGAGGTGCTCGAACGGACATGTTTTCTTTTTGTGCATACGCTGCTGTCGGTAGTCATCAGCTTCATGAGCCCGGAAGTTGTTGTTCTTTACGGATGGATCAACCGGTCTGAGAAATTTATGAAAGCACTAAAGACGAGATTGCTGCAATTTCCGTTCGTGGTCCCCTTCGACGAAAGCAGGCTCGTTCAAGCAACTTTCGGTGAGAAAAATTTCATTATCGGCGCATCGACAATTATGCTTCATAAAATATTTGAGGATTATTTGTGATAGACGTGCCGATCTTTTTTTTTAAATATTTATTACGTATGGTGTACAAATAAAATGATTGTAGTGATTAATTCGATAGAAGGTGAGAGGTAGTGAGCATTTTATCGTTGGAGGAAAAAATCGGACTCATGTGCATTGTCGGCACGGGCTTGCCGGAAGCGGATGCCGTGCTCAAAGAACGGCTCAAGTCATTCCCTTACGGAGGAATGGGGCTGTTCCCGCACAATATTGTAAATGAAGCTCAAATCAAACGGTTGATCGGCGATCTAAAGCAACATGCCGCAGCTCGACTGCTTTCCAAGATACCGTTTATGATTTCAATTGACGAAGAAGGCGGGTCGCTATCCAATTTCTCCGAGCTGTTCCCTACGGTGCCAGGAAACCGCGCAATCGGTTTGGCGAACGATCCCCACTTGGCCTATTTATCAGGGAGGCTGATAGGAAGCCAGCTCTGTGATCTGGGGTTTAATCTGAACTGGGCTCCGGTGCTTGACGTCAATTCCAACCCGCTTAATCCCGTCATTGGCGTGCGTTCTTTTGGCGAAGATCCGGAACAAGTAGCCCGGTATGGGGAAGCTTTCGTTCAGGGGATGGAAGAGGCAGGCGTCGTGTCCGTCGTGAAGCATTTTCCGGGCCACGGCGATGTTGCCACGGATTCTCACGTAGCGCTTACTGTATGCGACCTGACGCTTAAGCAGCTGCAGGACTGCAGCTTACGCCCGTTCCAAGCAGCGATAGAGGCGGGCGTCGGCGCCATCATGGTAGCCCACATCGTATTCCCGAACATTCCGGAGTCAAAAGGAATTCCGGCTTCGCTGTCTCCCTTTTTTATCGAAGAGCTACTGAGAGGCAAGTTGGGCTTTGATGGTCTTGTGTGTACGGACGATATCGAAATGCAGGCCATCAAAAGCAATTATGCCCCGGAAGAGATCGGGGTACTGGCAGTTATGGCCGGTAACGATCAAATATTGATGTGTCATACGCCGGAGTTTCAGCAACGCGTATTTGAAGGTATTGTCAACGCGGTACGGTCGGGAGCCATTTCCGAGCAGCGTATCGACCAATCGGTACGCCGGATTTTGCAATTTCAGGAACGGATGGCGCAATGTCAAGAGCGGGCCAAGGTTGTGCCCAAATCCGAGTGGGCCCCATTGGCCGCTCATATCTCAGAAGCGTCTATCGTCGTTCACCGTGACCCGTTGGGGCAGCTTCCGCTTGATGATCGAAGTTATGTGCTGATCGTGCCTAGGATGCAGCGGCTTACCCAAGCGGATACGACGTTCGACAAGCCGCTTATGCTGGAGTTGTATTTACTTGAAAAAGGGATCAAATTGGAAATTATTTACATTTCGATGAACCCGACCGAGGATGAGCGTATCGAAGTAGGACGCAAAATCAGTCATGCGGATGCGGTCATTCAGGTGACAAGAAACGCGCATATGTTTCAGGGCCAATTGGCCTTAGCGGAGCATTGCGCCAGTTTGAAGCCGCACATTGGTTTGGTGCTTCGTAACCCGTACGATGCCGATGTTTTGCCGGATCAGGGAACGGTTGTTCTCATTTGCTCGTCCAGCAACGAGAGCATGCAAGCATTTGCCGAAAAGTTCACTCAGACAGGTTCAACCAAAGAAGGTCATGAGGATCTGATGGATACGGCAAAACGAAGATAAGGCTGATTACTACCGGGGATGACGAGGGGGTCGAACGTGTGAAGGCGGCGAATGCATCTGGGGAAAAGCCGGGCATCCTGGAATGGAAGAGCGATTTGATCAAGAACAAATGGCTGTACCTCTTATTTGTACCGACGCTGGTCTGGTACTTGTTATTCGCGTACTGGCCCATGTTCGGATTAGTTATTGCGTTTGAAAAATTCAATGTGGTCAAAGGGATATTCGGCAGCCAATGGGTAGGATTTAAAAATTTCCAAGAAATCTTTTCCGATCCTTATTTTATGCAAATTCTGAAAAACACGTTTCTGCTAAACTTGTACAGCTTGCTTTTCGGATTTCCGGTCCCTATTTTGTTGGCTCTCTGCTTTAATGAAATCAGATCGGTTTTGTTCAAAAAAGTGGCGCAAACGATCAGCTATTTACCTTACTTTATCTCCAGCGTCATCGTTTGCGGACTGGCGATTACGTTTCTTTCTCCCAGCACGGGGGTCGTGAATGCTTTTCTTGGGATACTTGGTTTTGAAAGTATCTACTTCCTGCAGGATCCGAAATATTTCCGGACGATTTACGTCGTTATCGGGATATGGCAAGGAGCGGGGTTCTCGGCCATCATCTACTTCGCCGCCTTGTCCGGAATAAGCCCGGAACTGTACGAAGCAGCCAAAATCGACGGCGCGAACCGCTGGAAGCAGCTACGTTACATCACGTTTCCGAGTCTGGTTCCGACCATCTTGATTATGCTTATCCTAAGCTTGGGCAATATGCTGAACGCCGATTTTGAAAAAATATTGCTGCTCTATAATCCGACTACATACGAAACGGCGGACGTGCTGAACACCTACGTATACCGGCAAGGGTTGTTGAACAGCAATTACAGCTACGCCACCGCGATCGGATTATTCCAAGGCTTCGTCGGTTTCGTTCTCGTGTTCGGCGCCAATTGGCTAAGCAAAAAAGCAAACGGCACATCGCTTTGGTAGCGCAGAGGAGGAAAGTCATGAAGAGCAGGGTTGAAGCGGGAGACCGGTTATTTTCGCTGATTGTCTATGCTTTCATTATTTTAGTATGTATCGTAACGCTATATCCGTTTATTTATGTCGTCAGTTTGTCGGTCAGCAATATCGGGAGCGTGATGCGCAATGAAGTGCTGCTCTTGCCGAAAGGACTGAATTGGGCGGCCTACCAAACGGTGTTAACGTACAAAGGCATCTTTGTAGCCTATGGCAATACGTTGTTTTATACCGTATGCGGAACGCTGCTTAGCTTGGGATTAACGACAACGGCGGCTTATCCGCTGACGAGAAAGGACTGGAAGTTTCGTGGAATCGCTACCGGATTCCTTGCGATTACTCTTTGGTTCGGCGGCGGAATGATCCCGTTCTATCTGGTGATGAAAAATTTGCATCTGCTGGATTCCCGAGTGGGAGTTCTGCTTTACGCAGCTGTATCCACGTTCTATATCATTATCGTCCGCAGCTATTTTGACAGCATCCCGAAGGAGCTGCTGGAGTCCGCCAAAATCGACGGGGCAAACGATCTGCGTATCTTTGCCGGCATTGTGCTTCCCCTGTCGAAGCCGGTGTTAGCCGCAATCGGGCTGTATTATGCGATCGGCAAATGGAATTCGTTTTTCTGGGAGATGATCTTGCTGAACCGGGAGTCGCTGCTGCCGGTGCAAGCGTTATTGGTGAGAATTATCCGCGACAGCTCCTTCGATAAAGAGATGCAGCTTGCGCTCACGTCCGATTCGGGGGTTCTGCCGATTACGATTCAATATGCGGCTGTTGTCGTTACCTCTGCTCCGATTATTTTCATCTATCCTTTTTTGCAAAGACACTTTGTAAAGGGTGTGATGATTGGAGCGATAAAAAGTTAAATATGTCGTGTTCAATGTAGAATCTTAAGCTAACAAGAGAAGGGGACGGGGATGGAAATGACCTCCAAATGGATCGTATTCAGTATTGTGACAGCGCTCACAATGACATCGCTGCCGGGATGCAGCAGCAATTCGGATACGGCAGATTCGGGCGCGAACGCTCCGGCGTCGGACGGAAAGCGGCCTAAGCTGAGCGTCTTTATTGCCAGCCGTACTTCAGATGCTTTGTATACGAACGAAACTTTGGTATGGAAGGAACTGGGGAAAAGGTTAAACATTGATTTTGAATTCACAACAGGGGATATCAAGACCATGAGAACGAAGCTGCCGGTCATGATCGCTTCGGCGCAATACCCGGATATCGTATCCGGCAGCATCACCGACATCAACAAATACGGCCAGTCCGGAGCATTCATTCCGTTAAACGATCCTATCGCGAAATCGGCGCCCAACATCAAAAAGCATCTTATGGACGATCCGGAAGCCAAAATTCAAACGGTCTCGTTTGATGGCAACATCTATGCCATCCCGATGCTATCCGCCGTGCGCACGTCGGAAGGACCGCTCGTTCGCAAGGACTGGCTTGACCGGCTCGGATTGCCGATGCCCGAAACGATGGACGATTGGTACAACATGTTGAAAGCGTTCAAAGAGAAGGATGCCAATGGGAATGGCAATCCGAACGATGAAATTCCGTTTTCTTCGGTTGGCGGCCAGGATGATAAGTATTATTTGAATTTCGCCGATGCATGGGGGATCGACCTGAATGTCCACAACCGCTGGAAAGTAGAAAACGATAAGCTGATTTTTACGCCGATCGATCCGCGCGCCAAAGAGTATTTGGCGACGATGAATAAATGGTACAGTGAAGGACTGATCGATAAAGAGTTTTTATCCCGGCAGGAGCAGGATTTCAAAGCCGCCATATTTAACGATAAAGTGGGAGCTACCAACCATTGGATCGGGTTTTTGTCCGAATTCAACGATATGCCGGAAGCGAAGAAGATTCCCGGGTTCCATTTTGAAGTAGCCAAACCTCCGGTTCTTCACAAAGGCGATAAGGCATCAACCCGTCGTCAACAGCTTATTACCGTTCCATGGGCGTGGGGGATCAGCGCGAGTAATAAAAATGTGGAAGCGACAATGAAGCTTTTCGATTATGTATACAGCGAAGAAGGCCAGATTTTATTGAACTTCGGCGTCGAGGGCGATTCGTATACCAAAGGGGCGGACGGAGTGCTCGTTTATACGGAAAAAATTATGAAAAATCCGGACGGGCCGCGGAAAGCGCTGTGGAGAATCGGTACGCAAGCGTTGATCGGATTCCGTCAGGATGTGCGGTATGAGAAAGCGCTTTGCTCCAGTCCGGACGTATGCCGACAACTGTTCAGCTATATGGATAATAAGCTGTTCGCCGACCCGGCACCGACCTTTAAATATACCGATGCCGATTTCGACGAGTATAACAAGATTACGACGCAGATCGATACGTATGTCGACAGCATGCTTAGCAAATTTATTATCGGTCAAGAACCGCTGAGTAAATTTGATGAGTACGTAGCCAAAGTCAAATCGATGAACTACGATAAGCTGGAAAGCATTCAAAAAAGAGCTTACGACAAGTATAAAGAGTTAAAGAAGTAGGGCGTGTAGCCGGTGCTGCTTCAAGACGAACGCGAGGTGATTCTTGTCGACTGCGGTATCCGGATTTGGTGACTTTTCAAAAGCGGCCATCTCCTGCGACTTCGGCTGGATTCGATCACCAAGCTGATTGTTACGAGTCACGATATGGGCCATATGGGGCCGCTAGCCGTATTGGTATTCGTAGAATTATTAATTAGGTTATAGAAGCCCTTCGAAATTTAGAAAGGGCTTTTTTTATTTAAACGTACCATCTTCCTGTCTTCCCTGCATACTTCAGATCAAACGCGAATTCTTGTCCATAAGCTTGATTCGTTTCGGTAAATTATGGATAGAACTGTCTAATCGAAATAAAGTATGACGGATGAATAAATGTAGCAGAAAAGTTACAGCATGAAATTTAAACAG
Organism: Paenibacillus tyrphae; assembly: GCF_024158745.1. Classification (GTDB taxonomy): domain Bacteria; phylum Bacillota; class Bacilli; order Paenibacillales; family NBRC-103111; genus Paenibacillus_G; species Paenibacillus_G tyrfis_A. The sequence goes on along the minus strand of NZ_JAMZAW010000007.1, from coordinate 140,847 downwards.
TGACATCCAGAAAGGTGTAAGGACCTGATTAAACAGGTCTATTAGTGATAAAGTCACTGAGATTTTTTGAATTTAATTGTATAAGTAATGATGGAAAGGGGATTTAAAATTAAATTATTTATTGATCGAGGTTGTTCCGTCGGGTGCAACTTTCTCGGGATTCGAATCCTGGATGTACCGCTTGGAGGTGGAATTGGGCAAACTGGAGGCATAGGAGAATATTGCCGTCATAGAAGCCGTGCGATAAAAGGCCACCATCCGCTTCGTATCACAAACGTATTAGGTTATGATCCCCAGCTCTTGTCAGACGGGACAGATGCGACACAGGAGGATGGGGAATACTTGACGCAAGGCAAACGGAATCTTTCCGCCGGCGTGCACGATAAAAAAATTTTTTAATTATCAATGTGCAACATTTGCCATAGCACTTTCGTCACTGTGTTCGGTGATGATATGTAGTCGCCAAAACCCAAATTAGGAGGAAAAACCTATGAAGAAAAAATTAATTACTGCATCGGTTGTACTTAGCCTGTCAGCTTCAATGCTATCTATCCCTGTTTTTAGTGCGCCTAGTTCTAATCCAGCCCATATTATGCCGGTTGCATCAATAGAGCCTGCCCCAATTCCCTTGGTAAACCCATTCAATGAAGTAAAACAAAATCTGCCTAAATCAATTAGTTCATCTGACTTGTCTAAAATGGAGGCTCTCTTTAATCAGGCTCGGAAGCTGCAGGATGAACTTGATAGCGTGGACAGACAATATAACGACCTACTTGGTAAATACGAAGAAATCCCATCTTTCCAGGAAGTGAAGAAAGATTTCCCTAGTTCTCTAAGCAAAGATGAGTTGAAGAAGTTGGAGGAATTGTATAATCAAATCTCCAAGCTTAGAAAGGAAGGAAAATCATCTCTGACTGATCCATTGTGGGAGCAATATTATAAAATCTTAGATCCTTATGCATCAACAGAGCCTGGGCCTATTCTCGATTATGGATCAAAAGAGCCAGTCCATATTATCCCGGTAAACTCATTCGATGAAGAAAGACAAAATCTGCCTAAATCGATTAGTTCGCCTGACTTGTCAAAAATGGAAGCTCTCTTTAAAAAGGCTCGGAAGCTGCAAGATGAAATTGATAGCTTAGACATTCAATATAACGACCTACTTGGTAAATACGAAGAAATCCCATCTTTTCAGGAAGAGAAGAAAGGCTTCCCTAGTTCTCTAAGCAAAGATGAGTTGAAGAAGTTGGAGGAATTGTACAATCAAATCTCCAAGCTCAGAAGGGAAGGTAAAACTTCCCAGACCGATCCATTATGGGAGCAATATAATAAAATCTTATATAAAGATGAAATCATATATAAAGGATAAAATTGTTACACAGTGTTGAAAAAAGCCTAGGGGAAAATAGACAATGAAAAAGTATTTCGGACTGTTCGCACTCATAGCTATACTAATGATTTCAGGTTGTACGAAGGCAGAACCGCAGAAAGAAGTTACGGCGCCAGTGCATAAAACCGAGCCGGGTCCACAAACATCTGTTTCCGCAAAGGAACCTGTAAAGCAGTTAGTGTCTGCGGACGTAAAATATGCCTTTACAAGGGCTGATCAGCACCCTGAAAAGGTTTTGATTGATGTGATTAACTCGGCCAAGGGGACACTAGACATTGCAATCTACAGCATCACACATCCGGATATAGTAGCAGCTATCCGAGATGCAAAGAAGCGGGGGGTTACAGTGCGAGTCATTACAGACAAAACGCAGTCTGAGGGAAAGGCGCAACAAGAGGCATTGAAGATTTTAGGCAGTGCAGAGATTCCGACGAAGGTCAACAGTCATAACGGCCTAATGCACCTAAAGGTGACGATCGCAGACAAAAAGGTCGTTACAACAGGCTCATACAATTATTCCAAGCCCGCCAGCACAACGAACGATGAGGTTCTGGCTGTGATCCGGGAGGAAGGAGCAGCTAACACCTTCTCGGATCAATTCGAAAAGATGTGGAATGATACCAAAAATTTCAAGCCGATTGAGAAGAAAATTGCGAAATAAAACGACAGAAGACACCAGCGGCATAAGCCGTGACAAGTTTACTGTGGTGATGATTCGATAATTGGAGGGTCAAATGAAAAAGCTGCTGAAATTGTAAAACAGAAGAAGAAAGACCTTGCCCAGATTGAAAAGGATTTTAAAGGGGACAAAAAGCCAATTGATAAATTAAAGAAGGAATTTGAAAGAATTGGGGACGATAAGGAATTGGTTTAAATTGATATAACCAAATTAATAAGTTCAATGGACTTATTAATTTGGTTATAGGTAAAAGACGATTCTACTTAAATTGCCTTTCACGAGGCAGGCATTCCGCGACAGTACAGGCAACTTACGTTTTGATTATTTTTAGAGAGTTGGATTTTTTAAAAATAAGGGAGGACTTTCAAATGAGAAAAGAATTGGCAAAGGGAGTATTGTACGTGACGCTTGTTGGTTCAATTTTATTCGTAGCAACAGGTAATACGACCGTGTCTGCAAAAGACCAAGTAAGAATTCAACCGGTCACTCCAAATAAAGACGAAGTGAGAATTATGCCTGTTGAAAAAATTTCTAAAGAATTTCTTGAAAAAGTTAAAGGAGCATCAGGAAAAATTGCTTGCATAGTTTTACTCCAAGACTCTACTGATAATAAGGTGTATGAGGAATTAGAGAAGAAAATTGGCAAGTTTGAAACAACGCATAGGTATAATATGACAGGGTTCGCAGGATTTGCTGCAGATTTAACGAAAGAGCAAATTCTTGTTTTGAAAGATCTTAACATTGTTTCTTATATTGAGTCTGATGGAGTGGTCTCTATAGAGCCGATTCCATCACCTCATCCCGTCCGCATTCTCCCGGTAAACCCATTCGATGAAGTAAAACAAAATCTGCCTAAATCAATTAGTCCATCTGACTTGGCCAAAATGGAAGCTCTCTATAATCAGGCTCGGAAGCTGCAAGATGAAGTTTATAGCTTAGACATTCAATATTCCGATCTTCTTGGTAAATACGAAGAAATCCCATCTTTTCAGGAAGAGAAGAAATATTTCCCTAGTTCTCTAAGCAATGATGAGTTGAAGAAATTGGAGGAATTGTACAATCAAATCTGCAAGCTCAGAAAGGAAGGGAAAACATCTCAGACTAATCCATTGTGGGAGCAATATAATAAAATCTTATATCCTGATGGAGTAGCCTTCGGCAGCTAAGGCGGGATGCGGGTATTCGCAGAATAAAATTCCGTTAACCGTTTTATAAGCATTCTGGAAGCTGAAACCGGAACATCTAGGTCGGGTAAAATAGTCAGTCGTATGTTCGTATTTTCACAAAAAAAAGGGAACAAGAGGAGGCCGCATGATATAATGACACTATTAATATCAAAATTTGTTGCCCTCGAAGGGACAAATTTTTGATAACAGGAGGCGAAGGGGTGCAAATCTATTTCAGAGTCAAAGCGGCCGGCAAAAGGCGTCCGGTGCTGGAGCTCATTGAGGCGTCGCTGCCTGACGATGTGGAGTGTCTGGGGGATGCGATTCGGGCGATTGTGACAGATCAAGTTCAGCGTTTTAACGCGCGCAGCATCGAGCAATCTATTTTTCCTTATTTAAGTCCCGGGCAACTGGAGGAACAAGCTGAATCCGGCAAGGTAGGCTTCCAGGCGGCTTATGACGACCGGAAGGCAAATGCTGTGACTGCGGTCGAGACGGCTTTGCAGGCATTTGAGGACGGCATTTACAAAGTGCTGATTAATGACACAGTTGTGGAGGATCTGCAGGCGCCGCTGACGATTGCGCCCGGATCGGTTTTTACCTTTATACGACTGACCATGCTGTCGGGAATGATGGGCTAATAGGAGAGGGAGTTTTAACATGACAGAACGTATTCATCTTGAGTATAAGCGTGAGCCGCTGGATGCCTTGTCTGAGCAATTGCAGACGAAGAAGAATCATGAGCACTATCCGTTAGCCTCCAGCCTGCTGGACTATTTGACGGCCACATACCAGAACAAGGAAAAGCGCGAGCAGTTGTTTATTGCCGATCTGAATCGCGCCTATCCATGTCCGATTCATGAGATGACCGATGCCGAGCAGCTGTGGGCGGGACCGCTGTCTTCGGCGCTGGCGCTGCTGTTCGGAGAGGAGAACGGGGCCGAGCTGTTGGATTTGTTGCGTCGCCGCATTTTGCTTACCTATTCAACTTCAACCTATGATCGCAAAGGTTATCGTTCCCGCGATCTGGCTCATTATATGGAAGCCATACTGGCGACAATTACATATTACTATAACGCTCTTGCTTATGAGTGCACCTTGCACGATTATTTGACAAGGCATGATATCATTCTGCCGGATGACTCTATTATGGGCGATCGCATCGCCTGCGAGCTCGATAGGGGCAACGAAACCGTCATTGAGGCGCTTAGAGACATCATGTTAAGCGAAAATCAGACGGCGATGCTGACAAGGCCGATGATTCTCGGCATTGTGCAGAGCCATAGCGTAGAAGCCTACGAAATGCTGGGGCGTCTCCTGATTGCGGCCAGACTGCAGGAGGGCCTGCGCCAACACATTATGGAAAGTCTGGACGAAGGAACCGTTGAGGCCGCCGTCTACTTGATTCGAATCGTGTTGGAGCATCAGTTGGAGCGTTTCAGCGCGGTGATCCGGGCGCTCGATACGTGGACAGGGCTTGCCTTTACCGATCAGAAGCCAGCGGTCATCCGTAAATGTCTGGAGCTTGCCCTGCGAGCTCTGACGGATGAGAGCTACCGGGAGGAAGCGGAACATAGCGAAGATACGTTGGTCTACTATTTCTCGCTGTGGGCGACGGCGACCTATGATATTGGCGAAGCCACAACGCGCATCCAGCGCGTGTTGAAGGACGGCGCCAGATATAAGAAGCTGGCTTCGCTATACTTCCTGGCCCAACTGAACCAGTCGGAGATGCAGCATCGGATTGCGAGCGGACATCTGCCGTCAGCCGTCGATGACCCGGAGCAGATGGCTTGGCTGATGAACAGCCTCTATGCCGACTATCGCATCGACTACCATTATGGGGACGAGGCTATCGATTTGCGCAATTCTCCGATCAGCGGGGACCTTGTAGAGCGGCGCGAACAGTTCCATGCTTTATTGCAGTCGCTGAGACAGCTCAAAGAGACGAAAACCTTTAAGGGGAGCGTATTCCCTTGGGCGGTGGCAACGCTAGATGCCGATGAGCTATTGCGGCGCATGATGACGTTGGCGGCCTATGACCGCGATGCCGCAATGATCGAACAGTTGATAGATTGCAGCGAACGGATGAGCTCAAACCTGCGGTACGGTTTGCTGGTTAATTTGATCGGAGCTGCCGCGTCCGGAAAACATCGCGAGTATTTGCTGCAAGCGTTGAATGACAAAAGCACAAGCAACCGCGAGGCGGCGATTAAGCTGCTCGGGCAATCGGCGCTTGCCGCTGCCGAGCTGGACAAAATTGTTGAGCTATTGAAGCTGAAGACAGGCACCCTGCGTCAAGCCTGCATTACGCTGCTCATGCAGCAGACCGATGAGGAGCTGCTGCGTGCGGCGGGTAAGCTCTTGTCCGCCTCGAATGAACAGCAGCGGCTGGCCGGGCTTGCGATTGCCGAATCGTTGCAGCAGGATGGGCAGCGGCAAGCGCTTTATCCGCAAGTACGGGCCCATGTTCAATCGCTGCATGAGAAGGGGCGGGCTACAGCACCAGAGCAGGTGCTGATCGATAAGCTGCTGCATGCTGCAGATGCGGGCGATGGCGCCGAGAATGGCTTCGGCTTGTACGATGTGAATGAGAACGTGGCGATACCGCCCAAATACGATCATCCGGAGCTGGCCGACGCATCGGATCGGCAGCAAGCCGAGCGGGAAGCGGAATATGTGAGGCAGTATGCGGCGTGGCGGCCGGAGGATGTTGCGGCGATTTATCGGCATTTCGAAGCGCTCATCGAGGAGCACTACAATTATGAGTATGAAGGGCAGGATTATGGCCACTATTCCGAAAAGGTGCTGCTCGGCAATCAGACGTACGGGCTGGCCAAGGTAAAAAAAGCCGATGGCGAAGAAGCTGCCGAGGATTCGCTGGACAGCTACCCGTTGCCGGAGGTATGGCGGCAGGCTGCGCGGGATTTGCAGCTGACGCCGATGCGCATGCTGGTCTTCATGTTCGTAGGTGAGAACCACACGATCAGCTATGCCGCGGAAAAGCAATGGTTCACAGAGCTCTATGCGGATGTGAGGGATAAGCAAAAAGCGGAGCAGCTGGACAAGGTGCTGGAAAAGCTCAAGCATAAGGGAAAAACCGATCAGCTGATTCAGCTGTTGTTTCATGAAACCGACTTGACTGAAAGCTTTACGGTTTGTATGGCCATCTACCGTTCATTGCGGGCACGGCTGACGGTTGAGCAGTGTGTACTGCCGCGAGAGGAGCTGGATGAAGGAACCTTTTATTGGCATCAGGAGGGAACCCCCTTTCCGGCTTTGGGATCGGGCCTGTTGGGGCAGTGGCTGACGTGCGCAAAGCAGTGCGCGCGAAGCGACGAGCAATTTGCGGAATATTTCTTCACCGCTTATGCCAGCTGCAGACTGTTAAAGGGCGCCGACAGCGCTACGTTGTCCGTTGATTCTTATATGCGTGCGCATCATCTGGGGCTGATCAGCGACGGGGTCCTGCTGCGCGAAAAGATGGTAGGGAGCCTGGCAAAAGATTTCATCCGCCTGTTAACGCATCCGAATTGGAGCAAGCCGCTGCTGGAAAGCTATCCGGGCGTGAGGCCGCTATTGGAGCAGGCGGTGTGCCGTATTGTCGAAATCGAATCGCGACGCGGCGATTTGCCGACAGATGTATCGGAGCTGTCGTCAGAGATTCAGCGATTTGAAGGCATGCGCTACTTTGTCGCTATTTTGACCGGACTGGGGAAGGAAACGTTCCAGCGCGGTTACGTCTACAATAGCAGCCTGACGAAGAAGGCCGTGCTCAGCTCGCTGCTGAAATGCTGTTATCCCGCCAAAGGCGAAGACGCGGCACAGCTCGCCGCATTGCTGGAGAAGACGGATCTGACCGAGCAGCGCTTGCTGGAAGCGGCCATGTATGCGCCGCAATGGGTTGATATCGTGCAGCAGCACCTGGGCTGGTCGGGACTAAAGAGTGCGGCATGGTATTTCCACGCCCATATTAACGAAACCTTCTCTGCGCAGAAGGAGACGGAAGTGGCGATCTTCTCGCCGATCAGTCCGCAAAGCTTCAATGACGGCGCCTTCGACGGAGATTGGTTCAGAAGCGCTCATGAAACGCTCGGCGCAGAGCGCTTTGACCTGCTGTATAGCTGCGCCAAATATATTACCGATGGCGGCAATTCGCACCGACGCGCGCAGTTGTTCGCCGATGCCACCTTAGGGAAATTGGATAAGCAGGAACTGGTGGAGGGCATCCGCTCTGCCCGAAATAAGGACAAGCTGCTCAGCTATGCTTTGCTGCCAATCGCGGCCGGAAACAAGCGGGAAGTGTTAGAGCGGTATGAGTTAATCCAACAGTTCCTGAAAGAAAGCAGGCATTTCGGCGCTCAGCGTCGCGAAAGCGAAGGAAAGGCAGGTGCCATAGCCCTCGAAAATTTGGCGCGCAATGCAGGCTACGGCGATGTCAATCGGATGACCTGGGATCTTGAAGCTGAAAAAATCGGAGAAATCGCGGCTTATTTTTCCCCGCAAGATATTCATGGCACGAAGCTATGGCTGGAAATTGATGATGAAGGTCAAGTGGAGCTGAAGGTTGAGAAGGGCGGTAAAGCCCAGAAGAGCATACCGGCTGCCTTGCGCAAGGATGAACTGGTACTGGCCATGAAAGAGACGCAAAAGGAGCTCCAGGATCAGTATACCCGTGCGAAGCTCAGCTTCGAGCAGGCGATGGAAAATGGTACGCGCTTCACTGCGCAAGAGCTTGGTGCGATCATTCACAATCCGGTCATTGCGCCGCTCGTGCGCCATCTCGTCTGGATTGATGCGGCAGGGTCGAAGACAGGGGAAGGCGTTATCGGATATTTGCAGGAGCCGGACCAAGGGGCGGACGCATTCACGCTGCGCCAGCCGGACGGCAGCCTGCTGACGCTGCAGTCGGATGCCGAACTGCTGCTTGCCCATCCGGTTCATCTCTATGCGTCCGGGCGCTGGAGCGAATTTCAACGGGACTTGTTTGTGCGGCAGATCAAGCAGCCGTTCAAGCAGGTATTTCGCGAATATTACCGTCTGAACGCCGATGAAACTGCTGCGGTTACGGTATCCCGCCGTTACGCCGGCCATCAGGTACAGCCTCAGCGGACCGTAGCATTATTGCGCGGCCGCACGTGGACCGTCGATTACGAGGAAGGGCTGCAAAAGGTGTACTACAAGGAAAACCTGATTGCCCGCATGTATGCGATGGCCGACTGGTTTACGCCGGCCGATATTGAGCCGCCAACCTTGGAGACGGTGCAGTTCTTCAACCGCGAGACGATGGAAGCGGTCAAGCTGGCGGAAGTACCCCCGGTTATTTTCTCGGAAGTGATGCGCGACATCGACCTCGTCGTCAGCATAGCTCACGCCGGCGGCGTCGATCCGGAGGCCAGCCATTCGACCGTGGAAATGCGTATCGCGATTGCCCAAGAGCTGCTCATGCTGCTGAAGGTCGACAATGTGCGGCTGGAAGGCTCTCATGCGCATGTTGCAGGCAAGCTTGGCGAATACACCGTCCATATGGGCTCAGGCATCGTGCATAAAAAAGGGACAGGCGCGCTTACCATTTTGCCTGTTCATTCACAAAGCCGCGGCCGACTGTTCCTGCCGTTCGCCGACAGCGATCCGCGCACAGCGGAAATTATGTCCAAGCTGCTGCTGCTGGCAGAGGACAGCAAAATTAAAGATCCAAGCATCCTGGCGATGCTATAGCATGCAGAAGAGCGCCCGACAAACGAGGGGCGCTCTTTGTGTCCGCAACGACTTCTACTTGCGAGATTAATGAAATAAACGATAAAACGATAAAATAGCATAATTTCGCAGGAGAATTGTGGAAGTATCCTTGATCGTAAACGGTTACAATTGTTGGTAAGGTAAAGCGGTGAATTACTTTGGGTGGCATGCTGTAATGCGTTTATGGACAACATTTTACACTTAGCGAAGGTTTGTCGTCATGGGGGAGGTGATGTGCTCATTTAGAAACTGTATGCTGGCATGAACGGCTTCTATGGGCAACTGGTTGCAAACTGCAATAATCTCAGTAGTTCCGGGAACCGTCGATTGCTCTAGGGAGGGATGTAAAATTATGGAATGTAGCTTTAAAATGGTGCATGATATTTATTTTGGAAAGAGGAGGAAATCATTTATGATCGCACAAGGAAAAAACATTCGAAAAACGACTATCATCGCCTTAATCGTGGTACTCATTTTGACTATGTTCCAGTTTTTCTCAATTGGCAATCAGAAAGCCGAGGCGGCATCCGCATATAAAATCGTGGGTTATTATCCTTCCTGGGGAGCGAACACGACCGGACGTAATTACCAGGTCAATGAGATGGACGTCTCTAAGGTAACGCACATCAACTATGCGTTTGCCGATATTTGCTGGAACGGAATACACGGAAACCCCGATCCGACAGGGCCGAATCCAAACACGTGGCCCTGCCAGGATGAAGTCGGCAATATCAGTGTTCCGAACGGTACAATCGTCTTAGGCGATCCGTGGATTGACGTGCAGAAAAGCTACCCCGGCGATACATGGGATGAGCCGATTAAGGGGAATTTCAAGCAACTTTGGAAGTTGAAGCAGGCGAACCCGAATTTGCAGACGATCATCTCGGTCGGCGGATGGACCTGGTCCAATCGTTTCTCCGATGTGGCAGCCGGTGCGGATACGCGTGAAAACTTTGCGAATTCGGCCGTTAATTTCCTGCGGAAATACAAGTTCGACGGCGTTGACCTTGACTGGGAGTACCCGGTGAATGGAGGATTGGCAGGCAACAGCAGACGGGCGGAGGATAAACAAAACTTTACGCTGCTGCTGCAAAAAGTTCGCGAAAAACTGGATGCGGCAGGCATCGTCGACGGCAAACATTATTTGCTGACCATCGCTTCAGGTGCAAGTCCGTCTTATGTCCAAAATACGGAGTTAGACAAGATCGCGCAAACGGTCGATTGGATTAATATCATGACTTATGATTTCAATGGCGGATGGCAAACCATCAGCGGCCATAACTCGCCATTGTACAACGATCCGGCTGCGGTGGCGGCAGGATTGCCAAACGCGGCAAAATTCAACGTCGAGGCAGGCGTGCAAGGCCATCTCGATGCCGGCGTACCGGCAAACAAAATCGTCGTGGGCATGCCATTCTATGGCCGCGGTTGGAGCGGATGTGCGGCTACCGGCAACGGGCAATATCAACATTGCACGGGCATCCCTAAAGGCACATGGGAACAAGGCAATTTCGATTTCTATGATCTTGAAACGAACTATATCAACAAAAACGGCTATACCCGTTATTGGAATGATGTAGCTAAAGTTCCTTACTTGTTCAATCCGTCCGGTGGCACGTTCATTTCTTACGACGATGTAGAATCTTTCGGTTACAAGGCCGCTTTCGTCAAATCGAAAGGTTTGGGCGGAGCTATGTTCTGGGAGTTCAGTGGGGACCGGAACAAAACATTGCTGAGCAAATTGCACGGCGCTCTCCAAGGCGGTGGTGGCGATACGCAAGCCCCAACAGTGCCGGGCAACCTGCGTTCCACTGGGAAAACTTCCAGCAGTATCAGCCTGACGTGGGATGCTTCCACGGATAATGTAGGCGTTACGGGATATATCGTATCCTATGGCGCAACAACGTTGAACGTTTCCGGCACATTCGTGACTGTGAACGGATTGAGGGCCAATACGTCTTACACGTTCACTGTAAAAGCGACAGACGCTGCAGGCAACGTATCCCCGGGGGCTTCAATTCAAGTGACAACAGATGTTGGGTCCGGGGCGCAGCCTTGGGCGGAAAACGTCAACTACAAAGTGAACGACGAAGTATCTTACGGAGGCAAAACATACGTCTGTCTCCAGCCTCATACATCGCTTCAAGGATGGGAACCGCCGAACGCCGCTGCGCTGTGGAAATTGAAATAATGGCCGATAGGGCTCATGTCCTTTAAAGGCGCATGGGCCTTCAAGTTCCACCCAAATAAGAACCTCCATAAGGCAGCATGTGCCGATGGCGCGGGGAGAAGCAAGCTTGTCGAGGCTAATACTGCCAACGCTTACGGGCATTGATTACAGGTCGGTCTGAGTCAATGTAAGCGGATACAAATCGTCGTTGACAGTTTATCTTTTCAGTTCCTAAGTTTACCGGAATTCCGTGAATCTCTCTCCGAAATCAATAGTTCTTGAAAGGGGATGGCTTTAATAACTTCTTTTTTTAATCGAAAGTTAAGAGGTTTTAATTATTGGTAAAGTCATCTCCAGACTACCGACAAGGGAGGTTCATATGATTCAATCTAGCTCAATCAAACGTTTTATAAAGCAATTGGACATTCAACTGATGGTGCTGCCGGCACTTGTTTTTATCTTTGTGTTCAGCTACATACCGATGTACGGTGTTTTGACAGCCTTTCAAGATTACAGTGTGTTTAAAGGATTTTTGGGAAGTCCGTGGGTTGGATTCAAACATTTCGAGGCATTTTTTAACTCGCCTGAATACTGGAAAGTCATTCGGAATACGATCATCATCAGTTCATTGAAGATCATGATCGGTTTTCCTGCACCGATTATACTCGCGCTGATGCTCAATGAAGTGAAGAATATGACGTTCAAACGGGTGATTCAAACGATCAGCTATCTGCCGCACTTTTTATCGTGGGTGATCGTATCGGGTTTTGTCGCATCCTTGCTGTCGACAGATAACGGTAGCTTGAACCTCCTGCTGCTAGGGGTAAATTTGATAGACGAGCCCATTAATTTCCTATCGTTGCCCGAATATTTCTGGACAATTCTTGTAACGACAGGCGTATGGAAAGAAATCGGATTCAGCTCTATCGTATATCTGGCTGCGATTGCAGGTGTCGATCAGCACTTGTACGAAGCGGCCGCGATTGATGGGGCAGGACGGCTGAAGCAAATATTTCTCATTACCCTGCCGTCCATCATGCCGGTTATTGTCATCTTTTTGATTCTGGCTATCGGTAATTTGCTCAATGCCGGCTTCGACGATATTTTGCTTCTCGGATCGAATCCGGCTTTAAGGGATGTAGCCGATGTCATTGATACATATGTGTACAGGGTGGGCATACAAAATTCCCGGTTTTCGTATGCGACTGCGGTCGGTTTACTCAAGGCGGTCATTAGTGTCGGTATGTTGGCGGGGGCGAACTATATAGCCCGTAAATCGGGGAATAGCTTGTGGTGAACAGGAAGATGGGATACAGGAGGCGGTACGGCTTGGCAACAACAAGTTATGGCGATAAAGCGATGACATTCATCATATATACTTTGCTGCTTTTTTTGGGATTTGCCGCGTTTTACCCGTTCTGGAACGCTACGGTTGTATCGTTCAACAGCGGGACGGATACGATGCAGGGCGGCGTCACATTTTGGCCACGCGAGTTTTCGCTGGATAACTATGAAGTTGTCTTCAGGGACAGCAGGCTGCTGAACGGCTTTCTCATCTCTGTGCTGCGTACAGTTGCGGGGACATCTTCGGCCATTATGGCTACAGCCATTTTTGCCTATGGAATGTCGAAGCGCGAGCTGATGGGCCGCAAAGCGTATATGGTTGTTTGCGTCATTACGATGTATTTTGGCGGGGGGCTGATTCCGACCTTTTTGCTAATCCGTGAGCTCGGGCTTATGGATTCATTTTGGGTGATGATTGTGCCCGGGCTAATCAGCGTGTGGAACATGATTATATTTCGCACTTTTTTCCTGGGACTCCCTGCTGGCTTGGAGGAATCGGCCAAACTCGACGGCTGCTCTAGTTGGGGGATCCTGTTCCGAATCGTGTTGCCGCTTTCGGGACCGGTCATAGCGACATTGTCGTTGTTTACGGCTGTGTATCACTGGAATGATTGGTTCACGCCGGGGATTTACATATCGAAGATCGATCTGCTGCCGATTCAGACGAAGCTCCAACAAATCTTGAGTTCCAATATCATGAGCGAGCAAATGTCGCAGATGGACTCGGCAGCCAAAAGCCATATGGACAGAATGAAGACAGTGACAACCAAGTCGCTTTCGATGGCGACGATGATCGTCGCGACAGTACCCATATTGTGCGTATATCCGTTCGTACAAAAGTATTTTGTCAAAGGGGTGCTGATCGGTTCATTGAAAGAGTGAAATCCGGGTCTGAAGCATTCGCTTTAACCATATAACAAAACTGCGAGGGGAACATTAAACATGAACAAATGGAAAAAACTGCTAACTATATCGTTGGTGATTGGGCTCTCCACATTATGGCTTGCGGGATGCAGCAAAGAAACGAATGTGCACAAGGAAACCGACCAGTCTTTGGAATTTTCCTTCTACGGCCACTATGATTGGTATACGATGCCGCCCTGGGGGGCAGATCCGGCAACGAAATGGATCAAAGAAAACAAAAAGATCAACGTCGTACCGATCAGTTCCGGCGGTAATGCCAAGCAAAAGATGAATACGATGATCGCTTCCGGCAATTTGCCTGATGTCATTTGGCTCGAACGAGGGGCGGATGTCGAAAAGCTTCGCGCGGAAGGGATGCTCGTTCCGTTTGACGAGTACTTGAATAAGTATCCGAATTTGAAAAAATGGGCCGGCGATTCGACGATCAATATGCTTCGTTCCCCGGACGGCAAACTATACCAATTCCCGAACTGGTACACGTCGCGACCGAACGGAAACGCAGGATATCTGGTAAATAAAAAAATTTATGAGGAGCTTGGTTCGCCGAAGCTGGAAACGGTCGACGATTTGTACAATTATTTGAAAATTGTCAAAGAAAAATATCCGAATGTCATACCATTTGAGCCGGGACAGAGCGCTGAAGGCAGTGACATTCTGACTTCGGCATTTGCCGAAAACCGTCCGCCGATGTTCAATAATATGCTTGCTGTGCCAAATGGAAATAAATTGCAATCGATTTTTACCGATCCGGCGTTTCGCGAGTCGATGCAGTTCTCGAACAGACTGTACCGCGAAAAATTGATGTCGCAAGACGCCATGTCGCAAAACCGCGATCAGGTTATCGAGAAAATAACGACCGGACGCATCGCCGTTTATGCCGCATCCAGCCCGACCGAGTTTGGAGCCAAGGGGGATACGGTACTGCGCGCCCAGGATCCGAAAGCCGGCTATATCATGGTATGGCCGATCCGTAAGGAGGGAATGGACAAAAATAAAATATTCCCGGGCGATTACAAGCAACTTGGGTGGAATGTCAGTGTTATTACGAAGGCGGCCAAAAATCCGGAAGCGATATTCGCTTTCTTGGATTGGCTGACGGGTCCGGAAGGACAGCGGATTATTTTCTGGGGACCTGAAGGGTTGTACTGGCAAGGTACGGCTGCGGATGATACGCCGGTCTTTACGGATAAATTCATATCGGATACCGAAGGGCGCAACCACCTGATGGATTCGCTCGTGAATTTCCAATGGAATGGCAACACCGTATATATCGATTCGTCAAAAGCGAAATTTGAAGCTACCCTACCGGTTGAAAAGCGCAACTGGGAAACACGCTGGCAAACGGATATTACCTGGAAGACACAATATAACGCAACGGCATTCGTCAACCTCGATCCTGCGCCTGACTCCGAAGAAGGCATTGTCGCACAAAGCGTAGCGGACATTTATTCCAAGGCCAAAGCCACAGCGCTAACCAATGCCAAAAGCGATGAGGAAGTACTGGCGATTCTTGATAAGGCGGAGAAGGAAGCAAAGCAAGCCGGATATGAGAAGCTGCTGAAGTATAAAACGGAGAAGTGGCAAGACAACGTAAAGAAACTGAAATAGCCGCATGAAAGTTAAAAGGCTCTAATTATAGGTGTCCAATGACTAGGAGACTTAAGATGAAAGTCAATATATTCGATGTAGCCAAAAAATCGGGACTATCCGTCGTAACTGTATCTCGCGTACTCAACAATTCGCCAAGCGTTAGGGAAAAAAACCGTCAAAAGGTCCTCCAGGCGATCAAAGAGCTGAACTATATTCCGAACTCGGCAGCGCGTACGCTTGTAAGGGGGAAAACGGGCGTTATTGGACTCACGATAACCGCTCTTGGCGATACCGTATTCGACTGCATTGTTAAAACGGTAAACGATCGGTTGAAGCAAAGCGGATATTTTTTAGCGATATCGATTTCGAACGAAGCCGATCATGAGATGGAGGAAGCAAGCAGTTTTCTATTTCAGGAAGATCGTGTGGACGGCATCATTGTGTTGTCTCCAGTACGGGAGGAGCAATATATCGCCGAGTTGGAGATAAAAGGGATTCCGTATGTCGTCATCGATAACCAAAACGAGCATGCCAATATCCCAACGATCAATGTCGATAATTATAAAGGCGGATATGAAGCGACGAAACATTTGCTTTCGCTTGGTCACACGCGTATCGCTCACGTAAGCGGCGAGGTGCTGTTCTTAAGCGCACGGGAAAGGCAAAAGGGGTTTATAGATGCATTGGCGGACGAGGGGTTGTCACCCTTTCTGATCGCAAACAGTCGTTTCGGCATTCGCAGCGGTTATCAGGTTATGCGGGACTGGATTCAGAGCGGTCAAGTCCCGACGGCAGTTTTTGCGGGCGATGACGCTATTGCGCTAGGCGTTGTTGAAGCATTGGAGGCAGGCGGATACCGGGTGCCGGAAGACGTCTCGGTCATCGGGTACGACGATCAGGAATTAGCTTCAGAAGTACATCCCAGATTAACGACGATTCGTCAGCCTGCGGGACAAATGGGCGAATACGCTGTCAAGGTGCTTCTGGACATCATCAACGGCTCGCCGATTGAACTGACGAAATTCCGGCTAGTCCCGGAGCTGATTGTCAGGGAATCGACAGGGATATGTAGAGATCAGAGACAAAATACATAGGAGATGACGTGTGATGAGTTATTATTTGGGCATCGACGGTGGAGGCAGCAAAACAATCGCCGTCATTTCTGACGAAACGGGAATGATTATCGGTTCAGGCTACGGAGGCTGCGGTAATCATCAGGTTGGCAGAGAGATCGCAGAACAAAGCATTCGCAAGGCAGTGGGTCAGGCCTTGCAGGAAGCGCAGCTAACGAAAAGCGATATTGCTTATGCGATGTTCGGATTGGCCGGCGCCGACAGGGAGGCAGATTTCCGGATATTGAGGCCGATGATCGATGGTCTTGGCTTCCCCGACTTCGAAATCGTATGCGATACGGTTATCGGGTTGAGGGCAGGTACGACAAGGCCGTTCGGGGTCGTCTCCATTTGCGGCACAGGAACGAATTGTTATGGAATCAACAGGCAAGGAAGAGCGCTGCAGATCGGAGGATTTGGGTACACATATGGCGATTTCGGGGGAGGAGCGGGGCTTTCCGTTGAGGTATTTCGCTCTGTCATTCGCGCTTGGGAAGGGCGAAGCGAGCCGACACGACTGACCGAAGCGGTACTTGCCATGCTCGGTTATGCATCGGTCGAGCAGTTGTTTCATGATTTTCTAGACCGGGAAGCGGCAATTCCCTATGATCTAACGAAGCTTCTTGTTCCTGCAGCCGATGAAGGAGACGGTGTAGCGGAGCGCATTTTGCAGAAACAAGGCATTGAACTTGGCATAACTGCGGCTACCGTCATTGAACGGTTAGGCATGCAAAGCGATTCGTTTGATCTCGTTTTGGTCGGAAGCGTTCTTACACGCGGAAACACAAGGCATATTATACCTCATATGGAAAGCCAAGTAGCACCTGTTGCGCTGGGGTGCAGGCTGCGGGTCCTGACGTTAGAACCTGTCGCGGGAGCGGTTATGCTGGCGATAGAGAAGGGTGGCAGGCGGCTGGAGCAGACCGTTTACAAGCAACTGGGAACGGCATTGACATTGAAGGAGATGAGTGAAGTATGAGCAAACACTTGAAGTTGGCGGTTATCGGAGGAGGTTCGTCCTATACTCCTGAGCTAGTTGATGGCATCATTCGTAATTTCGAACGATTCCCCGTTGAGGAAATCATTCTTCTCGATATACCCGAAGGAGAGTGGAAGCTCAATATCGTCGGAAATTTGGCGAAGCGAATGATTGCGAGTTCGGGATTACCGATCACAGTTAAATTGACGCTGGATCGTCAAGAAGCATTAGACGGGGCGGGTTATGTGACCACGCAGATGCGGGTCGGATTGCTGGAAGCACGTACCTGGGATGAAACGATTCCGCTTAAATACGGAGTGATCGGTCAGGAAACGACCGGCCCCGGAGGGATGTTAAAGGCGTTTCGAACGATTCCGGTTTTGCTCGATATTTGCGAGGCTATGGAACGTTTATGTCCAGATGCCTGGCTGCTCAATTTCACTAATCCGGCTGGGATGGTCACCGAAGCGATTCTAAAGTATTCGCGAATCAAGTCGATTGGATTGTGCAACTCGCCGATTGCCGCATACAAATGGCTCAGCGGGCTGTATGAAGTGGCGCCGGAGCGGATATATTGCGAGTTTGTTGGCTTGAATCATCTGCATTGGATAACGCAAATTTCAATCGATGGCGAATCAAAGCTGGAGGAGCTGTTAAATGGCGGCGGTACATATTCAGCACGCAATGTGCCTCAACTGGATTGGAATGCATCGTTAGTTCGCTCTCTTGGAGCAATTCCCTCCTATTATTTGAAATACTTTTATTTGCAAAAAGAAATGATAGAAAGTCAGCTTGAAGCGCAGCGAACCGAAGGGACGAGGGCAGAAGTTGTCAAACGTGTCGAAGACGAGTTATTCGAGCTGTATCGTGATCCCAATTTGGCGGAAAAGCCAAGACAGCTTGAGCTGCGGGGCGGGGCCTATTATTCGGAGGCGGCTGTCAATTTGATGAATTCGTTATATAACGATTCGCAGGATATTCAGACGTTGAACGTACCGAATCAAGGAATACTCGACTTTTTACCGGATGACGCTTGTATAGAAGTGAATTGTACCGTGACAAAGCAAGGTCCCGTCCCTATCCCGACAACAAAGGTGCCACCTGCTGTCAAAGGACTGATACACGCGGTCAAGACTTACGAACAGCTGGCGATTGAAGCAGCGGTAACTGGAGACAAGGGGGTCGCGCTGCAAGCACTTGCACACCATCCTCTTGTCCGATCTGCGAATGTGGCCGAGCGCTTGCTCGAAGAGATGCTGAAGCAGAACAGAAAGTACTTGCCCTTATTTTTCAAGTAACTTGCCAAGGGCCGATTTCTCAGCCGGTAACCGCTGTAACGTCTTCTAACAAGGGACTTCTACATGCGGAAGACATATACGAGCAGTTGACGTTAAAGGCGGTCATTACCGGAGATAAGGAGGTGAAATTCCCGGTACTGGCGCATCATCTTCCCGTTATTGACGCAAATGACGCGAATGGATGCATCAACAAGCTTTACCTGAGTATTTTGGTGAGAATACTTTAAAAAAAGGAGTTGTATACGAGATGAAGGTGCTTGATGCAAACAAAAAAGGAATGAAGTTATTGTTAGCGTTTTTTTGTACGCTGCTTATCGTTCTGACGTTACCGAAACAGACTTTGGCTGCAGATACTGCATTTTATGAACCATTAAATGCAATGAACAGCAATATGTTTTACGCTTCCGACAACTGGGCGAATGGTCCGGGTTTTGGCGTCGGATGGAAAGCATCCAATCTGGAATTCAATAACGGCATCATGGCGCTGCGTTTGGATAATAATTGTCCTTCAAGCTGCTCAGGAAAAAACTTTGCTTCCGGCGAGTATGCGACTAAGGCGAAGTATGGCTATGGACGAGTAGAAGCGCGTTTTAAAGCGGCTAAGGGGGAAGGCTTGGTCACTTCATTGTTTACTTACGAAAATGTAGGCGAAAAGAGCGATGAAATTGATATCGAAATTCTCGGCAAGAATACGACGAGACTGGAGACCAACTACTTTACCAAAGGTGCGGGCGATCATAGCACGATTATCAATCTTGGCTTCGACGCAGCTGAAGATTTCCACAATTACGCATTTGAATGGTCCCCGACCTATATCAAATGGTTTGTGGACGATAAGTTGGTGCATACCGAAACGGGTACACGGGGAGCGCTGCCGACGAATCCGGGGCTTATTATGGTTAATCTGTGGTCGGGTACAGGATCGACTGAACCTTGGACAGGAAAGTTCACTTATCCGGGCACTCCGATCCGGGCTGCATATGACTGGATTAAATTTACGCCAGCCGATCAGCTTCCTAAAGACGATGGAACAGGGCTAACAGCACAATACTACGACGATATGAACTTCACTACATTAAAAGCAACACGCACTGATGCAACTATCAACTTCGATTGGGGCCGTGGAGCCCCGATGTCATCCATGGGGGCGGATACATTTTCAGTCCGGTGGACCGGTAAAGTGAAGCCAGAGTATACGGGAACCTACACATTTTATACGAGTTCCGATGACGGAGTGAGATTGTGGGTCAATAATCAGCTTGTTATCAATAAGTGGATTGACCAGCCGGAAACGGAATGGTCAGGGAATATCCATCTGACGGCCGGTCAGAAGTACGATATCAAGCTGGAGTTTTATGACAATACAGAAGACGCCATAGCCAAACTGTATTGGTCGAGCGCTTCGCAGCCGAAGCAGATTGTTCCGCAAATTCGCTTATATCCGAATTAAGCAATAATAAGCCTTCTTCCAAGGCAGAATCGTTGGTGACTTCCCTCCAGACGTGAGACAAAATAAAACACCTTCAAGAGAATGCGACCATGTCATAAGATATGGATTCAACCTTGGAGGTGTTTTGCTTTGACAACCAGCAGTTACCCGATGGAAGTGAAGATGAAAGCCATTGGGATGAGATTGGCAGAATCCGCCCATTGAAATGGACATACATAGCAATAATGCGGCAGAAATATAGTTTTTTTCATTAGAAATATTTCCTCTCTTGTTGATAAAACTCAGATCAGCAGCGGAGAATAGCTCTTTATTAAGAATGATCAAAAAGTGACAATGAATATTTCATTTTCTTTTTTATCAATTCTCATTACTTATACAATAAGCTAACCCGCAAAAAAACACAGTGACTTTATCACAGACAGAATTGTATAGTCAGGTTCATCGGCAAATATCTTCGTCGACTCCAAAGTGCTGCTGAGACTGAACGAACTACTGGGAAATGCCACCATATAATAACATGGCGTCTTGGTCACCGATATTACGTATTTGACGTTTGGCGGAAAAACGTTGTACCTGTCGAGTATTTTAGACTTGTTTAACAGGGAGATTGTGGAGCAGACAAGCAAAATACAGCATTTGTCCTAGACACACTGACTCAACAGCCGGGCCCCTTGCTCCATAGCGATCATCGGATCACCTTCTTCACTGCAATTACGGCAACTTATTAAAAATTTTCTTTGGGGAGTTAATTTTATTGCAACCTTTTTTTGAAACGAACCGTTTGAGGAGGTGAAATAAGGGAAAATAATAAGTGAAAACAAAGGAGGAATTTTAAATGAAAAAAGAAATGGCAAAAGGATTATTGTGCATGGCGCTGGTTGGTTCGGTTTTATTCGTAGCAACAGGTAATACGATCGCTTCAGCAAATGAACCAGTGAAAATTCTACCAGTAGCTCCTAAAGACGAAGTGCGGATTCAACCGGTAGTTTCTAAGGAGGATCAATATCGTGCCCTACCAATCAAAGATGAAGACCAATACCACATTTTGCCAATCGAAGACGAAATAAGCATTATGCCTGTTGAAAAAATTTCGAAAGAATTTCTTGAAAAAGTTAAGGGGGCATCGGGCAAAATCCCTTGCATCGTTTTACTCCAAGATTCTACTAATGATAACGTGTATGAGGAATTAGAAAAGAAAATTGGTAAGTTTGAAACAACATCTAAGTACGATGAAATTGGAATGGAAGGATTTGCTGCAGAATTAACGAAAGAGCAAATTCTTGTTTTGAAGGATCTTGACCTTGTTTCTTATATAGAGTCTGATGAAGTGGTCTTCGGCAGCTAAGGCAGGATGCGGGGCAAGGGCTATTTTAAATTCTGACTAACATAGTTCAATAACGATACGTAGTTACCAAAACCAAAAATAGGAGGAACAACCTATGAAAAAAAAATTAATTACTGCTTCGATTGTACTTAGCCTGTCAGCTTCAATGCTAGCTATCCCTGTTTTTAGTGCACCTAGTTCTAATCCATCTGCATCAATAGAGCCTGCCGGTACTCTCCCGGTAAACCCATTTGATGAAGTAAAACAAAATCTGCCTAAATCCGTTAGTTCATCTGACTTGACAAAAATGGAGGCTCTCTATAATCAGTCTCAGAAGCTGCAAGATGAAATTTACAGCTTAGACATTCAATATAACGACCTTCTTGGTAAATATAAAGACATCCCGTCTTTTCAGGAAGTAAAGAAACGCTTGCCCAGTTCACTAAGCCATGATGAGTTGAAGAAGTTGGAGGAATTGTACAATCAAATCTCCAAGCTCAGAAAGGAAGGGAAAACATCTCAGACTGATCCATTGTGGGAGCAATGCTATAAAATCTTACATCCTTATGCATCAAAAGAGCCTGCTTTCGATTATGGATCAAAAGAGCCAGCCCCTTTTCAAGATTATTATGGATTAAGGGAGCCTGCTTATACTCTACCGGTGAACTTATTTGATGAAGAAAAACAACATCTGCCTAAATCGATTAGTTCATCTGACTTGTCAAAAATGGAAGCTCTCTTTAATCAGGCTCGGAAGCTGCAAGATGAAAGTTATAGCTTAGACATTCAATATTACGATCTTCTGGGTAAATACGAAGAAATCCCATCTTTTCAAGAAGAGAAGATAGGCTTTCCTAATTCTCTAAGCAAAGACGAGTTGAAGAAGTTGGAGGAGTTATATAATCAAATCGCAAAGCTCAAAAAGGAAGGGAAATCATCCCAGACCGATCCACTGTGGGAACAATATTATGAAATCTTATATAAAGAATAATTTTGTTACGTTTTAAAAGAGGCTTACGATTCCACAAACATCTGAAGCCTTCATCGATGGGCTAGGGGAGATATTAAGAACCAAATTAATAAGTTCAATGGACTTATTAATTTGGTTCTAAGGAGGGTGAAGATATAAGTAGAAGGCAATCTTACTTGGATCACCTTTTCACGAGGTAGGCATTCCGCGACAAGCCTTGCACTTAGGTTTTGATTATACGAGTTAGATTTTCTTACAATATTCTTTTGGAGCAAATCCATGGATTTAAAATAAGGGAGGACTTTAAATGAAAAAAGTAATGGCAAAGGGATTATTGTGCATGGCGCTAGTTGGTTCGGTTTTATTCGTAGCAACAGGCAATACGATCGCTTCAGCAAATGAACCAGTAAGAGTTCAGCCAGTTGCTCTTAAAGATGAAGTGCGGATTCAACCAGTAGTTCCTAAGGAAGATCAATATCGCACTCTACCAATCAAAGACGAAGTGAGTATTATGCCTGTTGAAAAAATTTCGAAAGAATTTCTCGAAAAAGTTAAGGGGGCATCGGGCAAAATCCCTTGCATCGTTTTACTCGAAGATTCTACTGATGATAACGTGTATGAGGAATTAGAAAAGAAAATTGGTAAGTTTGAAACAACATCTAAGTACGATGAAATTGGAATGGAAGGATTTGCTGCAGAATTAACGAAAGAGCAAATTCTTGTTTTGAAGGATCTTGACCTTGTTTCTTATATAGAGTCTGATGAAGTGGTCTTCGGCAGCTAAGGCAGGATGCGGGGCAAGGGCTATTTTAAATTCTGACTAACATAGTTCAATAACGATACGTAGTTACCAAAACCAAAAATAGGAGGAACAACCTATGAAAAAAAAATTAATTACTGCTTCGATTGTACTTAGCCTGTCAGCTTCAATGCTAGCTATCCCTGTTTTTAGTGCACCTAGTTCTAATCCATCTGCATCAATAGAGCCTGCCGGTACTCTCCCGGTAAACCCATTTGATGAAGTAAAACAAAATCTGCCTAAATCCGTTAGTTCATCTGACTTGACAAAAATGGAGGCTCTCTATAATCAGTCTCAGAAGCTGCAAGATGAAATTTACAGCTTAGACATTCAATATAACGACCTTCTTGGTAAATATAAAGACAT
Organism: Paenibacillus tyrphae; assembly: GCF_024158745.1. Taxonomy (GTDB): domain Bacteria; phylum Bacillota; class Bacilli; order Paenibacillales; family NBRC-103111; genus Paenibacillus_G; species Paenibacillus_G tyrfis_A. The sequence continues at coordinate 117,547 of NZ_JAMZAW010000007.1, read as the reverse complement.
CCCGTCTTTTCAGGAAGTAAAGAAACGCTTGCCCAGTTCACTAAGCCATGATGAGTTGAAGAAGTTGGAGGAATTGTACAATCAAATCTCCAAGCTCAGAAAGGAAGGGAAAACATCTCAGACTGATCCATTGTGGGAGCAATGCTATAAAATCTTACATCCTTATGCATCAAAAGAGCCTGCTTTCGATTATGGATCAAAAGAGCCAGCCCCTTTTCAAGATTATTATGGATTAAGGGAGCCTGCTTATACTCTACCGGTGAACTTATTTGATGAAGAAAAACAACATCTGCCTAAATCGATTAGTTCATCTGACTTGTCAAAAATGGAAGCTCTCTTTAATCAGGCTCGGAAGCTGCAAGATGAAAGTTATAGCTTAGACATTCAATATTACGATCTTCTGGGTAAATACGAAGAAATCCCATCTTTTCAAGAAGAGAAGATAGGCTTTCCTAATTCTCTAAGCAAAGACGAGTTGAAGAAGTTGGAGGAATTGTATAATCAAATCGCAAAGCTCAAAAAGGAAGGGAAAACATCTCAGACTGATCTATTGTGGGAGCAATACTATAAAATCTTAAATCCTGACGGAGCAGCCTTCGGCAGCTAAGGTGATGCAGGTATTCGTAGAATTTTAAATTAGGTGTAAAAAGTCCTTTGGAGATTAGGGAGGCCATTGATAGCTGCGGGAACTCATGGATTTTTCCTTTGTACCTATGGATAACGGTTTAAACGCCATAGACCTGATCCGGATGTTTAAATACCTGCTCCTGAAGGCCATCTTTAGCGTGGAAATTAAGAAGGTAATTGGAGACAAGTCCTATTCAGGAAAGAAATAACATCATATACTGCAACAAGCCGAGCGCAAGCTGTTCTACACACGCGGGAGATGCACGAGCTGTACGTGTACCATACCGGCCGGCGCAATCCGTTTCTGGACGGTGCTTCCCCCGACACTTATGCCACCGGCCATTGACCAAGCGCGCTAATAAAGCCTCCGGCGAGCCTATGGATACTGAGTCCATAGAAGCCGGAGGCTTTTTTAAGTTACACCAATGCCGTTATTTCAAGCCGTCCAAGAACGCACGGTGGCTGTTGACAAAGCTGTACCCGTTCGCCGCATCCCAGTTGATGGACCAAGTCATGAGTCCTTTGAAGCCGGGATAGCCGGCTGGGTTTTGCAGCTTGTAGCTGCCGCCGAACGACGTGCCCTTGACGAGATACGTGATCGCCTTCTGTACCTCGGCCGCCGACGTATATCCGCCACCTGGCCCCGCGCTCGGCACCGCAGGTACGCCGATAGCAACTTGCTCCGGACGCAGCGCCGGGAATACGTTGTTTGCATTGTAATTGACAGGGAAGCCCTTCAGCAGCATCTCCGCCATGGCAACATGGAAGTCGGCTGTGCCTTGTGCGTAAGAGTGGCCGTCAAGCCCCATCATCGAGCCGCTGTTGTAATGCTGAACGTGAATATACGTCAGCTTGTCGCGCAGCGCGTGGATGATCGGCAGGTAGGCGCCCCAAGGACCGCCGTAAGCGACCATCCCGCCTTGCACGTATGCCGTCTCCGGAGCCATCGTCAGCACAAAGCCGCTGCCGAACGTGCCGCTGAGTGTACGGACCGCGTCAATCAGGTTCACGATGCCCGGCGTGGTCGGGTTTTTGAAGTCCGCATCGCCGCCGTTCAGCGCGACCGAGCTGCCTTCCAGGTCGATATCGATCCCGTCGAAGTCGTACGTTTGGATAATCGACGTCATCGTGCTGATAAATTCCTGCTTCTTCGTCGCATCGGACAGCGTAACCGTGCCGTTTTCGCCGCCGAGGGAGATCAGCACCTTTTTACCTTGGCTCTTCAAATACGCGACATCCGCTTTGAATTCGTCCACCGTCGCATTGAATGGCGTAAAGGTCATCGTACCGCTGCCCGGAGAAACCGGCTCGGCAAAGGCGACGTTGATCACGTCGTATTTCTTCGAGACGTCCCGCAGCTTGAGCACCGAGGACCTGTTATCGAAGTTGTGCCAGTAGCCAACGACGATCTTGCCCCCGCCTCCGGACGGCGCCGGTTCGGTCTTCCCTTGCACGCCTTCCGCACCAAGCGCCATCGCCGGTACTAGGCATAATAGGAGCAGAGCGACCACCATTAAGGAAAACGCTTTCCTAATTGTTTTCCGAAGCACTATCTGTGCAAAGCTCATTAATAAATCCCTCCTAAATATAAAGATGCCATCAAGGAAATCTCCAACGGACCTCCAACAAACAAAGTGGCAGCAGTGGCGTTCGGGGCTGCCATTACATACTAACTGTGACAGCTTGGCTTGTGTCTGATATATTTCCCACAGCATCCTCTGCACGAACTGTAAACGTATAAGACGTGTTCGAGTTTAACCCAATAACGCTATAAGATAACGTCGAGCCGGAAACGGTGCCAATGAGTTCCGAACCGTTGTAAATTTTATAATTGGTTACACCAACGTTATCGTTCGATGCGTTCCATGCTAGAGATACGCTCGTTGCCGCAACTTCGGTCGCGCTCAAGTCCGACGGTACCGTTGGGACTTGCGAATCTAAGTTTCCTCCGAAATCCACGTCGATAACGTTATAGAAGGCGTTACCTGTATCGTGAATTTCCCAAACGGCTAAAATGACTTGGTAACCTGTCCGGTAAGGAACGTTGCAAGTATTGGTGTAAGAGAACGGAGGACGTTTTCCGCCATAGTTTTCCGTGCAGAATGGCGTCAGATCGAACGAGTTCCGGCTAAGGGGTGCATTACGATCCCAATTTTGCTTTGTGATATAATATTTCCAGTTGGTGGTAGCGTGGGGGGCGGTAAACTTCCACGTAAATGCTCTCATTCCCGCTGTCATCGGCACTTTGCTCCAACGGGTAGCATATTGTTCATCCAACTCCGGGAATTTCCCTGCTGCGCTGGCGATTTGGCCGTCGGCAGGGCCTGCCTGCGGAAATCCTTTCGGCGCTTCCAAGCTTTGCGGTTCCCAAACAATCGAACCGCAATTTTCATTTTGACCCAGCTTACATAAGTAAGCACGGCTGCCCGGGGATTCTACATATCCATGGGCGGAAGCCCGGTCGGAGAACATGAGCATAATGATAGCCATTACCAGCATCATTCCGCTGGCCACAAGCAATTTAAAAAACATAGCATTGGGTAAACGAAGGGTCATACCAATCTCCTCCTTACTAGATTTAATGTTGGCCAGTCATTTACAATACAAGCTTTGTAATTGTTTTTTACATTAGTCACACCTCCTTTCGAATGAAATGTTATATATAAACTCAAAATGAGTTTATATATCATCCATAACTTCAAGGTCATAAAAAGATGGGTTTAGGCTAAACAAAACGTAAGGGTTAGAATAAGACGTGGAAAAAAGAGATGGAGGAAGGAATAATCGACATTCCTGATATTAACGCAACGAAAGCCATGAGTACTCTGTACCTTTAATCGATTGATCTAAACAACAGGTTCGTATATCTTCATCTTTCCTATACCTAGAGCCCAAAGATGCATTACAGTTTGCTCCGGCCCAAGTAATTTAGCAGTTTTAACTTACTTATAATTGTAACATCCCAATTTCTGGGTTACTCCCACAATTTGCCTGAAAATTGATGCTATTTTATTGTTTTTTCATTAATCTCGGCTTGGTTCCATTTGGTGAGGTTCAGCGCGTCCTTCCGGCCGGACCCAGTGCATTCCGGATCATGTACGACTCCATCGGTACAGCAGTGATGCGGACTGGACAACCGGCCTGAAAACCAAAGTTTCCAAAAGGGTCAGCTTTGCCAGATGGCGGTCATGAGCGCTTTCTCAAAAACTTTTCTCTTTACCCTGAAACTAGCAATAGCGAAGTCTATGGAGCTCTTATGGACAAACAAAATCGTTGTTTAGTTTCATCTGAAATGTAATTAGTCTCGCAGTGGCCCACTAAGGGGCCGAAGCCCCGAACTATTTTTGTTTCTTCGTTTCAATGATCGCCACCACAAGCTTGAATCCGTACGTTACACCTTTTGCAAATTGCTGCCCGGCTTCATCGGGTCGTACCAAAGCTTCAGTATCCCAAAATGCTTCAAGGTCTAGTAAATCATCTACAAGCTTTTGCAACTCTTCGAACATGGCGTCCTCCTTTTTGTTTAATGCTCATAAGAGTTTTTTGATATATTTTCTATCATACCAAATTATATCCAACCCCTTCCGTGATGCTGTTACACTTTAGTGCGCTATTGCATCATCTACCATCTAAAATAACAATTTTCACGTCTGATGATCATATTCTGCCTCCACTCGCGTTTAAAGTCAGTCGGCTATTCTTTTCCATATGACTAAAAGATAAGTTTAAACAACAAGTAGGAGAGATGATCAACTCAACATGTGTTTAGGCCAAAAGTATCAAAACTTCCGATGTGTAACGAATTTGAGCTGAGGAAATGAGGAATAAATGGAGACTGGTAAAAGATGAGGGCGTAGGAGGCTCTGCCAAAAGCCAACCTGAAGAGAATTCCGGAACATACACCAAATTTTACGGGCAACAACTTCATTCGCATAAACCATGATGACGTAGAAAGAGGAGGCTTTACACGACGATTACCTTGACCATGTCCGCCATTACGATAACAAAGGAAGATTGCCATGAACATCAAGTTAAGCGCGCTGATTGTCGACTATGAGAAGCATATCTGAAGCGGTATACTGAATTCCGTTCCTTGGGAACGATTCGGCATTGATATCGTGGAGGAAGCCGAGAACGGCAAGCAGGCTGGGCTCAGGCGCCGCTCGACTTTCTGCAGAGACGGTGTTCGTATGCGGAGATGGCTGCCATTGCCGGAGATGCTGGCATACTCGGGGAGGAAGGGGATCTTCATGCCTTTCTAGTAAGGGAACCTGTTTTTCTTCATCACCAATCGATTCGACCTGACTTGCGATGAGATCAGTGACATGTACCGAAGCCGCTGGGCGATTGAAACGTTCTTCAAGTGGATGAAGCAGCATCTTCGGATCAAGCACTTTTATGGGCAAAGCGAACAAGCGGTGCACAACCAGAACTGGATGGCACTTATCGCCTTGAATACGTGCTACTACCTGTACGGAACACCAAGCGAGACGGTCTGAACGGTAAAAAAGCGATTCGACTGTACGCAAGCGGCGAACTGGAAAGCCGGGAACGTTCCATCCGGGCTTTCCGGACGCAGCCCGACTGTGGAGCGATCTTTATTACTCGACTTTAGCGGAATTATCTCTTCGCTTTTTTCGAACAACCGCGACGCATAACAGAAGCAGCGGGTAAAGCATGCAAAAAGTGAAAGAAAAAGGTATGACCGAAGTAGAGAAGAAAGACACCAATCTCTGAAAGCTCCGTATGTCCCAGATACTAAATATAAGTGTTAGAAAACCTATCGGAAAAACCAATGGACGATAATCAGAGAGGTTCAGCCATCGGGCTGTGCCTACAACAAGCGTGTAATACCATACGGATAACTGGATAAAGCCGCCTCCTATCCAGATGGCCATGATTATGCCATCGAGATTTTGGATAAATTCCGCCATGCTAATGTATCGGCCAACGGTATATACGGGAAAGGGGAATTTAGCGGTCACGTCTCCCAAAACAAATAAACAAAACAAATTCGAGGCCACCATCGTCACCATCAAAATCAATACCGGCATTATTCCGCCGCGTAAAATCTTTCCTCGACGATTCAATACCGGAAATAAAAACGAAATAAAGAAAAACTCGACAAACCAAACGTGCGGAACGACCGAACCCTTCATAGCCGGCATTATTCCGTTCTCCATGACGGGTAATATGTTCTTAAGATTGAAATCGGGGATCGTCAAGGAGGCCATAAAGACGGAAAAAAGAATGATCATCGGCAAGAAGATCTGCGTACATCTTGCGATGACTTCGATTCCGCCACGGACGGCAAGCCCACAAACCAAGAGGATGCTCCCAATCACAACCACAATGGGGGTTTTAAATAAAAATGCTTTAACTATGAATATCCCGTGTTCAAGCGCAATGGTACCAAAGGTATGCAATAGAAAAAACAGAAAAAGGAAGCTGAATATTTTCCCTAATGTTCGTCCGAGTATAGCTTCGCTGGAACCAATGATCGATTCTTCAGGGAAAAGTTGGTTTAACTTCCAGGCCAGCCATACGACAATGAAACCGCTCATAGAGCTGAAAATTGGCGAAAGCCACATATCGCGGCCTGCGTATTTCGCTGTAATAGATGGAACGATAAGGATAGCCGTTGCCCCGATCAGCAAATACGTCATGATGCCCATTTGGAAAACCGAAATCCTTCCTTTATCGATAACAAACTCACCTGCTTTCCGGCTGATATCCGAATCTGATTTATTAACCAAGAATGTTCTTAAACGGCTTATAGATCATATCGATCAAATCCGTTGGTCCCGGCATTGTCGGATACAAAACGAGCAGGAGCGCGAGGAGCCAACCCGTTATAGTCAGTACCGCAAAAGCTCGTTTTTCCTTCTTCCGGTCCGGATCTATGTTGCGCCATTCGTACAGGGCAATTATGCCGAAGATAACGGATGTGCCAACGATCGATGGCCAAAACATATTCACTTGCGATTCACCTCTTATTCAGTTGGAGGAGCAGTCGATAATCCCGGTCTCCGTATGTATGCTTTGCTGACCACTTCAATGTTTACATTCGGAAATATTTCGTGCCAGTGTGCTTTGGCTTTTGCCCACTCTTTCGGAAATTTAGAGTGAAACGCTTCAGCAAAGTCAAGGATGTCAGCTCCCATTTCTTTTTGAACTTTCGTGAGTGTCGTTAGGATTTGACGATCAATTTTTTGTTCCAATTGCTTTTCAAGCTCGGTTGTAGTATCAATATCCATCAGATCTAAAGTTGTTTCATTCTCTACCGCTTCGAACTCCATGAAGTTTTTAACGGCTATTTTCCACCTTCCATCCTGAATTTTCGGGAGCAGCGCCGTACGCGACCGGTAGAGGTTAAAGGAAATCAATCCATCCGCATTTTTCGGTTGAATGGTGACCGCGATCGATTGAAGTTCTCTTTTAAACCAAATCACGCCTCTAAAAATCTTGTCATAGAACTGTCCCACCATTTTATCCCCTTTGAATACAGCGGTTCCATTAAGTTTTATGCCCAATTTATTTTCGGCTTCTTGTTCAACATCTATCCAAGAAAGCGCCGCTGCTCCTGCATCACTGTCCAACATTTGTATCAGATCCATTACTGTCGCACTTATACCGGCTTCGAATTTCGTTAATTCCACCATAATATCGGTCGAGGATTGTTCCAGATTGGGTATCACCTTCAATATATCAACGGGTTTTCCTTTACTTACGAAAACATACGCGTTCATTCGAGGACTCGGATGGCGCGTTATGAAATCAATGTGATTGCGAATGCCTTCTTCCGCGATTCTTTTGCCGAATACAATTGCTTGGTTATGCCCCCAGGAAATACGGCGTGATAGTTTTGCCTGGAGTCGAGACATTGCATCAAAGATTGTAATGCCGGTTGCTTCTACTACAATCGTACTCTTGCTGCTCGAGCGGTTATTTTCTTTCCCTCCTCCCCCCAAAGCTTTAGGCATGGCTAACTGCACGGAAAGCTCTATTCTGCCATCTTTTGCTCTATCAATGCCAGCCGCCAGCACGAGTGCCAAATCGTTGATTTCAACTCTATCCCAGCAACCTGCAAGAAGGAGGATATTCAAAAACAGGCAAATCATAATAAAAACCTTTGCTGCTTTTTGTAAATAAGCGTGATTCATCCCCTTGATCTCCTTTCAGGGGCTTGTCCCACCGGCGTTCCTTATTTCGCATCGCCTCCGGACGGATCAGGCTTTTGCCTTAGCGCCTGCCGGTATTTGTTATATGCTCCGGTGAAATGGGGTCTCGTGTTTAACTTCCACCACGGGGCTCTTATCAGCACGTCCTTCATTTCACGAACCTTCATCGGAGCTAATGGGCTTAGATAGGGAACCCCGAATGACCGTATAGTACATAAATGTATGATTATTATGATTATCCCTAGCATTATTCCCAGCATCCCTAATGTTCCCGATAGAAGCATTAATGGAAAACGCAGCATTCTTATCGTTATCGCCGCACTATAACGGGGAGTAGTGAAGGAGGCGATACCGGTAAGCGCAATTATCAAGACCATAGGCGCGGAAACAATTCCGGCGGAGACTGCCGCATCGCCAATGACAAGGGCTCCGACTATGCTGACTGCAGAACCCACTTGTTTGGGCATTCTTATTCCTGCTTCGCGCAATGCTTCGAATGTGATTTCCATGATCAAAGCCTCGACCAAAGCCGGAAATGGAATATGCTCCCGGGATGCCGCCATATTAAGAAGAAGTTTGGTAGGCACCATCTCTTGATGAAAGGTAAGCACTGCAACATACAATGAAGGAAGCAGCAAAGAAGCTAAGAGAAACAGGTACCGTAGCCAGCGGATAACCGTTCCAATGAAAAATCGCGAATAATAATCTTCATTGGATTGGAGTAATGAAAAAAATGTCGTTGGTGCAATAATGACAAATGGCGTTCCGTCGACTAAAATAACAACACGTCCCTCTAGCAAGCTGGACGCGGCTACATCAGGGCGTTCAGTCGACAGCACCTGCGGGAAAGGAGAATAGGGATGATCTTCGATCATCTCCTCTACCATACCGCTTTCCAGTATTCCGTCTATCTCGATTCGCGCCAGTCTTGTTTGGACCTCTTCAATCAAATTTTTTTCCGCTATGCCTTCCATATATGCAACAACTACGTTTGTTCGCGTAAATTGCCCAATTTCAATTGTGCGCATTTTTAATTCAGGACTTCTAATTTTCCTCCGAAGCATAGATGTGTTAACATTTAGCGTTTCGATAAAAGCTTCACGCGGTCCGCGAACAACGGATTCGCTTTTTGACTCTTCGATGGATCGCTTCTCCCATTTTGCCAGCCCTAAGGAAAAACCAATGTTGCTCCCATTAATTAGGATTACAGGTTTACCTGATGATATTTGATGCACACAGTCGGAGAATGTAGTCACCTCGTTAACATCGGAAACGGATAATTTCATATCCATGAAAATGTTGATGTCGTTAAATTCCGCAGTAGATTCTTGCATGAGCACCGAAAGAACGTTTTCGTCCAGCTCTTCAATGTTGGACATTCCATCGATATAGATCAGAACTGCCCTTACTCTTCCGCTAATATAAAATGTACGCAGGATTAAATCATAACAATCTGTATAAATAGAGCGAATCGTATTTATGTTCTCGTCCAATTCATGGAACAGCGGATTCTGTGGTTGTTCCGTTTCTTTATCCGAAATCTGCGACTTCTCCCCTTTATATGGCCATAACAACTTCCACCATAAACGATTCATAAATCGCAATTCCTTTCTTTAACTGGATAAGGACGATGTTGGTAGTATCATTACCTTTAGTTAGGAAATTATACCTGTACCAAAGGACCTTGAATTTTAAGTAGTTAATGCTGCCAGGTGTGCATTCAAACTACTAGATAGTAGGATAAATCTTTTTCATATGAATGTCGTATATGACCCGGCAGATGTCACAGAAGTAACGACCGAGTATGAGGGATGCGCGGAGTGGAAAGCGCGCAAGATCGTTATAGGAGAACGAACAGCAAGCGTCCGGCACTCCCGGAGCATCTTCAGAAACAGCGGCAGCGGAATCTCGCCTGCAGCGCGGCGCCGAGCGGAAACACGACGAGCGCAAACAAATGCAGGCGCCGGCCGTCTCCTACCGTATGCTAAGGAAGAAGGCCGGCGAAGATGTTTGAATCATTCTTCGACATGACTCACACGCCATTCGGACGGGATATTCCGGTGACGGAACTGTGAGTGGCAGTAACAGTTGGAATCCTACGCCATCTAATAATCCTCCAATTCGCTGACAAGGTGTGCGGCTGCCGATTTGTCCAAAGCTTGTTCCAGTCACTCCCGCAGCTTAAACGGACGGGATAAAGTAAATATTTACAAAATTTTAATATGAACCTATAATTAAAATAAGTAATATTATGTAAATTATTAAATATATTTCTATAAATTAAAGAGGGTGAATTATATACAAGTCAAGGAGTATGTCGTCCATTGGGAGGACACGATGCGGCTCCCGGATAGCGATATGGATGAGAAAATCAAAGGCTTGGCCGTCGCAACGCAGCTCGGTGCCCGTGTTCCTACGGGTCTCATTATCGTTCCGGAAGCTTATTGCGCTTTTGTAGAGGAGGGGACTGTTCCGAAAGGGCTTGGCGCTGCATTGGCCTCGCATCTGTCGGACATCGAGCGCCGAATCGGGCAAAAAATCGGCGTTTTCGAATCGGACAAGCCTCCTTTGCTGTTTTCTCTGCGATGCGGGGACAAGAACGGCGACGTACGGATGCCGGAATCCATGGTCAATATCGGACTGGCTGAAACCGAAGCGAAGCGGTCCGATGCGTTTGCCGGCATGCTTCAAGAAGAATACGCCATACAGGCGCAGCAATTTCAAGACAGTCTTCTTGCCGGGGCAGCGGCCCGGAATTCGTCGTACGGTCCGTTCGGGAGCGCGGTTGACGAACTGCTCTACTACATCGAGCGGATCTATGCGCATTTTCAAGAGCTGGAACAAGCGGGACAGCGCCATTTTAACCGCTGGCTGATCGTTCAGCAAATGGTATACGCCAACTGGAACGCGCAATCCTGCAGCGGAAGGGCTTATACGCGGAACCCGCGCACGGGACAGGCGGACGATTTCGGCAAGTACCTGATGCGGCAGTCGGGAGTGTATTTGAATCTGACTCCGCTAGAGCGGAAAAAAGATTTACGGGAATTACGGGACGATATCCCCGAAGCGTACGATCAGCTTAAGGCATTTTTCACGGAGCTGGAAAGCTATTACCGGACGCCGAGATATGTGGAGTTTGTCGTGGAGGATCGCAAGCTGTACATTTTGCAAAATACGAGGGGAAGCTATGCGGCGAGATAAACCGGCCCTATGGGAAGTGATCTGGACGCTATGCTCGTACAGGATTCACCGGATTGCCCACATTCCGTATAAAAGAAACGTTTTGTTAAAATTCATCAAGCCGATCACAAGGTCCAGTACGGTGAGTCTTATGCGCCTTCTTCAAAAATAAAAGGGAGGTTACGCGGGTTTGTGCCATTGGGATCATGCGTTCCGCACGATGAAAAAAGCGGCAAAACTACGACGCTATCGATCAATACATGATCTACGGGACGCTCTTGGGCGGACGCACGCCTTTTCAAGGCATTTCCGTACTGGAGTACGGGCAGGCCTACCGCGCGAATGCCAAAATAAGCAGCCGCTTTACGATTGCCGTCCATATGCTGTCCCTAATCCATGTCCGCGCAGACCAGCTTACTTCCGAGCAAATCGCCGACAGCGTCAACACGAATCCCGTGTTTATCCGTCAAATCAGCAGATTATTGAAAAAATCCGGGTTGATTGACGTGAAGCGGGGATCGGGCGGAGCTTATCTGCTGAAAGAAGCCGGAGCGATTTCCTTATATGACGTGTATAAAGCCGTCGAGGTCGTTGAGGAAGGCGAGCTTTTCCATACCCACGAAAATCCGAATCCGGATTGCTGGGTCGGCGCGAATATTCACCGGGTTCTCGAGATTATTTTGTTGAAGGCTCAAACGGCCATGGAGAACATCTTGAAAGAAGTTTCTATCCAAGAATTAACCGAGCTCCTTGTTCAAAAAAAGAATGCTGCTCATGCTTCTCAGGAAGCATGATTTATTTTGAATTAGTTTGTAAGTGGTGTGTTTACAACGAACTGAACTATGGGCTAAGGCTACCAACGGCAAGTCGCCTTATCTATTTGTTGTAAGTAATTTGATTACAACAATGGCCGCCAAAAAGAACAACGCCGTCCGGATGCGGCATTCCGGTTTCCCCCCTGGAAGGGAGGTGGGGAAAATGAAGTAATTCCCGGAACAAACACTTTGCGGAATATTGCATACCAAGAGGACCCATTTGAAAAAGAACTCTGTTTAATGACGAAGCGCGGATAAAGGGCTCTCCCGGACAGGAGAGGCCCTTGTGCCTTTTTTACTTACTGCATCTGCCCTTGCGATTGATTCTGTTTGGACACGAAGTCGATGGTCCAATCGATCATCCCGTTCATCATATTGATGATCAGATTGATGACATCCTCGTCCGTTAACCGCGAGCCGCGGGTTTGTTTGGAAGCATATTCCTGCATCTTGGTCTGCAGGTCGCTCGTCAGCTTTTTGAGCTGAATGAAATCGTTGGCCATATCGAATAGCGGATTGTCGGTTTGCCCCGATCCTTGGTTACTCTGGCCTTGATTCGAGCTTTGGTTTTGGTTGTTGGACTGGCTTTCAAGCAAGCTTTTGATCTGCTGCAGCTCGTCGCTTAGAAACTGGTTTTGCTCGGTTAATTCTTCGATTTGTCCCTTCAGTTCGCGGTTGCTGATCATGGCGGCTCCTTAACTTGAGATTTTATGGATATTTTACCCTGATTTTGTACATCTATCCGTTAGATGCGGGAATTTGGAAAATTCAGTTGGCTCTCACGCTATCCTCCTATACAATAGAAGGATAGGCATGACGACAAATTAATTTACACAACGAGAGGAAATGAATCATGATACGATTTGCAGTCATCGGAACGAACTGGATTACGGAAGAGTTTATTCGCGCGGCGCGGGAGTGCGAGGCGTTTGCCTTAACGGCGGTTTATTCGCGGACGGAAGAGAAGGCCGAAGCCTTCGCGGCCAAATTCGAAATCCCGCACAAGTTCACGGACCTGGAGACGATGGCGCGGAGCGATGCGTTCGATGCCGTCTATCTCGCCAGCCCGAATGCTTTCCACGCGAAGCAGGCTGTGCTGCTGATGAATCACGGGAAGCACGTGCTCTGCGAGAAGCCGCTGGCTTCCAACCGCGCGGAGGTGATGGAGATGATCGCCGCGGCGAAGGCGAACCGGGTACTGCTGATGGAGGCGTTAAAATCGACGCTGATGCCGAATTTCCGCGCCGTTCAGGAGCATTTGCACAAAATCGGTCCGGTCCGCCGCTATGCGGCAAGCTACGGTCAATACTCCTCCCGTTACGACGCCTATAAGCAGGGGACGGTGCTGAATGCGTTTAATCCCGCCCTGTCCAACGGGTCGCTGATGGATCTGGGCGTGTACTGCATTTATCCGATGGTCGTGCTGTTCGGCCAGCCGGACCGCGTTCAGGCGAACGGTCTGCTGCTTGACTCCGGCGTGGACGGGCAGGGAAGCCTGCTGCTAAGCTACGGGCAGATGGAAGCGGTGCTGACGCATTCCAAGATTGTCAATTCGTACGCGCCGACGGAAATTCAAGGCGAGCACGGCACCCTCGTCATCGACAAAATCAATCAGCCGGAGCAGGTGGAAATTCGTTACCGCGACGGTTCGGTCGAGGTGTTGACCCGTCCGCAGAACAACAAGTCGATGGTTTACGAAGTCCAGGAGTTTATTGATGTATTGCAAGCCGGAAGGCTGGAATCTGCGACGAATTCGCACGGCAATTCGCTGGCTGCGATCTCGATCATGGACGAGGCCCGCAAGCAGATCGGGCTCCGTTTTCCGGCGGATGGAGTGGTGTGAATCAGGAATCAAGGAGGACCGGGTATGGCGGTTGAAGAGATCAAATCATGGATTGAGGACAGTAAAAATATTGTCTTTTTCGGGGGAGCGGGGACTTCGACGGAGAGTCAGATCCCCGATTTTCGTTCGGCAACGGGGCTGTATCAGACGGCTTCCCGGCATGCTTTTCCGCCGGAGGTCATGCTGAGCCGCAGTTTTTTTATGGAGCGTACGGCGGAGTTTTTCGACTTTTACCGCGCGTGTATGGTCCACAGGGGAGCTAAGCCGAACGCGGCTCACGAGGTGTTGGCGCAGCTGGAGCAGACGGGAAAGCTTCGGGCCGTCGTCACCCAGAACATCGACGGGCTGCATCAGATGGCGGGCAGCCGTCATGTGCTGGAGCTTCACGGGTCGGTGCACCGGAATTACTGCATGGGCTGCGGCAAGTTTTTTGACCTCGATCATGTGACGAGCGACGAGACGATGGTTCCCCGCTGCGATGCCTGCGGAGGGATTGTGAAGCCCGACGTCGTGCTGTACGAGGAAAGCCTCGATTGGGACATCCTGTCGAAGGCGAGAAAGCATATTGCGGAAGCGGACGTACTGATCGTCGGCGGCACGTCGCTGACCGTTAACCCGGCCGCCGCGCTGGTCGGAGAATATGGCGGCGACAAACTGATTCTGATCAACCAGTCTTCTACGCCATATGACAGCCGGGCGACTCACGTCATCCGCGATTCCATCGGGAAAGTGCTGAAAGCTTTGGTGTCTTAAAGGAAAGCGGTCATCGCTTGCGGCCTCTCTGATTTCCGTCCTGCAGCAATTGGTACACCTTGACGATGGAGGAGGCTACGTCGGACATCCGTTTGCGCTCGTTCATGGCTTGCTTGCGCAAAAATTCGTAGGCTTCTGTCTCCGAAATACTTTTGATCTCGCACAAAATCCGCTTCGCCTGATCGATCCATTTCCGTTCTTCCAGCCGGGACAGGAGCTGCTCGCGTTCTCGCTGCCATTCCGTCCGCTGACCATATTGATTGAAGCCAAGCAGCAGCGCGCAGTGCATTTCCAAGGCGCTCATCCCGGGACCAAGCATGCCGTCGATGCCGGGAGGCAGCTTGCATTCGTAGCTGGGAAACGTTCGGCGGTCGCACCACCACAGCAGAGGAAGGCTGCGTACGGCGGCAATTTTTTGGCGCCACGGCTCGACTTGTTGGGGGACGACGGATAAGAGCACGGCATCGGCTTTGCCAGCCAGAAACTGAACTTCGTGGAAGGAAGAAGCCGTCTCAACGCGAAAGCCGAGATCTTGCAATATCGTTTCGGCCGTCGCTTCCAAGCCGGAAGGATCGGAGGGAGGGCCGGATTCAGAGGACGATGGAGAGGAAGAGGGCTCCGGTTCAAAGCCGTCGATGAGTAAAAAGGATCGTAACATAAAAAATACCCCCATCAAGGTTTTAATCCGACTTACAGCATTTCTATAACGTTATGTGTTATTTAATATAACATTAAATATAACATAAAATTATTTAATTTGTCGATATCGTTATTTTTATAGCTGTAACGCGAATTTTATGTCATGTTTGTTGACAATTGAGACGATGCAAATTATAATAACCCCATAAAGCTTACCGGGTTCTTCCTGACACAACGGCGTGTCAATCCTTTCGGCAATGAGGCCTATCCCTGAACGAATGTACAGGGGTAGGCTTTTTATGTTTCGGCTACGATGACGCGGCTGCATGGCAATGAGGCCGATGAGCTGTTCCGTCTTCGTGCGTCCGGTTCGTCGTCTTTGTCACATCGCTTGAAGAGAGATACGGCACAAGGGAAAAGGAGAGGTCCATATGATCGAACGCAAAAGTTTTTGGCAGAGCGGGCACAAGGGATCGTTGTTCAGTGCGTTTTTGTACTTCGATATGAGCTTCATGGTCTGGGTCTTGCTCGGACCGCTCGCCGTGATTATCGCGGGGGAATTCGAGCTGAATGCCGCGGAAAAAGCGAATCTGGTGGCATTGCCGACTCTGGGCGGGTCGGTCCTGCGACTGGTGCTCGGCTATTTGACGGATAAAATCGGGCCGAAGCTGACCGGCCAGATCGGACTGGGGATCACGCTCGTCCCGTTATGGTGGGGCTGGCAGTTTGCCGCCACGCTCGGCGAGATGTATGCGATCGCGCTGCTGCTCGGCATTGCCGGAGCCAGCTTCGCGGCCGCTCTGCCGCTGGCGAGCAGATGGTACCCGCCGCAGTATCAGGGGCTCGCGATGGGGATTGCCGGCGCTGGGAACAGCGGGACGATCTTCGCTACGCTGTTTGCGAACCGGATCGCCCAGTACTATGGGGACTGGCACGTCGTATTCGGGATCGCGATGATTCCGATCGCGTTGACGTTGATCGTGTTTTCGATCTTGGCGAAAGACAGCCCCAATCAGCCCGCGCCCAAAAAGCTGGCCGACTACGGGAAGGTGCTGAAGCAAAGGGATTCTTGGTTGTTTTGCCTCTTGTACGGCGTGACCTTCGGCGGTTTCGTCGGCTTGTCCACCTATCTGACGATCTTTTTCAATACGCAGTACGGGCTGTCTCCGGTGAAAGCCGCCGATTTCACCACCTTATGCGTCATTGGCGGGAGCTTCTTCCGTCCGGTCGGCGGCTGGCTGGCCGATAAAATCGGCGGAATCCGGATGCTGATGGGCCTATACGGAGTCGTCGCTCTGCTGATGGCGGGCATCTCCACCCTGCCGCCGCTTGCGGTAACGACGGCGCTGCTCTTCACGGCCATGATGTGTCTGGGCATGGGCAACGGCTCGGTGTTCCAGCTCGTTCCCCAGCGGTTCCGTGAGGAGATCGGGATCGTCACCGGAATTGTCGGCGCCGCCGGAGGGCTTGGGGGATTTTTTCTCCCGAAAATTCTCGGTAATCTAAAGCTCGCCACCGGCTCTTTTACATCCGGATTTTTGATCCTAAGCGTCATTGGGCTTTCGTGCGTCGTAGTGGTGGCGGTGGTCCAAGGCCAATGGAAGCGCACCTGGATCGGAGAAGGCGGCAAAGTGGCCGTGTCCCACAGGGAAGGGATAGGGGGCGAAGTCCCTGTACAGTAAGTCGCTGATGTTGATAGAGAACGTATAAGGTTGTACCCATTCTCTTGATGAAAGGATGATTGCTCCATGTCGAACAAACAAAAGCTGGTACTCGTCGGAAACGGAATGGCCGGGGTCAACGTGATTGAGCATCTGCTTAAGCTGGCGCCCGGCAACTATGAAATTACGATTTTCGGCAGCGAGCCCCATCCGAACTATAACCGGATTCTGCTGTCCTACGTGCTCGCGGGCGATTCCAGCGTAGAGGATATCGTCATTCATCCTTGGGATTGGTACAAAGCCAACGGGATCACTTTGTATACCGGGCATACCGTGACGGCCATCGATACGCAGACGCGGACGGTCACGAGCAATCAGGGGGTTACGGTGGCTTACGACAAGCTGATTCTGGCCACCGGCTCGAATCCGTTCATGCTGCCGCTGCCGGGTGCGGATAAGGAAGGTGTAATGGCTTACCGCACGATCCGCGACTGCGAAATGATGATCGATGCGGCCCGAAAATACAAGAAAGCCGTCGTCATCGGCGGCGGGCTGCTCGGGCTGGAAGCGGCGAGAGGGTTTCTGAACCTCGGGATGAAGGTGGATGTCGTCCATATCGGAGATACGCTGATGGAACGCCAGCTGGACCGTACGGCCTCCAAGCTGCTGCAGGAGGCGTTGGAAGCGCAGGGGATGAACTTTTTGCTGGAAAAGCAGTCTGCCGAAATCCTTGGAGATCAGCGGGTCGCCGGACTCAAGTTCAAGGACGGCAGTGTGGCGGAAGCGGATCTTGTCGTCATGGCCGTCGGGATTCGCCCGAACGTCGAGCTGGCCAAGTCGATCGGGCTCGAAGTCAATCCCGGTATCGTCGTGAACGATTACATGCAAACGAGTGTGCCGGAGATTTATGCGTTAGGCGAATGCGCCATGCACCGCGGGGTCGTGTACGGCCTTGTCGCTCCGCTTTACGAGCAGGGAGCAGTTCTTGCAAAGCATTTGGCGGAGGTGGAGACGGCTCCGTACGAAGGCTCGATCGTGTACACGAAGCTGAAGGTGTCCGGCGTGGACGTATTTTCGGGCGGTCAATTTCTGGAGAGCGAGGGCTGCAAGACGATCCGCGTGCACGACGAATATTCGGGCGTCTACAAAAAGGTCGTGATCCGGGACAACAAAATGATCGGTGCGGTGCTGTTCGGGGATACGTCAGACGGCACGCGGCTGATGCAGATGATCCGCGATGGCTCCGACATCAGCGGCATGGAGAAGGCTTCCCTCCTTCGAGATTCTGAAGGTTCGGAAGGGAGTACCGGTTCTGGTGCCGCCGCGATGAGCGACGATACGATCGTCTGCGGCTGCAACGGCGTCAGCAAAGGCGAGATTTGCTCGGCCATCCGGGAGCAGGGGCTGACGACAGTCGAGGAAGTGAAGAACTGCACCGGCGCATCCCGTTCCTGTGGAGGCTGCAAGCCGCTGGTCAGCGAACTGCTGGCCTATACCTTGGGCGATTCCTACGACCGCACGGCCGTCAAAGAAACGATGTGCGGCTGTACAGAGTTCTCCCGGGAAGAGATTGTGGCTGCCATTCGCGAGAAAGGACTGGGCTACGTCCGCGAGGTGATGAACGTGCTCGGCTGGAAAAAGGAGGAAGGTTGCTCGAAGTGCCGCCCTGCGCTTAATTATTACTTGGGCATGGTGCACCCGACGGTTTACAAGGATGACCGTACCTCCCGGTTCGTGAACGAGCGGATGCACGCCAATATCCAAAAGGACGGTACGTATTCCGTCGTTCCCCGGATGTACGGTGGCGTGACGAATCCGGCCGAGCTGAAGCGGATTGCCGAGGTGGCGGAGAAATTCAACGTCCCGACGGTGAAGCTGACCGGCGGACAGCGGATCGATCTGCTGGGCGTGAAGAAGGAGGATTTGACCCGCATGTGGGAGGAGCTGGATATGCCGTCCGGGTATGCCTACGGCAAGGCGCTCCGTACCGTCAAAACATGCGTCGGCGCGGAGTACTGCCGGTTCGGCACCGCCGATTCGATGGGCATGGGCATCCGGCTGGAGAAACGCTTCGAGCGGCTGAACACGCCGGCCAAGGTCAAGATGGCCGTGTCCGGGTGCCCGCGAAACTGCGCGGAATCCGTTATTAAAGACCTGGGCGTCGTCGCCATCGACGGAGGCTGGGAGCTGTATGCGGGTGGCAACGGTGGTGTGAAGGTGCGGGCCGGCGATCTTTTGACCACGGTGAAGACGGAAGACGAAGTCGTGGAGTATGCGGAGGCGTACCTGCAATATTACCGCGAGAACGCCAACTACGGCGAACGGACCAGCGAATGGGTCAAGCGGGTCGGCATCGAAAGCATCCGCAAGGTTGTCGAGAATGCGGAGGAGCGCAAGGCGCTCTGCGAGCGGATGGACATTACCCTGTCGGTCACGAAGGACCCTTGGAAAGAAGCGATCGAGAACGAGAAAATTCAAAAAGACCTCTACGAAGTCGTTGAGCTGTAAGGAGGAGAAGCGCATGAGCGTAGCACAGGAAAGGGAAAGCATCGTTTGGATCTGGGCGGCCTTATACGAGGAACTGCCGGTCAATACCGGGAAAACGGTCCGTTATCAAGGCGACGAAGTGGCGATGTTCCGGCTCGGCAGCGGGAGCGTCAAAGCGATCCGAAACCGTTGTCCGCATAAGAATGGGGTGCTGGCGGAAGGGATCGTATGTGGCGAGCATGTCTTCTGCCCGATGCATGACCGCAGGATTAACCTTTCCTCCGGACTCGTTCAGGCGCCGGATACGGGATGCGTTCGCACCTATGCGACCAAAATACAGGATGGAGCCGTCTATATTGGGTTTCCAGCGTCGGCGGAAATGGCCGGCTGATGCGATGTTCACGGAGGTGCGACGACGATGGCGAATGCGCCGGATTTGTTAAGTACGAAGGCAGCGGCGAGCGGGGAAACAGCCGCAAAAACAAGCACGGCGGAAAGCCGGTCATCGCACTGCTGCTTTTGCAGTATGCAATGCCAGATGGTGCTGACTCCCAGCGATAACAATCCGGGTCTGGTCATTAAGCCGAGCCCGGATTTTCCGGTAGCAGCGGGGCGTCTGTGCCAGAAAGGGCTCCATGCTTTGGAGCATGTCCTTCATCCAGAACGGATTACGGAGCCTTTAAGAAGGGCGGGCCGGTTCGAATCTATTGCTTCGCAAGACTATGCGGCAGGCGGGCTTCAACGAGAATCTTGGGACTGTGCCTTGAAGGAGATTGCCGGGCAAATCCGCATACTGCAGGCGGAATGCGGCAGCGACGCGGTTGCCGTCTATGGCGGGGGCTCGCTGACCAACGAGGTCGGCTACTTGCTCGGCAAGTTTGCGCGGGTGGCGCTTAAAACCAAATATATCGATTATAACGGGCGGTATTGCATGTCCTCGGCGGCGGCTGCCGCCAATCAGGCTTTCGGCCTCGACCGGGGCATGACGATGCCGCTTCATGAAATTCCGCACGCGCGGTACATTATTCTCGCCGGCACGAATATTGCGGAATGCCAGCCGACCATGATGCCATACCTGCTGGCGGCCAAGAAGAACGGCGCCACGATCGTCACCGTCGATCCGCGCAATACGATGACCTCGAAGGCGGCGGACATTCACGTGCGGCTGCAGCCGGGCTTCGACTCCGTGTTCGTCAACGGCTTGCTTCATGTGATCGTGGCGGAAAAGCTGTACGCGGAATCGTTTGTCCGCGAGCGGACGCACGGCTTCGAGCAACTGGCCGAAGCCGTTAAGGCCTATACGCCGGATTATGTCGAGCGGTTGACTGGCGTTCTCGAAGGCGTCGTTCGCACCATCGCCCGCGGATTTGCCAAGGCGGAAACGGGCATTGTGCTTACGGCGCGAGGGCTGGAGCAGCAGGTTAACGGCGTGGAGAATACGCTCAATTACATCAATCTGGCCCTGATCACCGGCAAAATCGGCCGGACCGGCTGCGGCTACGGCGCGGTGACCGGCCAAGCGAACGGACAGGGCGGCCGCGAACACGGACAAAAGGCAGATCAGCTCCCCGGCTACCGCCTGATCGAAGACCCGGCCGCCCGCGAGCATGTGGCGAAGGTATGGGGAATCAATCCAGCCGAACTGCCGGGCAAGGGCGTCTCTGCCTACGAAATGCTGCAAAAAATCGACGAAGGCGAAATCAAGGCGCTGATCGTGCTTGGCTCCAACCCGGTCGTATCGAGTCCCAACAATTCGATGGTCGAGCGCGCCTTGCGGAAGCTGGAGCTGCTTGTGGTCATCGACTTGTTCGAGACTGAGACCGCTCGTTACGCCCATTGGCTGTTGCCCGGATCTTCGTTTCTGGAGGGGGAAGGCACCTTAACCAATTTGGAGGGCAGAGTGTTCCACCGGGGAAAGGTGCTGGAGCCGCCGGGGAACAGCAAGCTGGACTACGAAATCCTATGCGGCTTGGCGAAAGAGCTGGGAAGAGGGGCTTTTTTCCATTACGGCGGCATTGAGGAAGTTTTTAACGAACTGGCTCTGGCGACAGCCGGGGGGAAGGCGGATTACAGCGGTATCACGTATAAACGGCTGAAGCGGGAGAAGGGCATATTTTGGCCTTGTCCGGCGCCTGAGCATCCGGGTACGCCTTATTTGTTTCAGGAACGGTTCCATCATCCCGACGGGAAAGGCAAACTGTTCGGCATCACGCCCAAAATGCCTGCGGAACCGGCCGACCGCGACTATCCGTATGTGTTGACAACCGGGCGCGTAGCCAGCCATTACTTAAGCGGCGCGCAAACGAGGCGTACCGAAGGGCTGAATAAAAAAGCGCCGGTGCCCGTGGCGGAAATTCATCCTTGGCTGGCGCAGAAGATTGGCTTGCGTCTGGAGGACCGCATCCGGATCACGAGCCGCCGAGGCTCGCTAGTGTTCCAAGCGAAGGTGACGGAAGGCATCCAGCCGCGCACCGTGTTTGTGCCTTTTCATTGGGGAGAGCAGTTGTCGGTCAACCGGCTGACGAACGACGCCTTGGACCCAACCAGCAGGATGCCGGAATTTAAGCTGTGCGCCGTGAAGGTGGAGCGTGTGCCGTAGCGGTGTGGCGGGGGGATTTTTATTAGTTTGCAAGTCAGTCGCTATTTACTGTCATCTGAAAGCAATCTTTCGAACCATGGTTAAAGTGGTGAGGGGGTTGCTCTTTTTTGTATGTTTGGGTATATGGTGAAAACTGTTTTGGTCGCATGAAATGTTGCAACAATTATACTTCATGCAATTCTTTGTCGTCTTCAAAAACAAGTAATTCATGCAAGTCAATTTCTAGCGCTTTACATATTGCGTCTAATGTACTTAAATGTACGCGGTCAATATTTTCAGAACAGTAGTGATTAATGGTGTTTGGTGTTAATCCTGTTTTTCTTGCTAATTTACGCTGAGACATTTCTCTTTGTTCGAGTATTTCTTTTAACCGAACCTTAATTGCCATGTTACTACCTACTCTCCGAACATCTTTTCATAAATTATAAGATGAAAAGACGGTAAAAGAAAGAATGTATTGATTGTATCGGCTAGATGATATAAAATGTATTAATTAAACAATACATTTTGTCATTCCTAGTGATTACAAAAATCTAAATTTCTGAGCGGAGGGAACTTTCAATGAATGTGATCGGTTATGTTCGAGTCTCCACAGCAGGCCAAGCAAGCAGTGGTTACAGCTTATCGTATCAACGGGAAGACACCGAAGCGTATTGTCAGGAGCAATGCAAAGCGTTCACCAGAATACATGTGAACCGTCGCAGTTTTTATGGTGGGATGTACCAATATGATGATGTTGAACTCGACAAGCATCGGGTGATCTTATGAGAGGTGAAGATATGAATATGAAAGTTACCCTTATGAAAAGATTGGATGCCGAGGAACGGGAACTGATGCAGCAAATTCAAACGTACGAAGCTTGCACTATGGCCGTCTTGAACAGGGTGAACGATCATATAAGACCATTACATAAATTTGCGGTGGAAGACATTGTTTCGAGCCTTCACCGAATGACTATTGAATTGCAAACGGAATTACTTCATTTGAGGCTAGAAAAGGCACTATGCCAACTATTGAAACACTAAAACTGGGGCATAAACGGAGAGTAGGTTATTGCTAGTGTATCTTTGTGATTTGTCCATTCGAATATCATACAACAAGACAAATTCTAGCATACGAAAAAAGGGTTTTGTGTTGTTTACGGTCAGGTAGATGTCAGGTTTCGGCAGAGCGTTGGTGGTATATTTATGAAAAATCAAGTTGATTTTTAAGGTCCCCTATATACATAAATTATCTCGTGGAGGTATAATTTTACAGGGGGAATATTCTTGAATCCACAGGATTACTATAGTCCATTTTCAAGTCTTGATGTGTCTTCCATTTTCATTCTTCAAGCCCCTCATTGACGCAAATTTGTAACTGCTTTGTAACCTGCCTATAGTACAAACGAATGGACAGATCATGGACTATAGGGGTCGAGCGTATGAGAAAGGATTCAATGGATTGGCTGGCAGCCAGAAGTGCCTTAACTCCCCATCGAACAGCGGCAATAAACGCAGAGACAGGAGAATTGTGGAGCTTCCTTCAAATGAACGAACGAGCCTGCGGTCTGGCAGGCTATTTGGAAGCGGCAGGCGTAGCGCCCGGGGATCGTGTCGCTGTGCTTGCGCAGAATGATCTTTGCTGCTGGGATGCGCTGTTTGCGTGCATCAAGCTGCGCGCCGTATTCGTGCCGCTGAACTGGCGTTTATCCGGCAGCGAATTAAGCGCTATTGTAAGCGATTGCACGCCGAAAGCTTTGTTGTACCACAGTGAACTGGAGCCGTTGGCGCGCGGCCTGTTTGCTCCAATCACGCTGCAAGCAGACGGAGCGGAATACGAGGGCATCGTCCGCGCGGCCATTGCGCTTAGACATCCGGAAACGGAACGCAGCGATGAAGCGGCAGAAAGCTGCATGATGATCTATTCCGGCGGAACGACCGGAAAACCTAAGGGCGTCGTGCTGTCGCATCAATCGGTGCTGTGGAACATGTTGAATACGATCGTAAGCTGGAATTTGACGGCAAGCGATGTTACCGTGACGTCGCTGCCATTGTTCCACACGGGAGGAATTAATGCGCTTTGCTTGCCGATTTTGTACGCCGGCGGCACCGTGGTGGTAAGCAAAGAATCCCGGGCGGAGCCGTTAATGGAACTGATTCAGCGCTATGCCTGCACGATCGTGCTGATGGTGCCGACGATGTACCGGATGATGATCGATTTGCCTGCATTTGCGCATGCGCAATTCCCGCATGTGCACACGTTTCTCTCCGGCGGCGCTCCATGCCCGATTGCAGTCTACGAAGCCTTCGAGAGCAAGGGGCTGACGTTCAAAGAAGGCTATGGCTTAACGGAGGCGGGGCCGAACAATTTTTATATGGACCCGCGCGCTGTCGTCCATAAGCAAGGATCGGTCGGGAAGCCGATGATGCTGGTGCAGGTGAAAATTGTGTCAGACAGCGGCTGCGAAGCGGCCATTGGAGACGTGGGCGAAATATGGCTGCGCGGCAAGCATGTGTTCCAGTGCTATTGGAATCAGCCGGAGACGACGCAATCCGTCTTTGTTGACGGCTGGCTGCGGACAGGCGATCTGGGCCGGCGGGATCAGGATGGCTTCTACTATATCGTAGGCCGTAAAACAGACATGATCATCACGGGCGGAGAAAATGTGTATCCCGTCGAGGTGGAGCAGCTCATGATGGAGCACCCCGCGGTTAAAGAAGCCGCAGTCGTCGGCATTCCCGATCCCAAATGGGGGGAATCTGTCGTCGCGGCCGTTGCCTTGCACCTGGATCATGGGCTTACCGATGAGGAGCTGAGGAGTTACTGTATAGGTAAAATCGGAAAGTATAAGATTCCTAAAAGGTTTTTGTTTCTGCAGGAGCTGCCCAAAACACACGTAGGCAAAGTGGATAAAAAACGGATCTGCCAAATGTACCAAGAAATGAACGGGTAGCATAATGGAGATATATTCGGTTGTAAAAGGCGGTTGATCGAAGCGATGACTGCGGCAATTGTCCAAACAAAGCTGATACCTCCCCCGCTCAAAAAAACGATACTGCTGCGGCCGACGCTTAGCAAAAAGCTAAAGCGCTGCGAGCAGTATCCGTTAACGCTTGTTTACGCCGGTGCGGGATACGGGAAAAGCACAGCGCTCTCTGCTTTTTTTCAAGTCGAAGCCACGGCTTGCTGTTGGTACAGCGTAGGCGCGGAAGACAGGCAACTGGCCACGTTTGTCTTATATTTGATCCATGCCATTCGAACAAACCATCCGCATTTTGCGGACGATTGGATGAATAGGGTAGACGAACAGTTGTGCGATTGCGAATCGCGAGAGAGCGTCCGCTTGCTTTGCTCTTTGTTCGTGAATGAGCTTTTGGCGCTATCTCAGGAAGTGATCCTTGTGATCGATGATTACCATCATGTGGCGCATCATTCGATAATTGATGATTGGATGCAAATGTTTATGCAGTACGTGCCGCATCATGTCCATGTCCTATTGTCGAGCAGAATCCATCCGTCGTGGGATATGCTTGCGACGGTGAAAGTGAAAGGAAATCTCCTGGAAATCGGGGAGCACGACCTTGCATTCAGCATGGAAGAGATCGAAACCTTGTTTGCCGATGCTTATGAATTTTTGCTGCATGAGGGCGATATTCAGGAAATTTACCGGCAAACGGAAGGCTGGATTACGGCTGTCCATGCGATGTGGCAGCAGATGTCTGCCGCCAGAAATACGTCTGCCGATTTGCATCGATATCTGATGCTGGAAGTGTGGCGGCACCAGAATGATGAGGTTCGCGGGTTTGTTGAACAAACCTGTGTGCTGGAAACGTTTGCGCCTGCTCTTTGCGATGAATTGCTAGGCTTGCAGCCTCTTCATTCCCGGCACATGATCGAGCGAATCGAGCGCTTGGGGCTGTTTTTGCAGGCCTATGCCGATACCAGCTATCACTATCATCCGATGTTCCGCGAGTTTGTCAAGCAGCAGCTTCAGGCAAAACCGCAGCAGTATGCGTTTGCTCATCAGCGTGCCGCCGATTATTTCGAGAGCAAACAAAAATGGCTGGAAATGATCGATCATCTGTGCGCTCTGGAGCAGTACGAGAAAGTCGCACATGCGATTCATCAACACGGCCATAAGCTGCTCAGGCTCGGCCAGCTTGAACATTTGCTTGCGATCATCGCCCGCCTTCCCAAGCCTTTGAAAGACCGCTACTACATGGTGTGGATGTATGAGGGGGACGTGCACCGGTACCGCTATTCGTATGACCGCGCCATTTTTTGTTACACGAAGGGCGAGCAGTTGGCTGTGCAAGAGGGCTATTCCTCCGCCTCCAATCTGGCTCTTGAGCGGAAAGCCCATATTTTCCTCGATACGATCGAGCCGGGGAAGGCGGAACAGCTTTTGCAGCAGGCGCTTGTCGTGATGGAAGCTGACGGAGCGTCAGAGCAAGGCGGCGTTCGTCTGTACAGCTTAATCTGCGAAAATCTCGTCAATGCCGGACGATTAAAGGAAGCGGAGGTGTGGTACCGAAGATGCAAGGCGCTGCAAGCCGATTTTCAGGATCATGTGCTGGAGGCGCGGCTTCATTTGCGTTCTGGCCGTCTGCAGGAGGCGCGCCAAGCGCTGGAGCGGAAATTGCGCTGCGAAGGTGCGGCAGCAGACGGGCACTTGCCCAAATCGCACCGTGAAACGTCGGTTTTATTGTCTTTTATCGAAGCTTTGGCCGGCAACTCGGAAAGCTCCAAGAAATGGGCGGAGCGCGGCATCATGCAGGGGGTATCCGGCAAAGCTCCTTACATGGAGGCTTGCGGATGGATGCGCATGGGAAATGCTGCGCTGCTCCTGCCCCGTTATGAGCTGGGGCTGCCTCTTTCTTGCTATCGCACAGCGCTTGAGATGATGGAAGGGCTTCAAGTTTCCAGAGGAAAAGCGGAACCTTGGATGGGGTTATGTTTGCTGTACGGTCGTGAAGGAGCGACAGAGCTTGCTATGGAGTACGGGGCGCAGGCATTATTGGAAACGGAAAAAGCGCACGATCTCTGGCTGTCGGCGTGGATTCGGCTCGGCATGGGCATTGCCGCCGTCTGCGGCAGCAGGTGGGAAGATGCAGCGGAAAGGCTTGCCCTTTGCGAGTCGGACTTTCAGGCGTGCGGCGACGGGTACGGGATAACCGTTGCGATGCTGTGGCAATGTTTGCTTGCGCACCATACGAAGAGGGAGCATTTGCGGGATCGCTGCGCTTCGCGTTTTCTAAAGCTAATGAGAGAAGGCGGCTACGAGTTTTTACTGCACAAGCGTACACTATTCGGGCCTCGCGATCTTAGGCAGCTTGTTCCGATCCTGCTGGAAGCGCACAAGAAGAAACTGGACATAAGCTACACCTCCGCGCTGTTGTCCGATCTGGGAATCGAACAGCTTACGTACCATCCCGGCTATACGCTGCGGATTCAGACGTTAGGCGGCTTTAAAGTGCTGCTTGGGGAAAAAGAAGTGATGGAAAAAGATTGGCAGCGCGGCAAAGCGAAAGAGCTTTTTCAACTATTCGTCACAAGAAGAAAGCACATGCTGCCCAAAGAGGAAGTGATGGCGCTTTTGTGGGGCGAGCTGGACGATAAGGCGGCCTATCGCGATTTTAAAGTGGCGCTTAATGCGCTCAACACGGCATTGGAGCCTGAGCGGCAGGCGAGAGCCGCCCCCTTTTTCGTGGAGCGCAGCGGCACCTTGTACGGGCTGAGCCTTGCCTCCGGCTTGGAGCTTGACGCCGCCGCCTTTGAGGATGGAATCAGGCACGGTCTGGATGCGAAGGATCGTCAGGAAGCCATAGACATGCTGCAAAAAGCATTAAGCTTATATGCGGGAGAGTATATCCCCGAGAGAAGATATGAAGACTGGTGCGCACAGGAGCGGGAGCGGCTGAAAGCGCTGTTCTTGAGGGGGGCGCAGCGTTTGGCGGAGCTTCATGCGGCTCAGGGTGACTTCGATAAGGCCATTTGCTGGTGCGAGCGGATTATCGAGAAAGATCCGTGCTGGGAAGAAGCGTATCGCTTGGGGATGAAGTGCCACTATAGCAGCAATAATCGCCACCAAGCGCTTAAATGGTATGCCCGATGCAGCAAGGCGCTGGAGTCGGAGCTTGGGGTGGAGCCGATGCCGGCGACAAAACAGCTATATGCCAAAATGACACAACAGAAGTGGAGCGAATCATGATGACGAGTGCAGTACCCATAGGCATCGTAAGTACGGGCATGTACATACCGGAGACGTTCCAGACAAGCAAGGAAATTAGCGAGCTGTCCGGTGTACCGCAGGACGTGGTCGAGAATAAGTTCGGCATTCTCCGCAAGCCCGTGCCAGGAGCCGATGACCACAGCTGCGAGATGGGAATTCGTGCGGCAAGGCTGGCCATTGCCAAAGCTCAGCTTGATCCGGCAGACATCGATCTGGTCATCTACATCGGCGAAGAACACAAAGAGTATCCGGTTTGGACAGCGGCTATGAAGCTTCAGCAGGAGGTAGGGGCGATCCGCGCTTGGGCGTTTGACGTCGGGATGCGCTGCAGCACGACGGTGATGGCTTTAAAGGTGGCGCAGAGCATGATGATCGCCGATCGTTCGATCCGCACCGTACTCTTGGCGGGCGGTTATCGCAATGGCGATTTGATTGACTACGGCAATCGGCATACGTCATTTATGTTTAACCTAGGAGCTGGCGGAGGGGCGATCCTGCTGCAGCGCGACTATGGGCGCAATCGTGTGCTGGCAAGCCATTTGATCACGGACGGCTCATTTAGCGAAGATGTGATCGTACCGGCCGGCGGCACGAAGCATCCGCTTACGCCCGAAGCGATAGAGCAGAGAAAGCATTTTTTCCACGTTCCGAATCCGCAGCGGATGAAAGAGCGCCTTGAAGAAAAGTCCATGGGCTACTTTTTGGAGGCGGTCCGACAATCGCTTGCGAAGAGCGGTTATACCGAAAAGGACATCGCCTATGCGGCGATGCTGCACATGAAGAAATCCGCTCATGATTACGTGCTTCGCCAGCTGGGATTATCCGATGACCAATCCATTTACTTGAACGAATTCGGCCATATCGGACAGTTCGATCAAATTTTATCTTTGGAGCTGGCCGCAAGCAGCGGAAAGCTAAAAGATGGGGATGTGGTTGTTCTGATTAGCGCTGGTATCGGCTATGCATGGGGAGCGACGACGATCCGATGGGGGGAAGCCGATGATGGAAATTGAGTTCAAGTCGATACAGCTCTCGAATGGCGAAACGATGGCCTACCGTTTGCGCAGAGGCGCCGGAACGGCGACCGGCCGAACGCTGCTGCTCGTGCACGGCAATATGACTTCATCCGTGCATTGGGATCTGTTTATGGAAAGCTTTGACCCGTCTCATACGCTGATTGCTGTTGATTTGCGAGGCTTCGGCGCTTCTACGTATCATGTGCCGATCAGCAGCATAGCTGATTTTTCGGATGATCTTCGGCTGTTTGTGGACGGGTTGAACCTCGCTTCATTCACGCTGCTGGGCTGGTCGATGGGCGGCGGAGTCGCCATGCAATTCGCAGCTTCACATCCGCAGTACGTCGAGGCCTTAATTTTACTGGCGTCCATGTCAACGAGAGGCTATCCGTGTTACTACGCGGAAGAGAAGGATGAGCAGTCTGGGCAAGTACAGGCGAGAAGGCTTCGCACCCGAGCGGAAATTGCCGAAATGGACAAAACGAAGCTGGTGCAGCGAGCCTATGATCACCGGGACAAAGCATTTTTGCGCAATTTATGGAATCGTCAGGTTTATGTCATCCAGGAGCCGGATGAAGTCCGGTACGAGACGTATCTGAACGACATGCTGACGCAAAAAAATTTGCTGGATGTATACGATGCCATGAATCGCTTCAATATGAGCGCCAAGGATCATGAAGCAGGGGGCGGCAGCGGCGATGCGGCACGCCTTTCGATGCCAACGCTTGTTTTATGGGGGAACCAAGATAAAGTCGTCACTCGTCAGATGACGGAGGAATTGGTAGAGGATTTGGGCGAGCATGTCGTTTACAGGGAATTGGATCATACAGGCCATTCGCCTATTATGGACAATCTGGCGCTGCTCTGCCAGGTTGTAGCCGAATTTATGGAACGGAGGAGATAAGCATGAGACTGCAAGGGAAAACAGCGCTTATTACGGGAGGAGCCGCCGGCATCGGGCGAGAGACAGCGGCGCTTTTTGCACAGGAAGGAGCGCGCGTCATTATAGCCGACTACAACAAACAACAGGGGGAGGAAGCGATTCAGGCATTGCTGCAAAAGGGAGCGGATGCGCATTTTATCGAAGTGGACGTGTCCGACAGCGGCAGTGTCACCAAAATGGCGGCAGAAGCGCTGGCGCGAAACGGTGCGGTCGATGTCTTGATCAATAACGCGGGAATTACGCAGGATCGTACGCTGGCCAAAATGACCGAAGAGGAGTGGCACCGGGTCATTCAAGTGAATTTGAACGGCGTTTTCTATTGCACCAAGGCGCTAATTCATTCGATGATCGAACGCGGAAGCGGGAAAATTATCAGTACGGCATCGATTGTAGGCGTGCATGGCAACATCGGGCAAACCAATTATGCCGCGACCAAAGCGGGGATTATAGGAATGACGAAAACGTGGGCGAAGGAGCTTGGTCCGAAGGGCATTCAGGCCAATGCGGTTGCGCCGGGCTTTATTGAGACGGGGATGGTGGCAAACATGCCGGAGAAAGTGGTTCAGCAGATGCTGGAGAAAATTCCGCTCCGCCGCCTTGGGCGGCCGATGGATGTCGCGAATGCGTACTTATTTCTTGCTTCCTCCGAATCGGATTACGTCAATGGCACTGTACTGGAAGTAAACGGAGGCTTGGTCATCTAAGCAGCCAAAACAAGCGCTCGCCGTCTTCTGCAACTGAAATGCAACCGCTTCCAATTATGATGAAACCATGCGTTTAGGGACGCATAAAAACACGGTGCGGCTGTGACTTTTGGATATGCGCGAACAGTCGCCATGAAGGGAGATTGGATACATGTACAAAAGATGGTTGCCATCGGTAACAACGGTACTGTTGATCGTCTGCGCGCTGCTCGTACCGCATGCTGGAGTGAGCGGAGCACAGGAAGCAGGAGCTGCGGGTGTTGCGGAAGTTGCAGGAGGAACTGCAGGGGCAGCAGCATCCAATTTGGTGCTGGAGCAGACGTTTACAACGGTTAGCAATGGATGGAGCAAGGTGGAACGCTGGAAGGACAACAATCCGATGTTCGCTGCCGAGGACTACCCCCAAGATGGGCGAGGCGATCAGGACGGACAGCGCCTTACGTTTTTCGGAGGGGTGAAAAAGCCGCATTCCAGCCGCTTTTTGCTTTACTACGCTCCGAAGTACGACACCAATCCGGTAAAAACGCCAGTTCTGCTCGTGCACGGCGCGAACGATAATGCGGATCGCGCTTGGGCGAATCCGAATGAGCTTGGCTCCTACGGCTGCGGCGCAATATCGTGCCCTGGCACTGGCATGATGCAGGACTTGGTCGGCAAAGGCTACAAAGTGTTTGCGATTAATTTTCCGCATAAGCAAGGGGACAACTATTACAGCGCCGAACAAATTCACGATGCGATTACGATTATCCAAAACGTAACAGGCGAAAGCAAAGTCGATGTTATCGGATGGAGCAAAGGCGCTTTCGCTTCGCGGATGTATGCTTCCTCTGTCAAAAAAGCGGGGGGCACGAGCTACAGCCAAGATATTCGCAAGCTGGTCCTGGTCGGCAATCCGAACAAAGGCTTCGATTACATCTTCCGCCACGGCTGGTCGCATAATCTTAGCATTTTCCCTGAATGCGGCGGTGTTGTCAATGCGCCTTCTCCGCACACGCAAATGGTATGCTGGGGGATATCGAGGAACCATCCCGAGTTGTCGATTTACAATACAGCGTCAGGCAATTTTTTCCCGGGGCAAAAGCAAATGCTTGGCAAATGGGTTGACGAATATCCGCTTCCTGCGCTTGAGCAAGATTGGTACACGACTTACTACGGCGGTCAGGGATTCTTTACGAATAGCAACGGGATCGACGCTGCGATTCAGCAGGGATCGTTGGTTGAACCCATTTTGAATGCGGGAATTCCGGCCAGTATTCAGACCTATTTGCTGTCGGGAGATAAAAATGATATTCCGGCGATTCATAGCGAACACACGGGCCCGAGCGATGGCGTCGTCTTCATTGCAAGCGCGGCAGCGGTGCAAGGGATCGGCAATGTCGCCGGCAACGTCACGGTGCAGCATAATCATTTGCAGCTTGGCTGGGCGGCTGCTTCTGTGAAACAGATTGATCAGTGGCTCAAACAAATCTAACGATCCATGGGAGGTATCTGCATGACCCTAACGACTTTACAGCCTGAATCGATCCAAACCGACCGCTTGCATGTTTCCTATTTATCCGCGGGCAGCGCTGAAAATCCGCCGCTTCTTCTTATTCATGGCAACGTTTCTGCGAATTTATTCTGGGACGACACCCTTCGTGCATTGTCCGAGGAGTACTGGGTGCTTGCTCCGGATTTACGCGGATACGGTCAAACGGAAGCGCTTCCTATCGATGCAACGCGGGGGCTGCGCGATTGGTCCGACGATTTGAAGTCGTTTTTGGGTGCTCTCGGCATGAGTCAACCCGTACATGTGCTGGGCTGGTCGCTGGGAGCAGGAATTGCCATGCAGCTTGCCATCGATCATCCTGCGGCTGTTCGTTCGCTCGTTTTGATGTCCCCGCTTTCGCCATACGGCTTTGGCGGCACCAAGGATGAGTGGGGGACGCCTTGTTACGACAATTACGCCGGTTCGGGCGGGGGAACGGCAAACCCGCAGTTTGTAGCCTGCCTCAGCGGCAAAGACCGCAGCGAGGGAGAGCCGAACAGCCCGCGCAATATCCTGAATCAGTTTTATTTTAGATCGCCGTTTCGCGTTAGCGGCGAGCGGGAGGAGCGTTACTTGGAGGCGATGCTGTCCACCCGCATTGGCGACGCTCATTACCCTGGAGCCTTTGAGACTTGCGAGCATTGGCCCGGCGTAGCTCCGGGAGCGGAGGGGATCAACAATGCGATGTCGCCCAAGTATGTCAATCTTTCGCCGATTATACATATCGAACCTAAACGGCCGATTCTATGGATACGGGGCGCAGATGACGCGATCGTGTCAGACAGCTCATGGTTCGATTTTGGGTATTTAGGCAAGCTTGGCTACGTTGAAGGCTGGCCCGGCGAAGAGGTGTATCCGCCGCAGCCCATGGTTTCCCAGATGCGCTGTGTTCTTAAACAGTATGAGGAAGCAGGCGGCAGTTTCGAGGAGGTTGTCGTTGGGGACGCAGGGCATGCCCCGCACATTGAGCAGCCTGAATTTGTATTCGCGAAGCTGAGGTCATTCCTGTCTTTAATCGAATAGAGGGGCGAAGCCGCTGCTGGCGGGGCACGCAATAATCAATGGATGGATTATAACGGACCCCGCTTGCAAACATACCGGCATGGCTGTGACGCTTTATTTTATGGGGAGCGGTAAAGCATAATGGCCAAACGCTTTATCCAACAGTGCGGCTGCCTCCTGCCGAAGCAAAGGCTGGTTGGAACGGAAATCGACGCTGCCATCCGCCTGTACGGTTGTATCCGGATCGATAACGCCCTGCGAAACCAGTGCAGTAACGGCCTCAACCGCCGACGCATCCGTTTGACCGCTCAATTGAACTTTGGACGCAGGCTTGAGTTCTTTCAGGGCTTGAATCATGACCGCTGCCGTCTGCCTTGTAATGATCGCATTCGGATCAAAGGAAGGGAAACCGGTTTGCAGTTGTCTCTTCATGCCATCGAAGGCCCAGGGGATCCCATACCATCCCTGCGCACGAAGCAGCACGTCGGCAAACTCCCTTTGCGTCATGGATGCCTGAGGCTCAAAGCGGCTGCCTGATTTCGCACCCATGATATCCAGGGCGTGCAAATCGTCAATAAAGCTTTTATATTTGCTTCCCTCCGCTACATCCGAAAACGGCTGCTTCCCATGGATTTTTTGCGAATCCGAGACAAAGTGATTCCCCTCCATAGTATTATAATAAAAATATTCAATCGATCCGCGATGGTCTTTTTTAAACGCTAGCTTGTTGCCTGATTCGTCTTCAAACAGCAGTGGAGTAATCATCTTGAATGTGTGCTTGCCCGTTCCTGTCTCCATCAGCAATTTCCCGTCGGCGTACGAAAATTTCGATTTCAAGAACAAAAAGCGCGTATTCTGATACAGTCCTACGTACTTTTCCGCATCCTTTTCATCCAAATGGACATAAACAGGTTTCTCGAGTGTTTTTGTTTCGGGAAAATAATGGTCCATAAACGCCTCATACACGTCCATACTCATCATCACTGTTTCGTTGTTGTACGACATAGAAAATGCCGTATTCTTCTCGGGTATTACTACGATCAAGGATTGATGGCCCGTGACATTCCCGCCTTTTATAACGACACGCTGGCCATTCGCCAGTTCGTTGCGGTAGCCTTCGAATCCCCCTACGGTGGTCTGCGGAATGCTTTTATCGGCGACCACCTGGTACGTGAGCATCTGCTCGGCCGTCTTTTCGCTTACCAACTGTTTGTCTCCGTATTTTCCTTTTTGCAGCAGCATAGTCAAGTACTTGGCCATATCTTCGCCAGTCGATATGATGCTCCCCTGCGGCCCGTCGGTTGGGGCATTCCAGTCCATTGGAACGAGTTCACCAGCCAGATCATAGTGAGCGGCCATGCGATTGTTAAGCTCCGGGGTTAGGCGTACGCTAGTCGAATTCATGCCGAGCGGCTTGAACACATTTTTGTCCATATACTGATGAAACGGCATGCCGCTTACATTCTCTATCGCATATCCTGCCAGCAAGAAACCAAAGTTGTCGTACGTATAAGCTTCACCGGGGGGCCGGACCACCGTCGGCATATGATCCAGGATGAACTGCTTCATCGGCATGTCTTTACTTGCAAACTCGGGTGAATAATAAGAAGCAATATCCGGAAAATCAAACCCGGTCGTGTACGTGAGCAGATCAAACATGGTCAGTTTTTTTTCGGTCTTGTTTGGAATCTTCATTCCTCCCAAATACGTTTGGATGTCCTCATGAAGGTCAATTTTCCCTTGATCGGCAAGCTGATTTGCGGCCAGCCCGGTGAATGTCTTCGTGACGGAACCGATTTGGAAGACGGTATTTTTATCGACAGGAGTTTTCTTTTCCTTATCGGCATAGCCGTATCCCTTACTTACCAATACTTTTCCATCCTTGACCACAACGAAATTCGAACCATTAACATTGTGTTTTTTCATTACTTCTGCAAATAAAGAATCGGCAAACGTCTCTATTTCCTTGGCATCCTGCGGGCCATTCAGGTTCGTTTTTTCCACCGCCTGTGCCGATTCCGGCTTTCCATCGGATGGTGTGCATGCCGTCATCAGGGTCGCACATAAGAATAGTGCCGCCACATTCAACTTGGGTTTCATCTTGCTCATCGTTAGTTCTCCCTCTCATCCTTTTTCGTAAAAACTTAGGTTCGTACTGCCCTTCCTCCTTCTCTTGGGTTTAGTATGGCAAACAACGTGTCATAGGAGAGAGTTATTTTCTGTCACCGTTTTTTATCCCGCGACCCGCAAGCGAACTCCCCGCCGAGATGACAAAATGTCATATGACGCTCATGCTGGGCAAATGCACCGGATAAAATAAAAAAAGCACGGGCCTGTTCCTTCTTTCAAAGGTACAGACCCGTGCTGTCTTCCCAAACCATCTATCCTTGATTCCCGAAAACTTTTTGTACGGCCTCTTCTCGATTGCGAACGCCAAGCTTGGTATAAATCGTGGAAGCATAATTTCGGACGGTTCCTTCGGACAAATACAATTTGGCCGCGATCGTTTTATAGCGAAGCCCCTTGGATAAACATTGCAAAATATCCATCTCCCGCGGGGTCAACCCCGAAGGAGGAGGAAGCGGTTTGTCCGGCTCTGCCGGTTGCTCCCGAAGGGCTCCTCCCCCATAGTTTTGAATCAACTGGTTGGTGACATCTTGGGCGATCATCATCACCCCGCGATGTACGAGACGTATCGTTTCGGAAAGCTCCTGAGGCTCCGAAGACTTTAATAAATACCCGTCCGCCCCGCTCCGCAAAGCTTCAACCGCTTGTTCGGTCTCTTGAAACGTGGTCATGATCAGCACGCGGATACCCGGATGCTTTTGCTTCACCCGTTTGGCCGCTTCCACACCGTCCATGCGGGGCATATGTAAATCCATGAGAACGACATGAGGGCGAAGCCGCTCGCATTGTTCCAGCGCCTGCTCCCCGTCCTCCGCAAGTCCCACGACTTCGAAATCTTTTTCTCTCGCCAAAATCATTTGAAGGCTTTCCCGGATGGATGGCTGACCGTCAACCAACAGCAGCCGGATCGCTTCCTCCTGCTGCTCCGCCTGCCTGGGCAATGTACAGGTCACGACCGTTCCTTCGCCCGGCTTCGAGTGGATGTGCACCTGTCCCTGCAAATCGGATGCCCGCTCCTTCATCGCCGTTAAATCAAAACCCGCTTGAAGTTCTTCGGTGCCGAGCCCGTTGTCCTGCACTACCAGCCGAACCTGCTTCTCCTCGAAATGCAGGCTCACCTGAATTTCACTCGCCTGCCTGTGACGTACGGCATTAGTCAGTGATTCCTGCAGACACCGGTGCAGGATCGTCTTGACTTGTTGGGATACCTGAAGCTCCTCGCCCAAGGTCCTTAGTCGAACCGTCACTTTAGTCGACGCCTGAAACTCGGCCGTCAATGCCTGCAACGACTCTACAAGGGTACGCGAATCTTGCAAAGCACCAACCTGATGCACATATTGGCGGACCTCATCCAGGCTGCCGCGGGTTAGTTGTAACAAGGACTCGAGCTTCCGCTCCCCTTCCGGGGTGTTCACTTCCGAGCGTAACGTTTCAAGCCCCATCATAATAGAGGTAAAGGAATGTCCCACCGTATCATGAAGGTCTTTCGAGAGCCGGTTTCGCTCTTCCGCCAATGTCAGGCGCTCCACTTGCGATGAATATTGTTCCAGCACGGCATATTGATCACGAATCATTTCACTTTGCCGATGGTTCACCACCAGCAATTGAAAGGCAAACCCTACAGCGTAAATGGGGCCGAATTGGATGATCATCGTCATCAGGTCGCTTGGTTCAGACAATTCCGCGAATAAGGCCGGGATGACAAAGATGGTCATCGGGGCTGACCAACGGTATGACTTTTGGGCGCTATTGCTGGCAATCATAAAAGTCGGACCTAAAAAAGCCACGTAGGCTTCGGGGAACAGGGAGACCGCGTATAAGCATAATCCTCCGGATATGACCATTTCCGAGATCAGGTAATACGCATAGTGCTTTTGCAAACAAAGCCAAGGAATGGAAAAAGCAGCAATCCCCCACAGAGCCCCTAACCAGAATGGGATGGTCAACTGTTCGGAAAAATGTTCCAAAGTAAAGAGAAGAGAAACGAAAAGGATGGTCCGAATGACGAACATCATCCAGTCATACCAAAACCAACGCTTTATAAAGTCCAGCAATGAATCACCCTCAGTGCGCTTTATTATCTATTTTTTTATCCTACTAATAGAGGAGCTTTTATGCAAGGGAAAAGGGGGGAGTTATGAGCCTTGGCCACGATCAATCGGTTATTCACTACTCCTGGCTTTTTATAACCGATTCCTTAACTGAATATATATCGGACATATCCATATTCTATTTGATTTAAACCACACAATTTTTGGATATATGGGAATGACGAATTTCCCAGGGAATGATAAGTCTGTTCTCTATGTATTGTCCAACGCGGCTAAAGAAGTCGCTTGATTCTCAGAGCTGTTTTTTGTGCGTCTCTTTTGGTAGTTACTCGTGCATTGGGGGGGAGTTCAGCATTGTGGCTTACCCTCTTCCCCCCCTTCCGCTACTACATTGTAACACGAAAAATCACTCAGAGTGTCCTTTTATAAAAGCCGTTATATACAGACATCATCTTCCAAAGGTATAATTTAGCAGGGAAAATAATAGTATTAACGGTTTGTGATAATTTCAATGTGTGGAGGAAGAACAAGTGAAGTCTAAAAAAGTGAAGCAGTTTTTTCTTTCTATCATTTTTATCTGCAGTTTTTTCATCTCACTAACATGGACGGAACTTGCGTAGGGCGATAATAAACATGCAGACCCTCAAATGCTGATATTCAATAATAAGGAACAATTCCAGATTAAGAATGCTTCCGTTACAGCTAACAGCAGCAATATTTCATTTAATGGAGGGTCGTACTACACCTATACACGCGAAGGGAAATTAGTGAATATCGTTTTTCCAAATGGTGATATGGATGAGTTTACATATGATGCGAATGGGAACTTATTTACAAGAGCTAAAAAAATTTTCCAATTTAAACGGCAGATGGTCAGAAGTAGGCGGGACCTGGACGAGTGTAGGAGAAGGAAAACAAGGCGAGGCCACCACAGAGAATAACGCCTATTATTTGAATAGCCAGACAGGCAATGATTTCGTATATGAGGGCGATATAAAAGTAGTTAGCAAGGGAGCCGGAGCATTAGTATTTCGCGCAAATTCAACCGGGACGCAGGGATACGCAGTTAATGTTGATACGCTATTGCAAGTGGTGCGTTTATGGGATATGGGAAGCGGAAAGATTATCCGAGACTATCCAATCCCAATTGGTCTTGGACAATCGTATCATTTAAAGGTTGTCACGAAAGGGAGTAACATCAAAGTTTATTTAAACGATGGATTGTCCCCGGTGATGGACGTTGAACGGACAGTTTGGAGTGAACGTATACAACGGTAAAGCGATATTTTCAGGTGTTGTCAAAAGTAATTAAGTATTATTTAATTAAACCGCCATTTTGTATTAAATAACAAAATTCAAGTTGATAGCTTGTACAGCGGACAGCATGGTAACGCTCCAACGAACCTCGGTTTTAGGATAGCCTCTTCCGGGGTTCTTTTTTTGCGCTTTAAGGGATCAAAATTACTTGCGTAGTTAGAGCGTAACGAAACCCTACTCCCCTTGTATTAAGTTTCTCAAATGAAGAAGATTCTTATAAGGACAATCTTGTAGCGGACGCCACTTACAATTTTCCTTATATACATACACCATCTGACAAAGATATAATTTGATAGGAAAACTATTTCTGGTTTTACAAGTTTTAAGAATCCTAATCTTTTGGAGGGTAACTGTTTGTGTATACCTTATGTAATTTAGGAAGAATTTTAATGTATTTCAATGTTTTCTTAATAATATTTGTTTTGCCTCTTGAGAAGGCTGCTGCTTATTCGTCAGCATCGTATTCTGAAAGCTCGTATAATTATGATTCATCTGGAAGGCTAATAAATGTTCAATTGCCTACAGGACAAGGGAGAGAATATATTTACGATGCGAATGGAAATATAACTCGAAACTTTGCATCCCTTTCTTTTGATGGTACGAAACAAATAAGCCTTAATAATATTGCAGTCAATACTAAGCTAGGTGAAAAAAACACGGTGGAGTTTTGGATGTATTGGACTGGTGCAGAAGGTGTCATGCCATTTTCATGGGATGGGCCCTATGACCTCTGGTTTAGCGGAGGTTATTTTGGCTTTAATACCGGAGAATCAAACATATTGGGGATATCATCAGCAGAATTGAAGAACCGGTGGGTACATATTGCGGCAACGTTTTATAATGGTGTACCGGATGCAGTAAATAATGAGCTTTACATTAATGGAGTAAAGCAAAATTTAGCTCCTGTTTTGGGTAAGACGACGTCGTCGGTAACAGTAACTTCCAATGCAGTTGTATCAGGAGCTTCAAATAACAATATGTATCGATTTATCGGCAAAATAGGTACGATGAGGATATGGAACCATGCACTGTCGGCAACGGAGATTCAAGCAAATATGTATAAGTTGTATAAGGAAATGGAAGCCGGTTTAGTGGGGTATTGGAAGTTAGGAGAAATACCCTCTCAAAATTCATCGCTTGCATTTGAGGGTACGAAGCAAGTAAGCCTGAATAACATAGCAGTAAATACGGCGCCGGGGGCAAAAAATACAGTAGAGTTCTGGATGTATTGGGATGGAACGGAGGGAGGAATGCCGTTCTCATGGGATGGGATGTATGATCTATGGTTTTCCGGCGGATATTTTGGATTTAATACGGGAGAAAGTAATGTGTTAGGCATACCGTCGGCGAATCTAAAAAACAAATGGACCCATGTGGCAGCGACGTTCTTTAACGGAGTGCCTGATGCAACAAATAATGAGCTGTACATTGATGGGATCAAGCAGAATCTTACCGCGGGACAAGGAACCACAACGGCATCTCGAACCGTAACATCGTCGGCCATGATTTCAGGCTCAATAGGCACACCTCATTATAAGTTTAACGGTAGAATCGGCGAGCTTCGGATATGGAACTATCCATTATCGCAATCCGAAGTGCAATCGAACATGTATAAGGTGATTACAGGAATGGAACCAGATATCGCAGGATATTGGAAACTCAGTGATCGACCTTTACCGAATACATCGCTTGCATTTGAGGGTATGAAGCAAGTAAGCCTGAATAACATAGCAGTAAATACGGCGCCGGGGGCAAAAAATACAGTAGAGTTCTGGATGTATTGGGATGGAACGGAGGGAGGAATGCCGTTCTCATGGGATGGGATGTATGATCTATGGTTTTCCGGTGGATATTTTGGATTTAATACGGGAGAAAGTAATGTGTTAGGCATACCGTCGGCGAATCTAAAAAACAAATGGACCCATGTGGCAGCGACGTTCTTTAACGGAGTGCCTGATGCAACAAATAATGAGCTGTACATTGATGGGATCAAGCAGAATCTTACCGCGGGACAAGGAACCACAACGGCATCTCGAACCGTAACATCGTCGGCCATGATTTCAGGCTCAATAGGCACACCTCATTATAAGTTTAACGGTAGAATCGGCGAGCTTCGGATATGGAACTATCCATTATCGCAATCCGAAGTGCAATCGAACATGTATAAGGTGATTACAGGAATGGAACCAGATATCGCAGGATATTGGAAACTCAGTGATCGACCTTTACCGAATACGTCGCTTGCATTTGAGGGTACGAAGCAAGTAAGCCTGAATAACATAGCAGTAAATACGGCGCCGGGGGCAAAAAATACAGTAGAGTTTTGGATGTATTGGGATGGAACGGAGGGAGGAATGCCGTTCTCATGGGATGGGATGTATGATCTATGGTTTTCGGGCGGATATTTTGGATTTAATACGGGAGAAAGTAATGTGTTAGGCATACCGTCGGCGAATCTAAAAAACAAATGGACCCATGTGGCAGCGACGTTTTTTAACGGAGTGCCTGATGCCACGAATAATGAGCTGTACATTGATGGGATCAAGCAGAATCTTACCGCGGGACAAGGAACCACAACAGCATCTCGAACCGTAACATCGTCGGCCATGATATCAGGCTCAATAGGCACACCTCATTATAGGTTTAACGGCAGAATCGGCGAGCTTCGGATATGGAACTATCCATTGTCTTCCTCTAGTATTCAAGAAAATATGTACAGGAACTTTAGTGGCAAAGAAAAAGGTTTAGTAAAATTCTTTAGACCTGGTTTAGAGAAATCTTAAAGGGTTCAAAGGCATTGCGCATAAGAAGCTTTGATTCGTCGAATGAACCTATAAATATATGGCTCGTTAGCACATGGAACTCCCCGGAGTTGACTTTACTGTTCAAGCCCGGGGTTTGTTTTTTTTATTTAGGGTTTTAAATTGTGTGGCGCTAAGCCTTGCTACTTTGGGACCACGCTTTAAAGCTCATCCAGCAATATCATTAGGGGCTTATAGGAGATGACGTAGAAATGTCTTTATCTAGAAGAAATTTGGTTAGAGCAGCATTCTTTGTCGTATTTGTTATATCTTTAATTAATTTTCCATTACATATTCAAGCAGAGACGAGTGGTTGTGCACCACTTTCAGAAGTTTCCGCCATACAGTTAAAAGATAAAGAATCAAGCTACAGTTATGATGCTGACAATCAATTAAAAACAGTGGTGAACCATAAAAATGGAACCTTGCATTGGACAAAAAACATATTTGATTCGAATGGAAATCTTATTAAAAAAGTGTATAAATCCGCCCAGGGAAACTATTTAGCTAACCGCAGCTTTGAAAAAGGGATTGAAGATTGGGTCATAAATAACGGAAATGATGGCGTATCAGCAATAGATACGGCTTCGGCAATTAATGGGAAACAATCTTTGAAAGTAACTCGCGCTAGTGCCGGCGATCAGTTTCAATATGAAGGGCACAATTTCGGGACTTACATCGGGGGAAGGACATTTACTCTCTCAGCATTTGTGAAAACTTGGGGGATAACGGGAAAAGGTGTTCATTTGAGAATGTATTGGCAAGACGCATCAGGGGCCTGGATATGGAATAATATAGAGTCTTCCCCTGTTGTAGATGGGACAAAGGATTGGACCAGATTAACCGTTACTGGAATCGCACCCGCTGGTGCCCAAAGTGTAGTTGGACTAGTTTCACCAGGAGATCTGAATGGACAAGGGACTTATTGGATTGACGCAGTAGCCATAACAGAAACACTGAAAACAGCAAGTCATTTAGCGAACCCGAGTTTTGAAGAAGGATTGGCAGACTGGTCCATAAATAACGGAACTGATGGTACAGCTGTAGTAGATACAACAACAGTATTTAATGGGAAGCAGTCCTTAAAAGTAACTCGTGCCAGTTCCGGCGACCAGTTTCAATTTGAAGGATATGATTATAATACATATATTGGAGGTCGAACGTTTACAATATCTGCTTATATTAAAACCTTAGGAATAACGGGACAAGGTGTGCATTTAAGGACGTACTGGCAAGATGCGGCCGGGTCCTGGATATGGGAAAATATAAGGCATTCCTCTTCGATAGATGGGACAAAGGATTGGACCAAACTTACCGTTACTTCAACTGCACCCGCTGCTGCCCAAAGAATGGTTGTACTTGTGTCTCCCGGCGATACGAATGGACAAGGAACATATTGGATTGATTCGGTGGAGGTGGCAGAAACACAAAAGGGAGGCAATTATGTAACCAACCCGAACTTTGAAACAGGGGTTTCCGGCTGGTCCATAAATAACGGAAAAGATGGCGCATTTGCGATAGATACGGCTTCAGCAATTAATGGGAGACAATCCTTAAAAGTAACTCGCGCCAGTGCAGGTGATCAGTTTCAATATGCAGGGTACAACTCCGGCACTTACACGGGGGGAAGGACTTTTACAGCATCTGCATATATAAAAACCTCTGGAATAACGGGACAAGGTGTCCATTTGAGAATGTATTGGCAGGATGTGTTTGGAGCGTGGATATGGAACAATGTAGAGTACTCCCCTTTTGTAGATGGGACAAGGGATTGGACGAAGTTAACGGTGACCGGTATCGCTCCACCTAATGCCCAGAGCGTTGTTGCACTAGTCTCTCCTGGCGATATGAATGGACAAGGAACGTACTGGATTGACTCGGTTGAGATTACGGAGTTGCAACCATCCAATTATTTAATGAATTCTGGTTTTGAAGCAGGAATACAAGACTGGTCTATAAATAACGGAACTGATGGCAAATCTTTTATAGATACGATTGCAGTATTTGAGGGGAAACAATCATTACAAGTGATACGTGCCAGTGCAGGTGACCAGTTCCAGTATGAAAGTTGTAACTTCGGCACTTTTATTGGAGGTAAGACTCTTGTTGCAACTGCCTATGTGAAAACATCAGGCATAACGGGAGCAGGTGTCCATTTGAGGATGTATTGGCAAGACGAAACAGGAGCTTGGATATGGAATAATATTGCGTATTCCCCTTCCGTTGAAGGAACAAAAGATTGGACCAAGCTAACCGTGTCTGGAATTGCGCCAGCTGGCGCTCAAAGAGCAGTTGTATTAATCTCTCCAGGAGATATGAATGGACAAGGCACTTACTGGATTGATTCTGTATCGTTAAGTGAGAGCGTCAATAAATAAAATCCTTAGTGGATAAATTCC
This sequence comes from Paenibacillus tyrphae, assembly GCF_024158745.1. GTDB lineage: Bacteria > Bacillota > Bacilli > Paenibacillales > NBRC-103111 > Paenibacillus_G > Paenibacillus_G tyrfis_A. The sequence goes on along the minus strand of NZ_JAMZAW010000007.1, from coordinate 73,660 downwards.
ATCACATTACATTTGCCAAATACCTAAAGAACCGGAGGCATCATTTCGGTTTTTAGGTATTTTTAATATTATTATCTTTATGATGCAAACCATGAAGGGATTTGGAAATTGTTAACTCTCCGTGTGCTAGCATGTGGCTAGTAAAAAAATAGTTCGTCTTTTCCATATTTTCTCGATTCTAGTGGCTTATTCACCACATATTATTATTTTTCGTTGAAAGTTCAACGTAATTTCCACATTCCCCCATTCTAAAGATTTTGCAAAGACGCTCACTTCCTGCAACCAATCGACCGAAGAAACGTTAGAGACGACGAGCGGACTCCAAATCTAACGGATCCTGATTGTGAGGAGGATGGGGAGGGCAACAGCGATGCTTCATGTACTTATTGTGGAGCCTTATACAGGTAAACGCGCGAGAATTAAAAAAATGGTGCAGGAGATGGGACATATCGTCGTCGGGGAGGCGCGTGACCGGATAGAAGCTTTGGGATTGATGGAGCAGGGGTGGCCGACGCTTCTTCTGACCGATCTTATGCTCCCCCGGCTGGAGGGACTGGCTCTGGTGAGACAGGTGTATGAGCAGCGTATTCCCGTGGTAACGATCGTGTTGAGCGACAATACGCGGTTTGACTACGTACGACAGTCCATGCAGGCAGGCGCGATCGATTATTTGCTTAAGCCGGTGAAGGCCGAAGAGCTGAGGCGTGCGCTGCAGCGGGCGGAAGAGCGGGTGGGGTATTTCCATGCCGCACATCGCGAATTCGTTCAGGCGCAGCAATTTTTCGAGAGGCTGGACCTTCTCCAGCCGGGCGCGGTCATTCAGAAGCATGCCGAGATGATCCAGAGCATGCAAGGCTTCGAGGAGGGCCAGCAGGGGGAGCGGCTGGGCCTGTTTCGCATGCTTTATGCCAAATGGCACTACGTTCTCAAGAAACACGGGCTCAATTTCGACGAGCCTTTTTCATGGGAGCGCGAAGAAGAGGCAATCGCCTACTTCCAGAGGCTGTGCGAGTTCTGGATCGCCCAGTCGCAGTCCGCCTCGCCCGCCGATAGCAGCGTGAAGCTGAACGTGAAGCGGGCCTGCGACTATATTCGGGAGAACTACCGGAGCGATCATACGCTGGCTGAGGTCAGCGAGCGCTTCGGGATGAGCGTCTCTTATTTCAGCGTGCAGATCAAGAAGTATACGGGGTATTCGTTCGTTAATTATTTGAACCGCGTCCGGATCGAGAAGGCCAAAGAGCTGCTGCTACAGCCGAACCTGAAGATTTACGAAGTGGCCGGAGTAGTGGGATATGACACGCTGCAGTATTTCAATAAAGTGTTCAAGCAAGCCGTACATATGACGCCAGGAGAATACCGGAGAAGACTTGGGATTTGAGGTGTCGTTTAAAAGTCCAGTGAATAAGTGAGCGCTACTCGTTCGGATCATTCTTCCGATCGCTCTTGTCTCCAGATTCTTGGTTCTATAAGCCATGAAGTGGTTAGAATCCGGAGACAAAGGCGAACGCTGACGCTTCTTCAGAATGATTCCGTACGTTCCGCTATTTATTCACAGGATTTTTAAAGATTTCGTTAAGAAGAAAATCGGCTCAGAAACAATAAGATCGATTCATTACTTTTCCTGCCTTGCATATTATACTAGGACAGGTCGTTCAGGCGACTGGAATCCAGCGAGGAGGAAAAGAAACGAGATGAAACGAAAGACACGCAGTATGGCTTTATTACTCAACCTTTTTATCGTATTATCTTTGGTTTCTCCTTTGGGACAAGCTTTGGCGGCGGACAGTCCCCAGACGGCATTCGGACAAGTTCTGGATTCTCGTCAAATGGAGCTCGGTCCGGGTGCAGAGTACATCTGGCAGGACATGAAGTTGCCGCAAGGCTTGGAGAAAATTCATTCTGTCGAATTTGATCCGAAAAATACAGCGCTCGACCTGCAACCGGGCAAAACAAACGGCAAAGTGTACGGGATGCAGGGCGTAACGAAAATGGCCGACGATGCCGACGCCCCCGGCAACCGGGTCATTGCGGCCATTAACGGCGACTTTTACGACATGGCGACCGGCGTTCCGCTTGGTTTGTTCATGGGGGACGGCGAGATTCTGACCAGTCCGCCGGAAAAATGGAGCTGGCTTGCCTTCGGGCTCAAGAACGACGGCACGACGATTTACGGCTTGAGCCCGGAGCTGACCCGGACGCTCACGATCGGGGGCAAGACGATCCCGATCTCCCACATCAACCGGATGCGGGAAAATAGCGAAGCGCTCATGCTGTACACCGCTTCCTTCCACACCTCCACGATGACGAACGATCTCGGGGACGAGGTTGTGCTCGACGTGCTGGAAGGCGAAGTGAAGAGCGGCAAGAGTCTGAGGCTCAAAGTGGCCGAGATTCATAAGGATAAAGGAAATACGCCGTTGAAGGCCGGACAAGTCGTTTTGTCCGCATCGGGCAAATACAGGGCCGAGCTGGTCGGACTTCAAATCGGCGACGAGGTCACCGCAAGCTTCGAACTGGAAGAAGATTGGAAAGACGTCAAAATGGCGATGGGCGGCGTCTTTATGCTGGTGAAGGACGGCGTGGCGCAAACCCACGAAGACAAAGCCTTGTACCCTCGGGTCGGGATCGGCACCAAAGCCGACGGTTCGATCATAATGATCGAAATCGACGGCAGAGCGCCGGGCTTTAGCGAAGGCGTGTCTTATGACGATCTCGCGAAGATCATGAAGGATATGGGCGCCGTGAACGCGCTTTGTCTGGACGGCGGCGGTTCTGCGACGTTCGTAGCCAAGCTTCCGGGCGAAACGAAACGGCAAATTTTGAACCGGCCTTCGGACGGCTCGGAGCGCAAGACGGCGAACGGGCTCCTGCTCGTGAACAAAGCGCCGGAAGGCGCTGCATCGAAGCTGGTCGTGCAGCCGAACTTGGAGCGGGTGCTGGTCGGCTCTTCCGTTTCGTTCAAAGCGGCTGCCGTGGATGCGAACAGTCATCCCGCTTCGTTCGGCGGAACGCTGGAGTGGAGCCTGAACGCTCCTCTCGGAACGATCGATACCATAGGGAAATTTACCGCTGGCAACCAACCAGGGATGGTTGACGTTACAGCGGCCGCAGGCGGATTGACGGGCAAAGGGCAAGTGGAAGTTGTAAACGAACTGACCGAGCTGAAGTTCTCCGACGCGGTGAAAACCTTCACATCAGGCGAAAAAGTTACGCTGAGCGTTAGCGCTCTCCGCAACGGCCAGCTCATTCGCGCGCATAACAACAAGCTCGAATGGCGCGTAGAGGGGCCGATCGGCAGCATCGATGCGGACGGCGTGTTTACCGCGACAAATGCAACGGAGCAGAGCGGCAAAATTTTCGTGAAATACAACCATGTTGAAGCGTCGATGGACGTTAAGGTCGGACTTCCGCCGGTCGTGCTGGAGGATTTCGAGAACGGTACGGGCAAGTATTTGACCGAATCCGGCGCACGTTACAAGACGATGAAACTCAGCGAAGAAACGAATGAGGACTTCGTCCGTTTAGGCAATAAAGCGGCGAAGTTGGAGTACGATTTCACGGAAACGATCGGGACTTCCGGAGCTTATATAACAGCGAAAGATCTGGAAAGCAATATTCAAATTCCCGGCTATCCGGAGAAAATCGGCTTGTGGGTGTATGGCGACGGGAAAAAGCACTGGCTGCGCGGACAAATCCGCGACGGTAACGGATCAGCCGTCGGCATTGATTACGTAGACCAGACGGTCGGCGTCGATTTTACGGGCTGGCGATATTTGGAGGCTGTCGTACCGAAGGGGCGTCCGCTTCCGCTGCGCATGGATCAGCCTGTGCGTTACATGGAAACGAAAAATGACAACAAGACGGCGGGCGTCCTCTACATCGACCAGATCCGGGCGGTTTACGGGCCGACCAATGACGATATGGACCCGCCTGTGCTGAAAAACTTCAAGCCTGCGGAAGGCAGCGCAGTCACGACGAATACGCCGAAAATCGAGGCGATTGGCGAAGATTACGGCTACGATCCAGTGAAACATCCGGCAACGACGCTGATCGACCCGGACAAAATCCGCTTCTACGTCGACGGTGTCTTGGTGCAGCATACGCTGTATCCTCCAAAAGGACAAATTCACTATACGCCGAACGTGCCGCTGGCCGACGGGCTTCACTCGGCGAAGATCAAGATTAGAGACTTGTCCGGCAACGTTACGGAGAAGGAATGGACGTTCACGGTAGATACGGGCTCGTCGAAGATCGTTTACGACGCTCCGACAACCGTCTATGCAGGAAATACGTACACCGTCGATATTAAAGCGTTGAAAGCGGCGGATATCCAGGGCGGAACGATGGAATTCGGCTTCGATCCGGCGAAGGTTGACGGATTGAAGGTATTGAAAGGCGGCAAGCTGGCGGAAAGCCAACTCGTCTCTACGGTCGATGAAGCTACGGGCGCCGTTAAGTTGAATTTCAACAATATTTATACGGCAGGCTTGACCGATCAGGATCTGCTCGGCCAAATTCAATACCGGATAAAGCCTGATGCGAAGGATACGGTCAAAATTGCTTTTAAAACGGGAACCATTACGTTTAAAGATAAAGGCGATACAAGCTTCGGCTTCTTCGGCTTGCCGGTGGAAGCGGCCATCAAGCATCATTTGCAGCTAAGCTGGGATGAGCACGGCGTCGTTCAAGGGATGCCTACCACGTTCAAGGTAGTCGGCGAGAACGGAGCTCCGGTCGAAGGAGCCAAAATAACCGTCATTAGCGGTGCCGAAGTCGGTGTGACCGACGCTCAAGGTTCGCTGATTACGGGGGCTCTTACTTCCGAAGTGAAGGAGTACCAGCTTCAAGCGGTCAAGGGCGACTCCTACAGCCCGATCTTGAAGTTTAAAGTATCGAAGCTGGCGGGCAGCCCGGTTCCGAGCAACGTCAGCGTGACGATGGGAGCGGACACGACGACCTCCAAAGCCTTCACATGGCATACGGACCCGGCTACGGGCGATACGGTGGTTGAGGTCGTGAAGAAGTCGGAGTTTACGGATTTCAGTGCACCGAACGTGAAGCGGTTTACTGGCAGCAGCTACTTGTTCAACACGACGGATACGGGAACCGTGCGGGTCCATAAGGCTATCGCGAATGGCTTGGAGCCGGGAACGCACTATGTGTTCCGCGTGGGCGACGGCCATGGCAACTACAGCCCGAACGGGTCGCTTCAGACCGCGGCAGCCGCGGGCGAACGCACGAAGTTCATTTTCCTGGCAGATTCCCAGGCGTCGAACGAAGCGGGCTTCAAGCTGTGGGGAGATATTTTGAAAAAAGCGATGACCGATCATCCGGATACGGAGTTCGTCGTACAGGGCGGCGACTTGGTCGAGGACGGCTTTAAGGAAAACGAGTGGAACATGTGGTTCAATGCCGCTCAAGGCATCCTGTTGCAAACGACCGTGGTGCCTGTCGTCGGCAACCACGAAGTGACCGGTACGCGGAAGACGGAAGATTATCTGGCTCACTTCAACCACCCGCAGAACGGGATCGACAGTCTCAAAGGAAGCAACTTCTCCTTTGATTACAAGAACGCCCATTTTGTGGTGCTGAACAGTGAATATGATTTCGAGCAGCAAAAGGAATGGATGCGCAAAGATTTGGCCGCAACCGACAAGAAGTGGAAGATTGTCGCTTTCCACCGCGGACCGTTCGGCAGCATGTACGATTCCGAGCATATCCGTAACACTTGGACGCCGATTTTCGACGAGTTCCAAGTCGATCTGGTCATGAACGGTCACGATCACGTGTATGTGCGGACCTACCCGATGAAAGACAAAAAGCCGGTGGCCGATGGCGAAGGCACGACGTATATCGTCGGCGGCTCGTCCGGTCCGAAGTTTTACCAAGTATGGGCAAGAGATTGGCAGAAGGTGACAGACGGCGAGCAGGTGCAGATGTACGTCGCTGCCGAGATCGACGGGGACGAGATGAAGTTTGTCGTCAAAACGATCAACGACCGCGTGGTGGATCAGTTCAGACTGCTCAAAATTCAGGCGCAGTCGGTGGTGATCGATAAACCGAAGGTCAATTTGGCCGTGAACGAGAGCGTTGAATTAAAGGCTACCGTGCTGCCGACCAATGCCAGCAACAAGAGTGTAACATGGTCCGTTTACAGCTCTTCTGCGGACAATGTTGTTAAGGTAACAGCGGACGGCTTGGTGACCGCACAAAAATTAGGCAGTGCCGTCGTTCGGGCAACAAGCGTATGGAGCAACGTATACGCCGACAGCGTCATTACGGTGGATCGGCTGCCTGAGATTCGCGTGGAAGAAGTGCGGCTGGACCAAACGAGCGGCAAACTGAAAGTTGGGCAAGAGCTTCAGTTGAATGCAACGGTTCTTCCGGCGAATGTAACCCAGTCCGTCTATTGGACCGTATATGGCGAATCGTCGAAAGGGATTGCCACCGTCAACGGCAGTGGTCTGGTTAAGGCGGCTGCGCCTGGAACCGCGACGATCCGTGCGAAGAGCGCAGTGGATGCGACGAAATATGCGGACTTCCAGCTGACCGTAGAAGAAGCGGATAAGCCGACCAATCCGCCAGTGAGCGAGGTTTGGCTGGATCGCGAGGTCGCGGTGCTGAAAGTGGAGGAAACGCTGCAATTGTCTGCAAAAGTGCTGCCGGAGAACGTGCTTAACAAAAACGTCATCTGGTCGGTGGAAGGTCCGGCGGGAATCGCTAATGTCACCGACAAAGGTCTGGTTACCGCATTGAACCCGGGTGAAGTGTTCATTCGCGCGACCAGCCAGATGGACCCAACCAAATACGCACAGCTGGAGCTAATTGTAAAAGAACGAGACAACGACTCGGATTCCGGAAGCTCCGGAGATTCCGGCACGCCGGTAACGTCGGGCAGCTCGGGCACCACCAATACGCAGCCTCCGGCCGTTACGCCGGGTAAGGCTACGGTAACGCAGGGCAGCATCTCCGTCGAGGCGAAGGTCGAAGCGGGAACCGCGAAAGTCGAGATTCGTGCGGAAGATTTGGAGCTTGCGCAGAAGGAAGCGAAGTCGGACTCCGACGGCGCTAAAGTGGTCCGTATCGAGGTGAAAGGCGCTCAAAACGCGAACCACGTGGAAGTGTCGCTGCCTAAGAAATCGGTAACGAAAACGGCGCCGGACAACAAGTACGAGATCGTGACGCCTATCGGTAGCGTAACCGTGCCTTCAGACTTCCTGAAGGACAAGAACGTAGCAGATACCGATTTCGTAAGCTTGGTGATCAGCAAGGAGGACCCGTCTTCCCTAAGCGAAGAGGCGCGGAAAGAAGTCGGCAGCCGCCCGATCATCAATTTGGAGGTTAGAGAAAAAGGGGCGTTCCGCGCATGGAACAATCCGGATACGGTCGTACGGATTGCCATTCCGTATAAGCCGACAGCAAAAGAGCTGGAGAACCCGGGCAGCATTGTCATCCGCTACCTCGATGCGGCGGGTCGTATTCTTCCGGTGCCGAGCGGCATCTACGATCCGGCAGCAGGAACGGTGCGCTTTGAAGTGAAGCATTTTAGCAAATATGCCGTAGCGTTTGTAGACAAGACGTTTGCAGATATTGCGGCTTATGCGTGGGCTAAACCGTCGATCGAGGCTTTAGCGGCGCGCGACATCATCCAGGGCATGGATGCGAGCACGTACGCCCCGGCGCTGAACATTACGCGAGCGGACTTTGTCGCCATGCTCGTTCGAACGCTGGAGCTGAAAGCATCCGTAACCGGAAACTTCAAAGACGTGAACAGCGGCGACTATTATTACGAAGCGCTGGGCACGGCCAAGGAACTGAAAATCGTTGAAGGAACCGGCGACGGGATCTTCAATCCGAAAGAAAAAATTTCCCGCCAAGATATGTTCACGATCACGGCAAGAGCGCTGAGCACGGTCAGAAACATGAAAATGACCGCAAGCGCCGAGGCGTTAGCCGGTTTCGCGGATCGTGCGAAGGTCGCAGCCTATGCGGCGGACAGTCTGGCCGGGATGGTCAAGGAAGGTCTGATCCAAGGCGACGGTCAGGCGCTGAACCCGGAAGGAAACGCCACGAGAGCGGAAGTCGCCGTGTTCATGTACCGTATCTTGAACAAGATTTACAAGTAAGCCGAAATCGAAAAAGAGCCCAATCCGTACGCCGACAGCGTGCGGGTTGGGCTCTTCTCTTTTCAACAGGGCTGCGGCGATAGCGTAGTGGCTACGGCTGTTTCGCAGCAGCGTCAATCATTTGCGGCGACTTCACGCTGCGCAGGATGCTGACCTCGACGCGGCGGTTTTTCGCACGGCCGGCTTCGGAATCGTTCGTATCGATCGGATGATACTCGCCGTATCCGATGGCGCGGAAGCGCTCCGGACCGATTTTATCGTTTTCGAGCAAAATTTTCATGAAATTTAAAGCCCGCTTGGAGCTTAAATCCCAGTTTGTTTCAAAGGCCGCGGTTCGAATCGGCACGTTATCCGTATGGCCGGCGACCTCGATCCGATAATCCGGATATTGGGCGAGCATCTCGGAGATCGTGCCCGCAAGCTGCTTCGCCTCCGGCTTGACCGTGGCCGATCCAGACGAGAACAAGGCGTTGTCGCGGATCGTAAGCATCAGGAGATCCTCGGTCAGCTTCGTTTCCAGCTGGGTGGACAACTGGTTTTCGGCGATGTACTTGTCCAATTTTTCTTTAAGCTGCTGCAGGTCGTACTGCTCTTTCTCCATCTGCTGCTGAATCTGCTGCTGTTGCTTCTGCTGCTGCTCCGAAGCGTTCGGCGTCGCCGGACTAGTCGGCTGATCGTACTTCTTCTGATCGATGTTCGGTTCCGACGTCAGCGGAATGAGGTTCGAGAAGTTAAATTGTCCTATCCCACCGGTAAAGGCGGAGTTGAACGACTGCATGATGGCCTGGTATTTCTTCTGGTCGGTCTGGCTGGCGGCAAACAAAATGATAAACAGCGCAAGCAGCAGCGTCAGCAAGTCGGCGTAGGGGATCAGCCACGATTCGTCAACGTGTTCTTCGTGATGCTCTTGTCGTTTTTTACTCATCCGCTTTCACCGCATCGTCGTTATTTTTTTCCCGCTGGGACGTCGGAATGAAGACCATAAGCTTCTGTTGGACGGCCGTTGCGGAAATGCCGGTCTGAATGGAAAGCAGTCCTTCCACCATCATCAGACGCAACTCTACTTCTTTCTTCGACTTCTGCTTCAGCTTATTCGCGATCGGGTGCCATAACACGTATCCCGAAAAGATGCCGAGCAGTGTAGCGACGAAGGCGGCGGAGATCAAATGGCCGAGCGCCTCGATTTCGCTCAAGTTGCTGAGTGCCGCGATCAAACCGACCACTGCCCCGAGAACGCCGAGGGTCGGTGCGTAGGTACCGGCTTGCGTAAAAATTTGCGCGCCCGTCCGATGCCGCTCCTGCATCGTATGTATATCTTCCATTAATACGTCATGAACGAACTCCTGATCGTTCCCGTCGATGATCATCCGCATCCCGTTGCGCAAGAACGGATCCGGGATTTCCTCCACCTTGCTTTCCATAGCCAGCAAGCCTTCGCGGCGGGTAATCGCTACCCAGTCCGTGAACATGTCGATCAGTTCCATTTTCGCGATCGTCTTTTGCTCGGTAAACACAATTTTCATTAATTTCGGAAACAATTTAATCTCTTCCATCGAAAATCCGATAAAGAGCGATGCTGCCGTCCCGACGAAAATGATGAGGATGGCCGCCGGATTGACTAATGCGGACAGGCTTGCCCCCTTTAATACCATGCCCACCCCTACTGCGATAATTGCGAGAATAATGCCGATGATAGTTGATTTTTCCACGCGAGGAACACCTTCCGCTTCTGTTTATTCAGGCATGATATGCCAATTAGATGAGCAGTTCATTAGTTCGACATAAAATGACACAAATCCTGCCGAATCGACTTGGCGGAATTTAAATTTTTTTAGAACCTGGGAAAGAGAAAGAGCCCCTGTTTTCAACAAGAGAAAACGAGAGGCTCGTCGGGATATTGAAATAACAGATACGGCTTCATCCGGCGTTCGCGGCTTCTTCGACAGCGGGCAGCGGAGCCGTTTTGCGGCTTGCGCGGACATAGCTTAGCGAGACGAGCAGGGAAGCGGCAGCGACTGCTACCATGACCCAGAAGATGTTCCGGTAAGCGGCTTGCAGCGGAGCGGACGCCTGCCAGACGAGCGAAGCGCCGGTGAGCGCCACGCCGAGCGCGCCGCCGAAAAACTGCGTCAGCTGCGCCATGCCCATCCCGCCGCCGATTTCATGCTTTGCGAGAATGCGCGACATTTCGTTCGATACGCTCGATCCGATGGCGGACACCGACACGCTCATCAGCATGTACGCAGCGGTGATGGCGTACAAGTACTGCGTGGAGAGCAGCGCAAAAACGAAAGTGGCGGCAAGCAGGGTCGCATGTCCGGCCAAGATGACCGGGGTATTGCCCAGCCGGTCGATCAAGCGGCCGATCCGGGGCGAGAGCAGCGCGGTCAGAATCGCCCCGGGGAAAATCAGGAATCCGGTGACGGCGGAGCTTTGTCCATACAGGCGGATGATCACGAGAGGCATGAGAAACAACGTGGCAAAATGAAGCACGTAAGCCACAAATCCCATCACCGTCAGATTCATATATGGCCGATTGCGCAGCAGCGAAGGCTGCAGGAAAGGCTGGTCGACCCGGTGAATTCGGATCCAAAAGGCGGCCAGCGACAGCACTCCCAGTACCAGAGCCCACCAAGGATGCAGCGTCAGAAAGAGCAGCAGACCGGTGACGCCGACACCGATGAAGAGGGCGCCCCATCCGTCAAATTGAATACGGGTATACGGCTGCTCGGGCAGATTGCGGTAAAATACAGGGATCGTCAGCAGCACCAAGGCCGTTACGACGAAGAGCGAGTTCCAGCTGAAATACTGCGTCATCGCGCCCCCGACAATCGGGCCGAGACCGAAGCCGAACGACGCCGCGGAAATAATGACGGACATCGATTTGCCCCTGCGCTCCAGCGGGATATACCGGGTAACGAGAACGATCCCGAGACCGGGCGCGGAAGCCGCTCCGATCGCCTGGAGCAGGCGGGCGGCCAGCACGGCGTAGAAATTGTGCGCCAGCAGGCCGACGACGGAGGCGATGCCGAGCAGCACGAGGCCGATCATCAGCAGCGTCCGGATCGGAACGAAGTCGGTCAAGCGACTGTATGTGATGGACGAAATGGCGAACAGAATCGAGTAGCCGGTGACGATCCACGAAGCGGCTGTCGCGGTCAGCCCCAAATCATGGGCAACGGTCGGCAGCGCAACGTTGAACATGGTCGTGTTCATGACGACCAGCAGGACGGTGAGCCCCCATAGGGGGATAATTAACGATTCCCGAAACGACGGGCTTGCGGCTTCAGGCTTCATAACAAATGGCAGCCTCCTTATGAATAAATGGAACTGAATACTTTTCGAATAATACTATTCTAAAAATAGTATTTGTGCTAAAATATATATCACACGCACGGATGTTGTCAACGGGGTCTTTGTTAAATTTTTCTTTTGTCCCGGGTATAGTGTAGTATGGAAGGAAAAGAACGATTTTAAGGTGGGTCGCTTATGCCTTCGAATTCAATGAATACGTTGTGGCACAGCCTTCTGGATATGAACCGCAAGCTGAACCAGACGCTGTGTCTGCTTAGCTCGGTGGTGGAGGTTCCTCCGTCCGCCGTGGCGCTGATCTTTAAGCTGGAACATAAGAAATCGATGAAAATCAACGATATTGCCGAGGTTCTGGGCATCACCATCGGCGCAGCCTCCAATCTTATTGACAAGTTGGAGGAAAAGCAATGGGTGGAACGGGTGCGCTCCGAAGAGGACCGGCGCATCATGAATGTCCGGTTGACGGAGCTGGGGAAGGAGCAATTGTTTGCCTGGAGGCAGCAGTTTTCCGAGCACGCGGATGTTATTTTTGCGCAGGTGCCTCCGGAGGAGCTGGACCATTTTAGCGAGCGGGTGGTTCGTTTAAGTCAATACTTAAGCGATTACAACCGCCGCTTGGAGAGCGGGCGTTCCCGCAAGGACGGCTAACGGGAGGGAGAACATCGGATGAAGCATGTCGTGGCGATGTGGGGCGCAAATTGCCGCTCGGAAGAGGAGCTTGCCGCCTTCGTCGAACCGGGATATACGGAGGATGGGGATGCGATCCCGTCCGAATTCATGAGCAGCGCAGGACTGTCCTGGATCGACGAAGATTTTATGGAGATTCATCTGCTGCCGGACGAGGAGAGCCGCGAGGCGTTCGTGCAATATTTGAAGCAGGACTATGCCTCTGATCCGGACCGGTTTGCGCCGCGGGTCCCGGATTCGCTCGGGGAGAGCATAGCGCCGTACCCTTCGGTGATCGTGCTCTATGGCAATGATTCGCGGTACGGCTCCGTTAACGAAGCTTTGTTTTCATTGGACGAGAGTGGCTCTGAGGCCGGGGAGCAGCCTGTCCCGCTCATCGCGAAAATCGTTTACGAAACGGAAGAGAGGTAGCGGGGGATTAGAAGATGAACGACACCGTGGAGTCGATCGAAAAAATTAAAAGCCGTCTGAAACGGCCGGCCGTCGTATTCGAAATCGGCGGCTTTCGTCCGCCGGAGGACCCGCTTGCGCCTTGGTTCGGCAAGGTGACGGTTGCCGCGCGCGACGAAAGGTGGCCGACGCTTGCGGACGGGACGCCGATGTGGGCTTTGGGACAAGTGAACTTGTCCGCGCTCGATTACGTACCCGAGGCGCTCAAGGATGTAGCGTTTCTCACGATCTTTTTCGGGCCCAAGCATCCGCAGCAGGAAGACCCGAACGGAACGAACTGGCTGATCCGCACATACGCATCGTTGGAAGAGCTGGCGCCGTTAGAGCAGATGAAGACGAGCTCGCATTTGAAGCCATTTCCGATGCGGCCGGGCGAGCTGGTGGAAGACTATCCCGTCTGGGATGGGGGAGACATTCCGGAGGACATCTCGGATTTGATCCTGCAACTGGAAGACGAAGGCAAGATTGAGGACTACCATGATCTGATCGAGCTGCATGGCGGATTTAAAATCGGAGGCCACCCTTGCTTTATCCAGCCCGGCATGTCGGTTGGCGAATCGTTCGAGTTCGTGCTGCAGATCGATTCGACGGAAAAAGGCAACCTCATGTGGGGTCACGACTCCGGCTGTGCCTACTTTTTCCGGGACCCGCAAACGAACGAATGGCGCATGACCTGGGACTGTTATTGAGTAGCCGGGGCATGCGGGATTAACGTACACAAAAAATAGCCTGATCCTATGCCATGGAAAGATGGATAGGACAGGCTATTTATGTCATTTTGGAATGGTTCCATCGTGTTTTATACTTGCGGAGCAGAAGTAGATTTTCTTTCAAATACTCGGCTTCTTCGTCCGTCAAATTTTCCTTCTCTTCGCCGAAAAAGACAACATTCTTATATTCGGTGGTTGTTACAGCGACGTTGTTTGTCCGACCAAGCAAGTCATCCAAACTCACTTCAAAATAGTCGGCCAACGTCACGAGCGTTTGGAAATCAGGTTCTCTGGTGCCTTGTTCATAATTGGCTAATTGAGCCCGGGTGAACTGTAACCGATCTGCTAGTTCGTACTGGCTGATTCCCTTTTTGTTTCGCAGTTCCGCTAATCTTTTTCCGAACAAGCAGAGCACCCCCCTCATTTCATTATAGGAAACTGTAAAATCCCCAACTACAAAAGACACAATAAGTATCCTTATACTTGACTTTCACGTGGAAAAGTATGTATATTTTGAATGAATAGACACAAAATGAGTCTTATTCTGTGTTTCTCTTTATCCTTAAAACTGGAGGGTTTCAAATGAAAATAAAACTTTCCCGTGTATTTCAATAATGCTTAAAACTAATTCGCACAATAGGTATGAAAAGTCGCAACAGTTGATGGAGCTGGCTTTACTCTTTTTTCAACGTCATTTGTATGGGCAAAGCGTTTTACTTGCCGATGAGGCTTTAAAAACCATGCTTCAAGCAGTGTACATAAAAATAAACGAAACCTTACCCCCACCGCAGCTTTCAGTCGAGAGCCTGATCCAACATGTCCGATCCTATGTTAAGCTTGACTTAGATTCAGAATTGTTTTTAATCAATGTTCATTTATTCTTTTGTTCTGAATATGATCGGTCTGCTTATTTACCAGCTATGGAATCGGTCTCGAAGGTGCTGATTAAAGTCGATACGATTTTGTATCGCATGTCGTTAATGACAGCGGGAGAGTGTGAAGGCGGATATTGCTCTGTTTTTCAACTTCCATGCCTGCCCTTGCCGCATAGCGAGGACTCCCCCTAAAAGTCGCTCTCCCACGACAGACCTCTATCTTAGCCTCGCAACCGCAGATTTAGCCTATTGTATCGTGATCCGCATTCCCGCCACCCCCTGCCATCCTCCATTTTCCAATAGGGCTTAGGGCTAGTAACCGGTTTCAACTTATGCCATAATTACTAGCAAACGATTGTTCGGGGGGCCCGGGGGACATGGCGAACTGGATACGCAAGCTTAAGAACAACCTGCTGGGAACCAGCCTGCAAACTAAGCTGCTTTTGGCGGTATTGCCGCTTGCCATTATTCCGCTCGCTGTATTGGGAACGTTTTCATATAACAAATCGGCGCAGGTCGTACAGCAGCAGGTATGCCAGACCATTCTGGAAAGCTTGTCGCAGGTGAATTACAGTCTGGACTATTTTGTAAAAGATATCGAGCAGCTCACGATGTACATCTACAGCAGCCGCGATATTCAGGACGTGCTGTCCAAGCCGGCGGACCGGCCGCTCGCGGAGAAGCATCGGGACAAGCAGCGGGTGGGCGAGGTACTGGACACGTTTCTCGGATTTAAGAACTGGGACATTTCCATTTATTTGCTCGGGGAAAACGGGGACCGTTATTTTACCGGCGATCTGCTGCCCGGGGCTTACGACGATTACAACGCCTCCTGGGGGCTTTTTCGGAAAATGAGGCTTGCGGGCGGCAATGTCGTCTGGGATACGCATTACAGCATGAAGAAGACGGACGATTTTGGCATCGTGCTCAGCAGCGGTCGGCTTCTGAAGCGGATCGATACGAACGCGCCGCTAGGCTATCTGGTCGTGGACATGATGGAAAATGCGCTCGCGGACAAATACAAAAAAGCCCATTTGCAGCCGGGCGGACAGATGCTGCTGCTGGACCGCAACGGCTATATTATCTCCAGCACGCCGTCCAAGCACAAGGTCGGGACGAAGCTGGAGGAGCCGTTTGTGGACCGGGTGCTTGCGGGCGGCAAAGGCTTCTTCGAGCAGGCCGGCGAAGGAACGCCGCCCGTCATGGTCGTGTACGATACGTCCGAGGTAACCGGCTTCAAACTGGTGAACGTGCTGCCGGTGGCGGCGCTGACGCGGGAGAGCAGCAGCATCCGCAATCTGACCTTGCTGGTCATCGCCGTCGGCGCGGCCGTTTCGTGCGTGCTTGCCTACTTGCTGTCCGTAAACATCACCCATCCGCTGCGCAAGCTGAAATCGCTGATGCGTACGGTCGAAACGGGCAATCTGGACGTCGCCTTTCCGACGAAGTACAGGGATGAGGTCGGGCAGCTCGGACGCAGCTTCAATGCGATGGTGCAGCGCATCAAGCAGCTGATCGACGAAGTGTACAAAAAGCAGCTGATGGTCCAGGAGGCGGAGATCCGGGCGATTCAGGCGCAGTTCAATCCGCATTTTCTTTACAATGCGCTCGATTCCATCAACTGGATGGCCCGTATTCATAAGCTTGACCATATTAGCCGAACGGTCGTCTCGCTCGGCGAGCTGCTCCGGTTCAGCATCCGCAAAGGGCAAGCGCTCATTCCCGTACGCGAGGATATGCAGCAAATCCGCAATTTTCTTACGATCCAACAGATGCGCTACGGGGACAAGCTGGAGGTGCATATCGAGCTGGACGAGGAGGTCGAGCGGCTCTACACGCTGAAGCTGATACTGCAGCCGATTGTGGAAAATGCGATCACGCACGGGCTTGAGATGAAGCGGGGACCGGGGCACCTCTGGATTACCGGCAAGGTGGTGGGTGAGCGGGTCCGTTTCGAAGTGCGTGACGACGGCGTCGGCATCCCGCAGGAGAAGCTCGAACGCATCACGTCGGGGCAGTTTGTGTCGGCGGACGAGCGGAAGACCGGGATCGGCTTGGAAAATGTAAAAAAGCGGCTGCAGCTCTAT
This sequence comes from Paenibacillus tyrphae, assembly GCF_024158745.1. GTDB lineage: Bacteria > Bacillota > Bacilli > Paenibacillales > NBRC-103111 > Paenibacillus_G > Paenibacillus_G tyrfis_A. Next base: position 57,410 of record NZ_JAMZAW010000007.1, on the reverse strand, counting down.
TTCGGAGACCGCTATGTACTGAGGCTTAGCAGCCAGCCGCAGCAGGGGACGACAACGACGATCGAGATTCCGATCATTCGGACGGCGGGGGAGGATACGCATGTATAAGGTGCTCATCGTGGAGGACGAATGGCTCGTTCGGGAAGGGCTTAAGCATACGATCGACTGGGAAGGCGTCGGCTGCCGCATCATGGGCGAAGCGTCCGACGGCGAAATGGCGCTCCGGCTGATGGAGGAGGAGACGCCGGATATCGTGCTGACGGATATTCGGATGCCGGAGATGGACGGCATTCAGCTCGCCAAGGAAATTACGTCCCGGTATCCAGGGATGAAGGTCGTATTTTTGACCGGCTTTGACGAATTCGCGTACGCCCAGCAGGCGCTCAAGCTGGGAGCCGCGGACTACGTGCTGAAGCCGACGAATCCGGACGAACTGACGCAGCTGATGGGACGCATGGCGGCCAAGCTGGACGAAGAGCAGCGGAGGCGGACGGAGCGGGAGCGCATGGAGCACAAGCTGGCGTTCGGCCAGCCGCTGATCGTCGAGAAGATGCTGTACGACTTAATGCTGGACCATGCGGGAGCGATGGAGCAGGAGCTTTTTTTGGAATATGCGGCCGAACAGGGAGAGGTATTGGACGCGTTCCGCATTGCCTTGCTCTATGCGGAGCCTTCTCCGGGAGAATCCGCGCCCCCGGGCGAGCTGTACCGGAGCGTTGCGGCCTGGAGCTCCGGGCTGTCGTCATATCCGCTCGTGCGCATGAACGACGCCAAATATGCGCTGTTGCTGGACCGGGAGACGGAGCGCGCGGAGCTGCACCGGCTGCTGAACGTGGTCCGTCTCAGCGCGTCACAAGCGACGCAGCGGCAGCTGGTGCTTGGGGTCAGCGGGCGGCACAACCGCCTGGATCAGTTTCCGGCTGCCTTCCAGCAAGCGACGCACGCCTTGGTGACGTCGTTTTTCTGGGGCGGGGAACGGATCTCCTGGTTCGAGGATACGGAACGGCTTGCGACGGAGGTGCCGGCGCTGCCCGGCTTGCTGGAGGAGCTGATCGAGGCGGTCAAATGGGGAACGGAAGTGTCCATCCGGGCGAAAAGCCAGGCTTGCTTCACATGGATCGTGCAGCAGCACCCGACGAACGAGCTGGAGGCAAGAAAGGCGTTTTTCGGCTGGATCGTATCGCTCTACACCATGCTGCTTCACGAGGACGAGCTGCGGCTCATCGTGCAGGATTCGGCCCTTCTATTGACCTCCCTGGACCGGACGGTCCGGCTGGAGGACGGACTGGAGCGGCTGAACGGGATGCTGCTTTCCTGGAGCGTGCGCTATCAGGAACAAACGAAGCCGCAGTCAAGAAGCGGATTCGAGGAGATCGAGGACTACATCGGGCGGCATTACGCCGAAGACATCACGCTTCAGAGCATCGCGGAGCGCTGCAATATGAGCGAGAGCTACTTCAGTCGCTTGTTCAAGAAGCAGGTCGGCACGAGCTTCGTCGATTATTTGACCGGCTTGCGGATGCGCCGGGCGAAAGAGCTGCTCACGAACCCGCGGCTGAAAATATACGAGGTCGGGCTTCAGGTGGGCTATCAGGATTCGCGCTATTTCAGCCAAATTTTCCGCAAATATACTGGGGAGACACCGACGGAATTCCGCAAGCGGCTCGGGATCCCGAACGTTCCGATTTGAATGTTTCGCTTGGCAGCGTGAGGCCGCCGGACGCCCATGGACCGGCAGCCTCGTTAATCTGCCGATAATAAAAAACTGGATAGCTGCGTTCCAAGCTTGCCGCTCTTCGCGGCTAAGGAGATGGATCTGTTAAAATCCACAATCGGCAGAGCAAAAAGGTTAAGATGGCCTACGTTCTTGGCCACGATTTCAGGCACAATCGCGAATCCCATGCCGGCCATGACATAACCGAATATAAAATCTCCGAAGGATACCTCATTCACGATATGGGGGTTGTGCCCAAGCGCTTCCATCTGCGAATAAATATGGCTTCTTGTATCGCATGGAGCTTGATGGACAATAAGCGGCTCCCCGCACAGGTCGGAAAGGGTTACCGCTGTTTTCGACCGAAAACGATGGTCAACCGAAAATACCGCATAATAGCATTCCGTAAACAATTCGCAGTGCCACACCGAATCGTCGGTATACCATGTATCCACCAACACGGAATCAAGTCTTCCTTCCTTCAGCGATTGTAAAAGGTCCCCGGATGTGTTTTGAATCATTAACGTATGAGAGCATTGCAAGGCTTTTATTCTCGAGGGCAGGTAATAAGTAGCCAGACTGGGAAGGCTTCCTAGTGCCAAGTGATCCGTTTGCCGATATTGTCGCAGTTCCCGGCGAATTGAAGCCAGATCGGAAATGACCGGAACAATTCTCGTATAGAAACGTTCGCCCGCTTCGGTAAGCTCGATCCCGCCGGACGTTCGATAGAACAAGGTCACATCCAGATCATGCTCCAGATTCCGAATGTGCTTGCTTAAGGCCGGTTGCGAAAGATTGAGTTCTTTTGACGCCTTGGAAAAGCTTTTGAGCTTGGCCGCTTCGGCAAAACTGTGCAGCCACTCCGTATTCATTGATCTCTCCTCCTCCATAACGATGCGTTATATCCCTATAGCATAACGATTATTCTTCATGCATTGAAGGTATGGTACCTTTTATAGTGATCCGATCTTCTTAATCATAACATAACGTTATAGGGTTCGGTCTACGGCAATCCAATCCACTATAACGGATCGGTGCTATAAAAGGAGGATAACGATGAACAAGGTTTTGCTTCTTACCATAGGCATGTTTGCTCTTGGATTTGACGCTTACGTGGTCGCAGGCTTGCTGCCCGATATCGGCGCGGCCTTTAACAAAAGCGATTCACAAGCAGGACAAGTCGTGAGCGCATTTACTTTATGCTATGCACTGGCAGCTCCCGTCTTTGCGACGTTGTTGGCGGGAAAATCCATTCGAAAGAGTTTGATTTTTGCGCTTGCCGTATTCTCTGTCGGCAATGGAGCCAGCGCTCTCGCTCCTAATTTTTCGCTGCTGCTTATCGCACGGGCCGTGGCAGGGATCGGCGCCGGTCTGTTTTCCCCTTTGGCTTCGGTTGCGGCGGCATCTCTGGTTTCTGCGCAAAAACGTGGCCGGGCGCTCGGGATGATCCTGGGAGGAATGAGTACAGGAACGGTTATAGGCGTTCCCATCGGGTTATTTGCTGCCGGAAAAATAGGATGGCAGGGAACGCTTTGGCTCATTACGGTCATTGGTCTTGGCGCCATGGTGGGGATTATATTGTTTTTTCCGAACTTTTTGGCTGCGGCTCCGCCGTCCCTGCGCCAACGCGCGGCCATGTTGACCGATAAAAAGGTATTGGCGATTGTCGGGATTACTTTTCTGGCCAGTATTGCGAGCCTGGGTCTTTATACGTATCTCTCTTCCGTCTTATATGAACTCGATGGGATTGCCAATACCGCTCCCTATCTATGGGCTTGGGGGATAGGCGGGGTTGCGGGAAGCTTTACCATAGGATTTCTGATCGACCGAACGGGCCGTCCGGCGCGGCTCATGGCTGTGCTCCTGTCCATTTTGGCCTTGGCCATGTTCGGCATTCCCTTCGTACTTAACATCACGGCACTGGGCTTTCTTCCATTTCTCTTGTGGGGAGCGGCCGCATGGGCTTCGTTAGCCCCGCAGCAGCATGCCTTGCTGCTTGCACAGCGCGATCAAGCTGAAGCGGTTGTGGCCTTAAACAGCTCGGCCAACTATTTAGGGAGCGCCGTAGGCTCATTTGCCGGAGGCGTTGCTCTGTTCGCGGGTTTTCGTCCGTCCTTTCTTCCTTTTGCCGCAGGGAGTGTGATCTTGCTGGCCATTCTCGGACAACTAAGAATAATCTCGTCTGCACGTGCAGCCGCGGCCAAGTCTACTCCTGCCACCGATAAACCGTCCATATTTATGGACGCATAGAGTGTCGAGAAAGTGGTCATTTACAAAAATAGAGCTGCAAACGTAGGTGGGGTATCCACTGGAGAAGCGATAGCGGCCGCCTTTGTCTTCGGGAAATGTCCGCTACTAAGCGGCTTCTAATCAAATTTCCCGAGGACAAGAGCGGTCGGAAGTGGATACCCCGCCCTTTCGTAACCTCTATAATCCCATTTCTCGACAAGCTTAACCGTCCATACCCATGGACGGTTTTTCTACCTTCCCGCAAATTAGTGCAAAAAATTAAACAAAGAAGAAATTTCACCGCATTGAGAGCGTTTACTTTAGCGATTATAGTTAATAACAGAACAAGAAATCCGGCGGGACACATCAAGCGAAGTTGACGAAAGCGCTTTTTTACGAAAGCAAGGTCCCTTTGTCCCGGATTCAATCCACAATAAACATAATAACGGAGGGGTTCTACAGATGAAAAAAGCGTTCACGGGCATTCTCGCCTCGCTGCTTCTGGTTACGACGCTGGCCGGCTGCGGCACGGAGTCGGCGGCACCGCAAAACACCGCATCCGGAGATGCGGGCACGAAAAACGAAGCGAAAAAAGCGGGCAAGCTGACGCTGTACTCGCCTAACGCCGCCGAAGTGAATAACCCGATCATTAAGGAATTCCAGGACCGCACGGGCATCGAGGTGCAGCTGATCTCCGGTGGCACGGGCGACCTGCTGAAGCGGGTGCAGGCGGAAGCGGTTTCCCCGCAGGGCGACGTGTTCTGGGCCGGCGGCGCCGACTCGCTGGAGGCGTACAAGAAATTTTTCGAGCCGTACAAAACGAAAGAAAACGACAATCTGCTGCCGGAGTACGTTGACAAAAACGGCGTATGGACGCCTTTTGCCGCACTGCCGATGGTCATCATGTACAACAAAGAGCTTGTAAAAGCAGGCGAAGAGCCGAAGAGCTGGAACGATCTGCTCGATCCGAAGTGGAAAGGCAAAATCGCTTACGCCGACCCGGCCAAATCCGGTTCGTCGTATACGCAGCTCGTGACGATGCTGACCGCTTTCGGCAAGGATGACAAGGGCTGGGACTTCGTCAAGAAGTTCGTGAAAAACCTGGACGGCAAAGTGCTGTCGGGCTCGGGCCTCGTGTATAAAGGCGTTGCGGACAAAGAGTTCGCGATCGGCATCACCTTGGAGGAAGCGGCGCTTCGCTACGTGGAAGGCGGAGCCAAGGTAGGCATCGTGTATCCGTCCGAAGGCACGTCCGCCGTACCGGACGGCGCGGCGATCATCAAGGGCGCGCCGAACATGGAGCAGGCCAAGCAGTTTATCGATTTCCTCGTCGGCAAAGACGTGCAGTCCCTGATTCAAAAAGAATTCAAGCGCCGCTCCGTCCGCAAGGACGCCGAGGCCATCCAAGGCATCATCCAGACGAAGGACATCAAGCTGGTCAACTACGACTTCGACTTCGCCGCGAGCAAGAAGGACGACAATATCAAACACTTCTCCAAAATTATAACCGGCGCGGAATAACGCAGTCCGCCTAGGTTCCACGGGTGCCTTTGACGATTGTCCGACGAGGCGCCCTTTTTTTCCAAAGAAACGGAGGCCCGATCCATGCAAAAGATCGTATTTGACCATGTCACCAAATATTTCGGTACGCATAAAGCGGTCAACGACGCTCATTTTACGATAAACGAAGGCGAGTTTTTTACCCTGCTCGGCCCGAGCGGCTGCGGCAAAACGACGCTGCTGCGCACGATTGCCGGCTTTTACCGCCAAGAGGAGGGCGGCATTTACTTCGGAGACAAGCTGATCAACGACGTGCCGACCCATCAGCGCAACATCGGGATGGTGTTCCAAAACTACGCGATTTTCCCGCACATGACCGTGTTCGAGAACGTATGCTACGGGCTCAAGGCGCGCAGCGTCCCGAAAAAGGAAATGGAGCAGCGTGCGATGGAAGCGCTTGAAATGGTACAGCTGGTGCACCTGCGCGACCGCGTCCCTTCAGACATGAGCGGCGGACAGCAGCAGCGGATCGCGCTCGCTCGCGCAATTGTCATTCGTCCGGGACTGCTGCTGATGGATGAACCGCTATCCAACCTGGACGCCAAGCTTCGGGTCAAGATGCGGTCCGACATCCGGATGCTGCAAAAGGAGCTGAACATCACGACCATCTACGTGACCCACGATCAGGAAGAGGCGCTGGCCGTCTCCGACCGGATTGCCGTCATGAGCGAGGGCGTCATCCAGCAGATCGCTTCTCCCGAAGACATCTACTCGTATCCCGCGAACAAGTTCGTGTCCAATTTTATCGGCACTTCGAATTTTATCGAAGGCCACTGCTCCGGCTATAACGAGGCGGCGCAGGAAGCGAGCCTCCGGCTGCTGGAGACGCAGTGGAGCCAGAAGCTGTCGAGACCGTACGAGGGAAAAGTATTGTTCTCACTCCGTCCCGAACGGATCCGGCTGCGCGGCGAAGAGCCGGGAGAGCGGCTGGTCCGGGGGACGATCGACAGCGTGACGTTTCTGGGCGAGAAGGTCAGCTATGCGGTCCGGCTTTCCGACGATTCCGTCATCGAAATTCAGGAGCATGCGATCGAGCCGCACCGGATGAGAAAAGCGCATCAAACCGTGTACGTCGATTTGCAGCTCGACAAGGCGACCTTATTCGACGAATCGGGCAAGGAGGTTCTGTACCGTGCAGCCTACTAATGCCGCCCGGGCGCTGCGGCCCAATCCGTTCAAACGTCTGCTTCAGCCCAAGCAGTGGGATTTCTGGACTTGGGTAACGGTAATTGTATACGTTTTCCTGCTTGCGTTCATTTTATACCCGCTCGTGTCGTTGTTTTACAACAGCTTTTTCAACGACAAAGGGGACTTTTCTTTAGAAAATTATGGTAATTTCTTGAAACTAAAATATTACTACGGCTCTCTATGGAACAGCTTGAAGGTGTCGGCGCTCGCGACGGTGTTCGCGATTCTCGTCGGGGTCCCGCTTGCGTACGTGACGGCCAGGTATAACGTCAAATTTAAGGGTCTGATCCAAATTCTCGTCATCATGTCGCTGCTGTCCCCGCCGTTCATCGGCGCCTATTCATGGATCTTGATGCTCGGCAACAACGGTTTCATTACCCGGTTCCTCCAGGATATCGGGATTCCGTTTCAGTCGGTGTACGGATGGAAGGGCATCGTGTTCGTGTTTACGCTGCAATTTTACCCTCACATTTACTTGTACGTGTCCGGTGCACTCAAAACGATCGACACTTCGCTGGAAGAGGCCGCCGAAAGCTTGGGACGTGGCGCGTTCCACCGGCTGATGACCGTGACGCTTCCGCTCATTTTCCCGACGCTGTCGGCCGGGGCGCTGATGGTGTTCATGGCTTCGTTCGCGGACTTCGGCACGCCGATGCTGCTGGGCCAAGGGTTCAAGGTGCTGCCGATTCTGGCGTACGAGCAGTTCATCAGCGAAATGGGCGGCAATCCGGCGATGGCGAGCACACTCAGCGTGATCCTGATCTTCTGCTCGACGGCGATCTTGTTCGTGCAGCGGTATTTCGTCTCGCGCAAAAATTATTCGATGACCGGCATGCGCACGCCGAAGGTGCAGCCGCTGAAGACGCTGCCGAAGTGGCTGCTCACCTTCGGGGCGCTGCTTGTGGCCTGCATTTCGATTATTCCGCAGGCAACGGTTATCGTGACGTCTTTCATTAAAACAAAGGGGCCCGTGTTTCACCCTGGGTTCAGCTTGAACAGCTATAAAGAAATTTTGTACCGAGTGCCGAAGGCGATTGCCCACACGTACAGCTTCTCGCTCATTTCCATCGTCATTATGATCGTAATGGGCATGCTGGTCGCTTACGTGCTCGTCCGCCGCAAATCGAAGATTACTGCGATGCTCGACGGCATCCTGATGATTCCTTACGTCATGCCGGGCACGGTGCTTGGGATCAGCTTGATTATCGCGTTCAACAAGCCGCCGGTCATTTTGACGGGGACGTGGGTCATTCTGGTGATCGCTTATGTAGTCCGCAAGCTGCCGTATACGATCCGTTCCAGCACCGCCATCCTGACGCAGCTCGATAAGAGCGTGGAAGAAGCGTCCATCAGCCTCGGCGTGCCGCCGATGAAGACGTTTTTCAAGACGACGGGACGGATGATGGCGCCGGGCGTCATGTCCGGAGCAATTCTGAGCTGGATTACGACGATCAACGAGCTGAGCTCGACGGTCGTGTTGTACACTGGGGCGACCGCGACCATTTCGGTCACGATCTACAGCGAGGTGTTCACGGCGAATTACGGTACCGGCGCGGCGCTCGCTTCGATCCTGTCCATCAGTACGTTAATCTCGCTGCTGATCGCCAGCAAGCTGAGCAAAAAAGGGCTCCAGCTGTAATGGCCAGGTGCATGATTTCCGAAGGCATGTTCGTGATACAATGGAAGTAAGAAGCCGCTCGTATCAGGAACTGGAGGAATCACCATCATGAAGCTGCGCAATTGGCCGGTTCGGCTTGTCCTCGGATGCATCGCCGCAGGCGCTTTGGTTTACGGGTTAACTCACGGAAAGCTGTCGGAGGACGAGCCGAAGCCGCCGGCCCCTCCCGCTTCGCTGTCGATCTGGGTATACAGCAAAGGCTGGGAGGACGTCGTTCGCGCCTTCGGGCAAAGCTACCCTCATATCGATGTCCAAATCCGTTCGTTTCGTTCTTACGAACAGCTGTACACCGAGCTGCTCGCGTCGATCTCGGCCGGCGCAGCTCCGCAGCTTGCGGAAGTCCACAGCTTCTACGGGATCGCCCAGCTTGCGGCCACCGGTGCGGCGCTGCCCGCAGGGAATGTCTTGACCGCCGGGAAGCCGCCATTTCTTCCGGCCTTTTCCGCCGCGTTCCGGTATCGGGACGAGGATTGGGCCGTCCCTTTCGGAGGCAGCGTGCCTGTGCTTTACTACCGGGAGGAGCCGTTCAAGCGGCTGGCCGGGCGTGCCCCGGCGTTAGGCACCTGGGAGGAGGTCCGGCAGACGCTGTCGCTCGCCAAGGAGCCTCCGGGGGAAGAGGTGTCGAAGGGCTACGGGACGATTACGGTGGATAAAGAGCTGCCCTGGTTTTTGGCAAGCCTGAGCTACGCCCCGAAGGAGTCCGGCGGTGCGGCCGTGGAACGGATGCGAAGCGCGTTGGAGCTGTGGCGGAATTTGACGCACGAATCCAAGCTGATGAAGCCTTTGCAGCACGATAAGGCGGCCAGCGATTTTATTAACGGCAAGGCCGGGATGTACGTCGGCTCATCCGATAAGCTGCCCACGATCGAACGCTACATCGGCGGGAAGTTCTCGTTCGATCTGGCGAAGCTGCCCGCCTGGAAGCAGGAGGCGCTTTTGCCCGGCGTGCACGGGCTTGTGGCATTGAAGAGCGACCCGGAGCGGCTGAAGGCGGCGCAAAGCTTCGTGCAGGAGCTGATGGCTCCGGAGGCGCAGTCGGCCTTGTGGAATACGGTTGGACTGATTCCGGCACGCGCGGATGTGATCGGGAAGCTGGAGGAGGAGCCGGCTTTAAGCGAACGGCTGCGGCGGATCTTGAGCTGGCTCCCCTCCTTGGCCGACCGTGCGCCCCGGTATGAGGATTACGAGCGGTGGAAACGGACGGAACGCATGCTGGAGCAGATCGAGCTGAATCCGCAAGAGCCGGTGGAGGACGTCGGAATGCTGTACTAAAGCCTTACCACTATAAGCAGAGGATCGGGTGGAGGAGACTATGAACATACAAACGTTAACCCTGAAGGGAACCGCCGAATGGAACGAGGACGCGCTGGTCGTTAACCCGGGCGTATCGATGTACGGGGTGCTTGACGGAGCGACCTCTCTGCATCCCTTCCGCGGCCCTAACGGGGAAACCGGGGGATATTTGGCTTCCCGGACGATTCAGCAGTACCTGGAATCGCTGGAGACGGAAGACTTGGCGGGCATCGATCTGAAGGAAGCGGTCGTTCAAGCGAATGTTCGTCTGAGGGGGAAAATGAAGGAAGCGGGCATCGATCTGACCGATCAGGCGGCGCTGTGGACCAGCGCGCTGGCGGTTGTCCGGATTCACGACCGTTATATCGATTATGCGCAGGTAGGGGATTGCATGATCGCCGCCTCCTATGCCGACGGTACAATCCGCACCGTATCCCGCGACCAGGTCGCGCACATCGATTACGAGTCCAAGAAGATTTGGGAGGAAGGCCTCCGCACCGGCGTCCAGACCCGGGAAGAGCTGTGGGAGCTGGTGAAGCCGCACATTCGCGGCAACAAATCGCGGATGAATACGTTAAGCGGCTACTCCGTACTCAGCGGGCAGCCCGAAGCGAACGACTTCATCGAATACGGGCGGATCAACCGCATCCAGCTGCAATCGATACTGATCGTGAGCGACGGGCTGTTCCCACCGAAGACGAGCGCTCAGCCGCCAGCCGACGGCATCGGCGAACTCGTCACCCTCATCAAGGAAATGTCGCTGGAAGGGTATGCGAAGTGGCTGATGAATTTGGAGGCGGAGGACAAGGAATGCCGCAAATATCCGCGGTTCAAAGTATCCGACGACAAAACGGCGGTTTTGATTCGCTTTGACGCCGAATAGCACATACGAAGACGGGCCGTCCTCCGGGACTGCCCGTCTTTTTAATGCCCTGCCTTTTTCGTAAATCTCCGTCCATATGCCGCACCTCCTTGTCCGCTTGCCCGTCGGGCAAGCGGACGGAACGCAGCATCGATTTACCAGAAGAAGTCATCGTTCTCTCTATTGAATCCGAGGGCCATTGAATACAATGAGGGGGAAGAACATTCTCAAATCGCAATTCGTATTTGGGGGAGGAGCCTTATGAAGCTTTCGTTGAGCATGTGGAGCTTGCATCGTACGGTAAGGGCAGGCGGGTGGACAGTCATCGATTTTTTGTCGTTTTGCCGTAAGGAGGGCATCGATTCGGTCGAGCTGCTGAACGTATTCTGGAAAAATCAGGCTCAGGGGCTTGACGAGGTCGTTCGCTATACCCGGGAGAACGGTATCCGGGTCGCCAGCTATGCGGTCGGCAACGATTTCGTCAGCGCCTCGGAGGAAGGGCGGTCGGCGGCATTGCGGGAAATTACGGACGCGTTCCCGGTGGCGAAGGCGCTCGGCACGTCCGTCGTTCGCGTCTTCTCCGGCAGTCTGCATCCCGGAATCGACTACGACCAGGCGCGCGGCTGGATCGTAAGCGGCCTGTCCGAAGCGGCGAAGCAGGCGGAAGAGGCCGGGATCACGCTGGCTCTGGAAAACCACGGCCAGCTGGCCGGGCGCGGCGGGCAGGTGAAGGACATCATCGAGCAAGTCGGGTCAAAAGCATTACGCTCGACGTTTGATACGGGCAATTTCCTGCTGGTCGAAGAGCATCCTTCGCAAGCGATCGAGCCGCTGCTGCCGTATATTGCGCATGTCCATGTCAAGGATTTCAAGCAGCATCCCGAAGGACGGTACACATCGCTGGGCGGCCAGACGTTCGAAGGCGCCGTGGCGGGCGAGGGCGATACGCGTCTGGCTTCGCTGATCGAACGGCTCGAAGCGTCCGGTTATGCCGGGGCGTACGTGCTGGAGTACGAAGGGACGGGCGACGAAGCCGAAGGCATTCGCGGAAGCTTCGCCTTCGCAGACGAGTACAACCGAACGCATGGGGAGGGCAAGCCATGATCCGGGAGCGGGAGGCGGAGATCGTCGTCATCGGAGGCGGAATCGGCGGATGTGCGGCGGCGCTCTCGGCGGCCAGACTCGGGAAGCGGGTGGTCCTAACCGAGGAAACGGAATGGATCGGAGGGCAGCTGACGAGCCAGGCAGTGCCTCCGGATGAGCACCTGTGGATCGAGCAGTTCGGCTGTACGCGCAGTTACCGGCAGTTCCGGGAGGGTGTGCGCGATTATTACCGGCGGCATTTTCCGCTGACGGCCGCAGCGCGGGCGAATCTGCTGCTGAACCCCGGCAGCGGCGGTGTCAGCCGGTTGTGCCACGAGCCGCGGACGGCGCTCGCCGTTCTGCAGCAGATGCTGGCTCCGTACGTTCACAGCGGACAGCTAACGATCTTGACGAGACATATGCCGGAAAGCGCCGAAACCGACGGGGATCGCGTCGTGTCGGTGACGGTGCGCTGCCTGCGGACCGGGGACCGCACCGTGCTGACCGCGTCTTATGTGATCGACGCGACCGAGTGCGGGGATGTGCTGCCGCTGGCGGGAGTCGAGTACGTGACCGGAGCGGAATCCAGCAGCCAGACCGGCGAACCGCACGCCTTGGACGGAGCGGCCGACCCGCTCGATATGCAGGGCTTCACCTACTGCTTCGCGATGGATTACTTGCCCGGTGAAGATCATACGATTGCGAAGCCCGCCCAATACTCGTTCTGGCGGAACTATCGGGCCGACTTCTGGCCGGATAAGCAGCTGAGCTGGACCGGCGTGCGCCCGTCTACGCTGGAGCCGGTCACTTACGAGCTGTTCCCGGGAACGGAGCGCTATTCGCTGTTTCATTACCGGCAGATTGTTGATAAAACGCATTTTGTCGAAGGTACGTACCGCAGCAATGCGACGCTCGTCAATTGGCCGCAAAACGACTATTGGCTGGGCCCCGTCATCGAGGTGAGCGAGGAGGAGCGCCGGCGCCATTTGGAGGGCGCCAAGCAGCTCAGCCTGTCGCTGCTGTACTGGCTGCAGACGGAAGCGCCCCGGCCGGACGGCGGCCAAGGCTACCCGGGCCTGCGCCTGCGTCCCGACATCGTCGGCACGGAGGACGGACTGGCGATGTATCCGTACATTCGCGAATCGCGGCGCATCCGGGCCGAATTTACCGTGCTGGAGCAGCATGTTGGTGCCGATTGCCGCCCTGGCGGTCAAGCGGCAGCGTTCCACGATTCGGTCGGCATCGGGGCCTACCGGATCGATCTGCATCCGAGTACGGGCGGACGGAACTATATCGACATTTCGTCGCTGCCGTTTCAAATTCCGCTCGGCAGCCTGATTCCGATCCGCGTGGAGAACCTGCTGCCCGCCTGCAAAAATTTGGGCGTCACCCACATTACGAACGGCTGCTACCGGCTTCATCCGGTTGAGTGGAACATCGGCGAAGCGGCGGGCGCTCTCGCCGCCTATTGCATCGACAAGCGGCTCAGCCCGCGGGCCGTCCGCGGAAATGCGCAGCAGCTCTCGGCGTTCCAGTCGCTGCTGGCCCGGGAAGGCGTGGAACTCGCTTGGCCTTCCGTGCACGCCATTTAGTCTGGCCAGGCAACCCTTATTCTGATCTCAAAACGAGGTGTAGCTTTCATGAGCGACAAAATCCGCATTGCCATCATCGGAGCGGGTTCGATCTCGGAATTGCATCTGCAATCGTACCGGAACAATCCCCGTGCCGAACTCATAGCCATCTGCGACCTTAACGAAACGAGAGCGCAAGCAAAGGCGGAAAAGTACGGCATTCCGCACGTGTACACGGATTACTTGGAGCTGCTGTCCCGCCCTGATATCGACGCTGTCAGCATCTGCACGTGGAATAACGGCCATGCGCCGATCAGCATCGCAGCCCTCGATGCGGGGAAGCATGTGCTCTGCGAGAAGCCGCTTTGCAAGACGGTGGAGGAAGCGTTAGCCGTGGAGCAGGCCGTGCGCCGCAGCGGAAAGACGCTGCAGGTCGGCTTTGTGCGCAGATACGCCGCGAACACGCGCATCGTCAAGCAGTTTGCGGACAACGGGGAGCTCGGCGACATTTACTATGCCAAAGCGTCCTGCATCCGCAGGCTGGGCAACCCGGGCGGCTGGTTCTCGGATATCGAGCGTTCCGGCGGGGGACCGCTGATCGACGTGGGCGTTCACGTGATCGATCTGTGCTGGTATATGATGGGCAGGCCGAAGGTCAAGTCCGTATCCGGCAATACGTACCGCAAGCTCGGGAACCGTTCCAACATCAAAAATCTCGCGTTCTACAAGGCCGCCGATTACGACGCCGGGCACAACGATGTGGAGGATTTGGCGAACGCCATGATCCGCTTCGAGAACGGGGCGTCCCTGCTTGTGGACGTCAGCTTCTCCCTGCACGCCAAGGAAGACGAGCTGACCGTCAAGCTGTACGGCGAGAAGGGCGGCGTAGAGCTGGAACCGAAGCTGACGATTATTACGGAGCGGCACGACACGATTTTGAATATCGTCCCGCAGATCAACAACTTGTCGTTCGATTTCGCCTCCGGCTTTCAGGACGAGATCGATTATTTTATCGAGGTATGCCAGGGTGTGAAGGACACGATCAGCCCGGTGGAAGACGGCGTCGAGATGATGAAGATGCTGTGCGGCATTTACGAGTCCGCCGCTCAAGGCGCCGAAATTCGATTTTAACTATCGCTGCGAAGAGCATACGCTACACCCGCCTAGCCTAACCCGGTTATGGCGGGTTTTGTTTTTTATAGAGCAAAATTACTGCTTGCATTCGAGTTTACTCAAAGGTATATACTTTGATCATGGAAAAATTATTAACCATTCGCCAAGTCGCTGCGGCTACAGGTCTTAGTGTCCACACTCTTCGGTATTATGAAAAAATAGGCCTCCTATGCTCCATTCATCGCAATGAAAATGGATACCGTTGCTATTCGTCCTTGGATATCACTTGGATTGAGTTTTTAACCCGGCTTAAAGCTACCGGAATGCCGATCACCGGAATGCTGGAAATCGCTGAACTGCGGAGGCAAGGGGATTCGACTCTAACGACAAGGAGGATGCTTCTCGAAGAGCATTACCGGGCAGTGCAAAAACATATGATTGAACTCCAGAATAATCTCCATTTGCTTGCCGACAAAATAATCACTTACAAGGAACTGGAGAATAATTATTACGCCTCAAACGACTCAAAGCAAAAGCCTGAAAAGCCACAAGAGTAATTATGAAACAAGTCCTTTGCCGCTTTTCATAGCGAATTATAAGGCGGGACTGGATTAAAACCAACTAAAACTATATTAATACTTTAATATTGCGCAATCGAAAGGATGAGCACCCTTGCAAATGAATAAGTCATTCCTCACATTTTCTATCGCCCTCGGAGTATTCGGCATAATAAATACGGAGCTTGGCATCGTGGGCATTTTGCCTCAAATTGCGGAGCACTTTCAAATAAGCGCCTCTCAAGCAGGCACGCTTGTCAGCATGTTTGCATTGATCATTGCCGTTTCCGGTCCGTTCATGACGCTTTTATTTTCCGGTATAAACCGAAAAAAGATTTTGGCCGGAGTGCTCGCTGTTTTCGCCATTTCGAATCTATTTTCCGCCTTTGCTCCAACCTTTACCGCCTTACTGCTGCTTCGACTTCTGCCTGCTTTTCTTCATCCGGTTTATTTTGCTGTAGCATTTGCAGCGGCAGCAAGCTCCGTTTCAAAAGAACAAAGTGCCACGGCAGTCGCCAAAGTTTTTATTGGGTTAACGGTTGGGATGGTCATTGGCGTTCCGATCACATCGTTTATTGGGGATCAGTTTTCGCTTAAAGCCGCCTTTCTTTTTTCTTCGGTCATCAATGCCATCGCACTGGTTGGAATTGCCGCTTTTATTCCGTCATTACCTGTAAAAAGCAAATTATCCTACGGCGAGCAACTGACTATTTTGACAAAACCGCAATTATGGCTTAACGTTGCGGCGGCTTGCTTCATCCTGGCGGCCTTATACTCTGTCTACTCCTATTTTGCGGAATATCTCAAGGTCGTAACAGGGATGAACGGTAAAATCGTAAGCGTCATGTTGGTTCTTTTTGGGGCCAGCGGTATTTTTGGAAATCTGCAAGCGGCGAAATATTTAAGCAAAAATAGGGTAAAAACCATTGCTTTTTATCCTCTTGTGCTTGGCGCCATTTATTTGCTGATATTTTGTGCCGGAAGCTACTCCATTCCCATGATTGCAATCATCATCGTATGGGGGGCCGTTTTTACCGGCGGTCTGATTGTAAGCCAAACTTGGCTAACCTCGGAGGCCACGGAAGCACCGGAGTTTGCCAACAGTTTATTTGTTTCTTTTGCAAATTTGGGCGTCACGCTTGGCACCGCTTTGGGCGGATGGTTTCTGACCCAAATGGGGACACGCCAGATTACTTGGAGCGGCGTATTGTTTCTGGTGCTCGCGTCTGTCTGTATCTGGTTAAAAATCAAGCTTCCAAACGAAAATAAGAATGACTCCCGCCAGCGGCCGGCGAAAATTTAGTCTCACTACCGTGAGCAGCCCGCCTGTAACCATAAAGGGTCAGGCGGACTGTTGTGCGGCGTTTACTTGCGGCTGCTCTTGTACCATTCGTTGGCCGCTTTGATCATGTCGCTGCCGCCGTTTGATTTCCACTGCTCCAGAAACCTGTCGTAGGTTTCCAGCGGCTCGGCCCCAGTGACGTACTTGATGAAGGCATCCTCGGCCTGCTTTTGCAGCTTCTGCGAATGTTTCGAGATGTCCGCAATCGGCGGGGCGTAGGTCAGCGCGTCGTGGTACAGGATTTCTTTCGCATTCGCTTGGTACGTTTCGTAATTGTTCTGGACGAACTCGTTCTTGCGAACGCGCGCTTGCCAGTACGCCTCGTAATTTTTCTCGTCCGTTCCCGTTAGAAAGTCGCTTCCGAAGTTCCATTCGTCGTTGAATTTGGGCAGGATCGGATAGTACTTGCCGGCCTTCACTTCATGGTGTACCCCTTCCCGTCCGATGGCCAGCCCCTTGAAAATATCTTTCTCCAGCTTGAGGTCCAAATATTTCATCGCTTCCTCTTTATTCGGAGACCACTTCGGGATGGCGATAAACCACGGAATGCCGCCGGTGCCGACCTGCGCCGCTTTTCCGCTGTCTCCCGTCAAGTAAGGCAGGATGCCGATCTTGGCGTCCGGGAAGTTTTTGGCCAGCGCGTTGTTGAGATTGGCGGCGTCCCACCATCCGGACCGGAACATAAACGCCTTGCCGCCCGTGAACTTCTCCAGCAGCTTGTTCGGTTGGTTGATCGCCCATTCCGCGTCGAGCAGCCCCTCGGTATACAGCTTCTTCATGAACGCGAGATAGTCCTTGGTCTTCGGGTCTTCGACCATATGCACGATTGTGCCGTCGCGCTCTCTCCAGTTCGTGCCCGGACCGTAATACCAACCGAAGGTGGAGCCGATCTCCGCCTGGAACGGATCTTTGCCCCCGGTCATCGGGATGACGTTCTTTTTCTCCTTGACCGTCTTCAGAACGGCGTACAGCTCGTCACGGGTCTTCGGAGGCTTCAGCCCCAGCTCGTCGAGCCAATCCTGCCGGTACACGAGCGCTGTGCCGGTGGCCACGCCCGAGCTGCCTTCCGGGATGGCGTACAATTTGCCGTTCAGTCTGGCGCCGTTCCACGAGGCCGGGCCGATCACTTCCTGCATGTTTTTGCCGTACTTCCGGACCAAATCGTCCAGCGGCTCCAGCGCACCGGAGGAAGACAGCTTGGCGTACTGGTTCGCGTTCAGCTTCATGATATCGTAAGGCTCCTTGTTCGCCATGAGCAGGTTCAGCTTTTCGTCGGCGTTTTCGACCGGCAGCATATCGTACTTAACGTCGTAGCCGGTCTTTTCCTTCAAATATTTGCCGACCGGGTTGTTGTTCGGATCGAACCGGTTGTACTGGAGAAGCTGGCGCAGCTGCGGCTTCGCCGTGTCCGATTTGGCCGGTTCGGGGGCCGGACCCCCGCCTCCGCAGGCAGTTGCGATGGAAGCGAGTACGGTCACGGACAGGATGGCAGCCAGTTTCTTGGTCATCGAAGAACCTCCTTTGGATGGTCATGGTTGAAGTAAAAACATGGTTCACTACGGTTATTCCTTGACCGAGCCGACAAGAACGCCTTTGACAAAATATTTTTGCAGGAATGGGTACACGAGCAGGATCGGCACGGTTGCGAGCAGAATTGAGGCCGCTTGAATCGCTTGCGGCGACGTGTTCATGGCCGCGTCCACGTTCATGTGTGCGCCGAGCTGTAGGAACGTGTCGCTGGAGGAGACGAACAGCTCCTTCAAATACAGCTGCAGCGGCTTGTTTTCCGGGGTGTTGATGTAGATCAGCGAAGCGAAGTAATCGTTCCAGAACGCCACGGCGTAAAACAGTGCGATCGTTGCCAGCACAGGCAGGGACAGCGGCAGCGTGATGCGCCACAGGATCGTCAGATTACCCGCCCCGTCGAGCTTCGCCGATTCCTCCAGACTGTCGGGCAGGCTCTCGAAATAATTTTTAATGATGAGCATGTTGTAAACGCTGATCATCGCGGGCAGGAACAGCACGGGCAGCTTGTCGATCAGCTGCAGGCTTTGCATCAGGAGATAGGTCGGAATAAGCCCTCCGCTGAACAGCATGGTGAAAATGTACATCAGAATGAACCATTTCCGGCCGCGCAGCCGGGGTTTGGACAGCGGGTAGGCCGCCAGCGTCGTCATGAACAGCGCCAGCAGCGTCCCCGCGATCGTGACGAACACCGAGACTTGAAACGAGGCGAGGAACAGCGATTGGCTCATGACGTACTGGTACGTGCCGATCTGCCAATCTACTGGCAGCAGCGTGACTCGTCCGGAGACGACGGCTTCCTCGCTGCTCAGCGATTTGGCGATCAGATTCAGGAACGGGAACATCGTAGTTAAGCCGAGCAGCACGAAGAACGCGTAGTTCAGCGTCGTGAACGCCCGCTCGGCGGGCGAAGCGGACATGCTGCTGCGGCGTGGACGGAGTGCGGGCTTTGCAGCGCGTGACATTTTGATCATGGGGCTCCTCCTTTTACCAGATACCGCGCTTCAAATATTTTCGCGCCAGCCCGTTGCCGGCGACGATCAGCACGAAGGCGATGACCGATTCGAACAAGCCGACCGCCGTGGAGAAGCTGTAATCCTGCTCGCCGAGGCCGATCCGGTACACGTACGTTCCGATGACGTCGGCCACGGGGTAGACGCTCGGGTTGTACATGACGAGAATCTGCTCGGTCCCTGCCTCCAGAATCGATCCGAGCCGCAAAATGAACATGAGCAGGATGATCGGCACGAGGCCCGGCAGCGTAATGTGCAGCGTCTGCTTCCATTTGTTCGCTCCGTCCATCTTGGCCGCTTCGTACAACTGCGGGTCGATGCCGGTCAAGGCGGCCAAGTAGACGATCGTGCTCCAGCCGACCTCCTTCCAGCCGGCGGAGGCGACGAGCACGGAGCGGAAGACCTCGCCGTCGAGGAAAAACTTCACCGGCTCCCCGCCCAGCGTGACGATCCACCGGTTCACGATCCCTCCGTTGACCGACAGCAGATCGATGAACAGCCCGCTCACGATTACCCAGGACAAAAAGTGCGGCAGATAGACGATCGTCTGAATGGTGCGTTTGAACAGCATATGTTTCAGTTCGTTCATCAGAATGGCGACGATAATCGGGAGCGGGAATAAGAAAACGATTTTGTATACGGAAATGAGCAGCGTATTGCGAAACACTTGCAGGAAGCCGGAGGAGGTCAGCAGCTTCTCAAAATGCTTAAAGCCGACCCATGGGCTGGCGCTCATGCCGTCGAAGATGTTGAAGTCCTTGAACGCGATGACGATGCCGTACATCGGCGTATATTTGAACAACAACAGAAACAGCAGGCCGGGAACAAGCGCGGCGTACAAGTCCCAGTCTTTGCGGACATCGGCCCAGAGCCGGGCCCGTTTGATTTTGCCGGTTCGCACGCGGTGGGGCACCTCCTTGGTTCGACGACGTTTGCGGTGCGGGAAAGCTTGATTTCAGTGTACCGGGGGGATGCCTGGGAGGGTAGAAGAGGGCGATGACCTTTTTTGGTAGTTTGATTGTTTTTTGGCGGAAAGCAAACGGAAACGGTGCTGAGTTACCACAGGTTGTCATGTGAATACCAAATAAAGCAATTATATTCCCTTATATGGGTTTATTTGAATCTTGTAGACTTAAAGTGGAAATTCCATTTAAAGCCAAGGAGAGTGGTTTGGATGAAGAAAAGGTTTGTTTTATTGGCCGTTGCGGCCGCCGTCATGGCGGTGTTCCCGACGGCGATAAGCGCCAGCGATGTGTCGGGACGTGCGAAAAGCGGAGGCGAACCGGCGTCGATCGAAATGAGCGGAACGGAGGTGACGGACTTTACAAGGACGGCAACGGCTGCAAAAATCGACGAGGTGCTGGCCAAGGCGCGCCAGGCGGGAATGGAGAGCGTACAAGCCCAAGGCTTGCAGAGAAGCATGGCAGCGGTTGGACATACGGTCGATTACACGTTAATCGACGGGGATACTGTGTATTTCTATGAGAAAAG
Organism: Paenibacillus tyrphae; assembly: GCF_024158745.1. Classification (GTDB taxonomy): domain Bacteria; phylum Bacillota; class Bacilli; order Paenibacillales; family NBRC-103111; genus Paenibacillus_G; species Paenibacillus_G tyrfis_A. The sequence continues at coordinate 37,192 of NZ_JAMZAW010000007.1, read as the reverse complement.
CCCGACGCAGGCGAAGGAGAAGGTCTACGTCTACGAAGCCGCAGCCTCGGAAGCGGGCGGTAGTGCCGGCCAGCGGATCGCGGCAATGGCGGGCAACCTTCCCGATGGTATTGGAGGTCGGGCGATCGTCAATGGCAATGGCTCGTACCTTAACGCTACGGTGCGCTTGGCGGCGTCGAATCAGCTTACGGGCGCACCTTCGGGGGCAACATACACTTACGCCGGGTTCAGCGGCACCTCCGGCAGTCAAAGGGTAGAAACCGATATGGGCTTGCAGTACAGCAATGCGTACAATAATCAAAAATGGCTGCCCGTGCTGTCCGTATTTAAAGGCTCCAAGCAATCCGGCACGTTGGTGCCGCCCTATAATCAGGTGCAGTACAAAAACGGCTATAAGCCCGGTACGGATGTGAACCTGACGGCTTACCGGAACTCGAACGGCAGCGTGCGGCTGTCGCTCAGCGGGTATGCCATTTGCTCCGACATGAGCTGCTCTTCCCAAACGGATACGTACCTCACGGCGGTTGCGGAGGTGGCGAATATGAATGTCTCCAACGTAGAAAAATGGAAAATGCTAGCAACTCTGGCCGGTTCCGAGAGCGTGACGGGAAGGAACTATGCCGAATTCAAAAACGTGAATGTGGACGGAACGGCGCGAACTCCGATCAAAGATGTGGAGGATAATGCGTCGGTCGTCGTTTCCGGAAACAATGTGACGATTAACGTCTCCAGATAACGCTTAATTTTTATGAAATCGAATCGAACAAGCCCTGACCGGCGGCTTGTTCGATTTTTTTGTTCTGGCGCCGGTTCACGGCTTTAGGGCTTCATTTCCCCCGGCGTAACGCCCCAATATTTGCGGAATACCTTCGTAAAATAGCTCACGTCCCGGTACCCGGTCAACATGGCGGCGTCGTACACCTTGGCGCCTTTGAGCAGCGCGGCTTTGGCGGCTTCCATCTTGCGCTCCAGCACGTACGTGGAGAACGGCTTTCCGGTTTCCTGCTTGAACAGCCTGCTTAAGTAGGACGAATTGACATACAGCCGGTCCGCGACCGTATGCAGGGTGAGCTCGGAGTCCAGCTCCTTCTCGACGATGTCCAGGATCGTCCGGACCGTATCATGGCTGACGCATTGGCGCTGGTTCTGCACGTAAGCGGCGATGTGACGGACCGTGCGGCTCAGCCATGTCTGGATCTCTTCCTTCGTCGTCAGCAACAGCGGATTGTGGAAAAACACGTAGTCGTCCCCGGTCGCTTCCTTGACCCGCCAGCCTTGGCGCTGGATCGTCCGGGTCAGCAGGCTGACGAAATAGAGCACATGCTCGTGCACGTCGTCCACGGACCCGGCCTGGCCCATTCCTTCCGCCCACAGCGCGGAAGCCAGCTCCTCCGCCTTGCCGGAATCGCCTGTCTCCAGCGCGATCTCAAGCGCCTTCTCCAAGGTCGGCTGCAGCGTAAGCGCGGAAGTCCCTTCCGGCTCCTCCCGGTACGGAATCGCGATATCCCGTCCGTACATTTTGCGGCACAGCAACGCGTTGCCTGCTTGAGCGTACAGCTTGTGCAGCTCCCCGGGGCCGCCGGTCGCCCCGCTGATGCCCGCGCTCGCCGTGACCTTCAGACATTCCTTCACCTTCCCGAGCAGCCGGGTCACCGTCGTGTGCGCATGCAACAGAACGCCGTTCGGTTCCTCGTCCGGCCCCGCATCGAACAGGATGACGGTACGGCCTTCCAGATCGGTAAAGCTCCAAGGCCCGGACCGTTGAAGCAGCTCGCTGACGATGCTGTGGAGGGAAAATAAGAGCAGCTGCCGGTCCTTCGGGCCGAAGCGCGTTTCCGCTTCGGGGAGCGGGTCCATATCGAGCACGGCAACCGCCAGTTGTAGGTCCGGCTTCAGATCGAGCTGCACATCCTTGCCGTACTGCACCGCTTCGCGCAGGCTGTAAGCTCCTTCCGCCCAGCGCCGGAAGAAGCTGTTGCGCAGCTGCGGCAAATGCTGCCGCCATTTCTCCTGCAGCATCGCCTGATTGCTGATCCGCTCCAGCTCCTGCCTCAGCTGCTCGGCCGCTTCCAGCACGGCTTTCAGGATTTCTTCGTCCCCGGCAGGCTTCAGCAAATACTTCATCACCCCGGCGTCCATCGCGGCTTGTGCGAATTCAAAATTGTCGTGCCCGCTCAGGATGATCAGCTTCACCAGAGGGTCGAGCTCCTGCAGCTTGCGGGCTAGCGTGATGCCGTCCATCTGCGGCATTTCGATATCCAGCAGCACGATATCCGGCTTCTTGCGTTCGAAGAGCTTCAGCGCTTCGAGCCCGTTCTCCGCCGTGCCGATCACTTCGATGCCATGGTCCTCCCACGGAATATGATGCATCAGGCTGTTGCGCAGACGGATCTCGTCTTCGACAATAAATAAGTTCATGCCAGCTTCACCTCTTGCTGCAGCCCGGGGCGGGGCGGCTCCGGCTCGTGATTCTCCTTGCACTTCTCCAGCGGAAGAATCAGCGTCGCCGTCGTGCCCTGGCCCTCCGTGCTGCCTATTTGCAGTTCGGCCTGTTGGCCGTAAACGATGAGAATGCGCGACATGACGTTGCGCAGGCCGAACAAGTCCTTGGGATTGCTTTGCCTATACGACAGCTTCCCCGATTCATATGCGGCCAGCTTGGCCAGCTCGCTGCGGATATGCTCCAGCCGTGCCGGGGGGATGCCGGTCCCGTTGTCCTGCACGGTCAGCACCAGACAGCCTTCCTTGATGCGGCTGGCGATGAGCAGACGGCCGTCTCTGCGCTTCTCCAGCCCGTGAAGAATTGCATTTTCCACCAAAGGCTGCAAAATCAGCTTCAGCACGGGGACGTTCTTGCTTTCCTCGGCCAACTCGTAGCTGACCGTGAACGAATCGAGAAAACGGAGCTGCTGCACCCGGATGTAATAGTGCAGGTGGGTCACCGTTTCCTCTACGGAGAACGTTTCCCGTCCCTTGTTCAGGCTGAGCCGGAAGAAGTTCGATAAATTCAACACCATTTCGCTGATTTCGTCGGCGTCGTAATTTTTGGCGGTCCAATATATCGAATCGAGCGTATTGTAGAGGAAGTGCGGGTTGATCTGCGACTGCAAAAATTTCAGCTCCGTGTTGGCGAGCTGCAGCTGCTGCTCGTAGTAATTTTCGATCAGATGACGCTGCTCCTCGACCATCTTGTTGAAGGCCCGGGTTAAGTAACCGAGCTCGTCGGCCTGGTCGTTCTCCAGCCGGACGTTAAAGTTGCCGCTTCCGACCCGCTTCATCCCCTTCAGCAGACGCTGCACGGGAGAAGCGATGCCGCTGTACACGCCCCAGGAGATGAGGCAAGCGAGCACGATGCTGATTCCGATAATAATGTAGGTATACATCCGGTTTAGGTTCGTTTCCCGGTACAATTCTTCCTTCGGCTGGGATAGCACGAGCGACCATTTGTAGTAGGCCGAATCGACCTTCGTCGAAATCTCGGACCCGCTTCCGCTGTCTTCGTCCGCGCCGGTCCGCGTCCGGTCGGCGCTTTCCGTTCCCGTTACAAGGTGCCCTTTATCGTTATAGAGGGCAATTTGCGCTTGCGGTGACGGCAGCAGCGACAGGAGCAAGTCGAGCAGCTTGTCTTTGTTCAAAGTAATGATGAGCAGATTCGGCTCGCGGTCCGGGTTGTTGAGATCCATCGTACGGACCAGCGAAATACTGTCCGTGTCCATGACGGAACCGAACGTCTGCCGTTCCGGAAACTCCATGTCGGGCATGATGTAAGCAATGGCGGAGCCTCCGGCCTCGGCAAGCTCCTGCAGCCTCAGCACCTGAAGCGGATGCTCGATCTTCTTGCTTCCGTTACCGGTGGGCAGCAGCATCCGCGAGGAAGCGTGATACAGCGAAATTTGGGAGACCATCGGGCTGATCGAGGTGATGCTTGAGAGCTCCCTTAAGATCTCGGAAAAGTTGATATACGATTGCGCCGTCAAGTCCGGCCCCGTCTCGTTCAGCAGCTTCAAAAGGTTGTTGTTCGTGGCGGCCAGCGTCGAGATTTGCTCCACATTTTGCAGCGTGACATCGATATAATCCATCGAAGAGGTCAGCGCGCCCTTGGTCCGCTCCTCGGTTTGCTCCAGCAGGATACGCTGGGAACGGAAGTTGACGAACAGACTGACGATGACGAGAGGGACCAGCACGAGGACGAAATACACGGTGAGGCGGAGCTGGATTTTTTCCGTATACCGCTTGTACAACCAATACCACAGTCGCATCAACGCACCTCCCGCTGCTTTTGATACCACTCGTTTACTTCCTTCGTGATTTCATCGCCGCCCTCCCGCCTCCACCAGTCGGTATACGACTCGAACTGGTCCAAAGGAATGACGCCGACGACCATTTTGACGAAAACGTCGCGGAGCGCGGACAGCTTCTTCTTGTACTTTTCCATGGCGGGGGTGGGGGGACCCTGAAATTCGTCGCGAATGATATTCCGCTCGACCGCCTGAACGTTCGAGTACAACTGGAAGCGGGGGCCAAGCGAATCGAGCCGCTCCTTCAGTAAGGCAGGGGAAGGCACATCGACGAGCGAGGAATACATGCCCCGGTACAGATGCTTGTCATGCTCCGCAAAGTCGGTCACGATGCGCCCGTCCCACTCGCTCCAGACTTGGTTCCGGAAGCCTAGCTTCAGCTCGCGGCTGCCTTCCCCGGCGATGAAGTTCAGCATTCGGATGATGGCCCCGGCCCGGAGACTATGGGCAGGAACGACTTGATACTGGCGGATCAGCGAAGTCTCGTACGTGCCCTTGCGGCCTGCCGGTCCGACAGGGTAATCGAGGGGAATCCACTCGGCCTGCGGGTCGTTTTTCCGGTTCAGCTCGATCGGTCCGCGCGTATCGTACCAGGTCGCCGAGAACAGCCCGACTTGCCCGGATGCGACCTTTTGATCGAGGTTCTGCTTTTTGTTAATCGGAAATTCGGGATCGAGGAGCCGCTCCGCGTACAGGCGATGGAGAAAAGTAAGCGCTTCCTTCGTTTCGGGCAAAATGTCCGCATAGACCAGCTTGCCGTCCCGTTCCATCCATTGACCGAGCTGGACGCCGAACGCCCCGAAGAAAGGGGAGGACCGTCCCAAATTTTCGATGAGGATCAGTCCTAGCGTATTGTCCTTGCCGTTGCCAACGGGGGCGTTTCGGGCAAACGCCCGAATGACCTCGTAATATTGCTCCAGCGTTTGCGGCGGCCTCAGGCCGAGCTTGTCCAGCCAATCCTTTCGCACGTACATCAGCTCGGTGCCGCGTATTTCGTTGATGCTGGGAACCGCATAGATTTTGCCATTGAACGTGACTTTATCCCAGGCCTCCTTCGGGATGCCGGACTTCAGCGCGGGGCCGTAGCGGTCGATCCAATCGTTCAGCGGCTGGAGGAGACCGCTCTTGGCATAATTGGCGACCCAGACGTCGCTGAACACGCTCAGCATATCCGGAGGATTGCCGGAAGCCATAAGCGCGTTTAGCTTCACTTCATATCCTTCGGAAGGCGGTACAATGACGCGGATATCCAGATTCGTCCGCTCTTTGATGTAATCGAGATACGGGTTCCGGTTCTCGTTCAGGCCCTCAGGGAATGTAAACCCCTGGCTGTTCAGAACGACGGAGACCGGCTCCGGCGGGACGGCTTCCGGAGAGCCGACCCGGTAACATGAAGTCAGTCCGGCGACGCCAAGGATTGATGCGAGCAGCACGGAGCAACGAATCCGTTTCGCATTCACGGCCATCTACTCCTTTGGAAAAGGTGGTTTGGCTTTTACTTGCTTATCCCTCGCTCCGAAGCACGCTTTTGACCGCCTCTTGCCAGATGTCCTCATAGTTGAATTTGAAGCCGATCATCATAAAGTTGCCGATGTTGTCGATCACCATCGTCAGCATATGCGCCTTGGCCGTAATCCGCTCGTCCGGTACGACGCCAAGCTTCGCGCCGTGCGTCAGCAGCTCCTCGAACCCGCTGGCGAATCCTTCGGTCACCGCGTGGAACCGCTGCTCGTATTTCGGTTCGTTGCGGGAGCCCCGGACCAGGTATTCGTTCAGGATGCGGGGGAAGTATTCGTCCTGCCGTTGGTCCTCGATCATCCGCCAGCCGTCGGCCAGCAGCTTCGCTTCAAAGTTGTCTTTCGTATAGTCCTGGATGGAAAAGGACTTCGAAAAATCGATTTCCTTCGCGATTTCATCGAAAAGAACATCGATCAGCACATCCTTGGAAATAAAGTGGTAATAGATCGCGGGCTTGGAAATTCCCACTTCTTTGGCGATCATGGACAGGCTTGTCTTCTCAAACCCGTGCTCCGCGAACAGCCGGTAGGCGGTTTCCAAAATTTTGGCGTAAGTTTCGTTGATAACCATCACTCCGTCAAACGTTTTGTTGTAAAATACCCCAAAAATTCCTAGTTACCAATACTTCTGCATCCTCATATTAAATCCCTCCTTTTCGGATGGGCAACATTCGGACTGCGCTAAAACAAATAAGCCCTCTTCGCAGAACCGAGGAACCGGATCGAAGAGGGCTAAGATGACGGAATATTCCGCCGGCGGACAATTATCCTAAACCAAACCTTCCCTTGACCGGCCCGGTTTCCAAAGATAACCTATTCAAGTACGTTTATTTATTTTTTATGATCAAGGAGTGCTCCATGGGATTTTGGGATTTTCATCCAAACGTTAAACTTCGTATTATTATAGGCTTTTTGACCGGGATGCTCGGCAGCATGGTCGTGCCGTTCATGTCCGTTTATTTTGCCAAAACGCTCGGGGCGACGGCCGCAGGCCTCGTGGCGATCTTCAATATCGCGGTGGGGCTCGTCTTTGCTACGCTGGGCGGCTATTATGCGGACCGGGTCGGACGCAAGCGCATGATGCTGATCTCCGAAGCGGCGATCGCCGCGGCTTATCTGGTCATGGCTGCCGTCAACTCGCCCTGGTGCCAATCGCCGGTCGCGACGCTTGTCATGACGGTTGTCGTCAGCGCGAGCTGGGGAATGCACAAGCCCGCCATCGAGGCGATGCTGATCGATGTGACGGAGCCGCATGCCCGCCAGGCGATGTACCGGATTACGTATTGGACCAATAATCTGTCCATTGCCGTTGCCGGAATGATCGGAGCGTTTCTGTTCGCCGACTACTTGTTCGAGCTGTTTCTCGCCGTCGGGCTCATGACGCTCGTTTCCTTTGCCGTCACCTGGATTTTCATCACCGAAGCCTGGAAGCGGCCCGAAGGCGGGCCAACCGGGGCGGCGGAGCCGAAGAAAGGCAAGCTGTGGGCCAATTACCGGCAGGTGCTGCGCGATAAAGTGTTTATGGTGTATGTCGGCGCCTTTGCGCTTCTCTACTCCGTGGAGATTAATCTGGTCGACTATATCGCGATTCGTCTGGAGAAAGAAATGCGGTTGACGCCGTGGCTGCCATGGACGGACTGGCAGATTGACGGTATGGAAATGCTGGGGGTACTGCGGACCGAGAATACGCTGCTTGTCGTTCTGCTGTCGCTTGTGATCGCAGCGCTGATCAAGCACCGCTCGGATTCGCGGATCATGTACGCGGGGCTTGTGCTCAACATCGCCGGATACAGCTTTCTCGCGTACAGCAACCAGCCGGCGCTGCTCGTGCTGATGATGTTCGTCGCGACGGTCGGCGAGCTGATTTACGTTCCGCTCAGCCAGGCGCTTCTGGTGAACATCGTGCCGGATCACGCGCGCAGCTCTTATATGGCGATTAACGGTATGGCGCACCGGGGAGGCATGATTCTGGGCGGAGTCAACATTATACTCGGCGGCATGCTGCCGGGCTGGGGGATGGCGCTCATTATTTTTATGACCGGGGTGGCAGGGCTGCTGATGCTCCGTTCCGTGATGCCGGTGTTGAATCAAGGACGTTCCTTATCGAAGGACCATAGCTCCGGCAATGGCCGCGGTGCCGTACACCTATCGAACTGATTATGATTCAAGCGCCGGCTGCATATCGTATTGAGAGAAGCTTCTCGGATCCCCGGCCGCGCAGGGTATGTTTACAATTGGAAAAAAAGGATGCCAAGCGCCAATTTATAGTCTAGAATATAGGGTGAGAAAAAGCCGCTCACCTACGATCGTTTGATGAACCTCCGGGAGTACTGCATGAGGCGCGGCGAAGCATGATCAAGAATTCGTCCCGGAGGGGATTATGAAGAAAACATGGTTTTACCGCTTACTGTTCTCCTATTTTCCGATCTTTTTCAGCTTGACTTCCGTTTTGATTTTGCTCGCCTTTCTGTTCGTTAGCGACCTCTCCCGAAAAGAAACGATGAGTGCAAACCAGATGTACGTCCGGCATGTGATCCAGATGATCGACTACTCGCTGCGCGAAACGGACGGCATACTGATCCATGAAATCGAGACGAACGACAAGCTCCGCACGTTTTTTCGAGGGAACACCGGTTCGCAGCATTATTTCTCCACTTATGAGGCCTCCAAAAAAATCAACGAGCTCGTCACGTTTAACAGCTTTATCGACTCCGTCTATTTATACCGTTTCTCGGACGGCATGGTGATCAGTCCCGCCGTGTTCGTTCCGCTCGAAAAATTCGGAGATCGGGCCTTCCTGACCGGGCATCTGGATTCGCGCGTCCCTTATACGTTATCCGAGCGAAGAACCTACTCGGACGCCCACGATCCGGAGAACCGGCTGCCGGCTTCGGTCATTTCCATCGTAAGAAGATATCCGCTGCTGACCGGGGAGCAAGGGGTCGTCGTCATCAACATCGCCGTGCGGGAAATTCAAAAAATGCTCGCCGGCATGTCGAGCTCCCAGGTCAGCTTTGTAGAAATCAAAGACCGGAACGGCAATCTTATCACCGATCCGCTTCCCGAGAATAAGGGCAAGGAAGGGACCGTGCTGTCGCGTTTCGTATCCGATTATACGGGATGGTCGTACGAAGGCGGGGTATACGATAACCACTTGTTCCGCTATGCTTCGGTATTCTCATATCTTTGGATCGTTTCGGGCTTCGTCGTTGTGGCGGCGGGCACCGTCTGGATGGCTTACGTGACAAGGCGGAACTACAAACCGATCGAATCGATCATCTCGCGGATCAATGTGTACTCGATGCACAAGAGCAGCAAGCTGACGAAGAAAGCGAAGGACGAGTTCAACTTTATCGAGCAGGCGCTGGATAATTTGATCGAACAATCGAATACGTACCAGAAGCTGCACGAAGAGGACGTGATTTACCGTCGGCGGCATTTTTTCCTGCAGCTGCTGGAAGGACGGCGGCCTGCGAACCCGCGGGATTGGGCGACGGAGCTGGAGCTGTTCTGGACGCGGGCCCCTGTGGCAAGCATCGGCCTGGCCGTATTTGAAATTGACAAATATTCCGCGATGAAGGAACGATATTCCGTACGGGACCAATACTTATTGAAGTTCGTCCTGAATAGCGTGGTCAAAGAAATCGCCGAGCCGCTGCCGGTCACGGTATGGTCGGAGTGGACGGCGGATCACCGGCTTACGGTGCTGTTTCAAATGGCGGACGCGCAGAACGGGGACGAACAGCTTATCGCATCGCTGGCCGAAAGTGCGAGGGCATGGGCGGAAAAAAATCTGGACTTCACCGTCACCGTCGGCGTCGGGCCGTGCATGGCGCAGGTGGACGATATTCCGCATTCGTATGCCGGAGCTTTGGCGGCGCTGGCCTATAAATCCAGCCTGGGCTTGAATCTTGTCATTCCTCACAACGAAAGGGGATTGAAGCTGCAAGGAGAGCCGTACCGGCATTTGCAACTGATCCGCTCTCTGGCGCAAGCGTTTCGGACCGGAGGAGAGGACTGGCGGCCGATCTACAGCCAGATTTTTTCGGAGGTCAAGGACGCGCTCTTCTCCCGGGAAGAGCATGTCAATCTGATGAATTACTTCATCTACCATTTGTATCGCGAGATGATGGAGTTTCCGCCGAAGGTCCGGGAGATCTGGAAGACGGAGACGCTGCCGCGGCTCAACCAAGTGCTGCATACGTTCGACTTGGTCGACGAGGTGGAGAGCCAATTTCTCGATATCTTAACGGACACCGAAAAGAAAATCCGGCTTCTCCAGGAGAGCCGCAGCAAATATACCGTCATTCGGGAAGTGAGAAGCTACATCGAGCGGGAGTATGCCAATCCGGAGTTGTCCCTCAATCTGCTTTGCGAGGAATTCGGCTTGAACGGCAAATATGTAAGCCGTCTGTTCAAGGAGGCATTCGGGATAAAGCTGGTTGATTACTTGGTCGGCGTCAAGGTCGAAAAAAGCAAAGAGCTGCTGGAAAATACGCAGCTGTCTTTGCAGCAAATTTCCAGCGCAGTCGGGTACATGCACGTCATCTCGTTTATCCGCGCGTTCAAAAAAGTAGAGGGGACCACCCCCGGCGAATACAGGAAAAAACACGGAAAAAGCCTTTCGTGACAGAAGGCTTTTTCCATTTTGCATATGGTGCGAAATAAGCTTATCGTTCTTTTTTCCTTTAGGCTAACGGGGTGAATCTTGTAGATTGATTTTCCAGTTCGGATAGCGCTACATTGAGCATACATTCCCCGCGGCTTCACCCGGAGGAATGCAAGTACATGGCGGAGAGGAAGTCGATCGATGAACAAAAAGGGGCGGAATCGAGGGGTTGTGTTAAGCGTGGCCACCGTATTGGCGGCGGGAACGCTGGCAGCCGGATGCAACAACCAAGACACGTCTGGGGCGAAGAAAGGGGCCGAGGCCCAGCAGACGGAACCCAAGAGAGGCAGCATTACGGTTTCCATTTACGACCGGAATAACATTCCGCCGGAGGAAGGGAATTGGGACAAAAACCGCTGGACCGAATGGGTCAACAAGCACGGGCCGGTCGATGTCAAATACGTTCCGGTTCCGCGCTGGGAATCGTTGCAGAAATTCAATGCTTTGTTCGCAAGCGCTGCCGCTCCGGATTTGATTCTGGAGTATGATACGAATTACCGCAACCAATGGTACGCCCAAAAGCTGCTGATGCCCTTGGACGAACTGATCGACAAGCACAGTACGATTTACAAGGAGCTGATGAGCAAGGTTCCGCTGCTCAAGAAGCTGGGCACCAAGGACGACGGGAAGCTGTATGAAATCGGCAGAGTCACTCCCCTGACGACGAACCACGCGATTTATATTCGCGAGGACTGGCTGCAAAAGCTGAAGCTGGAAGCGCCGAAAACAACGGAGGAGCTGCTGCAAATCGCCAAAGCGTTCGCCAATCGCGATCCGGACGGCAATGGAAAAAAGGACACGTTTGGCGTCAACTTAAGTGGAAACGGTTTCACGATCGTGAATCACATGTTCGGCCACGGTCTGAACGATTGGGACATCCAGAGCGATCGCGCTGTGCACGAATGGGATCGTCTGAAGGCGTCCGTTGCCTTCCAGAAATCATTGTTTGACGCAGGACTGGTCGACAAAGACTTCCTGACGGACAAAAACGGGGAAAAGGCGAAGCAGGATTTTCTAAGCGGCAAATTGGGCATGTATTTGCATCAGGCCCTCAGCAGCAGCGATTACGACACGTTCAAGAAAAACAATCCGAACGGAAAAATCGCCATCCTGCCGCTTCCGAAGAGCGAGTTCGGCCAGTTTAGCCCGGTTCTGGGGGCTCCGGTGCAAATGATCGCGGCCGTGAACGCCAAAGCGGCGGACCCGAAAGCCGTCATCCAGTATATCGATTTCATGGTCAAGCCGGAGAACGCCATCGTCATCAAGAATGGCATCGAAGGGGTGCACTGGCGCAAAGGGAGCAACGGCTGCCCGCAAAAAATCGACCCGGAAAAAAACAAGAAGGAAGTCTATACCGCCGATCTGAACATGCTGACCTCGGAGGTGCTGTTCGGAAAATGCGCCTTCGGAGATTCCATTGAAAACCCGTCGGCAACCGATAAGGCGCTCAGCGAGTTGAACAGCCAGGCGAAGAAGGCCTACATCAGCAAGGAGCGTCCGGTTCCGTCCTTAAATGCTACGACCCTGCCGCTGCTTCCCGACGCCTTGTCGATCGTCGTGAAAAATGTGGAGAAGCAGATCGGAACGGGCGTTGTCCGCGGCGACATTTGGATGAAGGCGATCGTGAACGGTCCCGGCTTTACGGCGGATCAGGCGCTCGGCGAAGCGAAGGCCGTTTGGGAGCAGGCCGGAGGGGCGAAGGTGGACGAATTTTATGCGAAATGGTACACGGACAACAAGAACGCGCTGTTCCTCCTGGACGATTTGTACGCCTTCGACGAGCAGATTCAGCAGTTTAACCGGGGAAGAACAGATCCGTGAAAGCGGGGAAAGGGGATGATCCTATCCAAAAGCAGACGCTGTCGTATCCGATGAAACCGTCCGAGGCTCATACTACCGTCCGAAGGCTCCAGAGAAAAAGGCTGAAGCAAAATGTGCCGCTACTGTTGATGTTTATTCCGGTCATCGCCTTTTTTGTAGCCTTCCGGTATATTCCGATTCTCGGCAATGTGATCGCTTTCAAGCAATATAACCTGATGCAGGGTATCTGGGGGAGCCCGTGGGTCGGTCTGGACAATTTTAAGATCATATTCAGCAACCCCCAGACGCTTCAGATTGTGAAAAACACCTTTCTGCTGAGCTTCTTCGGCATTGTGATCGGGTTTCCGTTCCCGATTCTGGTTGCGGTCATGCTGAACGAAGTGCGCAGGATGTGGTGGAAGAAGACGGTGCAGACGCTTTTGTATTTGCCGCACTTTTTCTCCTGGGTCATTATCGGGGGAATCGTCGTTACGCTGTTCGGGTCTCAGGCCGGCGTCGTGAATGGGCTGCTGGAGCAATGGACGGGCGCGAAGTACCCGTTTCTGTATCAGGCCGGCTCCTGGCTGACGATTTTTTTCGGCTCGAACGTTTGGAAGGATGCGGGCTTCGGAGCCATTATTTATTTGGCCGCGATGAGCTCGATCGATCCGCATCTGTACGAAGCGGCAAGCATGGATGGGGCCTCGAAGCTAAGACAAATTTGGCACGTCACCCTGCCCGGCATTGTGCCGACAGCGGCCATCATGCTGATTCTTGCGATGGGGCGGGTCATGGATGTCGGCTTCGATCCGATCTACAACCTGCAGAACGCAGTTGTGTCGGACGTATCGAACGTCATCAGCACGTACATTTATACGATCGGGATCCAAAACGGGCTTTACAGCTTGACGACATCCATGGGACTGTTCGAATCCGTGATCGGGCTCATTCTGGTCGTCGGCGCAAACCGGATCGCGAGAAAATTCAACCAATCGTTATGGTGAGCGAACAAGGAGGGCGACGATGAAGCTATCGTTAGGAGAAAAAATATTTCACTGCGTGAACAATGTGCTGCTTGTGGCGGCCGGCCTCAGCTGTCTGCTGCCGCTGCTTAATATCGTCTCGGTGTCCTTCAGCGACTACTCCGCCATCGCCTCGGGCTTCGTCGGGATCTGGCCGGTCGGGTTCAGCCTCGACTCCTATAAAGCGCTGATCGACGGGACGCCGATTGTCAACTGCTTCAAAAATAGCGTGGTCATCACGGGAGTCGGCGTCGTCTTGAGCATGGTCTTCACGATCTTGGCCGCTTTCCCGCTGTCGAGAGCTTATTTTTATGCGAGAAAAGCATTCACTCTGGCCATCGTGTTCACGATGCTGTTCGGGATTCCGACCATTCCGGCCTTTCTGGTGAACCGCTCTCTGGGCATTATCGATACGTACTGGGCGCTCTGGCTTCCCGGCTTGATCAGCGCTTACAATCTGATGGTGCTAAAAACGTTTTTCGAGAACGTGCCGGCCGAAATCGAAGAGGCCGCCCGGATCGACGGCTGCGGCGATTGGCGGCTGCTGATGCAGATCGTCCTGCCTCTGTCGATGCCGGTTCTGGCGACGCTGACGCTGTTTTACGGCGTCGGCTACTGGAACGCGTTCCAGGGCTTGTTAATCAACATTAACGATCCCGCGAAGTACAATCTGGCTGTCATGGTGCAGAACATGATCGCGAATCAGTCGCTGCTGCAAAGCTTGAACAACCTGCAGCAGCATGAGCTGGAGCAGTTAATTACGCCCGAATCGATCCGGTCGGCGGGTGTGGTTGTGATGCTTGTTCCGCTGCTGCTGGTGTACCCCTTTATGCAGAAGTATTTTGTCAAAGGGGTCATGATCGGTGCGGTCAAAGGATAAGGATGTAGGGAAGGGGGGAGCAGTTTGGGCAACGACGGCAGGGCTGCTGAGGTAACCCCGAAGGGAGAAAGTGCATATTTTGCAGAGGGGGTTCATCGATGAAAGCAAAAAGATGGAACAAAGCCTGTGTGACAAGCTCTGCTGCCGTTCTTGCGGCGGGAATGCTTGTGGCGGGCTGCAACGGCAGCAGCGTGCCGGACGACAAGGCGGGTCAGCAGGAAGGAAAGAAAGGCAGTCTGACGGTGTCGATCTACGACCGGAATAACATTCCGACGGAAGAAGGGAATTGGGACAAGAACCGCTGGAGCGAATGGATCAACAAGAACGGTCCGGTTCAGGTCAAATATGTTCCGGTTCCGCGCTGGGAATCTTTCCAGAAGTTCAACGCTCTGTTCGCCAGCGCCGCGGCTCCGGATTTGATTCTGGAATACGATACGGGCTACAGAAACCAGTGGTATGCCCAGAAGCTGCTTATGCCTTTGGACGAGGTCATCGAGAAATACAGCACCACGTATAAAGAGCTGATGAAGCAGTTTCCCCAGTTAAAAAAATTGGCGGCCAAAGACGACGGGAAAATGTACGAAATCGGCCGAATTTCCCCGCTTACCGCGGGGCACCGCATTTACATTCGACAGGACTGGCTGCAGAAGCTGAACCTCCAGGCTCCCAAGACGACGGAAGAGTTTTTTAACGTAGCGAAGCTGTTCGCAGCCCAGGACCCGGACGGAAACGGCAAAAACGATACGTTCGGTCTCAATCTGAGCGGCAATGCCCCCTCGATCATTCAGCATATGTTCGGGTTCGGAGAAGTCCAATGGCGCTTCGAGAACGACAAATTCGTTCACGAGTGGGACCGTTTGGCCGCGGCGGTCGCGTTTCAGAAAAAGCTGTTTGACGCCGGTGTGGTCGACAAAGATTTCCTGACGGATAAAAACGGGGAGAAGTCGAAGCAGGATTTCCTCTCCGGCAAGCTCGGCATGTATCTGTTTCAGGATTTCCCGGGCGAGAAGGACTACGATACGTTCAAGAAAAACAATCCGAACGGCAAGCTTGCGATCCTGCCGCTGCCGAAATCCGAATTCGGCCAGTTCAGTCCGGCGGTCGGCAGCCCGATTCAGATGGTCGGCGTGCTGAACGTCGCCGCCAAAGACCCGAAGTCGGTCATGCAATACATCGATTTTATGATTAAACCGGAAAACGCGTTAACCATTCAATACGGCTTGGAGGGCACGCATTGGAGCAAGGACGAGAACGGCTGCCCGCAGCCTATGGACGCCGAGAAGAACAAAAAGGAAGTATCGTATACGGCCGATCTTGGCATGATGGCCTCCCGGCTGCTGTACGGCAAATGCGGGTTTGATTCCTTCCGGCCGCAGAAGACGGAAGCGCAGAAGGAATTGCGCGAGCTGGCGCTGCAGGCCAATGCCGCCTACGTTTCGAGAGAGCGGCCGATCCCTACCCTGAAGCCGGAATACTTGCCCGTGCTGCCGCAGGAGCTTGCCATCATCGTCAAAAATTCCGATCAGCAGCTCAAGGATATATGGATTAAGGCGGTTGTCGGCGGAAGCGGCTATACGGCGGAGCAGGCCTACAAAGACGCGAAGGAGTTATGGGAAAAGGCCGGCGGCACTCGGGTGGACGATTTCTACGCCAAGTGGTACGCGGAGAATAAGCCGAAAGCATTTATGCTGGAGGATTTATATAAATTCGGCGAAGACGCCGTGAAATTGTATTCCAATAAATAAGATTCCCTGAGCAGCATGTCTGTCCGGCTGTTCCCACAGGGCGGGAGGCGGCCGGCTTCCCGCCCTGCATGTTCCTCTTTTTGAAGGGGGGTGCCCAAAACATTTGTGATGAAACCGCCTGTTTTGTAAACGCTGTCAATGTCACAAACTTTGTATGGGGAGGAATCCGCTTTGACAGGGAAAATAACGAAAGGGTTGGCAAGCTTTTGGCTGGTGGTATTTCTGTTGTTCGGCCATGTCCCTTTCCCCTTGGGAACTGCTGCGGTCGTGGAAGCACAGGCGCTCTCACCCCCCTCAAATTTGACCTCCGTTTGGCGGACCGATACCTCGGTTCATTTGGCGTGGACCGCTTCCTCCTCCGGCAGTGCGGTCATCGGTTACGACGTCTATAACGGCAATGCGTTGATTGGAAGCACGAGCGGCTCATCCGACTATTGGGCAACCGGGCTGACTCCGGGCGGAAGCTATACGTTTACGGTACGGGCCAGAGACGCATTGGGGAACGTATCGGCGCCAAGCAGTCCGTTCGCCGTTCTGCCGGGCGCGCTGGACCGGGGACGCTGGACCGTCACCGCGTCTTCCAGTGCCGGCGGCGCACCGCCATCCTTGGCGGTCGACGGCAGCCTGTCCACCCGATGGAGCAGCGGAGCGGCACAAGCTTCGGGGATGTGGTTCCAGATCGATACGGGACCGGGGGATAAAACGTATCATAGGCTGGTGCTCGATGCCGGAGTATCCACTGGTGATTACCCCCGGGGGTATGAAGTCAGCGTGTCCGACGACGGGGCCAATTGGAGCGCTCCGATCGCGTCGGGTACGGGAAGTTCTTCCGTCATGACGATCGATTTTCCGCAGCAAACCGCCCAATATGTCCGGGTTACGTTGACGAAAAGCTCCGGGCTGTGGTGGTCGATCTATGATTTGAACTTGTACGGCGCCATGCAGCCCGATACCCAAGCTCCGACCGTTCCCGGCGGCATCCGAGATTCCGACGTTACGGACCATGAGATCCGGTTGTCCTGGGATGCCTCTACGGACAATGTGGCTGTCTTCGCATACGACGTTTATCTTGGCCCGGACTTCGTCGGTTCCACAAAGTCGACAGAGTATAAGGTATCCGGGCTATCCCCGAGAACCGTCTATTCGTTTACAATCCGGGCGAGAGATCCGGCGGGCAACGTTTCCGCACCGTCCGCACCCTATGCGGTGACTACGCAGGATAAGCTCGATCGCACGCTCTGGAAGGTGACGGCCTCGTCGAGCGGCAGCACTTCCTCGCCGGGCATGGCGATCGACGGCATCCCGTCCTCCCGATGGACCAGCGGGGCGGCGCAAGCGCCGGGGACATGGTTCCAGATCGATACGGGACCGGGGGATAAAACGTACAACAAACTGGTGCTCGATGCCGGGGGCTCATCCGGGGATTACCCCCGTGGATACGAGGTCACCGTTTCCGATGACGGTGTGAATTGGAGCGCACCGGTTGCGTCGGGTACGGGCAGTTCTTCGATCGTGACGATCAGTTTTCCGCAGCAAACCGCCAAATATATCCGAATTGCGTTAACGAAAACCTCAGGCTTATGGTGGTCTATCCATGAGCTGCATCTTTACGGCGTCCTAGCTCCCGATAACGATCCCCCTACTACTCCCGCTCATTTAACCGCCACCAAAATACTCGATACGGAAGTCGATCTTACCTGGGAAGCCTCAATCGATAACGTTGCCGTGGTAGGATACAATGTTTACGCCGGTTCCACATTCATCGGCTATACGACGGCTACCAGCTACAAGGCAGAGGATCTCGCTGCCAAAACGGCCTATACGTTTACCGTACGCGCCAAAGATTTGTCGGGCAATCTGTCCCCGCCGAGCGCACCCCTGACGATAACCACGCAGGATGTCATCGCGCTGCCTCTGGTAGCCAGGTATGAGATGGAGCCGGACCCATCGAATCCGATGCTGCTGCGGGACGATAGCGGTTTTGGACAGAACGGCACCGTCACCTCTCCGGCCTCCTTCGAAGACGGACGGGAGGGCGGCGGAAAGGCGTTAAGGTTTACCGGACCGAATCAGGCTATGGTTTCTTCTCCCACTTCTCCCACGGGCATGCTGAACAATCTTTCCTCCAAATTTACGATTACCGCCTGGATCAAGCCGGACGATTTGAACGGGCATCTGCCCATCGTCACGAAGCGTGACGCCAACTGGAAGGGATCGACGTTTTATTTGAGACTAACCGGGAATCGTCTAGGGTTTGCGGCGGATTACGGAGAGAAATGGTACGACTGGTCCTTTCCTTCGGATTCGATCGTGGCCGGGCAATGGTGCCATGTCGCCGTAACCTTCGAAAAACATGTCGGCATTAAATTTTACGTGAACGGCAAGCTCATCGGCAGCGTCGACGGCTCTGCGGTGTTCACGGATGCGCTGCCGAACTTCGTGAACATGATGCTGGGCACGGAGTGGCACTGGGACCCTGCGACAAGATCGATGCGTCAATACGGGTTCCGGGGTTCGATCGATTCCTTGCATATTTATGCGGCCCCCCTGACCTCCGGCCAGATCAAAGCGGATATGGCTAACACGATGACAACCCGTCCGGCGGAGCCGAGCGATTTCACGTTTCCGCTGAAATGGGCTACCTTCCGATTGGTCCGGTACGACATGCCGAACGGCTTGTTTACGAACGGCAGCGCCAAAATCCACCAAACCGCCGTGCGCAAGGAAGGCCCCGATGCGGTGGATTGGCCCAGAATTAAGCTGCACATCCCCCAAGCGGATCAAACGAAAAGCACGATAGAGCCCTTCGCCGACGCAGCCGAAATCAAAACGGATATTTTGCTGCAGCGCGAGCCGGAAAGCATGCCGCTTCTGCAGCAGCCCTACGACAACGTGCTGCAGCCCGGCAACCATTGGGTACGCGGGGTGCAATGGCGCTGGGGCCAGACGTATATGTACACCTCCGACAGGACGGCCAGGACGTGGGCCTGGGATTACGAGCTCTGGACGTTCCCGGTGAAGATCGCGGGAGCCGAGCCGGGAGCCGTTAAAAACGTCGTGCTGAAAGCCGACGGGGCGGAGATTTATAACAGCGGGGCGAATGTGTACGACTCTCTGACCTTGCTGCTGCCTCAAAATGAAGAAGGCAAGCCTTACGAGCTGTGGGTTGACGGGCGGGGGCCGGTCCGATTCGATGCGGGGCTTCAGCCGATCGAAGCCGGGAATCCGAAGGATGTCCCGATGGCGTTCGCTCTGAACGTTCCCGGGAGCGGGCCTGCCATTACCGTGAAGTCGTTGGACCGTCCGGAAACGTTCCCGAATCAGGCGGTATGGGATGCGGATACGGCGGCGCTCTCGGAGGCGAAGCCCGCCACGCCCGGCTATGTTCCGGATCGTTCGTCGATCACTCGCCATCTGGGAGTCGACGTTCCCCGATCGCCGGAGACGATCAACTTTATTTATATGTCGCACGGCATGAGCTCCGGCGGATTTTACCATTCCGAGCATAAAAAGGTCGCCTCGATGTATCAGACGCTGGGTTCCATCGAGGAATATGCCGATTATGTCAGCGATACGGGATACGACCGCGTATTCGAATTCAGCAACTTTACCGACGCGGACAGTCCGGTCAGCCAGGAAAAGATGGCGGCGGCGCTCGAAAAACGGGGCGTTCAGTTTGGTTTTGTTCCGCTCACGGACATCAACGGCATCGATATGCGCAATGCGAATTTGGCGTTTTACGCCTACAATTTGCCCGATTACCGCGCCCCGTTATACCGGAACGTCCAGCTCAGCCTGCAGCGGTTTCAGGTTTATCCGAACATGACGGGCATGAGCATCGGTGCGGATAACGCAGACTATGTGCCGTATTGGGACTGGGCGCCTCCAATTCCGAACCGCCCGTGGGGAATGGCATATACCGAATTCCAGAGGGCGCGTGGCTTGCCGCTTACGACGCCGATCGCACCCAGCGTACAGGGATGGTATCAGCCGAAGGCGCACGAGTATTTTGCGAATGCCTCCAAGCCGTTTCTCGACTACATCGACCGGTACGACGAAACCTTCAAGCAGTACGGTTATTTTGTCAAAGCGGTTTCCGAAGTCAATGACGGCTATCTCACGACGACCGGTTCGTTCGGAAGCTCGCCCGGCGTTGGCGGACACGGAGGATGGCCTTGGGGAACCGTTCCCGCCAAGCCGATGCATGAGCAGATGCCGATACAGACCGGTTACGACTGGAACGAATTGAGCACCTCCAAGCCGATGCATGTGGTTGCTTTGCTGGACCGTCTGCGCAGCTATTATCCGAACAAAACGACATGGGCGACACCCGACGATTTCAGCTTGTTTTTCGGCAAGATGGACCGGGAAAAAGCTTATGCGCTGGCCTTGACCCGGGGCATTCAGGCGATCGGCACGAATGTGCTGCCGAACAATAAGGGCGATCTCGCCAAGCCTCAGATGATTGCCGAGCAGAAAGAACTCTACTCCTGGATTCGTAAATACGGCGGCGCCTATGCGATGACCGAGCCGACGCCGACGATCGGCATTATGTATGTCAACAAGCAAGCCCTGCTGCGGGGCATCGTCGGCAAAGAACCGACGGACGAAGATCTGCTCAAAGGCTCCCACGAAGGAAAAGTGTCGGAAGCGATGTTCTTCACCCACGCCGCCGGATGGGCGTCGAAAGTGATCACGCCGGAAGAGCTGAAGAGAGGGCTGCCGTCATCGATTAAGGCGATACTGCTCGTAGGATTGAACAATTTCGACGACAGCTGGCACTGGTACGACGGAATGACCGGCGAGCTTCAAGGCTTCGTAGACCGGGGAGGTCTCATTCTGAAGGATGACGAATCCGTATCTCCCGTACCGTCCGTGGCGACCGGCATGCAGGTCCGGTCCTATCTGAAGCAAAGCGATACGGATCAGACCAACCTGCTGCTGGAGCGGAATGCGGACAACATCGCCAAGCTGAAAACCGCCATGACGCCGGTCGCGCAGCCGGTTGCCGTCACCGACAGCCGTACGATCTGGGCGATTCCGGCCCGTTCCGGAGATACGCAATATGTGACGGTAGTCAATCAAAAGCACGATCAGCCTGACGAATCGCAGCATCTTATCGGACAAACGGGCTCGATCACATGGAATACGGAGCGTCCGATCTATGATGTGCGAAAAGGCAGGAAGCTGACCGTTCAGGAAGCGACTTATGTCGATCTGCGAAATGAAGGCTTCCAATGGTACGCCCTTCCGCCTGCCGAAGTGAAGG
This sequence comes from Paenibacillus tyrphae, assembly GCF_024158745.1. Lineage (GTDB taxonomy): Bacteria > Bacillota > Bacilli > Paenibacillales > NBRC-103111 > Paenibacillus_G > Paenibacillus_G tyrfis_A. Next base: position 15,992 of record NZ_JAMZAW010000007.1, on the reverse strand, counting down.
TTCCTTCCGTTACCGTAACCAAAGGCGATTCCGGATTTTACGAGGCTTTCTGCTCCGTCCGCAATCCGGATCCGATGACCGGCATCCCGGTCGAATTGACCGTAAGGCATGCGGCAAGCGGTGATACGGCAACGGTGTATTCGGCCACAGGCTTGACCGCGAAGCTGCCTTTGAAGGACTCGGACCAACCCGGAACGTATACGGTAACCGTCAAAGAATTGCTCAGCGGGCTGTCTTCCGGCACGCAGGTGGTCATTCAAGGGGCTCAAGAGGCGGCACCTCGTTCCCCGGTGAAATTGTACAGGGAGGAAGGCATTCGCGAATTCGCGGAAAGAACGGATGTTCCTCTGACGGTCGCCTTGACGGCAGCGCAAAACAACGACCCTGCCATGGTGGAACAGGCTAACCGTCTTGTGCAGTATTATCGCAGTGAGGGCCGCCAAGTCCGGCTGGGCCTTGCCGAGCCGAATGGGGCCGTGACCGGGCTGCAGGAATACAAATCGTCGTATGTCAAATATCCGCAATGGAAAACGATCGAATCCGATCTTGTCCTCCTCGGCAACACGTCGAATAACGTGCTGCTCCTCGATCAAGCCAGAGGGTATCTGCTGTTCGAGCAAGGCGGCAATTTATCGGCCGGCGAGGCGGCGGTCAGCTATGCCAATTCCCCGTTTGTCGGCGAGTATCATGCGGTGAATATTATCGCGAACGATCTAAGCGGAATAAAAGCTGCCGTCAACACTTTGATCGGCTTGCCCCCGGCTGCTTTGAAAGCACCGAAATTCGTGACGGCAAGCCGCATCTCCGATACCGGCGTGGAACTGGCCTGGACGGAAAGCGATGACGACGCGCTGGGCTACGCGATCGAACGGCGGGATAACGGAGATGCCGAATGGCAGCGAATCGGCTATGTTTCCAGTGGGGTGACGAGCTTCAACGATTCGCGCCTGACCCCCGACAAAATGTACGCGTATCGCCTGAAAGCCTTTAACTTGGCTGGCGCTTCGGACTATAGCGAGCCGATCCGCGTGATCACGACGAGCCAAGGAGATGCCGGTCCGGAGCTTACCCGCATAGAGACGGACGGCGTAACCGGGGAAGGGAAATTTAACAACAAAACCGTAGCCGTCACCTTCGTGGTAGGCGACCGGGTGAAGATAACGAAATACAAGTTGAACAATAACGCTTGGAAAACCGTCACGGGAGCCGTGTATATCGCAGACGAGGGAATTCACACGCTGCAATATTATTCCGAGGACAAATCCGGAAACGTGGAACGAACGAAGCGGGCGGTAATCGGCATCGACAAAAAAGCGCCTGTGACCGTCGCCAACGTACCCAGAGGGTGGAAGAACACGCCGCAGCTGGTCCAATTGCGGGCATCCGATAACCTAAGCGGAGTCGCGAAAACCTTGTACAGCGTGAGCAACGGCATGCCCGGCAGCGGACCCGGCGGCAATGTCAGTGTCACCAATAACGTATACGGCAACGTATATGGCGATTATACGGTTACCACGAACGTGTACGGGAATGTATACGGCAATTACAGCATAGCCAACAACGTGTATGGGAACGTATACGGCGATTACACCGTAACCACCAACGTGTATAGCGACAGCAAGATGGTAGAGGCGGAGGGAAGCGTCGTTCCCGTTACGCTGGAGGGCATCAACACGATCCGCTACTACAGCATAGACGCTGCCGGCAATAAGGAGAGCGTCAAGACGGCGGTCGTCACGCTGGACTATACGCCGCCGAAGATCGAGCTCGTCACCCCGCTTTCGTTCAACCGGTCCGAGCCGGTGAGGGTGAAACTTCAGATCAGCGATGCGCTGAGCGGAGTATCGCAGTCCACGGTAACGTTTAACGGACGCGCGAGGGGCACCTCCTTTGTCCTTAATCCTTATTCGCTGCCAGCGGGCGATTACGCATTAGTCGTGAAATCGTCGGACCGCGCAGGAAATAACAGCGAGAAGACGTTCGTCATCCGCATTTTGGACCGATGAGCCGCTTCTCCCGCAGCAAGGAGACGTAATTCGTTGAAAATGCAAGTACCGGGGCAGCCGAAGCTATTCGGGCGGCAGTTCCGGTATTTGCGTTTTTTTTTTAGCAAACCTTAGCTGGAGCGTCACATACGGTACGTCGCTCGCCTATATTACGAATCAGGTGCTGAATGCGATGTTCCAGAACTCGAAGTGGGTCGTAGAGGACGGCAAGCTCATCCATGATTGGGAACGGGCCAAGGCGGCGACGGCATTCAAGAAGCGGCTCTACGACGAAGGCATCGTCGACAAGGATTATTTGACGGATAAGGCCGGCCAGAAGGCGCAGCAGGACTGGGTGAACGGGAAGCTTGGCATGTGGGGCGGACAGACGGGCGGCCCCGGATGGCTGCAGGTGTACGAGTCGCTGAAGAAAAACAACCCGTCCGCCGAGGTGATTGTCATTCCGCTGCCGAAGGGGCCGTATGGCCAGTTCAGCCCGGTCATCAACAACCCGGTGCAGCTCACCGCGATGGTGAATGCGCAGGCCAAAAACCCGGAGGCGATCATGAAATACGTCGACTTCATCTCCTCCGACCAGGCCGGAAAGACGCTGGGCTACGGCATCGAAGGGACGCATTATACGGCGGGCAAGAACGGCTGTCCTGCGTTTGTCGACAAGGATAAGGCGAAGGAAGTGACCTATGCGAGCGACTTCCGAATGCTGTTTTCTCCGGTGCTGGAGGGCAAGTGCGGCAGATACGAGGAAACGCTCAATCTGACAACAAGGCCGAGAAGGAATACTACGACCTGTTAAAAATGGCGAACGAAGCGTACTTGACGCCGGAACGGCCGATTGCCGACATCACGAATCCGGAGCATATGCCGACGCTGCCGCAGGACTTGCAGATGATCTCGACGAACACGGACAAGGTCATCAACGATTTGTGGATCAAGGTGATCGTCAGTGGCCCCTCGTATACGCCGGAACAGGCGATGGCGGAAGCGAAGAGCACGTGGGACCAGGCGGGAGGCAAGCAGGTCGACGACTGGTATGCCAAGTGGTATGCGGAGAACAAAGATACGGCGCTGCTGAAGGATAAGCTGTATCAGTTTAAGTAATCTGCGCGATGGGCCTTGGGACCGTATTTGCTTTACGTGCGTGGAACGTCGGAGTGGTAGTCGGCGCAGTTATTTTGGCAGCATAAGAAGCGGCATCCCGGGCGTAAGCGTTGTATGCTTGCGGAATGCCGCTTTTTTTACAGGAAGGAAACCCGCTCAGCTTTGCGCGCTTTCCGGAGCCGTATGGATGACGACACCTTCGACGTCTTGCGGATTTTTCAACAGGTGAAAAATCGGACATACCCGCTCCACCGCCTCATGAAGCTCGGCAATCGTCTGTTCCGATTCCGATGAGACAATGTGCAGCTTATACCGGATGTTGTGCGGGTAGATGGGAATATGCTCAAAGCCGGGCTGACCGGCTAAGGCGTGCTGCTCCCCGGTCACTTCCACCTCCAGCGACTCCAAGGACACGCCCCGTTCGGCGGCTTGAATCAAGGTGATATGCGTCAAGCAGCTGCCGAGCACCCCCAGCTGAAGCTCCGGCGACGTCGGTCCGAGATTGTATCCGGCAAAGTCCGGCGGACTGTCGCTGATGATCTGAAAATCGCGGATGCGGATTTCGCGCACCCCGCTTCGCCCGGCCGCACGCACGCTCGCTTTAATCGGCTGCCTGGCCGTTTCCGGCTGCTTCAAAGCTTGCTTGTTGCGCTGAAGGCTCGCTTCCCGTTTTTGAACCAGAAATTCGTTCAAGGTGGACATCGTTCGATCACTCCCATACGATTGAATTGATTCCCAAATAAAAAGACTCCATGATTATTCGGCCAAATGACGTTTCCGGTGCGGTCGAATAACTGGAGCCTCCAAGGCATGGTGGGCTGGTTGGAACGGTTCGTTCATACAAAATCAAGGCAATTTACTAAAATGTAGCATCAAATGGCAGAGGAAGCAACTCGAAAATTTTCAGTTGACGCTGGCAAGAGTCCCCTGTTAAAATAGCATCAACACTGTATAACCAATTAAACCTATCGGAAATTGTCTACCGGACTGCCGGAGGCATGACGAACCGTATTCAGGACAGGAATGCGCGGGCCGTTATGTCTCTTTTTTGCATACTATCCCATACTAATCCAAACTTGGAGGATGAAAACGATGGCTAACGAAATTCAATGGCAACCCGAAACTTTGGCGGTTCACGCCGGTCAGGAAATCGATCCGACGACGTTCTCCCGTGCGGTCCCGCTGTACCAGACGACTTCGTACGGCTTCCGGGATACGGATCACGCCGCGGACTTGTTCGCCTTGAAAGAGTTCGGCAACGTGTATACGCGGATTATGAATCCGACCACCGACGTCTTCGAGAAGCGTGTCGCCGCACTGGAGGGCGGGGCAGCGGCGCTGGCAACGGCTTCGGGGCAAGCAGCCATCACGTACGCGATCTTGAACATTGCCTCCGCCGGAGACGAGATCGTCTCCGCCACCAGCTTGTACGGCGGCACGTACAACCTGTTCGCCTCCACGCTGCCGAAGCTGGGCATTCAAGTGAAGTTCGTCGATCCGTCCGACCCGGAAAACTTCCGTGCCGCCATTACACCGCAGACGAAAGCGCTGTACGCCGAGACGATCGGCAATCCGAAAGGGGACGTGCTGGATATCGAAGCGGTGGCGAGCATCGCTCACGAGAACGGCATCCCGCTTATCGTGGACAATACGTTTCCGAGCCCTTTTTTGCTGAAACCCATCGAGTTCGGCGCGGATATCGTCGTCCATTCGGCCACGAAGTTTATCGGCGGTCACGGCACATCGATCGGGGGCGTTATCGTCGACAGCGGCAAGTTCGATTGGACCGCAAACGACAAGTTCCCGGGGCTGACGCAGCCGGACCCGAGCTATCACGGTCTCATCTTTACCGAAGCGGTGGGGCCGATCGCTTATATCATCAAAGCGAGAGTGCAACTGCTGCGGGATCTCGGGGCAACGTTGTCGCCGTTCAACGCGTTCCTGCTGCTGCAGGGGCTCGAGACGCTCCACCTGCGGATGGAGCGCCACAGCGCCAATGCGCTCAAAGTCGCCCGCTTCCTGGAGAAACACGAGGCGGTCGATTCGGTGCAATATCCGGGACTGGAGAGCCATCCGTCTTACGCGCTGGCTCGTAAATATTTGCTCAAGGGCCAAGGGGCGATCCTTACGTTCGAGGTCAAGGGAGGCGTCGAAGCGGGCAAAAAGCTGATCAACGCCGTGAAGCTATTCTCCCATCTCGCCAACGTCGGCGATTCCAAATCGCTGATCATCCATCCGGCCAGCACGACCCACCAGCAGCTCTCCGGCGAGGAGCAGCTTGCCGCAGGCGTTACCCCGGGCCTAGTCCGCCTGTCCGTCGGCACGGAATCGATCGACGACATTTTGGTCGATCTGGAGCAGGCGCTGCAGGCGAGCCAGGAGGAAAGCCGGGTGTCGGTTTAAAAGGTAAAATGCGAAAAGCCGCAATGCGAGGATATTTGCTCGTGTTGCGGCTTTTTTTACGACAAAATTCGACAAAATCAGTCAATGATTTCTAGTTAACATCCGATTATAATATCTACATATGGTCCTAAGGCTACATCTTTCGACATATGGCATAATTTTGTGCATTTTACTTTGCGGAAGGAGATAAGCGGTGCTAAGATGTACGATATCTTTTCAACAATTCATGTTCATTGCAATGGTTTCACTTGCAATTTTTTTATTTCCTCAACTAACAATGGCCGAGACTTACTATGAGTACAAGGATTCAAAGCTGCTGAATATTTACTCAAAAGATAACGGGAAGTTTTATAAAGCAACATTTATACATGATAAGAACGGAAACATCATAGGTAAAAAAATGGTTCCGGCAAACGCAATAGATTATCCAACTGTAACGAGTTATTCCAATGCATCTTATGATATCGTTCTTTTCAATGTTGATCCTAAGGCAATGCAGGTAGAGTTCCCGACATGGACGGAGAACAATGGTCAGGACGATGTCATTTGGCATCAAGGGGAAAAGGTAGGGGACGGAATATGGAAAGTGACTATTCCGTTTAGTAAACATAAGGATGAAAGCGGGAAATACATAACGCACATCTACATTAATAAAGAACTTAGGGCAGTAAGCGAGACGCTGGTAAACCTAACCACCAGCACGCGTATCCCTCCGACCGTGAATCTATCTTCTGGCAGCTATGATATCTATCTAGATGGTGTTGGAGAACATGTTGCTAGAGTAGCCTTTCCGACATGGACGTTGCATAACGGTCAAGACGATATTGTTTGGAACGAAGGAGAAAAGGTTTCATCCAGCACATGGAAAATAACGATTCCGTTTAGTGAACATAATCAAGAAATAGGCGAATATATCACTCATATTTATTCATACGATCGACAAGGGAATGCAGTAATGTCAGGCTTCGGTCAAACTTCAGCAGTTGGCGGGATAAGTGCTCCTGCTGAAACGAGCTATTCGAATGCCTCCTTTGACATTACAGCGTATGGAATCGATCCAAAGGCAACTCAGGTAGAATTCCCGACATGGACAGCGAAAGACGGTAAAGATGTCATTTGGTATCAAGGGAAGAAGGTAGGCAGTGGGGCATGGAAAGTGACGATTCCGTTTAATAAGCACAATGCAGAAAGCGGGAAATACATAACGCATGTCTATGTTGATAAGGAACTTAGGGCAGTGAGCGAGACGATGGTAAACCTAACGACCAGCACGCGCATCCCTCCGACCGTAAATTTATCGTCAGGCAGCTATGATGTTTATATTGATGGTGTAGGGGAACATGTTGCTCGTGTCGCATTCTTAACATGGACCAAGCGTAACGGTCAAGACGATCTCGTTTGGAAAGAAGGAACGAAGGTCGGAGCCAACACATGGAAGATAACAATTCCGTTCAGTCAGCATAATCAAGAGACGGGGGATTATATCACTCACATATATTCGTATGATAGACAAGACAATACAGTAATGATCGGTTATGGCCAAACCACAGTAGTCGGGGGAATAAGCGCTCCTGCCGAAACAAGCTATTCGAATGCATCCTTTGACATTACAGCCTATGGAATCGATCCTAAGGCAACGCAGGTAGAGTTCCCGACGTGGACGGCAAAAGACGGCCGGGATGTCATTTGGTATCAAGGCGAAAAGGTAGGTAACGGAGTGTGGAAAGCGACGGTTCCGTTTAATAAGCACAATGCAGAAAGCGGAAAATACATAACGCATGTCTATGTTGATAAGGAACTTAGGGCAGTGAGCGAGACGATGGTAAAGCTGACGAGCAGCACGCGTGTCCCTTCGACCGTAAATTTATCGTCAGGTAGCTATGATATTTATATTGACGGTGTAGGAGAGCAGGTTGCCCGTGTTTCATTCCCGACTTGGACGCAGCGAAACGGTGCAGACGATATTGTTTGGAAAGACGGATATAAGGTAGGAGCAAATACTTGGAGGGTGACGATTCCGTTTAGCGAGCATAATCGGGAGACAGGTGAATATATCACGCATATTTATTCGTATGATCGGCAAGGGAATGCGGTAATGGTAGGCTATGGATCTGCTTTAGTTAATTAACAATTATAAGGACAACAAAATATCATGAAGGATGTATGACAAAAATATACCTCTCTGGCCATAAAAAAAGTTTATTTTTGTTAGGCCTTAGTTTATATTTGGTTTTATTTCACTTCATGGTCGCCGCAACAGCGGCGGCTTCTGAGTCACAAGTAGGTGGATATAATTATGTTTACGATAGTCTTGGAAGAATAAAATACATTAAGTTTCCAAGTGGCCTTTTTGAGGAGTATATCTACGATAAAAATGGCAATTTAATTTCCAAAAACATGAGTATAAACGGCAGCTTTGAAATAGATGAAAACGGGAACAACTTACCGGACTTTTGGGAAGTAAACTGGAGGAATGGAACAAGCAGCGAGCCCTTTGCTGGCCTGGCTCCCTACGACCCGGTAGATGGAGCAAACGTATACCGATTATTCAATGGTAAGGGTGATCCTGAGTCCTATCAATACGTACTCTCCAATGCTATCCCTGTCGTTGGCGGGAAATCATATGAAGTACGAGCTATGATGAAGTACACGCTCCAAAGCGGCGGAACGGCTGGAATGCATATTATACAACTGGATGCTAACGGTAAAGAAGTAGGGTACGATGCGCAATCTTATAACAATGGCGGCTGGAAATGGCATAATCACTCCCAAGTCTTCGTTGCCGAACCTAGCGCCAAATCGGTTCTCATCCGGTTTGCTGTCGGTGGAGAGGATTCGGCGTATATGGATCTGGACACCGTATCGTTTAAAGAAATCAATATAAACGGAAGCTTTGAAAAAGATGAAAATGGGAACAACTTACCGGATTTTTGGGAAGTAAACTGGCGGAATGGAACAAGCAGCGAGCCCTTTGCTGGACTGGCCCCCTATGACCCGGTAGATGGGGCAAACGTATACCGATTATTCAATGGTAAGGGTGATCGTGAGTCCTATCAATACGTACTTTCCAATGCTATCCCTGTCGTTGGCGGGAAATCTTATGAAGTGCGAGCTATGATGAAGTATACACTTCAAGACGGCGGAACGGCTGGAATGCATATCATACAACTGGATGCTAACGGCAAAGAAGTAGGGTACGATGCGCAGTCATATAACAATGGCGGCTGGAAATGGCATAATCACTCCCAAGTCTTCGTTGCAAAACCTAATGCCAAATCGGTTCTCATCCGGTTTGCTGTCGGTGGAGAGGATTCAGCCTATATGGATCTGGATACCGTATCGTTTAAAGAAATCAATATAAACGGCAGCTTTGAAAAAGACGAAAATGGGAACAACTTACCGGATTTTTGGGAAGTAAACTGGCGCAATGGAACAAGCAGCGAGCCCTTTGCTGGCCTGGCTCCCTACGACCCGGTAGATGGGATAAACGTATACCGATTATTCAATGGTAAGGGTGATCCTGAGTCCTATCAATACGTACTTTCCAATGCTATTCCTGTCGTTGGCGGGAAATCATATGAAGTACGAGCCATGATGAAGTATACACTCCAGGGCGGCGGAACGGCTGGATTGCATATTATACAACTGGATGCTAACGGCAAAGAAGTAGGATACGATGCGCAGTCCTACAACAATGGCGGCTGGAAATGGCATAATCACTCCCAAGTCTTCGTTGCAAAACCTAATGCAAAATCGGTTCTCATCCGGTTTGCTGTCGGTGGAGAGGATTCGGCGTATATGGATCTGGATACCGTATCGTTTAAAGAAATCAATATAAACGGCAGCTTTGAAAAAGACGAAAATGGGAACAACTTACCGGATTTTTGGGAAGTAAACTGGCGGAATGGAACGAGCAGCGGGCCATTCGCTGGACTGGCTCCCTACGATCCGGTAGATGGAGCAAACGTATACCGATTATTCAATGGTAAGGGTGATCCTGAGTCCTATCAATACGTACTTTCCAATGCTATCCCTGTCGTTGGCGGGAAATCTTATGAAGTACGAGCCATGATGAAGTATACACTCCAGGGCGGCGGAACGGCTGGAATGCACATTATCCAATTGGATGCTAACGGCAAAGAAGTAGGATACGATGCGCAGTCCTACAACAATGGCGGCTGGAAATGGCATAATCACTCCCAAGTCTTCGTTGCAAAACCTAATGCCAAGTCGGTTCTCATCCGGTTTGCTGTCGGTGGAGAGGATTCGGCGTATATGGATCTGGATACTGTATCGTTTAAAGAAATATAGCGACATCATGCTGTAAATGCACGAGCTTAGAAAAAGTTTATTTTGAAAAGAAAAATAACGCCAAAGTACTGCTTATTGTCGATTTTGCTTCCAATGCTTGGATTTCCAATAAAGTTGTTGAACTTACGGACCCTACTTCTGGATACGTCTCGCTCAATATGGATGGTACCGTTCCGTCGAATGCGACTTCGGCAACAATCAGTGTAGCAATCATTGGAACTGGTGATGGAGGGAGGGGAACAGCGTATGTAGATTCTATAAGCTTTAACTAGCATCGTACGCACCCGGTAATATCTGCGGCGTATCTATTTACAAACAGTGTTAAGGAGCCAAACCATGAAAAAACTACTAAGACATGTCTTGTTATTCACTCTAATTGCTCAAACGCTATCCCCTGCGGCATTAACTTACGCTAATGAGGGAGCGGCAGCAGTTCCAACTACGAATCAAGCTGCAACCAAAGAAGTTCTAACCATCGAATGGTTAAGCCGAAAATACAATGTACCTGAAAGCAGTCTATTAAATGAATTAAACAAAGGATATTCCATGCAGGATATCCATTCCGCTTTGCAGACAAGGACAGAACCGAACCAACCTCTTGAAGAGATACTAAAAAAAATAAATCCGGACGTTGATGCGCGTTTTCAGAAAATGGACTTTGCACCGAAGAGGCCTGAACAGGAAAAAGCCACTATGCCTCAGGTTCCACTGCTTGATGTGATGGCAGCTACATATGGCAATATACCCTCAGTCTCTAATGTATCAACGATTACCTACGGCAAATTTCCCTCATCGGTTTTCGAGAGTACTTATTCCAATTCAAGGCAGAAAAGGTCTCTTTTCATTTCCGATAGTCTTGATTCGTATTCCAAGACTTATGACCAACTGGCCATGTCACGCCAAGATCTAAAAATGAATACCGCTCCTTTCTCCGTTTCTTCTGTTCATGAAAATGTATCTCTGGTAAGCGGTTCTCTTCAGGTGCAAGCGACCGATCTGGTTCTGCCTGGAAGAAATGGACTTTCATTTGCATTGACCAGAAAATACGATAGTGCGGATTCCATTTACTACGACAAGGACGTCTATTCAGGAAACCCGTACACAGCGAGATATTACCCTGCTCTCAATGTCAGGCTTTATCATAAATATACAGGAATGCCGGTTCAGTATGCGAATGCTTCGCAGTTTTTTTTCGACCCTCACTATTACAAATCCATCTTGGAATATTTGGGCGATATGAGGGCCTGGTTTTTCCCCTCTATCTATCCGGAAACCTGGGAACTTGACAACCGTGTGAGGGAACAGCATGAGAAAGAATGGCCCTACGTGAATCCTGATGATCCCAATAGTTCTCCGTATATGGCTAATTATGATGTGACTCTTAAAGGGGTTCCTTTTATTGCCAAAGCCTATACAACGGGTTATGTTCTCAGTGATCCCATGTATCAACCCAGTTTTTCTTCTCAGCCTAGGTATGTTAATAAGACAAAAGAAAAAGCGTACGAAAACCGCTTTGCCATTGGAAAAGGGTGGAGCTGGGATATTCCGTATATAGAGTATACAAACAATAAGATGATCGCTCATCTCTTCGGAGGAGCTTCTTACGAGATTGAGAACAGTCAGTTGAAGGGATATCCATGGAAAGATATTACGTTCGCTTATGATGAATCCGTTACGGTGAACAACTTAAAATCAACCATCGTGCTCAAATATTTAAATGGTCAAAAACATTACTTTTCCTATGACAGGCTCATTCAAATATCCGATGCTTACAACAATACCATTCAGTTTGAATATCAGTATAACTCTTATGGGGCAGTGTTATCGAAAGTACGGGATGCCCTGGGCAATGAAATTAATATTACGTACTCCGGCACAGAGGTGACCCTCACTTTGGGGGATCAGACCGTGAAATACGAAAAGCAGAAAGATCCGAAAGGGAATAAAGAATTACTGTCTGCCGTAACGGATGCTGAGAATCGAAAAACGCAGTATAGCTATGAAATTGCCCTAGCGCCGTTCGATTTGGTGAATGATAGCCGTAAAAAAGAGAATTATGCCGCTTTGCTGAAACAAGTGCAGCATCCAACCAAGGCCCGCACGCAATATGAGTACATTTCATCGGACCGCAAGCTCGGACCTATAGCCAAAGAAACGGTCTATCGTGTTAAATCAAGAGAAGATATTGCAACCTATACCGATGGAAGCGAAGAAAAGTACAATTATGTAAGTTATGACTACCATAATGAAGACGGCGCTGAAGTTCAGCAAAGAACGTACTGGTTCTCGACAACCATTAATGACGGAAGAAAAGAGACCACGTATAACTATAAGAAAGAATACATCGACGATAAGACGCCCGAAGTCATTTATAATACCGTAATCAAGCAAGTGAGCGGTGCAAAGCAGTTTGAAGATGTTATGGAATATAATGAAGCAAAGCGGTGGCCGTCACCGATAAAAGTAACATCTAAGATCAAGGTTGGAGAAGCTGAAGGAACTGCAAAAGTAGTCACGAAGTCGTATGATGATTACGGTAATGTGCTTACCCAAACGAATCCGGACAATGCGACGATAACGTACACCTATCATCCGACGACACACTGGCTTGAATCGGTGACACAGCCGGTCAATGCTTACTTGTCTCGCTATACCCACTATGTGCGGGATGATCAGAAGGGCAGTGTGTTACAGGTAACCGACAAAGACAACAATGCGAATGGCGCATTGAGGGCCCAAGTCAACGTTGGTTATGACGCTTTTGGGAATGCAACAACGGTGACGCTCAAAGACGATGCTCGAAATATAGTCATAAATAAGGAATATGGCCCGGCGTACAATCAAGGGTTCGTAACAAAGCTATGGTCAACAGTAACGGATGTGGATGGAGCCGGTTCGACAATTGAGCAAAAGGCTGAGTATAACAAGACAACAGGTAAAATTACAAGATATATCGATGGCAAAAATCACGCTACATCGTACTTGTATGACAAGCTTGGACGAGTAAAAGAAGCCACTTTCCAAGACGGAAGCAAAGTGACGATGTCGTATGATGATGCGAATAACAAGATCACGTCTGTAGATCAAACCGGCGTCACTTCATTTGTACAATGGAATGCCCTTGGGATGAAAACATCGGAAGGGACCGTGGGAAGCGGAACAACTTCTTATGGATACGATCCTTACGGTCGTCTGTCTTGGAGTCGGGATGCGTTGTCCAACGCAACGACCTATGGATATGATGCTTGGAACAGGAGTATTCGAACAACATATCCTGATGGATCTGCTTCCGGAGTTGAGTATGACGATGTCAATCGAACTGCAACAACGACGGATGCTGAAGGGAATAAGACGAAAGAGACCTATGATTTGTTAGGCCGTGTTACGAAGAAGGAATGGTTGAAACAAACAGGAACGGTTCCTCTATCAAGTAATGCATATGATTTTGCTGGAAACGTAACGTCTAATGTCGATGGTAACAACAACACGACATCGTACGCCTACGACTTATTTAACCGTCTTGTTTCTGTGACTAACGCCAAGTCGGAAACGACGAAATACAGCTATAATATGGCGGGTAAATTAATTCAGATGGAATATGCCGATGGAAACAAAATTCAGAAGCAGTATGATGAACTGGGCCGCCTAATAAGAAAGATCGATGCGTTAGGGCAAAATGAAAGATACTATTATGATGTAAACGGAAATGTAAAAACATATATCGATCGAAAAGGTCAGACAACGAGCTACGGCTACAACGTCCGTGATCAATTAACCAGCAGTGTGACCGGAAGCGAAACGGTTTCTTATGAGTACGATACCGCTGGACGACGCACGGCTATGCAGGACGGTACAGGCAGAACACAGTATGGTTATAATAACGTTGGGCAATTGGATGCAGTCACATATCCGGACGGAAAGAAGGTTCTATACGTATACGACCCGCAAGGGAATCGCACGCAAATGACGGATCCGTTCGGTTATGTTATAGCGTACGGGTATGACAACCGAAACCGGCTGAAGGGCGTAGGTCCAGCTATGGCCGACTGGGATGCAAGTTATGATTATAAGAAAAATAGTTTGTTATCCAACGTAACCCAGCGTAACGGAATCGCATGGAGCTATACATTCGACGGCGCCAATTTGATGAATCTTTCTCAAACAAGGTATGGTGCGCCTGTGAATTCGTACGGATATACGTACGATAATAACGGAAATCAGACAAGCAAAAACGAGAACGGCCAAGGGAATACGTTCTCCTACGATAAGCTTGACCGGATCGAAAAATCCAGTCAATTTAATGAAGCTTATACGTACGATACCCGCGGCAACCGTCAAACGATGCAGAGCAGCAAGAGCATCGATATGAGCGGAGCCGGTTACCGATATGATGATCGCAACCGACTCGCTCAAGTGACAACAGATGATGGCAAGAACGTCTCCTATCGTTATAATGGGGATGGGATGCTCTACGAGCGGACGGAGAATGGACAGACGACGCGCTATTACTATGACGGAGCGAATATGATTGCAGAGGGAACGGTCAGCAACGGCACCGTGACGATGAAAGCAAGATATATCCGTGGTGGTAGCGGCTTAGTAGCCCGTCAAGATGCTAGCGGCACCAAAACATTCTACCTTCACAACGGTCATGGAGATGTTGTAGGATTAGCGGACGGTAATGGCAATGTCATTAACCGGTATACTTATGACATCTGGGGGAATCCGCTCAGTACGTCGGAGCAAGTACCGCAGCCATTCCGATACAGCGGGGAGTTCTGGGACAGCAGTACGAATTTGCAGTATCTGCGCGCCAGATGGTATGATCCAAGTGTCGGCAGGTTTATAAATGAGGATACGTATGAAGGGGATATTGCGAATCCGCTGAGTTTGAATTTGTATACGTATGTGCTGAATAATCCGCTGAAATATGTTGACCCTACAGGTCATGTAGAAATGGAGATGGGAATTGGTAGTAGCGGACGCCCTAGAATAGTAGGAGATGAGCATGACTCATTGCTGCATGTTTCGTTTAGAATGCAAATATCTAAACTAAAGAGTATGTGGGATTACTATAACAGTATCGGAGATACTAGTAATAGAGACAAGCGGCATCAGCAAGCAGTTGAAATAAGGTCAAATCCGTGTAATTATGGAAGCACATGTGATTATGATCAAACAGCTGAGTTTGTATTTGATGATAACGGCATTCTTATTGGAACAGCAATAATAGGTGCTAGTTTTACTGGAGGACCTAGGGGGACGATCGATCCTAACAAAGTTCGCTTTACTCAAGATAGTGTCAAAGCAGAATTTAGTGACGGAAGGTCTGTTTACCAACTAATTGATGATTTAAAATCTGGTAACGTTAAACCAAAAGATATTCCCGAAATCAGAGTTTTTGAGAAAGACGGGAATTTGTACAGTTTAGATAATCGTAGATTGTATGCTTTTCAACAAGCCAATGTGAACGTTAGATATCGCCTTGCTACGGAATCGGAAGTTTCTGCACAGATGTGGAAAATGACTACAAAGAATAATGGTACTTCAATTCGAATACGTGGAGGTAGTGGAAATGGGCATTAGTAAATTAGTAACCAAGAATCCAGAGTTTCATGTAACTCCATTAGAGAAAATTGTTATAGAAAATACCGAGGTTAAAATTCAATTGGATGATATTGATGAAAATAGGTGGGAGATACAATTTAGTCCTTACCAAGCTGTGAACGTTACTGCTATTGATTGCACATTTGCTCATGATTACTTTAATAGCGATTGTTATGATAGAAATGGGATTTTTCATAGGTACTTGCTCGAAATAGAAAAGTCTGAATGGGTCGACCGCTTGCAGAATAAGCAAGTTGATAAATCAAGTGATTTATTAACAAAATCAAAGCACTACGTGCTACCATTACAAGATATTGTGGTTGAAGTTTTGGCTTGGAATATAACGATAGTTAAGTTATAAAATATAATTCATATACAATACGACTAACCACAATGCTGATAAATATTGAACTGTAACCTCATTTATGGACAGAGTTGAAAAACGGTATTAAAGCCTTAAGCAGCTAGGAGATGACTTCTGAATTCATCAGGAGTCATCTTTTTTAGTGTCCACTGATAGCGTTCTGAATTGTAGTGGATCACATACTCATTGACCCGTAGCCGCAG
>NZ_JAMZAW010000068.1 GCF_024158745.1 Paenibacillus tyrphae | reverse complement strand
ATTAGGGTCTGTAAAATAAATTGTGTAACCTCTCAACTGAGATAAATTTGTCAATACTAACTACTAGATCAAAGTTGGAGGAATAAGCACATGGCGACCCGAAGCGGATTATTGTCAAAACAAGAATTGCGTCAATTCGTAAAAGAGCATAATTTTCAATCGGCAGAAGATATTCAAAGGACATTAAAGGAATTATTTGCAGATGTGCTCCAAGAAGCGCTAGAAGCCGAACTGGATACGCATCTCGGTTATGGGAAGCACGATGTAAAAAACAAACAAACGAGAAACAGTCGTAACGGCTATAGTAAGAAAACCGTCACCTCCGAATACGGCGATGTAGAGATTGAAGTGCCACGGGACCGACTGGGTGAATTTGAACCTGTGGTCGTGAAGAAAAATCAGACGAATGTAGCCGGCATTGAGGAACAGATCATCGCATTGTATGCGAAGGGTGTCAGCACACGAGACATTCAGGATCATCTTCAAGGGTTGTATGGTGTTGAGGTCTCACCGACTCTCATCTCCAATGTAACGAATAAGATCCTACCGCTTATTAAGGAATGGCAGAACCGCCCTTTACAGCAGGTCTATACGGTTGTCTTTTTGGATGCCATTCATTTCAAGGTTAAGCAAGAAGGCCATATTGTAAACAAGGCTGCCTATATGGTGATCGGCATTGATTTAGACGGCAACAAAGATGTACTCGGCATTTGGATTGGGGAAAACGAATCTGCAAAGTTTTGGCTGAATGTGTTAAACGAGCTTAAGAATCGCGGAGTTCAAGACATCCTTATTACCTGTGTCGATAATCTAAGCGGCTTTTCACAAGCTATTGCAGCTTGCTATCCGAAAACAGATATCCAAAAATGCATCATCCACCAAATCCG
>NZ_JAMZAW010000067.1 GCF_024158745.1 Paenibacillus tyrphae | reverse complement strand
AAGCAATTAAACCTACGTTTACATGAAAAAATAGAGGGGAAAAGTGATTGTTATGAGGAGAAAGTGATAACACCTTTAGGCTTTAATCATTTGTAGTCTTTGAAACTAGGTTCATTTAACAAATAGGAGAAAACTAAAATGATTAGAAAAAATTTATTAATGTTAATGATCTTAATGTTAGAGTTAGTTTTGTTAGGATGTAATACTGAGGTGCAGAGTGTAGAGAATAAAAAAGACTACTATGGAGTATCACGTGAAGCTGATGGATATTACTATATTTCTTCTCTAACGACCGGATTAAAAAAAAATAAATTAGATGGTCGCACTTCATTTATTCTTTATGATAAAAAGGGACTTTTGTGGGTGCCCTATGAAAGGGAATACGATTATAAAGTTGGGTCTAAAGTGGACATCTATAAAGATGAGAAGATCGTTAGAACGATCTCTGTTGAAAATCGTCCTGTTAAAATTATTGAAGGCAATGTAATGAATGCAGTCATCTGTGAAGTAAATGGAGAGAAGGGAAGAGTAGTCTTTGTTAACAATTCTACGTTTGAAGTTATAAAAACAGTGGAAATAGAGGGAAATCCAACAGATGCCATTTTTGATGAAGGGGCACTATTTGTAACCAGTGATAACCTAGTGAAAAATGTAGATAGTTTTGTTCATAAGATAAATGTTAGAGATTATTCAATAAATACTACAATTATAAAAGATAGTAGAAGAATTAATTCTATTCAAGAGTATAAGGATTTTATTTATGTAGGCGTTCTTTCCTACGATAAAAAAGAATATACTAATCTGGTTAAATTAAAGAAGGCCGACCTTACAGTCGAAAAAGAAATAAAAGTGGAATTTTCCCCTCTAGAAATAAAAAAGCAAGGCGATAAACTATACCTGCTTCATTTTTCGTATAATACTGACCCTGTATGGGGAGGAGTCATGACTATTTTTGACTTACAGAATGAGACGACAAGAGAAGTTGACATTCCCATTACTGCCAATCATATTTTTTTGGACAGTGGGAAGATACTGTTTTCATCTTCATACTCGGAACAATATGTGGAGTATAGTTTGGAAAATAACTCCTTAAAGGAACATACTTCAGCTAAAA
>NZ_JAMZAW010000066.1 GCF_024158745.1 Paenibacillus tyrphae | reverse complement strand
CCATAGCTTCGGTGGTGTGTTTAGCCCCGTTACATTTTCGGCGCAGAGTCACTCGACCAGTGAGCTATTACGCACTCTTTCAATGGTGGCTGCTTCTAAGCCAACATCCTGGTTGTCTGTGCAACTCCACATCCTTTCCCACTTAACACACACTTGGGGACCTTAGCTGATGATCTGGGCTGTTTCCCTCTTGACAATGGATCTTAGCACTCACTGTCTGACTCCCGGGATAACGTCTGTGGCATTCAGAGTTTGACTGGACTTGGTAACCCTTGGCGGGCCCCGCACCCAATCAGTGCTTTACCTCCACGACGCATCTCCCGAGGCTAGCCCTAAAGCTATTTCGGGGAGAACCAGCTATCTCCGAGTTCGATTGGAATTTCTCCGCTACCCCCACCTCATCCCCGAATTTTTCAACATTCGTGGGTTCGGGCCTCCAGTGCGTGTTACCGCACCTTCACCCTGGGCAGGGGTAGATCACACGGTTTCGGGTCTACGTCCACGTACTTAGGCGCCCTATTCAGACTCGCTTTCGCTGCGGCTACGGCTTCTCACCTTAACCTCGCACGGGAACGTAACTCGCCGGTTCATTCTACAAAAGGCACGCCATCACCCGTTAACGGGCTCTGACTTCTTGTAAGCACACGGTTTCAGGTTCTATTTCACTCCGCTCCCGCGGTTCTTTTCACCTTTCCCTCACGGTACTGCTTCACTATCGGTCACCAGGGAGTATTTAGCCTTGGCAGATGGTCCTGCCGGATTCAGACGGGGTTTCACGTGTCCCGCCCTACTCAGGATACGCCTAGGATGTTCGCAGACTTTCGGCTACGGGGCTCTTACCCACTATGGCCAGCCTTTCCAGACCGGTTCACCTAACCTGCTGCATCCACATCGGCGTCCTACAACCCCAGAGGGCAAGCCCTCTGGTTTGGGCTAATCCGCTTTCGCTCGCCGCTACTGACGGAATCACTTTTGTTTTCTTTTCCTGAGGGTACTTAGATGTTTCAGTTCCCCTCGTCTGCCTCCAATGCAGCTATGTATTCACTGCATGGTACGTGAGAATTACCTCACGTGGGTTCCCCCATTCGGACATCCCCGGATCAAAGCCTGCTTACGGCTCCCCGAGGCATTATCGTTGTTCGCCACGTCCTTC
>NZ_JAMZAW010000065.1 GCF_024158745.1 Paenibacillus tyrphae | reverse complement strand
ACGATTTCCGCACTCACTTGATACTCACCCTCCCAATGTGTAATAAATGTAACTTTTGATTCATGTAAGACAGTTTCATTATATACCGATAACGACCGGTCGGTCAAATAAAAAATTGAGGACTCCATTGATGAAGACTTTTGATATGATGGATCATTACGCACAGAAAGGGCACCCGTTCAATGCTGCCGGCATCGCTAAATGAAAACGAGCACATCCCAAAAATGAATCCAACTCTTCGCAAACCGTCATGTAATACTACCTGTCTATAACGAACGAACAGGGCAGGTTTTGCATTAGCAATCCTTGCCCTGTTTATATTTATTTACAAATGTATTGTTTTATAAAATCTATCAACAGCTTATTGTTATCTTGAATATACTCATTGGAATGGAAAAGCTTGCTTATCATGACTCCGCCTTCAATAATCGTAATGATAAAGTGGGATATCATTCGCTTGTCCATATCCGATTTAAATTCGCCCGTTTCAATTCCATACTGCAATACATTGTAAACCAGATCCATGAAGGAGGATAACGCAACCTGAGCCTG
Source organism: Paenibacillus tyrphae (assembly GCF_024158745.1). GTDB lineage: Bacteria > Bacillota > Bacilli > Paenibacillales > NBRC-103111 > Paenibacillus_G > Paenibacillus_G tyrfis_A. The sequence goes on along the minus strand of NZ_JAMZAW010000065.1, from coordinate 676 downwards.
CTCAGCTAATTCCGCATGGGTATCGTCACTATCAACTGCTATATTCATTACTGGACACCCACCTACGAAGGGAGGCGCTTCCATTACATTTTCATACACTCGAATAATAGCCAAAAGCTGATCATATGCGCTTTTCTGGCTAGCTACAGCATTCTCAAAATGATTTTTTACAATGTCTACTGCATAATTAAATGCTTCGAGAACAATCTCGTCTTTATTTTGAAAATGATTATAGATACTGCCCTTTTGAAGGCCGGTTTCACGCATGATATCCGAGATTGATAATCCGTGATAGCCCTGAATATTAAGCAGTTCGGCTGATTTTTGAATGATGTGTTCCCTAGTGGCGACTCCTTTACGCATGCTGTCATCTCCTTTCCCAATACCAATTCAACTAAAATACCATTTGTCGATTACGCTGTCAAGATTAAAAGTTCTCATTCTTTACCATATCTTGGGCGAATGCCAGAACAGCAACCACTAAGCTATAGATCCATCTAACCGTCTTTCTAGCTTAATGATCCACCATCTCAAAAGTCTTCATCATCGGATGGGATCCACTTTTTTGTTTGACCGACCGGTCGTTATCGGTATATAATGAAACTGTCTTACATGAATCAAAAGTTACATTTATTACACATTGGGAGGGTGAGTATCAAGTGAGTGCGGAAATCGC
>NZ_JAMZAW010000064.1 GCF_024158745.1 Paenibacillus tyrphae | reverse complement strand
TGGACCACTGTCAATAGATTGGACATATAGAATCGAGAGAATTACGCAGCAGGCAGGTACATGCGTTCGTATTGATTTGGTGTAAAATACCCGATGGAGGAATGGATTCGTTTTCCATTGTAGAAGCACGCAATATACTCAAAAATCCGCTCTCTGGCTTCTTTGCGGGTCTTGAACTTCTCTAAATATACGAGCTCTTTCTTCAGCACGCTGTGGAACGATTCGATACAAGCGTTATCGTAGCAATTTCCTTTGCGGCTCATGCTGCCCTTCATCTTATACTTTTTAAGTCGCTCCTGGTACTCTAAAGAAGCATACTGACTGCCTCGATCAGAGTGGTGGAGAACTTCACCGCGTGGCTTCTGAAACCGATAAGCTTGATCTAGCGCCTTTATCACAAGTGACTTCGTCATTCGTTCATCCATATGAAACCCTACGATTTTACGGCTGTATAAGTCCATGATGCTCGCTAAATAAAGCCATCCCTCATCCGTCGAGATATAGGTGATGTCTGTCATCCAGACCTGATTGGGCGCACTCGCTTGAAACTGTTGATTCAGCACATTCGCGGCTACCGGCAAGTTATGCTTGGAATTCGTTGTTGCTTTATATTTCTTGATTGTTCGGGATTTCAAGCCGAGCTCCTTCATGATTCGAGCAACGGTTTTCTCGGCTACCTGAGCGCCTTGTTTCTTCAGGGCTTCCCAGATTTTCTTGCTTCCATAAAGACGCCTATGGTCAAAAAAGATGCGCCGAATCTGCTTTTTAAGCCACTCATGACGTTGGCTTCGACCGCTTTCTTTCCGCCGGGTCCAATCATAATAACCGCTTCGGGAGATTCCAAATACGGCACACATCTTCGCGACACGGAGCTTGAAGCGATGATCGTGGATGAATTTATAGATCAGCGCCGGTCTTTTGCGAAGTAGTGCATCGCCTTTTTTAAGATTTCGTTCTCCTCTTCCAGATCACGAATCCGCTTCTGAAGATCACGCATGGCCTTGTCTTCCGGTTTTAGTTGCCCACTACCGGGAAACGCCCCGCTGCCGTCCTGTTTAAACTCGGTGATCCAGCGATAGATCGTATTCTCATGCAGACCCATCTCACGGGCTACCTGCGCCACCGATTTCCCTTCTTCTTGAACGAGTCGAACGGTTTGAAGTTTGAATTCTTTGTCGTATTTTTTCGTCATGTCGGACACCTCGATTATGAATGCTTTTATTTTCGCACTCTCGGTTCTCCGTGTCCAATATTGAGTCTAGCACCA
>NZ_JAMZAW010000063.1 GCF_024158745.1 Paenibacillus tyrphae | reverse complement strand
CGAAAATGCTCACCAAAATCATCATTTATGCCTACACACAGCGCATTTACTCCTCCCGCCAAATCGCTAAGGCTGTCCGTGAGAACATCATGTTTATGTGGATCGCGGGCAGACAACGTCCAGACTTTCGAACCATTAATCGGTTTCGCTCCGAGCGCATGAAAGAGGTGCTCGAGACCGTATTTACCGCCGTTCTTGGGCTGCTTATCGAGGAACGCTATGTGAAGCTCGAGCATTACTTTGTCGACGGTACAAAGATCGAAGCCAATGCGAATCGATACACGTTTGTTTGGGGCAAAGCCGTTGTGAAGCATAAGGCAAAGCTCCAAGAGAAAGTGCAAACCTTGTTTGCCGCCATCGAAGAGGCCGAGAAACAAGAAGAACGAGCAAATGGAAGCCGGGATCTTTACGAACTTGGTGAATCCTCGCAGATTACCAGCCAAAAGTTGGAGCTCGCTGTCAAGCAACTGGAAGAAAGACTGCAGGAAAAGCCGAAGGATAAGCCGCTGAAGAAAGCCGTACGCACACTCCAAAAAGACCTGATCCCTCGCCTTCAAAAGTATGAAATGCATGAAGAAATTTTAGGGAATCGGAATAGCTACAGTAAGACCGACAAAGACGCCACGTTCATGCGGATGAAAGAAGATCACATGCGAAACGGTCAGCTCAAGATGGGTTACAATGTGCAGATTGGCACTGAAAATCAATTCATCCTCGGCTACAGTGTGCACCAGCGGCTACCGATACACGTTGCCTGATCCCTCATCTGGAAAAGGTAAAGTCGCAGTTAGGCAAGCTGCCAGGCATCGTCATTGCCGACGCAGGATACGGTGGCGAAGAAAACTACGATTATTTGGAGCAAAACAAAATAAGCGCCATCGTTAAATACAGCACCTACCACCGTGAAAAAAGCAAAGCATGGCAAAAGGATATTAGCAAAATCGACAACTGGACCTATAACACTGAACAAGATATATGGACATGTGCGGCGGGGCAAACCCTTAGTTTTCATAGAGTGAGCAAAGAGAAAACGGAAAGTGGATACGAAATCGAGTGTCGTCATTATCGGAGTGCCGGCTGTGAAGGCTGCCCGCTGAAACCGCAGTGTACGAAAGCCCAAGGTAATCGCGAAATCAAAGTGAGTATGAAGTATCTGCGATTAAAGAATCAGGCACGTGAAAGACTCTGCAGCGAAGAAGGCTATACACTAGCGGTCAGGCGTATGACTGAACCGGAGCCTGTATTTGGGGATATCAAGAACAACCGTGGATTCAAAAGATTCCTGCTTCGAGGCTTACCCAAAGTAAGTCTGGAGGTCG
>NZ_JAMZAW010000062.1 GCF_024158745.1 Paenibacillus tyrphae | reverse complement strand
CACTAGCGTTGCATTAATTTTCTCTGAATGTTCATAATTTTCTATTTCCTTAAAGTTTAAGCACAAAAAAATCCTTTACAATGAAATGGCAGGTAGTACCTGTCCATAATTCACTGAAAAGGATTAAGCACATGGACAAGGATACCTTATTTTCTTCATTTGGTAAATGGCTAGCGCCGATTTGTACGAAAACATTCAAAGATCGCATTGAAACCACACATCAGGATAAATATGTTAAAAAGCTAACAACACTGGCTTATTTGAAACTTTTCCTGCATGCGCAGCTTCAGCAGCGTGATGGGTTACGGGAGATTGCGGACGATGTATTGTCCGAAGAGTTCCAAAAGGAACTAGGTTTGAACTCGATTTCCGCATCTCAATTAAGCCGCAAACATAATCAAGTGGATTCCTGCCTGTTAGAACAGGTCTTTGCCGAACTGGTCACTCGAATTCAAAGGCAGGCGGGTTCCTTCAAGTGCCGAAATGGCTTTAAAATCGTCGATTCAACGACCATCGGACTGTGCCTGCAAAAGTACAAGTGGGCGATCTTTCGCAAAACCAAAGCCGGAATCAAGATTCATTTGCGTCTGGTCTTTGTGGGCCCTGAAGACATTGTTCCTGAAAAAGCCGTGATGACGCCAGCCCGGAAAAACGACCGTACACAGATGGATTCCCTCATCGAGGAAAAAGGCGTCACTTACGTGTTTGACCGCGGCTACGTCGATTATTTCACCTTCGACCGATACTGCGATGAGGGCATTTTCTTCGTCACGCGATTGAAGAAAAATGCCATAATCCGCCCCATCGATTCGTTCAAACTTCCGCCGGATAGCAAGGTGTTATCCGATGGGATGGTGTATATCGGCACTCCGCAAAAGCGGATGGAAAATGTCTTGAGGCTGATTCATACGATTGATTCGGAAGGCAGTCCACTGATGATTGTAACCAATCGTTTTGATCTGGATGCGGATGAAATCGGTGAGATGTACCGGAAACGTTGGGCCATAGAGACGTTTTTTAAATGGATGAAACAACACATCCGGATTAAATCGTTCTACGGCACAAGCGAACGCGCGGTTATGAATCAAGTATGGATTGCACTCATCGCCTTCTGTTTATTGGTATTGGTCAAACAGGAAACGGGGTCATCACACCCCTTGCTACAGTTGTATCGTTGGCTAAAAGTGCTGCTTTGGAAGCCGTTCAACATGTGGCTGGAACGGATTGAGCTTCGGCCTAGCCGAACCTCAGTTGGGCGAAGAAAGAAATAGCTTTTCTGGTGTGTAGCAATAAGTAATAAATGTATACGTTTACCAAATGGGCAGAACTACCTTTAACGAGCGTTCGACCTTTTGGGATATCGGGTAAAAATAATATTTCAGAATTTTTCGATATCTCTAGTGTCCAACTTTTATGCAACGCTAGTG
>NZ_JAMZAW010000061.1 GCF_024158745.1 Paenibacillus tyrphae | reverse complement strand
GGGTCTGTAAAATAAATTGTGTAACCTCTCAACTGAGATAAATTTGGCAATACTGACTACTAGACCAAAGTTGGAGGAATGAGCACATGACGACCCGAAGCGGATTATTGTCAAAACAAGAATTACGTCAATTCGTAAAAGAGCATAATTTTCAATCGACTGAAGACATCCAAAGGACATTAAAGGAATTATTTGCAGATGTGCTCCAAGAAGCGCTAGAAGCGGAACTGGACACGCATCTCGGTTATGAGAAGCACGATGTAAAAAACAAGCAAACGAGAAATAGCCGCAACGGCTATAGTAAGAAAACCGTCACCTCCGAATACGGCGATGTAGAGATTGAAGTGCCTCGGGACCGACTGGGTGAATTTGAACCTGTGGTCGTGAAGAAAAATCAGACTAATGTGACCGGCATTGAGGAGCAGATCATCGCATTGTATGCGAAGGGTGTCAGTACGCGGGACATTCAGGATCATCTTCAAGGGTTGTATGGTGTTGAGGTCTCACCAACTCTCATCTCCAACATAACAAACAAGATCGTACCGCTTATTAAGGAGTGGCAGAACCGTCCTCTGCAGCAGGTCTATACAGTTGTCTTTTTGGATGCCATTCATTTCAAGGTCAAGCAAGAAGGCCAAATTGTAAACAAGGCTGCTTATATGGTGATTGGCATTGATTTAGACGGCAACAAAGATGTACTCGGCATTTGGATTGGAGAAAACGAATCTGCGAAGTTTTGGCTGAATGTGTTAAATGAGCTTAAGAATCGCGGAGTTCAAGACATCCTTATTACCTGTGTCGATAATCTAAGCGGTTTTTCACAAGCCATTGCAGCTTGCTATCCGAAAACGGATATCCAAAAATGCATCATCCATCAAATCCGTAATTCAACGCGATACGTCTCTTACAAGGATCTTAAGAAAGTAACAGCGGACCTAAAGCCAATTTACAAGGCGGTCACGGAAGAGGCGGCCCTGCTGGAATTGGAACGGTTTGAAGAACATTGGGGAAGCAAGTACCCGCTGATCGTCAAATCATGGCGTCAAAACTGGGATGAACTGGCGACCTTCTTCAAATATCCGCCAGAACTTCGAAAACTCATATATACAACGAACATGATCGAGAGTTATCACCGTCAATTACGCAAAGTAACAAAGGGAAAAAGCATATTCCCAACGGACGAATCGCTACTGAAGATGCTGTATCTCTCCACTATGGACGTCGTTCGAAAGTGGACAGGTCGTGTACAGAACTGGGGACAAATTCTTCTCCAGCTTACAGTATACTATCCAGAACGCGTTCAGGTACGCTAAAAGCGGCTTTACATGGAGGGGTGGGCATGATAGGCTGAATGCCTTGGCGATGACCACGTTTTAGGGAATCGCCGCATCGCCGATCATCATGCCCACAGAGGCTCCGTGTCAAGCCGCGGCACCGCAGTTTGATAGATCGATTTTGGGAGCTTACACAAAATTCTTGACAGACTC
>NZ_JAMZAW010000060.1 GCF_024158745.1 Paenibacillus tyrphae | reverse complement strand
GGCTCTTCGCTCTACTGGGTGGGTACAATGCAAAATGTTAGTTTCATAACCCCTTCCGCCTTTAAGAGATTTTCAGATGTTGAAACAGCCGTCAAGTAGATCGCTTGACGGCTGCTTCAACATCTGAAGCGGGGTCAGAAGGCGGTAAGGGGATTTATGCTCGTCGTGCCGCGAGCTCCGGAAGACGGAGCTTATTGGCGGTCATGTAGACCATCGTAATTAAGTTTTCCACGTTACGGTAGCCTCTGGCTCGACGTTTGGCTGCTTGTACCAGCCCATTTATGCCTTCCAGCAAACCGTTCGTCATTTTGCTGTGGAACCAACGCAGGATCCCTTTTTCATGTTGCTTCATGGTTTTGGCTAGGCTTACCATCGGTGGAAGCTGGGAACGTGTTGCCCAACCAATCCATTCCCGAAGAGATAGATCTGCAAATACGTGAGGAGTCGTCCAAAGCTCTTGCAAGGCAAGTTTCAACCGGTATGCGCGTCCAGTCAGCAGGTTGCTATCCTTCAGGCGATGCAGGGTTTCCTTTTGCTCCGCTTTCAGATTTACTTCATTTTTCAGCCAGATGTATTTGGTTCGTTTCAGTTCGGGTTTTTGCTTCTGTTCCTGGATGCGCACCTCATCGACCGCTTCACCAATCAGCTTCATCACATGAAATTTATCAAAGGTAATTTCCGCTTTCGGGAAATACTCTTCAATACCGCGGATAAATGCGGGGGACATATCGCAGCAGACCTCTTCGATTGCGTCCGCAGCTACGCCTTTTTCTGCAAGGTGGCCTTTGAAGCATTCCAAGGTATCCATTCCTTTACCTTCCGTGGCAAAGAGGACAACCTTTCGGTCTACGTCCACGAACAAGGTAATGTAGCGGTGACCGCGTCTGGAGGATGTCTCATCAATGGCGATGCGTTTTACCTTCGTAATATCAAGCTCCGACATGGCTTTATCCACGTAGTGGTGGAAAATCCGCCACATACGGGTATCATGCTCCCGTAGTTCCCGGGCTGCCGCGTTAACCGGCATTTCGGCCATCAAGCGCATGGCCCATGCTTCAAACAGCAAGGTGAAATGCGAAAGGGGTCTTGCCCACTTGGCATACACCTGGGTTACTTTGTTGCAAGAAGTACACTTCACTCTTGGCATTCTCGCATGCATAAAGGTTTTCCAGTCCCAGAAATCCAGATGCCGCCAATGCTTTATATCGCTGTCATAGGCTCTACACTCAGTGCCACACAAGGGGCATGCAAAGATAGCGCCTCGCTTAAAATCCAAATGCAGGTGCCAAGCTTGATCCTGATTGTCAAATTCAATATGCGTCAGCTTCCATGGTTCTTCCAATTGCAAAGCCACTTTAAACATGTCCATGATCAAGTTTTCACTACTGCTTAAAGAGTTCCGCATCGTCAATCCGCTCCTATTAACGTATTACTGAGCAGTATTGACTCTTTTTCTATGATTCAGACTTTAAGCCATTAAGTATAGCGACGAAGCATAA
>NZ_JAMZAW010000006.1 GCF_024158745.1 Paenibacillus tyrphae | reverse complement strand
GCTAAAGTAATAAAAAAACAAGCTGCCTATTTATTACGTTTGAAAATGAAGAGCAAATAAGCGGAAAGGTGTGGGGTTTTCATGACAGATCATTTGAGGTTTCCGATCGGGCAGTACGAAGCTCCGGCAAAGCCGGATGCGGAGACGATTGCGGCCTGGATCGATGATATTGCCCGGCTGCCGCAGCAGGTGAGAACGGCTGTTCAAGGAGCCAGTGAGACACAGCTTGATACGCCGTACCGGCCGGGAGGATGGACGATGAGGCAAGTCGTTCACCATATGGCGGACAGCCACATGAACAGCTTCATTCGCTTTAAGCTGGCATTGACGGAGGAAGTGCCGGTGATTAAGCCGTATCGGGAGGAACGCTGGGCGGAGCTGCCGGATACCCGGCAAGCCCCGGTCGCGTTATCGCTTGCGCTTCTGGACGCCCTGCACGAACGATGGGTATTGCTGCTGCACGGACTGTCGGATGAGGAGCTTGCAAGAGAGTTTCGCCATCCGGACAGCGGAATCATCCGGCTTGATCAAAATATTGGGCTGTATGCTTGGCACGGCAGGCACCATTTGGCGCACATACGCCTTATAACCGGATGAGCCCTTCCCGCGATACGGTCAGCTTCTCAAAGCCGTTGTCCGTCACCGCGTAGCTGTTCTCAATCCCGACAACCCCTCGCCCGGGGAAGGTGAACTTCGGTTCGATCGCAATTACCATCCCCGGCTCCAGCGGATAGCGGAAGCCTTTGGCCAGCACAGGCAGCTCGTCGACCTCCAGACCGATACCGTGTCCTAGAAATTTGACCTGATCGTCGCCGAAGCCCATATAATGCTCGCCAAGCCCTGCTTCCTGGGCCATGACAAGCGAATGCAGGTAGAGCTGCTCGCACAGCGTACCTGGCTTCAGCATCGATTCGACGCTGCGGATGATCGCCTCGGATACGTCATATGCCTGCCGCAGGTCGTCCGGCAAATCGCCGATCACGGCCGTCCGGGTCTGATCGATCACGTATCCGTCGATGCAGCATCCGATATCGATCAAGATCGGCTCGTTCCGCTCGATCGGCCGACGGCTCACGCTCTGCGGAACGGCCGGACCGAGTCCTTGTCCACCCCCAGGGCCGTCAAAATAGGTCGGCTTGGCAGCAGCTTCGCCTGCGCCGATCACCCCCGTAAGCACTTCTTGGTTATATCCGCGCAAACGCATTACCCCGATATGTCCGTGCAAACGGATATAGTGCTCGATGGCGCTCATCAGCTCCAATTCGGTCGTGCCCGGCTTAAGCTTCGCAAGCGCATCCTCAAGAGCACCGTCGATGATTCGTGCAGCTTCGCGGATACAAGCGATCTCGCGTGGCGATTTGATCATACGCGTCTCTCGAATCAGCATGGACCCGTCCTTCCACGCAACATGCGGGAGCACGCTTTGCAGCCGCTGCCATTGCTGTACGGGAAGCACGTCGAATTCGGCGGCAAGCGTCACGGCGGAGCCGGAGGCAAGCTGCGGAAATGTCTGTGCCAGTTGGGCGCCGAAGGCGCGGAACGAGCCGAGCGGCTCTACTGCAACTGCAGATTCCTCCTGTGCGCGCACGACACTGCGGCGGACGTAAAAGCGCGGCTCACCTTCCGCAGGAACGAGCAAATAACCGGTCTGCATAGAGCCGGTCAAATAATACAAGTCCACATTTTGCGTAATCATCATGCCGTCAAGCTGATGGGCCTGCAGCTTCTGCTGCAAGCGCCCGATGCGTTGTGCGTATTCTTTCAAGTTCAGTCCCTCCTATGGCAGAAATCCTGTATCTCTACATTACCTGCCACAACTGGAAAATGCAAAGAGAGCCTTGAATGAAAAAGGCTTCAGTCTGCGAGAGTTAACGGAATCGGACGCTGGCAACGCTGCTAAGCACAGCCGGCTCGCCGCGGGAAAGACCAAGCAAAGGCTGGTTCAGTTCGACGATGGCAACGACGGACGGCCCGTAAATCGTCACCTGAACGCTGCGCGTCGTTTGCTTGGCTGTGCCGGTGTGAACGGTAACCGTTCGCTGAAGCACAAATGGATACGCAGGGTTGGTGACAAATTCCAAATGATGCACGACGGGAGCTTCGCGAAGGTGGCTTCCCTCTTCCGGGGTCAGATCGCTGCGCAGCTTCAGGTTCAGCCGAAGATACCGGTAAAAATCATCCGTCCCCTTCGTGCTGTCCCACACAAGCCGGCCGAGCGCCGCCTCCTCCGGTACGATATCCAACGAGGCGGCATGCGTGGCACGGTCAAGCAGCGGTTTGGTTTTGTTCATGCCGTACGTTTGCATCATCCAATTGAACGCAACGACCCAAATAAAAGCGGCTGTCATCATGCCGAGCAAGCCGAACAGCAGCAAGTGTGCGCTCCCCATTTCGTCCTTCATCAAGCCGTACGCTTCCACCCTTAACCGACACTGCCATGCTCGCCGCACACATATCCCCCTCCTTTTCCGGCATATCGCTTCGAGCTACTCGTAAGCTTCGCTCTTTCCGTAAAGCACAAAATAATAAAACCCTTCCTGCGCCGATGCGTTCCCTCCGCCCCCGATGGCGTTCAGCATGCGGCTCAAATTCGGCGCCGGATACTTGAGGACGAGCTTTACCGTCGGGTCAGCGACATCGCGAAGCACTTTGCTCCTAGTGCTCCCCATATAAGACGGATAGGCCATGCCGTTCACCGTCACATCCCCCATACCTAGCGAGGCTAATCTGGCATTCATATTGGACTCCACCGTCGGGCTTAAATAGCCGACCGCTTCCATTTCCTTGAGCGCATGATTGGCAATCGTGTTCAGATGATCCGCCTTCATCGTATAGACAAAAAACGGGACGATCGCCAGCGAAAGAAAAAGCAGCACAGGCATTAAGAAGAGCGTTACGAGGACGTTGGCCATTCCCTGCTCGTCCTGCAGAAAAGCAGCGATTTTGGTTTTCACTACAACATCACCGTCAATTTGTGACATAATCGAAGCTGCGCACCTGATTCGTAACCGTCGTATGACCGTTGCGAACCTGCTGCTTCAGACCGGCGCCGCCAGCCGGTTGAAAAATATAAATCGAAATGCCGAAAATGAGCACGACCGCCAAACATAACGTAATTAGTTTGCTCATGGTTCAAGGCTGCTTCAAGGTAGCTTCGCCGCTTGTTTGATTGACCGTTGCCTGGGTCACGCTTTCGTAAAGTTTCGTTCCCTTGCCACCTACCGCAGGACCAACCTTCGACCCGGCTACAAACATAGCCGCTCCGCCGAGCAATACCGTCAATAAGCAGGCAATAACCAGTTTTCCCACAAGGCTCTCATCCTTTTCTGTCGTTTAGATTATGGTGCGGTCGTGCTGACGGAGCCGCTGCGCACATCCACCTGCGCTCCCGAGATGCTTGTATTGAGCTTGCCACCCTTATCCCCTACAGCCGGACCGACCTTCGTTCCTGCGACGAACATTGCCGCACCGCCCAGCAGGACGGTCAACAGGCAGGCAATGACTAACTTTCCCATGGCTCTCTCCCCTTTGCGATCGTTATCGTCTCATTGAAACGCATTGTTGATTTGCGTGTTCGTCTTCGTTCCCGCCGTTCCGGTCGCCGGAACGATCTGTGCGCCGAGCACATATAGCGTAGCGCCGCCCAGCAGCACCGCCATCAGCATGGCAATTACGATTTTGGACATATGCGTCCCGCCTTTCCCTGGCGCCTAGCCTTCGAAGCTTGTCATCAGCTGCTCGGATATGGTGACAATCCATGGGTACAAAAACAGCAGAACGATAACGGCGAACGGAATCATAATATAAAAGCTGATCCAGATCGGCGCGTTCTCCAGTTTCCGTTGAATATCCGCGGTCAGCGTCGCCTCGATGCTGGCGGTCTGCTCCTTTAGCACTTTGGCCATTTCGTTCGTATCGGCCTGGCAAACCGCATCCAAAGCGTTAACGAGCGGGAACACCTCGGAGATGCCGACCGCTTCCTTAAAGCGCCAAATGGCAGCACGCTGGTCTTTGCCCCACATGACCGTCAACTCCTGCAAATGCGGCTTCAACAGCTTGAGCGGCCTACCGGCACGAATCAGCATTTCCCGTATGTCCGCCTTCTCGCTGACACAAATCGACAGCCGCTGAGACAGCTTGGCGATTTCGAGCAAATACCCGGTCCGCTTCTGCGCCGCCGCCACATGGACGAACAACAGCGGGGTCCACCAGCCCAAAGCGGTGCAAAGCAGCAGCTTGAGTCCCAAGCCAAACCACGGGCCGAGCCCCGGATTCGCAAGCAAATCGGGGCTTGCCGCCGCTTGAGCCATAAAGCCGACCAGCAGCATCATGACAGCGAGCCCTGCGCGAAGCAGACGAAAGCGCTGATAGCCCCAATCCGCAGGCAGACCGGCCAGCCGGGCTTTCTCGGCAAACGCGCGCGCCTTGGGACTCAGCGCTTCCTCCTGCCGGTCCATGGCAAGTATCCGATGCTCCCGCCGCTTCAGCGATTCCAGCATCATCGCCAAACGGCTTGCCCTTCCGAAGCGGATGCGTCCGAGAAGCGGAAACCACAGCAGCGCGCTGCCCGCTATGAACAACAGGGCAAACAGCGCTTGAAAGGCCAGCATCCAACCGTTTGAAACCAGTCCCGTCATCGGGCATCCTCCTTTCCGGGAAGAAGAAATTTGCGTCGCTACAAAAGTTTTGCCGACCGACTAATCCATCGCTCGCTTAAAACGCTTTACGGCCCGACTTGATAACCATGATCATCGAAATAAACATGACGGCGCTGGAAACGATCAGCAGCGACTTGCCGGCCGGATCGACGAAATAGTGGCGGTAGTTCGCCCCGTCCGCATAAATATTGAAGCCGACAACGAAGAAAGCGAAGCCGATCATAAAGGTCGTACCGAGCCGGTAAACGGTAATCATAGCGAGCCGGTTCTCTTCGTGCCGCTTGGCAGCCTGCATCTTGCCGACCAAGTGATGCAGCGATTCAGTGACGTCGGTCCCGTAATGCGAGCCGATCAGCAGCAAGTCCGCAAGATCGTCGGCCCACTCGCTTTGAATTCGGCGCGCAAACTCGTACAGCGCTTCATCGACCGATTTCATATGAAGCGCGAGCTCCAAGCGTCTCCATTCGCTCTGGACCTCGTCCGGCATCGTCTTCGACGCTTTGACGATCACTTCGGCCAGCGTCAGCCGGGGGCGGTAATGGCCAATCAAGTTCTGCACGAGCATGATCATGCGGTTCGCAATCCGATGACGCTTGCGCTGAACACGAAAACGCACATAAAAATAAGGAAACGAGCCGAGCAAAAAGGCGATGGCGCCGCTGAGCGTCCATACGTGAAAACTCTGCAGCCGGTCCGCGCCGACGGCAAAACGCTGCTGCATCACCTGAACAGCCGCATCCGAGCCGAAAAATCCGACAAACGCCAACAGCAGCATGAACGCGCCGATCACCTCAGCCCCGATCTTAAGCTCGGCAACTTCCATTTCCTCTCTCAGATGCCGGATGGGCCTGAGCCCGGTAAGCGAGCCTCCAAAGGTTCGGCGGCCGCGATCTCCCCCGAGCGATCTAAAGCGGCGGCGCCGGGCCGCTCCGGCTCCCGTCATCCGCAGCAACCACAACACCAGCAGCAGCGACCCGACGATCCAGCAGCCAAAGAGCAAGCCCTTTAGACTGCCTTGGATTAGCTGTGCCGACATGTTCATGCTCCCCATACCCCCAATTCCCGAAACTCGTCGGGATTGGCTCCGTTTGCCACGAGATGGTCCATCAGCGAACGGCTGAACCGCTCACCGGTAAACCTCCACGTCTGCTGCTGAAAATCCCATTCGACGAGCGGACGGATATGTACCGTTTGCCGCTCATCCACGGAAAGCTCCGTAATTTCCGTCGCTACCCGAACCGGCTTTCCGCCGATGCGCACCAGCCGCAAAAACACAATAAGGTTAAATGCCCGGGCTACACGCCGGACAGTATCGGTTTGATCATGCTGCCGACCGTCCTGCTTGATCATATCCACAACGTCGCTGATGAACGAATCCCGATACTTCGTATGCATCGTGCCCATCATGTCGTGACCGCGCAGCGCGCCCTGCACCATCTGGGACACCTCGGAGCCTTTCGCTTCGCCGACGATCACCCAATGCGGGCTCATCACAAGCAATGGCTTGAACGATTCCTCCATGCTTAGTCCGATCTCATCCACTTCCCGGACGGCCAATATGTTCCGGTTCCCCCGCAGCCGCTCGCGGAGCGCAACCTCGAATTCTTTCTCCAGCGTCCGAATCCGTTCGTTCTCCGGAATTTCCTGCGCCAGCGCGAACAAAAACGTCGTCTTGCCGGTCGCCGTGCCCCCGCCGATCAAAAAGCTGGCATGGTAGCGGACCAGCAGGCGCAGGAGACGCGCCATCGGCTCGTTCAACGTATGTAAATCGGCCAGCAGCTCAAGGGTCACGTCTTTGACTATGAAATTGCGGATATGAATGCTCGGGATATCGGAATAAGGCGGCCGGGTCATCACAAGTCGCGAACGGTTCCACAAATAGGACTGGATGAACGGCTGCCGCTCGTTGATCGGCTTTTTGCCGCACAGCGCCAAACGGTCCTGCAGCAGCAAAACGTCGGCAAGCGAAGCGAACCGGCGGGCGTGACGCGTCATCTCTCCGCCGCGGAGTAGATAAATGTCGCAGCCGATGACCTGAACTTCCTCCACGTCTGGCAGCCTGTACAAATCCTCGATCAAACCCGCGCCGCACGTGTCGGCAAATACGCATTCCGTCGGGGTCAGCGGCGGGGTCAACGTGTCCGGCTCGATATCGATGCGATATTCGGTCAGCAGCGTATCGATGACCGCTTTCATCCGTACCTGCGCCAGCGGCTCGCCAAGTCCGGCTTGCAAAATATCTTCGTACAACGCCTGGTCCTTCTTGGAGCGCTCGGTTAAATGCTCGTATACCAGCTTCACCGCATCGGCCAAGGGCATCCGCCGCACTCCTTTTTTAGGCCCGGCCGCGTTCGGGCTCGACCACGGGGCAGGCATGCGCTCGCGCGCCTGGTCCGCCTGCATCAGATCCTTCAAATATTGCCCGGCATCGAATCGGGCTCTTGGGCGCATCCGCCCGCCCGCTCGATGGGCTGTCGGTAATGACAAGTCCTTCCCTCCTATCCGAACAAGGCGCTCAATCTGGAAATCCACCCCGGCTTACGCCGCCGGCCCGGGACAAGCTCCAATCCCTGCACGTCTCCTTCCGCACGTTTTGTCAGCAATGCCGCTAGCCCGTCGATCGCTTCCGTGAACGGCTCCGCCTTCGGCATCAAGTAAAGGGGCACGCCTTCATGCACGGCTTTCATGCCGAGACCGCCGGGCGCATTCGGAATCGAAGCGCCCAAAGACATGTGCAGCGCTTCCGCGATCCGTTCGGGCTTATCGTCCGCCGATGCGCGGTTGAGGATCAGCGAGATGTCGGACGGATTCAGGCCGCAATATTTCCAATAGCAGTCAAACCATTCGCGCCAACTCGTGCGGTAAGAAGCATAATTGTTTTGGGCAACGAGCCAGCGGATGTCGGCTCCGCGGACGGTACACACCGTCGCGGCGTTATCCGGGTAGGCGTTCAGATCGACCAGCGTCACGTCGAATACGGATCTGGCCGTTTGCAGCAAATGCGCCATCATTTCCGGCGTCATATCGAGCGCAGTATCGCGGCGGGGCGAGCCGGTCAAAATGTGCAGGCCGCTCATCTTCCGATATGTCATGCATGAATCGAGCAGATCTTCCGGCTGGAGCGTATGCGTCTGCAGCTTCGGCCGCAGCTTGAATTGGCTGCGGTCCGTCTCCGTCAAATTCAGCTGCGAGCGAATTTCCGGATTGCGCAGATTCGCGTCGATCAGCCCGATGCGCAGACGGTTCGCCGAAGCCAGCGCAAGCGCCGTATTGACGGCGACCGTCGTCGCCCCGTCCTTGCTGGTCGCAGACCAGACGGCAACCACGATGCCGCTTCGTTTATCGCCGGCCGACATGCGGACGCTGCGTCCTTCGACGGAAGCGGCGAGCGCCTCGAACGTCTCCTGCTCCGTTCCGCCCAGCGGCAGAACGGCGAAGCCTAACGTCTCCGCCAGCCGAGTCAGCGCCTCCAGCATGAACGAATCGTAGACGGCCTCATCCGGGGCTACGATGACGCGGGCCTGAGGCTGCTTGCGCCGGATCTCCGGCATCCAATCCCAAGGATACGAATCGTAGAACAGGCCGGTATGGACGGCAACGACGTCGAACGGTTCTTCCAGCCGCGCGAACAACCGGTCACGGTGCTGTACCGTCACGATGCCGTCCGAGTCCGGGCCGGAACGGCTTAATTGCGACCCCAGAAGGTCAGCGGCACCTGCCTGCGGGTGTGCGAACAATAGATTCATGATGCCGGTTTCACCTCCGTTGCTTTGAGCCCTGGCGAAGCGCTGCCGTTCCCCTGCGCGGCGGCGGGCTCTTTTTCCTTGCCGCTGACCTGGCTTCGATTCAGCTCGCCTTTCACTTGAACCTGGGGCTTGGTTTTACTGAACAAATCCGCTTCCTTAAGCTCCTGAAACAATCCCGTAACCGTTCCCGAGGCCACGGTGGGCGCGGACAGGTCGGGCAGCGCCAGCTTAATCTTTCCGCCGATGCTGCCGAGCACATAAGCCTCGTACACCTCGTCGTTCATCATGTAAGTGTTCAGCTCGGGCTTCCCGTTCGGCTTGGAACGGGCATTCTGCAATTGGATCTGGTTTGGCTGAACGACCGTTTCAATCGTCGCTCCGTCCGTCACCTCCAGCCCTTCGGCCGTCTTGACCGCCGTGACCGGAAGCTGCTCGATAATTTTGACCGCGCCGACGCTCCATAGCGCACCGGAGCCGGTCGTGACGAACTTGGGTGTCTCGAATTCGACCCACACGTCGACGCGGTCGCCCCGCCGAACCATATTGTTGACATTGACGGCCGCATCCGTCTTGAAGCTGAAATAACGCTCCCCGGCACGGGGTACCGTACTGCGGTCGGTCAATTTCCACGAAACCAGCTCCTCGCTGTCCGCGATCGGCACAAGCACCGTCTTGCCGATCAGCGCGTCAAGGTCCGTTACGGCTTCGGAGCTGTGAGCCGCCAGCGGAATGACCGCCTTGCGGAGCATGGAAGCTTCGACGACTTCCCCGCTTTGCAGCATCCTTACCGGTTTGACCGTCGTCATGGTGCGGACTTGAATTTCGGTATGCTTCATGAACTGCCAATATCCGTATATCGATCCCGCCAT
This sequence comes from Paenibacillus tyrphae, assembly GCF_024158745.1. GTDB lineage: Bacteria > Bacillota > Bacilli > Paenibacillales > NBRC-103111 > Paenibacillus_G > Paenibacillus_G tyrfis_A. The sequence continues at coordinate 309,220 of NZ_JAMZAW010000006.1, read as the reverse complement.
CAGCACGCAGCCCAGCGTGATGACGATCCATGCTTTCTGCAAACCGCTACCTCCTCCTGTTCTCTGGATAAACGGGTTATTTATTGGATTGGAACAACCGCAGCAGCTTGGTCGCGGGACCGAGACGATTCCGCTCCCGCTGCGCGGGGATCACTTCGTCCGGCAGCCACCGCCGGAGCCACGGCAGCATCGCCTCGCGAAGCGCGTCCCGGACCGGCGGCGTGTCGTGCGGCAGCCTTCCTTGCCACCCGGCCTCGGCCAGCGCCGCCAGCTCCACCGCGGGCAGCAGGCAGGCGGGGCGCTGCGGGAGCAAGCGCAGCCATGCTTCCGTTTGCGGCGTCTTCAGCGCCTTCACCGCGAAGCAGTGCAGCCGCCGTCCCGGCGCCAGCCAAGCTTCAAGCTGCCGCAGGCGGCGGCGCGTCGCGGGAAGCTCCAGCTTATGCGCGAATGGGTCGACGGCGTAGATGACGTCCGTCGCGGTTTCGAGCAGCTCCCGCACCGCGGGATGCTCCCACTGCGCGCCGACGTCGACGATGCACACCGGGCGTCGGACCGCGTGAAACAGCTTCAGCCAGCCGCCGGCGTCAAGCTGCGGTTCTCCCGCGCCAGGGGCGGGCTCTTCGGCGGGCAGCCACAGCGTGTGGCCGTCCGCCCAGGGCCGCTCGTCCGGGCGGCCGCCTTGCCCCGCCGCGTTGTAGCAGCGATACGCCGGCGGCGCGTTCTTGTCCGCGAACAGCAGCGCGGACAGCTCCGCCTGCGGAGCAGGCGGCTCGATCACGGCGTGCGGGACGCCGAGATCGTGAAGCTGCCGCGCGAGCGCGAGCGCGGCGAAGGTGGCCCCGGCGCCCGGGTACAGGGCGCCGACCGCCACCACGAGCGGCGGCGTCCACGCCGCTCCAGGCTGTGGCGGCGCGCTGGCCTGCGCCGCCGGCCGCTGCGGCTGCTGCGCAGCCAGCCAGCCCGCCAGCGCGGCGCCGGCTTCACGCGCGTCCGCGAAGCGGCCGTCGGGGCTTGCGCGCAGCAGCCGCAGCACGATCGGCGCGAGCCCGGGCGGGATTGCCGCTTCCGCTTCGCGATAAGGGCTTTGCGGATTGTAATACGCGCCGCCGCTCAGCAAAAAATAAAGCAACGCGCCGAGGCCGTACAGATCGGTGTGCGGATCGCTCTGCCGCCCGTCGAACTGCTCCGGCGCGGCAAAGCCGACCGTGCCGAGCAGCACCGTGTCGGCGGCTTGCTCCGCTTTGAAGCTGCGGGCGGTCCCGAAGTCGATCAGGCGCACCCGTCCATCCGCATCCAGCATCAGGTTGGACGGCTTCAAATCGCGGTGAATGATCGGCTCCGGACGGAGCGAATGCAAATAATCGAGCAGCCCGCAGAGCTGCAGCGCAATTTCTGCCGCTTGTCCCTCGGTCATGCGTCGGCCCAACCGCTCGAAACGCTGCAGCAGCGTTTCCCCTTCGATATAATCCATAACCAGATACAGAAATCCGTGAGCGTTAGCGGGAACGTAATCGACGATATCCGGCAGATTCGGATGACTCAAACGGCTCATCGTTTCCGCTTCCTTGAGCAGCACGTGCCGCCGCAGCGCCGCCTCCTGGCCACTTTCCCCCGCGGACGGGTCGTCCCCGACATACGTCTCCTTAACGGCCCACCGCTTCCCCTTCAGCTTCAAGTCTTCCGCCAGAAACACCCGGCTCATCCCGCCGCTCCCCAGAGGAGCCATGATCCGGTAGCGCCCCGTCAGCGTCTGACCCGGTTGTAAGCCGTAATGCAGCATGACTTCGTTCCCCCGCCTTTCGTTCGCAGACCACGACAAAAAACCGCCTTACGCATGCAAACAATGCATGACATAAGGCGGTTCTTCCGCACAATGTAATGAGATTGCTTATAAATTATCATAGTTTTGCCAAAATTTCAACAACCGATTTGTCGCCGTTTATTTAGAATTTGTAAATTTAAAACGTTCCTCCACAATATCTTAACGTACAATTAACCTTTGGATAACAACCCCGCTTTATAATTAGCTCGTTCAGACCAGTCCCTGAAAGGAGCGTCCGCATGACCTTGCTCGACCGTAACGCAGCGGTTCGTCCGGCTCCCGGCTCAGCCAAGAGGCAATCTGCCGCAGCCGCCGGCCGGCGAAGCCTGCGCATGATCCGGTGGAAGGAAGCTTCGCTGGCTTATGCTTTTCTGCTGCCTTCCCTTTTGCTGTTCGGTATTTTTCTGTTCTATCCTCTTGTGAAGTCGATTTACCTCAGCCTGCATTTGACCGACCCCCGGGGGCGCATCGCCGCTTTTGCCGGCCTCGACAACTTCACCGAGCTGCTGGCCTCCGATAAATTTTATGAAAGCTTGAAGGTCACCTTGTCCTTCACGGTTCTTACCGTCCCTGTCGGCATCGCCCTTGCGCTGCTGCTCGCTGCGCTGTCGCAAGGCAAGCTGCGGGGGATGAAAGCCTTCCAGTTCGTGTTCTCACTGCCCGTAGCCATTTCCGTCGGGACCGGTTCGGTCATCTGGATGATGCTGTATCACCCGACGCTGGGCACGCTCAATTATTTCTTGACGCTGCTCGGCGTGGAACCGGTCCGATGGCTGACCGATCCGGCTTGGGCGCTCGTCTCCGTCTCCATCATGACGATTTGGATGAATCTCGGCTTCAACTATATCGTCCTGCTTAGCGGCTTGCAGAGCGTACCCGAGGAAATTTACGACAGCGCCAAAATCGACGGCTCCGGACCGCTTCGCACCTTTTTCCAGCTGACGGTGCCGCTCGTATCGCCCACGCTCTTTTTCGTCGGGATCGTCTCGGTCATTCATGCGTTCCAATCGTTCGGACAAATTCACATTCTCACCAAGGGCGGCCCAATGAACAGCACCGACGTCATCGTCTTTAATATTTATCAAGATGCGTTCGTGAACTTCCGGTTCGGCATCGGCAGCGCGCAGGCGCTGATCCTGTTCGCAATCGTACTGATTCTGACCCTCCTCCAGTACCGTTTTCTGGAAAGGAAGGTGCATTACCAATGAGTTCGCGCTTGCAAAATACGTTCGTGTACACCGTGCTCATCGTCGCTGCGGTGCTGACATTGTATCCGATCCTATATACCGTCGCAGCCTCGTTCATGACGAACGCGGAATCGGCTTCGTATCCGCCTAAGCTGCTGCCGGGCAGCCTGCACTGGGAGAACTATATTCAAGTGCTCAAGCAAATTCCGGTCGGCCAATTTATCGCCAACAGCTTCCTTGTCTCGGGCACGATCATGCTGGGGCAGCTCGTGACGGCAAGTCTAGCCGCCTATGCGTTCGCATATATGAGATTTCCGGGCAAAAGCTTCCTGTTTGCGCTGTTTCTGTCCACCATGATGATTCCGTGGGAAGTGACGATCATTCCCAATTATTTGACCGTCAAAAGCTGGGGCTGGCTCGACAGCTACCAGGGACTGATCGTGCCTTTTCTGGCAACCGCCTTCGGCACGTTTCTGCTGCGCCAATTTTTCCTGCAGCTCCCGCGCGAATTGTTCGAGGCCGCCAAAATCGACGGCTGCGGACATCTGCGCAGCTTTGTCCGGCTCGTGCTGCCGCTGGCCAAGCCCGCGCTCGCCACGCTCGGCGTATATTCGTTCCTGAGCAACTGGAACATGTACTTGTGGCCGCTGCTCGTCACGAACGGGCAATCGATGCGCACGGTCCAGATCGGCATCAGCATGCTGCAATTCGAAGAGCTGACCTATTGGAACGTCGTGCTGGCGGGCGTCGTGACAGTACTGCTGCCGTCGCTTGTTTTGCTGCTGCTCGGTCTGAAGCAGCTCGTCCGCGGCATGACGGCCGGGGCGATCAAAGGGTAAGACATAGCGCGAGGGCCGGTCCTTGGCTTGCTTCTCTTGATTGAGCCAACGGGTTAACAACGTCTTCTCGCTCTATATATAAATAACCAATTAAAGGGAGAGATCAACCGAAATGAAGCACCTGAACAAAAAAAGCATGCTGCTTCTGCTGCTTGCTTTCGTCATGATGTTTATGGCGGCATGCGGAAACGGCAACGCCGGCGACAAGCCTGCAACCGGGGGGGCCGAGAACAAGGAAGCGCCGAAAGCCGGGGAGCCGGTCAAGGTCGTCTGGTGGCACTCGATGAGCGGCGAGTTGGGCAAAGCGGTGGACAAGCTGGTTGCCGATTTCAACGCCTCCCAGAAAAACGTCGTCGTCGAAGCCGTATTCCAAGGCACCTACGACGAAAGCTTGAACAAAATGAAAGCGTCCATGGATTCCAAAAGCGGTCCGGCGCTCATTCAGGTGTACGAAATCGGCAGCCGCTTCATGATTGACTCCAAAGCGATTACGCCGATGCAAAAATTTATCGACGCTGACAAATACGATGTCTCCCAGCTTGAAGAAAACATTTTGAACTATTATACCGTGGACGGCAAATTGAATTCGATGCCGTTCAACACGTCCAACCCGATTCTGTATTACAACAAAGACATGTTCAAAGCCGCCGGACTCGATCCGGAAAAGCCACCCGTCACCTACGAAGAAATCGCCGAAGCAGCCAAAAAGCTGACCAAAGACGGCAAAGCCGGCGCTTCCTTCGCCATCTACGGCTGGTTCATGGAGCAGTTCTTCGCGAACCAAGGCGCCGAGCTGCTGAACAACGGCAACGGCCGCACCAGCCCGGCAACGGAATCTTCGCTTGGCAGCGATGCCGGCGTCAACACGATGACTTGGTGGAAGCAAATGATCGACGACAAAACGATGCTGAACCTCGGCCGCAAAACCGACGATACGAAAAAAGCGTTCGCCGCCGGCCAAATCGCGATGACGCTCGATTCGACCGCTTCCCTGCGCGGGATCGTAAGCGCAGCGGAAGGCAAGTTCCAGGTCGGCACGGCCTTCCTGCCAAAGCCGAAGGACGCGAAGGATGGCGGCGTCATCGTCGGCGGCGCGAGCTTGTACATCTTGAACAACCGTTCCGAAGCGGAGCAAAAGGGCGCATGGGAGTTCATCAAATTCCTCGCCGATTCGAAGCAGCAAGCTTACTGGCACGTCAATACGGGATACTTCCCGATCACGAAAAAAGCGTATGACGAGCAGCTCGTGAAGGAAAATCTAAACAAGTATCCGCAGTTTAAAACAGCTGTCGACCAACTGCACCAAACGAAAGCGAACAAAGCGACGCAGGGCGCGGTTATGGGCGTGTTCCCGGAAGCCCGCCAGCTGACCGAAGGCGCAATCGAAGAAGTGCTGAACGGCAAGAAGTCTCCGAAAGAAGCGCTGGACGGCGCGGCAAAAGAAATATCGTCGAAGCTTGCACAGTACAATAAGACGGTAGCGAAATAACATTTTACCCGGCCGACGGTCTCCCTCTAAAAGGAAGACCGTCGGTCTTTTTTGAATTAAAATTCTAAAAGTATTGAATTTCAAATTCTAATAATATAGAATATGTGAGAATCATTTAATACGAAGAGGTGATTGGGTTGGATATCATTCAAGCTACGGGACGGAAGCGGGAGACGTATCAAGTGCAATTCGAATACTCGCTGCTGTGGGAATGCGCGATGGGGATTGCGGCTGTGACGAACACGCCGCTGCTCCATACGCTGGAGAAGCCGACGGAACATTGGAAGCAACTCAAAGCCTCGTTATCCAAAGAGCTGCTGGGGCATTTGGCTTTTGTAGAGAAGCACAATACTTGGAAAGCTTTGCTCCAACTGCTCCACCAGCAAGTTTTTGCTTCCCTGCCCGATTTTCTGGCCTATATCGAGCGTTTGGCCCCGGAGGAGCTGAAAAGCATCTGTCTTCCCTATCTGGGAAAAGAGCACCAGAACTCGCACAAGCAGGCGGCTTCCGGCGACAGGAAGGCTGCACAAGAGCTGCAGAAGCTCGCAAACGGGAACCCGTTCTTCCCGGCTTATATCGATTTTATTAGCACAATCGATCCGGCGGAGCTGAAGCGTCATCTCGCGGAAGTAATGTCAGGCTGGTACGAGACGGTTATCGAGCCGGAAGCGGAGCAGCTCCTTGCCGTCTTGACCAGAGACTGCGAAGCCAAGCGCAGCATGCAGCAAAGGATGGCCCCGGAGGAGCTGGTCGAATGGGCCACGGGCGGGGTCGCGTATTCGCCGGAGCCGAGCGTTCACCGGGTGCTGCTCATCCCGCAAATCGTTTATCGGCCTTGGAATATCGAAGCGGATATCGAAGGGACGAAGGTTTTTCATTATCCCGTAGCCAGCGAAAGCATCCATCCTGCCGATAAATACATGCCCGACGCCTCGCTCGTGCTTAAGCATAAGGCGCTCGGCGACGAAATCAGGCTTCGCATCGTCAAGCTGCTGTCCGAAGAGGACCGGAGCCTGCAAGATCTGACAGATCGGCTGAATATCGGAAAATCGACGATTCATCATCATTTGAAGCTGCTCCGTGCGGCAAGGCTGGTCGACATCCGCGATGCCAAGTACCGCGTCAAAACGAAAGCCATCGATACGCTGGCCCAAGAGCTGGCCGATTATTTACGACAAGACGAATAAAGGTGGACGGAACATGGAAGTATCGGCTGCCGGACGAAGCCACGAGCCTTCACTGCCGGAATTCAAAAGAAATTATCCCGTCTGCCGCTTCATAGGAAGCAGCTTTATCTCCTACTGCGGAGATCAAATTCAGCTTATCGCGCTTCCTCTCCTCGTTCTGACAATTACAGGCTCGCCGGTCAGCATGGGAATCGTTACGGCGCTGGAACGCCTTCCGGTGCTGCTGCAGCCTTTGACCGGCATCTGGTCCGACCGGTTGAACCGCAAAACGCTGCTGCTGCTCTGCGATCTGGGCAGAGGCGTCATTACGGGTCTGCTGGGCCTTCTGTTCATCATGGATTCGCTGGAAATGTGGCACGTGTACATCGGCGCCTTGGCCGCCGGCGTGCTCGGTCAAATCTATACGACGGCACAAATCGCCTCCGTGCCGAATCTCGTCCGAAAAAGCGATCTGCAGACGGTGAATGCGGTCAATTCGGGCTTTGCGAACTTGGCCGTTCTTGCAGCGCCCGGTCTGGGAGGAATGGTCATCAGTTTATACAATCCCGGATATGCAGTGCTCGTCAACAGCGCTACTTTTTTCATCTCGTTTCTGACGGTTCTCAGCCTCCCCATCCGGAAGACGGCTGCGGGTACCCAGAAGGCAAATGGCATATATGCGGATTTAAAAGAAGGCTTTCAGTTTGTCGTGCGGACGAAACCGATTTTATTCACAAACCTGGCGATGCTCGTATCCGTCTTCGGAACAACTCTGTTCCTGACGATGATGGTATTTCATCTCAAAGAAACGATTCAGCTGCCTGTCGGCCGCATCGGCTGGCTCTTGTCTGCGGGAGGACTGGGGGCGGTCGGGGGAGCGCTGGTGACGGCCGTGTTACGCAAACGGTTTTCTTACCGGACCATTTTATTCGCCGCTTCCTGTCTGGGCGGGTTGTCCGTCATCATCTTCAGCCAGTCGCAGACTTACGCTGTGCTGCTGCTGTCGAATGCAGCCGGGACGATTGCCGCCTCCGCTATGAATCCGTGCATCGTGACGATCCGGCAAACGTTGACGCCCGACCGGCTGTTAGGACGCGTTCAGGCGACGAGTCGGTTTATGACGTGGACGCTGATGCCGGTGGCGGCTTTTTTGGCCGGCGTGCTGGTCGAACGGCTCGGGACGCACGGGACCATTTTGCTGGGCGGCTTGCTTTCCACGGCCGGTTCGCTGCTGTACCTGCACCCGTCGTTAAAGGATAAACAAAAGACCTCCGCCCGATGAGGGCGAAGGCCGAAAATTATTAGTGCGGTATGAAGCGTATGCAGTGCTCTTGTTGTCGGGTGTTTTACGGATTCAGACCGTTTTTCACGATCGTTTGCAGCGTTTTGTTGCGGTCCTGCGTCACTTCCCACGTCATGGCGCCGGCAAGTCCTTTGGACTTGATGTAATCGACCTTGTGCTGAATCGATTCGGCGTCGTCGTAAGAGATGAAGATGCCGCCGTTCGGCTGATACAGGAACGGTGTTTTGGTTACGTTGTTCCAGTAGCGCGTATAGCCGTTTTTGTTGATATAGTTGGCTTCCAGATCGTAGAAGTCGAACGATCCGTTCTCCCACGTTCCTTTCTGGGATACGCCGGCGCATTGTTGATACTGGCCGTTATTCGCCGAGGCGCAGCCCTGCCAGCCTTTGCCGTAGTACGGGATACCGAGCACCAGCTTCGAAGCGGGCACGCCGGCGTTCAGATGGTTCGCAACCGCCTTGTCGACGTTGAAGTTGACCGGATCTTCGCTGTTATCCGCCGGGTCGAAATAGAGCGGAGCGTTGTGTCCGGACTTGGATTCCCAGCCGCCGTGGAAATCGTACGTCATGATGTTGATCCAGTCGAGCGTTTGCGCGATCTTGGACAGCTCCGTGTTGTTTACGTAATTCGGGCCTGCCCCGGAAGCAATCGTAAGCAAATACTGCTTGCCGTCGGCCGCACCGGCGGTGTTCAGCTCGCTCCGGACCGCCTGCAGCAGCAGCGTGAAGTTTTGCTTATCCTCCGGACGCTTGCTGTTGCCCGCCAGACCGCCGCTGACCGGGTACTCCCAGTCGAGATCGACGCCGTCAAATTGGTATTTGCGGATGAAGTCAACCGCCGATTTGGCAAAATTGGACCGTGTCGCCGGATCGGCCGCCACGTCCGAGAACCGGTTGGACCAGCTCCAGCCGCCGACGGAAATGAGCGTCTTCAGGTTCGGATTCGCCTTCTTCAGCTTGATCAATTGATTGAAGCTGCCCTTGAGCGGCTGATCCCACGTATCTCCCGGATACGACATGCCGGTATCGGCCCAAGTGTCGCCCTGCACGATAGAACCGTTCGGTACGTTGATATTGCCGTTTTCATCGGCGCAAGACCAGGTTTGCGGGTTCGGTCCGGTCGGATCCGGATTGCCGTGTCTGCCGTTCCAGCAAATGTCCGCGAAGGCATAGTTAATATGGGTGACCTTCGAAGCGTCGATTTCCGGCACTTTGAAGTTGCGTCCATAGACCGCCCAAGCAGGGTAATACGTGACGATTTTCTTGCCGCCACCGCCGCCGTTGCCGGATGTCGTAACCGTGACGGCATTGCTCGCAGCGGATACGTTGCCAGCAGCGTCTTTGGCTTTCACCGTAAACGTATACGACGTCGAAGCCGTCAGACCGGTTACGGTATACGAAGTTGTGGCAACGCTTCCAACAAGCGTGCCGCCTTGGTACACGTCGTATCCCGTTACACCGACGTTATCGGTCGATGCCGTCCAAGTTAACGTCACGCTGCTCGACGTTACGTTGGAAGCGCTAACACCTATTGGCGCCGTAGGAGGAGTTGTGTCGTTCGACGTCCCGTTCGTCTTAACGGAGACGGCATTGCTCGCAGCGGATACGTTGCCGGCAGCGTCCTTCGCTTTTACCGTAAACGCGTACGAGGTCGACGGCGTCAGGCCGCTCACGGTATACGAAGTCGTGGCAGCGCTTCCAACAAGCGTACCGCCCTGGTACACGTCGTATCCCGTTACGCCGACGTTATCGGTCGATGCCGTCCAAGTTAGCGTCACGCTGGTCGACGTTACGTTGGAAGCGCTAACACCTGTTGGCGCCGTAGGCGGCGTCGTGTCGGTAGGAGCTCCATCCGTCGTGACGGTGACGGCATTGCTGGCGGCGGATACGTTGCCGGCAGCGTCCTTCGCTTTTACCGTAAACGTGTAGGAGGTCGACGGCGTCAAGCCGTTCACGGTATATGAAGTCGTGGCAGCGTTTCCAATAAGTGTGCCGCCTTGGTACACGTCATAGCCCGTTACGCCGACGTTATCGGTCGATGCACCCCAGGATAAGCTGACGGTGGTCGATGATTTGCCGGCAACGCTCAAATTGGCCGGTGCTGTAGGAGGCTGCGTATCCGTCCCGCCGCCGCTATGCTGCTTCCACAGAGCGGGAACGTTCGGCGGCTCCCATCCGACGAGCGAGGTGTGGGCTTGAAGACATTGATAATCCGAGCCTCCGTAAGTGACAATATCGCCGATTTTGTACGAGGTATTCGGCGCCCAAGCAGCGGCGGCGAAGGCGGCCGCCGGCAGCAGCGAGGCAAGCAGCACGACGACCAGCAGCAGCGCCCAAGCTTTTCGTTTCATCATTAACTACAACAGCTCCTTTGTTTACGTTTTACTTTCCGGCATACAGTCCTTAACAACTGGGCTGACATCATCATCGATTATCGGCAGGTATCCCTCCTCTCATCATTCTAGCTTCCATTATCAGGGATCGCTCCCACGTTGTAACGGATAATTTCCTCCAGAAAGAGGGGTAAATTTCTACAAGATCCCTGTGAATACCCGGATAACCGGCTGAGCTGTCCTTATCTTATCAGAACAATCAACAAAAAAAGCTTGGATACGCCCGCCAAACGGAGCATACCCAAGCCTATAAGCCGATCCTTTTTAATTGTTCCCCAGATCATTTTCCAGCGGCAGCCAATTCAGCACGCTTTGAATTTTACGGTCCCAATAGCCCCAATCATGCGCCCCGGGCTCCTCCTCGTAAGTAAGCTCTACCCCGAGCTCCCGGCAATGATCGCGGAAACGGACGTTGTCCTCATACAAGAAATCTTCCGTGCCGCAGCATTGATACAGCTTCGGCCGCTCCGCGTCCGAACGCGCCAATCCGGACGCCAGCGCGAACAAATCGTTATCGCTGCCGCGCAGGCTGTCCGCCGACCCGAAGATCGCCGCCGTTTCCTCCCGGGACAGCCGCTCCCGCGCCATCGCTTCGATATCCGTTGCGCCGGACAAACTGGCGGCCGCCCCGAACCGTTCGGGATGACGGAGCGCCAGCTTCAGCGCGCCGTATCCGCCCATCGACAGGCCGGCCACAAAGGTGCGTTCCCTCTCCTCTGCCAGCGGGAAGAAAGACCTCGCCAGCGCGGGCAGCTCTTCGCTGACGAACGTCCAGTACTTCGGACCGCTGGCCATGTCCGCGTAAAAGCTGCGATGCACGGCCGGCATGACAACCGCAAGTCCGAGCGGGGCCGCGTAGCGTTCGATCGATGTCCGGCGCAGCCAGATTGTATGATCGTCCGAGAGGCCGTGCAGCAAAAACAGCATCGGATGCTTGCCTGCCGTACTGCGGTTGTTCAAGCCGATCTGTCCCACCGTCGTCTGAAGCAATAAAACGTACATCGACGTGGACAGGCCGAGCGATTCGGAGAAAAAATGACAATCGATAAAAGCCATGTAAAGTTACCCTCCCCGTTGTAGCGGATCGTATCGCATTCCGTCATTTCCCAAACCCAGTATACCGCTTCGGACAAAACCGTGCCAACGAAAACCTTGCTATTGAAGCGATGGAAGCGGGATAAGCGGCTGTACGCAAAAAAAGCCCGGCTCATTCGAGCCCGGCATCCGATTCGCTCTAAAGCATCCGCCTCCGCTTGCGGACCGATGCTTTTCTGCCTTGCTTTCCTGCAAACGACCTGTTCCTTGCGGCCTTCGCCGCTTCGCTTAGCCTCACTTGCTGCCGCTCCGCCGCCGCATTCGCTTCGGCAATCAGGTTGGCCGCCTGTTTCAGTATCGGAGACATCTGCTTCGCCGACCGGTAGATCGAATTAATTTTGTCGAAAGCGGTCAAAATTTCATCCAGGCTTTCGTTGACGCTGCGGAATACCGTAGGCAGCTTGCTCACCCTGCGCTCTCCCCTCTCGTTTATTCTTCCTGTTGCTTTATTGTATGGGAGAGGCGCCCGGAAGGTTTAGGCGGGTGACCCGGGCGCGCCAAGCGCCTTTAAAATAAAATGCAGCGTGTGCTCCACGGTCTCGTCTACAACCAGGTCCTGCAGCGACAGCAGCGTCCGCCCGCAGCCGATTTGCTTGTGAGCGAGCGTCGCCCCCATGACGAACAATAACGCTTGGTCCAGCGATTCGTAGTGAAACAAGCCTTCCTCCCGGCCTTGTTCCAGCAAAATGCGGGCCTTGCTCCAGACGGGAGAGGTAAAGGAGTTTACCACCTCGGCACGCGGCGTATTCAGAACCATTTCTTGTTGAATAATCGTGCTCAGCTCCCGGTCGGTGAGGCTGAAGCGGATGATTTCCCGGACAATGAGACTAAGCCCCTGAACCGGGTGAGCGAAATAATTTTCTTGCTCGGAGAGATGTCGGCCTGGAAAAAAATGCTCGAAAATGGCATGGAACACTTTTTCCTTGCCGCCGAAATAATACGAGACCAAGGCGACGTTCGCGCCCGCCTCCTCGCAGATTTGCCGGACGCTCGTCCCTTGGAAGCCTTGCCGGGAAAACAGCTTCTTGGCGGCGTATAAAATACGCATTTTCATATCCGTTTCCGTCTGGGCCAACTGATGCGTCCCCTTCCGTTTTGACTCTAGGTTTCATTATTGTACCACAAAACCGGAAGACGGGTCGGATTGCGCCCAAGCTTCCGGCAGATAGGCTGTTCCGAATTAGGCGTTAGCGGCAGCCACCCCGGCTGGCTGCACGGCGGCACGCCCTTCTCTGCGCAGTCCGGTGGCGGCCAAACCGACAATGAGGCAGCAGAGCATGATGGCTACGAGCGCCCCCGCATCGCCCGATACGGACGGACCGCCGAACAGCAGGTTCATACCGCCGTCCACCGCATAAGTCGCAGGCAAATATTCACTGAACGTATGATAGAAGCCCCCGAGCAGTTCCCTCGGCACCATCGCCCCCGACGAAACCAACTGAATCGACAGCATCGCAATATTGAAGAGCATGCCGGCCATTCCGAAGACGATAAGGAACATTTGCGAGAAGAACATGAACGCCATCAGGAACAACGCTTGGAACAGCCACAGCGATACGAAGCCGGCAGCGGTCTGACCGCCCATTGCTATGACCAATGACGAGCCGATCAGCGCGATGAACACGGCGGATACAACGTTGATGATGACCCGTGCGCCGAACTTGCTCCATCGGGAGAAATTCGGGCCGAGCATTGCGGTCGCCTGCTGCACATTCATCCCCATGATCATCGCTCCGACGAAGGAGGCAAGCACCATCATCATCGGCACCATTTGATTATGCATACCTTGAACCGGGTTGATCGACTCGATGTTGGACTGCACCTTATCGGATATCCCTTGCGCCACGCTCTGCGCCTGGGCCGTAGGCATATTCGCTTGAACCAGCACGGCCTGCATACCCATCGCCGCCGCTTCCTTGCCGACCGTAGCGGTTACCCCGTTCGCGACGCCCTGCATGATGCTTTTGATCAGCGCGGGATTGGATTCGTTGATGTAATAATCGATCCGTCCCTTCTGGCCTTGTGCTTGCAGCAGCTTGGAAAAATCGGCCGGAAGATGCAGCACCATCTGCACCTCCCGGTTGTTCAGCTGCTCTTGAGCCCGACTCAGCGACGGCTCGCTGATCATGCGGAACGGCAGCGACGCTACAAGCTGCTCCTCCACCCGCTTGCCGACGCCTTGATCCTCGTTAACGACGGCGATTTTGAGCTGCTTGACGTTCTCGTTCACTCCTTGATAACCGGACATCCAGACGAGACTGAAAATAATTTGGAACATCATCGCCGTAACGATCCCGATAATCGTCGGCGGCTTTTTCAAATACGCGCGTAAAGCTTGAAGCATCGTGTACTCTCTCCTCTTGTTATGTATTTTTTAATTAAACATTTATTTAAATTAAACGTTTGTTTAATACAATAACACGCTAAATTTCGTCCTGTCAATATCTTTTTCCACCCTCGCAAGGCTCCCTGCACTCTTTGCGGGATGGGACGGTTTCGCCGATTGCGTCGAACCGTCGTAACGCGCGGCAATCAACGAGCTGTGCTCGGATCGGAGGACGACCGGGCGTTACCGCAGGGAGCCTTGGCATAGCGGCGGTGGAGCCGGTAGAAAACTACCGAGCATGACCGCCTGCGCTACGCGTCAGCAATGGTGACGGTGCCTGCTGCGCAGGACGATGACCAACAAAATAAACAAGACGAGGATAATGCCTGTCGATGTCCCGCATCCGTACCAAGGAAAGAAGTGGTGGTGTTTTTTCTTCTTCTTCGGGAAAAAAACGTTGATCTCATTAAGGTTGTGAACATTTGCCGTTGGATAGTTCGACGTAGGAGCTACGTATGCAGGCGAGATGGATGTCGGCATCGGAGGAATGTTCGGCATCGGCGCCGCAAAAGGGGCAATGTTCGGCGTCGGCGCCGCGTAGGGCGCGATATTCGGCCCTGGCGCCGAAAACGGCGATACACTCGGGGAAGGCGGAAAATTCGACGATAATGGCGACACCATGCTCTGTTTAGCGAACGCATTCGGTTGAAACTTTTCCATACAGATGAACACCTCCGTGAAATTTACCCAAATTGCAAAGTCGGCAGCGGCGCCGTACCTGCAACTTGCAGTCGCTTGGACTGGTTACGTGTTCCTATCGAACACACCATCAGTCTATGGTGTAGCACCCATAGGGAACACGGTATTCACCTAGCCGCGTAAAATTAGACGCTTGCCCCGACCGCTATCATTCGCGCAAATCGCCCCATGTTTTTCCATAACGAAAAATGACCGCCGGAAACCGGCGGCCGAATGGCTGGGTTACATATCGTTTAAACGTAAGGGTTGTGCTCGCGCTCGTAGCCGATCGTCGTCCGGCTTCCGTGCCCAGGGTAGACGATGGTCTCATCCGGCAGCTTGAACAGCTTGTCATGAATCGAGTCCAACAGATCCTGCTGATCGCCGCCGGGCAGATCGGTGCGTCCGACCGACAGCCGGAACAGCACGTCGCCGCCGAACAGATGGTTTCCGTACAACAAACTGACGCTTCCGGGGGAATGGCCCGGCGTATGCAGCACTTTGAAGACGATGCCGAGCAGCTTAAGTTCCTGCCCGTCGTCCAGCGCATACTCCGCCGGGTCGGTCGTGATCGGCCCGCCCAGCTCCGGCCACATCACGGAGCCGTTGCGCTTCGGGTTCGTCAGCCATTCCGCTTCCGCGTCGTGCAGGTACACAGGACAACCCTTCAGACGGCGCACGGCGTCCACGCCTCCGATATGATCGAAATGAGCGTGCGTCAGGACGATCGCTTCGATCTCCATGCCTTCGATCCGCTTGAGCAGCGGCTGCGGGGCCATCCCGGGATCGATGACGAAACCGCGGTTCTCCTCGGGCAGGGAGACGAGATAGGCGTTCGTTTGCAACGGCCCGAGCGGGAAGGTTTCAATCTTGATTTGCTTCGTTTCCATACGGTAGACGAGCTCCTTTACATAAAACGTCGAGTGTCGGACTAGAATGAGGACAGCAGCTCGCGCAGTTCTTTCACGATCACTGTCTGGTAGCCGGTTCCTTCGCCGTACTGCTTGACCATTTCCTGGCGGGCGATCTGGATTTTATCGTTATAATCCGGCGCTTCGCGATCCGGGTTCTCCTGCTTGAACTTCGTCATGACCGCCTGCACGTTCGTCGGGCGCGGCCCCCAATGGCCGAGGACGAAACCGCTGAAATCGGTAAAAATGACGATCGGAATCGCTTCTCCGCCGCCGGTCAAAAACTGGGCCATCACGTCCGGATGCTCTTCCTTGATCAGCACCTCCGTCGGGATGCCGGATATTTCGAGCGCGCGGAACACGGCAGGAACGTTGCGCACCACGTCGCCGCACCAGTCCGCCGCAAGGATCAGGCAGCGAAGATCGTCGCGGTTATTGAGCGATTCGAAAAACTCCTTGTCCTCTTCGCTTTCCCATACGAACAGATCGTACCACTCTTTGAATTTCTCCTGATTTTTCGTCATGCCGTCCGTAAACTGCTGCGGGGACAAGCCTTGGCGCAGCTTGGCGCTCAAGTTTTTGCTCATAACGTTTCTCCTCCTTCGGAATGATCACACTATCGTTCATTGTACCAAAAAAAAGAGTCCGCTCCAATCAAAAGGAGACGGACCGGGCACGCTATTTGCTGTTGTCTTTGATCAGTTTTTCGATGGACGCTACCTCGGCGGCGCTTAACGTCCGCTTCGGCTTGTAGGTCTTAATGTGATGGACGAGGCGATCCAGCTTGAGCGTCGCAAAAGCCGGGCTCGTCCCGACAAGATGGCAGTTCGGGTGGGTGAAGCATACGATGCCGACCAAATCGGCCTGTATCCGGTGCTGCTTGAACAGCTCCTTCAGCACGTACTCGTGCCGGTACAGCTGCGCCGTCGGATCCTGGCTGTGCGGCTCGTCCTGCTTTCCTCGGTCGGACCGCGATTTGACACGTTCGACCCCTTGACCGGTAAAATGAATGTCCCCCGACCAATGCTTCGAGTCGATATGAAACACTCCGTTAGGCCCGACCACGATATGGTCGAATTCCTGCGTGCCGCCGCCTGCATGTACGCGGCGTCCGTGCAGGACGCGGTATTCTCCGCCGATATATTTGAGCTGATGGGCCGTGCTTTTCTCGCCTTCCACGCCGTAGCCGTTGTTCGTGTCGGCACGGTGGCCTTTTTGGCCGCCGGACTTTTTGCGGGTGAGCACTTTCCACAGCACATACAGCACCACAATGACGGCAACAGCGATCAGAGCAGGCTTCGTGTAAGGAGCGGCCACTTCGTCAATCTGCTCCCAGTTGTCCCCAAGCGCCCGTCCCAGGTAAACGAACAGAATCGCCCAAGGAATCGTACCGAGAAGCGTATAAAACAAAAACTTCCACATGGGCATCCGCGCCATGCCCGCCGGGATGGAAATCGCCTGCCGCAGCACGGGTACGAACCGGGCGAGAAACACCATGCCGGGACCGTACCGGTTGAACCAGCCCTCCGCAATATCGAGATGCTTGCTCTTCAGATGGAGAAATTTGCCGAATTTGTTCAGGGCCGGCCTGCCGCCGTAACGCCCGATCCAATACAAGATCACTTGTTGAAACATGCAGCCGATCGTACCGAACACGATCGCGCCGATCATGGATACTTCACCGCGAGAAACCAGGTACCCTCCGTAAGCGAGGACGATTTCGCTCGGAATCACTTCGAGCATCAAGCCCAGCAGAATCCCCCATACGCCCAGCCCTTCGATAAACAGAAGCGCCGATTGAATCAAGTCATGCAGCATTGCTCAGCCCTCTTCCTCTCCGAATACGTATTTGTCCGTTCTCTCTCTCAACCAATCCTATTCTATCATAACCTCTTTCATGCCGCATCCTAACAAATATCGGTGCAGCAGCTGCGCCGCCCGACTTGCCTCGCGCGGCTTGTGGCGGATTAAGCCGTGGCAGATCGGCTGCCTGCCGAGCGGCGCGCACTCCGCCAGCACGCCGGCCGCCAGCTCCGCCGCGACGGCGGAACGCGGAACGAGCGCAAGCGCCCAACCGCTGCAGGCGGCGCGCTTGATCATGTCCATCGAGGCGAATGCCGCCCGCCCGGCCGGAGCCGTGCGCTGCGCGGCAAGCTGAGCCTCGGCGGCATGCGAGTACATGCAGCGTGCGCCGAAGCCGGCGATGCGCATTCGGCGGATCGCGCTCCAGCCCTCGCGGCCGACGGCCTCCGCCTCGCGCGGCGCGGCGATCCACAGCAGCTCGTCTTCGAGCAGCGGATCGAACGTGAGATCCGCGGCGCAGGGGTCTGCGGGAACAAGCCCCATATCGGCCTGCCGCGACCGGACGGCTTCCAGCGTCTCCGCTTGAAAACCGGCTTCGACCTGCACATCGATGTCCGGATAAGCGTCCATGAATGACCGGAGCGGTCCCCACAGCGCAGCCGAGGCGAACGATTCCAACACCCGCAGCCGCACGATTCCCCGGGGAGCGCCTTCCTCGTTCATTTCTTCCTCCAGCTCGCGGCCGAGCTGCATAAACCGGCGCGCGTAGACTTCCAGCCTGCGGCCTGCTCCGGTAAGCTCCACGCCGCGGGGAAGCCGGTCGAACAGCTTCTGCCCGGCCGCTTCCTCTAGCTGACGCATTTGCGAGGTTACCGTGGACTGCACATACCCGAGCCGCTCGGCGGCTTTGCTGAAGCTTTTCTCTTCCAGCACGGCCAAGAACGTCACTAAAAAACGGCCTTCCAATTTCTCGATCATACGTTATACGAACTCCTTTTTCCCAAGGTTTCATGGACGGACGAAAAAATGCGGGGAACAACATATAGATATCGATAAATAAAATCGATAGTATCGCTAACATTCGTTTCACAAATGTATTACTTTCATGCTAGCATAACGGTAATCATTTCGTCTAGAACGATTGGATAAAGGAGAATGTCCCATGAACCCATCCTCAACAACGCCGTCGGCGCTGCACAAAGGAATCGCCTACGGGCTGCAGGGAACCGGCGCGTTCCTTGCCGTGCTTGCCGCTCTGCTGCTCGGGCAATGGAGCGAAATCGCGCTCCTGATGGCTCCCTTCGGCGCCTCATGCGTGATCGCTTTCGCGATTCCCGACAGCCCGCTTGCCCAGCCGCGCAGCATCGTCGGCGGCCATCTGCTCAGCACCGCCATCGGGCTCGTGCTGCTGCACACGGCTGGCTTTCACGCCTGGTCCGCCGCGCTTGCTCTGGGGCTGTCCATCATGGCGATGCAGTGGACGCGTACGCTGCATCCGCCTGCCGGCGCCGATCCGCTCCTCGTCATGACGGCCGGTTCCGCCTGGAGCTTCTTATGGAGCCCGGTGCTGCTCGGCTCTCTGCTGATCGTTGCCGTCGCCTGGGGCTACCACCGGGCGTGCCGCCGCACGTATCCGCAGCGCTGGCTGTAAACCCGGCGCAGCGACAAACAAAAACAGGTTTCGACACGGACGCTTTGTCCGCTTGTCGAAACCTGTTTACTTTTTTACATGTCAGACTTATAATTGTTGTGACAATTAATTCGGAATAAAGGAAGTGCTGCGATTGAATCCTAACTTGCACGAATGGTCGATCGGCTTCATTATCGGCCAAACGCACCGGAAGATGCTGAACGTCTTGACCTCGCGGCTGAAAGAGCACGATATGACGCCGGAGCAGTTTTCGGTGCTGTGCCGCCTGCACGAATCGGACGGCATCAGCCAGAAAGAAATCGCCGACCGTACGGTAAAAGATCAGCCTACGACCGCGCGCATCCTGGACTGTCTGATCCGCAAAGAACTGGTGCGCAAGCAAACGAGCGAGACGGACCGGAGATCGTTTCTCGTCTATCTGACGGAGCAAGGCCGGCACAAGCTCCAATTGCTGATGCCGATCGAACGGCAAACGATCGAAGATATTTTCTCTTGGATGTCCGAATCGGAGCTCGAAGCCTTCAGACAAACTCATCTGCGGCTGATCACCCATCTGGATACTCTACTGAAACCTTAAGACTAGGAGAATCGCTTCATGAAGGAACAACACGACATACCCGCTTCAAAATTATGGACCCGGGACTTCGTCCTGCTTACAGTCAGCAATTTATTTTTATACTTGAATCTGCAAATGATCACTCCGGCGCTGCCCGCCTATGTCACCGAACGGTTCGGAGCAAGCCAATGGACCGTCAGTCTGGTCATCAGCCTGTTCGCTTTAGCGGCCATCGTCACCCGCTTCTTCGCCGGCAACTGGCTTAAACGCGGGCGGACCGCCGTCATCCTGCTGCTCGGCCTTGCCGTCTATATGCTGGGAACGGCGAGCTATTATGCCGCCGGTACGCTGGCTTTATTTCTGCTCGTCCGCATCTTGTACGGCATCGGATTCGGCGTGTCCAGCACGGCGTTCGGCACGTTGGTGTCCGATATCATTCCGATCCGGCGGATGGGTGAAGGGATGGGGTACTTCGGCCTGTCGACGAGCCTGTCGATGTCGGCCGCGCCGGTCATTGGGCTGTGGCTGCTCGGCAGCTACGGGTTCGGTACGCTGATCCTCGTCTCGACACTGCTCGCGATCTTGATCATCCCGCTGTCACTGCTGATCCGCGGCACCTCGTCCGCTCCGAAGCCGGTGACCGCCTCTTCGCCAGCTTCGGCCCCGGATACGCGCGGGACCTACAGACGGGTGGCGCTGCCCTGTTTTCTGAACATGCTGCTCTCGATTACGTACGGGGGCTTGATCAGCTATCTCGCCTTGTTCGGCAAAGAGGTTCATATCGGGAACGTCGGCTGGTTCTTTCTATGCAACGCCGGAGCGGTGCTGCTTGTTCGCCCGGTCGCCGGAAAAATTTTCGATAAAAAAGGCCATATCGCCGTCCTGCCTCCCGGCGCGCTTATGGTGGCCGTCGGACTCGTACTGCTGTCGTATACATCCAGCATGACCGGACTTCTCGCCTCGGCGTTATGCTACGGCATCGGCTACGGCATTTTGCAGCCTTCGCTGCAGGCCTGGACCGTGAAGCAGGTAAGCCCGGAAATGCGCGGTACGGCGAACGGAACGTTCTACAACTCGATCGATCTCGGGATCGCGCTCGGCTCCCTGCTGCTGGGCGGCATCGCTTCGGGGACAAGCTATTCCACGATGTATCTGCTGTCGGCGCTGGCGATGCTTCTGTTTCTGGCCATCTACGTCTCGGGTACGCTGGTCAAAGGCAAGCCCCAAGCGGCCGCGCTGCGTAAATAACGGTGTGCCGCAGTTGAGTTGCCTGCACCAAAAGGATCGCCTTCTATTCGGCCGACAGCCGGGAGGGCGATCCTTCTTTTATCCATGCTTGCCAGATGGCTAGAAACGTTCCTCAATGGTCGTCGTCAGACGAATCGAGCCGTCATCTTTTCCAAGCTCCGCTTTCCAGCCCGTCGCTTCGCCGAGAACGTCAATCGGCACCATGACGCGCCCGTCCTGCATGATGGTCGGCGCCCCACCGGCCGATTTCACCCTGCCGTTGACTTCCGCTGGATCCGAGCCGATCGGGAATGACGCCTGATTGCCGTCCCAAGCTAACCGCGTCGTATTCGTCGCCGCGTCCCATGACACCGTAGCGCCGACGGCTTCGGCGAGAACCCGCAGCGGAATATAGACGACGCCCTCTTGAAGTGCGGGAGAGACGTCCATCCGGATCGTCTGGCCGTTCACGGTCAGCTCCATTTCGCCGATTTGCATCGTCACGGTTTTCCGTACGGATGCCGGAGCGTCCGGGAACCGGTCCGGGTACTGGTCCGAGATTCCTTGCGCTAGCAGGTCGGCCATCAGGAGCATTTGGGCATAGGCCGTCTCCATATTGTCATAGGCGGCAGCGTACTCGCCCAGCACATCATGGTCAGCGGCCATCGTCATTTGCCCGGTCTGCGCAGTCAGACCGTTCAGCAGCTCCGGCTTGCTCCCGTGCTGCGGGTTCGCATCCGCGAAAAATTGTGCCAGCTCCGCCTGAGCCTTCTCCAGATTGCCCGCTGCGATTGCCCGCGCCGACGCGTCCTTGGATGCGGCCGTCTTGGCGTAATCCAAGATATAGCGGGTACGGGAGGTCCATACCGTACGAAACGCCGTTCCGGACGTCTCCCCGTAAACGGAAGCGACGGCGGCCGCCAGATCCTCCGCATTCTCATTCAGCGCCGCAGCCGCCTGATCGAAGTCGCTTGCGCCGTCGATGCTTTTCTGCATCGCAAATGCGGCTGTCAGCGCATGCTCGCCAAGCAAGCGGCCAAGCGCCACACGCAGATCGGCCTTGCGGGTCTTCATGCCGGACGCGTCGAATCGGTCCGGCGATTGCGCAGCCATGCCCACCGCCAGCAAATCGGCGCTTGCCACCGCGTGGGCGTAAGCTTCGCGCATCGATTTATACGCTGCCGCGTAATTTTTGTCCGCGTAAGCATCGAGCGCTTGAAGCACCAGATCGTTATGCCGCTTCGCTCCTGCTTCCAGCCCCGCTGCTCCCAAATCCGGAAGGAGCCTCGCCCAAACCAGCGCCAGCTCCTTGGCATAAGCCTCCAAGCCGTTCGCTGCCTGCGCCCGTGCCGTTTTGTCGCCAGCCGCAGCGGCCTGCGCATAGTTCAACAAAGCCTCGATATGCGACGACCACAGCGGCTCGAAGGTCTTGGCGCTCTCTTCCCCGTAGGCCGACCGCAGCGTGGCTGCCAATCGTTCGGTATTTTTCCCGAGCAGCGCAGCGGCCTGTTCGCGATCGACGGCGCCGTCGTACCGTTTTTGCATCGCAAAAACCGCCAGCAGCGCATGCTCGCCAAACAAAGCGTCCAGTCGGACCCTTAGCTCTGCCGCCACCTCCCGCGCCGATACGGCCTGTGCGCCTGCTGCGCACGGCATGAGCAGAACGAGGCACAGCCCCAGCAGGGCCAGTTTACCTTTTAAGCGCATCATGGATCGTCCTCCCCCGGTGTTCGAGTTAAGAACCTTTACCCGGCGCTTCCCGGTTTGAAACCGATCCGGCATGTTCAGACAAGCACCCGAATATACTCGTACAAACGATTCGAAACCGAAGGGGATGCCGATGACCAAGGTATATGTGCTGAGCCAAAAGGGACTGAAGGGATTGAAAATCGGAGCCGCCGCCGTACTGTTGGCCGGTGCCGCGCTGCTCTTTTGGGAACGCGAAACGATTCGGACCGCGATGAGCCCTGCTGGACCCGAACGGACGATCCAGCTCGTGACCGGCGAGTTCAAGTCGACGACAGCGGACGGCAAAACGATCGAAGCTTACCGCTGGGACCCGGGAACAATCTATATGAAGAAAGGCGAGCGCATCCGGCTCAGCATTTACGGCGTCAACGGCGCCAGTCATCCTTTTATCATCGAAGGCCTTAACATCAAAGGGGAGGTAAAAAAAGGAAAGGAAACCGTCGTTTCCTTCCGCGCCTCCAAACCGGGCGTCTACCGGATCATCTGCCTAACCCATCCCGACATGGCTCACAACGGACCGATGGTCGGCTACCTGGTCATCGACGAGTAGACGCCGCCCCTTTTTAAGAAAAACTCCTTATCGGAGTCCATTCAAAGAAGCCAGACCGTTTTTAGCGGAAGTTTTTCTTGGTACAGAAAGTCGCAGTCCGCTTTAATGCTTTAGCGAACTTAAACTTTCTGTAACGTTCAAAAACCGCCGTCGGCAGTACCCGCCCGCCCTTCTTCCGCATAGCATAATGGCAGGAAGGAGATGCCGCTATCGATGAATCCAACAAACCAAATGAAGCACAGCCGGCCTTACCCGTCCGCCCGGCAAATTCGCCGCACTTGCAGCCGGGAGCTGTACCGCGCCCGCAAAAAACTTGGATGCTACGTCCCTCAGCAAGCGGTAGAGCAAGCGGAAAAGCTGTATTACAAAAAGGTGCTGCTGAACCTGCCTTATATTGTGGAGCATGCGGACAATCGCAAGGTGCTGGCCGATTGGTTCGACGAGAACGTCTGCGGCGAAGTGGCCGCTTTGTGGGAAGTGGAATCGGACGCTTTGGCCAAAGCGTTCCGGGACTCGTTCGGGGGCTGACACCAAGCGGGCCCCTCTTTTTTTTATCCGCCCGGCGGCCGGATTGCATAACCGTCCCTCGGAAGACAAACAATACCTTTGTTTACCTGAAAAGGAGGTACGAAGGGAATGGATGTCGTAATTCGCAGCGGACGGAGAATCGGACTGCTGGCTATCCTCTTGACGCTCCTGATCGCGGGATGCGGCGGGGAAAAACCGGTCAAAGTCGGGATAGAAAGCAATTTCCGCCCGTTCACGTATACCGAGAACGGAGAGAATAAAGGGTTCGAAGTGGAGCTGTGGAGAGCGATCGCGCAAAAAGCGAACTTGCCATACGAGCTTGTTCCGATGACGCAAGGAGAGCTGAACAAAGCCGTGAAATCCGGCCAAGTAGACATGGCGATCGCGGGGATGACCGTCAACAAAGCCCGCAAGGATAATTTTGCTTTTTCCGATCCGTATTTTCAGACCGGGCTGGTCCTGCTTACCGCTTCGGACAACAAGGAAATCAAGAGCAAGGACGATCTGAAAGGAAAAGTCATCGGAACCAAGAGCGGCTCGACCTCTTATATTTATGCCGGCGGAATCCAGGGCACCCAAGAGGTCCGGGGCTATCCCGATATCTCGGATGCTTACACCGACTTGAAAAATAAAAAGCTGGACGCGGTCATTTTCGACGAGCGCAACGTCCACCATTTCCTGCAAAACGACGGGGAAGGCAAAGTGAAGATGGTCGGGGAAGTTCTGAACAAAGAAAGCTATGCCATCGTTGCGAAAAAGAAAAACAAGCATCTCGGCAGAATCAACGGCGCAATCGAAGCTCTCGGGAAAGACGGAACGTATGAAGCGTTATACGTGAAGTGGTTCGGCAGCAAGCCTAAGAAGCTGCCGGGTCAGTAACCTTTTCGGGCCGCGAGCAGCGGCCTCAGAATGTCGAGAAAGTGGTCAAATGGGATAATAGAGGTTACGAGGGGGTGGGGTATCCACTTCCGTATGCATCTCTATTTTTGTTAAAGTCCACTTTCTCGACAAGCTCAGGCCGCGATCCGCGGCTTTTTTTCATAATTCGGAAGCCAGCGCTTCGATCCGGTCCGACGGGTACACATGGGTCCCCGGGGCGCCTCGGAGCGCCGCTTCGAGCATGCCCTTGGCGACCGTTCGCGCGGCGATCGGCTTGTACGGCCGCAGCGGCCCGCGCATGGCAAAACCGGCGACTCGGGACAGAAGCGCAGCTGCGCGCTCCCCGAAGCGGACCTCTTCCCGCTCGCCGAGCAGCAGCGAAGGTCGGAAAATATGCAGCGCCGGCAGCCCGAGCGCTCTGAGCCCTTCTTCGGTCTCGCCTTTGACCCGGCTGTAAAAAAAGGCCGACTGCTTGTCCGCTCCGATGGCCGTGACGATGAGCAATTGCGCGGCGCCCGAGACGGACGCCAGCCGGCCAAGCTCCATCGGATAGCCGTAATCGACCTTGCGGAACTGCTCCTGCGTCTTCGCTTTCTTGATCGTCGTCCCGAGGGCGCAGAACACGTCGGCGCCATCGAAACCGCCAGCCGCCTCGTCAGCCAGACGGTCGAAGGAAATGACGCGCTGTTCGAGCTTCGGATGCCGGATGCCCGAGTCGGTCCGTACCAACGTGACCACCCGGTCGTAAGCGGAATGCTCCAGAAGCAAGCTTACCAGCTCGCTTCCGACAAGCCCTGTGCTCCCTGCAACGATGGCATGCTTGGCCATAGTTTCGCCTCGCCTTCCTAAGGTTATCAAGTTGCTGCAGCAAAGCCGGCGTCTCCTCGACAGCGGCGCCGGCGGCCTGAACACCGTTCAACGGTAGGCCAGCAAAGCGACCGGACCGTTCGGATCGAGAATGTCCGCGACTTCCGTAAAAGGGATTTCAAACGTCGGAAAACCATAGGCATACGGCGTATATTCGTATAGTTGAAAATAGATGCCGATGGCGCGGTCCGTCAAATAAAAATCTTGATCGGGACGGATCGAACGAAATTCCGTGAGCATCGGAATATCCTGCTCCTTGAACCTGCGGCGGATAATCGCCGACAGCCGGCGGACATAATCGCTTCCCGGTTTAAACAAATTCTTTAATTGATACTCCGTACCGTCCCGCAAATTAAACGTCTGCGAGCTCTGGAAGGTGAGGCCGTGCGCCGCTCCCTGAGAGTATCCGTAAACGTCGTACAGCAAGCTGAGCAGGCCGTTTTTATGCAGCTTGACCTTATAGCTGCCCGATACCGTTCTGGTCTGGTCCTGCACGTAGTCCTGCTTGCGGATCAGCTTGTAGATGGCGTCCAATATCGAATGATTGACGATCCGCTGGACGAGCCGGTTTTGTAGTCCCAGCACCTGCGGATATTTCACGTCAAGTCTGGGCTTCGCCAACCGGCGGGTAACGATGCGCTCCCGCCTTGCCCGTTCAAATTCCTCCCATTCCACTGCGTCCCTGCCTCCTTAAGCGCCTCCAAGGCCGATGACCCCAGTATATGCAGGCTTTCGCCCGGAGGTGAAAAGGCAGGTCCCGCTCCTGAACGCAGCGGCGTCCGATCAGCCGTCTCCCGGCGGACCGGATTCCCACTCGACCCGGTTGCGGCCAAGCTGCTTGGCCCGGTATAGCGCTTTGTCCCCTTCTTCGATCATTTGCTCCAGTAGCAGTTTCGCGTCCGCTCCTTCGGCCAAGCCTGTGCACGCCGCGCCTCCGATGCTAACCGTCAGCGCGATACGTACGCCGTCCGCCTCATAAGGCTCCGCGGCTACGGCCCGGCGGACCGTCTCCGCCAAGGCTCTGGCCTGCACGGCGCCCAAGCGCAGCGCAAGCACCATAAATTCCTCTCCGCCGTATCGGGCGGCTAATTCGTCGCCTCCCGTCTGCCTCTGCAGCACTCCCGCCACATGCCGCAGCACCCGGTCGCCGACCAAATGGCCGTGCGTATCGTTGACCTGCTTGAAATAATCGATATCGATTAACAACACCGAGCAGGGATACCCCGCTGCCAAGGCCCGAAGCAAGCGCTGGTTTCCGTTCTGCATCATATACCGGCGGTTGTACAATTCGGTGAGCGGATCGATCATAGCCGACTCCTCAAGCAGCTTGACTGTCGTTTTTAGCTTACGGCTCATCAGGTTGTACGTATCGCACAGCTCCTGAAGCTCGGCAGGGGCATGCTTGAAGACGGCCGGGTCGATACGGTATCCGTATTGCCCTTCCTTGATGATACGGGTGCCCTGCAGCAAAAATTCGAGCGGACGTTCGATCCGCCGCGTAAGAATAACGATACCGCTGAAGCTTAACATCAGCGTGGCCAACGTTATGGCGATGAAAACGAGCATCAGCCCGTACAAGTTCACATACAGTTCCTTTTTGCTCACTTCGCCTACCAGCAGCCAGCGGTGGCCGGTTATCCACTGATACGAACCGAACACGATGTCTCCCTTGTAGTTGACATACGCCTCCTTCGAGACCGCCTGCACCGCTGCCCGGCGCGTAATGTCCGTCGAGATCGGGCGCGAGTTCTGGCGTACGTCGTCGATAAAGCGCGGCTTTGTCACCGGCACGCCGACCCGGTCGAGGAGATAAAAGTCAGCCGTCTCCCCGGAATGCAGGGAACCCACCACTCGCTGAATCGTCTCCAGCTTGACCGAGCCGAGCAGCAATCCGGTCCATCTTCCCCCTTTGTCATAGGTAGGGGCGGAGAAAATAATGACCGGTTCGCCGGTTGCTTTGCCGATGACGACATCCGACATCGACGATTTACCCTGTTTCGCAGCCCAATAGTAATCGCGCTCGTTGACCTGGAGGCCCGTAGCCGAATAGGTGTCCACTTCCGTGATACCGTCTGCGTTCACATAAGATAGCGAAGAGAATTCTCTCTGCAATAGTGTGAAATCGCGGAACATTTTCTCCATCAAGGGCTTGTTCAGCGTTCTGACGGCCTCATCCTCGGTAAGCAGACGCATATCCAGCTCCCGCTCCTGCACCCACCGG
This sequence comes from Paenibacillus tyrphae, assembly GCF_024158745.1. Classification (GTDB taxonomy): domain Bacteria; phylum Bacillota; class Bacilli; order Paenibacillales; family NBRC-103111; genus Paenibacillus_G; species Paenibacillus_G tyrfis_A. The sequence goes on along the minus strand of NZ_JAMZAW010000006.1, from coordinate 281,921 downwards.
TCGATGAACAACGTCTGCAGACTCAGCTTGTCCGACAAATTGCGCAGCGCCTCTGCCTGAGCTTCCTGCTGATACAATATATAAAAAGCGATGTTGATCGAAAGCCCGAGCATGAGAATGGCCAGCGCAATCCACAGACGAAAACGCTGCTTCACCGTCCGGGGCCGCATGAAGCGAATCATGGACCCTCTCCTCTCCCAAGTAATGTCCCCAACAAATTGGCATTGTACAAACCTGTATTTTTTTTTATACTTTAGAATGCATTATTTGTTTCGGTCTGCCAGTATTTAACTTGACGCCGTAAGGAGAAATTGCTCGTGGAACTGCCCTCATTCGATATGATTTTGTTTCTCGTTATTGTGGGGTTCGCCGCCGCCTTCATCGACTCCGTTGTGGGTGGAGGAGGACTCATAGCCGTTCCCGCGCTGATGTTCACCGGACTTCCGACCAATATGGTGCTCGGAACGAACAAGCTTGGGGGAACGCTATCCTCGTTAACCAGCACCGCCTCCTTTTTATTTTCCGGCAAAATTAACGGCAAGCTGGTGCTGCTCCTGTTTCCGTTGTCCTTCATCGGATCGGCTCTCGGCACGTATACGATCCATCTGGTGCCTTCCACCTTCTTAAAGCCGCTGGTGGTCGGTCTGCTGATCGTCATTCTCATCTATACGCTGCTGAAAAAAAACTGGGACGGCTCGGGACAGCAGGTCAGGTTTACGTTCGCCCGCGGACTTGCGACGGCGGTATGCGCGTTCGCTTTGGGTTTTTACGACGGATTTTTCGGCCCTGGCGCCGGCTCGTTCCTGCTTTTTCTGTTTCTGATGCTGGGATTTGATTTCGTAGGCGCTTCGGCCAATGCCAAGGTGCTCAACTTCGCCAGCAACATCGCTTCCTTGGCGTCGTTCTTCTGGTTAAAGTCAGTGCATCTCGGCTACGGTCTGCCGATGGGCCTAGCCATGATCGCAGGCTCCCTCGTCGGCTCGCAGGTTGCCATCCGCAAAGGTTCCAAATACGTGAAGCCGCTGTTTATCGGAATTACCGCCATATTGATCGGCAAGCAAATCTGGGATATGCTATAAACGCCGCAGAGAGGTCGTTAAGCCTTGGTTAAACAGGCTTGCGACCTCTCTGCATAGCATTCGACATCTTCCTTCCAATCCCTCTTTTTCTCATCCGCCAAAGACCATGCAGGTTGACAGATGATCCGTCGGCCAAATTTGCCTCTTCTGGTTGCTGGCCAGCTCGGCGTACGGATCGCGGACCACATGCGGATCGCTCACCGGACGAAGGTCCTCCCATACGCATTCGACGCCTTTCCCGCCCGCTTCTCCCGCATACATGCGGCAGCCGCTGCAAAAAGCTTGTTTTTGTTCTTCATCCAGCTTCACGACTCTATTCCGCAGACAGCAGTATACCCGGCCGTCCGGATCGCTCAGATTGATATGTCTCACTTCTCTCACACGCATGCTCCTTTCCGTTGAACACTAAAAAGGTAATACCCATTATATATGCGGACGAACCCGGATATGTGTAATTTTTTTTGAAGATGGTTGATCTGGAACGAAAGTTGATCTATAATGAACTCAACCTAATTATCGTTAGTTAGGAAGGTGTTTTTTATGACAGTTCACAAAATCAAGGCCTCCGCGCTGCGTCTCTTCTCTCAGAACAGCTACGACGCGGTGCCGCTATCGGAAATCGCCAAGGAGGTCGGGATCAAGACGCCTTCGCTCTACGCGCATTTCAAGAGCAAGGAAGAGCTGTTCTTGGCCGTATACGACGATTGTCTGGCCGAGCACGCCTCCCGTGTCCGGCAATTGACCGAGAAGCTGACCGGGCTCGGCACGGAGCAAAAGCTGCGGACGATTCTGCATGACGTGTGCCGCACCTACTTGCTTAGCGAGGAATACGCGACCTTTCTTAAGCGGACGATGCTGTTCCCGCCGAATGCGCTGCAGGAGGTACTGCGCGAGCGGTTTATCGCATCGGAGGAGCAGCTTACCGAGCTGCTGCGGAAAGTTTTCGAAGAGGGCATGGCATCGGGTGTACTTCGGCGCGAGCGCTCCGAGGATTTGATCGCCTCGTTCTACTGCCTGCTGGACGGTTCGTTCCTGCAGCAGTTTTATTACCGGCCCGACGACTGGGAGCATCGGCTGACAGCCGTTTGGGGAATCTACTGGAAAGGCATTGCGGAAGACAGGACATCCTAGAAGGGAGTGGATTATGATGGCATGGGTTTATTTGACGATTGCAGGGATTATGGAGGTCGTATGGGCGATCGGCTTAAAATATACGCAAGGCTGGACTCGGCTTTGGCCGAGCGTCGTGACGATCGTCGGAATGATTGTCAGCTTTTATTTTTTGTCTCAAGCACTCAAGACGCTGCCGATCGGTACGGCTTACGCGATATGGACCGGCATCGGCGCGTTAGGTACGGTCATTGTGGGGATGTTTTTTATGGGCGAGCCGCGCGATCTGCTGCGGATTCTGTTCCTGCTATGCATCGTCGGCGGCATCGTCGGCTTGAAGGTAACGGCATAATCTCATACGACGCACGTCAAAAGGCAAAGAGCCGCTGCTCCCAACGGATCGGCGGCTCTATTGCTGCGGAAATGGCATCCGGCGGCGCATGGCACAATAGCCGTGCGGATAGACCGCTCTTTTTTCATGCTTCTTCCCTGATCTGGGGACAAGCCGCTTCCTCCGGCGGGAATACGCTGCGGATGGCCGACACGACTTCTCTGGCCATGTTCATGACCCGGAATAAGGAAGTGCTTTGCAGAATCGCGTATTTTTGCCCGGCATCCACATTGACGATCCCGGCAATCGAATAGTCACCGACGTGCGGAAGCTGCTTGCCGACCGACTTGCCCGGCTCCAGCGGGCGGTTGGACACCTGGTACCAGGCTAATGAGGCGGCCTGACCGAGACATGCGTCGATCGCAATCACGGTTTTCCCCTGCGGAATTTCATTCAGCCGCTCCCGCATGTTGCTTGCATCGAACGGATGGGCAAGCGTACCGACCACATGCGGATACCCCGCTTCCTGCAGCATCGTGCCGGCCAGCGGTCCGAGGGCGTCGCCCGTCGAGCGGTCGGTGCCGATGCACAGAAACACCAAGTCTTCCGCCGTCAGGCCGCGCGTTCGAATCATACGCAAAAAATCGGGCAGCTCGGCAGCCTTCAGCTTCTTGCGGAATAACGGCTGCGCCTGCTCATTCGTCATTGCGTTTCCCCTTTCCGTTGTTTTTTATATAGTAGCATACTGCATAGGAATACCGCTTTCAATATTTGTTCCTACAGCGCCGGACATGCTATAATTCGGACAAAGCAAGGTGAGCGCAAGTACAGCTCAGAACCGGCGGAAGGCAGGGATCAACCCGATGGGGGTCATGGACATATGGGCGCTGGCGGCGCTTGCCTACTGGCTGTTCATGCTGTGGGATACGCTGCGGGCGCGGCAATGGATGCTGAAGCTTCCCCGCTCGGAGCCGGGACAAGCGGGATGGAGAACGGGCAGGACTCCTCAGGACGGCAAAGAGTCCGAAGCGCCTCTCGTCTCGATTATTATCGCGGCGAAAGAAGAGGAATCGTCCATCGTCGAAACGGTGAAGCATCTGCTCGGGCAAACGTACCCCCGGATCGAAATCATCGCCGTGAACGACCGGTCGCAGGATACGACCGGTCGCAAGCTGGACGAGCTGCGGCGATGGTCCGAGGGACGGGCCGGCATCGCGGTGCCGCTGCGGGTCATTCACATTACGTCGCTGCCATCCGGCTGGCTTGGCAAAAACCATGCGCTGTATCAAGGCTATCTGCAGGCGCGGGGCAAATATTTGCTGTTCACGGACGCCGACGTGCAGTTCGAGCCGCAAACGGTGGAGGATGCGGTCCGCTTCCTGCAGGAGCAGCAGGCGGATCATGTGACGCTGGCCCCCCGGATGCTTGTACGCGGCTTGTGGCTTCGAACGTTCGTGCAGTTTTTCTTTTTTACGCTCAGTCTCTATATCCGCCCTTGGCGGGGGAACGACGATTTCCAGCATCAGCACGGGATGGGGATCGGGGCCTTCAACCTGCTCACAAGACAGGCGTACGAGCGGATCGGCACGCACGAGGCCATCGCGCTGCGGCCGGACGACGATCTTCAGCTCGGCCGGAAGGTCAAGGAAGCCCGGCTTCGGCAGCGGCTCGCTTCCGGCACGGAGCATATTGCCGTCGAATGGTATGCAAGTCTTGGCGGGGCCATTCGCGGCCTGGAGAAAAACTTGTTTTCGGGCTTCGGCTACCGTTTAAGCTTCGCGGCTCTCGGCATGCTGGGTCAGCTTGCGCTGTTCCTGTTCCCTTGGGCGGGCATGCTGCTTCTGTCCGGCCCGGCGGCCTGGGGTTTCGCTCTGTCGGTCGCGCTGATGCTCGCCGTCTATTTTCTGCTGATCCGCTCGATCACCGGAGAAGGCGGATTCGAGTCGCTGCTGATGCCGCTGAGTGTCGTTCTATTATGCTATATCGTCACCCGTTCGGTCTGGCTGACCCTAAAGCAAGGCGGGATTTATTGGAGAGGCACCTTCTATTCCTTGAAGGAGCTCAGACGTATGAAAGCCCGCGATGGTTCCGATTGATTCACGTTTATTGTCCAATCCGCATATTTTCCAATTTATATAAAAGGAGCTTGTCAACATGATCTTGGAAGTCATTGCCACGAGCGTGGCCGATGCTATTATTGCCGAAAAAAACGGAGCGGGACGAATCGAGCTCATTTCCGGCATCTGCGAAGGCGGCGTAACTCCAAGCTATGGACTCATCGAACAGGTTGTCGCTTCGGTCAGCATTCCCGTCAATGTCATGATTCGCCCGCACAGCAATTCGTTCTGTTACGACGAATGGGACCTCGAAACGATGCTGACGGATATTCGGACGGTGCGGCGTCTCGGCGCCGCCGGAATCGTAACCGGCTGCTTGACGCCGGAACGCAAGGTGGATACGGAGCTGCTCGAGAAGCTGCTGGCCGAGGTCGGCGAATTGTCAGTCACCTTTCATCGGGCGATTGACGAGACGGACGATCTGGAGGGCACGCTGCACGTACTCGCCCAATATCCGCAAATCCACCGGGTGTTGACGTCCGGCGGCAAGCCGAGCGTGCTGGACGCCCGGGACGAGATTCTCCGGCTGCAGGCCGTCGAGCTGTCGCGTCCGATCGCCATTCTCGCAGGCAGCGGGCTTAACCTCCCATCGCTGGCCTCGTTTATTCGAGATACCGGCGTACGCGAGGTACATATGGGCACCGGCGTGCGCCGCGGGAACCGCGCGCAGGATACGGTCGATCCCGAGCTCGTACGGGCGGCGGCGGATATCGTCGCAGGATTTTCCAAGTAAAGGCGCTTCATTGTATTCATCACAGCCGTGCGGCATAAGCCGGACGGCTTTTTCCTATGGCCCGGCCTCAGAGCCTTCCTCCCCCAAGCGCTCCTTCTCTCGTCCCCTCGACAAACTGCGACGACAAGAGCTATCTTTTTTCGAATCAGGCTAGTTCGAAGTTACCATTTTATCTGAAGCTATTGAAAATAGGAGTCTCATCCTGTAGCCTTGATATAAATAAGGAAAATATAGTTATTTATTCTATTATTTAGATTTAAAACTTTTTCTGCGATTGAACGGGTGGCCACCTTTCAATACATCACAGCATGACATGATGGAACGAACTTTTTGTCGGAGGTGTTGTATGCCATGGAAAAAAAGATCGTAAAAGTTTTGTCGTTTGCTTTATTGTTAGGCGCCATTACGACATCGTCGGCGTTTGCGGGAAAGGAGCCGTCGGGAGTTATTATCCATAAGGATGCGATTGGCGGGTCCGTCCTGTCCAACATGTCCGGAGCCGTATACGCGACGCCGGAGGAGCAAGCGCTCCAAAGCCAACAAGCTTCTTTTGAAGCGCTGCTGCCGAATCTGAAGAACAACGGGTTGAACGCGGCCGCCGCAGAACGTCACTACGATACGGAAAATAACCCTATCCTGATCGGCTACTGGAACCCGAACGAATGCGGCGCAAAGAAAAAAGATACGTACGCCCGGCATACGATCGGCGAGCTGCATAATTCCTCCGGCGGCAAATATTTGCTCAGCTACGGCAGCGCCACCTGGTACAATACGTCGGGAAAAAATGCGCTGCCTTACCGAAACGGCTCCAGCACAACGGGGCAAAATACCGTCGATGTCAAAATGAACATCAACTTCACCATCCGGGATGTGGATAAGGACAAGTCGTCGACCATCAAGCGCAACGATTTCGGTCCGAATCAATGCCCGGGCAGCCGCTACGTGAAGGTCATCGCCGACCTGGACAAGACCGTGTTTCAAGATCTCCACGGGAACACGAGCGACGGCGTGTTTTACTCCAGAACTTTGGTGCCCTTGGAAAACTGGAATCCGTAATATTTGACGGGTCGTCCGCATTTATTCAAACATAAGCCGTTTCACGGCCAATTGCAGCTTTACCGGTGCTCCTTTCTTGAGGAATGATGGAACAGGGGCACCTTTTTTTCCGAATGGTTTACGATTATTTTCAGGCTGGGGTGGAATTATGGGGTCTGCGCAAACGGTAAACCGCTTCCATATTATCGCGTTAATTTTAATCCTTATTGTCGGTCTTTCGTGGATCGTGCACCTGTTGATCACAAGCTACCAGGGTCTGAAAGGCGCTCAAAACTATAAAGGCTGGCTTGCGGGCATTACGGCTGACGGAACAGGTAGCCAGCTTGTCGCTTATTATCCGGAGCAGGCAGAAAGCAAGACGATTTTAAAGCTGCCGGACGTGACTCCGGACAATTTCGGGGTGATCTGCTCAAACGGGACAAAAGCCGCCTACACCCAATGGAACGAGCAGCAGACGGTCAGGTATCTGGTGGTTCAATCCCTGACGAGCACCAAGCAGCACGTATTTTTCGACAGCCTCCCTCCGATGAACGAAATCAAGACGATCTCGTGGTTCCCCGATCACCGGAGGATCTTGTTTGTGAAAAGCGACCAAACCACTCATGTCGATCAGGAGATCGGCGTGTTGGATACGGGCAGCGGAAAAGTCGAGACCTTGGTCAAGGGCGGAATTCGGCTGGTCAAGCGGGCGGAAGAAGAGAACGGGGAAGAACGGATGAAGTTTTATATGACCCAAGACGAATTGGATCGAATCGTTCAATCGTACGGAGGGAAGCCGGTTCCGCTCGACGACGCCGGAGGGTATTTGATGGTCGAGTTTGCCGCGCCGGTCCTTTCCCCTGACGGGAATCGGATCGTGTACAGCGCCACGTTGAACCGCAATTATGCCAAAGGAGAAAATGTTCCGCTATGGCTGGCCTCAAGCCTGTGGGTTTACGACCTGACGAGCGGTCAAAATAAAATGGTCCACTCCCCTTCCGACCGTTCGGCCATCGGGAAAGCCATCTGGACGTCGGACGGCGGCCATGTTGCCTTCATCAGCTACACCGGGGCCAACGGGGAAGGCGGAGCGATTGAATATATGGACCTGGCGAACGCGAAGGTCAAAACAATTTTCCCGCCGACTGCCGAGCATCACAATAACGTGAACCTGATCGCGCTGGAACGTAACGAAATTTCCTTTATTTCCGCGCCGAAGTCGGGAACCTTCAAAGATGCGAAAAGGTGGATTTTGAACCCGGAAACGGGAGAAAAGCGGTTGATGCCGGTCCAAATCAGGGGGCAAAAAAACGCGCTGCTGCGAAATTTTTCAAACGTACAGTAGAGGAATTTAAAAACACAAAACGCTGAAAGCCCCTCTGCCGGGCTTTCAGCCGATCATGCCGGAGCCCTTCCAAGAAGGCCGGCCTTTCCGTTACTCCTTCACGGCTCCCGCGCTCAGGCCGGACTCCACCTTTTCCTGAAACAGCAAATAGATGACAATGGTCGGAATGATCGTGAGAATGATGCCCGCGAACGTCGGGCCCATCTGCGAGCTGCCCCGTTCCCCTACGAAGGACATCAGCGCCATCGAAATGTTGAACATGCTCCGGTCATTGACCATAATGACGTTCCAAATCAAATCGTTGTAAATATCGAAAAAGGCCAGGATTCCCGCCGTCGAAATGGCCGGCATGGACAGCGGCGTCAAAATCCGAAACAGCAGCGTCGCCGGACCGCAGCCGTCCATGACCGCCGATTCGTCGATTTCCTTGTTAATTCCTTTCATAAAGCCGGTAATCAAAAAAATCGTAAGCGGCAGTTGAAATGTCGCGTACAGCACGATCATGACGAAATAGTTGTTAAAGCCGTTGAACGAGCCGATCATCCGGGAAATCGGAATGACAAGGGAATAGACGGGGATCATCAGCCCCATGATGAAATAAATATATAAAGCGCCGTTCCACCTCAGCGAGATCCGGGTCAGGATAAACGACGCCATGACTCCCAAGACTAAGGTCAGAAGCGTGCCTGCGATCGCATAAATGAAGGAATTCCATACGGCTTTATCAATATGTGCGGTGACAAAAGCGAGCTTGTAGTTGCTCCAGCGCCATACCTCGGGCAGCGAGAAGACGCTATTATATATTTCCAGATTGTCCTTGAGCGAAGAAATCACCGAAAAAAACAACGGATACATAAAAATAACCGCGCAAAGCGTAGAAAACAAATATGCCGGAATTTTATACGAGCGAAGCGTCATGTTCCATTTCACCTGCCTTTATTTCATCGTCTTCGTGTTCATCAGCTTGTTGAGTATGACCGTGGATAATAGCGCCGCCACGATAATGAAGGTGCCGATGGCGTTGCCCATCCCGAAGTTGTTGTATTTAAAGGACTCGTAATAGAGCAGCGTGGTCGGCACATCCGTGGCGCCGTTCGGTCCTCCGCCGGTCATGACGAAAATTTGCCCGAACACGCGAAGCGATTGCGTAACGGCAAGAATCGAGAAAATTTTCAGCGTTTCCTTCATCATCGGCACGGTAATGTACCAAAGTCGTTTAAACCCGACCGCTCCGTCCATAGCCGCCGCCTCGTACAATTGCTCCGGAATAGCCACCATGCCGCTGGCGAAAATGATCATGTTCAGCCCGCAATAAATCCAGGCGTTGACCACCACAACAACGTAGATGGCAATGGCTGGTTCGCCGAGCCAATCGTGGGTCAGCGAGCTTGCGCCGATCGCCGAGAGCACCATGTTGACGAGGCCGCCCTCTCCTTTGAGCAAAAACTGCCACATCAAGCCGACGGCCGTGAGCGGAAGCACGGAAGGCATAAAGAAGGCGATCTTGAAAAAACGTCTTCCCTTCATCTTGCTGGTGACGATATGCGCCAGCGCAAAAGCGACCGGCAAAATCAGCAAGAACGAGGCCAGGATAAACACGCCGATATTTTTGAGCGAACGGTAAAATTCAGGCTTTTGAAACATGGCGCTGTAGTTTTGCAGCCCGACATATTCCAAGGCGACGTTCTTGATGCCGTTCCAGCTAAAAAAGGACATGTAAGCCGTCTGAAAGATCGGCACGATAAACGCCAGCGTATATAACAAAAGCGCCGGCAGCAAAAAAACGGCTGCGATAAAATAAGGCTTTCGGCCGACCATGTTGTTCCCCTCCTCAGGGCTTTCCGTAGGAAAGCCGGAGCTTGTCAAGAAAGATGGAAAAACAGGTAATAGAGGTTATGAGGGGACGGGGTATCTACTTCCGGTCGCTGCTCCACCCCGCAAAGTGAAGTTGAATCAGGGTAGCTTAGTCCGAGTACTTTGCGGGGACCCCGGGTCTGCAGGAAATCTTAATTGGAAGCTGCTTAGCAGCGGATATTTCCCGCAGACAAAGGCGAACGCTATCGCTCCTCCAGTAGATACCCCATCTCCACATGTATCTCTATTCTTGTCAAAGCCACTTTCTTGACAGCCTCAAGCTTTCCATTCGGAAAGCTGGCTTTTTCATAATTACTCTACTTTTCCGCAAGGAAAACTAGCTTTTATGGTTAAGCAATTCTCGAATAATAGTAGGTGGGGTATATCCCGGAAGAGTGCAACGTCCGCCTTTGAACCCCGCGAAAACACCTCTACTTTTAATCAAAACTTTCGCGGGGTTCAAGAGCGGCTGGAGGGATATACCCCACCGATCTATAACGGAGAATTCATCTACAATGCGAAGCTGGTTTTCCGCCGCCTACTTCTTGTTCGATTCGACAAAGCTCTGAATCGTATCCGCCGTCTTTTGCGGAGGGTTGCCGGCGAACATGCCTTGGACTTCGTTCCGCACCTTGTCCTGCAGCTGCATGATCGGGCTGTATTCCTCAATCTCGCCTTTGAAGTCTTTGGCGGTGCTTTGCGCCTTGACGTACTCTGCGGTAACCGGATCGACCGGAGCCGAGCCCGAATCCATTTTGACCGGGTAAACGCCGCCCTTCGTTTCCTTGAGGAAATACTTGAACGCATCGACGGAGGTCAGGAACTTCAGCAGCTTGATCGTAGCGTCTTTTTTCGCGCCTGTGACTTCCTTGGAAACGGAGTAACCGCCCGCTCCGCCGAACCAGTTGTCCTTAAATTCCGGCTTGTCTTTGTAGCCCGGGAACGGAATGACCCCGATTTTGTCGGCGATCGGAGAAGCTGCGATGGAGGAAATAGCCCAGACGCCTTCAAACATCATCGCGCTTTTACCGCCGAGGAACATGCTCGTAATCGCGTTGCCGTCGGTCGTGACCATGTTTTTGCCGAAGATGCCTTTATCCTGCCAATTTTTCATCGTTTGCAGCAAGGAAACCATATCGGAATCGTTCCATTTCGCTTTGCCGCTCATCAGGTCTTCCGTTTTCTGGAAGCCGTATTTTTTCAGCGCCAGATTCGTCAGCAGGTGGCCTCCGCGGAAGTTGTCTTTATCGGCCATCGCCATCGGTACGACATCGATCGCTTTGAATTTGTCGGCGACCGCCTCGAATTCCTCGATCGTTTTCGGCGGCTCGGCGCCGACTTTTTGGAACAGCTCTTTGTTATAGTAGATCGCGACGCTGTAGAACTCGTTCGGCACGCCATACGTTCCCGGCAGGTCTTTGTATTTCCATGTGTCGAACAGCGGCAGGAACGCGTCGGCCCACGCTTTGTCTTCTTTCAGCACGGGATCGAGGTCCATCGCGATATTTTTGGCGTAGTCTTTAAATGCCACTCCGCCGTAGTTCATCCAAATTTCCGGGACGCTGCCCGTCGCCACGGCCGTTTTGAATTTATTGTTGAAGGCGGCCTCGTCGTTCAACGATTCGTCGACTACCGTAATATCCGGGTTTTTCTCCATAAATTGCTTGAGCAGGTTCTGGAACGCCACGGACTTGGGATCGGTACCGGAGATACGCGTCAAGATGCGGATGCTGACTTTGTCCCCGCCTTTGCTGTCGCCCTTGGTACCGGCATTGCTTTGGGCGGCGTCATTCGAACCGCAGCCTGCCAGCAGGCTTGAAGCGGCAAACAGCGATGCCAGCCCCAGTGTAAGCGCTCTTTTTTTCATGTGTTAAGCAACCTCCCCGTTTATGTTTGTTCTCTTATGCCGTTTGTCTGTTCGACATAGTGTCATTATAAGGGGCGCCGCCCGCCGCATGAATGCAATATCTTTACGCCACCGGGAATATTTTTAACATTCCGTGAACATTCCATACAAAAAAAGACCGCACCCGTTCGCACAGCGCACAACGGGGCCGTCTTCGACAAAATCATTCGCGGGAATCGCTCCCGGTAAACCGGGAAGGCGGCACGCTGAAATGCTTTTTAAAGCATTTGCTGAAGTAATGAGGGTCTTTGTAGCCGACGGATTCGGAGACGAACAGCAAATTTTTGCACCCGTTCTCCATCATTTCCTTGGCCTTGTTCAACCGCCGCCTTGTCATGTACTCCACGACGGAATAGCCGGTCTCGTTCTTGAAAATGCGGCTCAAATAGCTGGGATGAATAAAAATGCTTTTGGCAATCGCGTTCAAATCGAGGTCCGGATCGGCATATTGCCCGTCGATAAACTGCTTGGCCTTATCCACCAGCTTGGCGGGTGTCGACTGCTTCAAGCTGTGCGTCTGCTCCAGCACCCGGCCGAACAGCGCCGCCGCCCAGTCCACGATCTCCTCCATCCGCTCCAGCTCGTCGACCAACCGCACCGGATTGAACGTGTCACCGCCGTAAAACGTCATATCCAGCTTGCTCTCGGAGGCGTATAGATTCAGTGTCGCCACGAGCTCGTAGACGGTCATGTACAGCGTATCCAAAGACAGCTTTTGCCGCACGATCCCCTCCAGCCATTGGCGCAGCTCATGCTCCACCGCCGCCTTGTTGCCCAGCCTAAGCTGAACCATCAGCGTCTCCCGGATAAAGGACAGGTCCGCTTTCAACGCAGGCTTCGGCAAGCGCTCGAACGGGATCACCCGGTCGCCGCCGAGGACGGTGCGATGCTTGCAAGCCAGAACCGCCTCCTTATACGACTGCGGAATGCCACCTGAGCCTTGCGCGATATGGCCGATGCCGACCGTCACGGTAAACTTCAAGAACCGGCGGACCGCTTCGACGGCTTCCGCCCCCCGCCGCTCCAGCCACTCCTTCTCCCGGCTGCCGTCGGCATTCGGATGTACAAGCAGCACCGTTCGGTCCTCGTCATCCAGCGTAAGCTCGCACGGCCGAAGACCGCCGAACAGCTCGCCGACGATGTTGAATACGGCGAATCGCTTCCAGGGCGGTTGCTCCTTTCCGGCTCCCGGAGATTTGTCAATCGAGAACACCATGACAAGCAGCGCATCGTCCCTCAGATTCGGGCAAAACTGCCGCCATTTTTCCGTACTGTGCTCGGGTCCGCCCGGGCCGGTGCCGTCCAGTAAGCTCTGGATGAAGGTCCGGCGCAAAATCGTATTGCTTTCCCGGACGCTCTGCCTGAAATCCTCCTGCTGCGAATGCCGCGCCATGTCCTCCCGAATCTTGGCCGACATCGCGGTTAACACCTGCGTCAGCTCCTCCATATTGACCGGCTTCAGCAAATAGTCGGAGACGCCTGCCTGCAAAGCCGTTCTCGCATAGTCGAAGCTCCCATAACCGGTGAGGATGATGATCCGAAGCTCGGGAAACCGGTGCTGAACCGCCTTCGCGAACGCCAGGCCGTCCACGATCGGCATGTTAATGTCGACAATCGCCAGCCGGATCGGCGCGTGCTCAAGCAACAGCAGCGCCTCCTCCCCGTTCTCGGCCTCTCCGGCGATCTCGAAGCCGAGCTCCTGCCAGTCGACGCCGACCTTCAGCCGTTCCCGGATCAAATATTCGTCATCGACGATCATCGCTTGAATCATGCGGTATCCCCCCGTTCTCGATAGCCGGCAGCGTAATGCGGACGGTCGTTCCTTCCCCGGGCACGCTATCGATCTCCAACCCGTATTCGGAACCGAAATACAGCTTGATTCGCTCGTCGGTGCTCTTCAGCCCGAAGCTTTTTGTCCGGTAATGCCCGGAGTCCGGCTTCAAAATTTGCCGCAGCCGCTGCGGCGTAATGCCTGTACCGTTATCGCTCACCTCGATCCGCACTTTGCCGTCCAGAACATGCGCTTGGATGCGGATCAGTCCTCTTCCCCGTTTGTTTCGGAGCCCGTGATTGATCGAATTTTCCACAATCGGCTGGAGCAGCAGCTTGATCGTCGAGTACTTGTACACGTTGTCGTCGATCTCGAACCGGGAATCGAGCCGGTCGCCGTAGCGCACCTTCAAGATCTCCAAATACGTTTGCGTAATGATGATTTCATCTTCCATGGAGATGATGTGGCTGCCCTTGCTGAGCACGCCCCGGTAAAACAGCGCTAGCTGGTTGACAATATTTACGATATCCGCGTTCCGCTTCAAATCGGCAAGCGCGCAGATGCTCTCCAGCGTGTTGTACAAAAAGTGCGGATTAATTTGCGACTGCATGACGGCGAGCTCATATTCTTTTTTCTTCTTCTGCTCTTCCACCATGTTTTCCATGAGCGTCTTGGTGCGGACGACCATTTTGTTAAACTCTCTGGCCAAGGCGCCGATCTCGTCGCGCTCCTTCAGTTCGAGCCAGACGTCGAGGTTGCCCTCCTGTACGCTTTTGACCGTTTTCTTGATCTGGTTCAGCGGCCTCGTAATCGATCTGGCGATAAGAATGGTCAGGATGATAGCCAAAACGACGAAAATGAGACTTAAATAAAAGGTTTTTTCCATCAAAATCTGATTATCGCGGGTGATCTCCTTAATCGGCACGATTCCGACAATAATCCAGTTCAAGCGCGGATAGGTGCGGGCAACGACCAGATTGTCCTCGCCGTTCAAGCTGAACGTCCGGCCGCCCTCATGCCCGATCACCCAGGAATAATAAGGCTCCTGCCCGATGGAAGTGTAAAGCTGGCTCTTGTCGCTGTGCGAAGCGATCGTGCCCTGCTTGTTGACGATAAAGATCTCACCGCTGTGCCCGATATTGATATGGGCGTATTGATCGGCAATGTACCGCTCGTCGATAGATAGTTGGATCACTCCAAGAGGACTCCCGTCCTTGGCGGTGTTGAATTTCTGAAGGAGCGAGACGACAGGGTGAGCCCCCCCTTCCTTCTCATAGTTGCTTTTGGTCGTATCCTTCCATACGGGGCCGTAAACGGAACCTGAGAATGCCCGGACATATTCGTCGTTGACGTTCCGGACGTTCTTGAGCCCGCCGGAATCGTACAGGTTGCCGTTGCGGTCGTAAATGAGCATAGCGTCCACGAACGTCTTGGAATCGACGATGTCGGCGAGGGCGTTCGAAACCTCAACCGAACGGTTGTAATTTTCCAGCGGGTCCGAGGTGGGCGGGGCGCTCAGGTAGCGCTGCACGCTGTTGTTTGTAATCGCGATTTTGGAGTAGTTTTCCGAATTGTCGAGGATGATCTCCAGCTTCTCCGAGACCAGCCGCAAATTTTGCTCCGTGTTCTCGATGGCTTTGTCTATCAGTATGGCGGACGAGACACGGTACGTAAAGACGGACAGCAAGATCAGCAGCAAGGACAGGGCGGTCATAAACGAGCGCGTAATCTTTTTATTGACGGAAAGCGAGTAATAGTAGTCCAGTACGCGGTTTTTCATAGCTGTCAGCAAGCCCCGTCACCTCTCCCGCAGTAAGCGCTATCAGAGTTTCATTATAGGACAAAACGGAGGTGCATTGGAACACCTCCGAATTGGTAAAACCTTGAAGTTGTCTTAATCTTGCAGATCGATGACGACCATCTGATGGCATTCGAGCTCGGGCAGCGTGTACTCGATGCCTTCTGCGCCCAGTCTGTAATCGAGCGGCGTTCCTTGCGGCGCGAGGTACACGCCCTTCACCCGTCGTCCCGGCAAGCGCAGCTTCACGTCGACATTATAGAGCGGAACAATGTCCTCGATGATCTCGACACCGTCCCCGCGCTTGACCGGCACCGCGTACAGCAGATGATTCACGAGACGGCGCTCGCCCGGCTGCTCCTGCAGCGTGACGATTCCTTGAGCGGGCAGGCTCGTCGTCAGCGTCTTGTCCGGCAGCAGCCGGTCCAAGGCGTAGAGCACGATTTCTTTCAGGAACAAGCTGCCCTTCGTCGCATAGTCCTCGAAGACGTTCCAAGCGATGTAAATGCCGCTGGCGCTCTCCACCATTCCCGGGCCGCCGTCGTTCATCGAGCTGGGCGTATGCTGATGCGACGAAAACGTGAATACTTCCCGGTTAAAATAAGGATCTTCGCGCCGCCCCAGCTCGGTTCCGCCGTCCAAAGCGATCTTCTGCCCCGCGGCGTACATAACGAACGACGCTTCGCCAAGGCTGCGCAGCGGAAACTTCGGACGGAAATAATCCGGCTTGAACGGATTCTCGCCGACCCGCCGCACGCCGAAATCAATTGCGAAATCGCGCTCCTCCGCGTCTAGGCCGGACTTGCCCGAAGCGAGCAGCTTCCCACCCTGCCGTAGAAACTGCTCCAGCTTCGCGTGCAGCCGGTCCGAGATCAGCACGTAGTCCGGCAGTATAATGACTTTGTATCGGTGGAAATCGGCGTCCGGATCGATCACGTCGAACAAAAACTTGCCTTCGAGCAGCATCCGTACCGCCCCGGCATCGGAATTGCCCGTGAACATTGCGCCGCCCATTTTGTCCACGCCGACCGATTCGACGGACAGCAGCCCGATATCCGCGACCGCCGTCGTGTCCGCGCACCACGCTTCCTTCCGCTCGACCTCGGCGTATGCCTTGCCGATCAGCTCGTAGGTGGCCGGGTCCATCTGCCCTTCGGGATGAAGCTGGTCGCCGATGGAGCAGCGCGCTCCGTTCGCCAAGCTGAGCGACGTTTCGTAGCGCAGCGCATTCGGATGCTTGTAGCCGCCGAATTCGCCCCAGAACGTGTGGAATTTGCCGGTCATGCCGAGGAAATCCATGCCGAGTGGCTGCACATAGCGGGCCGACAGTGGGAAATGATCGTAGCCCCAGCCGCCGGTCGGCAGCGATTCCAGCTCCAGGTGCGTATTCATTGCCGCCAAGTCCCGGCGTCCCTGCGAGATATGCCCCGCGTTGTGGAAAATCGGCATCTCCGGCTTGATCGCATGGATCGCTTCGCGAATCCGCTGCGTGTAATTCGCATAAATCCGCTCGCCCTGCTCGACGACGTGCCGCTTCTCGCGAGGGTCTTTTCCTTCCCGGCGCAGCATGGCCACGCAAGTATGGCAGTAGCAAGTGCGGACGCCGACAATGTCGAGGAAGATGCCGTCGGCATCATATTTGCGAACGACCTCCTCCACCTGACGGATCATCAGATCGAGATAAGGCGAATTCAGGCAAAACTGATGATACCCCGGCGTCATGAACCCTTTAACCCAGTTCGTCTGGTCGTTCTCGTCCCGCATCAGCCACTCGGGATGGACGCGCGCCAGCTTCTCGTCGAAGCCGACCGACAAGTAGACCGGCATCTTCACGCCGATCTCGTGCGCCGCTTCGATCTGCGCGCCGAGCAGGTCGAAGTCCAGATGCGGGTGAATCTCGTTCGTCTCGGAAGGAAAATACGCCCAGCCGTGGTGGCATTTTGCGAAGACGGTAATCGAGTCGACGTGCCCCCGCTTGAGCATTTCCTGAAACTGCGGCTTGGAAAACTTACGCCCGATATGCGGGATCATTTCGGAGGTGTGGAAATCTAAGTGTACTTGTCGGAATCGCATCGTTTGGCGACCTCGCTTTCTTGGGCTAGGTGAGTTAAGCCGTTGCGCAGCTGAATTGTTGAGAAAGTGGTCAATTGAGGTAATAGAGATGTACGAGGGGGGGTATCTACTTCCGGTCGCTCTTGTCCACGGGAAATTTTGATTGGAGCCGCTTAACAGCGGGTATTTCCCGCAGACAAAGGCGAACGCTACCGCTCCTCCAGTAGATACCCCACCCACGTATGTTTCTCTATTTTTTATACGACCACTTCCTCAACACTCTGAAGCCGCTCCGCAGCTTGATTGATAGGATTGACTAGACGGCGTGCTCCGTCTTCTCCAGCAGCCAGTCCTGCAAGGTGGCAACCCTTTCGGGATAAAGCCGGCTGCGGGCGAGAAAGCCTGCCCCGTGCGCGGACATCGGGTCCTGATCCGTCGGCTGGTAGCGCAAATCGACGCTCCAGCGCACCTCATCCGACCGGTTCGGCGTGGACATGTGCAGCAGCCGGTCGTTGAACAAAATAGCCGTGCCCGCCTTGACGGGCAGGGCGACCGTTTCGCGGCTGCCGAGCTGATGGTCCTCCAGCGCCGTATAGCCGGTGCCGGTATGGCTCTCGCGGTGCCATTCGAGCAGCCGCTTCCGGTGCGTCCCCGGCTTCAGGTGCAGGCAGCCGTTCTCCAGCGTCGCATCGACGAACGAGATCCACACCGTAATGACCGGATTCGCATTGGCGTCGGGCCAATACGATTTGTCCTGATGCCAGGGCACCGCGCCTGCGGCGACGCCCGGAACTTTCGGCCGGACGTTGTAGACCGGATTGCAGAAGATTTCGCCGCCGATCAGCGATTCGACGGCATCCAAGATGCGCGGGCTGCTCATCAGGTGAAAATATCCGGGAATTCGGTCGCGCCAGCTGCGTCCAAACCGCAGAAAGTCTTGATCGGTGAGCCCGCGAAACAGCTCGGCGAGGCGCTTCGGAAACGGCCGGTCGTCCAGTTTATCCGGGATCATTCCGCTCGCGTGCAATTCATCCGCAATCATGGATACCTTCGCGGTCATCGCTTCCCGGGCGGCGGCCATCTCCTCTTCGGAGAGCAAGTCGGGCAGCACCAAATACCCTTCCTTATCGTAGCGGTCCAGCTGCGCTTGCGTCAGACTGCCGCCTGTCCGTTTCCGCTCCTCCATCGCCTTCCAGCCTCCTGCGCTTTTTCTTTTGTCGGGGTTATTGTATCATTAGGACGTTGGGCATGTATTTGAAAGGCCTTCCATCGATTTGTACAAAATTCCGCTATTCGTGAGAATCTAACGTCCGGAGGGACCCGTGATGAAGGATTTGGCAGAAATCGCTCCGCATGTGCGTTCGGCGGCTCCCTATACGTATAACGGCGGCGAGCATGAAGGAACAAGAGTCGGCTATACGTTCGCCTATCACCTGTTTATGGACGGCCGCGGAGATATCGTCGTGGACAACGTCACGTATTCCGTGGAAAAAGGCACCCTGATTTTCATCCGCCCGGGACAGGTGCATTCATTTCATCATAAGCCCGGCTTTCCGCTCGATTCCTATAACATTTACTGCGATTTATGGGAGCGGCATCCGGTTCCGGAGCCGCGATTCGCCTTTTATCCCGATCCGCCCGACCGGTCGATGCTGACCCGGCAGGAACATTGCCCCGAGCTCGATGAATTTCCGACCAAAACGTCGCTGAGCCCCTATCCGCATCTGATTGAACTGTTCGTGCAAATCGCCAGATCGGAGGACGCTCCTTATTATGTAGAATCGATTACGGGGGCACTGATGCGCGCGTTTCTGCTGCGCTGGTACAACAGCATCAAGAGCGCTGCGCCGAACGATTACCGCATTCTGCAAATTATGGAGGAGATGGAGCGCCACCCGGAGCGCCGTTATTCGTTCGAGGAATGGTGCCGCAAATGCCGGCTGAAAAAATCGTACTTTTACAAGCTGTTCAAGCAGGAAACCGGCATGACCCCGAAGGACTATTTGCTGCGGATGAAAATGAAAAAAGCGGCCAATTTGCTGCTGGAAAGCCGGCAGTCGGTCACATCCATTTCGGACAATCTCGGCTACGATTCGATCCATTATTTCTCCAAGCAGTTTGCCGCCTTTTACGGGATCAGTCCGACGGCTTTCCGCAGCCGGAACAGTCTGCCGCGGGATTTGGGCTAGCAGCCGGCCGAGGCTCGCTAACTTTGGGCTCCATCACGTGCTCAAGCAGGAAGGCCGCACAACGGTTGACCGATACTTCGATATAGTGAAAAACCTCGTCATGCCGCAGAAACTCCAGTGGCTCGTGCGCCGCGGTTTTGTCGAAATTGAAATCTCTGTCCAAATCGTCAAGCAATGACGCAACGGACTCCGCACTGATTTCGTCCATGGCTACTTCGGGAATCGGATGCGGGTCCCGCTGCAGCCCATATCGCGCAATAATGACACCGTTGAGTCTCCGAAAGTCTCTGTAGCTCATGTTCCGCGCTTCGCTCCGTTCCTCCGCCGACAACGACCGCACCTTTTGAAAATACGTATCCGCCGACCACACTTCATCCGCAATCAAATGACATAAATAGCCCGAGTAAAAAGGCTCCCGTATCCGCTCTTTGTACTTTTCAACAAACCTCCAATAGTTTATGCGGCGCCTCCCCGTTGACTCTCTTTCAACAAAGTGGGTAACCTCTTTGGAATGGTTCATTTCACGAAGACCGTCCGGCGCAATCCCGCCAATCAAAAAATCGCTGCGGTTTTCGATGGAAAGCTTTTGTGCAATTCGATTGGATATGCAGTAATGCATGATTCTCGATCCCATGTTCCCTCTCTCCTTCTCTAGCGTCTACAAAACAATCGTCTCCTTTTCTTCCATTTACTTCAATTGCAATCGGATGATGAATCGCTGATAATTAAATTACTTAACTATTCACCTTGCCGCTATGATTCAGGCAGACAGTCGGACGGGTAATGACGACTATCTACGGCCCGATGGCTAAGGGACCGCTAGACGCATCGTTACAAAATCTTAACACCAAGACCTATTGTCCTGCGCTACAATGAATCTCACAGGCTAGGAAAGGGAGGGAAGCTCATGAATTTCACACTGAGGCAACTGAAATATGCGTTCTTAAGTCTGCTGCTCACGTTCGCTCTGATTGTGACCTACCAGCATGTGCAGCCGCTCTGATTCCGATACATGTACACATTTAACCATTGATATAGCTTAGTAAGGACCGGGGGCTGCTCCGGTCCTCTTCGTCGTTGTACCCTTTTCCCAGTCCTCCTGAATTTAAGATGTTGTTAAGAATTTCCTCCGCTAGTTATTAAGATGTCCCGGCTATACTGAATTCCGAACGGAAGGATATCGTACGGAGGGGATATGGTTTGAACAGGCAGGCAGAGCATGCTGTAGAAAAAAAGCTCCCGACGGAACAAACGGGTTCCGGGGCATGGAGGGACCGGCCGCCCGTAGTGCAAATTCGCGGGCTTACGAAGACGATCCGGGGAAAGGCGATCGTCAATCGGCTTGATCTGGAGGTGCGGGCTGGCGAAATATTCGGTCTGCTCGGACCGAACGGTGCAGGGAAAACGACGACCATCCGCATGATCGTCGGTCTCATCGGAATGTCGGGCGGGGAAGTGCTGATCGACGGCCTTAGCGTCAAGCGGCAGTTTGAAGACGCCATGAAGCGCGTCGGGGCTATTGTCGAAAATCCGGAGATGTACAAGTATTTGTCCGGCTACCACAATTTACTGCACTTTGCGAGGATGCACGAGAGCGTGACGAAAGCCAGAATCGACGAAGTCGCCGAGCTGGTCGGCTTGAAGGAGCGGATTCGCGATAAGGTGCGCACCTACTCTCTCGGGATGCGCCAAAGGCTAGGCGTTGCGCAAGCGCTGCTGCACCGTCCGAAGGTGCTGATCCTCGACGAGCCGACGAACGGCCTGGACCCCGCCGGTATCCGGGAGCTGCGCGATTATTTGCGGCGGCTGGCCCGGACGGAAGGGCTGGCGATTATCGTTTCCAGCCACCTGTTGTCCGAGATGGAGCTCATGTGCGACCGGGTCGCCATCATCCGCCAAGGCGAGTTGATCGACGTTCGTCCGGTACGGGAGCTGGCCGCCGGGCCCTCGGACGCCAAGCTCCGCGTCGTGTTCGAGGTGAACGAGCCTGCAAGCGCGCAGCTGCTGCTCGCCTCCTCGTATCCGGAGGCAGCCTTCGAGCATACCGGCCCGGAACGCAGCGGGACGGCCGAAGCCGCAGTCGAAGGCAGGCTTGCCAGACAGGTCATCCCCTCTGTTGTGCGCACGTTGGTGCAAGCCGGCATCGAAGTGTACGGCGTCCGCAGTTCGGGCCGGACGCTGGAGGAACAATTTTTGGAGCTGACGGGAGGGGAGCAGCATGCTTAGGCTGATGCCTTTGGTGCAGAACGAATCGATGAAAATTTTCCGCCGATGGCGAACCTGGGTGATGGCCGCGAGCTTGATCGTATTTATGACGCTCCTGTCCACTGTCCAATTTATGGATAAGCCGAATGATCAAAGGGACTGGAAAACCCGGCTCGCAGCAAACATTCAGCAGACGGAGCAGATGATAAGCGACGCGCGGGTGGGCGAAGGACAGAAGCAGCGTCTTCAGGAAAGCATTCTTCGCGACCGGTATGCCATCGAGCACGACATTCCCGTCAACGAACGCAGCTTGTGGACTCCCGTCACGCTGGGAACAAGCCTAATCACGCTGATCACGATCTTTACGATCGTCGTAGCGGCGGACAACGTCGCCGGGGAGTTTTCGGGAGGTACAATCAAGCTCATCCTGATCCGGCCGGCCAAACGGTGGAAAGTACTGTTAAGCAAATATATCGCATCTCTCGGATTTGCTTTATTTTTGCTGGTCTCCGTTTTCGCCATAAGCTGGCTTCTCGGCATCGGCTTCTACGGACTCGGCGCGCTTCATCAGCCCGGTCTCGATGTAAGGGACGGCATGGTCGTCGAACAAAGCATGGTCGCTTCCCTGCTTCAAACGTATGCGCTGAACAGCGTTTCCCTCGTGATGATGGCGACGTTCGGATTCATGATCTCCACCGTGTTCCGGTCGAGCTCCTTCGCCATCGGCGGCTCCATTGCCCTGCTCTTTGTCGGAACGAGCATCGTGCACGGGCTTCGCGAATACTCTTGGGTCAAGTATGTGCTGTTCGCCCACCTCGATCTGACGCAATATCTGAAAGGGAAACCGCTGATCGAAGGAATGACCCTCGGCTTCTCGGTTACGATGCTGCTCGCTTATTTTGCGCTGTTTATGGCGCTGTCGTTCTTCATCTTCGGCAAGCGGGACGTAGCCGCTTAGACATGCAAAAAGACGCCATCGTCCCGCTGTGCCGGGTGCGACTGGCGTCTATTTTGCCGTCAGAAGGTCCTGCCGAGGCGGATCATGTCCTTCCGCCGGTAAATGCCGAGAACGAGGCCGATAATCGCCATCTCGACCATTATATGGGTTCCGCCATAGCTGACGAACGGAAGGACAACCGAGGTAATCGGCAGCAGGCCTAGTGACATGCCGATGCAATAGCCGAATTGCACCCCGATGATCGAAGTGGCGGCCACAATCAGCATTTTGCCATATGTCTCGCGGATCTGCCCCATCGAATGGAGCATCCGGGCCACAAAATAAACGGCAGCACCTGCAACCGCAATACCGACTCCCCAACCGAAGCTGTAGACGAGATAAGTAAAAATCAGTTCACCATGAACATACGGCAGCTTGGGATTGACCGCTCCGAATCCGTGGCCCCACCAGCCGGCGCTGCTCAGAGCCTCTCTCATCTGGATGTACATATACCCCGCGCCCGAAGGATCTCTATCGGGATTAAGAAATGCCAACACTCGCTGACTCAAGTAAAACCTGATCAAGAACGCTCCACCCAGAAGAAGCAGCGTTCCTCCCGTTTGCAGCAGCGCAAGCCACCATTTACGGGTAACGACCCCACATAATATCCCGTAGCTTACCAGATAAAATAGAAGCGTCGGTAACGAAGGCACCATCGCATAGAGCATGACCGGTACGAGAACAAAAGCAAGCATCGATTTCAGCCAAAAATGACGCTTCTGCCCCCGCCAATCGAGAAGCAATCCGGCCGCAGCAGCGATAAATAAATAAGAAGTGACGCTAGCCAAATCTATTGAAAATCTCCAAATGGACAGATAACTTCTCGCCCCATTCACCTGATGTCCGAACAGCAGCACGTAAAGCATACCGCCAGCGGCAAGATAATACATAAGGAGCGACCAAGCCTTCAGCTTCCGGTAATCCATAAAATAAAACACCAATAAAATCGGCATTCCCACCCCGATAAAAAACATATTACGAATTGCGAAATCAACTCCTTTTAGGCCGTTGGAACGCATCACCGCATAGCTGGACTCGATGCTGCTCATCGCGAAGACCCCCAGCCCCAGAAAGGCGATCAAACCGAGCAGCAAGCCCCAATGCATCCGCGGCTTGTGAATGCGGTGCAGCTCCCGCCCAACCGTGACTGGGTCGCCCATCTGCCGAATCGCCCAAGCGACCGCTTCCTCCCGGCTCGCGCCTTCCGCCTCCTTATCGAGCACCAGCTCCTCCAAGTGGCTTTCCAGCTCCCGCCGGATGTCCTTATGCAGCTCTCTCACCCGAATCTGCGAGCAGACACTACTCAAATAATCCCGCACGTTCTCGTGCTCACGGATCATGCTTTTCCCTCCCCCAAGACGAGATCGACCGCGTCGCGGAACTGCTTCCACTCCGCCGTTTTCTCCTGAAGATGCCGCTTGCCGGCCTCGGTGATGCGGTAGTATTTGCGCTGCCGTCCCTGAGCTTCCTCCCAGTACGCCTCGACCCAGCGCTCCGCCTCCATGCCGTGCAGAATCGGATACAGCGTCCCTTCCTTCAGCGAAAATATTCCGCCCGAGCTCTTCTCCAGCTCCTTGATCAATTCATACCCGTACATATTGCGCCGCCCGAGCAGCGTAAGAATCATCGTGCCGGTGCTTCCTTTCAGCAGCTCCTTGCTGAGCTTCATAGCAGAGTGCGCCTCCTTTCCATGCCTATGCTGTCATTCGAATTTATACATCGCAAATCTATATATCGTAATTCTAGGTATTATTATAGCTGGCTCTCCTCTACTTGTCCAGCTTCCGCTCGCCTCAAACCGTTGACCGCTCCACCAGCCGGACCGGCAGCTCCTGTTTCTCCGCCTCATACAGGTCTTCCGCGATATAGCGGTACAGCATTTGAAAAGCGGCGCGGCCCACGTCCTTGTTCGACTGCTCTACCGCAGTAATGTCGAGCAACTGGCCGAGCATATGGTTATCGAAGCCAATCACCGCCAAATCATCAGGTACGCGAAGCCCGAGCTTGCGCGCTTCGGCGACAAGCCCCGCCGCCGTCTGATGCGTACCCGCCAGCACCGCCGTCGGGCGCGGGTTCATGCCGGACAGCCGATGCGCGACCTCCATCCCCGCTTCCATCGATAGCGCGTCGTAGAATATCCACTCCGGCCGCAGCGGCTCCTGCACGGCAGCGAGCGCTTCCCGGACGGCGCGTTCCCGCGCCAGACTCGTGCTGCTGTTTCGCCTGCCGATGCAGCAAGCGATGTGCCGATGTCCCTTGGCCGTCAAATAGCGCAAGCCCGATTCAAAGCTGCGGTAGTGGTCGATATAGGCGCAGGACAGCGGCTCGTCCCCTGCGTCCTCGCAAACAACGATCGGACCATAAGCCAAAAAAGGCTTGATCACATCCCAATCATTCGTCCGCGACGTAATAATGACGCCGTCGACCTGCTTCATTCTGAGCATTTCGAGCACTTTGAGCTCTTCCTCGGGGCGGTAGTTCGTCTGGCAGAGGACAACGCGGTACCCGCTCCGGTTCGCTTCACTCAAGATGCCTTCCACCGGCGAGCTCAAGTACGGATTATCCACATAAGGGAGCACGACCGCGATCATCGACGTCTTGCCTTTGATCAAATGGACGGCGTTCAAATTCTGCACATAGTCCAGCTTCCGCACCGCCTCCAGCACGGCGGCCCTTTTGTCCTCGCTCACGTACGGGTGGCGGTTCAGCACGCGGGAGACCGTCGTGACCGAAACGCCTGCCATGCGGGCAATTTCTTTAATGTTTGCCATAGCCGTCCGCTCCTCCCCTTCATTAGCTGTATTGTAACACATCGCGTTTCATAGAAAAAAACGCTTGCTATGAAATGCATTCCACACATTACACTCGGTTCAAGGGATCGTTTCTACCGGCGTGACAGCACTTGCAGGCGTAACGGTAGCGTCCCGATATAAACGGCCTCGAATTGCTGCAAATTCCATAACATACAAAAAGCACAAGCTCTGCCGAATTTGACCGGCGTGCTTGTGCTTTTTTTCGCCTAATTACCGCAGAGCGGCGCAACCTGCGTCCGGTCAGCGGACTTGCTTCGGCTGCTCGGTATTCGATGCGACCACGTCCAAGCTTTGCTGCGCCTGGTTCAACTGGTCCTGCACCTGCACGAGCTCTTGTCCGTGATGCTCGTGGTCCTGCGCCGCCATCTGGCTCTGCGCCTTCGCCAGCGCCTGATGCGCCGATTCAAGCTGCGCAAGCGCAGAGGACAGCTTGTGCGGGTCGGACTGAAGCTGCGCGTGGCGGACGGCCATTTCGGCATCCTTGGCCACCTGGATCGCTTTCTCCGCGTTGTCGATCACATGCTGGATCGGCATTTGATGCTGGTTGACCTGTGTCATGTTCGGCATCTTCCTCTCAATCATGCTGGGATGTGCACACGGTTCAACCTTTAAGATGCGCGAAAAGCTCTGGCTTCATTCCTTTTTTGGAGATACGTTACATTCAGACCCGCTCGTACAAGACAAAATCGTAGTCGTACGGGTTTTTCTCGTCCTTCACGCCGCGCTGCCGCGACACCTCGCGCCATTCGCCGGGCTCAAGCTCGGGAAAAAACGTATCCGCCGCGAACCGGTGCGCGATCTCGGTAATGTACAGCCGGTCCGCGAACGGAAGCAACTGCCTGTACACCTCCGCGCCGCCGATGACGAACAGCTCCTCGGAAGCCCGGCTTCCGCCGCGGCCGTAGTCGGCGGCCGCCTCCTGCGCGGAATGGACCACCTCGCAGCCCGGCGCAGTAAATCGGTCGTCCCGGGTCAGCACGACATTGCGCCGTCCGGGCAGGGGCTTGCCGATGGAATCGAACGTTTTGCGGCCCATCAGCACCGTATGTCCCTTCGTCGTTTGCTTGAAATAAGCCAAGTCCGCCGGCAAACGCCACGGCAGATCATTGTCAATGCCGATGCCGCGGGCTTCGTCCATCGCGAGTATGAAAGAAATCGTCACGCGAACCTCTCCTTGCGTATAGTATGCCGCTTTGCTAATCGCAAGCGTCCGAGCTTGTTGAGAAACCCGCTTCGCGTAGAAATTCTCCGCATACGCCGGTGGGGTATATCCCTCCAGCCGCTCTTGAAACCCGTGAACTTGATTAGAATTTGCGGTATTTTCACGGGTTTCAAAGGCGGACGTTATACCCCACCTCTATTTGTCTCAGTTTTTCTACTTTTAGGGTTTCCCAACACTCTGCCGCTTTGCGAACCGCAAGCGCCCTTTTTGCCTCATGATGCCCCCGTACGCTCTCGTTATACCGCAATCGGCGCTTTGATCGACGGATGGCTCTGATACCCGACGATCTCGAAATCCTCGAACCGGTAATCGAACAGCGAATCCGGCTTCCGCTTGATCACAAGCTGCGGCAGCGGATACGGCTCGCGGGTCAGTTGCAGATTGACCTGCTCCACATGGTTCGCATAAATATGCACGTCCCCGCCCGTCCAGACCAGCTCTCCCGGCTGCAGATCGCACTGCTGCGCCATCATATGCGTCAGGAACGCATAGCTTGCAATGTTAAACGGCAGCCCGAGAAACGTATCGACCGAACGCATGTTGAACAAGCATGACAGCTTGCCGTCCGCGACATAAAACTGGAACGCATAATGGCAAGGCGGCAGCGCCATGTTGTCCACTTCGGCGGGGTTCCAAGCGCTGACCAGATGCCTGCGCGAATCGGGATTCCGCTTAATCTGCTCGATCAGCTTGGCAATCTGGTCGATGCTCCTTCCGTCCGGCGCCGGCCACGAACGCCACTGCGAGCCGTAGACCGGCCCAAGGTCACCGTTCTCATCCGCCCACTCGTCCCATATCGTGACGCTGTTCTCTTGCAAGTAGCGGATATTCGTGTCCCCGCTCAAAAACCACAACAGCTCGTGCAAAATCGAGCGGATGTGGAGCTTTTTCGTCGTCAGCAACGGAAAGCCTTCGGATAGATCGAACCGGAGCTGCCGCCCGAATACCGAGATGGTCCCCGTTCCGGTCCGGTCCTCCTTGCGCACCCCGTTCGCCATGATGTCCTGCAGTAGATCTAAATATTTTTGCATCGGTCGCACCTCGATCGTTCGTGATCGTTCTATTATAGCAAACTTTCAAGGCCCGCTTCATCAAAAAAAAATATGAATCGCGTTCACACCGCGATGACAATTATCCGCTATAATAGACTCATTCCCATATATAACCATGGTTTAGGAGGAAATTCATTTGACCAAGCATTCGTCCCACTGGAAAAAAACCGCCGTCCTATCGGTGCTCTCCGCCTCGCTGCTGAGCGCGCCCGGACTCTCAGGCATCCCTTACGCGCTGGCGGCCGAACCGGCGACGGCGACCAAAGCCGCCGCTTCGACTCCGGCCAAAACGGACATGCAGCTGGCCTTCGAGAAAGGCGCGGTGGAAGGGTATCCAAACGATACCGACCTGCGCGGCAGCCGGCCGGTGACCCGCGCGGAGCTCGTCACTATGCTGAACCGGGCTGCCAAGCTGACGAAGAGTGACAAATCGGCGCAGTCTTTCTCCGACTTGGAGGCGTGGCAGCTTGAAGCCGTTACCAACGCCGTCGCCGCCGGCATCGTATCCAAGGGCGACAGCGGCCTCTTCGAGCCGAACCGTCCGGTGACCCGTGAAGAGCTGGCCGTCCTCGTCGTGCGCGCGCTCACCAAAGGCCAGGCGCCGAAAGTAAACCAGAACGTGCTTAGCTACTTCAAAGACGCTGCCTCCATCAGCGAAGCGTCCCGTCCGTATGTCGCTTACGGTGCGCTCGCCGGCCTGTTTGAGCCGAAGCTGGACGGCAATTTCGATCCGAAAGGTTCCGTGACCCGCGACGAAGCGGTCAAGGCGCTGAAACCGGTCCTTTTCCAGGTTATCGATATTCTTACCACGAATGACATTCACGGCCATATCGAAGTGGGCTTCGACAAGAAGCGCAATCAGGCGCAGGGCGGTATCGAAACGCTCGGCGGCATCGTCGACGATTTCCGTTCGGTCAATCCCGGCGGCACGGTCGTTGTAGACGGCGGAGACGCATGGCAAGGAACGCTCATCTCCAATACGACGAACGGCCAGTCCGTCATGGATTCGATGGCTCAGGTCAAATATGACGCCGCCGCCATCGGCAACCATGAATTCGACTTCGGCCGCGACACGCTGATCGACAATATCAAGAAAGCGAAGTTCCCGATTCTCGGAGCCAACATCATCGAAGACAAAACCGGCAAGCGCGTCGACTGGACGCAGCCTTACGCCATCGTGGAGAAGGGCGGGCTGAAGGTCGGCATTATCGGCCTCGCCACGCCGCAGACCAAGACGACGACCAAGTCCACCAACATCGAAGGCTTGACGTTCGCCGATCCGGTTCCATACGCGAAGGAGCTGTCCGCTGAGCTGCGCGCCAAAGGAGCCGACATCGTCATGGTGACCTCCCACCTGCCGGGCGAACAGGACGCCAAATCGCAGCAAATTATGGGCGAGCTCGTCGATCTGGCGAACGGGACGGGCAACGGCACGCTGGACGCGATCGTCGGAGGCCATTCCCACAAGCGCGTAGCGGGGATCGTGAACCACATTCCGGTGGTCGAAGCGCAAAGCTGGCTGTACGCCGTCGGCCACATTCAGCTTTATGTCGATAAGGACAGCAAAAAAGTCGTTTCCTCCAACGCCAGCCTGCTGGAAACGTACACGAATCTGACGACCGCGAACAAAGACGTGCAAAAAACGGTCGCCGACTACCAAGCGAAAATTGCCGAGCAAACCAACAAGCAAATCGCCGTAGCCTCCGAAAAATGGACGACCCGCTCCTACCGCTACGACGCAAATGGCAATCAGGTGCGCGACGGTGTGACACCGATCGGCAACTCCGTCACCGACGCGATGCGCTGGGCCGAGAAGTCCGATATCGCCTTCACGAACATCGGCGGGCTGCGCGCGGATATCGAGCCTGGCAAAGTAACCTACGGCATGATGTTCGAGGTGCTGCCGTTCGGCAACTACAACCGGACCGGTACGATGACCGCTGCCCAAATCAAAACGCTGCTTGAGGTCACGGACCAATATTCCAAGCTGCCGGCGATGCAATTCTCGGGTCTGAAGGTCGAGTGGGACAACACGAAGCCGCAGGGTCAGAAATATAGTAAAATTACGCTGCTGGACGGCACCCCGATCTATGCCGACGGGAAGCTGAACGACAGCCGTACCTTCAAAGTGACGACCAACGACTTCATGTCGACCGGCTCCGGGGACGGATTCACGTCGTTCGCCGAAGTGAAGGACTGGAAGGACGGCAAGATCATGCTGGACGCCTGGGTCGATTACATGAAGGAGAAGGGCGCTTCCGGCCAGCCGCTCTCCCTGCCGAACGACGGCCGCGAAATCCGGCTGGATCTGAAAAAATAACCCCGCTGCACAAGGAACCCCGCAGGACCTGGCTCGTCCAGGTCTGCGGGTTTTATTGCTTCACCTTATCCCGTACAGCGGAAAATTCGTCAGGCAGCAGCGGTTTATAAAAGTAATAGCCTTGTATCGTACAGTCGCCAATCGTTTGAAGCAGCTTCACCTGCTCCTCCGTCTCTACTCCTTCGACCACGACCGATAAATTCAGGCTCCGGGCCATAGCCATAATCGCTTTGACAATGCCGGCATGCCCTTCGTTCTCGGCCATTTCTCCGACGAACGACTGCGCGATTTTGAGCGAATCGACCTGGAATGTCCGCAAATAGCCGAGCGACGAATACCCCGTACCGAAATCGTCCATCGAGATTTGCAGCCCCAACGCTTTAAGGCGCAGCAGCGTATCGGTCGTTTCCTTCGTATTCTGCAGCGCGACGCCTTCCGTAATTTCGATAATCAGCCGGCCGGCAGCCATTCCCGTTTCCTTCAAAATACCGGCCACCTTATCTACGAAGCCGTCCTGCACGAGCTGTCTGGGCGAGACGTTCACCGCAATTTTCAGCGACGGCCTCCCTGCCCGCTCCCACTCGACGGCTTGCCTGCACGCCGTCCGAATGACCCAATCGCCGATCGGCACGATCAAGCCGGTATCCTCGGCGAGCGGCACAAAGTCGGAAGGCGGCACCAGTTGCCCGTCCGCATTCCTCCAGCGCAGCAGCGCTTCCGCCCCGACGATCGTCAAATCTTTAGAGCATACTTGCGGCTGGTAACACAGAAACAGCTCGTTATGATCTAGCGCATGCCGCAGCGC
This sequence comes from Paenibacillus tyrphae, assembly GCF_024158745.1. Lineage (GTDB taxonomy): Bacteria > Bacillota > Bacilli > Paenibacillales > NBRC-103111 > Paenibacillus_G > Paenibacillus_G tyrfis_A. The sequence goes on along the minus strand of NZ_JAMZAW010000006.1, from coordinate 251,187 downwards.
CCGCTCCATCAGGATGCTTCTCAGCATGCCGTCCTTCAGCGTCGGCGTGAAGAACCGGAACCGGCCTCCGCCAAGCTCCTTGGCTTGATACATGGCCGCATCCGCATGCTTCATCAGGTCGGCTATGGTCTGGCCGTCTTCCGGGTAGACCGCAATGCCGATGCTGGTTGAGGTCTGAATCTCGTGAACCCCTACCTTGAAAGGCTCGGCGACAGCCCGAAGAATCGATTCCGCAAGCGCTTGCGCTTGCCGGGAGGATACCAGCGGCCCCGTGAGGATTGTAAATTCATCGCCCCCTTGGCGCGCAACGATGCACGTCTCCGGAACGATTCGCCGAATCCGTTCCGCCACTTGACGAATTAATTCGTCGCCCGTCACATGGCCCAGACTGTCATTTATGTATTTGAAGCGGTCCAGATCGAGAAACAGCACCGCAAGCGGCTGTCCGCCCTGCGAGGCGTTATCGATCGCTTCCTGCGCCTTCCGTTCGAACAAACGCTTGTTCGGAAGCCCGGACAAGTCGTCATGGGATGCAAGCAACTCGCTTTTTTCGAGCATTTGTTTGAGCCGGTTGACCAGCCTTTCATTCTCCAGAAGCATGGAGATTTGGCGCACCAAGATCAGGACGGTAACCATGGCCGTTCCTGCCACGACAGCGTCCGGCTTGTCGATACGGCGAAGCATCAATAAGAATAAGATCGCGAATCCGGCGTAAGGAAAAAGCAAGCGCAGCAGACGGGCGACGGAGACGAAGCGCGCCTTCGGCGCAGGCCGGTCTTGGGGGTGGGAAGCATGCCAGCCCGCAAAGCCGTATGCGAACAGCCCCGCGCTCCACAGCAGGTCGTACCACTGCCCTGCCTGATATTTCCCCGAGATCACGTCGAGCACATAAATCGTATCCCCGCCGATAAAGACGACGAAACCGAAGGTGATCAAGGCAAGCACCCGCCGGTCGAACAAAGGCGTATATGCGAAATGAAGAACGAACAGGCAAAGCAATATCCCGAAATCCGTTATCGGGTACGACAGAACCGCCGCTTGACCGAACCCGTCGGGACCGGACAGCATTGCCTGCAGATTGGGCCTGATGACGAATTCCCAGCTGACCGTACCGACGATCAGCAGGATCATGATACAGTCGAAGAGAAATCGAATGCCTTGAGAGATGCTTTTTTCCCGAAACAACAAATAAAACAAAGCGGCAAAAAACAGCCCGGTCTGCAGGTTCCAGAACAGGTCGGCCAAACTGATCGTCGGGGGAGGAACCAGCAGCACCCAGGCATAGAGGGACCAGACTAGCTGCCCCAGCAAATAGAAGCAGACGCCCGCAGTCATCAGCAGCCAGAACGTTCCCGTGTTGCCCCGATGGGCCCGGTAAGTCCGCAGCAGCATGGCAAGCGAAGCAGCAGGCGGAATGATCTCCCACAGCAGGAAAAAGCGCCCGCCCGCCCCAAAGCCCCATTTTGCTGCGGCGAATACCGCAAAATAGACCGCTATCACCGCGATCATCGGTTTACGCCAAGCGATCCAGTTCATAACCATCCGCCTCATCTCATTGTTGTATCGCGTGTTGATGCCAAGGGAAGCGCTATACAAGTCTAGCCTTATATGTATAAATTGATTATAAATTAATCATCGGGTAATTCGAACTATTTCTTTAGCACTAATTACTCACATAAATAGCCATACCTTGCCATCCCGCATAGAAATCATTCGGATGGATGAAAATAAATGGCAAAGCGTATAAGGGGATGGAAACCGCCTTGAAGCCTTCCAACGACGCCTCGACCGAAGCTTCGCTCCGGATTCAGCAAGCGCTGCGCGAATGCGCCGATGTGGTTGTTCAACCGGTACATGCCTGCGGAACGGTTTCCTGCACTTGGATTTATATCTCCTCGATTGTAGATCACCAGGTGCTGCAATCCGAAATCGTCGCCCTGCTGCGGCCTCGTCCGGAGCCTGTAACAAGCGAACGTTTATTTTCCTTGCTTTGCGAAGGCTCCCTCCTATCCGTTCCCGTCACCGTAACGGAGGATGAGTCGGCTGCGGTTCAGGCCCTCCTGCATGGGTCTGCCGTGCTGCTGATTCACGGAAGGCGCGAGCTTTGTCTGGTTCCGGTCAAAAAATATACAAGCCGCGCCGTCACTGAGCCGAAAAACGAAAATGTCATCGTCGGCCCGCAGGAAGCTTTTATTGAGAATTTGGATGCGAACTTATCCTTGCTGCGGCATATCATCAAGCATCCCTCGCTCAAGATTGAGCGCCACATTTTAGGAGAGTATACCCAAACCGCCGTCTGCATCGTTTATATCGAAGGCTTGCTCAAGCCCGGTCTGCTGAAGCACGTGCGCGAAAAGCTCGACGGCATCAAGCTGGACGGCATTCTTGGGATAAACTACTTGGCCGAGCATTTGGAATCGGCGCCTTATTCGCCTTTCCCCCAGATTCAGTTCACGGAGCGGCCCGATACGCTTGCTGCGGCGCTGCTGGAAGGAAGGATCGGCGTAATTGCGGACGGTACGCCGGTAACTCTGGTAGCGCCGGTCACCTTCTTTTCGTTGATGCAATCGGCGGAGGACTATTTCCAGCGCTATTTCGCCGCCACTTGGATCCGGTGGATCCGGTATTTTTTCACCGTCATTTCGTTTTTGCTGCCGTCGACCTATGTCGCGGTAACGACGTTCCATCCGGAGATGATTCCGGCCAATTTGCTGACGACCATCGCGGCATCCAGAGAAAACATTCCTTTTCCCGCCCTGGTGGAGGCGCTCATGATGGAAATCGCCTTCGAAGGACTGCGCGAAGCGGGTATCCGGATTCCGAGGCCGATCGGCCAGACGGTGTCCATTATCGGAGCGATCGTCATCGGCCAAGCGGCCGTTCAGGCCGGCATCGTTTCCGCGCCCATGGTTATCGTCGTATCGATGACAGGCATCGCGTCGTTCATTATCCCGCATTTCGAGCTGGGGCTCTCGTTTCGGCTGCTGCGGTTTCCCATCATGCTTCTCGGCGGGGCGCTGGGTCTGTTCGGCGTCATTATCGGGGTATTTCTGATTTACTGGCATCTCGTCACCCTTCACTCGTTTGGCGTCCCTTATATGCAGCCGTTTGCCCCGCTTGTCTTCAGTCAGTGGAAGGATGCCATGGTGCGCGCGCCTTGGACTAAACTCAAGAACGGCCCGGCCGGCTACTCTAAAAAACAAAGGTGAAGCTTATGCGGCCGATTTGGCGAACGTTCACGATCTGGACTGCCGTATGCACGCTGCTTACCGGCTGCTGGTCCAAGGTCGAAATTAACGACCGGACTTTCGTCTCCGGTTTTTTCGTAGACCGCTCCGATGTTCCGGGTGAAGTGGAGCTGACCATCACGACCGCGCTTCCGAACCGGCTGACGTCCGGGCAGCAGTCCGGAGGCGGCAGCGAGAAAGGGACGCCGTATGCGTCGGTCACGAAGTCGGCCAAAACGCTTCCCTTTGCCCTGCAGCGCATCCAAGCGGACCTGACGCGCAAAATTTCGTGGGGGCTTACCCGGATCGTCGTAGTCGGCCGCGATTATGCCGAACAGGGACTGGACGATCTGCTCGAATGGGTGAACCGCGAGCCGACGTTTCATTTGCGGACTTACATTTTGATCGCGGAAGGCAAAGCCAAGGATATTATCCGGCTCACGCCTGTATACGAACGCTCGCCTTCCGAGGTGCTGCGAGAGTTTGCCAACCAACATATGCTGCTGAACACCAATCTCCGGGATCTGCTTGATGCGAGCTACAGCGGCCGCGATTTTGCGATCACTGCACTGACGTTCGGCAGCTTCCCGATGGTCAGCGAGCAGAATCGGGTCAGCCCTTGGGCCGGCACGAACGGAGCGGCCCTATTCCGCAATGACAAGCTGATCGGCTTCGTGGCTGCAGAAGAAGCGCGAATGCTGGCTTGGGTCAAGAGCTGGCTGCGCGCCCCCGTCTTTTCGGTTCCGGTCGGAGACGGCAAGGACAAAGGTTCGGTAAGCGTCATGTTTTCCATGACCAGAGCCTCCGTCGTTCCCGTTTTTCAAGCGCGGTCGATCCGGTTTCGGATCAAGCTTTACGGGGAAGCTATGTTGCTCAACGCGGATATGAAAGAAGACATCACCAAGCCTCCTACGCTCCACAGTACGGAGAGACAAATAGGCCAATATTTGGCAGATCATCTGCGGCACGCCTTGGCTCAAACGCAAAAGCTCGGCTCCGATGCTTTGCAGCTCGGAGCTTACGTAGAATGGCAGCGGCCCAAACAGTGGGAACAGCTTCAAAAGGAATGGAGAGCGTACTACAAATCGAACGTCGATTTCGATATCGAAGCGGACGTCGTGATTAAATCGTTCGGTTCGGAGACGACATCGGTGCAAAGAAAGCGGTGATCGTTCGTGCCGGTATGGCTAGTGGCGGCAGTATGTATGGCAATCGGCTGGTTTGAATGGAAAACGCTGAAAACCCGCAGCCGGCGGGAGAAAACGGTCTTCTGCCTGCTTCTCGGCAGCGTGCTCGTCTACAATGTCATGAACGAGGTGTACAAAAACTTTCCGCGCCCGGAAATCGTCGTTTATGCGCTGTTCGGGTGGGCAGATTCGCTCTTTTCGCTGAAATAACCGGTCCTTGGAGGAGATCCGATGAAGACGTTTACCACCGGTCAGATGATGCGTTTCTGGATGCTCTACTTGATCTCGGCTCCCTTTGCTTTTATGATCCGGTCCCTGCTGGAGAAAGCGGATTATCAAGGCTGGCTGTCGCTCGCATCGGCTTATGCGATCAGCTTGGGCTTGATTTATTGCGCCGTTCGCGTAGGCGAGGGGCAGTCGGAGTCGTGGCTTACTTACGGAGAGCGCATCGTCGGGAAATGGCTCCACCGGTTTTTCGTAGCCGGGATCGTTTACTATATCACGTTTCTGAACGCCCTGAACGTGCAGAACTTCAGCGATTTTTTCGGTACCGTTTACTTGAACGACACGCCGGGCTGGGTCGTCATGCTGCTGTTCTTTTTTTGCACCGCCGTCGTGGCCCGATCCGGGCTGACCGCCATTATGTACATGGCAGACGGCTTTTTTCTGCTGGTGTTTACCGCCATCTTCGCTGTCATTCCTTTGATGCTCAACAAGCTAAACTATCTGGCCGCTTACGGCCTGCTAACGCATTTCGATTTTCCCAAATGGTGGAAGTCCACTTTTTACAGCACGAGTTGGTTTTCCGAAATGACGCTGGTGCTGCTGATCCTGCACCGCTTCAGGACGAACGGCCGGTCCTTCCGTTCCATGGCACTGGCCGGTTTGGTCGCGTTTCTGTCCATCCTGGTTTATTGGCTCATGTGCCTCCTGCTGTTCGGGCCGAAGCTGGGCAGCCATCTGCGGTATCCTTTAATGGACATGCTCCGCTTCGTACAAATGGGGGAGATTCTGGAAAATCTCGATCCCGTGCTCATCTCGGTTTGGTCGACGACTCTGCTGATCAAGACGGCGGGTCTGCTGTATATCGCCACTCAATCGCTCGCGTATCTGCTCGGGCAAAAGGATGCCAGGCCTCTTACGTTCGTCCTTGCCACGCTGATGCTGGGCTTTGCTCTGCGGCTTTCCTATGGCCCTGCGGAAACGATTCAAGTCCAAGGCACCTCTGCGCTGCGCGTGTTTTTTATTTCCATCTGCTGCATTCCGCTCTTGTACTTTATCCTTCGTCAATCTGCCTCTCTGCTCAAGCGCACGAACAAAAAAGCTTGAAAAATATGCGCCGTGCGTTATAATGAGGGCAATTTGACATTACGGGAGTGGAGACCGCACCATGTACAAAATGCTTGCAATCGACATCGACGATACGCTGATCAACGACGAGAAGCAGATCACGGAAGGAACCAAAGGGGCACTTGCCGCAGCGCTGGCCGAAGGCGTAATCGTTACGCTGGCCACCGGACGCATGTACGCCTCAGCCAAGCAGCTCGCCGGTCAGCTGGAACTGAATGTGCCGCTGATTACATATCAAGGGTCGCTCGTCAAAAATTCAATCGACGGACGCATCTTGTACGAACGGACCGTGCCTGCCGACGCGGCGCGGCTCATTTTCGATTTTTGCGAATCCGAAGGATTGCATCTGCAAACGTACGTGGACGATGTGCTGTATGTCAAGGAAGACAACGATAAAGCGAAAGCGTACGCCGCGCTTTCGAAAATCCCTTATACCGTGTACCCGAACTTCGGAGAGCTGGCGGCTCAGCCTTCGATGAAGCTGCTGATCATCGACGAACCGGAGCTGCTGGACCGGGTCGCGGAGCGGCTCCGCGGCTTGACCGGCGGGCAGGTGCATATTACGAAATCGAAGCCGCATTTTCTGGAAATCGTGCACATCGAAGGCACCAAAGGACATGCGCTTGCGCATCTGGCCGAGCATTTCGGCATCGGGCTCGAGCAAGTCATCGGTATCGGAGACAGCTGGAACGACCGCGAAATGCTGGAAGTGGCAGGGCTTGGCGTCGCGATGGGCAATGCCGTCGAATCGTTGAAAGAAATCGCCGATTATGTGACTTTCAGCAATAATGAGGACGGCGTCAAACACGTCGTCGAGAAATTCGTGCTGCGCCGCGAAGAAGTAGGGAGCGGCAACTGAGGCTTGATGCCGGATTGGGACGGGTCACGTTCTGGTCTTATCGGACAAGCGCGTTTAGTGAGTATATAAAATTTGTACAGAATAGCCGGACCGCTCCTGGAGCGGTCTTTTTGGCGTTCTTGTCCCGACGCTTGGTCCATCGGCAAAAGCACAGCATGTTCTCACCCTTTTCCGCTGTCCGCATACGCTGGTAAGTACAAAGGCTTTAGGCTTTTGTCCAGTGGAGGTGGGATGGTTGGGTGTCACTTTAATTTCACTTCATTATGCGTATCTGCTGTTCGTTTTGCTGATTATCGGATTCATGGTGATGCGCCGGGATACGACGATCGTCTGCATTACCGGCATTGTGCTGATCGGGCTGTTCTCGACGGGATCGCTTCACGCTGCGGTCGGCGGCGTATTCAACAGCTTTATTTATGCCATGAAAGAGCTGCTCGGCACGATCCTGATCATTTGTATCGTCGTGGCGATGAGCAAGGTGCTGGAAAAGAGCGGCGTAGGCGAGACCATGATCTCGCCGTTTGCCCGATTCATCCGGACCCCGGCGCTTGCTTTCTGGGTCATTGGCTTTCTCATGATGGCGATGTCGTGCTTTTTCTGGCCGTCCCCGGCCGTTGCGCTGGTAGGTGCGGTCCTGCTGCCGGCTGCTTTAAGGGTAGGCCTGCCCGCGATCGGCGCAGCAATGGCCATGAACCTGTTCGGCCACGGCATCGCGTTGTCCGGCGACTATGTCATCCAGGGCGCGCCGAAACTGACGGCTGATGCGGCAGGCATCCCTGTTGCGGCCGTCATGGAAGCCAGCGTGCCGCTCGTCATCGTCATGGGCGCCGTGACGACAGTCGCCGCCTTCTGGATGCTGCGCCGCGAGATGCGGCAAGGACAGCTTACGCCAAGCGGCGGCAGTGCAGAAGCGGCATATGAGACAGGAGCCGGCCAAACGGAGGCAAAAGCATCCCTGCTGCCGCGCACGGGCCGGGTTGCGTTGGCGTGGATCATCGCGCTGCTGTTCGCCGCCGATGTGGCCGCCATGTTCGCGTTTAAGCTGCAAGGCGGCGATGCCACTGCGCTTGTCGGCGGAACCGCGCTGCTTGCGATGCTGCTCATCTCGCTGCTGACGCACCGAGGGAAAGGGCTGGAGCGGGCAACCGGCTATTTGGTCGATGGCTTCTTGTTCGGCTTTAAGGTATTCGGACCGGTCATCCCGATAGCCGCGTTCTTTTACCTTGGCGACTCGGCGCTTACGGACATGTTCGGCAGTGTGCTGCCCGAAGGTTCGCATGGTCTTGTCAACGATCTAGGCTATGCGCTTGCCCACGCTGTGCCGCTCAATCAGGCGATCGGCGCGGTCACGCTGACGGCCGTCGGCGCCATTACCGGTCTCGACGGCTCCGGCTTCTCCGGCATTTCGCTGGCCGGCTCGATCGCCCGTCTTTTTGCGGCCGCTATCGGCTCGGGGATTGCCACGCTGACCGCGCTCGGGCAGATCGCCGCGATCTGGGTCGGCGGAGGTACCCTTGTGCCGTGGGCACTTATCCCGGCGGCCGCCATCTGCGGCGTCGATCCGTTCGAACTGGCGCGGCGCAATTTGAAGCCCGTCGTCGCGGGGCTGATCGTTACGGCAATTGTGGCAATCTTTTTGAGTTGAAAAAATGTTTGGGAATCTCTCCTCCAGGTTAAGAAGAGTTACGTTTTTCTTAACGGGAGGGGTTTACTATGTTCAAAAAAAGCTATTACGTTTCCGTCGGTTCAGGCACGATTGAGGATGCGCAGACCCTCGCGGATCTTGGAAACTACTCCTATGAATATGCGGTGGAAGCCACCGATCAGGAAATTCGGGAGCTGCGGCGGCTTATGAGCAGTTACGAGGTCGAAACGGAAAAGACGTTCGCCCGCGCGGGAGTGCCATACAAATCGGCGGACCATGACGAAGCAACAGATGAGTACAACTCCCAAATACGGGAGCTGTACGCTATGATCTATCGGCTGGGGACGCCTGAAACGCGCGGACATATCGAGAAGATGCGGATCATGGAGAAGCTGAGCAGCTCGGATTACAGGCAGCCGGGCTACGGTAAACATAATGCCGAGGAGGCCATTGAAGTGAACGAAAGAGAGCAGGTCGGCCCGAAGTAGATTATTATGCTGACCTTTTCTGTGAAAAAAGAAACAAGCCCTCCCTTTTTTCCGGTCACGTTTGGGCACCCGTCTCATATACTTGGTAAAGATTATGGGCATTTATCATAGTGCGTATGCTTCCTACCAAGTCAAAAAGGGAGAGGATATCATGAGTTACGAAGAGATTCCTTACACCGATTCGTATGATGAATTCTTTTCTGAGATGCCGGACGATGCGGCAAGCCTGGAACGATATCCTAACGAACGAGGGGGCCCCGGTACGTATGGAGGCGCTCCGGGCGCAGGATTCCAAGGCTGGCCCGGCGCTGCTCCGGGCACAGAGTTCCAAGGCATGCCTGGCGCTGCTCCGGGCACAGGGTTCCAAGGCATGCCTGGCGCTGCTCCGGGCGCAGGATTCCAGGGCATGCCTGGCGCTGCTCCGGGCGCAGGATTCCAAGGCATGCCTGGCGCTGCTCCGGGCGCAGGATTCCAGGGCATGCCTGGCGCTGCTCCGGGCGCAGGATTCCAGGGCATGCCTGGCGCTGCTCCGGGCGCAGGCTTTCAAGGCATGCCTGGTGCTGCTCCGGGCGCAGGATTCCAGGGCATGCCTGGCGCTGCTCCGGGCGCAGGCTTTCAAGGCATGCCTGGTGCTGCTCCGGGCGCAGGATTCCAGGGCATGCCTGGCGCTGCTCCAGGGGCCGAATTCCAGGGCATGCCTGGCGCTGCTCCGGGCGCAGGATTCCAGGGCATGCCTGGCGCTGCTCCGGGCGCAGGATTCCAGGGCATGCCTGGCGCTGCTCCGGGCGCAGGATTCCAGGGCATACCAGGCGCTGCTCCGGGGGCCGGATTCCAGGGCATGCCTGGCGGAGCTCCGGGGGCCGGATTCCAGGGCATACCAAGCGCAGCTCCGGGGGCCGGAGTGGTGCCCGGCAGACCGGACGGCTTCCCCGGGGGGCCCGGCGACTTCTCTGGGGGACTCGGCGGTTTCCCCGGTGGACCCGGCGGTTTCCCCGGTGGACCCGGAGGCTTCCCCGGGGGGCCCGGAGGTTTCCCCGGTGGACCCGGAGGCTTCCCCGGGGGGCCCGGAGGTTTCCCCGGTGGACCCGGAGGTTTCCCCGTTGGACCCGGAGGTTTCCCCGTTGGACCCGGAGGCTTCCCCGGGGGGCCCGGAGGTTTCCCTGCTGGGCCCGGCGGCTTCCCGGGTGGACCCGGCGGCTTCCCCGGTGGACCCGGCGGCTTCCCTGCTGGGCCCGGCGGCTTCCCCGGGGGGCCCGGCGGCTTCCCCGGGGGGCCCGGAGGTTTCCCCGGTGGACCCGGCGGCTTCCCCGGTGGACCCGGCGGCTTCCCTGCTGGGCCCGGCGGCTTCCCCGCGGGACCCGGCGGCTTCCCCGGTGGACCCGGCGGCTTCCCCGGTGGGCCCGGAGGTTTCCCCGGTGGGCCCGGAGGTTTCCCCGTTGGGCCCGGAGGTTTCCCCGGTGGACCCGGCGGCTTCCCCGGTGGGCCCGGAGGTTTCCCCGGTGGACCCGGCGGCTTCCCCGGTGGGCCCGGAGGTTTCCCCGGTGGACCCGGCGGCTTCCCTGCTGGGCCCGGCGGCTTCCCCGGTGGGCCCGGAGGTTTCCCCGTTGGACCCGGCGGCTTCCCCGGCGGACCCGGCGGCTTCCCCGACAGACCGGACGGCTTCCCCGGCGGACCCGGCGGCTTTCCTGCTGGGCCCGGCAGCTTCCCCGGTGGTCCCGGGGGCTTCCCGGGCGGGCCTCCAGGACCTCCCGGTGGGCCCGGCGGCGCTCCAACCGGACCCGGGGGCGCTCCCCTGTCCCCACCGCCGTCATATACGCCTCCTAAAATGGCGCAAACGTTTGCTGTTGACCCGGGCAGCATCTGGCGATGCCGTTTCCAGTACGTGTACATTTGGCAAACGAACGGCCAGCAGTACTGGATCTTTCTGACGTTTGTCGGCCGCAATTCCATCGCCGGGTTCCGTTGGTTCGGATACGGGCCTTTCGGCTACTGGGTATACTTCGGCCTTGATTTGAACCGGATCGAGCAATTTTTTTGCCATCGGTAATGTCTGCAACGTCAAAAGCTCTGTGCGCGGCACAGGGCTTTTGACAATAGTGTTGAACCGCCCGCGCTCCTATTTCTCCTGTTCCTCCTTCTTCCAGGGCGGATCGGCAATCTCGTGCAGCTTGCGGTTAATCCGGTAAATGGTGTAAGGGATGGCCCAAGATAAAAATGCACACAGCCAAATCGAGCCCGACGGCGAATATTCCTTTACAAGTTGAATCATACAATCGTCTCCTATCGGTTCGAACGGTCTACCGTTCCGGTCCGGCGAATAATGACACGAGGCTCCACTTGGATTTCGCATTGCGTAAAGTAGCGCTGCCCCTTTTCCCAATGATCGCCGATCTGTTTCCATACTTTATAATGATTCTGCTGCAAGTTGGCGCCGAGCCCAATCACATCCGCCTGAAAATCGCGCTGCAGCTTGTGGACCGTCGCCTTCGTCATCCGGACGATCTCCCGCTCCGCCGCCTTCTCTACCATATCCACCGATTTTCTTTTAAATAAATCGAGCGACCGTGCGTAGCTTTCGCCTATGGCGCCCTCCGCTTCGATACGGATTGTAAAACGGATGTGCTGCGGGTCGCTGACGTCGGCAGCGACGGTTCGCTTCTTCATCGTAAGATCGCATACGACCAACTTATTTTTCACTTCGGCTTTCACATTTCCCGTCCGAAATTTGCCGGTGAGCAAGTTCAAGCCCTCCGTGTCTTCCGGCCCAAGCACCCCGGCCATCTGCGAGTTTTCTCCCCGGATTACCGCCGCCCCTTCGAGCTTCACCTCGTGCCTGTCTTCTGCGCTCATCATCCGCTGCACGACAAAGCTTCGTTGACTGAGCAATTGCTCATGAATGTCCCCCAGCTTGGTTTCCGGTAAGATACTGGCGTTCTTTACACTATTCTCCGATACGGAATTGATGTACATGACCGGCAGCTTCTCGTTGCTGGGCTCGACATTCAATATGTTCCGGGCTTCGCCTGCCGTGACGAATACCTTGGCGCTGCGGCGCATCTCGGACTCGCGCAGAAAAAAATCCAGCACGCGGGCGAATTCATGGTCGTTCCCCGCAACCTTATCCGAGATCGCGATTACTTTTAAATGCTCGTAATACGGAAAGCGGCTCGCACGTCCCGCAAGCTGCTTGTCGATATCGAACAATGCTTCTCCTTCCGACGTTAAGTTCAGATAAGCTTGGCCCGAGGCGGAACTTTTCGAACCGCCGGCGCTCTGCAGCTTGCCGGGCACGACGAATTGATACGTTACCGCATATCGCGCCTTGCCCCGCAGCTTCTTCTCCACCCCCGCTTTTCTTTGCTCCGGTTTATGGGACGTTCTTGGAACATCAATCGCAACACCGATCACAAAGCCGCGCTCATCGATTTCAACACGATCCCAGCACCCGGCCGTCAGTACCAGAAGAACCAGTGTGAACAAAACGGAAACCGGCGTTTTAAGCATGCCCCGACACCCCCCGAAGCTTGGCAATCGCAAGCAGCAGCAAAGGGATCAAAATACCGACGAACACATCGACATAGCTGAACAACCGCCCGTAGGCGGCGAGCTGCGTTAAATCCTTCGGCAAATAACCGGCTAAATAAATGATCGGAGCCAAAGCGAAGGCTACCGTCCGTTTGCTTGACCGGCGAAAAAACGTGCCTGCGATCCAAATGCAAATGTCAAGCGTCATCGCAGCGGAATTAAAGATCGTCATCAACCAAATCGTAAAAAAAAACGACTCGAACCGTTCGAGAATCGCCCCGGGTACCTCAATTTCTTTGGCCAGCTCCACCGCCGGATATTGCAGCTCCGCCGTAGCCTTGGCCGAGAAGACGCCTATTGTCACGATGAACAATGCCGTATAAAGGATAAGCGGTATGGAGATGCCGATGACGGCGGCCTTGACCGTATCCTTAGGCCGGTTCATTAAAGCGGCATAAAAAACGACAGATTCAAAACCCAAAAACGAAAACAAGCTTTCCTTGGTGCCTACAACTAATTTTTTCCAATCGCTGATCCCTATGGGCTTCAGCTGCTCGAATTCGAAAAAACCGGCGTTCATCACAAGCACCACCACAAAAACGACGATGACGAAGGGAAGAAACAGCAAATTCAGACGCACAATCCCTACCCGTGGCCCGGACGCCGCATAAATGACAACCAGAAAAAAAATGAGGCCGATAACTTCGACCGGCGTACGGGTAAATAAATATTCTTTAGCGACCTCGGCCGCACCCCGCACCTCATAGCTGGAAAACATGGCAAACGCGATGAAGAAGAATACGGATAAGACGGCAGCCAACGGTTTCCCGACAATGCGGGGCGCAAACTCGGTGAACGGCTGCTTGGGAAAGCGAATCGCCAGCATCGCCAAAACCCACGTAAAGACCATGCTCAATAGGCCGGCAATCACAATGGCGATCCAACCGTCCGACGAAGGCACCACTTTAGCGATGCCGCGCGGCAGCGTCAATACGCCGAGGCCGAGAATCATCGAAGCAACGGAAAACAGCAGTTCCGTACCGTTAATCTCATCATCGCCGTATTCGAACCTTCTCACGTGAAGCCCTCCGTTTCCGTCTAAGGTTTCTTCCTGCTTTTTTATTCCTGTCCCTTCGATCCATCCTTTTTGTTCATTCGCACCTTGTCCAGCGTCTGCATGAGCTGCGGCCGTTTTTCGAGCACCGTCACCGGCGCGCGCAGAATCAGATCCTTCCAATCGTTCCAAAAGAACGGCGCGAACGGTACGGTAAACGGAACGCCAAAGCTCTTGAGGTTCACGATGTGGATGTTGATCATGATATACACGAGCACGATCCCGTACAAGCCGAACATGGACGCTGCCAGCATGATCAGAAACCGCAGCATGCGAAGCGAGATCGCAAACGAATAGGACGGCAGCGAAAACGAAGAAATCGCCGTAATGGCAACGACGATAACCATGATCGGGCTAACGATTCCCGCCGCCACCGCCGCTTCCCCGATCACAAGCCCGCCGACGATGCCGATCGTTTGTCCGATGGGCTTGGGCAGCCGGATGCCCGCTTCACGGAGCACTTCCAGCGTCACTTCCATCAGCAGCGCCTCGACAACGGCCGGAAACGGCACGCCTTCGCGTGAGCCCGCGATCGAAAAAGCAAGCTTGGACGGGATCATCCCTTGATGATATTCGACGAGCGCAATATACAGCGCGGGAAGAAACGTCGCCAAAAAAGCGGAAACCGTCCGCAAAAGCCGCATTAACGAAGAAATGAGCCAATGATGATAATAGTCTTCCGGCGATTCAAACATCGAACCGATAGTAACCGGCATAAGGAGCGTAAACGGCGCCCCGTCGACCAGCAGAGCAATCTTTCCTTGCAGAAGCGCCGAAGCCGTTTTATCCGGCCGTTCCGTGCTGTGAATCAGCGGAAACGGGGTAAGAAAGCTGTCCATCATCCACTGTTCGATATAGCCGGAACCTTCCGCCTCATCCATATCGATCGTGTCCAATCGCCGCTTCGCTTCGGCTACCAGTTCAGGATGAGCGATGCCGTCGATATAAGCAAGGACAACCTCCTTCCTCGATCTGCGGCCGATGCGGAAGGAGATGTAGCGCAGATGCGGATCGCGGAGCCGACGGCGCACCAACGCCGTATTGGTCCGCAAATTTTCCGTGAAGCCGTCCCTTGGCCCCCGAATAAGCGCCTCCGTTTGGGGCTCTTCCACCGGGCGTTCCTGCCAACGCTGGCTGCAGATCAGCAGCGCGTCCGACGAACCATCCACCAAGAGCGCCGCAATCCCGGATAACACGCCGAGCATCGTTTGGTCCAGAGAATCTACCCGATCGATGCTGTTTACCGATAAAATCTCTTGGTGCAGCAGGTCAAGCAAGGCACTGCCTTCGCTGGGGACCGTATGGGTCGCCAGCCATGTTCCCGATAGCAGCACCCGAAGCACCTCTTCGTCCAACAGATCGGCATTAGTCAAGCCGTCGATGGAAATTAACGAGCAGAGATGCTTGTGCGGCCCGACCCTGAATTCGCGGATGATCAGGTCATTGGGATAACCAAGCAGCTCTTTGATCATGGATATGTTATGCGTGACCGATTCCGTTAAACGGGCTATCGGTTCTTGCGGAGTCTCGCCGGCAGTCTGCTGCTTCCGAAGCCGCTGGCGGAACAAAAACCGTAGCATGGCAGTCCCCCCTCCCCTCATCGATCCGAACCACTGCTATGTAGCAGATTATTCCTGAAAAGCCTGCATTTTATGCACAAGAAAGCCCCGCCGCATCACGCAGGTGAGTGCGCGAAGGACGGGGCGGACTTATTTGGCCGGAGGAAAAAAAGGAGGTTCGATACGCTCGATGACCCATCTGGCGCTCTCGTCACTGCGTTTCAGGTGAAAGGTAAGCTTCTGCTTTTTCGGTCGACGGCCGACCTCATGGACCGTCACATCGACGGGCAGCTCCAGTCCGAGCCGACCGCGTGTATCCTGATCGCGGAACGGATCGATTCGGCGGATCGCCTTCATCCTGCCTATGTCACTTATATAGCGCTCCAGTTGAGGGTTCGCCGTATCGCCGAAAGCGTATCTTAGCAGCTGCGGGTCCTGTTGATTGATCGCGATCAGGAAGCTGTCCGCAACGGCATAAGGCGAAGCAAGTCGGAAGCCTTCCTCCAGGCGGCCGGCCGCTTTGTAGACCATCCATTGATGGTCGGGGTCGACACTTTTGGAGCGATGGGTCGTGCTCCCGAGAAAATGGACGCAAAAATGTCCTGAAAACCCGTTGCCGGGAATGCCGTCGCCACCATGCGGCATCCCGTGCATCGAAGCGGCAAACGACCGCCCGTCCTTTTCGACCAATACCGCTCTCCGTTTCCAGCTCCAAGCGCCTTTATAGATCTCTTTCATTACCGCAGTATCCGCTTTGGTCAGCGGCTGCATATCCGCATGGCTGCTGCCGGCACGGCGCTGTGCTTGAAAGGCGAGCCCCGTCTCCAGGTCGACGATCCGGCATACCGCTTTCATGGCAACCGTTTTTCGCGCTTCCTCCCACGAGGCCAATTGGCCGTAATGGGCGGCACGGACCGCTTCGGCATATCCGTGAAACCGATCTTTTAGGACCTGGGGCAGCTCCAGCGACTGCATATGGTGCGTATCATACCAGTTGCCATGCGCATCGATCGCATACCGGACCGCCGCTCCTTGCTTTTCCAGCACCACATACACATCCGTAAGCGGCACCTGCTGCACAGGCCGCCCCTTGTCCGGCAGCAGCTTCTTGAGCAGCTTGGGCGATCGGACCGCCAGCTCGCTGCGCATAGCCGATTCGGGCGAAGCCTGTACGACAAAGGTGAGCTTGGTCGGAGCGGCAGGCGCCCCCGCGCGGACGGGCAACGACCCGAGACCGATGCAGACCGCAGCCGCCGCCAAGATCAAAGCCCCTTTTTTCATACGTTTCCTCCGTACCTTCAATGATATGACACTAGCTTGCCGGTTTGATGGCATTTTCACACAAGGAAAAAGGTAGAAACGGAAGAGCGTTATAATCCTCACCGGACAGGTCATCCTAAATCTAACATTTGCGTTCAGGAGGGATCGGACATTCGTAAGATCATTACGGCTACATTGGCGGCTGCCGCCGTAGGCCTGCTTATGGTTCAGCCTTCCGTTATGGGGGAGGACGCGCCCCGCAAAGGAAGGGCCTACTACGAACAACGCGGCGAAGTCGTCTGGGAAATTCCGACGACGGAAAAAGTCATTGCGCTTACGTTCGACGACGGTCCCGACCCGGAAGATACCGCGCAAATTCTCGATCTTCTCAGGCTCTACGAAGCGAAGGCAACGTTTTTCCTTGTCGGCAACAAGGTAGAGAGGTTCCCGGAGCTGGTGAAGCGCGAAGCGGAGGAAGGCCACGAGCTGGCCAATCATACGTATAGCCATACGTATTTTAAACGAAACGGATCCATCGCCAAGCTGAAACAAGATATACAGCGCGCAGAAGAGGTCATCTACGCAGCTTCCGGTCAAAAATGCCGCCTGTTCCGGCCGCCCGGGGGGTTCTACAACGAGAAGCTGATTGATATGGCGAGGAATGAAGGATACATGGTCGTCATGTGGTCTTGGCATCAGGATACGAAGGACTGGGATACCCCGGGAGTCGACAAAATCGTCAATAAGGTTCTCGGCAATGCGCGCAGTGGGGATATCGTGCTGTTCCACGATTACGTGGAAGGGAAAGGCCAGACCGCCGATGCGCTCAAAGAAATTTTACCCGAGCTGAAGAAGCGCGGCTTCCGTTTCGTTACCGTATCGGAGCTGTTGACCTACGGCAAAATGAAGCCCGTAAAAAAGTTGCGCACCCCGGACATCCATCCATAACCGGATGCCCTCCCTTTCCATACAATACAGTGATCTGTATTTTCGGAAGAGGGAAGGAGCAGTGTGGTGAACTATTTGGATATGCTGTCCCGTCTGGGCGTCGGAAGCGCGCATCCCGGCGGTTTTTCCGCCACCATGTCCCAGCTTTCCCGCTTTCCGCTGCCTGCGGGGAGCCGGGTGCTGGAGGTCGGATGCGGAACGGGAAGAACGTCCTGCTATCTGGCGAAGCAAGGGTTTGACATCATAGGGCTCGACCTCCGTCCCGACATGTTGGCTAAAGCGAATCTCAGGGCGGAAGCCGAGCAGCTCGACGTGAGGTTCGTGGAAGGTGACATCACGGCGCTGCCGTTCGAAGCCGCGACCTTCGACACCGTGCTGGCGGAATCGGTTACGAATTTTGCCGACATCGGGCGGGCATTGGCCGAGTACGGCCGGGTGCTCCGGCCCGGAGGCATTCTGTACGACCGGGAGGTGATCGCGACCCCCTCGATCACGGAGGAGGCTTACCGGGAGGTCACCGGCTTTTTTCAGCTGAACGCCCTGCTCACGGAACAAAAGTGGATCGAACTACTTCAGGCTTCCGGCTTTGCCGAGATCACCGTTTGCGACCGCTCCGCTTTTGTCCAACACATCACGGACGACCAAATTGCCTACCCCGATATGAACCAGGTCATGGACCCGGGAGCCGTGCTCGATGCATCCGTCTGGAAAACGTCGCTTGCGCACGACGATCTGATTGCCGCAAACCACGACTACTTGGAGCATGCTCTGTTCATTGCCCGAAAATGACGAGCGTCATGGCGAAATGTAGCAACTTCAGGCCGGCTTGAGCATATGTTGAACTATCTTATCAAGTCGAGCGTGGTGCCTACTATGAGCCTGTCAGGCCTTGAAGCCGCACAGCGGTTTGTCCATATGCGGTTTCCGCAAAGCGAAGCGGCCATTCTGGCCGGAAGTGTCGTCCAAGGAGGCGCGACGCCAGGGTCGGACTTGGACCTCGTTCTATTCGACGAATCGCAAGCCGGACCCTTTCGAAAAACGTATCGGGCATTCGGCTGGATCATCGAAGCGTTCGTATTGAATAAAGATACGTACCGCTACTTTTTCGATCAGGCCGTGGAATCGGCCATTCCCTCTCTGCTGCGGATGTGCTCGGAAGGCATCGTGCTCCACGGTCACGAGCACGTCTCGGCCATCATCGAGGAAGCCAGACGCGATTTCGATGCCGGTCCTCCGGCCTGGTCCATCCAAGAGAGCGACCGGGCACGGTATGAAATCGGCGAGACGCTGACAGACCTGGAGTGCAGCACCTCGCGAGCCGAAGGCTTGTTCATAACGGCCAAGCTCGCCGGGATGCTCGCCGAATTCGCACTGCGGACCGGCGGCTTCTGGATCGGAGACGGGAAGTGGCTGCAGCGCAGCCTCAAGCAGTCGGACCCGTCCCTGGCGGAAGAGCTGTACGAAGCGCTTGAAGCTTATTACCGGCTGGATCGTACCGAGCCCCTTTCCGCTTTCGTGCAAAAGCTGCTGGAGCCGTTTGGAGGCTTTCTTGTTGAAGGATACGCCGAAGGCGATGATCCGGGCGAAGAAGAAACCGGACCATAACGCAAACAAAGTGCTCCGTTCGCATAACCTGCGGCACGGAAGCACTTTGTTTGCGTTCCTCTTATTAATGTCCGGCTCTTGGTGTATGGTCATAAACGGGGCTCTCCTTGGGACGAGCCTTGACCGGTAAGCGGATTTCGATCGTCGTTCCCTGCCCCTCTTCACTGGCTATCGACATCGTACCGTCATGATTTTCAATAATTTTCATGCTGACCATCATGCCAAGCCCGGTTCCCTGCTCCTTGGTCGTGTAGAAAGGCTGGCCGATGCTCGCCAGCTTCTCCGCCGGAATGCCGCAGCCCTGATCGATGACCCGTACGGCGATCTGCCTTCCCCCGGCTTCCGCAGCCACCTGCAGGGTCAGCTTCCCCCCATGGGGCATCGCTTCGACCGCATTTTTCAATAGATTGATAAACACTTGCTTGAGCTGGTTCTCGTCGCACTCCAGCAGAGGCAAGTCGTCCTCATATTCGGTAACGATCTCGATATTGTTCATGATCGCCTGCGCGTCGATCAGCGTAGCGACATGGCCGATCAGAGGGCGGATGTCCTGCGGACGAATTTGCGCCTCTTTCGGTTTGGACAGCACCAGCATCTCACCGATAATTTCCTCGATCCGGTTGATTTCGGAGGAGATGATTTCGAAATAATACGGCTTGTCCGAAGCGTTCGATTTGAGCAGTTGAATGAAGCCTTTGATCGCCGTCAACGGATTGCGGATCTCGTGTGCGATACCTGCGGCCAGTTGGCCTACAAGCGACAGCTTTTCGGAGTGTTCCAGCAGCTCCCGCGCTTTCTCGGCATCGGTAATATCCCTGACCATCACCCGGGCCGCGAACCGCCCTTCGAACCAGGTCGGAAACGAGAACACCTCCACATCGATCGGCCGACCGCCGACCGTCATGAGCTTCTGCTTCATGGGAGCCAGAGATTGGCCGCCCTCCATCATGCGAATCCGATTGCGCACGATCGCGTGAAAGTCGGGGTGCAGAAAATCGTAAACCGATCGGCCGAGCAGTTCCTCCGGAGCGGATGCCTCAAGCAGTTTTACCGCCGTATCGTTCGCGTAAACCCACCGGCCTGCTTGCTCGATAAATACCGCTACGGGCAGCTCCTCCACCAGCGATCTGTATTTTTCTTCGCTATGGAACAGTTTTTCCTGCGCTTGCATTCGTTCCGATATATCCCGCGCCACGGCAACAATGTTGCAAACCTCGCCATGCTGGTCCCGAATAAATTTAATGGAGCTCTCGTACCAAATGTAATACCCCTGTTTATGCCGCTTTCGGAGCATATGCCGGCTCTCGTCCGAACGGGCCGAGGCGACGGATTCGAAGGCATACTTAAAGTCCTCGGGATGAACCAGCGTTCGTCCCGAAACGCCGATCAATTCCTGCGGATCATACCCGAGCTGCGTATATACGGCTGGAGAAATATACTGGATGCTGCCGTTCGGCGCACAAAGCGTAATGATGTCTTGACTGTGGGACGATATCAGCTCGTACTGCCTTTGGCTTTCGCACAAATGCTCCCAAAGCTTTTTTTGATCGGTAACGTTTTTACCGGTGCCCTGCAGCGCTGTAATCCGGCCGTTCTCGACAAAAGGAATGACGGTCACATCAAGGTTCAGGTACCGCCCCCACCGATCGATCCCGACCATGTCAAAACGTTGAGGTGCCCCTTGAGCCACCAACGCCAAGCAGTCGCGAACCTTGCCGTGCTCTGAGGCCTCGATCATCGCGCGGCAA
The DNA here is from genome assembly GCF_024158745.1 of Paenibacillus tyrphae. Lineage (GTDB taxonomy): Bacteria > Bacillota > Bacilli > Paenibacillales > NBRC-103111 > Paenibacillus_G > Paenibacillus_G tyrfis_A. The sequence continues at coordinate 230,672 of NZ_JAMZAW010000006.1, read as the reverse complement.
TGAAGCCGCATCCGTGCGATTTCCTCCCGCGTATAGCCCGCAAGCTTCTCGAACGCTGGATTCACATCCATGTAATAACCGTCCAAATCCAACACAAACATCGGATCGGGATGATAGTCAAACAACGAACGGTAGCGCCGTTCGTACAGCTGCGAGCGACCAGGATCGCAAGCCGCGATATGTGCAATATAGCAAGTAAGCGCTTCATTCTGTTCGTGTAAATAGCGTGTCACGCTGATCAAAACAGGTACGGCGTCCCCTTCCCGATGAAGGAAGCGAAGAGATCGTTCGCGAGGACTTTCATCCCGGACATCGTGCGTCAATTCCTGCCAAAACTCGGCCCAAACGGCGCCATCGTCCGGATGGCAAAGCTGAGCTACCTCCCGCTCTTTCAAATTCGGCTCCGTCTCATCCAAGAGCCGGCACAACGCCGGATTGGCCGCAAGAAAGCGGCCGCCGGCAGAAACGAGAGCTATCGCATTTGGACTATATTGAAAGGTTCGGTAAAAAAGAGCATGTGAAGTGAGGTCCAAGTCCACGTCAAAGTTCATGCGTGCCTCCTGTTTCGAGCCTACAGCAGCTATCAGAAATGATCGATCATCGAGAGGCATCCGACCATTGCGGGCTGCCATGTCCTATTAGTTAACATTCTATGGAAAAGTAGTTTCTCCTCCCGTTTTCACAAAAAAAGAACAAGAGCGCAAACGCTCCGTTTCGGAACGCTGCGTCCTTGTTCGCAAAAGGATTATCGTTTGCCGGTTTCGTAAGGCTCGCCAAGCGAAGCGGGCGGCACTGCCCGGCCTACAGCGCCGGCAAGCACCAGAATCGTCAGCACGTATGGCAGCATGAAGAGAAATTCCATCGGAATGCTCTTGGCAAAATCGAACAGCTGCACGAAATTGCGGAGCGCTTGAGCAAAACCGAAGAAGAGCGCGGCGCCCAACACGCCGACTGGATGCCATTTGCCGAAGATCATCGCCGCAAGGGCAATAAAGCCTTGACCGGAAATCGTATTGTGCGAGAAGCTGCTCGTCGTCGTCAGCGTAATCGTCGCCCCGCCAAGACCTGCGAGCGCACCGCTGATCATGACGCCGATATACCGGTAACGGGAGACACGGACGCCCATCGTGTCGGCTGCGCTCGGATGCTCCCCGACCGATCGCAAACGCAAGCCGAACGGCGTTTTATAGATGACGTAATACGTAACGGCCACCAGAATGAGGGCCAGATACGTCGTAGGATAAGCTTTAAAGAAAGCCTCGCCAATCAGCGGGATGGAAGACAGTCCCGGAATCGCCACTTTGGTGAATACCGCATTCAGCGTCTCCGTTTGCCCCGACCCTTCAAAAAGGATTTTGACCAGATATACCGTAAGCCCGGCCGCCAAAAAATTGATGACGACGCCGCTGACGACTTGGTTCGCATTAAACGTAACCGTCGCCACGGCATGAATCAAGGAGAAGGCAATCCCGAAAATAAGGGCGGCGACCAGGCCGATCCACGGCGCCGCTCCATCCATCCCCGACTTCTCGGCGAAATGCGTGGCGATGGCGGCGGCGAACGCGCCGGATACCATCAGCCCTTCCAAGCCGATATTGACGATGCCCGACCGCTCGGAGAAAATACCGCCCAAGGCGGCAAAGATCAGCGCAGTGGAAAACACCAGCGTGGTGTTGATCAGCTCGCCGAAAATATTCAATGCCTCCATCTAAGCCGCCTCCTCTTTTTTCCGTTTGGCGTATATCGGGAGCAGAACCCAGCGCACGATACCGTGAGTCGCTACAAAGAAGATAACCGAGCCGATGACGACGCGGATGATTTCCGGCGGAACGTCTGCGGCGAAGCTCATCCCGGCGGACCCGTACGTGAGCGAGCCGAACAACACGGCGGCCAGCACGACGCCAAGCGGAGTATTGCCGCCCAGCAGCGCTACCGCGACCCCGTCGAAGCCGTAGCCCGGCGAAGCGGCCACCACGGTTTGATAATGGAACACGCCCAGCACATCGACGACGCCGGCGAGTCCTGCGAAAATGCCGCTGATAAACATCGATTTGACGATATTGCGGTTCACGTTCATTCCCGCGTAGCGGGCGGCGTGCGGATTATGTCCGACGGCGCGCAGCTCATAGCCTTGCTTCGTCTTCCACAGCAGCACGTAGAATACCGTTGCTGCCGCCAAGGCAATCACCGTCCCCCAATGCATCCGGGCGTTACCCATCAATTCGGACAGCCAGCCGAACGAGAGCGAGGCGGAATCCTGCGTCGGGTATGAACGCTGCTGTCCCGGCTGCAGCAGAAATTGATTGACCACATAGTTGGACAAAAACAACGCAATCCAGTTCAGCATAATCGTGGTGATAACTTCGTTCACGCCGCGCTTCGCCTTCAAATAACCGGCGATCGCGCCCCACAGCCCGCCGACCAGCGCACCGGCTACAACGGCGAGCGGCGCGTGGATAAACCACGGCATCTGCAGCTTGATCCCAATGACGGAGGCCGTGGTCATCCCCATCATGAACTGTCCTTCCCCACCGATATTGAACAGTCCGGTCCGGAATGCAAAGGCGACGGACAGTCCCGTCAAAATAAGCGGAGTAATCTCACGGACCGTCTCCCCGAAATCGTAAGGGTCCCCGAATACTTTGCCCACCAGCGCGCCATAGGCGGTCAGCGGATTGTAGCCGCCGGCCAGCATCACCAGCGCTCCGAAGAGCAGTCCCATCAAGATCGCGACAAGCGGGACCAACGCCGAATCTTTGGTTACGATTTTAATCAATTTATCCATGGTCGGTCCCTCCTTGTCCATGTCCGCCGGCCATCAGCAGCCCCAGCTCTTCTTCATTCGTCGTTTCGGGATCCACCTCGCCGACAATTTGGCCGCTGTGAATGACCGCAATCCGGTCGGATACGTTCCGAATCTCATCAAGCTCGAACGAGATCAGCAGCACAGCTTTCCCATGGTCTCTGGCTTCGATCAGCTTACGGTGCACGAATTCGATGGCGCCGACGTCCAGTCCCCGGGTCGGCTGCGCCGCGATCAACAGCTCGGGATCTTTGTCCAGCTCGCGGGCGATGATCGCCTTCTGCTGGTTCCCGCCCGACAGCGCGCGCGCCTTCGTATGAATGCTTGGCGTACGCACGTCGAACTCGCTGATCAACCGCTGCGCCTGCGTCTCGATCGCTTCGCTGTTCAAGAAGCCGCCGCGGTTATACTTCGGCTGATAATACGTCTCCAACACCATATTCTCGCTCATCGAGAAATCCAGCACGAGTCCGTGTTTGTGCCGATCCTCCGGAATATGCGATACGCCTGACTCGGAAATGAACCGTGGGGACCGGTTGGTCAGCGGCTTGTCCTTCAGCACGATCTCTCCGCCTTCCACGGATCGCAGCCCCGTCAGCGCCTCGATCAGCTCGCTTTGCCCGTTGCCATCCACACCCGCGAGTCCGAGAATCTCTCCGGCCCGCACCTCGAGCGAAAGGCTGTTCAAGGCGGGAAGGTTCCGGTTATCCTTGACCGTCAGGCCGCGGATCTGCAGCACCGGAGCTCCCGGCGAAGCCTTGGTCTTATTGACCTTGAACGTGACGCTGCGCCCGACCATCTTCTCGGCTAGCTGCTGCGGATTCGTTTCGGCGACATTCACCGAATCGATAACCTTGCCGCGCCGGATAATCGTGCAGGTGTCGGCAATCGCCATAATTTCCTTCAGCTTATGCGTGATCAGAATGATGGATTTCCCTTCGGCGGCGAGCCGGCGCAAAATATCCATCAGCTCTTGAATTTCTTGTGGCGTGAGTACGGCGGTCGGTTCGTCGAAAATCAGGATGTCCGCTCCGCGATACAGCGTTTTCAAAATCTCGACGCGCTGCTGCATACCGACGGAAATATCTTCTATTTTTGCTTTCGGATCGACCATCAGGCCGTACTGCTCCGAGATGTTTTTAACCTTCTCGTTCGCTTCCTTATAGTTGATGGAAGAACCCTTTCGGGGCTCGCTGCCGAGAATAATGTTTTCCGTCACGGTGAACGGCTGTACGAGCTTGAAGTGCTGATGCACCATGCCGATCCCCAGCTCGATCGCCTTCGTCGGGCTGTCGATGGGGGTTTTGCTGCCTTTAACCCAGATCTCGCCTTCATCCGGCTGGTACAGACCGAACAAAATGTTCATCAGCGTCGATTTACCTGCTCCGTTCTCGCCCAGCAGCGCATGGATCTCTCCCTTGCGCAGCTTCAAGCTGATGGAGTCGTTGGCCGTAATGCCGGGAAAACGCTTCGTAATCCCTCGCAGCTCGACCATCATGTCGGGTGAACTCATGAGCTTCCCTCCCCGCAAAATGTACAAGTAAGTTCAAGGTGCAAATCAAACGACAAGGCCGGTGGGTCACCAGCCTTGTCGAATTGGAATTTATTTTTCCGGTACTTTGATTTCGCCTTTAACGATCTTTTCTTTATATTCATCCACTTTCTTCAGCACGTCGGCCGGTACGTTCTTCTTGGAGGTTTCCGGCAAGCCTACGCCGTTGTCTTTGAGACCGAGAACAACGTTTTTGCCGCCTTGGAATTTGCCGTCGATCACGTCCATGGTCACGCGTTTCACCGCTTGGTCGACACGCTTCACCATCGAGGTCAGCGTCACATCGTCGCCGAATTCAAGCGACTGGTCCTTGTCCACGCCGATGACCCATACTTTTTTGCCTGATTTGACACGGTCCTTCGCTTCGTTGAACACGCCGTTGCCGGTTGCACCCGCCGCATGGAAAATGATGTCCGCGCCGTCGTTAAACATCGTTGCCGCAGCAGCTTTGCCCAGGTCCGGCTTGTCGAAGGCAGCCGCATAGATAATGTTTACTTTCGCGTTCGGATTTACCGCCGCAACCCCTGCCTTAAAGCCCACTTCGAAACGCTTGACGACCGGAATTTCGAGGCCGCCGACGAAGCCGACTTTGTTCGTCTTGGTCATCAGACCGGCAACGACGCCGGTAAGGTAAGAACCTTCCTGCTCCGCGAACGTTACGGATTCGACGTTCGGCCCTTCCACAACGTTATCGATAATCGCAAAGTTCGATTTCGGGTTTTGCGAAGCAACCGTCTTGATGGCGTCGCCCATCAGGAACCCGATCCCCCAGGTCAAATTGTAGTTATCTTTCACGTATTGATTGAGGTTAGGAATAAAGTCCGCGTCGCTTTTGCTTTGCAGGTATTTCACATTGGCACCGGTTTCTTTCTTAACCTCGTTCAGGCCTTCCCACGCGCTTTGGTTAAACGACTTGTCGTTTACGCCGCCGATGTCGGTAACCATGCCGATGTTAAATTTTTCCCCTTTTTTGCTGGCTCCCGCTGAAGTCTCCGCTGGCTTTGAACCGCTGCCAGCCGCATCTTGCGGCGCCGGCTTCGTTCCGCATCCGCTCAGGACGAGCGTAGCCGCGAGCATGAGGCCTGCCGTCGATTTGAACCATGTTTTCATTTTTGTTTTCCCCTTCCATGTATCTGTATGTAAGCGTTAAAATAAGTGCTGTAGCAATCTCCATTATAAAGGTTTTATTTAACCATCGTCCATATGTTTCTGAACAAAATTTCAAAAAAAACGCAGATTTTGTTACAAATCTGCGCCTTGTGTCATATTTCCTTATTAGGAAAGGTTATTTTGCTTTTGTAGATCACCGCAGGCCTGCAATGATATAATGAAAAATAGCAACAAAGTACAGGAGGGATACGTTCATGATCCATTTCGGCGCGCTTCATCTGCAGGCGGTATCGGGGATCGGCATGGCGGCGATGGCGCTGCTTGCGATATTTGTTCGGGCGCGGGCCAGCCGCAAGCCGGTTTCCCCGGTGAAAATCGTTATGCCGCCAATCGGCATGAGCACCGGCTTTCTCATGTTTGCCGTACCGGCCTTCCGGGTCCCTATGCTGTGGGCGCTGATCGCTTTGGCTGCGGGGCTGTTATTGTTCTCTTACCCGCTGATCCTCAGCTCCAAACTAGAGCTTCGCGGCGGCGATGTGTACGTTAACCAGTCCAAATCGTTTATGTTCGTGCTGCTCGGGCTCCTCATCTTGCGCCTGGCGCTGCACAGCTACATCGAGCAATATATATCGATTCCGCAGACGGGAGCGCTTTTCTTCCTGCTGGCTTTCGGAATGATCGTTCCATGGCGGGCCGCCATGCTTCTTCAGTACCGCAAGCTGCGGCGAGCAGCCGCTTAACGGGGCAACGGTCCATGTGAAAAGGCAGTCCTTCGAATGCGAAGAACTGCCTTGTTTCGTTATTACAGCCTGACGACTTGACCTGTAGCCTGCGATTCGAACGCCGCCAAAATCACCTTCAGCGAACGCATGCCTTCTTCCCCGGAAATGCTCGGCGGGGTTTTCGTCACGATCGATTCCACGAACGCGTCGATCACGCCGCTGGCCGTCTGCTTCTCGTTGGTGGCGATGGCGCCCACCTTATGCCGCTCGATCGAGCCGTTGCGGAGCTCCACGATAATTTGATCGTCCGGGTGCGTATCGATTTTCATGATGCCGTTCTCGCACCAGAGCACCGTGCTGTTGTCCCCGCCTTGGTAATAGGTCCAGCTTGCGACAAGCGTACCGATGATTCCGCTCTTCATACGGAGCACGCAAGCCGCGTTATCGTCAACATCCGTTCCCGCTTTGTCGAGCGTGCCGATAAAACCGGCGACATCCGCCACTTCGTCATCGAGCAGCCAACGGATCAGGTCGGATTTATGCACGCCCAGATCGCCCATGGCGCCCATAATCGCTTCATCCTTGCGGAAAAACCAGCTGTCCCGGCCGTCGACGCTCCAGCTTTCCGGTCCCGGGTGTCCAAATGAAGTACGGAACGTCAGCACTTTGCCGAGAGCTCCCGCGCTCAAAATCTGTTTGGCCTTCATATGGTGAGGCATCAGCCGCTGGTTGTGGCCGACCATCAAATAAACGCCGTTCTCCTTCGCCGCTTCGATCATCGCCAGCGCCTCTTCTTCCGTCGCAGCCATCGGCTTTTCGACCAGCACATGAGCGCCGGCCTTCGCTGCTGCAATCGATACCGGAGCATGCAGGGCATTCGGGGTGCACACGCTCACCGCATCGGGTTTTACCTCGCGCAGCAGCGTTTCATAATCGGTGTAAGCTTTTGCTCCGTACTGCCCGGCGTAATGCTCGGCTCTCTCCTTAACCGGATCGCAAAAAGCAACCAGCTCCACATGAGGATTTGCGGCATACTCGGGAATATGACGGTGTTTGGAAATGGCGCCGCAACCGATTACGGCCACTCTCAATTTGCTCATGGAATTCAATGCTCCTTCGGTTTGTTATATTAAATATGTTGCAAGTAGTTCGTTTTCACCCACTGCAAGCTGTTCGCCACGCTTTGCAGCGGAGGCTTCTGGCATACGTCCTGCTCTACGACGAGCCATTCCACTCCTGCTTCGGACGCGGCGGCGATGACCTTAGGCAGGTCGACAACCCCTAAGCCGAGCTCCAGCGTTTTCATCTGCCCGTTGTCGTCTTTGCCGAAATCTTTCAAGTGCAGCAGCGGCAGCCGGCCGGCGTATTTCGGAATATAGGCCAGCGGGTCCTGTCCGGCGAACTGCACCCAGCAGACGTCCATTTCGACCTGCACCGCTTCAGGAGAAGTCGTTTCGTACATCGCATCGAACACATAAGAGCTGCCGACGTTCATCTCGAATTCGAAAGCATGGTTGTGATAGGCGAAAATAAGCCCCTGCTTACGCACTTCCGTTCCCGCTTCTTGCAGGAAAGCAAACAGCGATTTCCAATCCTCTTCGGTACGGCGGTCTTCCTCGGCCACATAAGGACAAATCAAATATTGTCCGCCGATCGTTTTTAAATAATCGATTTGGCCCTGCAGATCGTCCCGCAGCTGCTGCAAGCCGACATGGCTGCCAATCGCTTTAAGTCCAAGCTCCTGAAGCAAATCTCTCAGCTCTTCCTTCGCCAACCCGCCGTATCCGGCAAATTCGACGCCTTCGTAGCCGAGCTCGGCTACTTTCCTCAACGTGCCGCGGAAATCGGCGGCGGTTTCATCCCGCAATGTGTAAAGCTGAAGCCCGATGCCCATTCTTCTCATCGTGAACACTCCCTGATTAGGAATAGATTGCTTATTTGCTTTCATCATACACGAGAATAGCCTAAAATGAACATAAACGATATAATCGTAACATCAACAATTTTGCTATAACTTTTTACGAATCGGAGAGACGGCGATGGAAGCGGAAGTGTTCACATGCGGTTATTCGTATCATGCGCAGCGGTTTCATACCCATTATAAAACCGGACTGCCGCTCTACTTGTTCCGGCTGCAGACGGAAGGGGCCAGCGAGGCGGTGATCGACGGCAAAACGCACCGGCTCGGACAAGGGGATCTGCTGCTGCTGAATCCCGGAAGAACCTACGAGCTATTCGTAGACGAATACGAAACGACATCCAAGGGAAGATCGATTTCGAGCGGGGATTACTATTTGATCTGCGGAGGCCGTTGGATGGATCAATGGTGGAAACGCGGAGACAAGCCGACGCTCTCGCGAATCGATCCGGGAGAACAGCTGTTGACGCTGTGGCGGCACTTGATTATTGAAAAGCAGCGCCCGGCGGACAAGCAAACCGGCGAGCTCATCAGCTGCTTGCTGCAGGCCCTTTGCCTGTCGCTGGAGCGCGCGGCGACGGAAAGCGCCCCCTCCTATGGCCGGTCCTTTACGGCGCTTCGGATGAAGCGGTTCGTGGAGGAGCATGCCACTTCGACGTTCAAGGTAGAGGATGCCGCGCGTCAGGCAGGGCTCAGCGTATCCCGGGCGGTTCATCTATTCAAGGAATGCTACGGCAAGACGATGCTCGAATACGCGCTCGAAATCCGGCTGGCCGCCGCTCTGGAACGGATGAAATATACAGCCATGACGCTCGAACAAATTGCCGAAAGCTGCGGGTTCGGGGGATATTCATATTTTCACCGGGTATTCAAGGACAAGTTCGGCATCTCCCCCGGCGCCTACCGAAGCGGCGAACGCCGGGAATAAAAAAAGTCTCTCTAATTTAGTAGAGAGACAAAGCAAGCGAATCTTTTTCGTTAAACGAATGCAAAATGGCCTCGCAACCGATCACTTCGATGCTGATTAACGTTTGGAGACATTTTTTCAGCGTCTGTCTTCCGTTTTCTACCTTTTTATCCAGCGCCAGCTTAAGGAGCTTCAATGTTTTTTTATTCAAGTTGTCGGCGAAAACGGGGACCTGTTTGTTTTGAATGGTTACAAAAACTTTCATCCTCACACCGTCCTACATCATATTTTACTAGTTACTAATAGGATAAATTACGATCATTAAAATAAGCTTAAAATAATATTACAATTTGTCAACAAGTTTCTTAACCCTTTCTTAAAGTCCTGTTCGCACGGTGTTTCCTCCGCTCGTTTCGCAAGCGTTATTTCCCGGAAATCGGCAGGCCAAGTAAAAGGAAGTATGTTTTCCCCGATTTTTCTCATACTAATGCGGGATTGAATGTGTGATGGGATGGAGGGAACGGCATGCGCCGTATCGCATGGATCATTATCTTATCGCTGATGTTGAGCCCGTTTCAAGCCAGCGCCGAGCCCTCGTCGGAAACCGAGGAAGTCCGCAATTTTCTTACGGAATTATACCGGGCTCGATCGGAATTTCTAATCCGGAACGTTCCGATAGATACCTTTTATTTCGAAAAGGTGCCAACCAGCCAACAAGCCTTGTATCTTGAAAAAAAACGGAAGGCTTATTTTCAGGCTTGGGCCAATAAAAGAGACATCATCGTTCATACCGCCGAAGGGACGCTGAAGATCTTTCGTATCAGGCCGACCGATTCGCTGATCAAAGTATCGCTCGTGCACAGGCTGAAAGTCGCTTATTCGTATGCCCCGGGGAGCAAAACGCCGGCCGAGTTCGGGCTCGGAACACGGCACGTTCTTACCTTGAAAAGAGAAAACGGGCAGCTGCGGGTGCTTAAAGAATGGTATCTCGACCCGCTCGACATCGATTCGGACGATGCCTGGCTCCACCAGCCTTCGGTCGTATCGGAGCCGGAAACAGAAAGCCTGAAGTCCGGTACGGTCCCTCAATCCCCGAAAAAGAGGCGATACAACCGCGAGAAAGCCGTGGCGTATGCCAATAAGTACGCCGGGTCGGCATGGGGGGCCGGAAACGATAACCGTTACAATCCGAAATACCGCGATTATACCGGTATCGGCGGCGATTGTACGAACTTCGTTTCCCAAGTCATCGGCGATCCGGCCGAAGGCGGCGGGCTGCCCATGACGCACACGTGGAGATACAGCGGCGGCAACGGGAGCCGGGCATGGGTAAGCACCGACGCTTTAAAGTCGTTCCTCCTTTATTCCGGTTACGGGAAAGTCGTTGGCAACGGCACCTTCGACCAAATCGTGCGCGGCCCTTCGGCGCCCAACATCTGGTCCAAGCTGCAGCCCGGCGATCTGATTGCTTATATGTACAATAACGACGTGGACCATTTTGCCGTCGTCGTGGGTAAGGATGAGCGGGGACTGCCCTTGATCAACTGCCACACGACGGACCGTTACCACGTTCCCTTTGATCTTGGCTGGGAAAATTATACCCACTATGTATTGATTCATATCGCCGATTAGAGAAATCATACGGCCGCCGCCTTGGACATAAGATGAGAGTGGACAACACTTTTCCGTCCGGCCGAGGTGGTGATGCGGATGATTCTGCCCCCGATATTCAAACAGATGGCGCTTCGGACAAGCGCAATGTTAATTGTGAAATTGCTCGGGCTGCTCCTCCGCATTCCGTTATTTCGTTATTTGGGTCCGGAAGGGGTCGGCTTATATCAGATTGCCTACGCGTTTTACGGCCTCGTCTTGACCTTGCTCACCGGCGGTTTGCCTATGGCGCTGACCTTATCCACCGCTAAAAGCGCCGGAAACGGCTGGCGGATTTACCGCAACATGTCCTTGCTCTACATCGGGGTATGTACGCTGCTGTGCGCAGGCTTCTTCCTGTTCACGAACGAAATTGCGGTTCGGCTCGGCAATGGAAAGCTGGAGCTGCCGATTCGCATGTTCTTGCCGGCGCTGTGGCTCGTGCCGCTGCTAAGCCTGCTCCGCGGGTATCTTCAAGGCCTGGAAGCGTTCGGGACTATCGCCGTCTCCGAACTTGTCGAGCAATCGGTCCGGGTCGGGACCATCCTGCTGCTCCTCTCGATCGGCACGAGCCTCAGCATGCCGCAAGCCTTAGGTACGGCTGCGCTGGGCGCATCGACGGGGGCCGGCTGCGCCTTGGCTTTCCTGCTTGTGATGCTGCTTCGCCATTCACAGTCTTCCGCGAGTGCGGTCTCAGGCCAAGTAGAGCCGGATCGCAGTCTCCGCTTGTTCACGCATACGGCGCTCGCCTTGACGGCCACCCGGCTCATCATTCCTTTGTCGGATTTTCTGGAAGCGTCCATCGTTCCGATGCGGCTCCAGGCCTCCGGACTTTCGTCGGGACAAGCACTTGCCATATTCGGCGAAATGACGGGCATGGCGATGACGATCGTCTATATCCCGACCTTGATCACGTTTTCGCTCACCCATACGCTTTCCCCAAAAATCGCCGCCGATTGGCAGACCCGGCGGTTCGACCGCGCCTTCCGGAGAATCGGCAAGGCTCTAAACCTGAGTATATTATGGGGAATCAGCGCGGCGCTCTTCCTGTTTACCTTCGCTGAAGAACTGGCGCGCCTGCTATTCGACCAAGAGAAGCTTGCGACAGCGATTCGCTTGCTTTCGCTCTGCCCGCTGCTTGCGGGATTGCGGGAAGTGACGACGAGCGTTCTGTGGGCCGTCGGCCGGAAAAAAGAGCCGATGCGCGGCATTCTCGTCGGCATTGTCTGCTCCATGATGATGCTTTACGTATTGACCGGGATTCCCGGATGGGGCTATACCGGGATCGCGGCAGGCGTGCTGCTGTTTGAAACGATCCCGGTACTGTGGAATCTTAACGTACTCCGCCGCGATCTGCAGCTATCCTTCTCCGGGAAGACGCTTGTGATGAACGCCGTCGTCCTGCTGCTGCTCACCAGTGTCGTCACGCTTTGGGGAGGCCGACTGCTGCCCGCCGCAGGCTTCTCCGGAATGCCTCTGCAGCTAACGCTCATGCTTCTGACGTTCGCTTGCTCCGCCGGTTACGTTGCACTTGTCGCGCTAACGCGTCAAAAGTAACGAGGCACTGCGCCGGAAACGACGACAGCCTGATCCCTTTCGGTCGTGAAAGGATTCAGGCTGCTTCGATTTAGCGTGCGCCGGATTGGATTTGCTGCTCCGTCTTCCCCTTGGTGTTTGCAGGGGTAAACTTCGGACCGGCAACCGGTTCGGAGGAGGTTTGTGCGCCGGAAGCGCCGCCTGGCGTTCCTCCGCCGGCTTTGGACGCGCTGCTCGCCGGAAGCGGCGGGCCTTGCATCGGAAGGTCGAGCTGCACTTTTTTGACGACCGGCTCGCTGGCTTTGCCGTATTTGTTCTCCGCCTTGATCTCGATCGTATTCTCGCCGATCATCAGGACGACGGGAGCAGATACTTGTCCGCTGCCGACGTGCTGCCCGTTCACGAAAATGTTCGGGTTCGGATCGTAGCCGCCGTCCGTCGCGCTTGCTTTTACGGTAACAACCGGCTGGGCCGTTTTTTCCGGCAGCGTCTCGACCGTGAGCGTGGGCGCTGGGCGAAGAATCGCTCCCATCATCGGCGTCCAGAACGTGGACAACAGAATGATGATAAGCAGCAGCGGAAGCACGAGAATGCCTAGCCGAAAAAGTTTTCTTTTACGCCGCAGTACAAACTGGATGATGCCCGGGTCCTGCTTCAGCTTGATTTCTTTAAACACGGCGGCGAACGCTTCGTTCGGCACGCCAAGCAGCAGCTCCTTGATCGGCTTGTTCTTGAACGCCTTGGAATCGTGCCGGTCAAAATACCGCGTCAGCGCAGCGCGGTAGTGAACGTCAATTCCCGAGCCGCCGGAAAACCGGGAATCTCCCGCGCTCCATAGCATAAATTCGTAGATCGTATCCGTCCCCCGGGTCTGGGCGGCTACGTACTCCAGCATCCGGTCGAAGTCATACCCGGCTTCGTATCCGCCCCCGCCCCGGACTCCCGCATCCGGACGGCTGAAGGCGTAGGCGATTTTGCCGAACGTCTCCGGTCCTATCTTATCGCCGAGCGTCTTCTTCAGCAGCTCCTGCGCCCGTTCCAGATCCAGCGGACCAAGCCGCTCGATGGTTGCTACGACATCGGACGGCTTGCGCCGCTCCAGCGTCAGCACCCGGTACACGGCGGTCAGCAGATCCAGCGTCATGCGTCCGCCGCTGTTCAGGTTGTGCAGAAGCTCCGGCTGCGGCGGGTCCAGCATAAACTCAAGCTGCAGCAGGTCTTCGTAGCTCAGCCCAGTCGGGGTCAGATCTTCCAGCAATTCGAGCTGGATTTCCAGCTTGAGCTGCATGCAGAAGTCTTCGAACTGCGGCTTTCCTTCGCGCTCCGGCAGACGGTCGAAGTAGATGTATGTATTTTTGGCCACTTCCATCCGTCTGGATTTCTCCGCCTTGAGCAGCTGCTTCATTTTTTTCAATACTTCATTGCGGAAAAAGTGCTGCAGCAGCAAATCATCCGCGGACATCAGCCAAAACTTGATTTCTTCCAAAAACTCCTTGACCGATCCGCTCGCCGTGATGCGATAGGCTGCATACTGCTCCGCCGTCTGGGGATGCTGCTCGTGCAACTGCTTCAGAACGGCGAGAAAGACCGCATTCTGGTTCCGCAGCGGATCGATCAGCGGAACCGCCGCGCGGATATCGCCGGAAGCCGCAGACGCCGCCCGCCGGATATAAAGCGCAAAGCTGGCGATCAGCAGCGTCTTCGTCCCCTCGTCGGCAAAAGCGTAATAATCCAGCAGCGGCGTAACGAATTCCGCGGTAGGTACACTGTCCCCATCCATCAATTCCTTGCGGATCAGCTTGCCGAGCAAATCGTTCAGCCGTTTTTTCCGCCCTGCGGTTTCCGCGGTCAAGTACTGAAGAATGCCCTTCACAGTGCCTGCCCGATTCTGCTCGTACAAGCCTTCCTGGCCCTGCTCGATCCGGAACAGCTCGCTCAGCTGGGAATAGGTCGGAACGGCGAGCGCGACGGGATGGCCAACGTCCTGCAGCGCTTCCTCGCAAAAGTCGTAGAACCGCTCCAGACCTGCCTTATCTCCCCGGTGCTCCCAGACGTAGTCCAGAACCGAATGCTCGGTGCCGGACACGTCCACACCATGAATCCGCTCATTCGGCAGATCGAACAAATAATCTTTTTCGAGCTGACGGTCGGGCAGACGAATGCTGCCCTTTTCCACGAACATGACATGGTAATGCTGCTTGCCTTCCGGCTCGCTCTGGTACGTGACGAATCCGAGCTGCCGGCGCATCGCATACGGCAGGCAGCGGTAAACGAGCTCCATCAGCCGTTTCGCTTCCGCGCTCCCGGCCGACACGTCCGCGTCCAGCGCGACGTACACCTTCTTCTTGTTCGTGAGCGACGCCATCACGGCGCAAAGCAGCTGCAGAAAGCGGGTGCGGTCCAGCTTCAGTCTGCCGAGCAGCCGGTCCGGGTTCTCCGGTTTGGCCGCGGTGTCGTAACCCAGCTCGTCCAGCTCCGGAATCGACTTCCCGTCCTGAATATCGTAGCTGCTTCGGAAGTCGCGAATAGCAAACAAACGTTCCGGCTCGCGTACGAAGGCCTCTTGACCTTCCTTGGGCACGACGTAATGATGCGTGAAAAAAGCGCTCCGCTGTCCGGTAAAGTCGGCGCTGACGTAAACGGTGCGCCCGATCACAAGCTCCCCGCTGTCGGTATGGAAGACGCCGAACGCTTCCGGATACCGGCTCTCGTCCGCCTCTCCGCGTGTGAGCAGCTCCTGCGGCGCCTTATACACGCAGTACGGATGAAGCGCCGCTTTAATAAAACCGTTATCGAGCCCGGCGGATTTCGCTACCGTATCGAACCCTTCGTTCGTGCGGAAAATTCCTTCCCGGTCCCGGGTAAAATAGTGCTGCTGAATGTTTCGGTCCCGGCTCACGGCGCATCTCTCCTGTCGATGTAGTCGAGCTGGTGAAGCAGCCAGATGAACGGTTCGTCCACCCGGGTTGGGCTAATGACACCGGTCACCTGCCGGTTTACCGGGTTCGAACCAAGCGCGGATACGGCGAAGTAGGCGGTGTTCTGGAAATACACGTCGACCGCATCCTTGAACGGCCGGTCCACCTTCTCGATAAAGCGGCGGATTTCGCCGTTAATGTTCTCAAACTCGGTCTGGTCCAAATAGCCTTTGTGAATCACGTTGCGGAACACGTTGCTGTTGGACTGAATATATTCGCTGTCTTCCTCTTTCAAATATTGCAGCATATCGCTCTTCGTCAGAACGATGGCCGTCGGAATTTTCGTCTTGCTGCCCTGCTGATGGGCGATGAAGTTTTCGAACAAGCTGATGACAACCTCGCGCGGCTCGTCATAGCGGCTTGCGAACTCGCCTTCTTCCTGGCCGACGTTCAGGCGGATTTTGTCGCGGATCGTGCGGATTTGCAGCGGATCGACGAGAAACAAAATGCCCGAGGAATTTTTAATATGCGACGCATAGATTTCCAAATAATCGCGCTCCACCATGCCCTCGCCCGCAACATCGAAGAACACGAGCGTGAGCGGCGCGCGCTGTTCGTCCTTGAATACGAACTGGAAAATAAACGGCTCCTGCTGCTCGTTCGGGTTCGTCGACTCCAGCATCATGCCGCGGTCGAAGATCGGCTCCAAATAATTTTGCCGGAACTTCCGGCTGATTTCGGCGCTGAGCGGCATGCAAGCCGCGTCGAAATTCGAAGCCGTCGAGGATTGCAGCGTATGGATCAGCGACGTCATATAGACCGATTTGCCGACCTGCGACGCCCCGACGATGGAGATGATGTTGCTCGGCATTTTGCCGGCCGAAATCGGCAGCTCGTTGTGGCAGCTCGGACAGAGCCGCCGCCGCGTCGCCACGCCATAACGGTCGATGACCGCCACCAGCACGTTTTCCGAGTACACGTGGTTCTCTTCCGGGATCGTGTGCGGCTCGATCACCGCCTCCATGTCCTGCTGCGACAGATTGAACTTGCGCCGCCATGCGTTCAGCCGCTCGTCTTCCTGCAGCGTGAATTCGTCGTCGTTCTCCTTCGTATGCACGGCGCGGAACACGACCTCGTCCGGCTCGAATTTATGGAAGCAGTACGGACAAACGATGCTGTAATAAGGCGGACGTTCTTTTTCCACAGGCTTCTTTTCGAAAAATTGCTTAAAAAACCCCAACATGCCCAGGTCCCTCCTTTAGTCCGGAATGAGTTCAAACCGCTCGCCATAGATCGGTCCGTCGGTAAAAAACAACCGGATATAGTCGTTTTTGCCGACCTCGATGGGCGGCAGCTCCGTGCGCCCCGGCGGAAAATCGTTCATGAACGGATAAAAGGTCCCGTCTTCCTTATTTCGCGGGGCCGCTCCTTCTTTTTTCACGTAGCACAGGGCTTCCCGGGGGACCGGAATTTCGCAGAACAGCCGGATCTGCACGGTTTTATATTTACTGAACCAACCGCCGCCGTATTTGATGCCGTAACGGATTTTCGCCCGGCCTCCGCTGACGCGGGTCAGATTGTCTCCGTCCCGCTGCAGCAGCGGGGTCAGCCGTCCTTCCAGCATCACGCAAGGATAGATCCGGTAAAAATACGGCCCCGTAAAGTCGACACGGGCTCGGTAGCCGGCTTTCGCCTTGTATTCCTCGCGAGTAAACAGCTTGAGCCGCTTCGGGTCCAGCCCGTCCGGGGGCAGTTCGCCCCCGTCTTCGAAGCTGTCGATGTAGACGTAATTGATTTCCTTCGGCCAATGCCACGTCAGAAGACATTCGCCTTCCCTGACCTCGGAGGCCGCTTTCGTAATCCGGTACCGCTCGTCAGGTTCGCTCCATTGCATCATCTGCCAGCCTCCCGTCGTTACCGGAACCGTTTGCCGGTCCGGCTGCCGTCTCTTCCGCCATAGCGGCTGCTCTCGCCATCCGAACCGGCATACAGCTCGCGCGGTCTGCCGCGGCGAAGACCAGTGTTCGCGCCGGTGCTTTCATGCACGGCGAACAGCAAGGTGGACAGCGACAGCACGACGGCCAGAATAAGGTCCGCTATAGCGCGCACGGTGCTCGGATGCTCTGAAGGCAGGCCGTATTCCAGCGTCAGGCCTGCGAGCAGACCGGCTATCATGCCGCCGACAACGAAGCTGCGCGCCAGGAAGCGGTTATCGAACACGATGCCAAGCGACAGCCCGAGCAGCGCGCCGATGAACAGAATCAGCACGACCCGCAGCGCCGCATGCCAACCGCTGCCTTGCATCTGTCCCTGCCGTTCGTTCATGAGATGGAAATGATGGTCTTTCAAATAAATGTTGCGGAATGCGTCCGTCACCAGCTCGGCCTGCTTCACCTCTTGGAACGTTCCGCCCGTCGCTTCGGCGATCCGCTGCAGCAGTTGGCTCCCTTCCTCGTTCGGCTGCTTCATCCCGATCGTGTGTATGGCGATATTTTCCAAATTATAAGGCTGTACGACTTGCGCGATATCCACATCGCTGTAGCCGTCCGAGATGAGAATGACGGCTCCTTTGCGGTGCGATTCCTTCTGCATATGGTCGATCGCTTGGGTAAGCGCCTGCGCAATGTCGGTCCCCCCGGTCGGGGCGGGAATCGCGTCGATCTGCGCCAGCACTTGGCTTTTGACGGCTTCGCTGCTGAGCTGCGTCAGCTTCTGCACCCAGGTCACCGTATCGTTGAACGTCAGCACGCCGACCCGTTTGTTGCTGTCCATCTGCCCGATCAGCGACTTGACCGCCTGCAAGCTCTGCTTGTTCGGATCGTTCTGCTTCATGCTCTCGGACGTATCCAAAATGAGCACGTAATCTTGCGGCCGCCCCGATTTCGCAGAATCGAAATACAGCCCGTAGGCCCATTGAAACAGCGCCCCCGCCCCAAACAGAAGAAGAAGCGTGCCGGGAACGAGCAGCTTCCATCCGTCGGAGGCATAGCGGAGACGCCAGTTTCTTCCGTTCAATTGCGGTGACAGGATCTCCGCCAGCAGACAGCACAGCCCGACGATCAGGGCGAACACCCCGAAATATAGCCCCATCAGCACAGTTTCGTGCAGCGTTCCTTCCCACCGGCTGAGCATCATTTCCCCTGCGATAAATCCTAGAAAGCCACCTACGATGCTGAGTCCGGTCAGCAGCGGATTCCATTTCCGACGTTTCATCGGCCTTCCTCACTTTCCACTTCAAACGTCCTCGTCCAAAAGCGAAAACATTTGATGATCTTCCCAAACCCCGTTGATTTTCACGTTTTTGCGCGCCAAGCCTTCCGGGCGGAAGCCCGCCTTCTCCAGAACGCGCAGCGAGCCTGCGTTGCGAGGCATCGCGCCCGCTTCGATCCGGTGCAAGCCGGCCTCTTTAAACGCAAACTCCACGATCAGCCGCACCGCCTCAGACGCGTACCCTTTCCCGTTGTGCCGCTGATCCAGGGAGTAACCCAGCAAACATTTTTGCAGCGGACCGCGCTTCACTTCGAACAACGAGATTTCTCCGATCAGTTCATCCGTCTCCCTCAGGAAAATACCGAAAGGGTACCGTTTGTCCTGGCTCCGCTCGTCTTTTCCAGTGCCGATGTTCGCAAGCTGGGTTTCCAGCGTATAAAAAGATTCGTCGCGAGCGGGGTTATACATTTGAAAAAACTCCCGGTTATTCAGGTGCAAAGCGAGCAGCGCCTCCGCATCCGAAGGTTCGTAAGCACGAATATAAATGCTTGAGTTCTTATCGTTCATGCGTTCCATTCACCCTTCCGCCGCCGGTTCTTCCGGCATCTCGCGTCCGTGAAACTCGTATCCGCTGTGCACATACGTATCGTAATACCGCCTGCCGTTCCGGTAGTACATCAGGTCGGCCAGGCGGAATCCACCCATCAGATTCAGCTTCTCGACGCCGCTCTGCTTCTTCTCATGGATGCAGCCCAGCTTGTAGGTGCGACTGCCATGATCGACGCTGTACGCATACTGGATCAATTCGCTTTGAAAATCCCCGAAAAAATATTTTTCCTCGTACCGGTGCTTGTGCGTATAGTTGTAGACGTCCAGCCGGATCGCCGCCTCGCTCTCGAGCGTCACGTACAGATCGCGGTACAGTTCTTCTTTCGTCAGCACCTCGCGGTTGTCGTAGCTGACCGCCACGTTCGCCCTCGCCAGCAGCTCCTGCTCGAACGGCTGATGGAACAGCGGATGGACGAACCATTCCCGCTTCGCCGCCGCAATCAGCCTGTCGACCAGAGCTTCGTCGCTTTGCGCAAGCAGTGCGGTCACGTTCCCGACCCACCGTTCGTCAAAATAAAACTGCGGCCCCCGGCGGTTTTCCGTTTCGGCGGCGATGACTTCGACGACATGGCCGTAGTATTCGTTAATGTTGCGTCCCAGCTCGTCGTTCGTCTCCGAGATGCTCCGGCGGCTTGCGTCGAGCAGCGCCGCTTCGATGTCGTGGAGCCGCTGGACGTACCGCTTCATCCGGTCATGGATCTCATCCAGCTTCCGCTCGTAGCTTCGAAGCTCGCGGATGGTCAGCTCCAGCAGCAGCAGCTCGTATTTCAAGCCGTAGATTTGCTCGAGCATTCCACGGGCCAACGGTTTTACCTGACTCTTGGGCGAAAGAAATCCGAGCAGCGAGCCTTTGGCATACCGCTGATCTTCCACCCGCTCCTCGTACAACGCTTCGAGGTCCAACTTGCCGTCTTCGAGCTGCCGCTCGGCCTCCTTGCGCCACTCCCGGACCATGGTGACGAGACTGGGCGTCTCTGCTCCGCGTTCCTGCTCCGAGGTCCACAGGTACATGCAGTAGCACCCGTACGACGGATGATCGACCGCCTTGCGCTGCAGCGTTTGACCGAGCCTTCCGGCCCCGTCCCGCGCCTCAAGCGCCGCTTCCATGACCCGTACGGCATTCGTCTCGAAGAAGGTCCGGGCGTTCGCCCCGAACAAAGCCGCCTCCGCCTGCCGCAGAGACATCGACCGCAGCTCGTGGTGTGGCACGTTCTCATAGAGCAAGCCGTACATGGCGTCGACCGGGTTCGCCCGTTCACCCGTCACGGCCCGGACGCTCGCCTCCGCCTTCCTCGGGTCCAGCTCGGCCAGCTCCAGCAGCTCCGTTTGATGAATTACCGCGTTATCCCGCATCCGCTGCAGCATCCCCCGGTACAGGTGATACAGCACCGTCAAGGCGATCGCCTGATTGGGCCGCGTTACCTTGGCGAACCCCGCGGAGGCGTAAATGCCTCCCGCTTCGCCTGGCGGCATCATGTTTTGCTTGAACTGCTGGTGATTGTAAGCACCGTGCCTCGGATCGACCTCGTCAGCGGCTTTGCGGTTCTTGAGCAGGTTCAAATGGCACACGATTTCGTAGCACCGCTGCATGCCGCCGGCCGCAAATAGCCCGCGCTCGTCCTTGTCTCCGACCATATACACCGTGTCGAACAAAGCCGCGTCCCGGTGCTCGACCGGCAGCCGGATGCCGTCGCCCGTCACCTGCAGCTCCGCGGCCAAGCGGAATTCCCGCTGCTGGACCACATCCAGCTCGCGCATAAAGCTGACGCCGAGCGATGCCGCATACGCGAAATCGTCGCCCGGCTGCTGCTCCTGCAGCAGTCCGTAAAGATCTACGACCACGGAGCGGAAGCTCTCGCCGAAGATCGATTTCATCAGCACCGTCAGCTCGGGCACGAGCGCGTTGAGCGGATCGTCGACCCGCGTGACTACGGCGATATTGACCCGCTGCAGCGAGGCGTACAGCCGTCCGAACTCCGAGATGCGGCTGTTCATCTGCCGCAGAAGGACGTTCAGTTCAAGCAGCTTCGCCTCGTTTCGGTAAAACTGCCTATATCCTTCGGCGCGCTGCGTTTTTTTGTCTCCGCCGCCTCCGCCGAGATACCAGCCGTAGACGTTGTCCCGCGCGGCGGCCTCCTGTGTGCCGGCCTCCGTGCCGATATGTAAATAAACGACGCCGGCGCTGTTGTTCCACTTCTTCCGGTTCAGGTCGTACACCTGTTCCAGCGCTTCTGCCGACCGGTCGCCGACGAACAGGAACACGAGGGGATGGTTGATGCTGCGAAGCTCATCCCCGCCCGTTCCCATGCTGTCTGTTTCCGCGGCGTATGCGCTCGCGAATTGCATCAATTTCTCCCGCATGATCCTGACCCTCCAATCGAGAGGAGTTTGAGATTTCGCCGTTTGTTGGAGCGGTGACCTATCCCCCTCCAGCCGCTCTTGAAACCCATGAATGTCGATTATATTTTAAGGAATATTCATGGGTTTCAAAGGCGGACAGCGCAAGCGCTTCTTCCGGGGGACAGGTCACCTGTTTCACGACGAAATCTCAAACGAAATATAACTAAAAAACCGCCGCAGCCTTGGATCGGCTGCGTATTTAAATGCTGTCGCTATGACTTACGAAGCTTCTATTTCAAGCTGCGAAGGATATCGCTCACCTTGCTGGCGATTTGCTTGTAGAATTGGTACATGTCTTCGCCGTCGACGTATTCGCCGCGGTCGTAGTCGAGCGCGGACTTGGCGTCCTGGTAGGCGCCGGCCATGTCCTGCAGCTTCGTCAGCAGGCCGCTGATGTCTTCTTGCGCGGTAAGCTGCTGGCTGAGCTTCGACGATTTGCGCTGGAGCAGACCGAGGCGCTTCGCGTCGAGGGCGCGGATTTTGCGGTAAATTTCGTATTCCGGGAATTTACCGGCCTGCATCAGGTTGACGAACGGCTCCCACGGGTCCTCATCTGCGTCATGGTCGTACACGTACAGCGCACCTTTTTTGACGATCGCGCCGGTATACATCGCTTCGATGAACTGCTGGATGAATTTCTCCTCGTCCTGATGGGCGGCGAGCACCTGCTCCAGCTCGGCGATTTTCGCTTCGATCCGGCGGTACTTGCCTAGCTCCTCGCGGACGCGGCGCAGAAGCTCCGGCGAGCGGATCAGGTTCTCCTTCGCCATCTCCTCGTTCACGCTGCCAAAGATGTCCTTCAGGCCGTCCTGTTCCAAACCGTTTGCCACAAGCTCCTTCAAATCGGCGACGCAGCGCTTGATTTCGCCGAGGTTCGGCTTCGCCGCGTCAAGCTGCATCGGGTACGACGCCAGCTTTTGCTCCAGATCGAACGGCTTCGTGAATACGCACTCGTACCGGCCCGTTGTGCCTTGATCCGCCGACTTCTCGCGGATAATGCGCAAGGCCAGCGATTGGTCGAACATGCTGCGGACGTCGGCGTTGTAATGTTTTACGCGTGCGTTTTCGTACGTATCGCCCCACGATTTTTCCGGAATCGGCGACGGCAGGTACGTCCAGTTCGTCTTCTCCGTTTGGACAAGATGGCGTCCGACGCCTTCCGGCTCCAGAATCGAGCGCTCGTAGCTTTCCTCGTACACTTTCAGCGGCGTATACAGGAACAGCGGAATACCGTTCTGGGTGTTCAGCCAGAAGACGCGGTTTTTCACTTCGCTCTCCTTGATCGTGAAGCGCGAGTTCGCAATGGCATTATCCTGGAAGTTGCGGATGCCCTTGAAAATATTCGGCGCCTTCACCGGCACGGAGACGAAGCCCCACGACGGGAAGTTGAAATGGCCCGAGCTGTTGGTCAGATGGAACACCGGCTTCGCTTCCTCGTACAAACGGCCTGCGATCTTCTGCTCCACCAGCTTCTCCAGCGAATCCTCGTGACCGTATTTGATGATCAGGAAATCCTCCATCGACTTCGTGATCAGGTCGCTGAACTGCTCGGTCAAAAACTCGGAAATCGAGCTGACGACGTCCACTTCCTGCTCCTTGATCCACTGGTTCGACTTCTCCAGCAGCTCCTGCGTAAAGTCGCGGATCAGCTCGGTGACGTTCTTCTCGTCGGTCACGTCGCCGATCAGCTTCGCCATATCCGGCACGCTGACAATGTTCCAATAGTACGTGCGGTTGCCCTTGTGATCGACTTCCTCCTGCCCTTTGGTAAGGATATCGCCGTTTTTCTGGAAAATTTTGTTCAGCTCGTTCAAGATTTCGGTGAACACTTGATAAATACGCGAGTTGTCGTTGTTGATGAGCGTATACAGATCCTCGTAGAACTCGATCATCTGCTCCATTCGCTCGCGGTCGGAGTGCAGCAAGTACTCCTGGATTTTCGCTTCAATATAGGCGTCCTTCTTCTTGTCCTTGGAGATGAACGCGCTCTTCGCTTCGGTCAGCTTCTGCATGGCGGTATCGCCCGCCGCCTCGATATCCCGCGGAATGCGGTACACATTTTCCTTCAGCGATTCGATGTACGACGAAATCAGCTTCAGCAGGCAGAAGCCTTTATCCTGCAAAATGATCCGCGACACGTAAAACGGCCCCTGCTCGGGATGCCGGAACATTTTGCCCATCTGCTCGGCGAACACTTCCCGGATTTGACCCGGCAGCTGCTTGCGGGCCTTGATGTACTCCTCCCGGGCCCGGGACAGGTAACTCTGCTCCAGCTCCGTGTCGATATGAACGATCTGCTGCTTGACGACGTTGTTGTAGCTGAGCCGCTCGCTGTTCTGGTAACCGGGCAGCGGCTCCGGCACGTTTTTGTCGAATTCGCGATGGATCGAATCCGGGTCGAGGCCCAGCTTGTGCGCCAGCTTCTCGACGTCCTCCTGACTCGGACCCGCCTCGAACATCGTCGACATGCGCTGGAACACTTTGTACGCCAAAAACGTCGTCATTTCCTCGATCGGCAGAACCGCGGACGACGCGCCCAAAATATTGTATTGATAGTTCGCCGCATACGTCTTCGGCATCTGATTGATGTTCGTGCGGATGTTGCTGATATAGTCGTGAATGGCGAATTCCTCGCCGGACTGCTTTTGCTCGCTCGCCATGAAGTTCGTGATGTTCTCCGCCGTCACGTTCATGCAGTAGTCATACGCATTTTCGAGCTGCTTGCCTTCGAGGTTTGTCGCTGAAATAAGATGCGCGAGGTTAAAAGGCGGCATTGGCGAGTTGACCGTCAAAATGTTCGCGTACTGCTGCTTGAACCGGTCGCCGCGTTCGTCTACGTTCATCCAGTAGTCAAGCTCCTTGAGCGCCGCATAGCCGTTTTTCTTGATATATTCGCGCGAATGCTCGGTCAATGCCTTGTTCGCCAAATTGACATCCGGCGTGAACAAGTAGCCGAGAATGCCGACTTTGTCGACGCCGGCCGAGCCGTAATCCCGCTCCAGAATGCCGCGCACGATATACGCGATGTCGAGGAAGCAGCCACTGCCCGTGCCGCCGGAGATGCCCGTCAGCAGGAACACCATCAGCTTCTTGTTCGTGCCTACCGACAGCGTCTTGATTTTGCGCTCGATCGTTTGCACGACCTGTACGATCTTTGTGAACAGCAGCAGCCGGCCCGCTTGCCGAACACCGGAAGCGCCGTTGATGCCGTCCGTAATCGTCAGCTCCGGTGACAGCCATTCTTTCATATACGGCTCCAAAATGCTGCGGTTTTGCAGCACGCTGCCGATCTCCGCGTTCGACAGCAGCACGAATTCGGTCATCGGATCGAGGCCGATACCCTTGTACCGCTTGTTGCGGTCGTGCTCGTTCGTCTCGAACGCGAGAAACTCGATGTTGTCGGGCTTCTCGCGTTTTTTCTTCGTGAACGGGTCCTCCGGCAGCTTGAACCGCCGGTTCACCTGATACTTGAGCCGCAGCAGCGCATCAATGCCGGTTCCGCCGAGACCGATGACCAGCATCGGGTTGTCGATCGTGTCGACGCGGATTTTCTCGCTGACAATGCCGCCGCCCAAGGATACGTCCAACTGCTGTATATGCTCTCTGACTACTGCTTTCATGTCCGGACTCCTCCTGTTACCAAGGCCATATAGGATATTTATTTCAAGTATTCGACGCTTATCGACTTATTGACGTTTTGAAGCGCGATTTTGATGCGGTCATTTGCACGAATTTCTTTTCCTTTGGCGGCATCGAACACCCGTCCGCCTTTTTCGACGACGCAGGGCGTCGCATTGTGCAGCAGCACCGTGTCGTTCGGACCGGGCCGGAAGACGATATCCTTCGTTTCCGCAAACTCCGGCGCGAGCTGGAGCAGCTGATGCAGCGTCACTTTGCCCTTGAACGCGTTCAGCTTGCGGTACTGCGGGTTGGCCCGCTCGCCCGTGTCCTCGTCCTTGACCTCGATCACGAGCTGCCCGACGAAGCCCTTGTTCGCTTTGCGATAAGCCGACAGCGCGTACAGGACGGCTCCCGCAAGCACAAGCACCCCGGCGATGATCGCCGCCCATACGGTCGGGCTGAGCGCACCGGCCGCCGGCTCCTTCGCCGGCTCGGGCGCAGGCTTGGATGCCGCTCCGCCGGATTTGGCCGTGAGCTTCACGGGCGCCGTCTCGCGCAGGAAGTTCGCGCCCTCCGCCTTGATCTTAAGCTCGTAGTCGTGCGCATCCGCGACCTTGAAGCTGCCCGCGATACCCTGTGCGCCGATCGTCAGGGGCTTCTCCTCACTCTTCTTCGTATCCAGGTCCGTCAAGACCGCCGACGCCTTCAAGCCCTTGTACAAATCCGCATCGGCCGTCTTTTGTCCGGCGGTCTGCAAATACGCTTTGACCTGCACTTCGTCGCCCGGTTTTAACGTCGTCGATGCCAAGGGCTCCATAACGAGCTGGAGGTCGTAATTGTACACGAGGTTAATGTTAATTTTTTCCTTCTGGACGCCTTTGACCTGCAGCTTCCAATCGCCTTGCGCCGGAGTCAATACTTTCAATAAAGAGTAGGCGCTCGAAGCCGTATAAACGACGCGGTCGGACGGAATTTTCTGCTCTTTGCCGGACGGATCGAACAGCTTGACCTCCACCGGCTTCGCGGACATGATCGAGATGTTCGCTTCCTGCACGCTGGCGTTCGGAATCGTCACCGTCACATCCTGAAACTGCCCGTTCGCCACAAAGCCGGTCAGCGGCACGACCTTCAACTTGAAGTGGCTCGCATAAATTTCGCTCAAAATTTGCGGCAGATTGTCCGCCGTGCTCGTGATGAACGATTTGCCCTTCGTTTCGTGTGAAATGCGCTCCAGCACCGCCTTGTTCAGCTTTCCGTCGGCATTGAGCCCGATCGTATAAATCGGGATGCCTTTGTCCTGCGCTTTCTTGATCGCATCGGCGAGCTCTTGATCGGACTGCTGCTGCGTGCGGCCGGCGTTCAGCCAGTTGTTGCCGTCGGTCATCAGCACGATAAGCGGAACATGCCCTTGCTCCGTACCGGATTCAAGCACCTTCACCGCTTCGTTTACGCCGACGGCGATGTCGGTGTAAGGCCCCTTGGACAGCTTGTCGATGAATGATTTCAAGTCCTGCTTATCCGCAGCGGAGTTGATGGTGAGCAGCGCCTTTTCGCGCATCACTTGATCGGTATAGGCGACGATGCCGATTTTGTCGCCCTGCACGGACGCCATGTCGACGAACATTTT
Source organism: Paenibacillus tyrphae (assembly GCF_024158745.1). Lineage (GTDB taxonomy): Bacteria > Bacillota > Bacilli > Paenibacillales > NBRC-103111 > Paenibacillus_G > Paenibacillus_G tyrfis_A. The sequence continues at coordinate 204,089 of NZ_JAMZAW010000006.1, read as the reverse complement.
CATCGCTTCGTTGCTGACCTTGTTGACGTCGCTTTCGTTCATGGACGTGCTGACATCCACCGATAGAACGGCATCCATCTTCATATCGACTGCGCCTGCCGGAGCAGCTGCGGCCTGAAGCGGCATCAGGACGGCGAGCAGCAGAGCGACGGCGGGTCGGAGCAGCGCTTTGATGATTTTCACGGGGTTCATTCCTCCAAACCTATGGACGGCCCGATGTCGAACCATCCCGAACCAATATGGTATAGTGTAGTAAATTGCCGTAGAGGGTAGTACAATGGAACTGCATGTCGTCTACTAATCTACATATTAACTGGTCACAAAGTAAAATTCCACTAACGAAACCTTACAGAATTCTTAAATTATCGCCTTTCAAATTCGAAAATACCGGGGAGAGAATCATGCTGACCGTAGCTGTGTTGGCTCTTGGAGCCCTGTTTCTTCTAGCATTTTTTATGTATTGCTCATATAGCCGGAAGCAAGACGTCCCGCTTGCAGACATCGATGCCGCATTCGCGGCAAGATTAAATCAGGGTGAAAGCCATGACGACTAAAACCGCCGTTCAATTCCGCAAAACGCAGGCGACCTCGCATTTGTTTGACCGCTTGCAGCAGTGCCGGCGCTGCAGCCGGTATTCTTGCCTATGGGACGACCGCTGCCTCTCGTGCGAAGCCGAGCAAAGCCGCAGCGCCGTCCCCGAGCAGGCCGGAGCGGTTCTGAAGCACCGCAGGCAGACCGGCATGCTGGCCGTCGGCGCGATCGGCGCCCTCGCCTTCCTGCTCGCCCGCAACGCGGAGCAGATGATTTTGTCCGTCGTCGGTGCCGCTCTGCTGCTCGCGCTGTTCGTTTTTTTGCATAAGCGCTATGAGGCTATCTTATATAGACGTACGCTAAGCCGTTTACTCCTGCAAGATCAGCAAAAAATTCGCGAAGGCCTGCTGCTCGACATCGATGATGCGGAAGCCGACCTCCGGGCGGAAGACTTTAAGACCGCCTATGAAAAGTTCCGCGAGATCGGTTATTTCATTCAAGACGACTCGATCAAAATTTTAAAGGTATACTGCCTGAACAAATTTATTTTGCGCAGCGATATGGACCTCGAGCTCAGCTCCCTTCTGCCGAACCGTTTTGACAAAGACGTGATCGAATACATGCATGAAATCGGCAAAGTGCGTCCTCAGCTCATTACCCGCGAAGCGCTCGACTACGTCATGAAATACCGGGGCATGATCGAAAGGCTTCCCGAGGGAAGAGACGTTCTCACGGCGGCGGCCGGAGCCGCGCTGCGCGTGAAGTCCAATTTGCACGCATACCGCAGCCTGCTGCTGGACCACGCCCAGGAGCTGCCGAAGGAACGGCTGCTTCGGCTATGCCGGCTGCTTGCCGAGCAGCCGGACGCCGACCCCGAGCTGACCCAGAAAGCGCGCGATGCCGTGAAGCTGAAATACGACTTCGATCCGGAATTCCAAGGCATCCTGTAGAAAGGAAAGGAGGCTGCCTATGTCTATCTCTACGTATAAACGGTCTATCCGTTACAGAAACGCTGCGATTGCCGTCCTCGTCCTCCTGCTCTTGGCGGCGGGCGTCAAAGTCTACGCCTGGTGGCAAAAAGCGGAGCTTTACCAGCAGGCGGCAGCGCAGCTTGCCGCAGGCAACGCGGTCGAAGCCGAGGAGCTGCTCCTCAAGGCGCAAAAAATCGGCTTCGTCGATTATAAAGAAGCGGAAACGGAGCAGGCGCTCAGCGCTCTTCAGCCGGTTACGCAAGCGAAGCGGCTGTTCTCGTCCCTGACCGACCAGATCGCGTCGGCCGTTGCCGTAAACGATGCCGGCAGCTTGGTGAAAGCGTACGACTCGTATCAAGGCGCAAAATCGCAAGTTGCCAAGCTGGACGAAGGGTCGCAGAAGCGGTTCGCGGAAACGGCGGCGTCCTACAATATCGACCAGCGCTTCGCGGAAGCGTTCGGCTCGGTCAAGACGGCGCTGATCCAGAGCGTCGAAGGCGCCGTCGCCAAGAAAAAATTCGACGCCGACACCGCTGTCGGCTTCCTGCTGCAAATTCCCGCGGTCTATTATAAAGACGAAGCGGCGAAGCGGAAAGCGTTGAACCCGCTGCTGCAAAAATACGATCAAGGCCGCCTGGACGCACTCGTCAAATCCAAATCGCTGGACGAAATGTTGAAGGAAGGCGAAGGGCTGCAAAAATTTTATAAGGATCGGGGCTGGGAGGCTCCTTGGGTCGCTGCAAAACTTGAGAAGACGACTCAGGACACGCTGGCCAAGCTGGAGAAAAACGATCTGGGCGGCTTTCTGGCCGCTGCCAAAACCGTGCAGTCCTATAAGGAGCTCTTCGGCAACAACAGCAAGCTGAACGGATATATCCAAACGGTGGTGAACGGCCGATTGGCCCGGGCGGAGCAGCTGATTGCCGCGAAAAAGTATGCGGAAGCGGGCGAGCTGTACAAAACGCTCGGCGCGTACCGCGACACGTCCAAAGAACTGCAGGCGCTCGATCAGCGCCGGTTGGAAAGCGATCCGGCCGTGTTGCTCCAAAAGGCCGGCATCGAAGGCGCCCTCACCGCCGCCACGAGTCTGAAAGGGACGAACGGCGCGCAAACGGCAGCGGCCGCCATTACGGACAAGAAAAAGCTCGTGCTCGTCCGCTTGTTCTCAGACCAGCGCATCGAGGTCGTAGAAGGAGCGATTCCGGGTGACCTGACCGCTGTCAAAGCGATTCGCCCGGCTGACGAGCTCAGCCCGGAAGGACAGCCCGTGCTGCTGCTCGAAGCGGCTTCCAAAAAGCGAAAGGCCCGCTATGTCGTGTTCGAAGCGCACGGGTCCGAGCTTAAGCCGATTCTCGATCTGGAGGCCGATAAGCTGGAATCGGTGCGTCCGGGTGTCGTAAGCGCCGATAATCCGGTGCCTGAACGGCCGGAGAAGAACGGTACTGACAAGAACAGTACGGACAAGAACGGAACGGAATCTACAGGCTCCCAATCCGGGGCGAAAGCGATCTACGAATACCGCAGCGGACGGTATGTCTTCGCCAAGTCCGAAGAAAACGGGAACAACGCTGTCACGAATGGAAACAGCGACGTGAAGCAGGACGGGGACAAAAAAGATCCGAAAGATAGCTCGGTTAAGGATGCCAAGGAAGGCGCGAAAGAGGTCAAAAGCATTACGGCCAACGAGCTGCCGAAGTACAAAAACGCGAAGGTCGTGTTCCAATGCGACATCCAATCGGTTGCGGACAATCGGGCCATCGTCAAGTTCGACGATCTGTACATCGTGTTGACCGGCAAATTCAAGTTCGGCACCGGGCCGGCGGTCGTCACGGGCACGTACACTTCCACCGAGGATTTGAAGCAAGGAAACAAGACGGTTAAAGCTTACGTCGTGCAAGTATCGTCGCTCGTTCAGGACGAAGAGGCGTAAGCCGACCATTCGGCGTTTAAAAAGGGAAGATTTTTCGCCTTTGGAGGCGGGGTCTTCCCTTTATTTAGTTCCATGCTGCAACAAATGACCGGGCTTTTCCGTATGAGGAGTATATCAATTTGAGGATCGGAGTTTGAAGGATCGTGTTCGATGACGAAGCTTTGCTGAACAAAATACGGGATCATTTTCAATTGCCGGCGTTCGCCGGCTTGCGCCGAGTGCAGCACGAAGAAGAGCCGGACGACCTGCGCATTATTTTTAAAGCAACGACGTCCGACGGACAGAGCTATGCCGTGCGGATGATGTCCAACTCCTATTCGACCTTGGAGGACCTTGCAGGGCAAGCCTCCTTGTGCGAGCTGCTTTCCGGCGGCGGACTGAATGTCCCGACGCGCTTGTACGGAAGCGACGGACGTCCTTACCTGATTTTATCGCGGAAAGGATGCGAGGTTTGGACCACCGTGGAAACCTGGCTGCCGGGAAAAGAAGCGGAAAGCTTGACAATCGGCCTCGCCGAACAAGCGGGCGAATGGCTTGGAGCGATGCATCGGATTGCCGGTCAGGCACTCGCACCGATCCCTTTTACCTCCGAGAGCCCGTGGAGCCTGTTCGGCTCGGAAGACGAGCTGGACCAAGATGCCCAAGCCTTGGAAATGACGCTCCAGACTAGCGGCGCGGAACCGCTGCTGGTACGGGAGTTGTTCGCCCTGTACAGGGAAAGACGCCTCAAGCTGCGGACAAGCTGGCCCGAACTGCCAGGCGGTCCGGTGCAAGGAGATTTTTCTTTAAACAATTTGCTTGTGGACGAAAACGGACGTCTGTGCGGCGTGATTGATTTTCATCTTGCGGGAACCGACGTCTTTGTCGGCCATTTGGCGGGGGAAGCGTCGTTTCTGGCTTATGCGGCGGATAAGGAAAACGCGGAAACCTCCGAAGCCGCAGGGAATCGATACTTGGGTGCCCTGATGGCCGGCTATGAGCGGAGCCGTCCTCTGAGCATGCAGGAACGGAGCGTGCTGAACGACTTGATCGGTTTGCGCAGGGCGTTTGCCTGCTATCAGGTGGATGAAGTGCTCGGAGAGATCAAGGCGGGAAATACGAAGCAGGTGAATCGGGAGCTAAAAAACATGATTTTATACTTAAAAAAAGATTACCGCCGAACGGCGTTGTAACCTCCGTTCATGCAGAAACCGGGAGTCCGTCTCCCGGTTTTCCTTTTTACTGATTCTGCTGCGGCTGCACGGGCTGAAGCGTGCCTTGGACCATCCGATTGTTGACCAAGGCGTCCCCGGCCCGATGGCCGACGCTGCGCCCGACCGAGCTGCCAACAAGTCCGCCCAGCACCGCTCCGACCGCTGTTCCGAAGCCCGGAAGCACGGTTGACCCGAGCATCGCGCCGTACTCTACCCCGGCCATAACGCCGACGGCCCCCGTCACATTTTCTACGGTTTGCACAGCATATTCCTTTGTCTTCATCTGCCCTTTGGCCAGCGCATTTGTATCCTGTATTTGAGACAAGCCGCCCGAAATCAGTCCGGTCCATACGGAACCGCTTTGAAACATGATCCCACCTCATTTCGAGTCATCCGGCCATAGCATGGCCGTTTTGTTAGCTTGCCCTGCTCTCGTTCAAAACACTCGAAAGAAAAAACCTCTGTCAGACCCTCGGCTTACTTCCGCAAACCTTCCACCGTGTCTTTGGCCTGCTCCGTCAAATTCAACACGGCTTCCGTCCCTTTCACCGCAAATTTGCGCATCGTTTTCCGGGCTCCCGGGGAAAATGCCAGCATCATCGCGGCACCCGCAAGTACATAACCGATCGGCAGCTTCGCCATGGTCTCACCCTTTCAAAAAATAATGTACTACAGATCATCCCACATTGACGAAAAATTATGCATGAACACGAGCTGCATAAATCGCCAAAGGCTGTGTATACTAGCGAAAATCAGCCCTAGACTCCAAAACGAGGAAGCCCAAGGAGCGTATGTATGCCTACGGAAAGCTTGAAACATCGACGGTTTGTTCGAATGCTGCCAGGACGCATTCGCATCGAATTTTACGGTCTTCATAACAATCCGGATACGGCACAGCGGATTCAGGCCAAGCTTTCGGTCTGGACCGGAATCACCCTTGTCCGCGCTTGCCCGCTTTCAGGCAGGGTCCTTCTGACATACGATCAGCGGCAGCTTAAGGCGGAGCAAGTCCTCGAACGCATCGAACGGCTGGAAGAGGAGCTTTCGCAGCCTTGCGCCGACGCAGGACCGTTTCGGATCGATGATGCTCCTCCAACTTGCGGGCAGTCCTCCCCTTCCCCGGATGCATCGTACGTCAAGCGGGAAGCCGCAGCCGCGGCAGATCTGCCCGGGGCGTCATGCGCAGCGCAAGCTGCAGGCCGCATGCCTATTCCCCTTGCGCTCAGCATGGGCGGACTCGCTGTGCTCGGTGCGAAGCAGCTGCTGCTTGGCAGATCGGCTTTGGCCCGCAGTCCGGCTCCCTTTTATTTATCCGCCGGGCTCTCTGTCATTACGGGCTATCCGCTGCTGAGACGAGGGTTTCAGAGCTTTGCCAAGGAACGCAAGTGGAACGCCGACCTGCTTCTGGGTACCGGCGCGTTAGCGCTTGCTTTGGTGCGGGAAAATTTAATCGTTTTGGTGGGAATCAGCCTGCTGCAATATGTGGAGTGGAAGCGAAATCAGTCGACGGCGAACCACTCGCCGGCGGTGCTTCCACCTGAAATTCGGCGGTATACGGAGCAAGCCAACAAGTGGGGGCTGATCGGCGCCGGAGCGACTCTTGCGCTCACGCGCGACCCTCTGCGCGCGGTTGCGGTACTGCTTGCCGCCAACCCCAGACCGGCATTCATTCCGGCGGAATACGGCTGGCAGCAGGCGGAGCTTGTGTGCGCCGAAAATCGAGCCTTGCTGCCGGACAGCGGCTCCTTGTCCAAGCTGGCAAGAACGAAAACGCTGCTCCTGGAGGATGCTTCGGCGCTCTATCGGGTTGAAAACGAGGAAATTCAATGTTCGACGAAAGAAACGGCGGCAGACAAAGTCATTTGCTTAACGGCCTCATTATTTGAAAAAAGCAGCCATTCGTGGAAAGCCGAGCTATCGGAAAAAGCCAGACGAACGTGCCGGACCCTCCGGAAAGCGTTTCAGGTTGAAGAGTCCGAGGAGGGCCTGCAGGGTAAAATCAACGGGGCCCGCGTATTCGCCGGGAGCTATGCCTACTGCCAGAAGCAGGGCATCGACTGCGAAATGTACGAGCTGGAGGCTAAGAGATTGGCGAGGCACGGCTCGGACGTGCTCTTCGTCGGGGTTAAGGCCGAAAGCAGCGGGGGAACCTGCATCGGATTATTGAGCAAGAAGCGACAGCTTCATTCGGCGCACACCCCTTTGATTCGCGAATTGAAAGCGCAAGGCTGGTCGGTCGGAGCCTTAAGCTGCAGCGAAGGGACGGACATCCCGTTGCTGGAGCGGCATGGTCTCGATACGGACTGGCTATCGCTTCAGCCGGGCGAATGGGCCGAACGATTGGCAGCCGGCGTTCCGCGTGGAGAGAACGCATTGCTGGTAACCTGTGGCGATACCTCGCCGGTTCATGCCCTGTGCCGGGAATACGGCATTCCATCGATCACGGTGCAGCAGTTGTCCGAGCTTCCGCGGACGCTGGAACTGGCCGGCCGCATGGACCGCAGCGTACACCGGAATTACCGGCTTACCGCGATCTGGAACATGCTCGGCTCCGCTATGGCGGCGCTCGGCTTCATTCGTGCGCCGCTCGTCAATTTGGCTTCCGACGCCCTTTCGTTGGCGTTTATGTCCGCTTTCCGGCAAACGAGCGAGCGGGCGGCTCTGCCCCAGCTTACGACAGGCCACGGCGAAGCGGCTGCTGCGGCAGAGGCGGCGCCCGTTCTGTGGCACGAGGCTCCGTGGGAGCGGGCCGTCAGCCATTATGGCACCGATACCGGGCGCGGGCTCAATGCGAAACAGGTTCGTGCGATGCGATGCGCTCACGGTAGCAATCATTTGGAAGCACGACCGCCGGCGCCTTGGATCGTCTCCTTTTTGGGACAGTTCAAAGAGTTTACAACCTTAATCCTCCTTGGGACGACGGCTTTGTCGTTTTTTACCGGCGGTCTGTACGACGGTATTGCCATGGGGGCGGTGCTGCTCGCCAATGCGGCAGTCGGCACGATGCAGGAGCGCAAAGCGGAACAAGTCATCGAATCGCTCAACCGGTACCAGCCCCCGACCTGTAAGGTGCTCCGTAACGGCATGCTGGAAGAGATCTCCGCGCTGGAGCTCGTCCCCGGCGATATCGTGCAGTTGGAGGCCGGCGACCGCGTACCGGCCGATATCCGGTTGGTCGAATCGTATAACTTACAGGTCAGCGAAGCAGCGTTGACGGGAGAATCGGTCCCTGTCCCGAAACAGGAAGCCCCCGTCGACGGAGCGCTCCCGCTGGCGGAACGCTCCAATATGATCTATATGGGAACCGATGTTACCCGGGGCAAAGCGACCGGTGTCGTCGTCCAGACCGGCCTGCATACGGAAATGGGCCGTCTCATGTCCTTGCTGCAGAGCGATGAAAAAGAACTGACACCGCTGCAGCGGCAGGTCACCTCCATCAGCAAAAAATTCATTAAAGGAGCGTTGTTCGCCTGCGGCATCGTGTTCGTCACGGGACTGCTGCGGGGCATTCCGCTGACGCAGATGGTCTCTACGTCCATCGCGCTCGCGGCTTCGGCCATACCCGAAGGGCTGCCCGTAACCATTACGATCGCGCTCAGCGCCGGCATCTTCCGAATGGCCCGAAAGCAGGCGCTCGTCCGAAAGCTGTCCGCTCTGGAAACGCTCGGCCGGACGACGGTCATCTGCTCCGACAAAACCGGAACGCTGACCAAAAACGAAATGACCGTCCGACACGTCGTCTCGTTGAGCCGGAGCTGGGAGGTGGGCGGTACCGGGTACGCCCCGTCCGGGGAAATTCGCCGTACGGCCGTCTCAGCCCGGGCAGCCGCGGCACTCGAACAGAGCCCCCAGCAGCCTGAGCTGGCCCGCATCCTGCAAATCAGCATGCTGTGCAACAATGCCAAGCTAGAGCAGGACGACGAAGGACATTGGACCGTCAAGGGCGATCCGACCGAAGGTGCGCTCCTTGCTTTTGCCGCCAAAGCGGGCATACATCCGGAAACCATGCGGCAGTGGCATCGCGGCAAAGAAATTCCTTTCGATTCAAGCACCGGCAAGATGAGCGTCGTGTGCAAGGATACGGCCGTGACCAAATCCCGGAACTGCTATGTTTTCACCAAAGGGGCTGTAGAGATGCTCTTACAGCGCTGCAGCCAAGTTCAGTCGGATGGCCAACTGCTCGAACTGACGGAAGAACGCAAACGAATCATTTTGGAGCAGAACGGGAAGCTGTCGGGCGAAGCGCTGCGCGTGCTCGGTTTCGCCTATCGTCCGCTCACGGATGGAGAACTTCCCGAGCCGGACGAGCGGGACATGATTTTCGTCGGTATGGTCGGCATGATGGACCCGCCGAAGCCGGAGGCGGCGCACAGCATCCAAGAAGCGCTGTCGCTCGGCGTCAAGCCGGTTATGATTACAGGCGACCATCCGATCACGGCCATTTCGATCGCCAAACAGCTCGGCATGTACGACGGCTCGCAGCGGGTGCTCTCGGGCCATGAGCTCGACCGGATGACCGACGAAGAGCTCCAAGAAGCGGTCGAGCATACCGCCATTTATGCCCGAGTTTCGCCGGAGCATAAGCTGCGCATCGTGCGCGCTTTTCAACAGCGCGGCCACCTGGTGGCGATGACGGGGGACGGGATTAACGACACGCCCGCCATCAAGCAAGCCAATGTCGGTATCGCGATGGGAAGAACCGGCACCGAGGTGACGAAGCAAACGGCGGATATGGTGCTGAAGGAAGACGATTTCGGCACGATTGTCGAGGCCGTAAAGGAAGGCCGGACGATTATGGGCAACATCCGTAAGGCGCTCGGCTGCCTGCTCACCGGCAATCTGGCGGAAGTCATCGTGTCGAGCACGGCGGTTATTCTGGGCATGCCGCTGCCCCTCGTCCCCGTACAGATTCTGCTTATGAACCTGATCACGGATGCGCTGCCTGCCATGATTCTGGCCGTCAATCCCGGGAATAAAACGAAGCTGACGGAGCGTGTCGAAATTGCCGACGGCAATCTGTTTCGTAAAGTCTTCACGCGCGGCGCACTGCTCGGCTTAGGCTCCCTTGGACTGTTCGCGGCAAGCCTTGCGTCCGGAATTCCTCTCCCGGCAGCCCGGAGCATTGCTTTTGCCACGCTGGTGTCGGGCCAGCTCATGCAGACGTTCTCGTGGCGGCAGGAGGGCTCGACCGAGTCGGTCAAGGATTGGAGCCGGGACCGCTTTCTGGTCGGAGCGCTGGCCGTATCGTGGCTCTCGCTGCTCGCCGCGCTGTATATACCGCCGGTGGCCCGCTTCTTCCATGCAGCCCCGATCGCATGGAGCCACTGGATCCCGGTGCTTGCCGTTGCCGGCTCGGTAACGCTGCTGTCGAAGCCGATCGTGGCCTGGGTCGAATCGGGACGCCAAGCGGCACCGAATCCGGTTCGACAAATGCAGACGGCCATCGTCGCATAGCTTGCTGCCCATTCGGAGGTAAGAATCATGAGAGAACAACAGATCGAGAAATGGCTGGTAGGCGCCGCGCTTGCGTTTGCGGCGTCGGCGCTCCTTCCCGTTGTCAAAACCACGCTGCTTCCCGTTGCCGAGGCGGGTTACCAAGGCCTGCGGAGCGCGGCGGGCGCAGCCCGTTCGTCCTTGCAGCGGGCTCGGGAGGAGCTGGAAGATATCGTCGCGGAAGCTCAGTTCGAGCGCATGAAAAAAAAGCTGGACCTCGAAATCGCCTCTTCCGGGGACGAGTTCGGACCGGTGCTGTCCGGCAGCGAGGCGGGGGAAACTGCGCTTGAAAGATGACTCTGTCGAATTTCACTTGAAACAGGCGCGGCTCCATCTGGAGCAAGCCTTAACCGTGACCAAGTTACAAGCTTTCAACGAGGAAGCGCACCAATCGATGTCGGAGCAATGGGGGCATTTTTTCGCCTTTCTGATCGGAGACGGCCATCGAGAAACGGAAATAAAGGAGATTTGAAGCATGCAGGAACCCTCTGTCGATTTCCATTTGCGCGAAGCGCTGTCCCATTTGGGCGCGGCGCTGAATAAAAGCATTCTTCACGTCCAAGCGGACGCGGCGGCAAAAAAAGAAGTGGGACAGCAGTGGGAACGATTTTTAGGGGAATTTTTTCAGCAGGTCCGGGAAAAGGGAAAGCAATCCAAGCTCAACCTGTGGAGTTGGGTCGCTTTCCCGCGTATTCGCTAAGCTCGTCGGTCCGATCGCAGCGTAAAGCCGAACGGCTTACACGAAGGCTTTCGTTTGCCATGACGGTCAAAGTGAAGCGTGGCGTTGATCTCGCCGCCCAGAATCATCACGATGCTGGACAAATACAGCCACGTCAAAAGCACGATGATACCGCCGATGCTGCCGTACGTTTTCGTATAGCTGCCGAAATGATTGACATAGTAGGAAAATAGCAGCGAAGCGGCGATCCATCCGGCCGTGGCGAATAAAGCGCCGGGCAGCACTTCGCGGAACGTCAGCCGCAAATTCGGCGTGTAGCGGTATAAGAGGACGAATACGACAGCGATCGTGACGAGCGGAATCGCATATTGGATAAATCCCCACAGCAAATCGAAATTTCCCGGGAAATGTACAAATTTGTAAACCGAGGCCCCGACGATCTTGCCGAAGATTAGCAGCACGAATGTGAACAAAACGACAATCGCTAGAACTAAGGTAAACAGGATGGAAATCCCTTTGACCTTCCAGAACGGACGGCTCTCTTCCTCGTCATACGCCTTGTTCAACGCCTTCATCACCGCGCCGATGCCATTGGAGGCCGACCACAAGGCGGCAAGCAATCCGATGGAAAGCACGGAGCCGCTGCGCGACCGTTGAATTTCCTCGAACGCGTTCGCAACCGCCCGGCTCGACAGATCCGGCATCATGCGGGCCATGCTGTCGATGACCTCCGATGCCGAAATCTCGGTGAAGCCGAGGAGTGCAATGACGAAAATTAGAAAAGGAAAGAAAGCCAAAATCAAATAATACGTAAGCTGTGCCCCCAATGCGGGCACCTCGTCGTCTTGAAAGCGGCAGTACAGCTGAACCAAAAAGGCCGCGCAGCCCATCCGCCTTTTCCTCCGTCCGAAGGACGTCCGTGAAGCGCTGTCAATTCGGGTCCCGCTGAACGAAGCCCCCTTCCGATCCCGAGGCTCTACGGTTCTCGCCATCATCCCAGCCTCCTTCCGCTGCGTAAGCTTGGAAAGTCTTTGCTTGGATAGTTACTTAACCGTAAAGGACCTTCGCTGAATCAAGAGTGCAGAACCGGGGTCCCAGGCCTGTCCTTGTCCCGTACCGCGGCCGGCACTTGCGGAATCAGACGGGGGAACGCTGCTTCTCCATAAACCCGGCGGCATCTTGGTCGGCCTTGCTCTGGTTGCATGCATAACAGGAGCATACGCAGTTCACCGGCGTCGTATGGCCGCCTTTCGATTTCGGGACGATATGGTCGATCGTATCGCCGTATCCGCCGCAATAGCGGCACGTATAACGATCCCTGGTCATAATCATAGTCCGGAAATCATCATTGCTGTACAGCCGACGAATCATGTATGGCGTCACGACAACGGCCGCCTGTTCCTCCACCAGCAGCACCGCGAGGCTCCATTCGATCTCTTGCATCCACGGCCTGCCGTTGTTGCTCTTCCCCTTCATGCGAATCATGCCCTGCCTGTCTTGTCTTAGCAGCTTCGCCGCGCGAGGTATCGGGGGCGCTTGCGGGACTTGCGCGGCCGGCTTGCGCCGCTCGCATTTGCGGCATACGCTTTTGCGGGATGCTCCGCTTCCTTTCCGGCCGCCCCGGGGCGGGAACTGCCGGTAATATTTGCTTTGTCCGCAGCGTTTGCACGCTTTGTACAGGCTGCAGTAGGCTCCAGTCATGTTGTTCCTCTTCTTTTCGTCTGACATCGCTAAGGTCTAGTATAACAGGTTTGCCGGGATTTCCGCATGTTCCATTCTTTAACGGACCTTATCGTTGATCCTGTGCATCATTAACGGCGCAAAAAAAGCCGGAGAGTCCCTCTCCGGGTGATTGTTGAGCAAGTGGTTATATTGAAGTAATAGAGGTGTACGAATGGGTGGGGTATCCACTTCCGACCGCTGTTGTCATCGGGAAATTTTGATTGGAAGCCGCTTAGTAGCGGACATTTCCCGAAGACAAAGGCGGACGCTATCGCTTCTCCAGTGGATACCCCACCTACGTATGTTTCTCTATTTCAGTCAAAACCGCTTTCTCAACACTCTATTCGGCCTCCGGCCTACCCGCTAACCTCCGTTTGCGATTTCACGCCGGGCTGCGTGGTAATTTGTTTATAGAGCATGAAAAACACAGCGACCACGATAACCTCAAATGCGCCTGCCCAAAAGTACATCTGTCTGACCCCGAGGCGGTCGGTCAGAAAACCGGTAAAAAAACGGGACAACGGCGTAGAAGTCATGCTAATCGCTGCAAACAGACTGCCGACCCGCGCCATGTAGCGGCTGGGCACTTCTTTTTGCATCATCGTGCGGATAAAAATGTTGACCAACGCCGTACATACGCTCAGCCACGCGAAGTTTAGACACAAAAATACAAGGGTCGAAGTAAAGCATACCGTTAAAATCGCCAATCCCTGGCCCAAAAATCCGAGCAGTACATATAGAAAAGACGGCTGCTTCACGCTTTTCACCGACAATAAACTCCCGCAGACGATCCCGGCAGCGGCCTGCCAAGTATAAATATACGACATATGCTGCGCATCCCAGTTCATGCTTTTCATTAGAAACGGAAGCAGCAAGCCGTTGCTGTTCGCCCCGATATTTACACAAAAAATAAGCCATAGGAGCGTCATCATCATTCGGCTGTTCCGAATAAAGACCCAGCCCTCCGTAAGGCTTTGCGTATAATGCTTCCATTTGCCGGATTCCGGTTTAGGTTCGGTTTGTACCTTTTGAATACGAACGAAGAGAAGAAGCAGTGCCGATGCCGTATAGCATCCGGCCATACAAAGAAAGGAAGCTTGAATGCCGAGCAGATTCATGCATAGTGCGCTGATGGAGGGGGCAATCAGGGACAAGACGCGGGCAAGGGTGTACCACACGCCGTTCATTCGGCTTAAGTGATCCTCGGACACAAGCTGAGGCTTGATCGTTTCTACCGCAGGATAAAAGCTGGCATCCGTGATGGCAAAAGCGATAGCGATCAGCAGAAGCACATACAAGGACGGGGCCTGGGCCATGCTCACAAGCATCAGTCCAATCATGAGGAGCGCGCGTATCACATTGGAGACGGCGATGATTTTTTTGGCTCCCCATACGTCGACCCAGGCCCCGCAAAATATGCTGGCCGCAAATTGGGTGATCCCGCTGACCAGCATAATCGTCCCCATATATTGAACGGAATGAGTCGCCGAAGCGATATACCAGGAAAATACAAAAAAGTAAAGCAAGTCCCCGATGCTGCTTACCATTCCACACGCGACAAAGGCCAAGAAATTTTTGTTGAGCATGGGTTACTTCCCTTTCTCACGCATGCTACGCGTTTGCGGAAGTGGCCTGCCTTTGCACCGCCATTTTACGTTTTTCTTTGCCGACGATCCGGATGACGTCTTTAATTTTGGACTTTAACGGGGGACAGGGGGCTACCCCCTTCTCGATCCGCACGAGCGGACAGGACGCGCCTTGACAGGAGGGGCGCAGGAAGCAGGATTTACAGCCGGAATCCTCCGACTCGTCGTTCATAATCCACAGCGCGTGCTTGTCGGCATCAAGCTGCATTTGTCCGTCCGGCGTGATGCGCCCGATTTGATTGTTCTCGTTGTACAAGGCCACGGTGCATTTGTATACGATGCCGTCCGAACCAATGACAAAGGAATTGGATTTGGCCGCATAGCAAACGTAGCCACCCGGCTTCAAAATGTCTTCCAAGTCATTGTTAAGCCCTTCTTCCAAACCCATCGTGCACAAGTCCAACTGATGCTTAACCGATTCCTTAAGCGACAACACTTCCAGATTCTCGTCGTTCTCTCCCCCCCATTTGCCGATGGGGAAATAATCGATGCGGAACCGCGGATCCTCTCCGAAATGCGCACGGAGCTTTCGGATAAAGCTCGGAATCTGATGCACGTTCGTCTGGTCAAAGTTAATGCGGATCTTACAGCGGAACGGTTCGGGGCGTTCCTTGAGGTGCAGCAGGTTTTGAAAAATCGTTTCAAACGTGGGGGCGCCGTTTTGCAAGTACCGGTTGGCGTTATGCTGCTCGGCATCGCCGTCCAGCGTAATTTGGAAAGTAAATACACGACAGGCAAACAGCCGCTCGATATTTTTTTTCGTTAACAGGTACGCATTCGTGGTCATGTTGGACCGGTAGTTAACCCCGTACTCGTCGCACAGGGGGATCACGTGCTGCGATATTTCTTCTATAGCGTCAAGCGCAAGGAGGGGTTCGCCTCCAAACCAGCTCATTTGCAAATGGTTAAGAAAACGGACCTTGTGCTGGAGGAAGTTTTTGACTCCTTGAATGACCTCCGGCTGCAGCTTGCCTTTTTCAAATTTTTCATAACAGTATTTGCACCGGAAATTGCACTGTTCGGTCGTCAAAAAGATGAGTCTGAGCTTCTGCTCGCTTCTTCCGATCATTTCGTGCAGCATGCGGGCGCGAAAAAACTCGTTGATATCCTCGCGGACGATAAAGCCTTGCTTCTTGAGGACGGCGGCCCCCCCCTCCAACGGTTCATCCGCACCAAGCTTGAGCAGTTGATCGACATAGGGAACCTGCTCGGCCGAGATATGCATAAATGCGCCTGACATCGTATTCGTGATGTACATGCTTCCATCGGGCTCCACCGCTTTAATGTTGTAACGAGAGGCACGATAACGAGTACTTTTGGTTGGACTTTTGCGTTGTGGCAGTACTGTAAATGGCTCCATTTCATTCACCGCCCTATTTAAGAGTTAGAAGAGCTGGAAACGAATGTCTCCAGCTCTGTCGTTACCTAGCGACCGTTAACTAGCAACCGTTACAGTTGTCATTCGCATCGCTTTCTTTGTCATCAATAATCGAAGACAATTCCGCCAAATCCACAGCTTCGTCCAATACGTCTACGCCATGAAAAACTACAGCATTTTCCATTTTCATATGATATCACCTCCTTTCATGGAAGAAAAAGACGGATCATCATGTGGTCATGCAATAGAGCTCATACATGTTATTTATGTATTTCGCGCAGGTATACGGATTGGGGGGATGGCCTCCCGACATTTTTTCTCCCGTTGCGGTAACGGTTACATTTCCGTCCGGAATGGCGACGCGGTGGCCTAAATCGAGCAGCTTTTGCACATTGGCTTGTACAACCGCCGTGTTGTACATGTTCATATTCATCGTAGGGAAAAACAAGACGGGTCTTGGAAAACAAAGGATGAGCATGG
The DNA here is from genome assembly GCF_024158745.1 of Paenibacillus tyrphae. GTDB lineage: Bacteria > Bacillota > Bacilli > Paenibacillales > NBRC-103111 > Paenibacillus_G > Paenibacillus_G tyrfis_A. Next base: position 188,065 of record NZ_JAMZAW010000006.1, on the reverse strand, counting down.
TGAGCAGGTTATCCGTTATTCCGTTGGCAGCTTTGGCTAACGTGTTGGCGGTGCAGGGCAGCACGATGAACATGTCCGCCCAAGAGGCAAGGAAAGAATGAGGCACGGCGACGTCATACGCAGGGTCGAGCATTTTTTGATAGACTTTCCCTTCGATATGTGCGCCCAAGAATTGCGGGTTGATGAAGTTGGAAACGTTGTCCGAAACGACGACCCTGACTTCGGCTTGCAGTTTGTCCTGAAAAATCCGTATATAGTACGGCAATTCGATGATCGCCGAAGAGGCGCTTGCTCCGATCAGCAGCTTCATAGATTCCCCTCCTTGGTATAATCCAAAAAAGTTCGACGCGTCGTTGCGAACGAATATGTAATCGCTTCCATTTATGATTTAAAAAAAAGCGACGAGGGGAATTCCTGTAGATCCGTCTGCACAGAGTAGATTCTCTTAATTAACATTTTCGATTGAGGAGTTCTTGAAACATAATATACACCATGAGAACATGGTTGTAAATTACTTTTTGAATAAAATATTACTTTTTTAGTTTTTTTGTTAATTAATATAAATATATCCCTTTTCATTCCGGCGCGCGGCCATGTCTGCTCCCGGCCACTCCAGCAGCTTGCCGAGCGCCCGAAAACGAAATCGACAAGCTGCGTCGGCCCGGATGCGGATTTTGCACGCCTTTTTTCCATGACTGTAACTATTTCACCCAACCGGACGACCCTAAGGGAGACGGCTAAATTCTTCGATAATTCGGGACCTGTTCGCTGAAAAGGGGTAAATTCGGCGAATGTCCGGTTTGTCAACGCGGCAAGTTGTTTCTATACTGTAATTAGTGGCATGTGCAACTATTTTAAGAACGGGAGGAAGCCGGATGATCGATCAGCGCCATACGATTACAAGGTGGGTGTCGCTCCTGTACCGTTACGGACAAATGTACATCGGCGAGCGGCTCAAAGCGCATGGCATCGGCAAAGGCCAGCATATTTTTCTGAACGCGCTGTATAAAGAAGACGGCCTCAGTCAAGAGGAGCTGTCGAGCTATTTGAAAATCGATAAAGGAACGACGGCCAAAGCGCTGAAAAAACTGGAGGCGCAAGGTTATGTGCTGCGGCAGGTACGGGCGGAGGACAAGCGTTCTTACCGCGTCTTTTTGACGGAAAAGGCTTGGCGGATCAAGGACGAGGTGCGCGGGGTGCTCACCGACTGGAGGCACATCCTGTCCGACGGCTTGACGGAGGAGGAGCAGCGGCTCGCCCTGGAGCTGCTGGAGAAGATGGGCGCCAATGCGGCCCGGTTTATCGAGGAAAACGACAAGACTCCGAAAGCTTAAGCAGCGAAATTACATTTGGAGGCAGGTGAACGCTTGTGAATCTGAAACATGCGGGGATGAGGGTCGTCAACAACAACTTTCACGCCCTGACCCATAAAAACTACCGTTACTTTTGGTTTGGACAATGCGTTTCCCTGATCGGCACCTGGATGCAAAACATCGGCCAATCCTGGCTCGTGCTGACGCTGACGGGCTCGCCCCTGCTGCTCGGGCTGGTAGGAACGATCCAATTTTTGCCCATTACCTGCTTTTCGCTATTTGCGGGAGCGCTCATCGACAAGTTTCCGAAACGGAACATTCTGATTGTGACCCAGACGGTGTCGATGCTGCTGGCCTTGATCCTGTCCGCTCTTGTTTTTACGGACACCGTCAAGTACGGCTATATTCTGGTCCTCGCCTTCCTGCTCGGGCTGACGAACACGTTCGACATGCCGACGCGGCAGGCGTTTAATATCGAGATCGTCGGCAAGGAAGACCTTATGAACGCGATCGCGCTCAATTCGACGACATTCAATCTGGCCCGCATCGTGGGGCCGGCAATCGGCGCCGGTATGATGGCTTACCTCGGAGCCGGGTGGTGCTTTCTGCTGAACGGACTCAGCTTCGTGGCCGTCATCTACGGGCTGCTGCAAATCCGTACGACGCCTTACGTCCGCGAGAAGAAAAAAGACACCGGGCTGCTCAAGGAAATCAAAGACGGCATCGTGTACATTTCCAAAGACCGGCTGCTGGCGCGCACGCTGCTGCTCGTGACCGTCGTCGGCACGATGGCCTATAACTTCAGCGTGCTGATTCCCGTCTTCACGAAAGACGTGCTGCATATGCAGGAGAAGACGTACGGGCTGATGATGTCCTGCCTCGGCGTCGGATCGCTGATCGGGGCGCTGACGATGTCGTTCCGCAGCAAAAAAGGCCCCCGGCTGTCCTTGATCATCACTTGCTGCATTCTCATCTCGGTCTTCCTGCTGTTGAACGGGATGACCGGCTCTGTGTACATGTTCGGCCTGCTTCTGGCGCTGCAGGGCTTCTGCAACATCCTGTTCGCGACCAACTGCAACTCGTCCCTGCAAATTCACTCCAAGGACGAGTACCGGGCCCGGGTCATGAGCGTGTATTCGCTCGTCTTCGCCGGCTCGACGCCGGTCGGCAACCTGTTCACCGGCTTTGCGGCCGATCATTACGGGGCCAACGGCGCGTTCTTCCTGTGCGGCTTGTTCTGCCTGATACCGTGTCTGATCATTATCATCGCGTACCGCAAAAAAGCGGACGAACCCGAAGAGTCCGCAGCGGCTTGAGATGGCGGAAGCTGATCGAGCGATAGGTAAACAGAGAATTGACCGCCAGGCAAGCTTAGCGGTCAGAGCGTTGAGAAAGTGGTTTTGACAAAAATAGAGATGCAAACGGAGGTGGGTATCCACTGGAGAAGCGATAGCGGCCGCCTTTGTCTTCGGGAAATGTCCGCTACTAAGCGGCTTCCAATCAAATTTCTCGAAGACAAGAGCGGTTGGAAGTGGATACCCCACCCCCTCGTAACTTCTATTTCATCATTTGACAACTTTCTCGCCAAGACTAAGGCAACTCAGCGGTCAATTCTCTTTTTATATTATAGCTGCTACGCGCTTTTTTGCCGAACCAGCTTGGCGCTCAGTTGCGGACTAAACTGCTTCTCCCATTTCGAAACCACAATCGTAGCCAGCGCATTGCCGATCACGTTGACGGTCGCTCTGCCCATATTGAGCAGGAAATCGATGCCTGCGATGAACGCCAGCCCTTCGAGCGGAAGCCCGACCGATTTCAGCGTCGCCAACAGCACGACGAACGACAAGCCGGCGACCCCCGCGATGCCTTTCGAAGTGATCATCAGCACAAGCAGCAGCGAGATTTGCTCGCCAAGCGACATGTGAATGCCGTAAAGCTGGGCGATAAAGATGGAAGCAAGCGCCTGATACAAGGTAGACCCGTCCAAATTGAACGTATAGCCGAGCGGAATAACGAAGGAAACGATCGATTTCGGACAGCCGTATTTCTCCATCTTCTCCATAAGCTTGGGCAGCACGGTTTCCGAGCTGGCTGTAGAAAAGGTCAGGATCAGCTCGTCCTTCAGCAGGTTGAGCAAGGCGAAAAGCTTGATGTTCACCAGCTTGGCCACCGCCCCGAAGCAAATGACGACAAAGAAAGCCATCGCGCCGTAGGTCACAAGAATCAATTTGCCCAATGGAAGCAGAGATTGCACGCCGAATTTCGACACCGTCACCCCAATAAGCCCGAACACCCCGAATGGAGCCGCTTTCATCACATACCCGACGACATTGAACATCGTTTCGGACACCATCTTGAACGTGGCGACCAGCGGTGCGCCTCTTTCCCCGAGCGCCGCCAGGCCCAGCCCGAAAATAACCGAGAAAAAGATGATCGCCAGCAAATCGCCCTTCGCCATGGAATCAACGATATTGGTCGGGACGATGTTGATCAGCATATCGAAATGCCCTTTGGCCCCGACCTGATTCGTCGTCTCGACGTATTTGGAGATATCCCCTTTTGTCAGCTCCTGCATGTTGACACCGGCCCCGGGATGAAAGAAGTTCGCGAAAAACAATCCGACCACGATCGCCAGCGTCGTGACGATTTCAAAATATAGTATCGTGCGGAAGCCGAGCGTTCCGAGCCGTTTGGCATTCCCCATCCCCGCGACGCCGACGACAATGCTGGAGATGACGATCGGGACGACAATCATTTTGATCAGCCGGAGAAAAATGTCGCCTAGCGGCTTCAAGTACGCCTCTACCCCGGGGTTTTTGTAAAAAATGATGCCGACGATAATTCCCGCCACCAGCCCCGCGAAGATTTGATACGCGATTCCAAACTTTTTCATAACGTCCCCCCACCTTCTTCGTTGTTGAACAAAACCATCAGACCACGCATAAGTTGTTATACAAATCCCCCACAAAACGCTTGCATTTTCGACAAACCATCGCGTATGATAGCGATAGGTGTATGACAAATTTCACAATCACATCATACAAAAGCGTTTTCATTTTGTCTATAGCTAATTTTAAATCCATTTTTGTATAACAACTTATGAGAACATCAGAATGAACGAGTTGAGAGGAGAGGCAAAATATGTATGACTACATTGTGATTGGCGGCGGCATTGTCGGACTTTCGACGGGATATGCGCTCACCCGCCGTTACCCGCAGGCGAAAATTCTCGTCATGGAAAAGGAGGAGCGGCTTGCCTTTCATCAAACCGGGCATAACAGCGGCGTCATTCACTCCGGCATTTATTACAAGCCTGGCAGCCTGAAGGCGCGTTTTTCCAAAGAAGGCGGGGATGCGCTGCGCCGCTTTTGCGACCAGCACGGGATCGCTTACGACATGTGCGGGAAAGTGATTGTAGCTACGGAGCCGGAGGAGCTGCCGTTGCTGGAAAACTTGTACGCACGCGGCCTGCAGCACAAGCTGGATCTGGCGCTGATCGACGCCGAGCAGCTTCACGCCATCGAGCCTCACGCCGCCGGTCTGCGGGCGATCCGCGTCAACGCAGCAGGGATCGTCGATTATAAGAAAGTGGCCGTGGCGTTCGCGGACGTCATCCGGCAGCGGGGCGGCGACGTCCTCTTGAATACCGAGGCGCAGCGCATCCGGGAAGGAAGCGAAGGGATCGAGGTCGAATGTAATAACGGAACCTACCGGACGCATTACCTAATCAACTGCGCCGGGCTGCACTGCGACCGGATCGCGACCATGCAGGGCCTGACGACCGGCATGAAGATTGTCCCTTTTCGCGGAGAATATTACGAATTGAAGCCGGAGAAGCATGGGCTGGTCAAGCACTTGATCTATCCTGTGCCGAATCCGAACTTCCCTTTTCTGGGCGTGCATTTTACGCGGATGATCGACGGTCACGTTCACGCCGGGCCGAACGCCGTGCTGAGTCTTAAGCGGGAAGGCTACCGGAAGACGGATTTCGACCTCCGCGATTTTATGGAAGTGATGACGTACCCGGCTTTCTGGAAAATCGCCAAGCAGAACATGGGAGAAGGCTTGAAGGAAATCGTCCGCTCGTTCAGCAAAGCCGTGTTCGTGAGCAGCTTGCAGCGGCTGATCCCGGAAATCCGGGAGGACGATTTGATCCCGTCCGCGAACGGCGTGCGCGCGCAGGCGTTAACGAAGGACGGAAAGCTCGCCGACGATTTTCTGATCGTCCAGAACGAGCGCTCCATCCACATTCTCAACGCGCCCTCCCCGGCCGCTACCGCATCGATTGCCATCGGAGAATCGATCAGCGAGCGAATTCCGGAGCCGAAGCATTCCATTCCCTATGCCGTAGGGTAAGAAGGATGAGGAAACGATATGGCCAAAAAAGAAAAGATTTCGCAAAAAATTGTGCGCGACGTGCTCGCGATGATTGAGGAAGGGCGGTTTCCGGCGGGCTCCAAGCTGCCCACGGAAACCGAGCTGGCTGCGCATTTTGGCGTCAGCCGGCTGCCGGTCCGGGAAGCCCTCAGCGTGCTTCAGGCGATGGGGATCGTCTCCTCGCAGCAGGGCGGCGGAAGCTACGTGGAAGACGCCATCCCCTCTTCCCTGCTGCAGCACTTTCAAATTCAATATGCCGATGCCGAAAGCATCCGGCACTTGTTTGAAATGCGTAAAATTTTGGAGCCGGAAGCCGCCGCTCTTGCCGCAGCCAGACGGACGCCGGAGCAGCTCGCAAGCATCCGCGAGGCTTTGAAGCGAATGGAGGACGATTTGAACACGGAGGGCGGAACGGCGCAGGAAGCGGATTTTGAATTTCACCGCTCGATTATTGCGGCGACGAACAATCCGATCCTGATCCGCATGATGGAAAGTCTATCTTCGCTGTACCGCAAATCACTTGAAATTACGCTCAAGCAAAACATCGGCTTGAAACGGAAAAAGCAAGTCGTCTATAACGAGCACGAAAATATTTTGCTGGCGATCGAAGCCGGAGAGCCCGAACTGGCGAAGGTACAGTCCGCGATTCACGTCCGGAATGTGGAGAAGAAGCTATTCTTGTTTCTTGAATCGTGAGTCAGCCGCTGCCCTCGGCCGCTTCGTAACGAATCGTTCCCGGCTCCCGGCGGAAGCCGCGCGTCATCCAGAGCAGGTACAGCAGGCCGAACAGCGTCCAGGCGCCGCCTAGCATAAGGGAATTGCGCTCCAGGTGCGTCCAGAAAAACAAGACGAAGCCGATGCCGGCGAGCGGAAACAGCAAGTAGCGCAGGAGCGCCAGCCAGGACCGCTGCTTTTCCCGGAATATATAGTGTACGATGACAGATAAATTCACAAAAGTAAATGCTGTCAGCGCACCGAAGTTGACGAACGACGTGGCGACGAGCAGATCCAGCACGAGCGCCGTCAGCGAAATGAGGCCGATCAGCACAATGTTGAACACCGGCGTGCCGAGCGAGCGGTGGATGTAGCCGAACACCTGACCCGGCAGCGTCCGGTCCCGCCCCATCGCGAACAGGAGACGCGATCCGCTCAGCTGCGACACGAGCCCCGAGGCCAGCGTGGAGGTGAGCGCAGCGGCCAGGAACACGGCCTGAAACAGGACGCCGCCGAGCGCCAGCGCGATTTCGGCGGATGCACCTTCCGGGTTGTTCAATACGGATACGTCCGGGAACAGCCTTTGCGCGAAGTACGAGGCGGTGAAAAACAGTCCGCCACCGAGCATCGTGATCCATAGAATGCCTCTTGGAATCGTCGTCCGGGGCTCTACCGTTTCTTCGGACAAGGTCGTCACCGCATCGAAGCCGAGGAAGGCAAAGCACAAGATCGACGCTCCGGTGAGCAGCGCTCCCCAGCTCGCATCCGCGGACAGCAGCGGCTGCGCCGATACGAGTGCCTCTCCGCCCGCGCTCAGCCGGTAAGCGGCCAGCACGACGAACAACGCCACAACAAGAAATTGAAACGCCACGAACAGCGCGTTCACCGAGACCGAGACATTGACGTTAAACAAGCACAGCGTCGTAATCAGCGCCACAAATCCGGCGACCCATACCCACTGCGGCACATCGGGGAACGCCGACGACAAATAGATCCCGGTGAGCAGCGCGTTCATCATCGGCAGAAACAAATAGTCGAGCAGCGAGACCCAGCCGACCAGAAAGCCTGCGTACGGCCCGATCGTCTGCCGGGTATACGTATAGGCGCTTCCCGCGGACGGGTACACCTTCACCATGTGTCCGTAGCTCATCGCCGTGAACAGCACCGCCGCAATCGTAAGCAGATACGCGGCCGGAACATGCCCCGCCGTCACTTCGGATACGATGCCGAACGTATCGAATACGGCCATCGGGGCCATATAGCCGACCCCCATCGCCACAATATGCCAAAGCTTCAGCCGACGCTGCAATACCGGTTTTTGTTCCATGCGATCATCCACCTATTCTAAGATACACGTTCCTATTCATGTTACTTGGCGAAAGCCGCAAGTCCGAGACGCGCCTTCCGTTGGACGCTCGCCAATCGGGCGAACAAGCCGAACGCGCCCAGAGCCAAGCCGGATATCAGACCGATCCAATAGCCGTAGGCGCCGAGATCGGTATAGTTCGCCAATCCGTAGCCGACCGGCAGACCGACGACCCAATACGAAACGAGGGCGACGATGAGGGTCACATTCACGTCCTTGTAGCCGCGCAGCGCTCCCTGAATCGGGGCGGCGATCGCATCCGACAGCTGGAAGAAAATCGCGTAGATCAGAAAATGCTGCGTCAACGCGAGCACGTCCGGCTCCCTAGTGTAAATCCCGGCTACCTGCTCGTTAAACAGCCATAACACGACCGCGCAGAGCAGCGACATCCCGACCGCGAGGCCGATGCCCAGATAGCCGTATTGTCTGGCGTCCTTGTACCGTCCTGCCCCGGCTTCGAAGCCGACCAGAATCGTCAGCGACAAGGAGATGCTGAGCGGAATCATATACAGGAACGAGGCGAAGTTGATCGCCGCTTGATGTGCCGCGATCGTTACCGTGTTGAAGTTGCTCATCAGCAGCGTTACCGCGGCGAAAATACTCGTTTCGAACAAAATAGCGAAGCCGATCGGCACGCCCATCTTCAGCAGCTCTTTCCAGACGGACAGCGAGACGCGGTACAGCTTGCGGAAAATGCCGAACGCGGCGAACGGCTGCATGCGGGCAGCCACGGCCAAAGCCACGAGAAAAATGACCCAGTACGTAATCGCCGAAGCGACGCCGGTTCCTGCGCCGCCCAACGCGGGCAGCCCCATTTTGCCGTAGATCAGCATATAGTTCAGCCCCCCGTTCACCGGCAGCGACAGCAGCGTGATGAACATCGTCACCTTCGTATGGCCCAGGGCATCGATAAAGCAGCGCAGTACCGTATATAAGAACAGCGGCAAAATGCCGAACGCAATCGAAATCAGGAACAAGCGGGCGATCCGGCGCACCGGCTCCTCCAAGTTCATATTCTCCAAAATCGGATTCAGCGCGAACGCTCCGGCCAACAGCACCGCAGCCGATACTCCGACGGCCAAATAGAGCGCCTGCACGACCTTAAAAGGAATTTCCTCCTTGCGGCCGGCCCCTACCAGCTGGGCGACCATCGGCGTAACGGAAAACAAGATGCCGCTGAGTCCGGTCTGTATCGGAATCCAGATGCTGGTGCCTATCGCCACCCCCGCCAAATCCTTGGCGCTCACATGCCCCGACATGAACGTATCGAAAAAGTTCATCGCAAACATCGCAAGCTGCGTCACCAGGATGGGAAGCAAAATGACGAACAATTGTTTTGTTTTTTGAGATAGCTTGTCTGTCGATTTCATGATTAAAACTCCGAACCTCCTTTTACCATTCTTGCAGCCGCATCGTTCCAGTTTATGCGATGAAAGGGATTACAGGCAAGATTTTTTTGCGAGGCGGTTGCGGGAGGACCATTCGGGAAACAAGGCAAGCGGGCAAAGGATAGACGGGCATGGATCGCTGTGACGAACGACGCTGCTTCTTTACAACATCCTCTTCAAGATCCATAATACAATGAGTACCAAATTATGGAGGAGTATCGAGAAATCATGAAATCGGCAGTTCCTTATTTGCAAGTCGCAGCGGCGATGCTGATCGTCGGAAGCTTTGTCATCGTCAATAAAATCATTATCCGCACGTTTCCCGTGTTTTTGGCCTCCGAGCTTCGGCTGTTAACCGGCGCCATCATTATGACGCTGCTTCTGCTCGCCCGCGAAGGACGTTTTCCGGCCCTGACGAAGAAGGATCGGGTCGTTTTATTTTTCCAATCGTTTATCGGCGTGTTTCTGTTCAGCTTCTTTATGCTGTACGGCTTAACCTACACGACCGCGCTGGAGAGCGGCATCATCACAAGTATGACCCCGGTGATGGTCGGGCTGATTTCACTGTTGTTTTTCAGGGAGCGGCTGCGCTGGAATCAAACGGCAGGCATCGTATGCGCCGTCCTCGGAGCGCTCGCCATCAATATTTTCGGGGGCATGTTCAATGCGTCCTGGAGCTTGCATACGTTGTGGGGAAACCTGCTCGTGCTGTTGGCCGTTGCCGGGGAAGGCGTGTTTTTGACGTTCGGCAAGCTTGTCTCCAAGCAGGTCAGCCCGATCGCCATCGCGACGATGACGAGCTTGCTCGGCTCGGCGTTTTTTTTGCCGTTTGCGGCATACAATGCAGCAAGCTTCGATTTTGCCGCGGTGAGCGCGACGGATTGGCTGCTTGTGCTGTACACGGGAGTTGTCATTACGGTCATCGCCACGATATTGCTGAACCAGGGGATGGCGAAAATTTCGGCGGGCTCGTCGGCGGCTTTCACCGCATTGATGCCCCTCAGCACCATCGTCATGTCGGCGTTGTTTTTGCATGAATCGTTTTACTGGTACCATTTCCTGGGGATCGCCTTCGTCTTTGCCGGGATTGCGTTTGCGACCCTGCCCTCATTTCGGCCGAAACGGGATACGAAGCTGTCGGCACAGCCAAAAGGCTACGAGGGATTGTGATCCCAAAAGTCGTCGTTGAAACATTTTACAGAGGGAGAGCGTCTTAACAAGCTGACGGTATAATTGAACAGGAGAGTATGCATAGCAATGAAAAAAACCGGACGATGGATCTTAGCCTCTATGATCGCTGCAAGCATGGCGCTTCCCTTTACCCCTTCATCCGCCAAAGCGGCACCGGTCGTAAAGGTCATGCTGCCGACCTATGCCGTGAACGTGGACGGAAACAAAATCGACAATATCCATCTGGCGTATCCGCTCATTAATTATAACGGGGTCACTTATTTTCCGTTAACCTGGAATGTCGGCGCAGGTTTGGGGCTTGGGATTTCCTGGAGTCCGGATACCGGACTGTCCGTCCAATCCCATAAGCCGAAGCAAAACGAGCTGTCCATGGAAGCCGGGGCAACCAATACCCGAGCAGCGTATACGGCACAAATCGCACCTTTTCCCGTGACGGTTGACGGTCAGACGATCAGCAATGAGACAGAGACTTATCCTCTATTGACGTTCCGGGATGTGACATACTTCCCGATGACTTGGGAGTTCACAGTAAACCGATTCGGCTGGAAAACCTCTTGGGATGACCGGACCGGTTACGCCATTTTCACCCAACAGCAGAGCTTGGTTTGGGACCGCCTGATTTACGATGACGCGTCCTTCTTGTATGCTGCCGCTACATACAATGGCGGTAATCGGATCGTCAAGATCCCGAAAGATTTCCAAGGCGTGCCTGCGTTGTTGAATGACGAGGAAGCGGCGAAGGTTCGACAGCTTGCTTATCCGTCACCGGAGCTAAACAACGCCAAACAAACCGAGCGCAAAGGGGATAAATTATATGGGGGAGGGGCCGAACTTCTCGATATCAAAACCCACACGGAGAAGCATACGGCGCTGTACGGGCCCGGAATCAGCGATGTGCAATACGACGAGCATTTCGTGAAAATGAACAACGGGGGCACCGTGTTCAACCTGGCTTTGCGCGCGCCACTAGCGAGCATGACGATCGCGGACCCTGATACGCACACTTACTTCGTCAAGAACGGCAAATCCTCCGAGATCCAAGCCTTTGACAAAACGATCCAAGGCATGGAAACCGCAACGGGTGGAACGTGGTTGTGGAGCTACGCTCCGACAACGCAGAAGTCCGGCAACCCTATCGGCAGCGTCGGCTTGATCGGCAAAGTGCTATGGCTCGACAACGAAGGGAACTCCCGGTTGTGGAACGATACGCTGAAGGCGGAGCAGTTGCGCGTGCTCAAAGCCGATAAAAACGCACTGATCGTCGAGGCGTACCGGCTGACAAGCCCGGTCACCGAACCGTCCGCCGCCACCCAAGGCTACTTCCGACTTCAATCAGACGGCTCCTACGAAAAATTGGCCGACTATACCAACAGACAAGGGTATGCCGACCGGCAAGGAAATTTATATGAGCTGAGCGGACCGAACCGGATTACGAATCTTACGAAAAACATAAGCCATACATGGAAAGACAGTGAGCTGGCCGAAAGCGGCAGCGAACCGGTGCCCGGAGCGTAAAAAACGAACGCAGCAGCCTTGGCCCCCCTATCTTGAAAATGCAAAGACCGTCTTCCAGCAAAGAAGGCGGTCTTTGCTGTTGATAAAGTGGTTTTGACAAGAATAAGAGATATAAACGGAGATGGGGTATCTACTGGAGGAGCGATAGCGTTCGCCTTTGTCTGCGGGAAATATCCGCTATTAAGCGGCTTCTAATAGAAATTTCCCGCTGACAACAGCGACCGGAAGTAGATACCCCACCCTCTCGTAACCTCTATTCACACGAGATGGCAGGCCACGTAATGGCTGCCCCCGACATCGCGGTAATCCGGCACCTGCTCGCGGCAGACCGGCTGCGCCAGCGGGCAGCGCGTGTGGAACTTGCAGCCCGAAGGCGGATTGGCGGGGCTCGGAATGTCGCCCTTCAGCACGATCCGCTCGCGCCGTACGGTTGGGTCGGGCACCGGCACCGCCGACAGCAGCGCCTGCGTGTAAGGATGCAGCGGGCGGGCGAACAGCTCATCCCGCGGGGCCTGCTCCACCATCGTGCCGAGATACAGCACGCCGATCTGCGTGCACAGATGCTCGACGACGCTGAGATCGTGCGAGATGAACAGATATGTCACTCCGCTTCGCTCCTGCAGATCGCTGAACAGGTTGACGATCTGCGCCTGAATCGACACGTCCAGCGCCGACACCGGCTCGTCGGCTACGACGAAGTCCGGATTCAGGATGATCGCCCGGGCGATCCCGATCCGCTGCCGCTGGCCGCCGGAAAATTCGTGCGGGTACCGGTCGTAGTGGTCGGGAAGCAGGCCGCAGACGGCCAGCACTTCCCGCACCCGCTCCCGAGCCTCCGCCTTCGTCGCCAGCCCGTGGTCGATCAGCGCTTCGCCGATCGCCTCGCCGACGCGCATCCGCGGATTCAGCGAGCTGAACGGATCTTGGAACACAAGCTGCATCGAGGGCCGCAGCTTGCGCAGCTCGTCTCGGGACAGGCCGTACAAGTCCGTCCCTTTGAAATAGACGTCGCCCGCCGTCTTCTCCGTCAGCCGGAGCACGGTGCGGCCGATCGTGCTTTTCCCGCTGCCGGACTCGCCGACGAGTCCGAACGTCTCGCCGCGCCGGATGGCGAAGCTGACCCCGTCCACCGCCTTGACGTCGCCGACGCGGCCGCCGAAGACGCCGCCTTTGATCGGATAGTATGTTTTGAGTTGTTGAACCTTCAGCAGGGCGTCCGTCATCGCGATTCCTCCTCATAAAGCCAGCAGGCGACCCGGTGCTCCGCCCCCTGCGCCCGCATCGGCGGCTGCTTCGTGCGGCAGATGTCCATGCAGTGCTCGCACCGGTCGCTGAAATAGCACGAATCCCCCAAGCCGATCAGGTTCGGCACCTGCCCGGGGATCGAGTACAGCCGGTCCTTCCGCTCGCCGATGACGGGCTTCGATTTCAGTAAGCCCTGCGTATACGGATGCTTCGCATGGCGGAATAGCTCGACTACCGGCGCTTCCTCAATTACTTTGCCCGCATACATCACGACGACGTAATCCGCCGTCTCCGCAACGACGCCCAGATCGTGCGTGATCAGGAGAATGGCCGTATTGTACTGCTCCTTGACTTGACGGAGCAGATCGAGAATTTGCGCCTGGATCGTCACGTCGAGCGCCGTCGTCGGCTCGTCGGCGATGAGCAGCTTCGGGCTGCAGGCGAGCGCCGAAGCGATCATGACCCGCTGCAGCATGCCGCCGCTCAGCTCGTGGGGATAGGCAGCGAACACACGCGCTGCGTCGGGAATGCCCACTTTTCCGATCAGCGATATGACTTCCGCCTTCGCTTCCTTGCGGCTGAGCAGCCGGTGCTCCATCAGCGGCTCCATCAACTGCTCTCCGATCGTCAGCACCGGATTGAGGGACGACATCGGCTCCTGGAACACCATCGCGATCTCGCTGCCGCGAAGTCGCCGCATCTCCTCGGGCTTCAGGGAGAGCAGGTCGCGGCCGTCCATCTCGACGGCTCCACTTTCGATCTTCCCGTTATCGGCCACCAGCCGCATGAGCGACAGCGCCGTGACACTTTTGCCACTGCCCGATTCGCCGACGATGCCGACCGTCTCCCCTTCCCGAATGCGGAAGCTGACATCGTTGACCGCCTTGACGACGCCGGACTCCGTATGAAAATACGTATGTACGTGTTTGAATTCGACGAGTGTTTTGTTCAACGCCGCTTACCTTCCTTTCAATCGGGGATCGAGCGCGTCCCGAAGCGCATCGCCTAGCAGGTTGATGGCGATGACGGTGGTCAAAATCGCCACGCCCGGCGGAATCCACACCCAAGGCCGCTTCTGGAAATCGATGAGCGAGTTCGCCGCATCGAGCATATTCCCCCAGGACGGCGTCGGCGGAACGACGCCTAGTCCGAGGAAGCTGAGCGTCGATTCGCTGATAATCGCGCCCGCGACATGCAGCGTAGCGACCACGATCAGGGTCGGTACGGTGTTCGGCAGTAGATGCCGGAACATTTTGCGCCGGTCCCGCAGCCCCAACGCTTCCGCCGCCTGCATATACGCCTGCTCCCGCAGCACCAGCAGCTCGCTGCGGACGAGCCGCGCCAAGCCCGGCCAGCCCAAGAAGCTCAGCATCAGCATGACGATATAAATCCGGTAATCCGACGGCACCTTCCACTCCGACATGACCGCCCCCATAATAATGAGCAGCGGAAGGCTCGGAATGGTCAGCAGCACGTCGGCAAAACGCATAATGACTTGATCGACGATCCCGCGGTAAAAACCGGCGAGCGCGCCAAGCACCGAACCGACCGCCACCGACAACACGACCGAGGCCACACCTACGGTCAGCGAGATGCGTCCGGCCTGCATCAGCCGGGTCAGCACGTCCCGGCCCAGACCGTCCGTCCCGAGCCAGTGCAGCGCACTGGGCGGCTTGTTGATCCGGGCGACGTCGACCTTGCCGTTCGCGTAAGGCGACAAATACGGCCCAAGGAAGCAAAACAAAATCATAAATACCAAAAACGCCAGGCCGAACAAAGCCAGCTTGTTTTTGCGCAGCCGGCGCGCCGCTTGCCTCCACGGCGAATCCGCCGCGGTCTTCCGGGCAGGTACCGCAGCGCCGGGCAATCCGGGACCAGCCGTTCTTTTTGCATCGATCATCATGACGTCCCCCTACTTTAACCGAATCCGGGGGTCGGCCACCCCGTAGAGCAGATCCGCGAGCAAATTGCCTATCACCGTCAGCAGCGCGAGAAACATGGTGAAACCCATCAGCACGGGATAATCCCGCACGCTGAGCGCCCCGAAATAAATGTACCCGGCACCCGGCCAATGAAAGATTTTCTCCGTAATGATCGCGCCTGCGAACAGTCCCGGCAGCTCGAAGCCGAGCAGCGTAATCGCCGGAAGCAGCGCATTGCGCAGCGCGTGCTTGAACAGCACGACCCGTTCCTTCAAGCCTTTGGCCCGGGCGGTCCGGATGAAATCCCGGCGGATCACCTCCAGCATGTTCGTGCGGAAATACCGCGTGAGCGACCCGACGCTGAGCAGCGTCAGCACCGTTACGGGCAGGATCATGTGATGCGCCACTTCCCAGACACGCGCCCAGCCTACGGTTTGACTGCCCGTATTCGTGATGCCCCCGACCGGAAACCAGGCGAGATCCACCGCGAAAACTTTGATCATCAGGAGCCCGAGGAAGAAGGACGGGAACGACATGGCCGCAAACACGCTGAGCGTCACCAGCCCGTCAAACCAGGAGTACTGCTTCACGGCCGAGAATACGCCGACGACCAGCGCGATCGTCCACGTCAAAATCATCGACACCAGCGCGATCATAAACGAGTTCCAAATGAACTTGCTTAGAAGGTCCGACACCGGCTCCTGATACTGCATCGAGTAGCCGAGGTTGCCCGTCAACAAGTTGCCGAGCCAAATAAAATAGCGCTCCAGCACGGGCTTATCCAACCCGTAAAGGGTCCGAAGCTCCTGCGCCCGCTCGGGCGTCAGTTTCGGATTCGTATCCACAAAATCCCCGGGCGTCATCGCGAAGACGACAAAAATAAGCAGCGACGCCCCCACCAGCATCGGGATCATCAAAAGCAGCCTGCGAACGATATACGATTTCATGATCGTCCCCCCAAGAAAGTGAGCCCAGCCTTGACCGGCTGGGCGTAAAAATCACGGTTACGGCTCGATTTGGACCGTCGGCAGGCTGGCGTTCACGCTGTTGAAGCCGTTCAGCTCCAGCCCTTTGATCCGACTGTTCGAGGCGCCGAGAATTTTGCGGTAGTTCAGCAGAATGTACGGCGGGTCGTCGCTGAGCTCTTTGTACAGCTCCTTATAGGCCTGCTTCCGCTTCTCGATATCGAGCGTGCCGACCGCTTTGGCCACCAGCTCGTCGACCTTCGGATTATTGTAGCCGTTCGTGTCCGTGAAGCTGCCTTTATATTTCGAGTTGAACGATTGCACGCCGTCGTCCGGGTCGATCAGAATCGAGGTCGAGAACGAAACCAGATCGTGCTCGCCCTTTTTCGTTTTCGCCAGCAGGGCATTGTAATCCATCAATTCGGTTTGGAAATCGATGCCGATCGCTTTGTAGTTTTCTTTGGCAATCGGAATCAAAATATCGGTTACTTTCCCTTTGGAGCCGAAGTAGCGTACCGACAGACGCTGTCCGTCTTTCTCGCGGATGCCGTCCTTGCCCGGCTTCCAGCCGGCTTCGTCCAGCAGTTTCTTCGCCTTCTCCTGGTCGAACGGATACGAATTGACGCCCTCTTCCGTGTACGCCCAAGAGATCGGGGACACCGGCACGTTCGCCACCTGCCCATAGCCTTGGTAAATGGTGTCGACGATTTTTTGACGGTCCAGCCCGTAGATGAATGCCTGCCTTACCAGTTTGTCTTTGAAATACGGCTTGGAGTGGTTGAACTTGATGTACGAGTATGAGCTGGCCGTATAGACGTCGATATTGGCAAAGCCAAGTGTCTGGAGCAGCTCCATGTTATCCTGGTTGCCCGTAAAGCCGGAGTAATCCGTCTCGCCGGTTTGGAAAAACTGGGTGGCGTCGCCTTCCGTCGTTTTATAGATGAAATGCTCAACGGCCGGTTTTCCTTTATAAAAATTCGGATTGGCCACGAATCGGACTTCCTGTCCCGGAATGAACTTCTCCAGCTTGTACGGGCCCGATTCGAGCGGTTTGCTGTGCAACTGCTTAATTGAGTCGAGCTTGCCGGGCTTGTAGTCTTTGCCGTAGTACGCTTTGGACAGCACCTGTCCGCCGAGAAGGTACAAGGCTTGCGCGTTGACCTTGTCCGTCGTAATCTTGATCGTCTGCGGATCGACGACCTGGATTCCTACGACCGTCGCAGCTTTGCCCTCTTTGTAGTCCTTGCCCCCTTTGACGGCGGCTTGGGCAATGTCGGTTTGCCCGTCGTACGCAGGGTCGTGCAGCAGCGTCAGCGTGAAGGCGACATCGTCTGCCGTCAGCGGCGAGCCGTCGCTGAATTTAAGCCCGGCGCGCAGCTTGAACGTATACGTCAACTGGTCGTCCGACAGTTCCCACTTCTCGGCCATTCCGGGAATCGGTTTGCCGTTCTTGTCGATGTCCACGAGCTGGGCGAACAAGACGGAGTTGACGTTGCCGTCGTAGCCGTTCTGATAAAAGTACGGGTTGAAAATGCCGCCCGGCTCGGTGAGCGAAACGACGAACGTATCGGTGCGCTTCTTCGCAGCCTCCGGAATTTTCGACTTGTCGGAGGCCGGTATCAAGCCGTCCTTAATGCCGGCCACCCCGTTCTGGCCCGTGCTAGGCGTTCCTACGGCTTCCGTGCCTTTGGCATCGCCGCCTCCAACTGCTGCATCTTGTCCGCTGCAGGCGGACAGAAGCAGCGAGCAGGCGACAATCGCCGACACGGACAGCGTCAAGGCTTTTCTTCTCTTCATAAATGATCCCCTCCGGCATGATCGGGAAGAAGGAAATAGTTCCAGTTCCCCTTTAATTTTATAATTCCGATATGTATAATATGTTTTGCTGTGGATAAGCCTCATTATAGATATTTTACTTTGTTCTGTAAATAGAGAACAACAAAAATTTTCTCCATGTGAAGAATTTATGACGAAGAGCGATTAAAAAGAAGGCCTTGGCCCATGAAAAAGTTCATGAGAAAGAAAAGCTGCCGGAAATGGAAGTGGCTTATTCTTGGACTGGGGTATGCGCAAAAGAGGGCATGTTGGGGGAGTTGGCACCAAATTCGGGAACGCCAAAGAACCTTCCGATGCGTCATCGCAAGGTTCGCGCCGAAGGCACTGGTCGGCTGCGGCCGCCGTCAATCGGCGAGCAGATAGCCCAGCAGAGATTCCTGCACCCCGCCGATCGCCTCCTTTCGCAGGCTGTAAGCTACGGCCGAATCTCCGGACATATGAGCGCGCAGCAAACCGGCGGAACGGAGGTTGAAAATATGATCGTGTGTAATGCCTTTGGAGATGCCGATATAGCGCACAATTTCGGTAAAGCTGCGCGGTCCGGCGTTCAAATAGCGCAAGATGCGCAGGCGGCTTTTTTCGCTGAGGCTGCGAAGCTGGCGGTACAGGCGACGGGACGGCTCGTCGGCCGGGTCGTCGTAGGAGCCGTCGACGGCATACTGGCAAACGGTCAAGCCGCCAAACGTATAAATAATGTTGGCCGGTTGAAAATGATACTGCGGCGACAATACCAGCTTTTCGCACTCGGCTCCCGGTTCGAAATACAGCCCGTTCGTGATCTGCTCGGCCAGCGCGTCCGGCGCCAGTGTTCCGATCCGCGCGCGTTTGCAAGCGGCATCCTGGCTCAGCCATTCCATCAGCTTCGGGTCGACGGCGGCAAAGTACTGCCCGTTCCATTCGGACAGCAGGTGCAGCCACCGGTCCCGGACCGCTCCCAGCTCGCCGGGGAACGAGCTCATATACGGGGCCAGCAGCTCGTACATTTCCCCCGCCGTCATCCGTTCGAACCAGGCCAAGAAACGCTCTGCGTTTTCCTTGTGCGGACACAGGTACAGAAATAAATACATCAGCTTCCACTCCGCCGAAATTTCGGTTTCGGCCAGCGTCGAGGCAAACGTTGGGTTGAGCTGCCGCTCCGTTTGCCCGGCCCATGGGGAGCCGAGGTCGGTTTTTTTATAGAACTTTTTGCAAAGATACGTATGGAGGCTGTTCAAAAGCTCATTAGCAGGGCCGAACGCCACGTCCAGTTCGTACGACATTCCGGAACACTCCTTCAAGCCATTTTCGGGCATCGTTTTTCAGATTTTGGCGATCCGGAAAACGGTATTTCGATTTTTAAGCAATTTTGATTTTAACACTTCATCGGAACAAAGAAAATCCCTCGACAAAGGAGCGTGACCGCCGATGGCTCCCCTCGATACGTCTTCCCTGGTGTTGCTGCTGTTTGCCGCCCTCGGCATTCTGAGCGGCAATACGTCCATCACGATTGCCGTGCTCGTGCTGCTTTTATTGCGGGTGACGAACCTGCATCAAACGTTTCCCTGGCTGGAAAAGTACGGGCTGACCTGGGGAATCGTCATCCTGACCATCGGCATCCTGACACCGATCGCTTCCGGCAAGACAAGCCTGCAGGACCTGCTGCACTCGTTCCTGCACTGGAAGTCGCTGCTGGCCGTGGGCGTCGGCGTACTGGTCGCTTATTTGGGCGGCCGCGGCGCCGCGCTGATGGCGAGTCAGCCGACCGTCGTCACGGGGCTGCTGATCGGCACGATTCTCGGCGTGACCTTTTTCCGCGGCGTCCCGGTCGGACCGCTGATCGCGGCGGGGATTTTGTCGCTGCTTGTCGCGAAATGACATGCCGCTGGCGGCCTATGCGGAAGCACGCGGTGCGACATCCCGCCGATAGGCCGCTGAGTCCCCGCAATGCAAAAAAGGCCGAGCTCATGGCCGGCCTTCTGCAGTGCTGCGGGTGATGGCAACGAGAATTGCAGCCGGTTGGCAGCTGCATTTTGTAAATAAAGGAACTAGGATGCGCTAACCGGAGCGATTCAATCGTACCACGATTCATAGAGGAACTCAGATGCTTTAAGTGTGTCGAAAAATGTTCGTGCCCCTCAAAATCGGCTTGTTAGCACATCCCAGTTCCTCTAATTTTCAAAAAGTAGCAAATCGAGTTAAATAGCACACCTGTGCTTCCGCTAATTTTGCGGGCTGGCTGCCAACCCGGCGCAAGCCGGGCTCGATAAAGCCAGTTCAAGCGTGCCACACTTGAACACTTCATTCCGGGCGCGCGTGGCGGCTCTTTTCCGGCTCCTCTTCCGACCAGCACCGGCCCGTTAGTCGCAGCGACGGAGCAGCTCGCACAGCGCCCGGACCGCTTCACGTTCATCCTCGCCCTCCGCGCTGACCCACAGGCGGCTCCCTTTCGGCGCTCCCAGCTGAAGCAGGCTGATGATGCTTTTTCCCTTCGCCTGCCGTCCTTCAAATTCCACCGTAATGTCCGCGCGGAACCGTTGGGCGGCAAGAGCAAACAGCTTGGCGGGGCGGGTATGAAGGCCTGCCTGGCATCTCACGGTGACTCCTTCTGTAACCATGCCCCTTCCCCTTTCATTCGATCGTATCGCTTGCCGGCTCCTGCAAAAAGGCAGAGACCCGACGGTGCATTTCCAGCGGACTTCCAGCATGCACGAGAGCTTGGACGGTGTCCGGGTTCTCGATCATAAAAGCGATCCGCGAGACCAGCCCCATCTGCTGCTCCCCGCCGACCACAGCAATGAGCAAATAAGCCTTGCTCCCTTCGTCGAACGTCACCCCGTCCGGGTACTGCGCGATCACGATCCCCGGCTTCAGGATGCCGGTATCGACAGCCCCGACGCCGTGAGGCAGGGCGACGCCGTTGCCGATGAAGGTGGACAGCACCCGTTCCCGCTCGATCATCCGATCGATATAATTGTCGCGGACAAGCCCCAGCCGAACAAGCAAGCCGCCGACCTGCCGGATCGCCTGCCACTTGTCGTCGGCTTGCGCCCCGATCAGCACATGGTCCGGCGTGAACAGCGCCCCGCTTCCGCCGATTTCCCGCTCGTCCAAGCGGCCCTGCAGCCCCTCGCTGCGAAGGCGGTCGATCAGCCCGTCGTAAAAAGCGGCGTCGACGAAGGAGACCATCGACAGATGCTCCGGACGGGGTGCAGCCTCCTGCGCCCTTGCCGTCAGCATCGCTTGGGAGATGACCAGATCCGCATCCGCGGGAATGCCGTCCACGGAGCAGTTGCTTACCTCGACGGGCAGGCCGGCTTGCTTTATTTTTTTGCGCAGCAGGGCAGCCCCCATCGCACTGGAGCCCATGCCGGCGTCGCAGGCAAAATAAATTTTGCGGATCGTCTTCCGCTGTGGCTCTTCTTTCAATGAAACCTCGTCCTCGGATTTCTCGGATAGGTGATGAACCGTTGCCAAAGCCGCCGGATCGTCGAAAGCCGACCCGCCCTTCCACGAAAGGACCAGGTAACAGCCCGCAAAGCTGACCGCGGCGGAAGCCAGCACCCCGCCCAGCACCGGGAGGTGCATCCCTTTCGGAGCCATCAGCATAAGCGCGATGAGGCTTCCCGGAGAAGGGGTCGCGACCAATCCGGCGTGCAGCAGCACGAAAACCCAGTTGCCCGCCAGTCCCGCCGCGATTAACGGCACAATGACAAGCGGTCGCATGAGCGCATACGGAAAATACACCTCATGAATGCCGCCGACAAATTGAATGAGCAGCGACGAGCGGGCGTTGTCCCGCGGTTTATTTTTCAGCAGCATATAATAGGCCAGCAGCAGGCCGGCCCCGGGACCGGGGTTCGTTTCCAGCAAAAAGAACACGGATTGGCCGAATTCCTTCGTCTGCTGGATGCCCAGCGGCTCAAAAATGCCGTGATTCATCACATTGTTCAAAAACATCACCTTGCCCGGCTCCACCGCGAGCGCAACCCAAGGCAAATAGTTGGATTCCAGCACAAGCTTGGCCGCGCCATGAATGCCCTGCATGCCGAAGACGAACCAATGGGTCACCTCCGCATAGCAGAACAGGCACAGCACGACGCCGATCAAACCGGCAGCTACATTATAGCACAGCAACTCAAGCCCTACCGGAATGCGGTCCGTCAGCCACCGGTCCGTACGGGCAATGATCCATCCGGTCAGCGGTCCGACAAGCATGGCGGGCATCAGCATGCTGTAATCCGACGTGTTTCCGGCGATCATGCCGATCATGACGAAGGAGGCGATCACGCCGCCGCGGTGCGAGCCGATCATCCGCCCCCCGGTATAGGCGAACAGGAGCGGCAGAAAATATTTCAAAACGGGATTGATAATGTCCTGCACCGCCGGGTTCGGGAACCAGCCGCGCTCCCCGAACAGAACGCGGATCAGGCCCAGGCCGATCAGACCGGCGATATTTTGAAACACCAGATAGCTTAAAAAGCGGCCGATGCGATTGATACGATTCATTGCGTCCCCCGAAAGAAGACGCCGGTTCGATTCATATATCCTTGCCCGATCACCGATTTCAGCTCCTTCTGCACCAGGTCGAAGGGGGCGCCGGCCACCGTCTCGGCAAAGTCTTCCTCAATCAGCATCGCGCTGATCTCGCCGATCATCTCGATGTGCTCTTTCGGTGCGGATCGGGGAGCGAGCAGCAGCAGCACCGTCCGGACGTCGGCGTCCCGCCCGGGCGCCTGCCAGGAGAGAGGCTGCGCGAACCGCAGCACGCAAGCCAGCAGCACCGGGACGGCCGTGCTGCGGCAGTGCAGCATCGCAAGCTTGCTTTCCTCCACGACGATGCCCCCGAGCTCTTCCCGCTGGAGCAAGTCGCTCTCCAGCTGCGGCACGGGAATGCCGGGTACGACCGAACCGGCAAAAGCGGCCGCCGCCGCAATGGCTTCCCTCTTCGACGCCGCTTCGAGCCCGTCGGCAAAAAACAGGTGGTTCGTCAATTGAACGACGCCTTCGCCATAACGATTCACGGTCATTACGGTATCCTCGATTTCTGTATAAGCTTCACGGGCCGCGGTCCCGATGAGCGGCAGCCCGTGCAAATGCGTTTCGATCAGCTCGATATCGTCCTGCTCCAAAAACGAATTGACCACTACGACACGGTGGGTTTCATGCTCGAACGGCACGGTCGATACGATCAGATCGATCGGCGCATGCTTGCGGATGGCTGCCTCCAAATGCAGCAAAGACACCGTATCGACGATGTGAATATGCGGAAAGCTTTTGCCGATCTGAGCGGCCAGCAGCCGGGAGGTGCCCATGCCGCTGCTGCAGGCGAGAAGCACGCGGAAGCGCTGCGGCGAGGTCGTCTTCGTCCGAACGACGGCCGCTCCGAAATGCATCGCCAGATAGCCGATTTCCTCCTCCGGCACTTCGGCTCGAAGCTCCTCTTGCAGGTACCGGGACGCCTTCGCCGCGGCTTCAAAAATATCCGGGTACGTCTCGCGGATATGGGCGAGCAGCGGGTTGCGGATTTCCATGTGCAGGCGAATCCGGTTGATCGCCGCCTCCAAATGCACCAGCAGCGCCTCGTACAGGGAGGGGTCGTTTTCCAGCGTGAGCTTGAGCTCGTTCTCTACGATTCGAATCATCCGGGCGGCGTAAGCCTCCGCCCCCCTCTCCTGCGGCTCCCCGGCCGGCGCAAGTATGCGCTTTCCCTTCGCTCCAAGCAAATGCATCGTAATATAGCCGACTTCGCTTTCCGGGATGTCGATGTCCAGGCGGACGCTCAGCTCTTCCGCCATCTGCTGCGCCCATTTGAACTCGCCCGCCGCCTTTAATTTGCCCAGCGCTTCGGCGTCGATCGAGATGTTTTCCCCGCTCTTGAGCCGCTGCACGGCCAGCGCAATGTGCACGACAAAGCCGACGTAGGCGCTGTCCGTCATCTCGTAGCCGCGCCGCATTTCGCTGCTGCGGACGATTTCCTCGATCTGGCCGATGATGCCGGGATCGATAAAATGCAGCAGGTGATTGCGGATGGACAGCTCCAGCTTACGCTGGTTCGTAAACGATAGCGAATACGACGACAGCATGTCCATCAGCTGCTCCTGCGACAAATGCTCATACAAGTGATCGATCATCGCGGCGCGGATGCTTTTCTCGTCGGCTTCGATGTAGACACCCAGACCCGGCTTTCGCACCAGAGCGATCCGATGCTTCGCAAACCACGGCTCCAGCTTGTCCAGATCGTTGCTGACCGTCGCTTCCGTCACGTCCAGCTTGCTGCTGAAGTAAAAAAGCTTGACCGCCTCCCGCTTCGTCAGCAGCAGCCGGATCAGCAGATGCCTACGCTCCTCCGGGGAAAAAATTTTGAGCGAAGGGCTGACGGATAGCTGCTGGAGCAGCTGCTTCCTGGCCGCGTCGCTTCCTTCGACGCTCAGGCCGACGCCCGTCTTTTTGATCAATGTGACGCCGAAAGGGACAAGCCTCCGGCTTATCCCTTCCAGTTCCCTTTGCATGGTACGTACGCTGAGCCCCAGCTCCCCCGCCATCTCCTTCAGCGTAACGGGAGCCGAAGCCTGCAGAAGCAGCGCCAACATTTGCTTCTGTCTGGAATTTAACGTTAAGCGCGGCTCCATGGCAGCGTACCTCCTCCGTTCCTTCGTTGTCTTGAAATCGATTATATCACAATTTGCACCTTCATCAGATCGGGCGCTTTGGGCTTTTCCAGAAATTCGACCGTCTCTTCCAGCGTGATCGTCCGGGAAATGAGCGGACGGACGTCGATCCGGCCTTCCTTGAGCCAGTGAAATGCCGGGATAAACGTTTGGTTGATCGCCATCGAGCCGAGCAGCGTCCAATCCTTGTTATACAGCTTGAACGGGTTGATCCGGATGCTTGCGCTCTCCGCTGTCACGCCGAATTGCAGGTACTTGCCGGTTGGCCCCAAGTAATTCAACGCTTGCTCGATCACCGCAGGAATACCGGTCACGTCCACCACCGCGTCAAATCCGTAAGGGTACGTCTCCTTGCCCAGCGCGGCTTCCAGGTTGCGGCTCAGCACACCCTTCGTCGCGCCGTAGCGCAAGGCCATATCGAGCTTTTCCTGCGCCACATCGACGACGACCAGCTCCGATGCTCCCGCACGGGCCATCGCCTGAACGAGCTGCTGGCCCATCGCGCCCGCGCCGAACAACAGCACGCGGCTGCCGACCTGCAATTGCAGCCGGTTCATGCCGTGCACGACGCAGGCCAGCGGCTCGATAAACGCGCCTTCCTCGAACGACATCGTGTCCGGCAGCTTCACCACGTTGCCTGCCCGAACGGCCACGTATTCGGCCATGCTGCCGTTCACCGTGTTGCCGAGCGCCTGCCAATTTTCGCATTGGTTGCTCCGGTGGGTCAGGCAAAATTCGCAGGCCCCGCAAAACAGCGACGGGTCGGCGCTGACCCGGTCTCCCGGCTGCAGGCCGGTAACGCCTTCGCCCACCTCGTGCACGATGCCGGAAAACTCATGCCCGGGAATAATCGGGTACGGGGAAATAAATTCACCCTCGAAAATATGAAAATCGGTTCCGCAAATTCCGACGTTTTTGACCTGAATCGTGACTTCGCCGCGCTTCGGCGCCGGATAAGGCACTTCCTTGACCACGGCCCGGCGCGGTCCTTCGATGACCAGAGCTTTCATGCTAAGCTTCCCCCTATTCGGTTCCATTTCTTCATTCGTTCTCATTCGGGTAAATCATGATTTTAATGCTGGTATCCTTCTGCGTCCGCGCGGTCTCCACCGCTTCGCGAATCCGGCTAAGCGGAAACCGGTGCGTAATCGTCTTGGCGATGCTGTGCTCGCGGCGGCTCAGCAATTGAATCGCCGCCGGGTACGTATTCGCATAGCGGAACACGCCGTACACGTCCAGCTCCGCATCGACCAGCGCCGGGATATCCAGCGGAATTGCGTCGCTCGTCGGCAGTCCGACCAGGACGATCCGCCCGCCCCGCTTCGCCAGCCCGATCGTATCGGCGATCGCTCGGGCGCTGCCGGACGTCTCAACGATGACGTCGACGCCCTCGCCGTCCGTCAAGCGGTCGAGCTGCTCCTTCACCGGCGCACCCGCCGGGTTGAGGACTCCGGCCGCGCCCATCTCCAGCGCCAGCTCCCGGCGGCTTTCCATGACGTCGCTGCCGTAAATTTCGGTCACGCCGAACAGCTTGGCCGCTTCCAGCGCCAGCAGGCCGATCGGCCCGAGCCCGGTCACGAGCACGCGGTCGGACGGCTTGACACGCCCCCGGGTCATCGCGTGAATGCCGACGGACAGCGGCTCCAGCAGCGCTCCTTCCTCGAAGCTCATCGCCTCCGGCAGCTTGAACAGGAAGTCGCTGCGCACTGCGACGTAGTCCGCCCAAGCCCCATCCACGGGCGGCGTCGCCATGAAGACGACGTCCGGGCACAGGTTATAGCGGCCCGACTTGCAGTAATCGCACCTGCCGCACGTCACGCCCGGCTCTACGGCAACCCGGTCGCCGACCGCGACATTCGTCACCGCGCTGCCGACCTTCACCACCGTGCCGGCCACCTCGTGCCCGAGGATGATCGGCTGCTTGACCTCGTATCGGCCGATCCGGCCATGCTCGTAATAATGCACGTCTGAGCCGCAAATCCCGATGCAGTGCACCTGCACCAGCGCTTCGTCCGGACGCGGCTCGGGTACCGGCACGTCCTTGACTTCAATCGATAACGGGCGGTCCAGCACCGCCGCTTTCATCATTTGCTTTTGCATAGGGTTCTCCCTCTTCCGAATTTGGAAATTTATATATATCTTCTCGTCTAGCTCACAGCTAGCCCTTCACCGCGCCCATCGTCAAGCCGCGGACCAGCTGCCGCTGGGTAAACCAGCCCAGCACAAGCGCAGGCAGAACGGCCAGCGTGGCGACCGACGACATTTTGGCCCAGAACAGCCCTTCCTGCGTCATGAACGACGACATATAGACCGGCATCGTGGCCGCGTCCGTCGAGGTCAGGCTGACCCCGAAGAAAAACTCGTTCCAGACGAAGACGAGACACAACAGCGACGTCGAGACGATCCCCGGCCGGACCAGCGGCAGCGTAATCTTGAAGAAGCCCTGCAGCCCGGTCGCTCCGTCCACCTGGTACGCCTCAATCGTCTCGTAAGGGATATCCTTGAAGAACGAGCGCATCATCCAGACGACCAGCGGCACGTTCATCGCCGTATACAGCACGATCAGCGCCGTTAACGAATCCAGCAAATGCAGCTGCTTGAACACGAGATAAAGCGGAATGATGACGCCGACCGCCGGAAGCATTTTGGTCGAGATGAACCAGAACAAAATGTCGTCCGCCTTCTTGATCTTGAACATGGCGAGCGCATATGCGGCCGGCACGCCGAACGCGAGCGCAAAGATCGTGGAGACGATCGAGACGGCAGCGGAATGCCCCATGAACGAGCCAGCGCCCGAATCCCAGATCAAGCGGTAATTGTCCAAGGTCGGTTGGAATACGAGCGACGGCGGCATCGCCACGGCGTCCCCCTCCTGCTTGAACCCGGTAATCAACAGCCACAGTACGGGGGAAAAATAAATCAGCGCAAGCACATACGTTCCGGCCGTCAGCAGCATAGACAGCGGTCGTCTCATGACAATTCCCCTCCAAACGTTCTTCGCATAAACTTAAACAGCACGGTCATAAACACCGTCATCAGGATGACGATCATGACGCCGACCGCCGAAGCGCCGCCGATATCCCAGCCCTGGAACCCGATCCGGTACAGATAGAAAGGCAGGTTCGTCGACGCATAGCCGGGGCCACCCGCCGTCGTCACGTAAATTTCGCCGAACGTTCCCATGATAAAAATCAAGCCGAGCAGCAAAGCCACCTCTATATATCTCAACAGATGAGGAATAGTCACATGGAAAAATTGCTGAATCCGGTTGGCGCCGTCCAAGACGGAGGCTTCCATCAGATCGGGGGAAACCGACTGCAATCCGGCGAGCAGCACCAGCATGAAGAACGGAATCCACTGCCAGGCGACGACGAAAATAATCGTTTCCAGCGGATACTGTCCGAGCCAATCGACCGGAGGCAGGCCCAGCTTCGCAGCCAAATACGCGCTAAAGCCGAAATTCGGATTTAAAATGACCGTCTTCCATACGATGCCGGACACGGCGGGCATGATGAAGAAGGGCGAAACAAACAGCGTGCGAATAATCCCCTTGCCAATAAAATCGCGGTTCAGCAGCAGCGCCAGTCCCATGCCGCCGATCAGACATAACGCCAGGCAAAGAATCGTCAGCAAAAACGTATTTTTCAACACTTCCCAGAACGCCGCTTCGCCCAAAATCGCAACAAAATTGGACAGCCCCGCAAACGTAATGCCTTGATCCGGCCGCATCAGGTTCCACTGATGGACGCTCAAATACAGGGTGACGAGAAAAGGAATTTGCGTAATTAAAGCGACAAAAGCGATGCCCGGCCACAATAGCCCTTTTGCCGCGGCGGACGTATTGTCCGCCCGTCTGGCCTTCGCGGTATAAGGTTTCATATCGGCTTTACTCCATTCTACCGTGTTCATTCGCCTCTCCTCGCGTGATGTAGTGCGGGAAAAGGGAACGGACCGCCGCTCCCCTTTCGCCGGATGGGTTTATTTCTTGTATCCGCCGCTGACGGCGACTTTTTCCGCTTTTTCCTGCGCCTTCTTCATTGCGTCCTCGACGCTGATGCTGCCGGTCAGCGCGGAGGCGATGTCTTGGCTGACCTCCGTGCCGAGCTGCTGGAACTCCGGAATGGATACGAATTGAATGCCTTGGTACGGCACCGGATCTTTGGCCGGCTTCTTGTAGTCCGCGGACATCATCGACTGCATCACGATGTCGGCGAACGGCGCGGCTTCCTTGTACTTCGGATTCTCGTACGTCGACTTGCGCGTGCCCGGAGGCGCGACGACCCAGCCTTCGCTTTCGCCGACTTTGGCGATGTATTCTTTGCTTGTCGCCCACGTCATGAACTTGAACGCTTCCGCTTTGTTTTTACTCGCCGCTTCGATCGCCAGGTTCCAGGACCACAGCCAGCCGGTGTTGTCTTTAGCCGCCGAAGGCGCTTTTACATAGCCGATTTTACCTACTACCTGAGAGTTTTTCGGATTGTTCAAAAATCCGGCCGCAACCGTCGCGTCATACCACATGGCCGCTTTTCCCGTCGACATCAGCGTGAGCGCTTCCGTAAATCCGGTCGTCGTCGCTCCGGGCTGCCCCGCTTCCTTCAGCAGGTCCGCGTAAAACTTCACCGCTTTGACCGTTTCCGGGCTGTTCAGCTTCGCGTTCCAGTTCATGTCGTACCACGAGCCGCCGAACGCATGGATGATCGAGTTGAGTGGCGCAAGCACCTCGCCCCAGCCCGGAAGCCCGCGCAGCACGATCCCCGGCACGTTGTTGGCCGCCTTCACTTTTTTGGCGATTTCCGCCACCTGCTCCCAGGTCGGATGCTCCGGCATCGTCACGCCGGCTTTCGCCAGCATGTCCTTGTTGTAATAGAGCATGCTGCTTTCGCCGTAGAAAGGAAGCGCATACAATTGTTTGTCGTAAGTCAAGCCATCGCGGACAGCCGGAAAAATGTCTTCCAGATCGTATTTCGCTTTCGCATCGGCAGGCATGCTGTCGAAGTAGGACGTAAGCGGCTCGATCCATTTGTTTTTGGCCCAGATTGCCGCGTCGTAGTTGCCGATTGTCACAATATCGTATTTGCCCCCGCCCATGGAGACGTCGACCGTCACCTGCTTGCGAAGATCGTTTTCCGGCAGCACCGAAAACTTCACCGTGGTCCCGGTTTCTTTCTCGTAGTCTTTGGCCAGCTTCTGCATAATGGCCATATCAGGGTTGTTCACCGTCGCGATCGTCAGCGTCTTCTTGCCGCCGTCCGCAGCCGTCGCTTCACCGGTTGCGGCATCCTTACCTTCTTTTCCCGGGGACGCCGGCGTCCCGCATGCCGTAAGCGCTACCAACGCGGACAAAGAAAGCAGTCCGAGCGATATTGTCCATTTCTTCAAGATCATTACCCCCTGTTCTGGTTAGGGACCTCTCACGGAGACTGCCTAGGGCAATCATGACAATTTTTAATTATGCGATCCCATGAAGCTATTATAACGGGGGGAAAAATGTGATGTATATAACATCATACGGAAGTTTGACGCCATCTCATTGATGCCAGGATTAAATAGTTCGGGGCTTAGGGATAAAAAAAGCCGGCGCCGATTACCATGGACGCCGACCAGCAGAGAAGAAAATGTAATTTATTTACACTGTATTTAAAAACGTGCAGTAAGCTTAAGCGCAGAATCATTTTTTTACATTTTACATTAAATCCCAATTGGGGAAAGGAGTCATTTTGATGACAACGTACAGCGTACCCGTGATTATCGTCGGAGGAGGCTTGGTCGGCTTGTCCGCCGCCTTGTTTCTAAACCGGCAGGGCATTTCTTATCTGTTGGCGGAGCGGCATTCCGGCACGTCCATCCATCCCCGGTCCCGCGGCTTCAATCTTCGCACGATGGAGCTGTACCGGAACTTAGGCCTGGAGCAGGCGATCCGCGAGGCCGGCGCATCCTTGTCGAAAAGCAAGGGGATGTATACGGCCGAAACGCTGGCCGCCGCCGAGCTGGATCTGCCCCAAAACGGCGTGCCTGAATCGACGCTTCGCCTTATGAACCCGTTCGTTCCGAACGACGACATCAGTCCTACGCGCGGCAACCGCTGCACTCAGGACGTCGTCGAGCCGCTCTTGCTGCAGGCTGCACGCGACCGCGGCGGCGATCTGCGCTTTTCGACGGAGCTCCGTTCCTTTCGGCAGGATATCGACGGAGTCACGGCCGAGCTGGTCGATCGGGCCACCGGAACGGCCTCAACCGTCAGAACCCGCTACCTGATCGCCGCCGACGGAGCGAAAAGCTCGGTCCGGCAAGCGCTAGGCATTTCCATGATGGATGAGTACTCGCACGGATTTCTGATCAATATCTACTTTCAGGCAGATCTCCGCGATGTGGTGCAGGGGCACGAATTCAGCATCTGCAACATCCTGCATCCGGAAGCGACCGGAATGCTCGTCGCCATTAACAACAGCGACCGCTGGTGCTTCCATGCCCCCTACGACCCGCAGAACGAATCGCCGGAGGATTATACGCCGGAACGGTGCAAGGATCTGTTAGCCAAAGCGCTCGGGTTCCCCGGCCTCGACATTCGAATCCTCAGCGTGCTGCCTTGGGAAGCCGCCGAAGGCGTAGCCGAGCGATTCCAAGCAGGTCGCGTGTTTCTCGCCGGAGACGCGGCGCACGTCATGCCTCCGACCGGAGGCTTCGGAGCGAATACCGGTGTGCAGGATGCGCACAACTTGGCTTGGAAGCTGGCGGCGGTGCTGCGCGGCCATGCGGGCCCCGGGCTGCTGGAAACGTATGAACACGAACGCCGGCCCGTCGCCCGGTTTACGGCGAAGCAGGTCGGCTTGATTGCGGCGAACAGCATGCTGTCCTTGTTCAAAGGGAGAACGGAGGGAACACTCGCCAACGTGCTCGTCACCGCCATGGGGTACCGTTACAAGTCGACCGCCGTACTTGCTAGCGACGAGTGCGAAGCGCCGCAAGACCAGCCGGAGTTTCACGCGGCTCCCGGCACCCGGGCCCCGCACGTCTGGGTCGGGCATTGGAACGAGCAAATCTCCTCGCTGGACTTGTTCGAACGGAGCTTCGTGCTTGTGGCCGGACCCGACGGGGCGCCGTGGCGTATAGCCGCCGACACGGCTCGCAAGCGCCTCGGCATCGGCATCGAGGTCTATCTGCTCGGCCCGGATGGCGATCTCTCGGACCCTGACGGTCTCGGACAGCAGGCGTTCAGGCTGAGTCCCGGCGGGGCCGTGCTGGTCCGTCCGGACGGCTTTGTCGCTTGGCGAAGCGATGACGGCGGCACGGACGATCACGAACAGGAGCTCGTACCGGCGCTGGTGCAGATTCTGAGCCGCGAATCCGGCGGGCATCCAGCTCAGGACGCATGACGACGGTGGAAGGCTGTTGGCGCGAAATCGTTCGAATTCGTGAATCCCGCTCTGCGGGTCACACCTTAAACCGGGACATCAATTCCCGAAGCTCCTCGACCATGAGTGTCAGCGATTCGGAAGAGGCGGCAATCTCCTCCATCGCCGCGAGCTGCTCCTCGCTGGAGGCGGCCACATGCTGTGCATTGGCTGCAGCCTCCCGCGCGATCCGGGACAGCTCCTGCGTCGTTGCGTTCACCTGCTCGGAGCTGGCGGACATTTGCTGGGAAGCGGCGGAAACCTCCTGGATTTGGTCATCCATCGCATGAATGTGGTGCAGAATGGCCTGGAACGCCTCGCCCGCTTGACCGACCAAGCGGGTCCCCCGCTCCATTTCCACGGCGCCCGTTTCCACCGAGGCAGCGGCCTCCGCGGCGAAGCTCCGGATTTGACCGATCAGTTCTCCGACCTGCTCAGCGGATTGCTTCGTTTGCTCGGACAGCTTGCGGATCTCATGGGCCACCACGGCAAACCCTTTGCCGTGCTCCCCGGCCCTGGCCGCTTCGATCCCTGCATTCAGCGAAAGCAGATTCGTTTGGTTGCTGATCCCGGTAATCACTTCCATAATTTTGCCGATTTCCCGGGAGCACGCGTTGAGCTGCCGGATGATGTCGGCCGTCTGCTTGGCGTTCTCGTTCACCTGATTCATGCCGGCTACCGCTTCCTGAATTTTCTCGTTACCCTCCGAAGCTTTCGCCGTCGTTTCCTCGGAGGAATCGCGGACTAAGGAGGACGACTCGGCAATGCGCTGAATCCCGAGCGTCAGCTCATCCATCGCCCGGACGGTTTCCTCCGCTCCGCGAAGCTGTACATCGGAACCCATTGCCACCTCCTGAATCGTCACAGAAATGTTTTCCGCCACTTTGCTGGTCTGCTCGGCGCTGGCGGACAGCTGCTCGGAGGTTGACGCGGCATGCAGCGTATGCTCGGACACCTTATTCAGCATCTGTCTAAGCTCGCCGGTTGTCCGGTTGAAGTGCTCCGACATTTGTCCGAATTCGTCCCGGCTCGAGACTATAATGTGATGCGTCAAATCCCCGGCCGCCAGCTTCTCGGACAGCTTGTTCAGCTTGGCGATTTGGACGGTAATCCCGCGGCTGTAGATCAGAATGACCGCCGCGATCAGCAGAATCCCGGCCACTCCGATCAGGCAGAGCTTAAGGAGCAACTGCGTAAGCGGCTCCGTCAATTCCTTGTCCGGCATCACGACCGCAAGAATCCACTGCGTCCTCGGAATTTCTTTATAGAACACGTGGTTCACGCCGTTTGCGCCTGCGTACGTCGTGTTCCCGTTTTTGTTTTGCAACAGCTCTTGACCCAAAACGGCCAATGCAGAATCGGGGTCCTGCTGGAGCTTGGATTTCATGACTTTACCTTGATCCGGGCCGGCCAAATAAGTGCCGTCCTTATGTATAAGTAACGCCCAGCCCGTAGCCCCGACCTTCATGTCCGACACGGTCTTTTGCAGCGTGGACAGGTCGATATCGCCCGTCGCCACGCCGATAAACTGTTTCCCGGCATTAAAAACGGGTACCGACGCCGTCACCATGGACACCTTCGTTATTTCATCGTAATACGGATCGGTATAAACGGCAGCCTTTTGATTGACGCCGGCTTTGTACCAGTTTTGGCTCAAGTAATCGTAGTTGGGATCGTTGTAGTCTTCCGTCGATTTGATCCCTTCCTTGTCCCGGAAAGCGTACGTGGAGAAATATTTCGTTTTCGCGTTATAGGTGCCGGGTTCGAAAAAAATCCCGAGACCGAACGTCTCCCCGTTCACTCGCAACCCGCCCTTCGTCATGGACTGGTAATCCTGAAGCGTAAGCTTTGTATAGGTATCCTCGACCGAATGGGCGATCATCTCCGGCAGCCTCGTATGCGCAACGAGCCGGGTGTCGATGTCGTTCGCGATGCTCTTCAATTGCTCGTTCATGCCATACCGACTCTGGTCGAGAATGATCCCTTTGGCATAAACATAAGCGGCGACTAGGACGGCAGCAAACAAAACAAGCACGGCGGGCATAAACAAGAGGAACGTTTTGGCTTTGACGCTTCGAAGTCTCATGAAGGCAGCTCCCTTTGGATGCAGATTTAAGAGGAATGTACCAAAATAAAATTCGACATATTTCGCCAAAACCCTCTGACTCCCGTAAGTTTACACGCTATTAATCTTTTTCGGGCAACGAACCGCAAAAAGCCCCAGTCCGGATTGTTAGACTGGGGCTAGAGCGGCCATGAGCGCTTATCTTTTTATGCATCTTCTTAATCCGCCATAAAATACTTCCTTCGAACCGCATCGATATGCATCAACTCCAACGTCATGCTTCCCGGCATGCCCAATTCATGTCTGACACTAGTTACAATGAAAGCCAAATCTTTAATCTGAACCTTATCTCCCGCCCGAATCGTGTTGATATCGATGGCAGTCACCGTAACCGTTTCTTGCATCCCGGTCAGAAGCTTTTGAGCCGCTTTCTTCGCCTGACTGGCGGTTTCAATATTGCTATTTTGAATAATGCGCTGCAGCGTCCCGTATTTTTCCGTTTCCCCCTTCTCTACCGCTAGTACCGGCACCGGCTTGTCTTCCTCTTTTGCCTTGCCCAGCACTTTCACTTGGGTGACGGCGCCTTCCAGCGTCCGCTTCTGTGTAATCTCCTCGACATTCTGATCCATGTCCAGCATCCAAACCGGCGAATTGCTCCCTATTTCGTACAGTTCCAGCCCGTTCGGGGTCATTCGGGCCCGATACATCAAGCCGTCGCGAGATACCGTATCCTTCAAATCGTTCAAAATCATGGAGAAAATCGTCTGGGACCGATAGACGCCTTTGGCAAGACTTTTTCCCGTTTCCGCCACATGGCCTAACGGAATTTTCCAGTCCGCCGCATACCGTTTCAGCCTTTGTGACGCCGTTTGGCCCGCCGGAAGCAAATACTCGTCCTCGCATTTGTTCAAGTAAATGGTCTTGTCGTAAGCCGTTACCGTCAAATGCTTCTGCCCGCTGTTGCGGCTGCTACACTCCCAGATCACCCCGGGGTGAAAAAGATAGACCAGACTCGTGCCCTGGGGAGCAATCCCCGATATACGGATCTCTTGACCGGGCCCAATGGCAGGAAAATCGTCCGTGATGACCAAATCGATGGTCGCCCGATAAGCGATTTCGTCCAGCGACTCTTCCAATGTGATTTTTTCGACCATGTCCGTGATGATGTATTGATTGGCCAAGATGACCTCGTATTGGTTGGAGTGTATGATCGGAGGCTCTTTTTTTTCAAAAACCGGCTCTTCTTGACGCTTCATGATTTGCTTGAACTGTTCAGGATCGATTCGGTTCGTTGCCAACTCGAAAAAATATTCGCCCATGGCCCAGGAGGAGCCGTCCTGCTTGATATAATCGCTTTCCCTTATCAAAATATTATCGTTCGATTCGTTGCCGGAGCCGATATCGTAGTATTTCGTATGAATGGCGGTAATCCCCAAATCCGGTAGCGTAAACAATTCGTTCGGGGTTGACTTTCCATCGCTATTGGAATCTTTCCAAACCTTGAGCTGGGCAAATCCAGCATCGTTTTTGTCGATCGTACCGTCGCGGTTGTCGTCCAATTCCGATAAGGCGGCATATCCGTTCTGAGAACGCGAGCCGTCCTTCATCAAGGCATATTCGCCAAACAGCTCGGTCCCGTTATTAATGACTCCATCGCCGTTCAAATCGCGCACGAGCAAGCCGTCATCAGGACCTACCCAGCCCATCAAGCTGCTCTTCCCATCGCCGTCATGGTCAAAAAACACTCTTTTTTCAATGCCTACGGTCTCCAGACCGTCTCCGTCCAGATCCATCACGATCGGGTCCGAAGCTTCATAAGCCTCCTTGTCATTCACTTCGAAAGCCTGCCCGTTCTTCGTTGCGAATTCGAGCAGATAGGTGAGCGAAAAATAATCGTCGTCGTTGGTCAATTTGTTTTTCATCGTAAAGTAGTCTGCCAGTTTCTTGAAGTTTATTATTTTAATCGTATTTTGATATTCGTCGCAAAAGTGAATGTATTCGATATTGTTCCCTTTGCCATAGGAATGTACGAACGTTAGCGTATCGGATGAACTTGTAAAACTAATCGTAACTTTAACTTTTGTCGGACCAAATACGTCTTTCCGGTTAAAATTCACTTTGATTTCATCCAAGGCAAACCCAGTGATTCTAATTACATCTACACCGAATGTTTCGCCCTCATCCGACTCTACAATGACATCATTCCCATCTCCCTTTTTAAAAAAGTAGAGATCGTTGCCAAGGCCTCCTTCCAGCAGGTCATCCCCTGGACCGCCAATTAATTGATCGTTCCCTCCCTTGCCATAAAGTTCATCCTTTCCCGCCCCTCCGAACATGTAATCCGTATAATCTCTTCCATATAAAATATCGTCTCGTTTACTATCGAATTGATTGATAAAATGATCTTGAAAATTTCCATCCGAATCCAAGTAATATTCCATATGGTAAATATCTTTAATATAGTTGTGAAGAGTAACGGGATTTTCAGATATTTTTTTATTATTTTCGTCCCGGTAAGGATGGGATTTGGGTATTACGATCTGTTCTCCAAAATGCTGGCTGCCAGGAAGATATAAACTATTAAGAAGTTCGTTTTCTGTAATATAATGCTTTACAGGATACTCCTCGAATGGAATAGAGTTTGCCGGCCTATAATAATACAAATTTTGAGTCGGGGCAGCATTAAATATAACGGCAATTTTTACATGATCCCGTGAAACGTGTGTACCTTTACTGTTCTCGTAACATTCGTATAATAATTGCTGCGCTAACTTCCCTCCTAAAGAATGTCCGGTAAAGCTCATTTCGTAGTCATCAATTTTTTTTTCTATTAACAGATTATGGACGTCCCTAAGCAGCAATATCGCTGAATACATTTGAAGTGTATACCATGTTGTATTGGAGTTTTCCACCGCGAAGTCTGCAGGACTATTGGAACCGCGGCAAGCAAAGACGATTTGGTTGGTTTCTTTGTCGGCTTCCATTTTTATATACACGGCTGCATAAAAACCATTAGCATCGTTTCTCCCGACTTTCAACACTTTCCACTTGCTTTTCCCTCCCTTCAAATCGCAATCCATTGAAAACTCACTATTTTCCACATCATCCGAATATGATCTTTTAATTAAATTAACAAATTCTAAAGTAGAATGCATGAGTACACCCCATTTAATTTATTTCATACTTAAATACAAAAAAAGACATACCTGTATTAGGTATGTCCTCAGAGTGTTGAGAAACCCTGGTAGTAGAAAAACTCAGCCAAATAGAGGTGGGGTATATCCCGTAAGAGTTTACGTTCGCCTTTGAAACCCGTGAAAATACCGCTAATTCTAATCCAATTCACGGGTTTCAAGAGCGGCTGGAGGGATATACCCACCGGCGTATGCAGAGAGTTTCCTACGCGAAGCGGGTTTCTCAACAAGCTCAAGACATACCCAGTCAGGTATGTCCTCATAGCAAGCCCAGCTCTTTCATTTTCGGCTCCAACTGAATAATTTTGTTTAGCGCCCACTCTGCGTTTCCATCACTGCCTTGCGCCATGTTGTACATGTACAAAATTTGATTGGCGATGGCATAGGCGTTCTTTCTTTTACTTTCGCTGCTGCCCATATATTTGAGCTTCATATCCAAATCTTTCAAGTCCGCCCGCACCTGATTCATGCTGATGCACGGACAAGCCGTGTTGTTGTTCGGATATTCATTGTGCCCCATCACGTTCTCGACGGGAATGTTGAATATGGAGCGCACCGTCATAATCGCGGCATATAGACACTCGCGTTCTTGCGAGGTCAAATTGCGCTTGGACAAATCTCCCGAGACGGAAATGCCTACCGTGTAACCATTATTCGACGAAGTATGATAGCTGAACGTGAGCAAATCGTTCGTTTGGTAAATTTGATCGCCTTTGATCACGATATGGTAGCCGATGCCGCCCCAGCCGTTCGTGTTCACGTGCGCTCTCGCATAGCCTTCGGGCGTTCCGCCTTCTACCGCGGAGTGATGGACACTGATATGCGTGATATCCTCGAACCGGCGCATTTTGTATGGATTGGCCGGATTGGTCAACAGGGAATCCGTAATGTCGAGAATAGGCTTGACGCTATACGGCAGTTGAACCAGTTGAATCGCTCTTAGAGTAGTCGGGCTCCCCATTCTCGGCACCTCCTGTCTGTTCTTTGGCGATCCTTTTGCCATCAATGTAGCCCTCGACCAAGATGTACGTCGCAATCGCTCCTACATTCATCACCAAGGCGACGACTTTCGCAATCGTATTATTATCGACATTGAATAGGACCAGAGTACTCGTGATAACCGCCGCCAGTAATGCCCAAAATTTGCGGCTGCCCAATTTTTGCTTCAGCATGGCCATCTTCCCCTTCCTAAGTTTCACCTAGCTGCTTTTCATCTTCATATTGATTTCGCGAATTTTTCCTTCCACGTATTGTCGGGTCACTGCGGACTCTTTCTCCAAGCTATTGACCTGAAAATGCAGTTCTTTAATGATTTCGCTTTGCGTTTTGAGCAGCTCAACCATATTGTCTTCATCTTTGAAGTATTTGGGCGCCACCTGGGTCAGGTATTTCTTCACCTGCTTAATTCCTACGCGTTTGGTCCAAATGACCGCCAGAGAGGTCAGTGCAGCTTGCAGACTAATTTCCTTCCAATGCGCCACTAACCACACAATGAAATCTTCAATGACCTTCATCATCCATATCACAACCAATTCATATCAAAATTTCGCTACTCCCACTGGATATGATCAAGCTCCTCCACATTCCGCGCAACGTTCAGCTGTTCTTTTAATTGCTGATACCGGGTCAAGCAGCCTTTCTTATGGGCGTCGGCCTCGGATGCAACGGAAATGAACTCTTCCCGGGTATGCGTGACGAATCCCTGATCCTCCGTTTTCCAGACGACATCCGTAATGCTGTTATCGGCCAACAGCATTACGATCTGCCCTGTCGTATTAATCTGATCATAAACGCTAAAAGAATACTTATGCTTCGTCCTGACTGAAGAAAAACCGGATAAAATCCGATTCTCGCACTGCAGCCGCAGCTGTCTCAGCTTCTTTTCCTTCAAGAATTCCAAGCTAATAGGGTGATGCAAAATATCCGCCATATCCCAATTGATCCCATCCACAATGTATGATTACAAATATTCCTGAAATTGATCCCATGTCAGATGAAGGTTTTCGATCATGTCCCACGTTACATGCTTGGACTCCAGATTATCCCAGGTCAAGTGATTGTACTCATATTGAATATCCAAATGAGCGGGAACCACTTCTCTCAAAGCCGTTTGCAGGTCCTGGATATTCGATGGAATACCCGTTTTTTCGGCAAATCTTACGATAATCCGGTACGCCCGGAAATCTTCGACGATATCCATGCTTCCGTTCCCGAACGATTCGGCCACTTGTTCCACGGTAGAACGAGTCGCTGTGCCTATGCCGCGGATTCGTGAAAGAATAAAGCCCCTTCGCTCGTTGTCCGGCAGCTGATACCGGACCGGAAGCCCCAGCTCCATCTCCCACAAATCAAGTCCCCACGTCGCCGTTTGCACAAAATATTGCTTCAATACTTCGTCCAAAGTCTGGTATAACTTATCGAGTTCACCAGCCTGCTGATCGATAATGGCCCCCATAATGGCGGAGGTGCCGTAATACTCGGGCAAATAGTCCAGCATCGTTTGTGCCCTGGGACTCGTCAGCTGATACTTCATCGGAACGTCACATCTCCCAGCACAGCCACTTCATTGGCGGACACAATGACATTTTTCTGGCTGTTATTAATAAAGAAGCTCGTTTGATCGTAATCCACGACGCCCTGTGTATCCAAGATGATTTGCCCCAGACGGGTATAGAGCACATCGTTATTTTCTTTGAAAGAAAGCGATGTGAGATATTTGTCAAACTTTTGCTTGATTTCGTTCTGAATGGCGGTCACATTGCTGCCTGGAAGCACATTGAGCGTTACCTTGATGTCGATCGGTATCTGAATGGCAGGGCGTACCGAGACGCGTACACCGATCGGCGCCTTGCCTTCTCCCGTATTCTTGGAAAATGCAGACGTATATACGACGTTATCCAGCCAAAGCGTCGTCGTCGTATCGCTCTGCAAACGGGTGATTCGCAATTCGAGATGGTCTTCCCCATTCCAGTAAAAATCGACCCACACCGGCCAATCCCGCGAAGCAACGACAGGGTCAACGGAGCCGGAATATTTGAAGAAGCTGAGCAAATCCTTAGCCGATTTCACTTGTACGGCATCCACCGTGCTGCTTGGCCCCGTTTTCGCCCATCCGTTGCGGGAATGATTCCATATCCCGAATTCAACCAAATTCGCCGTCCCCGCCGTACTGCTCACTTTGAAATGCGGCCTCACCCTCCATATGCCCGCTTGCTTCGGCAGAGCCGCATCCAATTCTGTACGCTTGGCCGTACCTATGCCGTCGGAGCTGTACGCAAACTGGAGGGCAGACTTGTTTCTGGCATCCTGCTGGGACGTATCCGTGGATACGCCTTTTCCCCCTTGTACCAGCACGGAATCCTCTTCGACCAAGGTATACGGGGGCGCAATGTAATGCTGCACCGCTTCCGCGATAGCCAAAGACGCCGGCTTCATGGATGCATCCACCACATAGATGCCTACGGTGCCGGGACCTTCATCAACAGGCATGATGGCAGC
Source organism: Paenibacillus tyrphae (assembly GCF_024158745.1). Classification (GTDB taxonomy): domain Bacteria; phylum Bacillota; class Bacilli; order Paenibacillales; family NBRC-103111; genus Paenibacillus_G; species Paenibacillus_G tyrfis_A. Next base: position 147,438 of record NZ_JAMZAW010000006.1, on the reverse strand, counting down.
GCCGCCGACTCCCGCTACCTCGGTGACCCAATTCATATAGTCCGCCTTGTTTCCTCCGGCGGATGTAGAACGTACCCGCTGCAAATAACGAAGCTGCAAGGCTGCGTCATCTTCCATATCGAGACCGCCGGAAGTTTCCTTCAGATTGGTTATACTGGAAACTCCCGAAAGCGGCGAAACCAACAGTTGAATCGCCCGGGCAGAGACGTTGCCGCTTTTGCCGCCGACGATCGCTTCAATATTGACGGTCCCCGCACCGCTAGAGTCCAACACGACTTTGGACAGCGTCTTGAACTCAATCGACGGCTCGCCAATGGCGGAATCGGCCAGCGTAGCGACAATCGTTCCAGCCGAAATTTCCGCCCCCGCCGCTCCTTTAAATTGAATTTCGCCCCGCGCTTTTACCGCCGCCTTGCGTGTAATGCCGTGCTCCGCGCAGCGCAAATTCAAATATTCGCCAAAGGTTGAGCCGACAAACCCCCTGCGCAAAATTTCTCTCGCCCAAATGGCTCCTTGGGCCAATTGAATGGCGGCCGGGGCCAGAGAGTCCCATATATAACTGCCTTCAGCCTTGTCCAGATCGGAGGGCAGGGCGTCCAGCATTCTTTGCATAATCGCTTCTTCCGTTTGATCCTTTAAATAATCAGGCAACACTGTCATCTACTTGGCCACCACACTTCCCGTTAAAGTGCCTGTCGTTCCATGAATATTTCTTACCTCGCAGGTGAACATGCAGGTTTCGCCTTGCCAGTCAAATTGAAAGTTGCTCACGCTTGCCGTGCGAGGGTCGACAGTCAAGCATTCGGCTGCGATCCGTTTAATCTCGCTTTCGTTTCCGGAACGATTCAGTCCCTTGGCGATTAAGTCATCGAACTCCTGACCGTAGTTGCGGGTGTAGGCCAGATATCGGTAACGGGCTGTCGAAAGCGCCTTGTTGCACCATTCCAGCCAAGCCTCTACCCCTCTGGACTCCGCCACTTTCCCCGTCGGCGTCGTAACAAACTCTCCTGCTGCATAATCGAACTTCCAGCTGCGTCCGAAGCCGATGGTGCGCACGGCGAAATCCGAAGCCTCCGGCCGTACGGGCGAGCTAGGAAATAAACTTGCCATCTACACCACCACCTTGCATAAAACGACAAAATCACTGCCGTTGTTCACGGGCTGCACCAGAACCCGGTCTCCCGGCTGCAGGCCCTCTTTGAAATGAATTTTTACATCAGGGATTCGGGCGGTTTCAAAATCGATCTTGGCCGAGCTGCCCCCATTAATTGTTCCCGTTAAACTGAATGCCGGCAGTTCAAGCTCAATTCGCCAGTCTGCCGTCATGTAATCCTGAATTTCATACTTGTAACTGTCCAGTTTTAACCCGCTTGTCGTCATCGTTCCCATCTCGGCCTGCAATCCAGCCACCGCTTGCGACGTGTGGCCGGATATTCTCGTATCGAGCAGAGAAGCAAGTTGTTTAAACGGACTATCCAAGAATTAAACCTCCCTAAATGTGGTGCGAGCTTGTTAAGGCATCACTAATTCTTGCCCGGGAAAAATTTGATTTGGATCTGGACCGATGAGGTCTTTATTTAACTCATAAATTTCATCCAATCTGCTCCCCGATCCAAGATTCAATTTGGCAATTTTCCATAAGGAATCGTCGGATTTTACCACATAGGTTTTGGGTACGGGCTTTAAATCCGTTCTCTGGGAAGGCGAAGTGTCGGTAGCTGTCCGAATCTTCACTTCCCTCCAAGTCCGGCAAGTCAGGTCAAAATAGACGTCTCCCGGTTCCCCCCCGCGGAACGTGCTGACATGCGAAGATACGAGTACGAACACATTGACGGCCGTATCGGTAATAATCAACTGCACGGGCTTCTTGTCCACCATCCACGTATTCAGCTGATTCATCGCAAACTGCGGGTCCGGGACCGGCTCGTACCGGCAATAGCTCATGTCATATTCTTTAGGAAAAAAAGAAGAGAAGGTAATTTCCTTTACCTTCTCTCCCTGCGGAAAATCGATCTCTCCCAAACTTAGGATATTGACCGTTTCAAATTTCTTCTCGCGACGAATGCTGACCTCTTGAGGGTTAACCGGAAAATGCAGCTTTGTTCCCGCAGGGTCCATCAGTATAAAGTCCATCGCATCATCACCACTTTGTCTTAAACTCTGTTTTCCATGGCAAGTCTGACATCCTTGACGATTTTCTGGCCGATACGCAGCGCCAAGTCGTCTTCGTTTAATTTATCTTCAACTCGAACATTGATACCGGAAACGGAGACATTGAGAGGACTCGGTCCGACCGGCTTTTCTACGACCGCGGGCGCTCCATTCCCAGCCGGATAAAGCGCACTGCCGGATGCCAGCGCCGGATTTGTGCCCGGATAAATAGCCGGCTGCGCAGGCGGTTCCGTTTTCACGGCAGGCTTCTCCTCTTTCTTGAACCATTTGCTGGCGAAGCCGGACACCTTTTCCGCCAGAAAGCCTCCTGCCATCGAGCCCACCATGTTGCCTACGAAGCCCCCTGCTACCGTTCCGATGCCAGGTAACAGCGCCGTGCCGATGGCTGCGCCAATCGTCCCGCCGATCGCGCCGCCGGCCAGCTCGCCAGTTGCTTTCGTCGCCGCAGCAGCTTTGTTGTCTGAGGTGGCAACATCCATCACGCCCGACAAGACGTTCAAACCGGGAATCTTCTTGGCAATCGATTTGACTCCCGGGAGCTTGGTTAGCTTTCCTAACCCTTCGGATAGCAGTCCGCCCGCCGTACTCTTCACGGCCTCCATAGGACTATCTTCGCCGGCTGCGCCGACGGCCCCTAAAGCAAGAGCACCTAAGAGGCCGCCTTTTTTCCCGCCCAGCTTCGGACCTTTGCTTGTAGGGGCTTTAGCAGAGCTTTTCACTCCGTCAGCCGCCGAGTTCATGATTGCGGACGCCGCGCCTTTGGTACTCTTACCGGGCGACTTAGAGGAGCTCTTCACTTTGTCGGACGCCGAGCTGAGGCTTGCGGATGCCTGACCCTTCGTTTTTTTACCTTTACTGCTTCCACGCTCCGGGCCACCTTTTCCCCCGCCTCCTGCTGCGGCGGCTCCGGTTCCCTTGAGTTCTTTCAGCGCTCCGGCAAGCATGTTGATGACGTCAACAATGCCCTTCCCCAAATCAACCAGACCTTTGCCCAGGTCCGTCAGTGATTTGCCGACCGTGCTAATCCCGGTACCGACGCCGCCAATAGCGCCGCTTAAATCTTTGATACCTTGGCTAACACCGGTTAAAGCGGTTGTACCGATACCTCCAATGGCTTCGCTCAGTTCTGTGATGCCTTTACTGAGGCCGCCAAAGGCGGTCGTGCCGATACCCCCGATCGCTTCGCTAAATTCTTGGATGCCTTTGCTCAGGCCGCTAAAGGCGGTTGTACCGATACCTCCGATGGCTTCGCTAAATTCTGTGATGCCTTTACTCAGGCCGCCAAAGGCGGTTGTACCGATACCCCCGATTGCCTCACTAAATTCTGTGATGCCTTTACTGAGGCCGCCAAAGGCGGTTGTACCGATACCTCCGATGGCTTCGTTCATTTCTTTGATGCCTTTGCTTATGCCACCCAAAGCGGTCGTACCGATACCCCCGATAGCTCCGCCGAGTTCTTTGATGCCTTTGCTTATGCCGCCCAAGCCGGTCGTGCCGAAATCCTTAAATGCTGCGCCAATTTCCTTCACGCCTGCGCTCACGCCGCCCAAGCCGGTCGTGCCGAAGTCGTTGAACGCCGCACCGACTTCCTTCACGCCTGCACTCACACCGCCCAAACCGGTCGTGCCGAAGTCGTTGAACGCCGCACCGATTTCCTTCACACCGGCGCTCACGCCGCCTAAGCCGGTCGTGCCGAAATCATTGAACGCTGCGCCGAGTTCCTTCACGCCAGCGCTCACGCCGCCCAAGCCGGTCGTACCGAAATCATTGAACGCTGAACCGAGTTCATTTACACCGGCGCTCAGTCCGCCTAAGCCGGTCGTGCCGAAGCCTTTCAATGCTTCGCCCAGTTCCCTCACGCCCGTGCTCATGCCGCCAAAAGCGTCCGTGCTGAAGCCCTTCAGCGCTTCGCCAAGTTCTTTCACGCCCGTGCTCGCACCGCCAAACGCATCGAGGCCCATGCCTTTCAGCGCCTCGCCGAGCCCCTTCACGCCCGTGCTCGCGCCGCCAAAAGCATCCGTGCCCATGCCTTTCAGCGCCTCGCCGAGCTCCTTCACGCCTGTGCTCACTCCCGCAAGAGCGTCCGAGCCCAGACTGTTTAGCGACTTGCCAAGATCCTCGACGCCGGCGGAGACTCCGCCCAAAAAGGACGGCCCCAAGCCTGACAGCGCCTTTTGTACGTCGCCCAATCCATCGGCCACGCCGGTCATGAGGGACTTGCCCATATTGCCCAAGCCCCCGACCGACCCTGAAGCTCCTCCCGAGCTTTCGACCCGAATGCTGACGATCGATTCAATCTTCGGCGTAATCTTCATGGCGCTTAGGGCGCTTGCTGCCGCTCCCGCACGGTTCATCTTATCTTCAACCGCTTGAATCGCAGAGCTTATAGGGCCGAATGACTGGCGCAGCCGTTCCTGCATTTGCTGTAATAGCTGGATTCGCCCCAAAGCAGCTTCAGCCATCTGCACTTCACTTCTTTCATTCTCTCATTTGACGAACTTTCTCTTCATGCTCAAGCTCCAGTTCCATACTGGCGAGCAGGAAGAGCTGTTCCCCGCGAGGGAGCTTCCAGAATTCTCCGGGGCGGAGGTGATGTCTTACCCATATGGCATGGAGCATTCCTCCAAGTCCGCCGGAGACGATTAGTTTTTTACTTCTTCCAGCGTCGTATTGAAGCCGCTAACGTCGAGCACGGAGTCGCCGAGCGCAGACAGTTCGCCCGCCAGCAAAATCCGCTTGATAACCTCCTCGGCTCCGCTCGCCTGGTATTTCGCCAGCAAACGGGAGTCCCCCCAATTGGGGGAAACCGTAGAGGCCGCGATCAAAGCTACGTTGAACTGCTCTTCATCCAGACGCTCCACCATCTGCCCTTTTCTTTCCGTGCGCTCCGTGCAGCGCTCGCGAAGCAAGTAAACTTGCTTGCCGGTTAATCCGCGCAGCGTGACAGGAACTCCCAGACGAGACAGGTTTACCGTTTTTTCCGGGATACGGTCCGCTTCCAGCAGTCTTTGCAAAATTTGTTCATCCATCATCGTTTATCTTCTCCTTTGTACCGTTACTTTTGTCGTTACGCTTTAATCGGGTCTAAAAGCTCGTAGCCTTCAAACGTGAAAGAAATTTCTTCTTTCACTTCTTCGCCGGCCGTCCAGTTGGCAAGCTGCAGGCGGTCCGGAATGACGTTGACCAGACGCACGCGCTCGAAGCCGTAGCTTTCCGGGTCTGCCAATTTGGAAATAATCTCGAATTTAGTAAAGCCTTTTTCCAGCATAAAGCTGGTCACTTTAAACCCGCTGACCGTTCCCGTTCCCTTCTTCGCGCCCAGCTTATGGCGAACCCAGGAATCTCCGGAGAGATTCAGCTCTTTCTTCTGAACCTCTACCTTGGCTTCCAAATGGTTGAAATTCGCTTGCCAATTCCCGTCGATAAATACTTGACCGTACGTTCCAAGTATGACTCTGCTCGCATCTAATGACATTTGTTAGTCCTCCTTAGGTTATCGCAAAAAATTTGCTTCGAATGATCGGCTTACAGCACGATAAAGGTTCCGAAAATTTGCTCCATCGCGTCCGTTAACCGCGCTTCCCACTGAATATAGACTTGATCTGGAGCCGGAGTGATCGTTGCCGACGGACCATAATAGAGCGGGTTCAAATACACGTCCCAGCCGGTCGCTTCAATGACGCCGCCTTGAACCAGCGACTGCATGTACTGCTTCGATGCGCCGACAAGGGCGAGACGGCCTTCCTCGGTATTGTTCACTTTGCCGATATAGTTGCTCTCGGCCGCTTGCATCAAATCGCTGTTAATGGCATCCATGACGCGAATCGTTCTAATTTTTTTCCAAGAGCTGTTCTGGCCTTGACGCAAGGTGACGAGCGAGTTGACGGCTCTAAGCGCCTTCACGATTCGGCCGTCATGGTAAAATAAGAACACGCCGTTCGTCACCGCAAGCTCTTGCTCGCTACGCGTCCATCGGCGAACGACATCGCTGAATGGCGAAGCGGCATACGTCGCGGATTCGCTAAGCTTCTGTCCGGCGATCACACCGGCGACGTAAGCAGATACTTGAGCGGAGCTATAGCTCACGCCATTCCAGACCACGCCTGTCCCCACGTTAATAACGCCCTCATGGTTGAAGTTCGCCGTACTGCGCGCGCTCGCCTTGTTCACGGCATCTGCAGCCGTATCGTCCGCGAGGCTGCCTCCGAGCACGACAACCGCCCCTTTGCCTTCGGAGCGAATTCGTTTCACCCATGCCACAACGCTGGCTTGAATAGCCGAGTCCGAAACGCCGTCCAGTGCAAAATAGTTGAAATCGCGCGTTTCAAACGCCGTTAGCGCATTCGTGTAATCGGTCGCCGTCACGCCGCCAATCCCCGAATTGCCGCCCGCGAGCGCTACGTTGGAAATATCCTTAAGCTCGCCACTGCCGTCATCCAGCTTGGTCGCCGTCACCCACACGTTGCCGCTGTCGTTGTTGATGGCATCGACAACCGTTTGAACCTTTCCGCTCGCGAAGACAAACGTTTTCAGAAGCTTCGTACCTTCAAAAAGCTTCATACTCTTCTTGGTCGCGTCCGCGATATCCGGTTGAATCGTTACCTTAAAGTTGTTGCCTCGCGCGCCGGGGTATTTGGCATTCAACTTGAGAACATCCTTCGGCGTTCCTGCCGTATCTTGAAGCGTCAAAGCGGAAGCGGCTACCGTGTTATCGGCCAGACGGTATGCGACCACCTTTTTCGCTCCGCCCAGCAGCGCCAGCTTCAACGTCGTCAAAGCGGTAGCGTTGCCATCCGTGTCACCACCGAAGTTCTCCAAAATGCCCGCTTCGCTTGTAATTTCTACAAAGCTGCGTACCGGCCCCCAGTGTGCCTTAACCGGAACGCCAACGACGCCCCGCGCGCCCGATTGAATCGAAGCCAAGGCCGCCGCCTGAAAATTCACATACATGCCTGGCAAAACCGATTTATCTACCGTACTCCAAGTTCCTCCTGCCATTACTCATTCACTCTCCTATTCATAAATTGTTCAATGCGCTCCCGTGCTTCCTCTACCGAAAACGTTTCTTCCTCTGCTCCGAACAACGCTCCGATAACCGCTTCCGGAGACACGCCAAATACAGTTAAGGCGTTCGCCATTAACTCTTCGCGAGTATACATCGACATGTGACTCATTCTCTCCTTTTAAAATTATTCAATAATGGCATTGGGTTTAACGCCGCCAATCAACACAGCCGTTGGTTCGTCCCGAGAACGGCGATCCACCATTCTGCTCAATGTCAGCGTCAGCTGACCTTCGATCATTTCGTCCTTCGGCGTGTGCAAGGCGGGACCGACAATCGTGACGTACCTCTTGTTCGCTTCATCCAACATGATTTTTTTGGCGCCGATCAGCTTGCTGACCATCTCGGTGGCCTTCGAATTTTGCTCCGCCAAGGTGCGGCCCAGAACATGCCCCGTAATCTTTTTCTTTAATTGGCATAGGACGCTGCCCTGATCCCGCATCTCAACGTCGTTCAGCCTCCACAAGATCGATGGAGCCAAATAATCGACAGGCCATGTGTTGCGGTACACCTTCCATTCGGAAGGCAATTGAAGGCTTGTCCATTTGGCCAGCGCTTCCACCCACGGGTCTGCAGCGGTTGCGGCATCCGTCCCTCCGGAAGGCTTGATCTGTACGGAAAATCTGGCGCTTCTTGATATAGCCGACAGCGTCGTATCCACTTCATCCGAACGATGCGTGCCCTCGTAACGGCATGTAAACGATGCGCCGCCCGCGCCGCCTTCCGTCAAGCGCTGTCCATCCAGCGCCTGCTTGACTTTAGCCATCAGCGCATCGACTTCGTGAAAAGACGCCATTCCGCTGTAGCACCGCACCTCGTAATGGCGGACAAGCCCCCTCCACGGCTCTTCCTGCTCCTCCTTGCGCTGAAGCAGCACCAAATACGGCTTCGGCGTGGATGAGCTGACCTCGTGAAGCTGGTAGCAGCGCCCCCCGATCTCAGGCAATTGTGCGATCAGGCGCGCTTGAATTTCAGCTCTCATGTTTTCAGCCTCCTTGTGCGTTTCATTGGAGTTCACCTCCTTTCCGGCGGGCTAGTCTGGCCCTATCTTGCCTGTTCCATTGCGCTCCGGGTCAACTCCACTTGATTTGCTCAATCTCGGAAGATGAGGTTGCCGCTTGCAGTTTGGATTCAAGAAATCTTAATTTATCCAACTGGGCGATCTTGTGCATCATGCCGTCCGTCCATAACCGGGAAAATTGGTCTTTGGTATGTACGATAACGCCCACATCGCGAGTGTTCCATTTCGCTTCTTTCAAGGCAGGATCCGTCGCAAACAATTCCTTCAAAGAATGCATATTGATTTGAGCTTCCAAGTCATACGAATACTCATGCATTTCGCCGACAGCGGAAGACAGAAAGGTTCCGGTAATGGCTTGCGAGCAGCACTTGTCCAAGTAACGCAGCTTTTCGGCTTTCTTTTGTTCTATGGAATTATCCGATTCCTTGGGCTGCATCGCTTCCAACGCGGCTTGCAGCTCTTCGTCCGTCGGTTTCGGAGCGTCAAGGTTCCATTGCGCAATGTAGGCCCCCTTGCCATCCAAGTCGTCCTGTACGACGAAATCAACCATTCGCACGGCGGTCGGATAAAGATGTTGGATAGCGAGCCACTTCTTCCTCTGGTCTTCGGTAGGCACACAAAATTCGCCATTTTGAACAACGTACTTTCCTTGTTCGCTGACGGCGTCCTTCCATTGCTCTTCGGTGATCTGGACAACCATGGAAGGGATTTTATCCACGTCCCACACATCGTCATTGTAGAAAGCAAGGATATTCCCTTTCGCATCAAACTCCACATAATATTGAGCCACTTGAAGTCCCTCCTCAGTAACCAATGGCAAACCAATGGATAGTTTGTGGCGGCCCTGTTACCGTCCATGCCATGAACTGCGTGTTCGAGTAGCTTCCGATTCCAACGGTTTGCGAGGCCACGGATGTTTCCACTTGACCATAGACATGCATCACATAGTTAGGAAACGCAACGGGAAACGTCACCGCTCCGGAGTTGCTTATCAATGCCGTACCCCATTGAAGGATGAGACCGCTCGGCAATTTTTGATAGCCATTGATGGCTTTGCTTATCGCGCTGTTGTTATCCCCCCAAGGGTTTACGACGCCTTTCTGGCTGATATGTACTTGTCGGGCTAAATTTTCCGTCGCACTGACCCGGGCCTCTACGTCCGCTTGATGGGCTGCCAGTTGATCGACAACCTTTTTCAAGTTGCTCGCATACTCGCCTTGGATGGATTCAAGGTTGCAGGTGAGCGCGTATTGGTCGAGAGCCAGATAAGTGACGGTGTAGGCAGCGGCGGGATCGTAGTTGCTTGCGGGTATTACGGCGTAATTTCTGCTCTCTGGACCACCTGTTCCAAAAGACCATTTTTTATCGGCGTGATTTCCGCGATATACAGTAATATACTTCCTAACCCCAGCGCGTAAAGGTGCCTTCACGCTATGAGCATTGAGAAAGTATTCGTTTAAAAATACATCATAAAAAGGAACAGTCTTCTCCCTTACAATCATCCCATTACCTACTTCAATCTGATTCGGCCCCTCGTGCAACGTGATTTCGCCCTCGGACGCAATTTCTTCGACGGTCGCCTCGATAAGCTGGTATTGTAGTTTGTACGGTGTGAATCCAGGTGCTGGAGTCGTTGGGGCATTAATTCCTACGTCCTGCCACCCGCCGTCGGGTCTCCTGTACGCCCATGCTTTTATCCCGGACCCGTTATAGTGGATATCACCGCTGCCACCCGCGACATACATTTTGTACCCAAGGAAATACGCCTTAATTTCGTTTGTTGATAGATCCTTGTACAAATCACCCCAGCCGCTGTCTGAGTTGGAAACGGTTAGTCGTAAAACACGCGAGCTTTGGGATAGAATCGACTGATCTGCACCTGTCAATGGAAACACATGGGGAATAGTTTTCCCATCATATTTGATAACTTTTTCAGTGTCCGAAAGGCCGTCAGCTATGGATATTTCCACTGTTCTGTACCCTGAACCATCTTGATATAGCCGCCACCCTAAATTCCCGTCCAAATCCACCGTCTTGAACCGCGTCTGCTTCCAATACTTCCCGTCACGCTGAAACAGCGTATCGTAGACTGTCCCATCAACGTTTGAGGCGAGTTGGATGTTCGGGAAGAGCAAGTAATCGTCGTTACGCGGCTTGAACGGTAGCGCATCTGGACCGAGATTAAGCATCGGATTCGTGAATGTGAACGTTCCTGCGGAATCCGCAGAAAACAGCACGCGTAAATAAGCACAATTCGCCTCCGTAGTCTTACTCTGTCGTTGCGAAGTCGAATAAGTTCCATTTGTAATCATCATCTTGCTGGAATCGAGAGAAATAAATTTAGCTTTGCCTGTCATGGCAGGGCAACTTAGCGTATAGGTTGTATTTGGCTTGGCCGGAATATCGATATAGCACTCATTCTGCAAAACGTCCGTTCCCGTTGATGTAATCGTCAAAGCATACGGATCGGTTGCGACCCCGTTCCCGTTTGTAAGCTTATACTCGCTGAACGGCGGCAGCAGGTTTTCCCCGTACTTGATGACATATGGCGAGTAGATGCTTTTCATATCATCGACATAAGGCCATTTGGCGGCGATCTGCTCCGGCGTCATGCCATCAAGCGCATCGTATTCCGCTTGTGAAATTTCGTAGAGGCGGATACCGTCTACATACGCATACTGACCTCCCGACCCTAGCACGATAAAAAACACAAGTCTAAAAGAACTTGAAACCTTGATTTGACTGGCGTCAATTTTGGCATAGGTAAGGTTAAATCTTGTTGCATCGGTGACAAAGGATGCTAAAACACCGTACCCGGCCTCGTCTGAAAATTTAAGGACTCCGCTTGTACCGTTGCCATTCTTCACTTCACCGATGAGAATATACTTTTTTTTCTGATCATTCTTAATCAAGCTGGATACTTCTAAAAATGCATTGCCAGACGTAGAACCTGTTGGAATCTCGACCTTCAAGCTCCTTGTTCCGTAAACGTAATGTGTTGTATCCGTCGTTAGTACGGCGCCGTTTCCGGTTTTGAACTTGGTCGAATCTTCACAATTCCCATCCCGCCCGAGCAGGTTCACCAAGGTCCTTCCTTTGATGCTGACGTTCTCCAACATACTGGTCTGCTTCGCATTGATAACTTGCATCCCATAGCCTAGCTCCACCGGGGTCGGATCCTCTGCCAGCAGTTGACCCGCAAAAGCATCTATCTTCTCGAAGTTCTCGTTAAATTCTGTCCTTAAGACCTGATCCGCGCCTGTCCAATGATGCAATCGCAAATTTGAAGTTTTATTGCCGCTCACCAATAATCCCTCATTTCCAAATAAAATAGCGCGAAGAAATCATTCGTTCGCGCTACGGTCGAATAACCCAAAGGAACCGACTTCAAAAACTTAAGTTCGCCAGTTTAATGATGGGATCCGCTTCGGTTTTTAAAGCCATAATGTCGTCAAGCTCTTGCCGACTGATCCAGCCTTTATCCAGAGCGCGGTCAAGCTCGTCATAATCATAATTGCGGGCTACATAGCTTTTCACATCCGTACAGTAGCTTTCCGGTACCCCTTTGAAACCATCCCGAGGCGTCAAGCGCTCGTTACCAAATATGGTAATGTTGCGCGCATAAGTAGAGACAAGAAACGGCAAGTTTGGCATGGCGGGTCTACTCCTCCCCTTTGCTCATGAAATATTCCATGAATGCCTGCAAGTCGGCGCTGACGGCTGCTGCTTGTTCTTCTTGCTTTTTCAATTGCGCGGTCAGCGCAGCAATCTTTTCTTCGGGCGTCATTTGCGCAACTAGTCGGGCAGCCCACTCGGCATCCAACTCCACTTGGCTTCGTTCGGCGAGCGCTCCGCTTTGCCACTTGTATTTGCATTGCAAGCGCTCGTTGCGTAGTTGTGTCGCAAAATGCCTGCCAGCGTTTTCGTCAATGCAAATGTCCGTCGGCTCTGGCGTTTCGAACGCGGTCGAAAATCCGTGAATGACGAGATCGGCCTCGTCCGTGCGTACGTAGTGTTTGTAAGCGTCCATAAGGCGTGCCCCTTTTCATTAGATTTCAGCGTCGGCCGTCCAGTGCCATATATATGTTCCCGCCGACATGCCACCACTACCGTAATAGAGTCTCCCGGCACGATTTGTCGAAGCGTACTCCATCCCGCTGACCGCCGAATCATTGACGTCACCGAATCTCCGCGCTTTGGAAATTGCGCCTGTGAACGGAGAATATACCTTCATAGTTGGGATGGTTCTCTTGGCTACTGTAAACTGTCCACCGTCTGCAATGATGTAGCCGCCTTCAGAGTAGGCCGTTATAAACCCTTCATAACTCACTGTCCCCGGAGTTATTCCGTAATTATACGACTTCTCATAATATCGTTGACACAATGCCAGCTCATCTGCAAAATGCCTCGGCTGGAACGGAAGAGTTACGTCACCGGCGCAAAGCTGCACTTGGGCGAAATCGAAATCTCCTGTTTCATACGTGCCAACCTCGTCGGATGGTATGGAAATGACGTCGTTGTCTTGTTTGTAAGGAATAAAGTAAAGCCCCAGGTAGTCACTTTTACTTGTTCCCAAAGTTTTCCCCGCAATAGACGGAACATCGAACGTGACAATGAAAAATTGCCAAGCCGTTGTCAGGTTGATCGTTTTACCGCCTGGGCATGACACACTTGATGATGGGCTGCCGTACCCGAAATTTTGAAACAAAGAGACCGCGATTTGGCGACTGCTGCTCGCCTTGGCCCAAAAGCTTACCGTGCATTTTTGTCCGGCAAACGTGAACACAGACTCGACAAACTGCGCCATCCTCATGAATGCACTTCTGGTTCCCTTGGTACCGACCGAAGTTACGCTTAACCTTCCGAAGTACTTTGGATTTCCGGGGACTGCGGTCTGGCTTAATGCAAAAGGCTGTTGCGACATCGTAAAGCTGCTAGATCCTGTTCCTCCTGTCCCTGCAAATACCTGGCCAACCCATCTATCCAAACCATATCCATACGCATTTTCCGAACCGTAATTACCATTCCGGATAACGCTGGAACCTCGCTGCGCTACATCGAACCCGCCATTGATGATCGCTTGCCGCGACATGGCGTTAAGCGGCAATGCTGCTTCAAGTCGATCCTTTATACCTTGAACCACCGAGACCTGCTCCGACATATCCGCCTGATTAACTGCCAGCGTATCGACAACAGTTCTCAAATTGCTCGCGTATTCACTTTGTATGGATTCAAGGTTACAGGTCAGAGCGTATTGGTCACGGGCAAGATAGGTGACCGTGTAGACCGCTGTGGGGTCGTAACCTCCAGATAAAGCAGGGATGAATGCATCTGCTCCGCCGTAAGCCGATGAGCTTTTAAAGCTATCTCTTTTGATCCACGCCAGATCAATTCGATCATTTCTGAACACGGTTAGAATCCTATTTGTTCTATTCTTAAGAGTAGAGCCTGAGGCAGCCGTGTTATTTATCAAATAGTTTCCGTCCAGATCAATCGGATTCGCTCTTTCCCTTACAATCATCCCGGTTCCCACTTCAACCTGATTCAGTCCTGAGTGAAACGTTATCCCGCCTTCAACCCGAATTTCCTCGACCGTTGGTACAGCAAGCTGGTATTGAAGACTGTAAGGCTGGTATCCCGGTGCGAGGTTGCTGGGAGCCGTTTTTTTAGTAAATTCATTTTCTTTGTCTGGATTCCACACAGCACCAGGCGACCAATAGGCGTACCACCGTTTAAACCGAGCTTCTCCTCCGCTCCATGGCTTTCCGCTTGTGTCGATTAATTTCCACCCGTAGAAATATGCCTTAATCTCTTCTTCTGACGGTTCATACTTATCCCACCACCCGCTGTCTTCGTCGGAAACGGTAACATAAACGATACCCGAATCCTGTGCAATAGCTCCTCTGTCCGGGGCAGACGGGATGCCCGTAAGATTCGGGAGTACCTTGTCGTACTTCATAAATAGTCCTAAGTCCCCTGTGATAGGAAAAACGGGGCTTTCAAGCGACAATTGCTTGAAGCCGGTATAATTACCCGTACGTTTCCAACTTTTAGAGCCATCCAGTACCATCGTTTTGATCCGTGTATGCTTCCAGTATTTCCCGCCACTCTTAAACAATTGGTCGCATACCGTCCCGTCTGCGCTTGAAGCAAGCTGCACATTCGGGAAAAGCAACATGTCATCATTACGCGGCTTGAACGGCAGCGCCGTTGGTCCGACGTTAAGCATCCCCTTCTCAAACGTAAACGTACCGACAGGCTCCGGATTAACGGTGTATACGACAATATAGCTCACGTCGGACGGAGACGTTCCGGTAACGGACTGTTCGGCGGTAAAGCCACCCCCGGCGTCAACGAATGTTCCATCCTTTTTATAAAACCGGAGAAGCATTTTGCCCGTATGGTTCATGCTCAACGTATACGGCGTAGATGGCATGCACGGCAGCTTGGCCGTTCCCAGCCACGTATCCTTAGCCGTCGTTTGCTGTTGAATTTTGTACGGACCTAGAATATTCGTGCCTCCGTCAGTACGGATCATTTCCCACTCTGTGAACGGGGGCAGCAGGTTCTCCCCGTACTTGAGAATATACGGCGAGTAGATCGATTTCCTATCTTCGACGTACGGCCATTTGACGGCGATCTGCTCCGGCGTCATCCTGTCGATGGCATCATAGTCATCTTTGGATATTTCAAAAAGTCTTACTCCATCCGCATACCCAAATTGCCCGGCAGTTCCGGTTGCAGTGACATTTATTCCTACGTCTGTTGCAGATATGCCGGTAAACTTTCCAAAAGCAAGAGTAAACTTCGAAGTATCTACAACCGCATTCGTTGCCGTTGGCGGGCCTTGTCCGGATATAGACAAATTCATCTGTGTGGCGTTGCCGTTCTTTAACTCGCCCATAAGAAGATAGTACTTATCCGCATCAAAATTGAACCCTCTCACAGTAACGGCGGAACCGATCGTATAACCATCTGCGATGGTGACCTTCAAGCCGTTGCTGCCGTAAACAAAGTTGTTGGGATCAAGCGCATGAGTGGTGTGATAATCGTTCCAATTCCCGACGTCCTCACAATTACCTGCCCTTCCGAGCAGATTCACCAGTGTCCGGCCCTTGATGCTGACATTCTTCAGCATACTGGTCTGCTTTACGTTGACGACTTGCATCCCATGATTTAAATGAACCGGAGTCGCGTCCGCTGCCATGAGTTGGCTGCCATAAGCATCTAGCTTCTCGAAATTTTCATTAAACTCCGCTCGCAATACCTGATCCGAGCCTGTCCAATGATGCAAGTTCAGATGCGGCGTTTTATTGCTGCTCAACAGTTATCCCCCCCTAGATTGCAAATGTATAAAAAATTCTGTTTACCACTGAACGTGGTTTCTCTACTTATTTGACATGTTGAATAAATATTAGTAGTATTCGATCACTTCCCACTGGTAAGTACCGCCGACCGCCGCACGGATCTGAATGGTAGAGGAATCCAGCAGCTTTCCCCAGCCATTTCCTCGGTCCACGTTGTATTCGCTGCCACCTGTATTGGGGAAGTTTATCGTGGATTTGTCGATATTTACGGACTCCCTTAGACGAACCTCCACAGTAGCATTGGAGCCGACATTTACTTCTCCGCGCTGCACCTTTTTCACTCCACCCACTGATTGCCACCCTCCCCCGTTCCAAAATTCGAATACACCATTGTTAACGCGTGTAGGCGCCATGACCGTCCCGCGCTGAATAATGTCCCCATTCCAATTTACGCGAAACTTTTCACCGCCATTGTCTACCACGAAACCATTTTTCGTCGTCCATTGACCCGCGCGGAAATCATAAACTCCGTTAACGGAACCATCGTGCGTCTCCATGCCCAGGCCATAATGACCGCGTATTCTTATGTTGTGGCTGGAGTATGTTGCGCTATCCCCACCACCGCTTGCAATAAAATTTGTTCCAAAACTATCAAAATGCAGACCATGTCCAGTACCAAAGCCGACGCTATTGTTCAGCGTTCCGCCTGTATTAACATCCAACGGCGTAACATTCCCGGCATGCCATGCCCTGTGTCCATTGACATATACGCCGTCTCGGTGCGGAGTTTTAAGATTGATCGTATCGGCCGGATCATTTTGAACCTCGATCGTCAATTCCTGATCTTCGCCGGATTTTTGACGAAGCGTGATGCTCGCCGTATCTCCGCTTCCACCGAATGCATCATTTGGAAAATGAAGACCGCCGCCCGGACCCGCAGGAACGACGAGTCTGCCGGTCATCGGTTCACTGCCGTCTTTCGGCAAGCATGCGTTTGCCCTTGATTGAGCGGCGTCGGTCTCCTGTTTTCTTGCGATATCGTCGGCAGCAGCCGGTGCAGCTACTTTGGCCCGCCCGGCGGCGTCCCGTTGAATGATCTTGCTGGCAACCGCTGCCGATGTAGCCCCATGCGCGCCCGAGGTGGATTCTGCATGAGCGTCGACCTTATTTTGAGCTCCGCCAGGGGTTTCTGCGCCGATCTGTGCCGGAGTTACGTCGTGCGGGTTGTCCTTCCTTAATATATGTTCTTCGAACGATTGTCTGGTTGCATCCGTTCCGCCTTGAAGCTCTGTGATCTGCGCCGTCATGTCCGCCTGATTGGCTGCCAGTGCATCGACAACGGACTTCAGATTGCCTGCATATTCCCCTTGAATCGATTGAACATTGCAGGTGAGAGCATGTTGATCAAGGGCAAGATAAGTGACCGTGTAAGTCGCAGATGGGTCTACATTCGACGAAAGCGTTTGGGCATAGCCCCATCCATAATTCACGTCAAAACTTGCTCTGCGCTTCAGCGACCACCCCGCGTTCACACCATCCTTATATACTGCAAACGCTCGATCCGCACGGTACTTTTGCCCCGCTCCCGTTAGCATGTAAGAGTTACCGCCAATGGTCACTACGTTGTGATGCTCCCTGACGATCATCCCATTGCCGACTTCCACTTGATTGAGTTCTTCATGGAAAGTGATTCCGCCTTCGGATATAATTTCCTCGACCGTTGGCGCAGCAAGTTGGTATTGGAGTTTGTATGGGGTCGGGCCGTTAATAAAACCATAGGCGGCCGGCACTATTTCCGCCGTAGCTGAATCGAACCCGGTCCCATTGCGTCGCGCCCACCATTTTTTTCCTGACACATATATTCCGGTTGCTGCTGACATATCTTCTTGATACATGCGCCAACCATTAAAATAAGCCTTAATATCTTCCTCGGAGGGTTTATACGAATCCCCCCATCCGCTATCAGAGTTGGAGATCGAGATAAACAGATGATTACTGCCCGTCGTTAAAGTAAACTCGTCCCCGCCCGAAGGTTTGGTTCCGTCCGGTTTAACTTTTAACAGCTTACCATCATGCTTAACAAGTACTGCGGCATTCGTAACATCCCCCATTATAGGGACTTTGACTTCCTTAAATCCTGCATAGACACCATCTACTAAAGACCAGTCCAGCTTCCCGTCCAATTCCATCGTTCGGAGTCGCGCTTGCTTCCAGTACTTCCCGTCACGTTGATATAAGGTGTCATGGATCGTTCCGTCAGTGTTAGAGGCAAGATTGACGTTCGGAAAGAACAAATGGTCGTCGTTACGGGATTTGAACGGCTTCGCCGTTGAACCCAGGGAAAGCACAGGCTTCATGAACCTATACGTCCCCGCACCAAAAGTATGATTACCAAGCATGACCCGCAAATATCTTACGTTCGACTCGGTTGTAATGGTTTTACTCACTTTTGATGTATAACCTTCATAAGCACTTACAAACTGCATATTTTCATCAAAACTATTCACTCCTATAAAACCATTGGCAGGCAACGACGCTAAAGCTAACGTATACGTTGTATTCGACGCGACGGGTATATCCACATAAATCGCTTGACCGCTCATATCGGCGATTAAACTGGCAGAGAAGGGGTCATCAATGTCCAATTTCGGTGTTCCGCCGTTTCCTGCCGTCACATTCCACTCCGTAAACGGCGGCAGCAAGTTCTCGCCGTACTTGATGACATATGGCGAGTAAACAGACTTCATACCATCAATGTACGGCCATTTGGCGACGATCTCTTCCGACGTCATCCTATCGATGTTCGCGTAGTCTTCCGCGCTTATTTCATAGAGACGGACATTATCAACGTTGGCCGTCTGGTCGGGTGCACCAGACCCAAAAATGCTTAGAAGTTGCTGACCGCTCACGATTGGGGCCAGTTTCACCCATTTTGTCACGAACGATGTTCCAGTATATTCGGCCGTTTTATTGCTGCCAAAGTTCAACACGACCCCGTTTTGAATGTCAGTGTTCGCTACGTCCGCTATCGCGATGTAATATTTTCCCGCTGAGACCGTGTATGCTTTCACAATGCCGGCCGAATGTTGCCCGCTGACTATTTTAAACTGTATGCTGTTCGACCCGGACGCTTTTTTTACGAAATCCAGCGAAAGCATGGCACTGGTATACGGGTTCCACCTAGAGGCATCCTCACAATTTCCGTCCCGCCCCAGTAAATTAATCAACGTTCTCCCTTTCATGCTGACGTTTTCCAACATTCTGGTGTGCTCTACGTTGATGGTCTGCATCCCATAGTTTAACCGAACCGGGATCGAGCCCATGGCCATGAGCTCACTTGCAAAAGCATCTATCTTCTCAAAATTTTCATTAAACTCCGACCTCAACACCTGATCCGAGCCTGTCCAATTATGCAATTTCAGATTCGATGTCTTACCGCTGCTCATTTTAGATTCCCCCAGATTTCCCCTACATAAAAAGAAGCTTCTACCACCGGATAGAATTGACCGCATCCACTGAAGTGGCGTGCTCAATTTCTTTTTCCAGTCGTCTAAACTTCTCGATCAGGTTTGTTTTATGCATTTGTCCATCGAGCCAGAGTCGGGTGAACTGTTCCTTCGTATGCATCAGTACGCCCGCGTCGCGTGTTTTCCACGACGTTTGTGTAAAATTAGGGTGCATATTCATCAATTCTTTAGTGCTTTGAAAATTAAGCTGTGTTTCCGTATCGAAAGAGTAAACATGCTCCTCCCCCAGAGCAAAAGAGGTGAAAGTTCCCTCGATGGCTTCCGTGCAAAGTCTTTTTAGTTCAGCGAGTTTATTCGCTTTCTGCAGGACTAGCAATTCGCCTGCGGGCTTGCCCTCGACCCATCGCTCTTCGGCGAAATCCCATTTAGGTAGATGCAATCCTTCCGGGACGGGAACGGCTATAGTGTAGCCGATTAGCTCCACCGCTTTCTGCGGTTGCTCCTCCGTGCCTCTTGCGGGCAACTCGCGGTAGATAGGAAAAACGCCTGAGATATGGTCGTCTACAAGCGTTACGTCTGTGATAAAACCGTTTAGATCGACTATGAGTGCTTCTTTCATTAATCCGTTGCACCTCCATATTATCTTTCGGAAAGGAACGATATGCCATCGAGTGAAAACCAGCCCGTTCCACCTAATGTATGATACACAGACCCATTAAAGTCAATCGTCAAGCGGCCCAATATAAGTTGACCGTTACCATCCGTAGCAACCGGAATTACCATCGCGCGAGCCGGTCTATACCCGAGAGGGAGCATAAAGATAGAGGCATTCAGTTGGCCGTTCTTTACCAGCCCTCGGATATGAACGATACCGAATTCGTCTTTAAAGTAGCCAGCATCGGTGTATGCCCCGTCACCGTAATTGACCCATCCATTAAGCAGCGTCGGCTTAATCCACTGCGGCTGCACACGCTGAGCACGCGTAATCTCAAGCGCCCCGACTCGCGCTGCCATGTCGGATTGTCCGGCTGCCAGCGTATCGACGGCGGATTTCATATTCGACGGATGCGTAGCTTCGAGCGATGGGATATTGCATGACAGCGTGTATTGATCTAGTGCAAGGTAAGTAACGGTATAGGCTGCTGCAGGGTCGAAGTTAGCAATTGGCGTGTCGACGTAATAATTCCCATTGCCGCCGCCAGCTTTTTGCGTCCAATTACCGTCTATTCTGGAATTCTTGAAAATTACCAAAATTTTGGAATTCCTTTTATTTAAAGCCCCTAAATCACTGTAATTTGGTGAACCTTTGACGTTAATCGCAGCATAACCCAGACCTGTGTTAATTTGCGGGTTAGCCTTCTCACGTACAATCATCCCGGTACCGACTTCAACTTGATTCAGCCCTTCGCGGAGCGTAATTCCGCCCTCGGATGCAACTTCTTCAACGATTGGCGCAGCAAGTTGGTATTGGAGCTTGTAAGGTGTGAATCCCGGTGCTGGAAAGTTCGGCGGCGTTGATGTGCCGCCAGTCAATCCGCCAGCGCCGTAAGGATCACGGTAGCCCCAAGCCTTAGTCCCACTGCCGTTGTACGGCTGAGGATAGTTGCTTGCGTCGTACATCACCCATCCGTAGAAATACGCCTTGATCTCGTCATTCGACAAATTCGTGAATGCATCACCCCATCCGCTGTCTGCGTTAGGGATACGAATCAACAGGTGCCCAGTAGTTTGCAGGTTTGACGTATCGTTATTCGTGTCGATAGACGTATGGATAATTTTCCCATCAAACTTTACGACTGTTTCGGAATTTCCGACTGCTCCAGTATCAAAGTTGAGTATTGCCGCTTCTTTAAACCCAGTCCACGATCCGTTTCGTATCCAGTTTAAGTCACCCTTTAAGTCCATCGACTTAAACCGAGTCTGCTTCCAATACTTACCGTCGCGTTGAAACAGCGTATCATAGACCGTTCCGTCAACGGTGGACGCAAGATTAACGTTCGGGAAGAACAAGTAATCGTCGTTGCATGGCTTGAAGGACTTTGCTTCCGCACCGAGACAGAGCGTCGGATTTGTTAGCGAGCCGATCTTAGACTTATCCTGTGCCTTGACTACATATGAAAGTTCCGTATTGTTGCCAGAGTTGAAAGTAAACGAAGTTTCCGTTGTATAACTGACAATGGCCTCACTCCAATTTACCTTTGAAATTCCGTGATACATATTGTCGAGCGAATCAACCTTAAGCGTATACGCGGTGTTTGGAACACAGCGGAAGTTGTACGCAGCGAAATCGCCGTCACCATTCGCAAAAAATGTTATTTTATATGGATCTGTAGAAGTAGCCTTTGATGCTGCTGTAACTCTCGTCCATTCCGTAAACGGCGGCAGCAAATTCTCCCCATACTTGACGATATACGGCGAGTAAACGCTTTTCATATCGTCAACGTAAGGCCACTTGGCGGAGACTTGATCCAGCGTCATTCTGTCAATCGCCTCGTATTCCGCTCGCGTGATTTCGTAGACGCGATAATTGTCAACATACCCCGTCTGGCCCGCAGCACCACTGCAGTTAAAGATGACGTAATCCTCACGATCATCCTTTTCATAATTTACTTTTACGAACTGCGTCGTCCATTTGGTTGCATCAGTATTCCATGCAGAAAAAAAGTCATTGTTGCCAATCCGAACGCCTGTCTCTGCCGTACCGTTCTTCGTCTCTGCGATGAGGATATAGTATTTCCCCTTCTTGAAGGTGAACCGCTGCGCTATGAAGCAAACCTTTGCTTCCGTTATCGTCATTTTTCCGCTAGATTTCCCTGATACGAACGTGCTAGTATCGCTCGTTAGCGTAGCAGCCCCCTTTAGCCACTGGGCAATGTCGCTCGCCTCGAAACCGCCTGTACGCCCAAGCAAATTAACCAACGTCCGCCCTTGAATGGTTACATTATTCAGCGGACTGCTCTGGTTCACATCAATCACCTGCAAGCCCTGCTTCAACTGCACGGAAGTTGTCTTCACCGCCAAGCTGTCATTCACATACGCATCGATCTTGTCGAAATTCTCGTTAAACTCGGCACGCAGAACTTGGTCGGAGCCGACCCATTTATTCAACCCCAGGCGCTTCGTCTTATCACTGCTCATATGTACCCTCCTGTATCGTCTAAAATAAAAAGTGATGTTCACCGCACCAAACAGCGCCGGTTCCCATCACTTTTACATGTTTCATCTATAGTAGTCTCGTGGCTTCACTCGTATCGATTCTTTCTCATGGTATTACTATATCATGGGAAAGGTGGTTGAAAGGTGGTTGTTTACGCAAACGCCTCTTGAGTTTCGCCCGGCACGCTGCGGTTTTGCACCGGCAGGATTTCCGCCGGCTCGGTGAACATGAAGCAAATCGCCAGCTTCTCCAGCGCGCGGCGATGGATCGCTTTGGTCGAATCGATGCCGTAATTTCGGCGAACCTCGATTTCTTTCAAGGTCCAGCCCTTCATCCATTTATAATGAATAATTTCATATTCGACATCCGACAACGTTTTGAGCGCGCCTTCGATCATTTGCACGAGACGGCTGTACGTTCGATAGTCCGCCGCGTCCTGTTCGCAGCTATGGGTCAGCACGCCGGGCTCCCTCGAACCGTAACTGCCGTTACGGGGAGCAAAATCCAGCTTGGACACGGAGAGCGTATACGAGCTTTCCGACACGTAGTTGTCTACCGCATATTTATACGATTGATAGTTTTTGAGAAGCGTTACGACTTTTTCCCGCTCTGTATTGGTCATGCGTCTCTCCCTTTCTTCAATTAAACGTTTGCGGTCAATGACGCCAAAGTCGCATGGCTGAGTCTGGACAACTGCTTCTCGACGTCAACCCGCCAAGCGGCCTCGCCTTCCCGCCATTCCTCCATATCCTTTTTCCAATCCAGCATGTCTTTCATCTGTTCTTGCAGGTGCCCTACAGCCACCGCATCGGTTTGGGCAGCTTGTTCTGACAATGCAGGCACAGGGATAACAGGGTTGGGCTGGAACGCAAGAGGGGGCAGCACTTCAGCATGGCTCGCAAGGAGCTGCTGCGTCGCTTTTTCTGCCGCGTTTTCCTTCGCTTTTTGCACAAGCTCCTCAAGCGTCTCGGAAGTCCCTGTTACTTTCACGCTTGGCTCCGGACTTTGCCGGGTCTCCGTCTGTTTCAAAAGCTGCTGCAAGCGCAGGATTTCATCTTGCTGCTCTTCCGCTTTGCCGTTGAACTCGGCTTTCAAATGGTCCAGCGCGGAAATCGCCTCATCGCGTTCTTGCTGCAACTGACTCATTTGATCTTGAAGCTGCTTATTTTGCAGCGTCAGTCTGCCCAGTAAATCTTCTTTCTCCAAAGCACTCGTGTTTAATTCTTCCAGCTTCTGCTTAAACTGATAAATAAGCTCAACACCTGACTCCAATTCTTCTTCCTGCGCCGCGTAGGCGGATTGGAGTTCGCTCAACTGATTGTGATGCAGCGACTGCAAAGCGGCTTTCTGCTCCCGCAGAAGCTCGCTTATGATTTTGTTGGCCTGCGTGTTTCCGAAAATATCGTTAAAATCGTACTTCAGCTCAATTTCATCGCTATCCGGCGGGGAAACGATCAGCTCTTTATCGAATTCGCTCGATGTATGTTCTGCAGGGAGAACAGGGGAACGATCCTCTTCGGCTGGAGTGCTCAAAGGCTCGTGCATTTGCGCTTGTAGCTGCTCCTGTTCATTCTCGATCACTAAAAGTTTCAACATATCTGCCTGGTCGTTCATGTTCAATAACGATTTCTCAGCTTCCAAGACCTCGTATCTTTGTTGAAGGTTCTGCATGCTAAACTTCCTTTCCAATAATTTGATTTGTGAGCTACAACACATTGCGGATGACGATCAAATAGCTGCACCTCCTGTAATTCTCGTTTAATGAGATAATCAGCGAACAAAGCCTATTATAATTCTCATTTAATGAGAATACAATGTTTTTTTCTCAATTACTGAGACCGCTATGCTATAGTTATTTCCATAAGGAGATATTCCGGTAGCGAAGTCATTTGAACTTTGAACGCCTAAAGCGCCTCTAGTATACTGAGAAGCGTTCCTGCAAATCACAAGTCCATTTCGATGTGAAAAAACGAAAAAGCTTACATGCCGTCTTCCCCGCAGCGACCTAAGCCATGCACCTTTTAAGTCAACCTCGAAACCTGAGAATTAAGCCAGACGGCAGCCTGAACTATTACTTTTTTGATAAGTGGGAGGATTCCTTTATGTCTACGGTTTCTGAACGACTGCGCTATGCAAGGGAACGAATAAACTTTAAGCAAAAAGACGTGTCCGAACGGACCGGAATTAACAACAAGACCTTAAGCCGCTATGAAAATGGAGGCAGCGAGCCGGACATTAATACCTTGCGTATTTTGGCAGATTTATATGAGGTTTCCCTGGATTGGATCCTTACGGGGAAAGAGCCGGTGACGACGAATAGTTCCAACGAAGTAGATCTAGAGAGCATTTTGGCCCAAAAGAAGGTGATGTTCCGCGGAGTAGAGCTGACAGAGACTGAGAAAAATTTACTAGAATTATCTTTAATTAATGTTATACTTAAAGCAAAAGAACTATATATTACAAAAAAATAACTGGAAAACATCCTGATTGATTTAAAACAGTTGTCGTGCTTCTAAGTTTTAAAACTTATTAAATCGGACCTGTTTTCGGTAAATGATGGAGGTTGATTATATGATCGTGAGTCGTCGCCTGGCAGATGTTTCAATTAACAATTACTCATCGCTGCAATTTCTGAACAGACAGGCCAAATTGAAGATCGAACATCGTCACATCCAAGATCAAGCGTATGCCTTGACTCAACAATTTCATTCCAGCACTCCGTCCGAACTGGCCGGGCATTTGGGTCTTAAGATCGATTTTCAACCGATGCCCGATACTATATACGGGTATTACGTTTCTCTGTATGATACACACTACGCTGTGATCAACAGCAGCCTCTCTGATGAAATAAAAGACTCTACGATCACTTACTCCGTAGCCCACCATTTTTACGATAAAGGTCAGGATGAAGTCTTCCTGAAGGCAAATATCGATAGACGGTACGGGATGAAAGCCGTATTTTCTTCCTCCATCCTGAAATGCTTAATACAAACGAAGTATTAATCGTACACGCCCTCTCTTTCTCGTAGCCCTCGCTCCCCTAAGCTTGAGTTTCCCACTGTCCGACAATAACAAATGGTTGTAGCATAAGCTTGGCAAGTCAAAAGGGGATCGTCTCGTTTGATCCGGGTTAAGGGGAAAATATCTGCCACACATAGCCATAAAAGCAAACGGCTCTCGTTTTCCGAGAGCCGTTCCTTTATTGCGTGGCGAGGAACTCATAATCATACCATCTGCCCGTTTTGTTATCCGAGTAGTTGAATATCGTATTGTTCTTTGTGCGCAGGAGGTAAAATTTGCGGTCGCTCCCCATGTAGACCCCCTTATACAGGCTCGGACGGTCAGGAGAACTCTCTTCCTTGGCCAGCGCATCCAGAGCATCCGCTTTGGAGACGTTGAAGCCGGTATCCAACCAATAATACCCTTGCGTATCCCGGGGCGTAAATTTCCCGTCATTGCTTTTGCCGCTGCGGTAAATAAGAAGCTTTCCATCATCCGTTAACGGATCTTTCAACCCTACGCCGGGCACCACAATGTCCGATTCATTCAGCGCCTCATTTGCCAGACGGACGTTGCCCTTGGCGTCCAGCAGCGCGATCCGTCGGGTGCCGGTCATAATCCGACCATGCGTAGGCATTCCATTTGATACCAGCCAGAAGCTCCCGTCGTCATTTGCAATGATCCGATCCAGAGGTTGCTGCAGCTCCATGATTTCCGATACCTCTTTTCCAAGAATGAGGAACGTACGATATTCATATAATGAACGTCCAATGTTGTAAGCCGTGATTTTTTCAACGGACACCAACGTTATACCGGAAGGCAGCTCAAAACGCGCCCCCTTCAGTTCCCTGATATACGCCATACCCGCTTCTCCCGGACTTACCGTCATCTGCTCCTTAGTCATCAGCCGCAGCCCTTGATAATACAGACCATCATCCTTCGTCTCCAAAGAAGCCGGTTCGCCCGCCATCTTCCCCTGCAGCTCTTCGACGCGCTTTCGCAGCTCCTCCGTTTCCTCTTCGGTCATCCATACCGGCGTCTCTTCCAACGACTTTTTTACTTTCAGGCCGACTCGGCCCGGTTCCGTAACAAGCTCGGGGTACACATACAAGTAATCCGCATCGTCATAGTAAATCTCCCCGAGCACCTGCTGCTGTCCGCCGATGACGTTCAGTCCCTTGGTATCGTCCCAAATCAGCTCCAGCCCCAGCGCATCGTGAGCGTATTTCCAAGTCAATGGCAAATAAGTGACGTCGTTCCATTCGAGCAAAGGATAGGGCTCGCTCCCGTTATCGATATAGCTGTTGCCTATCGTCACCGGGAAATCGGGCATAGTCGCCGTATATGCGCGATTCCGCGGATTGGACCCGGACAAGTCGGGGCGGAACGCCTCCTTTTTCCATCCGATAAAGCCTCCGCTTAATTGCCCTCCCCCCATGCCGAGCTGCAGCCCCTTCTCCTGATCGAAGGACAGAGCGATGGCGAGCGCCCGGGTATATTCCCAGGTGAGCGGCAAATAAGTAATGTCCTTATATACGAAAAAAGGGTATTTCAGCTTCGAATTATCCAGCGTTTGTCCGTTGATGAGCACGGGAAAATCGGGAAGCCGCACTTTCTTGCCTCCGGCAGCCGCTTGGGTCGCCGCGGGGAAACAAAGAAGCAGTAACGAGCAAAGCGCCAACCAAGCCAAAGGCTTTTTCCAGTTCATGGAATCTCCTCCTTTTAACCATTAGACGCAAAGTCGCGCAAATGGTTGCTTAAGCAAGCACGGCCCCCGCCTATATCCGATTTCCACGCAAAAAGGCCAGCATCGCCTCATCTGTCTCCTCCGCGCCCTTCCCGAGCCAAATCAAATGGCCCCACGTATCCAACAGACGAAGCTCCGATTGCGGAAGATGGCGATGCGCGTGAAATGCGTGCTCCAACGGGACGAGACGGTCGTTTTTGCTGTGCAGTACAAGGGCCGGACATCGCACCTGTTCAAGCTCCGACGGGACGATGTCCCCGGTCTGGGACAAATCGATAAAAAAGCCGTCGCCCGACCGCTGCCGATTGTTCATCCGGCGGAACGCTTCCCAATCCCCCTCGCCGGTCTTGGCGACGATTTCGCTCCGGGACAGGGTGCTGAACGAGGGCGCCATCTGCCTGAAAAGGAAACGCGGAAACCGGTCGTTCAAGCGGCCGAGCAGCTTCCATACCGCCTTTTCCGCAGGAGGGCGGAACAGCAGCCGCGATAGGCGGTACTCCTTGTCCTGCGGAGTCAACCAAGCCTTCGTCACCGCGCATTGCAGCGTGAGCGAGCGGATACGGTCCGGGTACAACGAAGCGAAGCGGATGCCGCTCGGGCCCCCGGCCGAGACGGCCAGCAAATGCACTCTGCCAAGCTGCAGCTGGTCCAGCAAGTGATTGTATGCCCGGCAGGCCCGGGTCAAGCTCGACCCGAGCTCTTTGGAGGTGCCGCCGTACCCCGCGCGGGACGGGGTAATCAGGCAGTACCCCTGACGGATCAAGGACTCATAGCCGAACTCCTCGTAACAGTTGGAATGCCCGCCGTGCATCACAAGAATCGGCTCGCCCTCTCCTGCAACGGAGTATTCCAAGGGCAGGTCTTCGAACCGGCAGACGTCCACACGTCGGTTCATTGGCCTTCTCTCGTTCCATCGGCATCCGAAGCCGTCAATCCGTTGACGACAAAACGGATCAGCAGCTCCACTACCCGCTCGTAGACGTCTCCGAGCTCGGCTTTATGCAGCGAGACGAAGACGACCGCCCGAAGCAGCCCGGTCACGACCTCGTGTTCCAGCGGAAGCATGGCCCCTTGGCCCTGCCATTTCTCGAAGAGCTGCTGCGCGGCGCGGGTATCCTCCTCCGCATGCTGCTGCAGCGTTTCCTGCGGCAGCTTCCGGACAAGCTGCTCCCATTCGTCCTGCCGGAATACCCGCTGCAGAAAAGGATTCGCATCGATCGTCTCGAAGCTTGTCCGGAACAGCTCGTGGAGCAGGACTTTAGGCGGAAGCTCCGAGGACAGCATGTCCGCCAGCAACCGGTCTTTGAAGCTTTCCTCCCGCTTGGCGATCTCGAAGTACAATTCCTCCTTGGTGGCAAAAAAGCTGTAGAACGAGCCTTTCGCGATGCCGCAAGCGGCCACGATATCGTCCAGGCTTGTCTTCTTCAAGCCGTACTGGACGAACAGCTCCTTTCCTTTGGACAACAAGCATTCACGGATCGCTTCTTTTTCCTCTTTGCGAAATTTCGGCATCTTATTGTTCCTCCCCGCTTAATTTCAGACAGTCGTATACCGCGCGGCGCACGGCATTCTCCCGCGGATTACGGTCCATGTAGCCGCCGATCCGGTTCAAAACATAGGCGTATCCAATCCCAAGATCGGGATCCGCGAAGCAAAACGAGCCTCCGGCCCCGGGGTGCCCGAACGCATGCAGGCTGCTGCCGAACATGCGTTTAGGGATCGGCTTCCACAGCCCGAGCGAGTAACCGAGGTCGACCCGGTTCACCCGGTCGAACCAGCCGGAGGCAGGCGGCTCCGCAGGCCGGCACAGCTCCTGCATCGTTGTCGGAGCCAGCCCGAGCTTCTCGCCGCCCGTGGCGAATTCGCCGTAAATCCGCGCCATAGCCCGGGCCTCGCCGATTCCGTTGCCTGACGGGAACTCGATCGACAGCATATCCCGGTCGTTGAAGTTCGCATTGGCCACCAGCCGTTTGCGGTCTACCATGCTCCGGGAGGTAAGCGATCTCGGATTTAAAAATCCGGCGAACAGCGCCATCGGGATTTCATGAAGATGAAACAATAAGTCCACGGGACTATCAATTCCCCGCACCTTGGCGAGTCTCGAATCCGGCACCTCGTCCGGCAATCCGATGTAAAATTCCGCTTGCAGCGGCGCGCAGATTTCCTCCTGCAGCAGCCGCCCGAGGCTTCGCCCCCGCGGATCGGTCCGCCTCAGCAGCTCGCCGATAAACCAGCCGATCGTCCACGTATGATAGCCGTGCGCCGAGCCCGGCTCCCATTCCGGCTTCATCTCCGCCAGCCGGCCTGCGACGTTCGCCGTATCCAAATCGGCGTACCGGCGAAGCTCCAGCCCGTCCAGCGCGCACAAGCCGGCCTGGTGGGACAGCAGCTGCCGGATCGTGATCCGCTCCTTCCCGTGCTTCCCGAATTCCGGCCAATACCCCACCACCGGGTCGTCGTAACCGAACCAGCCCCGTGAATGAGCCACAGCCGCGCACAGCGCCGCGAATCCTTTCGTGCTGGAAAACACGGGAACCAGCGTATGCTCCTCCCACGGAACCCGTTGTGCCGGGTCCGCGTATCCGCCCCACAGGTCGACCACCTTCTCGCCTCTCCAATAGACGGCGCAGGCGGCGCCGGTTTCCCCAAGCCGCTCGAAATTGCGGACAAATGCCTCTTTTACACCCTCGAAGCCCCGCTTAACCGTTCCGCCGACGAAGGCGGCTTTCTCTTTTGATTGTATCATGGTGACTTCGCCTCTTATCCAATTTATATGACTAAATAATAGTTTATAGTCATATAAATTGCAATGAAAAAAGCTTCTTACCGAAGCCTATTCGACCAAGAATTTATATCTTTTCTCAAAAAGATG
The DNA here is from genome assembly GCF_024158745.1 of Paenibacillus tyrphae. Taxonomy (GTDB): domain Bacteria; phylum Bacillota; class Bacilli; order Paenibacillales; family NBRC-103111; genus Paenibacillus_G; species Paenibacillus_G tyrfis_A. Next base: position 117,633 of record NZ_JAMZAW010000006.1, on the reverse strand, counting down.
AGTCAGATCGAATGATCCAACTCATTAATCAACTTGTAATTGGCGGATGTTTCTCAGTCAGTATGGTTTCACACCAAAACAAGAACCAAGCGGATTATTTCCTCTTTTCAATATAACCCAACAATGTAATTATAAACATTCCGAACGCGAAGAGAACAGAAAGAGCCTGAAATAAATCCATTTAACAGCCTCCTCCTTTCGAAGAGCTGCTCCACCATCTTACAAGTTGTACTTTAAATTTAGCCCAAAATGGTTAAAAATGGTAGAACATTAAGAACTATTTTTGAACTTTTTGTTTCAACATTTTTCGCTAGCGAATGTTGGCTTGTCAGGGAATACTAGGAGCAAGCTTGACGAACCGTCGGGAATGACCGGGCTTGCAAATTCCGGGTAGTCCTACGTTTACTCCCGGGAAGCCGTCACGTATAATGAGCCTATATTTTATCGCGGAATAAAGGAGCGTCCGCATGTCAAACCGAAAATGGAACCTGGGACTTCTTCTCCTCTTTACTGTCTTTGCCTGCTTGCTGCTGCAATTTGTATTCTCTACGCTGCGCATAAGGGAACTGGTCCGGCCGCTGGAGTCCGGTCCCCAGGACGGAGACCGCCCCCGCCATATCGTCCTCATCCCTCAGGAGCTGGATAATCCATATTGGCGGTCCATCGAGCAGGGCGCGCGCGAGGCGGCCCGGCAGTACGGCATGGAGCTGGACTATACCGGACCGTTCCGCATCAACCCGGCCGAACAGTCCAGGCTGCTGGAAAAAGCGATCGCGGCCAAAGCCGATGCGATTCTGCTTCAGGGCATCGGCGACCCGCAGTACCGGGGACTGATCGACAAAGCGGCCGAGCGCGGCATTCCCGTGATCGCCGTCGATACGGACGAGCCGGAAAGTCGGCGGTTGGCTTATGTCGGCACGGACAATACCGAAGCCGGAAAACGGATGGGCGAGCTTGTGGCGCAGGTTTCGGGAACCATCGGCGTCCTGATCGGCAGCGAAGCGCCCAACCAACGGCTGCGGCTCGAAGGCTTCCGGTCGGTAATCGGCCGTTATCCGAAGCTGGAGATCGCCGAGGTCCGCTCGTCGAACATTTCGCGCCTGCAAGCGGCCGAACAAGCGGCAGCCATGCTGAGCGGGTACCCGCAGATCGGCTATCTGGCCGGATTCAGCGCCTTGGACGGCCCGGGCATGCTGGAAGCCGCGGGGCGCGTCCGGCCGCAGGGGCTGCGCATTTTTGCGTTCGACGACCTGCCGGAAACGACGGAAGGCCTCCGGCAATGTAGGCTTGCCGCTACGATCGTCCAGCAGCCGCGGCAAATGGGCTACGATGCCGTTGCGCTGCTGCACGATTATTTTCAAGGAAAAACGCCGCAGCCGCAGCACTATACCGATACGTCTGTGCTCGACCGCAGCGCCTTTGGGATCGGGGGAAGCTGCCCATGACGATCCGCACAAAGCTGCTGCTGTTTATTCCTCTGCTCGTGCTGCTCGTCAACTCGGTCACGTTCTTTTTATTTCAGAGCGGAAAAGTCGTGCAGCAAAGCTATGATCTGATGATGAACCGGATTCTGCTGTACAAGCAGTCCGCCCAGGCGGCGGAGGACCATCTCAAGACGCTCTATGCGTATTTGCTGAATCCGGGGGAAGACCGGAAAGCGGAGCTCGACCGGGAGCGGGCCAAGCTGCTGGAGCTGCGGGCTGCTCTTGGCGGGCAAAACGGCGCGTCTCCCCATACGTCGGAGCTAACCGGCTACCTCCATCTGCTTGATACGCAGATGGAGCAGGCGCTCGCCGCTCTGCCCGGCGCCGCCCCGGCCCGTTACGAGGAAGCGGAGACCACGACCCGCTTTATCCGCGAGGAAGAGCAGCAACTCGTCGATCTGGAGCTGAGCTCGTATCAGCCGGTCTACAAGCAAATCCAGGCGGAAAACGACCGCATGAACCGGCTGGCCGCAGCCGTATTCGTCGTCAATACGCTGCTCAGCGTCGTGGTCGCGGTCTGGATTTCCCGCAGCGTTACCGGACCGGTCAACCGGCTGGTCGAGATGGCCGGGCAAATTTCCCGGGGAAATCTGAATCCTGAGCCTCCGCCGCTGCAATCGGAGGATGAACTGGGCATTTTGTCCGATGCCTTCCAACGGATGCTGGCCGATCTCAAGCTGCTGATCGAGAAAGATAAAGAACGGCTGGAGATGGGCCGGCTGGTGAAGGAGCTGGAGCTTCAGGCGCTGCAAAGCCAGATCCATCCCCACTTTCTGTTCAATACGCTCAATGCGCTTTCCAAGCTGGCACTGCTGGAAGGCGCGGAGCGGACAAGCGACCTGATCGTATCGATGTCGAACCTGCTGCGCTACAATTTGCGCAAGCTGGACCGGCCGGTGACGCTGCGGGAAGAGCTGGAGAACGTCCGGGAGTACGTGACGATCCAGCAGGCCCGCTTCCGAGACCGGTTCCGGTTCGAGACGGACATCGACGAGTCCGCGTTGCAGGAGCCCGTCCCGGCGCTGACGCTTCAGCCGATCGTGGAGAATGCGTTCGTGCACGGCATCGAACGGATGGAGCATGGCGCCGTGATCCGCCTGACGGTCCGGCGGGAGCAGGAGCACGTGCGTCTGACCGTCTCGGACAACGGCTGCGGCATGAGCGAGGAAGTCCGGCAAGCCTTGCTGAGACTTGAGAACAACAACTTAGCAAGACCCGAACAAGGCGCGGCAAAAAAGGAATCCACCGGGCTCGGAACACGCAACGTATTCAAGCGGCTGCAGCTGTTTTTCGGGCGTAGCGATCTGGTGGACATAGAAAGCAAACCGGGAGAAGGAACGACGGTGACGATCCGGATTCCCCGGGGGAAGGAGGGCGAGGCGGCGAATGTACCGGCTGATGATCGCAGATGATGAAGCGCTGGAGCGCGAAGGGCTGGAATGGATCGTCCGGCGGGCGATGCCGGATACGTTCCGGGTCGTTCATGCCGAGAACGGACGGAGAGCCATTGAGCTGGCGGAGGAGCATCGTCCGCATATTATTTTGATGGATGTCAATATGCCCGGCATTCAAGGCTTGGCCGCTTTGCGCGAAATTAAGGAGCGGCTGCCCGATGCGAAGCTGGTCGTGGTCACGGCCTACGACTATTTTGCCTATGCCAAGGAAGCCTTGTCGCTCGGCGTGAAGGAATATATTGTAAAACCGGCGAAGCGGGAGCAAATCGTCCGCATGTTGCAGCAGCTCGTGGAAGAGCTGGAACGGGAGAAGCGCAAGCGGACGGAAGAATTGGAGCTCCGGGACAAAATGTCTCAGCAGCTCCCTTTGATGGAGAACGAGCTGGCCCTGATGTTCATGGTCGACCAAGTGCTGGACGCCGGCGCCGGGCAACTGTCCGAATGGCTTGGCTTCCCTCTCGATCAGGGCTGCGCGATGGTCGTTGCTTTTCCGGAGCTGGCTTTCATACCGGATAAGAAGAAAATCTATGACCTCATCCGCAGCTTTGTCAAAGCACAGGGGGAGCCTTGCATCGTCAGTTCGCTCATCGACCGCCATATGGCGATTTTCGTGCGTAAGAAGCCGGAAGAAGCTTCGGAGGCCGCATGGAAGGAGAAAATCAGGCGGTACGGAGAAAAGCTGTGCGAATTAACCGAGCGACAGCTCGAATTGGCGGTATCGGTCGGTATCGGGTCGATCCGTAAGGAAGCAGCAGGGCTGCGCACCTCGTATTTCGAGGCCGTTTTTGCCTCCACTTATTTCGAGCAGAGCGGCAAAGTATGCCTTTTCGACGAGCTGAAAGAAGACAAGGCGAGCGTGATCCAAGAGTCCGAAGCAAGATCCGCCCACAGAGAAACAGCGCGTCAGTCCTACGTAATCTCCGCGCTGCAGCGCATTCGGGAAGAGCGCGAGCGGCAGACGGTCACCGTCCTCGACAAAGCCAAAAGGTACATTCAAGAGCGGTTTGCCGAAGAACTGTCGCTGGAGGAAGTGGCGGATTACGTCCACCTGAATCCCCATTACTTCAGCAAAATTTTCAAGCAGCAGGTGGGCGAGACGTTTATCGATTTTGTCACGAATCTGCGGATCGGAAGAGCCAAGGAGCTGATGGCCTCGACGGATTTAAGCTTGAAGGAAGTGTGCTTCGAGGTTGGGTATAAAGACCCGAACTATTTTAGCCGAGTATTCAAAAAAGTGACCGGCGTAACGCCGACCGACTACCGGGGCCAAACGAAATAAAACGAACCATGTGGATGTCCATGCTCTCTTAAGGCATGGACTTTTTTGCGTTCGGAGAACAAGAAAATGCTAGCCCGCGCCGGGCAGCTTAGGAAGCAAGGGATTTCCGAATTAAATGCGGGAAGAGCACAAATAAGTGCGGATGATTGCCGGCTAGCCGCGCTGGCTTGCGTGATATAATGAACCCACTTCCGGATTCACGGAAAGGAGAATGTATCATGAGCACCATTCCCAACACGCAAAACGGACAAGTCAGCATGAAATTCGTCACGCTTGTTTCTATCGTTGCCGCTTTGGGCGGCTTATTGTTCGGATTTGATACGGCTGTCGTATCGGGCGCAATCGGTTTTATGAAGCAGCGCTTCGATTTGAACGAACTGGAGGTCGGCTGGGCCGTTTCCAGTCTGATTATCGGCTGCATTGCCGGGGCCGCCGTTTCCGGCATGCTGAGCGACAAATTCGGCCGAAAAAAAGTGCTGATTGCCGCGGCGGCGCTGTTCATTATCGGCTCGGTCGGCTCCGCAGTCCCGGAGACGTTCACCGGTTACATTATTGCCCGGATGATCGGAGGCATCGGGATCGGCATCACCTCGACCCTATGCCCGCTGTATAACGCGGAAATTGCCCCCGCCCGGTACCGCGGCCGTCTGGTGGCGCTGAACCAGTTTGCCACCGTGACCGGTATTTTCCTCGTTTACTTTGTCAACTCGGGCATTGCCGGCTACAGCAATGATGCCTGGAATATCGCCACCGGCTGGCGCTGGATGTTCGGTGTCGGAGTACTTCCGGGAGTGCTGTTCCTGGTATTACTGTTTTTCGTCCCGGAAAGCCCTCGCTGGCTGATCAAGCAGGGAAGACCGGTCGAAGCGCTGCCGATCCTGCTAAAAATTCACGGCGACGATCTGGCCCGGCAGGAAGTGCTGGACATCAAGGAATCGTTCAAGCAGGAGAACGCCTCGCTCCGTCAGCTGTTCAGCCCTGGGCTGCGCACCGCCTTGCTCGTCGGCGTGGTGCTGGCCGTGCTGCAGCAGGTGACGGGAATTAACGCCATCATGTATTATGCCCCGGAAATTTTCAAAGAAGCCGGCGCCGGGACGAACGCTTCGCTGGTCCAGACCATTTTGGTCGGGCTGATCAACTTCCTGTTCACGATTTTGGCCCTGTGGCTGATCGATAAAGCGGGGCGCAAAGCGCTGCTGCTGGTCGGCTCGGCCTTGATGACCGTCTCTCTGCTAGTCATCGGTATCGCATTCCATAGCGGGCAAACTTCAGGTCCGCTGGTGCTGGTCTTTATTTTGGTCTATGTCGCCGCCTTCGCCATCTCGCTCGGTCCGGTCGTCTGGGTGCTGCTGTCCGAGATTTTCCCGAACCGCATCCGCGGGCGGGCGACGGCGATCGCTTCCATGTCGCTCTGGGCGGCCGATTATATCGTGTCCCAGTCGTTCCCGCCGATGCTGAATACCGCGGGACCTGCGATGACCTTCTGGATTTTCGGCGCGCTGTCGCTCGTTACGTTCCTGTTTACCTGGCGCGTCGTACCCGAGACGAAAGGAAAATCGCTGGAGGAAATCGAAGCCGTCTGGGCGGCCAAAGCGAAAGCCGAACCGGGCGACCAACCGGCTCTGGCTGCAGCGGTCGATTAAGGGCTTTGCATATCATACGAAAAAGAGGAGCCGCTCCCCTGAAGTGCACCCCCATTGTTAGACAAACATCTAACAGCGGGAGGTGCTTTTCTTTTGGCTAAATGTCAAACAATATTTAGAAGGACCAATATCCTCTTTAGTGCTAGTTGAACCAATAGGCTTGCACCAGTGGATTGGAGTGATCATTATTTTAGGCGGGATTGTTAGTAGTAACCTTCGATCTGAACATTGTCTAACCTATGTACAGTTCAACTCTGGACGGCTGCCTATTGTCTTTGTTGAGGTACGTTAGCGATAGAAGTCAACCATATCTCCAAACAGCCGTTTGATAAATTCAAGCTCGCTTTCGTTGTATCTTTCCAAAAATTCGTACATTCTTTGCTTTTCCTTCGTATGGAGCTCATCATGAGCAGCAAATAGCTTTTTGCCGACAGGCGTTAGCCGAAAATACACTTCCTTTTTGTTATCGTTGAGTTGGGCTTTTCGCACCCAACCTGCCTTTAGTAATTTATTTGTGATCTTGGAAGTATTCCCTTTGCTTAAATTTATCCTTTCCGCGATGGAAGTGACATTGATCGGCTCCTGCTCTCCGATGCACGCAATGGTGTGCAGTTCCGTCATGTTCAATCTGAATTCCGGTTCGATATGCTTCCGGATATCCTCGAGGTATGTTGCAGTTATTCGGGTTTCATATTGCTCTTTTTGCTGAAGAAACTGAACGAAAAATTCATGAATTGCGGTTTTGTTTTTATTGGCAGTATCCATGATTATGCTGACTCCTCGACTCATTTGTTTCATTATAGCATAGATTATTTTCTGAGAAACAAACGGGCATGCTCATATCGGGGTTGACAGGATAAGGAGTGACCCAGTACAATAATATTGTTTCATATGAAACAAAAATTATATATTATTTTTATTTTCAACCTTTTTAAAAAGGATTAAAAAGAGTTCCTACGAAACAATAATTTATGAAGGAGGTTCTTTCGGAAACACTTATCCACTTTTCAAGAGAAGATTTATAAATATGGAAATGGAGCATGCTTGCCTATGGAAATCGTGAATCCAAAGACATTGACGGATAAGGTTACATCTGTAATTTCTCATGTCGTGGTAACTACTGCCTCTAAACTGGCCTTCATCTCAGGTCAGGTTTCTGTAGATGAAACAGGAGCATTGGTCGGTTCAGGGGACTATTACGCGCAAGCGATTCAAGTGTTCACCAATCTAAAGTATGCATTGGAAGCCGCGCGAGCGGATCCATTGTACATTGCAAAAATGAATATTTTTGTAGTAAACCACAACCCGGAATTGATTTCGATTATTTTTGACGCCGGATTTCATGTGTTTGGCCCTAACTGGCCGAAGACAGCAAGTACCTATATTGGCGTTCAAGCACTAGCCGATCCTGAATGGCTTATCGAAATAGACGCTATCGTGATCTTCCCATAATGTTTAAGAAAAGAGGTTATTTATATGAAATATGAAGTCATCCTTATCGGTGGCGGACCTGTCGGCATGATGTTGGCTGGAGAATTGGCATTAGCCGGTGCAAAGGTCTGCGTCATTGAGCGATTAAAAGAGACAACTCCATATTCACGTGCGCTTACAGTACATCCACGAACCCTTGAAATATTAGATATGCGTGGAGTGAAATCAAAATTAATCAGTAAAGGCCGCTTACTTTCAAGAGGGCATTTTGCCGGATTAGAAACTCCTTTGGATTTCTCGGTGTTGGATTCTTCTTCCAATCACACTCTCTTTTTACCGCAGAGTGAGACGGAGAAGGTGCTGGAGGAATGGGCTCTTAGCCTTGGCGCAGAGGTCTGGAGAGAGGTTGAGGCTTTATCTGTGCATCAGGATGAGGATGGGGTCGACGTTAAGATCGCGGGACCTAATGGAGAAACAACGATAAGATCTGCTTATGTGGTAGGTACGGACGGAGCTAGAAGTTTGGTTCGCAAACATGCCAATATATCATTTGAAGGTACAGACGCGACCTTCACGGCTATTCTGGGGGATGCCGTTTTATCTGATTTGGCTCCTATGAGTGTCATATCCCGGATTACAGAAAAAGGTTTGGTCAGCATCATGCCGATCAATGATCATATGTATCGGGTCTTAATTATCGATATGGAGAGACGTAACATCTCTAAGGATGAGACCGTTACATTTGAAGAGTTTCGTTCATCGATCATCCGTACGACCGGAAGCGACCTGGGATTGAACGATGTGAAATGGATGTCCCGTTTCGGAAATGCGACGCGGCAAGCGGGACGCTATCGGAATGGTCGATTGTTTTTGGCGGGAGATTCGGCGCACATTCATTTTCCGGCTGGTGGACAGGGAATGAACGTCGGCTTACAAGAAGCGATGAACTTAGGCTGGAAGCTTGCAGGAGCAATCAAAGGCTGGGCTCCGGACTGGCTATTGGACAGTTATCATACCGAACGTTTCCCATGGAATACGGCCTTGCTCCGGAATACCGAGGTCCAAACCCTGCTTCTGGACGTGACTCCTCCCATCACGGAACTGCGAAGCATGCTGGCTAATCTGATTCAAATACCGGAGGCTAATTATCAAATCGCCGCACAAGTTTCCGCAATTGATGTACATTATGCTCCAGACGCCGAAGCGCCTCCCCATCCTTTAAACGGGAAACGTTTCAAGGATCTAAGCTTAAAGCTGAAAGACGGGCAATTGATTAACTCCTATCCGTTCCTACACAAAGGTACTTTTCTTCTGTTGCACTTCCATTTTAACGTACAGAATAGCGGTCAATGGGAAACGTATAGCAACCTTCAAGTTGTACATGCATCTTTGGCTGAGGCAGACGCGGATTGGAACGACGTCCACACGGCACTTATTCGGCCGGATGGACATATTGCCTGGGCGATTTCTCTATCAGATCCGAATCCAATGCAAACCATAAATGAAGGAATCACTCGCTGGTGCGGAAACATTACGGATTAGTAATTCGTTTGAGGTGTGTAACCGCCTCCCCCTTACTCAGCCAAGGCAAGGTCTGTAGATGATGGAACAAGCCTCCTCCTGCATTCCGATCAAGGCTGGCATGATCAGATGAAGCAATATCATCATGCGTTGCAAGAAAGAAGAATCACGCAAAGTATGTCCCGTAAGGGCAATTGTTACGACAATGCGGTAATTGAGAATTTTTCGGTATGAAAGTATGGAACCTTTTAAAAAAGAACTAGCCCAATATATCGATTACTACAACCACAAACGAATGAAGGCAAAATTAAAAGGCATGAGCCCGGTTCAATACCGTACTCATGCCCTACAAGCTGCCTAATGAAATAACTATGTCTAACTTTTTGGGGTCACTTCACCCTGCGCGCTCCTCTTTTTACGCTATAAAACCGCACCGTACGCGTCAGCCGTTACGCCTCCCGCTCTACCAGCATCGCCACCCCTTGCCCTCCGCCGATGCATAGCGCCGCGAGCCCGAGCTTCCCTCCGCGCTTGCCCAGCTCATGGAGCAGCGTGACGAGCACGCGCGCGCCGCTCGCTCCGATCGGATGGCCGAGCGCGATGGCGCCGCCGTTCACGTTCAGCTTCTCCCGCGGCACGCCGAGGTCCCGTCCGACCGCAAGCGATTGGGCGGCGAACGCTTCGTTCAGCTCCAGCAGGTCGATGTCGTCCATCGACACGCCGGTTTTGCCGAGCAGCTTGCGGACCGCATCCACAGGACCGAGTCCCATGACCGAAGGGTCCAAAGCCGCATGCGCATAGCCTCTGATCCGCGCCAGCGGCTTCAGTCCGAGCTGCGCTGCACGGACCGCGGACATGACGACCAGCGCAGCCGCTCCGTCGTTGATGCCCGACGCGTTCCCGGCGGTCACGGTGCCGTCCTTGCGGAACGAAGGGCGAAGCTTGCCGAGCGTTTCCGCTGTCGTACCGTAGCGCGGATGCTCGTCGGTATCGAAGACGACCGGATCGCCTTTGCGCTGCGGAATCGATACGGGGACTATTTCGTCCCGAAAACGGCCCGACTGGATCGCCTGCTCCGCTTTCTGCTGGCTCCAAGCGGCAAATTCGTCCTGCTCTGCACGGGTAAGTTCATACCGGTCCGCGATATTTTCCGCCGTGATCCCCATATGGATATCGCACATAGCGCACCACAGTCCATCCCGAACCATCGAATCGACCAGCTTGCCGTCGCCCATGCGCAGCCCCGAGCGGGCGCCTTCCAGCAAGTACGGCGCTTGGCTCATATTTTCCATGCCGCCCGCCACGACGATCTCCGCATCGCCCAGCCGCACGCTTTGCGCTGCCAGCATGACGGCCTTGAGGCCGGAGCCGCACACCTTGTTCACCGTCACCGCAGGCACCGCATGGGAAAAGCCGCCTTTCAGCCACGCCTGGCGCGCCGGATTTTGTCCGAGTCCCGCCTGCAGCACGTTGCCCATGATCACCTCGTCGACCTGCTCCTCGCTGACGCCAGCCCGCTCCAACGCGTCTTTGATCACGAGACTGCCGAGTTCCGTGGCAGGAATGCCCGACAGCGCTCCTTGAAACCCGCCGATCGCCGTACGGACGGCGCTTACGATCACCGCATCGTTATTCATGTGAACCTCCTCCAAGCTTTGTTAAACCGGCATGTATAATTCAAGCGCCCAATTCCTCCGCCAGCCGGGGATCGACCGTAAACGAAGCTTCCGTTTTCGCCCGCACCTCGTCCAGCCCTGCGCCGCCCAGCAGTTCGATCAGCACCATCCCTTGAGTGGTAAAGTCGAAGACGGCGAGGTCCGTAATGAGCCGGTGCACGACGCCTTGGCCGGTCAGCGGGAGCGTGCACTCCTTCTTCACTTTCGCTTCCCCATGCTTGTTGACATGCTCCATAATGACGACGATCCGCTTGGCTCCGTTCACCAGATCCATCGCGCCGCCCATACCTTTGACCATTTTGCCGGGAATCATCCAGTTGGCCAGATCGCCCCCTTCGGATACTTCCATCCCGCCCAAAATCGCCAGATCGATATGGCCGCCGCGAATCATGGCGAACGACTCCGCGCTGTCGAAGTACGAAGCGCCCGGAATCGCCGTGACCGTTTCTTTCCCGGCATTGATCAAATCCGGATCTTCCTCACCCTGTTTCGGGTACGGTCCGATCCCCAGCAGCCCGTTCTCCGAGTGCAGCATGACATTCAGGTCGGCCGGAATTTCGTCGGCGACCAGCGTCGGCATCCCGATCCCCAAATTCACATACATGCCGTCCTGAATTTCCCGAACGGCCCGTTTCACAATTCTGGTTCGGCTATCGCTCATGTGGAACCCTCCTCTTTAGACACTGCGGACCGTTAACCGCTCGATCCGTTTCTCGTAGCTTCCGCCCTGTACGACACGCTGCACGTAAATGCCCGGCGTATGAATCTCATCCGGGTCCAGCTCCCCGACGCCTACGATCTCTTCCGCTTCCGCAATCGTAATTTTGCCTGCCGCAGCGGCCATCGGATTGAAGTTGCGGGACGTCTTGCGGAAGACGAGATTCCCCATCGGATCGGCCTTCCAAGCTTTGACCAAGGCAAAATCCCCGACAATCGCCCGCTCCAGCAGATACGTCCGCCCGTCGAACGTCTTGTGCTCCTTGCCTTCCGCAACTGGAGTCCCGACGCCGGTCGCCGTGTAAAAGCCCGGAATCCCCGCGCCGCCTGCCCGAATCCGTTCCGCGAGCGAGCCCTGCGGCACCAGTTCGACCTCCAGCTCTCCGCTCAAGAACTGCTTCTCGAAAGTTTTGTTCTCCCCCACATAGGAGGACACCATTTTCTTGATTTGCCGGTTGGCGAGCAGCAGACCCAGCCCCCAGTCGTCGACGCCGCAGTTATTGCTGACGACGGTCAAATCCTTCGTCCCCTGCTCCTTCAATGCCGCGATCAGATGCTCGGGAATGCCGCACAGCCCGAAGCCGCCGACGATCAGCACGGCTCCGTCTTGAATATCCCGTACCGCTTCCGCCATGGAGTCCATCAATTTACTTGTGGCCATGTCCTCTCCTCCTCTAAAAATCCGTTGATTTATGTTTTATTGCGCGGTGTAGCCTCCGTCGATAAGCAGCGATGCTCCGGTGACGCCCTTCATTTTGTCGCTGGCGATCAGCGCGGCGAATTCGGCGATTTCCTCGACCGACAACAGCCGTTTTTGCGGGACCAGCGGGTAAATGACCTCTTCCAGCACCCGTTCCAGCGGCACCTGGCGGGTTTTCGCCAGATCGTTCAGCTGGCCGCGAACGAGCGGCGTATCGACGTAGCCCGGGCACAGCGCATTGACGGTAATGCCGTGCGCCGCCCCTTCCAGGGCTGCGACCTTCGTTAGGCCGATCAGCCCGTGCTTGGCGCTGTTATAAGCGGCTTTGCCCGCGAAGCCGATCACTCCGTTGATGGAGGCCATGTTGATGATGCGGCCCCAGCCCTGCTCTTTCATGATCGGAAATGCGTGCTTAATCCCGATAAAAGCGCCGGTCAGCATCACCCTCAGCATGAAGTCGAACTTCTCCACCGGAAAATCCTCGATCGGAGCGACATGCTGCAGGCCCGCATTGTTGACTAGAATGTCCAGTCTCCCGTAAGCACCGCGGGCCGCTTCGACCGCAGCCGCAAAATCGCTCTCCCGCGTCACGTCGAGGCTCACGCCCATCGCTTCATAGCCCGCGCTGCGCAGCTCTTCCGCCGCGCTCTCCGCCTTGTCCCCGTGCATGTCGGAGACGACCACGCTGGCCCCTTCCTTCGCAAAGGTGCGGGCCATTTCCAGGCCGATGCCGCTGGCCGCTCCCGTAATTAGCGCGACTTTATTCGTTAAAAAATCTCCCATAGTCCATCCCTCCGCGTAGGTACTTATTTAAATGAACGACAAGATTACGGCCAAAATGAGCACGGTCAACGTCTTCAGCACGGTAACCGCAAAAATGTCCTTGTACGATTGGCGATGCGTTAAGCCGGTAATCGCCAGCAACGTGATCACCGCGCCGTTATGAGGCAGCGTATCCATGCCCCCGGAGGCCATGGAAGCGATCCGGTGCAGCAGCTCCGGGCTGATGCCTGCCGCTTGAGCCGCGGCCATGTACGTTTTGCCCATCACTTCAAGCGCGATGGATAACCCGCCAGAGGCCGAGCCGGTCACGCCTGCGAGGATGTTCACCGACACCGCTTCGGAGATGAGCGGCTGCGAGCTCAGCCCCATAATCCAGTTCTGAATCAACTTAAAGCCGGGCAGCGTTTTGACCACGTTTCCGAAGCCGACCTCCGAAGCGGTGTTGAAAATCGCCAGCAGCGACCCCATCGCCGCCGCCGTCAGTCCGGCCGCCAGCTTGCTCTGCACATGGCGAATATTAATGCACAGGGCGCTGACGATACCGATACACAGCGCGATAATGAGCGCCCAAGATGATGCAACCGTTTTCACATTCGCGATATTAAACGATTTTAGCAGCTCCGCATTATACCAGGTCGTTACGTCCAAAAAGCCGCGGCTGAGCAAATAGTTGAAGACGAGCACGAGAAGCAGCGGCAGCACGGAGATCCACAGGCTCGGATACGTCTGATTTTCCAGCAGCTCCGGCTCGTTCTTATGATCCGTTCCGTACCCTTCCCCTGCGGCTTCGGCCCTCTTGCGCCGGCGTTCCAGCCACCAGAGCCCTCCGAAAAATACCATCAGACTGCCGACAATCCCCACAACCGGTGCGGCATAAGCGTCCGTCCCGAAATAGCTGGTCGGGATAATATTTTGAATTTGCGGCGTGCCCGGCAGCGCGTCCATCGTAAACGTAAACGCGCCAAGCGCGATCGTCCCCGGAATTAACCGTTTCGGCACGTTCGCTTCCCGGAAAATCGCCACGGCAAACGGATACACCGCAAACGCAACCACGAATAACGATACGCCGCCGTACGTCAGTACCGCACAGGCCAGAATAACGGACAGAATCGCCCGCTTCGAGCCGAGCGCCCGCACGATGGACTGCGCAATGGAAGCCGCCGCCCCGTTCATTTCCATCACTTTACCGAAAATAGCCCCCAGCAGGAATATGGGGAAAAAGTTTTTTACATAGTTGGCCGCGTTCGTCATATACGTTTCCGTATAGCTGGGCATGAGCGCATTGCCCGAGATGACGACGGCCAGCAAGGTGAAAATCGGAGCAAATACAATGACCGGATAGCCCCGGTAAGCAAAAAACATGAGCAATCCCAAAGCGAACACAATGGCCAGAACTTCGATGATCATCTCGCGCTTGTCCTCTTTTCTTCTCTAAGATGAATACATTGCAAACCCTTCCAAAGATAGCGATTACAAAAAACCGGTACATCGGTTTGCCGAAGCTGTGTTGTTCTGGAAATTTTGCATCCCGAAATTGGAAGTTCTCGCGGCTATTCCAGTTTACAATGGGGAACGTCACGAGGTAAAATTCATACATCGAATAGCAACGATGCCAAAAAATTATAGGTGGGGATGAGTTATTTGGATTTGCGAAATTTGACTTATCTTCTTGAGGTCGCCAAGCTGCAAAATTTCACCAAAGCCGCGGAAGCGCTTCATATGACGCAGCCGACGCTAAGCAAGCTGGTCCGGAGCATGGAAGAAGAGCTGGGTGTTACGTTGTTCGACCGTTCGGGCAAGCAGGTCAAATTAACCGATGCGGGCAGCGCGGCGGTCCAGCAAATCCATCATATCCTTCAAGCGGTGAACGACCTGTATATTACGCTCGACGATGTCTCCCAGCTCAAAACCGGAACGCTTACGATCGGACTGCCGCCTGTGATCAGCTCCGTTTTTTTCCCGCGCGTCGTCGCGCCGTTTCAGAAGCTGTATCCCCGGCTCCAATTCGAGATGGTCGAAGAAGGCGCCAAAAGCGTCGAGCAGCTGGTCCTGAACGGGTCGATCGATTTGGGTGTCGTCATCTCTCCCGACGAGGAAGCCGGCTTCGGGACGATGCCTTTTATCCGGCAGCAACTGGCGCTGGTGCTCCACCGGTCGCACCCGCTGGCGGAGCATCCCCCTGTGAAGCTGGCCGACCTGAGCCGGGAGCCGTTCCTCATGTTCGCCAAAGGCTTCGGCGTCCGCCATCACGTGCTCGAAGCGTGCCACCAGGCCGGCTTTCATCCGCTCATCGCGCACGAAAGCTCCCAGTGGGATTTGCTAGTGGAAATGGTCGCCGCCGAATTAGGCATTGCCCTGCTGCCCGAAGCGATCTGCTCCAAGGTCGTGAACCCGGACGTCCGGGTGCTGCCGATGACGAATCCGGCCATTCCGTGGAATCTCGTCGTCATTTGGAACAAAGATCGGTACGTTTCCTACGCGATGCGCGAATTCCTCCGGTTTGTCGAGCAGACCTCCGGCCCGGCGGGCGGTGAGCCCGTTTGTTGAAAAAATTATATGTGCTTTATCTTGTCGTCTTTTTTGGAATCTCCATTGCTGCATTTGTTATCGGAAATTACGGAATTCATGATCAGAAAAGTCACATCTATTTATTGCCGGATGGTTACACGGGATGGGTCGAAATCAGATACGAGCAGGAAGGTAGCCCTCCGCTGCCTCGCGAGGGAAAGGAGTACGTTAACCTCATTCCTCGCACAGGGATTTTGAATACGCCGGATTCTCCGACATCGGGAGAAATGAAATTTTATTATCTTGACGAGCAAGGGAACCGTAAAAGAATTGAGCTTGACATGATACGCGCTCAGGCGATGAAATCGAAATACGTTCTTACCTCAAACGGAACCAAGGAAGAACTCTCAGTCAATGTTTTTTTCGTCGGTACGGAACAGCAATGGAATGATGAGAGAAGCCGCAATTGAAGCGTGCTAAAACAAATCATGGGGCCGCCGCGGATGTAATCAGGTGGCCCCATAACGTTTGATTCCGTCCGAGTTAGATCGGTGCTTTTGTCAATTGAATTAATTTGTGTAAACAAGATATCCCACACATTTGGGACTCGATCCTCTTATCTTGGAAAGTTCGGATTTTCTCAGCTATCTTCATGAGCATCTGCAGATCCGTATGTTCGGTAGTGGCGATTGATTGTTTAAATTTTACGGTTTCCTCTGAATAAACGGAGTTTTGAAGCATTTGGATCAACCTGACTTTTAGCAGATGAGCTCTATCGTAACAACGATAACGGTTTTCAGGGTTTCGGTACACCGTTACATAACCTGCTTGCTCCCAATAGCGAATCGTCGATTTAGGTACATGAGTCAGCTCAGATACTTCATGGATGGTGAAGCGTTCTTTTTTATATGGAGATGCATTTTCGTTCACTTGTCGTCGAATATCCTCGATCAACTTATCTAATTTCTCTTTGTCCTCGTATAAAGCGACTTCCTTTTCCCTAATGACCCACAAAGCATCATGCGTCTTGTCCAGCCGAAGATAATGAAGCACTTCGGTTGTCACTTCCATCCCAAAAGCCGGAGCCATGGCTTGAATACATGCCAAGTATGTTGCATGCAGGTCTGTATAAATACGATAGCCATTGACGGATCGTTCTGCTGGAGGAATGAGGCCTTTGGCCTCGTAATTCCGTAAGGTGCTGGCGCTAATCATGAATGTGGCCGCCATTTTTTTTGGACGCATTGTCAACTCGCGATCTCTCCCCTAAAAAAGATCAGGATTAAAGTTTATTGTAAGATTTTCTGGAATTACATTTGATTTTCCTTCTCATTTTTCGTTAAACCTTTCAATTGGCTTATATGTTATAGAATGAAAGTAGATTTGAGAAAGAGGTGTATGATGATGAGTAAACAATTTCCAACCTACCATTGTGACATGACGATCGAAGAAATCGGTGCGGAAGGCAACCGATACATTGCATCTGAATGGAGGGCCTTGTACGAGTCGATGTATGTCCAATTGACCGATGCTTTTCTTGAAATCGAGGATGCAGCGTACGGTCTTTTCTTGGATCAATTGATGCCGGTTGTATTTGAGAGGCTGGAAGAGGCTGGATTCGAAGTATCGGAGACCCTTGAAGAGGACGATTTTGTCATCGGCAAAAACTTGATTTTTCGAAACTCACTTGAAAAATGGGGATCGGAAGACAACAGATCGCGTGTATTCTGGAACGTTATCCGAAATAAGCAAGGTCAACCGATTGGAACTTTACTGACAGATATTCCCCACTCTCATTTGAAGTTTGATATCCCTTCAGCACCGATGTTTTACACGATACGGGAGAGCGTCAAGGAGCAGATCATTCAAGGGATTCGGCAACTCAAGGAGTAGTGGGAGGGAAAGAAGTTTGAAGATCAACGAAATTAAACGGAGAACGATAGTTTAACAATAAGGGGTTTCACATATTAGATACGTCTAGTATGCGAAACCCCTTATTTAATAAAGTTTTTCTTTTACATAAAAAGTAACTAATTGTTCGAAGTCGGCTGCTGCGTCAGGATGAATTACAGCTTCTTGAAGATCCTGTACAGGATAACGGCCGTCTCGGCTCTTGTCGCCTGTCCCTTCGGATTCAGTCCGCTGCCGTTGCCTTCCACGATTCCGGCTTTGACCATAGCGGCCACGCTGTTCGTTGCGTACGAAGCGACGGCGGCTTTGTCGCTATAGGAAGCCAGATCTGCCTCGGCTCCTCGAATTTCGAGCTTTTTGGAGACGTCCAGCGCTCTTGCCGTAAGCACCATCAAATCTTGTCTCGATATTTTTTCTTTCGGGTTGAATTTATTGTCTCCCACCCCGTCGGTAATGCCCAGCTTCTTCGCAATGCCGAGGGCTTGATAATAATAGTCGCTCGGATTGACATCGCTGAAGTTGGAATCGAAGTCGCTCTTCAAGCCAAGAGCGCGCACCAGCAAGGTGATAAAATCGGCTCTCGTTATGTTTTGACCCGGCTCAAACGTCGTGTCGGAGGTGCCTTGAATAATTCCTTTGGAAGTCAGCACGGCAATCGCTTCGCTGGCCCACGAATAGCTCTCGTTCACGTCGCGGAACGGATTCGGTACCGGTACAGGCGCCGGAGTCGTTGGCGTTTCCTTGCCCGGCTTCGGAGATGCCGGCTGATCCGGCTTCGGCTGCTCCGGTTTAGCCGGAGTTCCCGGATTGGCCCCGCTGCCGCTTCCGTTGCTGCTGCCACCGCTGCTGTCTTCGCCGCTCGAAGACGAGCTTTCCGTCCGCACGGTCACGCTCGGGCCGGCCGTCCACTTCCCCGCGGCGTCTACTGCCTCGACTTGGAACGTATAGCGGGTGTCGCTGCTCAGTCCCGTCACGCGGTACGACAGCTTGTCGCCAGGCAGCTTGACCAGCTCTTTATCCCCGCTCTTGATCCGATAGCCGGTAACCGCCACATTGTCCGTCGCGGCGTTCCAGCTTAACGTTACGGCCGTATCTGTCACGTCCGACGCCTTCAACGCGCTTCCCTCCGGCCATACCGGAGCCGCTTTATCCGTGCCGTCCGTCGGCGCAGCGCCCGTCGTGAAGCCCCAGATGTCCGACAGCGATTGCCCGCTGTTGTTGTCCGCTGCCCGCACGTACCATTGGTAGTAGCTTTGTGGCTGCAGACCGCTCCAAACGACGGATGCCTCCTGGCCTTCGGGCACCTGAGCCGCCTGACCGATGGTTTGGTCCGTATACACACTGATGCTCATGTAGTCCGTCGCCACGCGCTTCTGCATCGGTGTCAGGTTCACGTCCAGCTCGAACTCGTCCTTGCCCGGATACTCCTTCGGATCGTAGTAGTTGTAGTCGTCCAAAAACGGCGAATACGTTTTAACGTAAATTTTGTTGCGGTTTACATCGAATTGCAGCAGGCGGATGTAGCCGAGCCCGCCTTTTTCGGCTCCTTGGTAATCCGCAAGCATTTGGTAGACGGTGCGGTCCGGTTTGCCGTCGCCGTCGTCGTCGATCGGATCGATCTTCGTTTCCGCATCGTGATAGTGGCCGCTCAAGACGGCAATAACGTTTTTGTTCGGCTTCACGACCTGCTCGTAAATTTTATCCGCAATCGGGGCCCGGTTGCCGGAAACGAGCAAAAATTCATGGAAGTTCAAAATCGCTCTGCGGTCCGGATACTGCTTCAGCACTTCGTCCATCCACTGAATTTCGGCATCGCCGATGTTCCAGCCCATGTAGACGAAAATAAAGTCGTTGCCGCCCGCGGAAACCAGGTCGTAATGCCCGCGGTTGTTCTGATAAGACCCGCCGAAGGTCGGCTGCTTCTTAAACCGGTCCTCGCCAAAATATTTCCAGTACTGCGTATAGTCCGACAGCTGATGGGACACGTCATGATTGCCCGCAAGCACGCCGTAAGGAACTTTCGCATCCTCCAGCACCGTCATATTCTGGTCCGCTTCGATCCACTGGTACTCTTTGTCCGCTTCATCCACAATATCGCCGGTATGGACGACGTATTTGATTTTCATCGCGTCCTGATTCTGGGCAATCCACTGCACGTTGCGCCGGTAAATTTCCGGATAGCTTTCCGAGTAATACTGCGTGTCGGACATCCACAAGAACGAAAAATCGTACGGCTGCTGCGACACCGGAAGCTCGTCCTGCACGATCAATTGGATCGTGCCGTTCGTATTGTACTCTCCGGCGGTTACGGTAGCGGTCAATGCAAAATCTTCCGCCCCCGCCACCTTACTGTCTAGCATCGTCCACTGCTGCGCCTTCGGGCTCCAGCCATACAGGCTGACCTTGCGGCCTTCGAGCGATTTGCCCTGCCATTCCACCTTTACACGGTCCGTCGCTTGAACGGACGGGTCCAGCTTCGCTTCGAAACGGTGGTACGGGAATTGACCGACCGAGTCGTCGATCAGATAGTCGCCGTCCGCCGCGTTGATCTTCTGGTAATCTTCCTCGGTGAACGCCTTCTCCCCGGCCAGCTCCAGCTGCTTCGGCGGCTCGATATCCGCCGCGCCCCGCTTGGCGGTCAAACCGGTCCGATGGCTGCCGCCATAGTGGAACCCGCGATAGAACGCCACGTTCATCGCGTCGTTGTTCGGGTCCTCGACCTTCACCTTCAGCACGGCGTTCGGATCGACACCAGTCTGCCCGTCGACAGGCGCCACAACCGTCGGCTTATGCGGATCTTCCTCCGGTACCTCGAAGCTGACCGTGCTCTCCGCCTTGTTGCCCACGTTGTCCGCTGCCCGGATCACGAGCGTATGCGTCCCCTTGCCAAGCTGGGAAGAGGTCGTCGCATACGGCAGCGTTACCGGTTTTCCGTTCAAAACCGCCTCGACGGCTTTCAGGCCCGTCATCGCATCCGTTACCTTCGCATCAAGTGTAAACGCTCCCCGGTACACCTTTCCGCTTTCGACCGAAGGCTCGATGACCGGAGCGGTGTTGTCAACCGTCACGTTCGCCGTCACCGTACCGTACACCGCACTGGTGGCCGTCACTTGGTGGACGCCGTCGCTCAGCTGCTTCGTATCCCAAGCGTACGCTTTGGCCTTCAATTGATTGGCATCCAGATTGAATTGGAAATCGAGCGCCTCGAAACGGCCGTCGCTGTCACCCATCTTAATCTCTTTTTCCTTATTGGCATACTTGGAATCGTACAGGGCCGTTCCGTCGGCGAGAACCAGCCGCACGTTTTTCACGTTGAAATCGTCCTTGTTCTCCTCCGGACGATCGTCGAACGGAGACGACTTCGAGCCCGCCCGGATCGAAAATACGTTGCTGCCTACCCGCAGTCGGTCTGCGCCGATCGGCACCGAAAGGGTCTGATACGTCGGGATCGGATCTTGGAACGTATAGATAATTTCTTTGCCGATGGTTACGGCATTTTTGAAATAATAATCGACCGAGGCCGCCTCGAAAGCAAAATAGGCATCGCTCTCCATGGCAGCATACGTCTGGGAAGACAGGTCCTGACCGTCGATGGCCAGCTTCACCGCATCCGGGCCGGACTGCCCTGCAGCCGCCTTGACGATACGCTGGCCGGATACGAACTCCCCGTCCTTCAGGTTCAGCCGGAGGCCGTCTTTATTCATTCCCCCGGTCACGTTCGCACGGTATACGGGAGACGTCGTCTCGTTCGTCCCGTCGGACACCTTGAAATAATACTCGATGTACGTTTTACCGATCAGGTCGGGCGAATACACCGTATAATGATACTTTTTATCGTTGTAGTTCTGGTACAGGTACCGTTTCGTATACTCCGCCTGGTTATCGGAGCGGAAATACAGCGCCGTCGTCAGCACCTGACGGTCATCCTTGGCATCGGCGACCAGCTCCAGGTTGCTCCACTGCTCCACTTGCGACGCCTGGGTCAGGTTCGCCACCGTCGGAGCCGACGTATCCGGGGTGAAGATCAGCGATTGAGCCGGCACTTGTCCCGGCTCCAGGCTTCCCGGACTGGCCGGCTTCAATCCGGCGCTCGCCTTGATCATCGTGCCCGTACCGTCCATCGGATACTTGTAGACAATGCCGTAATTTTCTTTCGTTTCGTTCGGCAGCGAGCCGTCATAATACGCAACGGATACGTCGACGTGCGTATTGGTTCCGATGGAAACGCCCCGCTTGGAGCCATTGGCCATCCCGTCGCTGTATACTTTGACGATGTCCGTATTTTCCACCAGATTCGTCTGGTAGGCCGCGTTAAAATCCGCTACGGTTTTGGCCGTATTTTGGCTGTTGATGACCCAGAACACGAACGGCTTCTTCGGCGGAAGAATCAAGTCTTCCCGGTCCGTTGGCCAAATGACGTCGTCCTCCGGCCCCGAGTCGGTATACCGGTAGAACAGCTTGTAGTCCTTGAAGTTAATCGGCTGGTCCGTATTGTTGTAAATCTCGATAAATTCGTAGCCGTCCGCTCCTCCGACATTCGTGCTGTTCGGCAGCAATTCGGTCACGAGGATCGGCGGCAGCTTCGAATAATCGAAGTCGGGCAGCTTCACCGTTACCGTATATGTCTCCGAAGTAACCGTCCGGCTCCCGTCCTTCGCTTGAATGAAATACTCCAGCACGGATTCGGCCAGCGATTCCCGCGGAATTTTCGCCGTATAGCCGCCGCCCGGAGCCGGAGCCATCGGCAGCGACGAGAACGCCGACTGCGACCCGGTTTTGTAATAGACCGCAGCGGTTACCGTCTGCTGATTCCCTGTAAAGACGGCCGAAATCGGCAAATCGTCCGCATTCGACGCTTCCGCAGGAGGCGTATGGCTAATTTGCAGCTTGGAGCCCGACGGCACGTCGTCCGGCGTCAGCACCGGTACCTGAAAGGCCTCGACCCGGCCCGGCGACGCCGCCGTCGTTCCGGCGCTGCTCATCGTCATGTTGACGCTGCCGTCCGTCGGATACTGATACACGATGCCCATGTCCTGAACCGTCTGGGCGTCGTTCTGATACGATGCGGAAGAAATGACGCTGCCGCTCTTATCCTTCACCAGCAGGCTTCGGGGCGCGCTGTTCGACATGCCTCCGCCGCCGTTCACGCGGAACAAATTGACGTTTTCCTGTAGCGACGTGCCGTAATTCGCATTGAAGGCCGCCGTCGGCTCGTTCGTATTGTCGGCGTTCATGACCCACAGCACAATCGTCTGCTGAGGCGAAATCGTCATATCGTTGTTATAGACTGCCGACCATACCGTCTCGCTCGATCCGGCCAGGTAGGCTAGCGTATAGTCCTTGAAATTCACCATTTGCTTCGAATTGTTGTATACCTCGATGAACTCGTACGCATCGACGGCTTTTCCAGCCACATTCGAGCTGTCGGGGACAAGCTCCGTAATAAGCAGCTTCGGTACTTTTCCATAATCCGGCGTATCAGCTGCCTCCGCTGCCGGCGTTCCCCATCCGCCCGGAGGCAGCAGTCCAAGCAGCAGACCGCCCACCGTCAGCGCCGAAACCCATGATTTCCACTTCCTGTTAAACACGCTTTTGCACACTCCCGTCTGGTCTTGTAGGTGATTCGATCTTCCAAATCGAACTATACCCGGGAGCGGCCGAGCTGCCTATACACATCTTCTTCGATCCTTTGCACCGCTTGGCATCCGCCCGTTAAGCTTTTGTGAAGCGCCAAATCGTTAAAAATGCATAGGATCGAAAAAAGTGCCCATACCTTTGGGAGCCGGTATTGCGCTACAATATAAGGAAGCATCCAGACGATAAAGGAGCCTGTTCGCATGATTGCTTTGCTTGTTCGCCAATCTTTATTCCGCAAAATACTAAAGAGCTTTATCATCCTGATCGTCATCTTCGCACTGGTCGATGTCGCCATTTTCTCGCTAGTCAAAAACCGCCTTCACGGCGAACGGATCGAGCAGAACCGTTTGACGCTGCGCCATGCGGCGGACCGGTATCACTCCCAGTTCGAGCGGGTGAAGAACGCCCTGTACAAGCAGTACACGGACAAGGACGTGACCCGGCTGAACCGCCTCATCATCTCGATGACGCAGAAGGATTCGTTCAAAACTGGCGCGATTGTGGATGATATCCAAGTGATCGTACGGGAGCCGGAACTGTATTTGGACAATATGATGCTGCTGTTCAAGCCGGTTCCGCTGCTGGTGGACAAGAAGGGCGCCACCGAAGAGGAACGGCTGTTCTCCGACATCTTCACGAGCAATACGTATTCTTCTACATATTGGAAAGCGCAGTTCGAACGCGAGCCGAACTATGTCATTCATCCGGCGGCTTCGTTCTTTAACCCGGCGGAGCATCCGGAGGAAAAAACGCTCATTCCGTATTCCATCAAGCCGCCGACGGCAAGCTATCTGGTCGTCGCGATGATCGACGCCGAACGGCTGAAGCAAGCGATTGCCGGGGAGAGGTCCCCTCTCAATCTGACCATACTGGAGCCGGACGGGCGCGTCCTGTACCGGACGGCTGCCGGCGGATCGGAGCTGCCGGACGGGCTGCTGTCCGCGCTGCCGGCAGCCGGCGGCGGGCCGGATTACACAGTGCTGGACGGGAACTACTACTTCAGCCAACAAGATGCGGACGGCTTGCAGTACATCCTGACCGTTCCGGGCCTAAGCTTCGCGGAAGAGGCGAACCGGCTGAACAAGCTTATGCTGCTTGTGATGGCAGCGGCGGTCATCGTCAGTCTCGTGCTGTCGGTCCTGTTCAGCAAACGAATCCATAAGCCGGTCCGGGAGCTGCTTTCGTCCATCTCGAACCCCGGTGAAACGGCGCTGGATAGCCAGATCCACGAATTCGACCTGATCGGCCATAAAATTCAGACGTTGCTCAAGGAGAAAGACGAGATCCTCGGCGAGCTGCGGCAGCAGCAATCCGTGTTGAACGGCTATGACTATATCGCCAAATTGAAAAATATCAATCACGAGTTGAGCGACTGGCACAGCATTCCGCATCATGCGGAGACGTTTACTATCGTACTCTACGAGCTTCGCTTCCGCTCCGCCGCGTTCGTCGATATGCCGGTCAACCGGGAGCTCGCGGCCCAATCGATCGGAGAGCACCTCAAGCTGGTGACGGACGAGCGTTTCCCCGGCTCCTACACGTTCCGGATGGAGGCGCACCAATTCCTGTCGGTCGTGCCGGGCAACGAACGTGACCGCTTGGTGGCGATGCTGGAGGAGCTGAAGCCGATGCTCGACCGCGACCGGCGCCATTGTCTTGTCACGGCGGCCGTTAGCTCGTGGTTCGGCCATTCCGCCCAGCTCGGGCACGCCTACAAGCAGGTGCAGGAGATGGCCCGGCAAGCGAGACTGCTTGAGGAGATGCAGATCGTGCTGGAATGCCGCACCGATCCGTCTGTCTATGCGCTGACGCTGACGCAGGAGCAGGAGCTGAATGCCGCGCTGCAAGCGGCCAACGCAGCCGAAGCCGTCCGGCTCGTCGGACAATGGCTGGACGAGCTGGACCGGGACGAAGCGAGCGTCCGGCGGTTCCGGTTGTTCGCTTCCTCCGTCTCGGCGCAGGCGCAAAAAATCGTGGAACATTACAAAGTGGAGGCAAGCACCTCCTGGCGGCTGAAGCCGATGATCCAGCAGCTCGGAGAATGCTGTACGCTGAAGGAATACCGTGATACGCTGCAATCGTTCCTGAACGCCGTTACCGTATTCATCAAGGAGAAAAAGGAAGCTTCCGATCCGATCGTCGAGCATGTGCTCGGCGTGCTTCAAGGGCATTATGCGGAGGACCTCTCGCTGGAGGCGCTGGCGGGGTCGCTGAACCTGACGCCGGCCTACGTCTCCACCTATATTAAGGAGAAAACCGGGGTCAATTTTACCGACCATCTGCATGACATCCGCGTCCGGAAGGCGCAGGAGCTGCTGCTCGAAACCGGCATGAACATTCAGGAAATCGCCGAGCAAGTCGGCTACCGCAATATTTCCTCGTTTAACCGGATGTTCAAAAACCGCACCGGACAATCGCCCGGCGAATACCGGAGAACGCAAACGATGGCGCGAACTTCGTAAGGTAGGGAGATAGAACTAAGCATGGCGAATCAAGTATAATGGGATAAGAGACCAACTTAACCGTTCTGCGGAGGAATTATGATTCGCTACTCAGAGCCCGTCGTGCTAAAAAGCAAAATTTCACCGCCCGTAACCCGCGAAACGCTCGTAGCGCGGGATCGTCTTCTGCACAAAATTTCCAAAGGCATGAAGGGAAGACTCACCACCGTCTGCGCCCCTCCGGGGTTCGGTAAGACGACCCTTCTGTGCCAATGGGTTCGTCATAACGAACAAGCGGCCGCTTGGGTATCGCTGGACGAGAGGGATAACGATCTGGCCCGCTTCTGGCGTTATGTCGTTCACGCTGTGGACGCCGCCATTATCCCCGGATTCGCCGAGCTGATGGCGCCTGTGCTGCACACCCTTCCGCAGGGCTCCGTCGATACCATGATCGATGTCATGATGAACGAGCTGCATTCGCTGGATCGGCCTGCGGCCTTGATTCTGGACGACTACCACTGCCTGTACGACAAAAGCATTCATGAAAGCGTCAGCTATATGATCGATATTTTACCGGATAACATGCATTTGCTGATCGCGAGCCGGACGGAGCTTCCGTTTTCGACGGCCAAGTGGCTGGTCAGGGATGAACGGACAGATATTCCGGCGCCCCATATGTTGTTCACCAGCGAGGAGGCGGAGATTTTTTACCGGGAAGTCGTAAACCTTCCTTTGTCTGCCGACCACATCGCCAAAGTGCTCGGGGTGACGGAGGGCTGGGCCGCCGGCCTGCAGCTCGTCTCCCTCTCGCTTCAGGAACGCCCGGATTACGAGCGGCTGGTGCATGCCTTCTCCGGCACCGATCTTAACATCGCCGATTATTTGTTTCACGAGGTGCTCTCCCGGCTGCCGGCAGAGCTGTATGAATTCGTGCTGCAAACGTCCGTTCTGCAGCGTATGGACGCTTCCATCTGCGACACGGTGACGCTTCGCGGCGACAGCCGGCTTCTTCTGGAACGGCTTCGCAGCCGCAATCTGTTCATCGTTGCGCTGGACGACCGTCATACATGGTTCCGGTATCACCATGTCTTCTCGGAATTTCTGCGCACTCGTCTGAGGCACGAGCAGCCGCAGCAATGGACCCGGTTAAACCGGATGGCAAGCCTTGGCTTTGCCGAGCGGGGGCTGTTCGACGACGCAATCGACCATGCGATTGCCGCCGAAGATTACGCGCTCGCCTCGGGCCTCCTCGACAAGCACATCTTGACGGTGCTGCTGCGGGGAGAGTTCGCCACCCTGCTGAGCTGGTTCGCCTGCTTCCCTGCCCGTACGGCTTGGCCGCCTCAATTGCATTTGCTGTATGCTTTTCTGCTGATCGTGACCGGACAATTCGAACGCGCCGAGGACGAGATGCGAACCGTTGAGATTCGGCTCGCCAACGGCGAATATGCTCCCGAAATCCGGGACAGCGTGCACAGCGGATTGTTTTTCGTCAAAGCGAATCTGATGTTTTCTAGCGGCCGGTATGAGCAATGGTATGCGTTTGCCGAGCGGATGAACGAGCTGCTGCCGGAAGACCCGGTCTTCTACAATTTCAATTTCAACGAATCGGAGCCTCTGGTCCGCCGCACCGCCTTCGGTTTGAAGGGCGCGCTGTCCGACGAAGCAGGGAAGATCGGCAGACGGTTCGTGCAAATGCTCGAAGCCCGCGGCTGGAAAGACTCGCTGATCAATCAATATGTTGTGCAGACGTTGGCCGAGTCCATGTATGAGTGGAACTGCCTGGAAGAAAGCCGTCAATTGTCGGAGCAGGTGGAGAAAGTGTCCCGGGCCAAACGGATTCCCGGCTTGTTCGTGCCGAACCGCATTACGCAGGCCCGCATCGATATCGCCGAGGGCCGTCTGTCGCTCGCCGGGGAAACGATGGATGAAGCGATCGACTTCGCGTCCCGCTATACCGAATACTATTGGGTTCGCCCGCTCCGGGCGTTCCGAGCGCGAATTCATTTATTGCAGGGCCGGATCGATGAGGCCGCCGGGCAGATCGCCCTGCTGCAGCTGCCGCTAGACCGCAAGCCGACGTACAATCGGGAAATGGAGGTTTTGAGCGCCACCCGCCTGCTGGGAGCCCTGGGCAAGGAAGACGAAGCTCTTCGTCTGCTGGAGCAGCTAAAGCCGCAAGGCCGCAGGGAAGGCTGCTGGATCAGTATGATCGAGATTCCGATCCAGCAGGCGCTGATGGAGCAGCGGCGCGGGCAGTCGGGTCAAGCACTCGACTTTCTGCACGAAGCGCTCAGCGCCGCCGAGCCCTATACGTACATCCGCAGCTTTGTGGACGAAGGCCCGGCGATGGCGCGTCTGCTTCAGCAGTACGTCACACAGCAAAGCGCATCGGAGCCGGAAACGCGCTTGACCGCCTATGCGGACAAGCTGTTCGGATGGTTTCCGCAGCCGGACGATCCGCCTGCCGTTCCCTCTTCCGCCGGGCTCGTGGAGGCGCTGACGCCAAGCGAATGGAGAATGCTGAACGGCATTCGGCAAGGAGCCTCGAACAAGCAAATTGCTCAGGATCATGCATTAAGCGAAGGCACGGTGAAGGTTTACCTGTCCCGCTTATACGGCAAGCTGGGCGTCTCCTCCCGCACCCAAGCGCTGCTGCGGGCGCAGGAGTTGGGGCTTTTCGATCGGCAGGATTCAGAGTGTTGAGAAAGTGATCAAATAGGCCAATAGAGGTGTACGAGGGGGTGGGGTATCCACTTCCGACCGCTGTTGTCATCGGGAAATTTGATTAGAAGCCGCTTATCAGCGGACATTTCCCGAAGACAAAGGCGGCCGCTATCGCTTCTCCAGTGGATACCCCACCTCTGTATGTTTCTCTATTTCAGTCAAAAACCTCTTTCTCAACACTCTGAAAGCACCGTCCGTCGGATGCTTTCCGGCAAAATAGCCAAACGTCAAGCAATGACCTTATGTTTCTTGTTTCCTAGCGGCACGATGGCCGCAGGTTTGGTATAAATACAGCGGATGACGAACTCGGCCAACGTGAAGTTCAGCACCATCGCACCGTAGACTCCCAGCGTATAGCTGAGCGCATATTCGACGCCGAACCCGTTATGAAGAACAAACGTGAACATATGGATAAATAGATTCGTGAAGCAAAAAGCGTAGCTGCGAACCATCCATTTCCGATGGCTGTCGACCTGCTTTCGTTTGATTTGCACAAGCGCTGCGACGGTCAATCCCATAAAAATAAGATTCATCACATTAAACGCGATGCTGTTGATTTTTCCTCCCGTCGAGTAAGGGGCCATATAGCCCGAAGTGAGGACGACAACCGCAACGGACAGGAGGTACAAGTAGCCGTTTACCCGGTGCAGCTTCCGGTGCTTGCTCAATATTTTCGTCGAAAAGTTAATGGCCCCCGCGATCATGGCCACGCAGGCAAAAACAATATGAACATACATCACATTTAACCAGACCGGGAGAACGACGGGGCGCTTCAGACCGGTTTTATGGTTCAGAAATTCAGCCGCTTGCGGGTCATGAATGAAATTAACGTACGTCACGTAAAGCATATAGACGACGGCAACGACGATCATCAGCAGGTGCAGCAATTTGCTTCGGCTTTGCAGCCTTCTCATGCGAACAATCCCCTTTCCATTTTAGAGACCGGACCGTCCGGTTTCTTTTTTTATTATATATTACCAAGTACTATAGCTCACCCATAAAATGTTACAATATATGTACAAGCAAAAGAGCCCTTACATTCCGCACAACGATAAGGCGAGAAAGGAATCTGTCCATGCGTAAAGGCGAACAAACGAAGGCCCACATCATTAAAAAATCCGCGGAGCTGTTTAATCTAAGGGGATACTCCGGATCAACGATACAGGATATTATGGAAGCGACCGGCTTGACCAAAGGAGGCATTTATCGCAACTTCTCCAATAAAGACGAAATTGCCTTTGCCGCGTTCGAATATGCGGGGAAGGTGCTGTGGGAGCATTTCTCGGCGGCGATCCAAGGCTCCGAGACCGCTACGGAGAAAATATTGGCGATGTGCGGCGTATACCGCGACGCGGTTCATCATCCTCCGATCCAGGGCGGATGCCCCTTTTTAAATACCGCCGTAGAAAGCGATCATGCGTACCCCAGCATGCGCGAACACGCGCTGACAGCTTATAACGGGATGCTGTCGTTTCTGCAAAGCATTTTGCAGCAGGGTATAGCCGACGGGGAATTCAGAGCCGACCTGAATACCGAATCGGTAGCTTCCTTCGTCTTCTCCTCGATCGAAGGCGCCATTATGGCAAGCCGGTTGACCCAGGACAACAAGCATGTCGGATATGCAATGAAGCATATTGAGCAATTGCTGGGCACCTATAAGCGCGCTTCGGAAAAATAAGGCGCACAAAGTCCTGCTGCCTGTAGAGAGGGAGCAGGGCTATATCCTTTTTACCCTTTTCCCTGCCGGGATGCACCCGTGCTGAATCGCCTGACGTATATTTTTAACCATCCAGTTGTTATAATGTATAGGAAGTTAACAATTAAGGGAGACGTCTACATGGAACTCGATCATCTGATTACTTCTAAATTTCGTGAAATCAAAAGTGTGCTTTCCGCCTACTTAACACAAGTACTTCCTGCCTATGACATTTCCCCGATTATGATGTATACGCTCGAATATTTGCGCAAACATCCGGAGTGCATTGCCGTTGATATCGCGAATGAGTTCGGTTTGACGCGGGGAGCCGTCACTCAGCTTCTGGATAAGTTGGAAGAGCAAAATCTCGTTGTCCGCAAGCCGCATCCGAACAGCCGCAGGAGCTTGTCCCTCCAAGTAACGGATCAAGGAAATGAACTTGTAAATGCGATTCTCGATGCGTACAATAAGAAAATTGAAAAGCTATTTGTAAATTACTCGGCGGACGAGCTTGCGTCCCTGAAGCAGCTTTTGGAGAAGCTGCCTTTGTAAATCCCAATGCCTTGTGCGTTGGGATTTTTTATTCTGTCTTGACTTTATTGTTTATTTTATATATTGTTTAGTTAATAAACAATAAACATTAGGAGTGGTTAATGCATGAATAAAATTATTGCCATTACCGGAGCTTCCTCTGGCATCGGACTAGCAACCGCCATCTTATTTGCTGATCAGGGGTGGACGGTTTATGCAGGCACCCGCAACGTCCTGCGCGATCAGGAGCAGCACGGCGGTCGCCCTAACCTTCATTTCCTTGAAATGGAAGTTACGCAGCCAGAGTCGTTGGAGCGGGCTTTCGCAACGATCGAAGAGAGGCACGGACATTTGGATGTGCTTTTCGCGAATGCAGGCTTTGGCTTTCTACGTTCTCTGGGGCAGGCTACGTTCGAGGAAATTCAAACCGTCTTCGATACAAACGTCTATGGAGTCATGCATACCATTCGTGCCGGGCTCCCGCTCCTGCGCAAGGCGGCATCCGGTCATCTGATAGCTACAACAAGTGTCGGGGGGTTAGTCGGTCAACCTTTAAACGAAATTTATTGTGCCAGCAAGTTTGCGGTCGAAGGCTTGTTAGAGAGCTTAGCCACTTACTACAAGCCGACTTTTAACGTCGATGTCACTTTGCTCGAACCCGGCGCAATCGCAACCCATTTCAACAGTACCGTACTCGCGCATGTCGAACAAACCGGCGGCATCCGCGACGATGAATACAAACCCGTCTTCGAAACGTATATCGGCACGTTCTCCAAACGGAATGCCGTTCCGCAAACGCCGGAGTCCGTCGCTGAGGTGATGCTAAAGCTGGTGAACATGGAGACGAAGCCGCTGCGTATTCGCACATCGGAGCAAGCCGACGCTTTCGTGCGCTTCAAAGTGGAGCAAGATCCTACCGGACTCGAAGGCATGCTGAATACCCGTAAGCTGCAATTGAATATGTAAAACGAAACGAGAGGTGCAGTAAATTATGCTGCGCCTTTTTCTATACCCGGATGTCGAAGCAAAAAAAGCCTTTTGTTATAGGATGATTTATAATGATGGGAGCCTATATTATTCAAGGAGTGAAGTACAATGCAGGAGCCACCGCAACATTCCGTGTCGACGCACGGAGTTGTCACCACGCTGCAGGCGATCGGGGGAAAGTGGAAGCCGCTGATTTTGTTCATCCTGCTGGAAGAAGGGACGAAACGGTTCGGAGAATTAAGGCGCCATCTCCCCCATGTCACGCAAGGCATGCTGACCAATCAACTGCGCGAGCTGGAACGGGACGGACTGATCACGAGAGTCGTCTATCACGAAATTCCGCCCCGGGTTGAATATTCGTTATCGGAACACGGAAAAACGCTGCAAGCCGTGCTCAAAGGCATGTGCGATTGGGGCTACATGCACAGCAGTTGGATACAAAGCGATCAGCAGTCGGCCGCAGCGCAACAAGCCGAAAAAAAATAAGGGAGGGATCGTTCCCTCCCTTAGCTTGTTGAGAAAGTGGTCAATTGAGGTGATAGAGGTTACGAGGGGGTGGGGTATCTACTTCCGGTCACTGTTGTCTGCAGGAAATTTCTATTAGAATTCGCTTAGCAGCGGATATTTCCCGCAGACAAAGGCGAACGCTATCGCTCCTCCAGTAGACACCCCACCTCCGTATGCATCTCTATTTTTGTAAAAGCCACTTTTTCAACACTCTGAGGGAGGGTAGTTCCCTCCCTGAGCATTATGACCTTCAAACATCTGACCACCTGCCGCCGGCATCGCATGTCGCGGCTAGACCAGTTCTTATCGGCTCTTAACCAGCAGCTGCACGGCCTCTTGGATCACTTGATCGGGCGAATTGCCTTTTTCCAGCTCCTCCCGGATACAGTGCTCCAGATTCGCCCCGATGACCGTGCCGATCGTCCGGTCTACGGCCGTCCTTATCGCAGACAGCTGCGTTACGATGTCTCTGCAATCTTTTCCTTCTTCCAGCATGCCCAGCACTCCGCGGATCTGGCCTTCGATCCGCTTCAGCCGGTTTTTGACCGCATTATCGTATTCCACACCGACTCACCTCTTCTAAATAAACAAATTCAAGCCCGAATCCTCGGCATCGCCCAAATAGGCCGCTACGCCGGCATAATCGATACCGTCGATTAATTCCTCCTTGCGGATGCCCATAATATCCATACTCATCGTACATGCGACCAGCTTGACGCCGGACCGGATCGCATTGCCCATCAAGGCTTCCAGTGAATCGACATTTTTGCGCTGCATGACGCGGCGAATCATCTTGGCGCCAAGACCTCCCATGTTCATTCTGGACAAAGGAAGGGCGGCCGCGCCTTTGGGCATCATCATCCCGAACATCGCTTCCAAGCCGTCCTTCTTGAGGGCCGGGGATTCGGCCTTGCGCAGCACGTTCAAGCCCCAGAAGGTGAAAAACATCGTGACCGGCTTGCCCATCGCCGCGGCCCCCGAAGCAATGATGAAGGCGGCGATCGTTTTGTCCAGGTCGCCGCTGAACACGACCATGGTCGCGCCGTTTTTGGACGAAGCCGGGACGAATTGCTGCGGCGTGGCAGCGGCCCCTTTCACGAGCACCGCCCGCACGCCTTCGGGCGAAGATTCGACCGTCTCCAGCGGATTGCCTGTTTTTTCGCACCATTTGGCAATATCCGCGGCGAATCCGAAATCGGTGGCCTTCACTTCGAGCCGTTCTCCCGGCGCCATTTGCCGGACAGCTTCGTATACTTTCATAATAGGGCCTGGACACTGCAATCCGCAAGCGTCGACCTGAACTTGAACTTGAACAGGAGAATCCGGGGCCGGAGAATCGGTCGGCACCGCCGACGGACCGCTGCCCGTCTCGGGAGCCGGAAGCGGCGGCTCGTCAGCCATCGCGGCGTACGTCCTGTAGCCCCCGTCCAAATTGCGCACCCGGTATCCGTGCTGCTGAAGAAGCCGGGCCGCGACATAGCCCCGCAAGCCGACCTGGCACGAGACGACAACCGGATGTTGGAGCGGAAGCTCGTGCAGCCGGTTGCGCAAATCGTTCAGTGGAATGCAGACCGAACCCGGAATGTAGCCCGCCATCCGTTCGGCGTCGTCCCGGACATCGACGAGCAGTCCGCCACCCTCGACATACGCGTCCACCTCGTGCCACTGCATCGTCTCGACCAAGCCTTCCATCACGTTGGACGCGACGTATCCGGCCATGTTAACCGGGTCCTTGGCCGACGAATACGGAGGTGCGTACGCCAGCTCCAATTCGGCCAGCTCGGCTGCCGTCAGTCCTCCGCGCATCGCCGCGGAAATCACGTCGATCCGCTTGTCTACCCCATCCTGCCCAACGGCTTGCACACCGTAAATCGCGCCGCTTGCTTTATCGAACAGCAGCTTGAGCGACAGCGGCGCAGCTCCGGGATAGTACCCGGCGTGGGAGGCCGGATGGATATGGATAGCCTCATACGGCACCCCCAGCTTGTTCAGCGTCTTCTCATTTACCCCGGTGACGGCCGCGGTCAGGTCAAATGCTTGGACAATCGCCGTTCCGTAAGCCCCGGGGTAGGAGGCTTTCCGCCCTTGAATCGCGTCCGCAACCAGCCGCCCTTGACGGTTGGCCCCCCAAGCGAGCGGCACGACTGTTTCGAAGCCGAGCGTCCGGTCTTTCACTTCGATCGCATCGCCGACCGCGTAGATGGACGGATCGCTCGTTTGCAGCCGTTCGTTTACACGGATCGCTCCTCTCACGCCAAGCTCAAGCCCCGCCTCGCGGGCCAGTCCGCTCTCCGGCGTCACGCCGATGGCCAGCAGCAGCATATCCGTCCGGAGAACTTGCCCTGTGGACAGGCGCAGCGTTTTCCCGCGATCTTCGATGGCGACGACGGACGCACCGAGCACAAGATCAACTCCTTGGAGACGCATGTGCCGTTCCACCGGTTTGGCCATCTCGGGGTCAAGCGGCCCCAGCACCTGCCCGTTCCGCTCCACCAGCGTCACTTCAAGACCGCGATGGCGCAGATTTTCGGCCATTTCGACGCCGATAAACCCTCCGCCGATAATGGCGGCATGACGCGGCTTATGCCCGTCAATCCATGCGTGAATCCGGTCCGTATCGGGAATATTGCGCAGCGTGAACACCGCTTCCGCCTCGGTTAAGCCGGGAATTTCCGGCACGATGGGCTTCGCCCCCGGCGATAACACGAGAACATCGTACGAATATTCCGCTTCTTCTCCGGTATCCAATTGCTTGACCCGTACTTTTTTGCCCGCCCGGTCGATCGCCGTCACTTCCGTTCGCACCTTAACGTCGATGCCGAACCGGTCCTTCATCCCCTGCGGCGATTGAAGCAGCAGCTTGTCGCGGGATGCAATCGTCCCTCCGATATAATAAGGCAGCCCGCAATTGGCAAACGAAATATGCTCTCCGCGTTCGAACATCGTGATCGAATCGTGCTCGTTCAAACGTCTTAATCGGGCAGCCGCCGTAGCGCCGCCCGCCACTCCGCCAACGATGACAATATTTCTAGGCACGGCAATCAGTCCTTTTCTATAAAATAAGAAATACCCTATGGGGTATATGATATACCCAGTGGGGTATAAAAGTCAACCGGACAACGAGAAAAAGAGCCGTGCGCCGGCACGACTCCCGAACAACTTTATTCGATTCAACTCACACGACCTCTTGCATGCCCGTATTTGCTTTTACCAGAATCTCATCGTACTTCTCGTCGTTGCGTTTGGATGAGAGCAAGGTTCCGGCAATGGCGCCCACGAATCCGATCGGGATCGAGATAATTCCCGGATTCGTCAGCGATATGAGCGGCTCTCCGACGAGAATGGCCTTCCCTGCGACCGGGTCCCACACGTTAGGGCTGACCATCACCAAGATCAAAGAACTGATCAAGCCTACGAGCATTCCCGTCACGGCGCCGGCGGTATTGAATCTGCGCCAGAACACGGTGAACACGAGGACCGGCAGGTTGGCGCTCGCAGCAACGGCGAAGGCCAGCGAGACCAGAAAAGCAACGTTCAGCTTCTGGGCAAACAGCGCCAGTATAATCGAAATTATCGCAACTCCAACGGAGGCCAGCTTGGCGGATCTTACCTGCTCCTTCTCCGTCGCCTTCCCTTTACGCAAAATATGGCTGTAGAAGTCGTGTGCAAAAGCCGAGGCCGCCGAGAGCACGAGTCCAGCAACGACCGCCAGAATCGTAGCAAACGCTACAGCCGAGACGAAAGCGAACAGGAAATCTCCGCCGAGCGCCTTAGCCAGCAGCGGGGCCGCCATGTTGCCGGCCGCGTTCGCCTGCACGATCACATCCTTCCCGACAAAAGCAGCCGCGCCGAAGCCGAGGAAAATCGTCATGACATAGAACAGCCCGATAACCCAAGTAGCGACAACCACAGACTTCCTCGCGGTCGGGGCGTCTTTTACCGTAAAAAAGCGGATCAAAATATGCGGTAGGCCCGCAGTACCGAGCACAAGCGCCAGATTGAGCGAGATCGTATCCAGCCCGTTCGTAAACTTGTTGCCCGGATTCAAGAAGGCTTCTTTCAGCGGCGTAGCCTTCGCCATCTCGTCGAACATATGAAGGAGATTAAAGTCGAATTTGGCGAAGACAATCAGCGAAATGATGAACGTACCCGCCATCAGCAGCACGCATTTGATGATCTGCACCCAGCTCGTGGCCGTCATGCCGCCGAACACGACGTAGACGGTCATCAGCGCTCCAACGATCAGGACCGAGGTCGAATATTCGAGACCAAGCAGCAGCTTGATCAAGGCTCCGGCGCCCACCAATTGGGCGATCATATAGAAGATCGAGATCGTGATCGAGTTCAGCGCCGCCACGCCCCGCACTTTCTTGTTGTCGAAACGGGCCGCGATCATATCCGCCATCGTATACTTGCCCAGATTGCGCAGCGGCTCCGCCACCAGATATAACACGACAAGGTACGCGACAAGAAAGCCGATGCTGTAAAAGAAGCCGTCGAAGCCGAACAGCGCCACCATGCCGGCGATCCCCAGGAAGGAAGCCGCAGACATGTAGTCGCCCGCTATGGCCAGACCGTTCTGCCAGCCGGTTAACCCGCCCCCGGCGGTGTAAAACTCGCTGGCGGTCTTCGTTTTTTTTGCCGCATAATACGTAATGACCAGCGTTCCCGCCACGATGATCAGAAACAAGAGAAAGGCCGTATTCATCATCGGCTACCCCACCTTCCGCAGGCTCGTTTTGGATTCGTCTTTGATTTGTTCGGCCAAGGCGTCGAACTCGACCGCCTTGCGGGTATACAGCGAACACAGCACCCAAGTCATAATAAATTGCGCAAAAGCGAAAATCCATGCCCACGTGATCGAACCGACCGCTTTGGTGTTCAGCACTTGCGAATACGAGGTCAGGACCGGAAGAATGAAGTAGAACACGAGGAAAAAGATCGACATCGGCAGGATAAAACGTTTCTTTTGGACCATCAGTCTGCGAAACGTATCGGAGCGTACGATTTCGCTGTAAGCATTCCTTCGGGATTGTTCTTTCATGGGATTTCCCTCCTGCAAAGTTTGATCGTCGCTCTTGGTCTAACGTCTGCCGGAAATACCGGCCGCTGCGCTATCGGAACCAAGAAGCTTTTTTCATCGGCCCCAGATCCCAGTAATTTACTTGTAAGCGCTTTATAATTGTAGCATAGGAACATGCAGATCACTTGAACTTCGGCGCGAAATGTCAAAAAGCGCACCCCAAACGGTTAAAAGCCGTCCTGAACAGCGGCCTTTCCCGGCCTGTTACTCTCCCTGCAGCCGCTTGATCAATTCCTTGGCCGCGACTCTGGACAAAGGCACTTTGCTCCGCCCGGCATCCTTCAAGACGACGTTGTAAGCGCCGTTAAACCACGGCTCGATTTCATCGATGCGGTCCACGTTGACCAAATAGCTGCGGTGCGTCCGGAAAAAAGCATACCCCGTCAGCTTCTCCTCCAGCTCCTGAAGCGTCTGCCGGGTCATATGCACCTGCCCGTCGGCCATATGAATTTGCGTAAGCTTCTCTTCCTTAACCGCATAGCTAATCTTCGCCGGCTCGACCACCACCATACGGCTGCCGTCATCGATCAACAGCTTTGGCTTGAATGCGCTCCGGGACCGGCTCGCCCCATCCACAGCCAACGAAGCCGCCGCGGCAGCGGACGGGATCACCGTCCCTTCGGAGGGAGCCCGCATTTTGCGTATTCTCTGCAGCGTTTGACGCAGGCGTTCCTCGTCGTAAGGCTTTAACAAATAATCGGCCGCTTCCAGACGGAACGCTTCTACGGCATACTGCTCGTAAGCCGTAGCAAAAACAATATACGGCCGCGGCTCGACATCCATCAGCTTGTGCGCGGTCTGCACCCCGTCCAGGCCGGGCATATGAATGTCGAGAAAGACGATATCCGGCTTGTGAACTGTTGCCAGTTCCAGTAATTGAACGCCGCTCGTAGCGAAAGGCAGCAGCTCGACATCCCGTTCCCGGGACAATAAATAAGTCAGCTCCTCCCGCGCCAGCCGCTCATCCTCTGCGATCATCACTTTCATCTATCGCTTCACGCCTTTCCTCCGCTTGATAAGGTATCGTACATTCGATGCACGCCCCTCCCTCGGGCGGGTTAAAAAATTTCAGCCTTGCTTCCGGGCCGAACAAGTGGATCAGCCGCCGGTTCACGTTATAGACTCCAATGCCCGTACTCTCGCTCCCGCCGCCCGTGACCGGAGAAGCTCCCAGTGTCTCCAATACGTCCGCTGGAAAACCGTTGCCGTTGTCCTTGACCACAATGTGAACCCCATCCGCTACTCGGCGGAGCTCGACATGAATGTCGCCCCTGTCCGTCCGCCCTTTAAAACCATGATGAATGCTGTTTTCCACCAGCGGCTGGAGCGTGGAAGGCGGGATGGACACGGATTCCAGGCCGGGATCGCATTGACAATCGACGGAAAGCTGGTCCTCGAACCGGATATTCACGATACCGAGGTACGTATGAAGATGCTCCAATTCCTTATACAGCGGGACAAGCGGCGCTTGGGTCATCGTCAGGTTCATGCGCATGTAATGCCCGAGCTGCACGGTAACCCGTCTGGCTGCTTCGGGCTTGATGCGAATCAGCGTGACGATCGCATTGAGCGTATTGAACAAAAAGTGCGGGTTAATTTGCGCCTGAAGCGCTTTCAATTCTGCATCCTTCATCAAGCTTCTCAGTTGCTCCGCCATCGCGATATCGAGCTGAATCGAGATCAGCTTGCTCAGCCCTTGGGCAAAAGCCTCCTCCACCGGACGGATCTGCCTGACACTGGGATAATACAATTTGATTAATCCCGCAACTTGTCCCCCGCTTCGGATCGGAACGATAATCGCCGCGCCGATCGCCGGGTGGTGCGGCTGAATCTGCTCCTTCGTTCGGGCAATTTGAATCTCCCCGGTTTGGACCGCCTTCCTCGACAATTCCGAAGCGATCGGCGTTCCTTGAATGCCCGGCATCATCCCGGTGCCTGCATGCGCCAAGATTTGCTTCGTATCCGTAATGGCGACCGCACTGGCGCGAAGCTCGCGGCGCAGTACATTGGCCGCCGCTTCGGCGGTCTCGAAGGTCAGCCCCTGCTTAAGAAAAGGAAGCGCCATCTCCGCGATATGCAGCGCCCGCTGTGTCTCGGAGGCGGCGGCCCTCTCCTCCTCCTTCATGGCTGCTTGAATCATCGCAACCAAAATACCGACCCCTACGCTGGTGGCCGCCACCATCGGGATCCCGATGAGATCCACCGTGCGGATCGCGGCAGGCGAAGACTCGTTCACGATCAGCACGACGCCCATTTGCAGGATGGGAGCGAACACGCTGATAAACAGCGCCTTCACCGGCGCGATGACTCTTTCTTCGGCAAAGAAACGGGCGACCAGTCCGGCCAAGAGACCCAAGATTGGCGTAGACACCGCATCGGCGACACCGGTAATTCCGCCCAGGCTGTACGCGTGAATGCCGGAGATGAGACCGGCCCCCGTGCCTACGGCGACCCCGCCAAGCAGACCGGCCACCATCACCCCGATCAGCGCCGAATCCGCCATCGCCTCCTCCGGCTGAAGGGAAGCTACGAGAAAAGAAGAGTCCACCCTCTCCCCGGTAATCGTCACCCCGGCGTACGTGCCTCCGATGCTGACCAGACCGAAAACCAGCGAAAACGTCAATCCGGTTCTCCAATCCGGCCGCCGGTCGAGCAGGTAACGGAACTGCGGGATTCGGGTAAGGATGAACGTGATCAACAATAGCAGGCCCATCCGCTCCATGAGCAGCAAAGTTAAGTGCTGCATCCCCATCCCCCGTTCCTTGGTTAGTTATCCCCATTATACCCGGAATTGAGCGCGGGAGAATAAACTTTTTGGATCGACTGCGACCCTGCTTACGAAATAAAAAAAAGCACCATAAAGGTGCGCAGGCTGTTGAGAAAGTGGACTTTTACGAAAATAGAGATGTAAACGGAGGTGGGGTATCCACTGGAGAAGCGATAGCGGCCGCCTTTGTCTTCGGGAAATGTCCGCTACTAAGCGGCTTCCAATCAAATTTCCCGAGGACAAGAGCGGTCGGAAGTGGATACCCCACCCACTCGTACACCTCTATTACTTCAATTGAGCACTTTCGCGACAAGCACAGCACCTTGCAGGTGCTGTGAACCGAGTTACTTGACAATCAGCACCGGAACTTTGGAGTGCTGTACCACATGATGGCTGACGCTGCCAAGAACAAATTCGCGCAGGCCGCCTAGTCCTCTGCTTCCCATAATGATCAGGTCGCATCCGCTTTCTTCGGCGTATTCCAGAATGGCAAGAGCCGGCTGTCCCTGCTTCAGGGTCACCTTCACGTCAGGCAGCTGCGAGGTTAAGCGTTTGGCTTCTTCGATAATCGCTTGGGCGGCGAGCAAGTAATCTTTATCCTCGTTGAACGGTGCGGCATACAGCGGCCCTCCGAACACGGGAACGGGGATATGGCAGACATGAATCACTTCAAGCCTCGCGGCATGATCTTGAGCAAATTTTATGGCCTTTTCCAGCGCTTTTACCGATAATGCCGAGCCGTCAAATGCGGTCAAAATGTTTTGATACGGCATGAACAACATCCCTTTCTCTGAGATCTACTATAATTTATGTTACCGTTCTTCCTCCCCGATCG
Organism: Paenibacillus tyrphae; assembly: GCF_024158745.1. Classification (GTDB taxonomy): domain Bacteria; phylum Bacillota; class Bacilli; order Paenibacillales; family NBRC-103111; genus Paenibacillus_G; species Paenibacillus_G tyrfis_A. The sequence goes on along the minus strand of NZ_JAMZAW010000006.1, from coordinate 77,315 downwards.
GAATGACATTGATCACAGTATTGCTGCAACACGGGGAATACAAATGTAAACACAACCATACGATAAAAATAGAAATAAGGTGCGCCAAATGTCCATAGAAAACCGGCGTCCGATACGAACGCCGGTCATTTCGCGAATCATGCATTTTCTCTGTTTTTGAAATAAATTTGCTTCAGATACGCTACTGTTTTGTTCATCCTCATCTGATTTGACCCTTTTACAAGAATAGTTGTGCCAGGTTGTATAACACGAGCCAATGCCTTGTGAAGCTGTGCCTTGGAGACGAAGCTGTGCAAGTTTTGGGAGGGAAAGCCTGCTTGTTTGGCTCCAGCGATAATCTGTGAGGCATACTTTCCAATTGCATAGATATGAGTGATGCTTTTTCGCGCTGCATAGCTCCCTATTTCTTTATGGCCTTTGACTGCATATGCGCCTAATTCCGACATGGAACCCAGTACGGCAATTTTTTTGTTTTTGCCGGTAGCGGACAATACATCAAGGGCGGCTTTTACCGCATCCGGATTAGCGCTGTAAGAATCGTCGATTATTCTTATGCCTCTTCTCAAGTTGTAGACGTACAGCCGTCTTTTTGGCTTTTCATAGGTTTTGAGGCCGTTCTGGATCTGCTTCGGTGTAAATCCCAAACGATGCGAAATCCCAATTGCAAACAACGCGTTATAAATATTATGCCTTCCTAAAATAGGGATATAGAAACGGTGTTCTTTCCCGCCAAGCTTCACCCGGAATGTCATTCCACGCTTGGCGTTATGGATTTTAGACGCCCGGTAAACGGCTTTGTTGCGGATTCCGATTCGCACGATGCGGCCCTTGAATCCCTTCGTTCGCAGCAGTTTGGAATGCTGGTCGTCGGCGTTCAGCCATAAGGTCCCTGTCGATTTCATGTAACGGATTAATTCCGACTTCGCCTTGGCTACACCTTGAATTCGGCCGCCGAAATTGCCGATATGGGCCCTTCCAATATGGGTGATAACTCCTATATTGGGACGAATATAGTGGCAGTGGCGTTTGATGTTTCCGTAATACTGCATGCCATATTCCAAAACAACGGCCCGGTGAACAGAACAGAGCAATTTTGCATGCCTTTTGGTGGCCGAAATGGCATTTCTATTTTGGGGGGATTTGAAGATTTTCCAACGTTTCTTCAATATCGCGGCAATCATTTCTTTTGTTGTCGTTTTACCGGAACTGCCGGTGACCGCAATGATCGGTTTGTACAGACTTGATTTTTTCCTCATTTACCCCGTCCACCGCCAATCGTAAAATGTATCCCCTGCAAGACTTATCCCTTGATCATAACTTTTTACAATTATTTTAAAGGATAATAATTTTGTCCCAACAGGGGTACATGCCCGATTACTCAATTGAAGGCGGACTTAGGGTACCGGCTTCCCGGAAGAGGGGCTGGAGGGGCTCCGACCCTATCAATCAAAATCGTACCTTTCCTCCTTGAAGGGATCGCCGTACATGTGATACCCGTTCCGCTCCCAAAAGCCCGGCTTATCCTTCTCCATAAACTCGATGCCGCGCAGCCATTTGGCGCTTTTCCAGAAATACAGGTGCGGGACGACCGCGCGCATGGGATAGCCGTGCTCCGGCGAGAGCAGCACGCCGTTATGCCGGATACCGAGAAACGTCGTGTCGCGCAGGAAATCCGCGAAAGGCAGATTCGTGCTCCACCCGTGCTCGGCGTGCAGCATCACGTACTGCGCTTCCGGCTTCAGCTTAATCCGCTCCATCAGCGTGGCTACGGCCACGCCTTCCCAGACGTTGTCCAGCTTGGACCAGGTCGTCACGCAGTGGATATCGTTGCGGAACTCCCGGCGCGGCAGCGCCAAAAACTGTTTATAGCTCAGCGTCAGCTCCTCGTCCACCAGCCCGAACAGGCGCAGACTCCATTTGCCCATGTCGTTGTAGTAAGGAATTTCGCCATAATGCAGCACCGGAAAGCCTTCCGTCACTTTCTGACCGGGAGGCACACGCTCCGGCGCAGGTCCTCCCGCTTCCGGCTGCGGCATTTTGTCATCTATCGTCATAAACTACGCCTCCTTTTCACGCTGCGTCTTTTCCTTCTAGTATACCCATAAAAAGGGGGCCGGGCATTGCGGTCGCTCAACAGGCTTCACCTTAGAGCGCATACCTGCCGACTGCTAACGGTGAATGGGCAGCGTGACCTGGATCGTCGTGCCGACGCCCACCTCGCTGGCGATGTGAATCCGGCCCTTGTGATGCTCGATAATTTTGTGGCTGACGAGCAGGCCGAGTCCCGTCCCCGCTTCTTTGGTCGAATAGAACGGCTCGCCGATCTGTCGCAGCTGCTCCTGCGAAATGCCGCAGCCTTGATCGGCGATACGGACCAAGGCAAGACCCTGCTCCACAGCCTCCATACTTACGTCAATGGTCCCCCCTCGCGGCATCGCCTCGAATGCATTTTTCAAAAAGTTGACGAACACCTGCTTGATCTGATTCGGATCGCAGCGGATCGGCAGCGGATCGTCGGTTGGGAAGAAGCGGATCTCGATGTTAAGAAGCATCGCCTGCGCACTGGTCAGCATGATCACCTCTTGAACGAGCACGGCGAGGTCGGCGATTTTCATTTGAACCGCTTGCGGCTTGGCCAGCATCAACAGCTCGCTGATAATCACCTCGATCCGCTCCAGCTCCTCCTTCATAATCGGCAAATATTGCGAATAGCTGTGTTCCGACTGGCCCATCAGCTGAACGAAGCCCTTGAGCGCCGTCAGCGGATTGCGAATTTCGTGAGCGACCCCTGCGGCAAGCTGCCCGGCAATCGACAGCTTCTCGGACTTGAGCAGCAGCTCGTCCTTTCGCTTCTGCTCCGTAATGTCCTTGGCGATAATGTAGCAGCCAACCTGCTTGCGGTTGACGTAGATCGGGGCCGGTGTCGCGAGCAGATAGGCCGGTTGCCCCGACTTGCGGACGATCTTCATTTCCATGCCGGACAAGGCGCCTTCGTGCATGATTCTATGGAGCAGCGTCTGCGCTTCCTCTTCTTCGGAGGCCAGCAAATCGGCAAAAGGCATGCCGATCAGCTCCAGCACGGAATAGCCGGTAATGGTTTCGGCCGCAGGGTTCGCCGACGTGATGATCCCGCTCTTGTTAAGCGAGACGATCGCGTCCAAATTATATTTTTTGAGCGACGTATACCGGTCTACGCTTTCTTCCAGCATTTGCAGCATCAGCTTCTGGCCCGTAATATCCTGGATCGTCCCGCTGATCCGAAGCGGTCTTCCTTTCGAGGTCAATGTCGTAACGCTTTGAATCCGGATGAATTTGACCGTCCCGTCGCCCAGGACGATCCTGCATTCCACTTGAATTTCGCGCCCGGCCAACGCTCCCCCCATCGACTGCCGCGCCGCCTCCCGGTCATTCGGGTGAATGCGGGCCAACAGCTCCTCGTACGTCACGTCTGCATGCAGATCGGTTTGCAGAATGCGGCGCAGCTCGCCCGACCACAGCATTTTGTCGGTCAGCGCGTCCCATTCAAAGCTGCCCAAACGGGCGATGCGCTGCGATTGCGCCAGATTCTGCTCGCTATGGCGAAGCGCAGCCTGCGCCCGCTCCCGCTCCGTGACGTCCCGGCCGATATAAATTTCTTTCACTTGGAGTCCTTCCGGGTCGATGACCCGCTTCACGGAAACTTCAAACCAGACGTAATATCCCTGCTTGTGGCGAATCCGGCAGATGAACGAATCGGAGTCCCGAAAGGTTTGTTCTCCCAAGGACTCAAGATCGTCCGGATGGATGAATTCGGAGGTGTGCTTTCCGATCAGCTCCTCCGGTTCGAAGCCAAGCTGATGCTTGAGCGAAGCCGGGGAAACGAACTGCAGCACGCCGTCAATTCCGTAAGAGATGACGTCGCGCGTATGCTCCGAGACCATCTCGTACAGCTCCGCCGCTTGGAGCATCTGAGGTTCCTCAGCTTCCGGCCATTCCGATGCGTAGGCGCAGAAGCCGGCGTGCGATCCGTCCCGATCGCGGATGAGGATGACGTCGAGCTTTACCCGGACTGTGCCGCCGTCTTTGCGCAGGTAGCGTTTGACCACCGCTATCCCGGATGCGGCGCCAGGCTCAAGCAACGGTGCGGCTGCCTCCTTAACGCCGGGGTCATTCGGATAAGTAAGCTGCTTCTCCGGCCGATTCGCCAACTCCTCTTCGGTGTAGCCGAGCAGGCTGCCGAACGCGGGGTTGACCCTGACAAAATATCCTTCCGCCGAAATGAGCGCGATACCGCCGGGGGCATAGGTGAAGCAGTACTTGATCAGGGAATCCTGCTCCATGAAAAGCAGACACCTCCTTCGCATGTCAACCTGATGCGGTCACGCTTCATTTCACTCCGGGAAAAGCTTTTCCACCAGACGGTGCGCCGGCAACGTCCGGTCGGCGCGGATCGTACAGCTCGAAGGGTCCGCGATGCATGCCAAGAAATGATCCACCGCATCGGCGAACCCCCGGCGGTGCAAGATCGAATCCCAGCTTCCGAACGTTTGCTCTTGGGGGGAAGCGCCCGCTGTTCTCCATACCGCGGTTTCCATGTTCAGCACTTCGGCGGACCGGCCGCTTCCGTGCAGCTCCAGCTGTTCCAGATCGGCTCCCGCTTGACGCACCATGCTGAATTGCGCAACTGCCGCATCCTGCGGGGAGGCTGCGGATGAGCCATGACCGAAAGTCAAGGTGCCAGCTCCGAACAAAAGCCGTCCTTCGTGATCGGTGCGCTGACGGTACGACGCCACGTCGAAGGTGTCTCCGCCAAGCCACAGCAATAAATCGAGCATGTGAATCAAATCGTCGTATAGCGTATGCTTGGCACCGTGGCTTTGTAGCTTCGTCCGGTGCTTCGCCGCCGTCACCAGATCGAAGCCGCCCCCTTCCTCCATCCATCGCTTGGCCTGCACATACAGCGGCGCGAAGCGGCGATTGAACCCGACGGCAAGCAGCAGCCCGCGATCGGCGGCATAGGCCGCCATCCGTTCCGAAGCTTCGATGTCGTAAGCCAGAGGCTTATCGACGTAAACGTGAATTCCCTCCTTTAAGCATGTCGTTACGATGGTATCGTGCGTTTCCGTCGGACCGTGGACGAATACCGCCTCCGGCTTGGCCTGACGCAGCATTTCCGTGAGGGAAGCGTATCGTCCGGCGATCCGATACTGTGCGCCGATTCGGTCTACAGTCGACATCGAACGGCTGGACAGTCCCACGATATCGACGTTTTCGTTCGTCGATAACAGCGGCAAATATACTTTTTGGGCGATATCTCCCAGCCCGATGATGCCAATTTTGCGTTTCATTCGGATGTCCCCCCGATTTAGGATTGGTACATATTACAATTCGGCCTTCCCCTTTCCAATCCCTTCGAAGCCCACGCAAGAGACCTTTATCTCCGCCGGTGCAGCAAGGAACCAAAGTGCAGACGCAATCCTTACAAAAAATTGACAATCCGTGAACATACTGATCGCTTTCAAAGGCTGTGAAGGTTATGGTAGAATAGGAGTGTCGGCTGTTTTTTGAAAATGCCTGATCATCTGGGGGATTTACATTCATGTTCAAATCAAACAAGTGGTTGCTCGTATTATCCGTTATTTTATTTATCGGTCTGCTTGGGCTCGCGGTTTACTATGAATCCATCGTATACTTGTATGCGGCCAGCGCGCTGCCGGTCGCGATCGTCATATTTTTGCCCGACTTGGGACGGCATCAATATATTCGCATGAAGCCGAAAGCCGGGGTCCGGTTCGTGAAACAAACCATCGGCGGCGATCCGGTGCTGACCATCGCGTTCAAGCCCGGATTTATTCGTTGGAATCACAGCCGCAAGCTGTATTTTCACTTAAACAGTATGGGGAATAGTGAATCTTCCGGAGCACCGGAAGCCAAAGCTGCGGGCGGCTCCGAAAGCACCGAAGCGGCGCTGGCCGTACTTCCCTTTGACCTGTCCCTCCATCCCCGCAAGCAGGGGTGGATCGGCATCGACCTCCCGCAATTGGCCGAGCGGACCCGCAGTCTGTCTTATACGACCGACGAAGTGTCGCGCCTGCTCATTCGGATGGCCGATCTGGAGGAAGCGGCGATGAAGGTGATGGTTACGCCCGGCGCGGTAACGGCGAACGAGGGCAAACAGCTTCAGGCTTAATTGCCGGACCGACCGCAGTCTCTGCATTTTCGGATCGCAAAAAAGCGGATTTCAAAGCGTACGCGACAGCGCCGCTGCGGAATCCGCTTTTTTGCGTCTCGCCAGACTCTACCCGTTCAATACGGAATGGCACAGATAGCAGCTTAACGTGCGCACCATGGCCCCCGTGCCGCCCAGCGGCTCCGTCCCCCGTTCGCTCCACAGCCATGCCGTGCCGCCCGTATCCAAATGCACCCACGGCGTCTCCCCGGCGAAAAAGCCGATGAACAGCCCGCCCGTAATGCTGCCGGCCCAGCGGTCACGCGAGGTGGAATTCCGGATATCGGCCACTTGGCTCTTCAGCATGTCGTGATATTCCGGATAGTTCGGCAAAGGCCATACCTTTTCCCCCGCCCGCTTGGCGGCCGAAAGCAGCTCCTGCAGCATCGGCTCGTCGTTCGCCACGGCCCCGGTCGCCACGTCGCCGAAGCAGACCAGCACCGCGCCGGTCAGCGTCGCGACATCGATCAGGCGCGTCGCCCCGAGCGATTTCGCATACAGCACACCGTCCGCCAGCACGATCCGCCCTTCGGCGTCCGTGTTGAGCACTTCGATCGTCTGGCCGTTCATTGCCCTAATGACGTCGCCAGGCTTGAAAGCCGAGCCGGAAGGCATATTCTCGGCAGCCGGAATGACGATCACCGCATTGACCGGCGGCTTGAGCCGGCCGAGCGCATGGATCAGACCGAGCAGCACGGCGGCTCCGCCCATGTCGCTGATCATCTCTTCCATCCCTTCCGGCTTCTTGAGCGAGATGCCGCCGGTATCGAAGGTGATGCCTTTGCCGACAAGGCCGATCACGTCGGCGTTCTCCTCCGCCGTTCCCCGGTAGCGGACGGCAATCATGCGCGGCGGGTTCACGCTGCCCTTGCCGACAGCCTCCAGGCCGCCCATGCCCTGCTCGCGAATGCCGTGCTCGTCGAGCACCGTGCATTCCAGTCCGTACCGGGCGGCCAAGGTCTGCGCTTCCCGCGCGAGCGTCTCCGGCACCAAATAGTTGCCGGGCAAGTTCGTAAGGTCGCGGGCGTAATTCGTCGCCAGCGCCAGCGCTTCCGCGGCGAGGATCGCACGCTCGAGTCCCGCGAGCGTGTCCATGGCCTCCGCCCTGCCGTGCAGCAGGGCGACTTCCTGCAGCGCGGGCGGCTGCGCCCCGCCGGCGGCGGCATAGCTCGGCATGCGGTACGCGCCGAGCCAGAGCCCTTCCGCGAGCGCCTGCGCCAGCTCGCGGGAAGCCGCGCGCCCGGCGCGCGGCAGCGGCGCCGCGAGGCGCGCGAGCCCGTGCTCGTGCGCGGCGCGGGCCGCGTAGACGCCTGCGCTGCGCCAGGCGTCGGTGTCTTCGGCGCGGGCGGCGTCGCCCAGGCCGCAGAACAGCAGGGCCTGATAGCCCGGCATCAGGCCGAGCGTGGGCAGCGCCTCGGTGTCCCCGAGGCCGCCCTTGAACCGCCCGCGCGCGGCGAGCGAGCGGACCGCCTGGACGAGCGGCTCCGGCACCCCCGTGCCGACCGCTTCCGTCCACGCGTCCGCCGCCAGCGCCTCCGGCGTGACGAACACCGCGAGCGCGACGGCCTCCGCCGCGTCTCCCTGCGCTCCGGCCGGCGCTTCGCCGGCACCAGCCCCGCCAACGCGCTCCTCATTCACCAATACGATGCGCAGCTTCAGCTCCTGCGTAATATAACGATCCAACGTATCCACTCTCGTCACTCCTTATCGGTTTGAGCGGGCGCTGATCCCCGCAAAATTCCACTTTAACCTCAGCCGAAATACCCGGCAGCCTCCATCACCACCTGCCGCATCGGCAGGTGGTACGGACACTGCTGCTGGCAGAGCGGCTTCTCCTTACAGGGCTCGTAGTCGGCACAGGACAATATTTTGTCCTTTTGCTTCTGGTAAAACCCGTCGCCCTTCGGCAGCAAGCCGAACGTCCGGCGCACCTGGCTTGAAATCATGATGTCGGGAATCGTCACGCCGATCGGACAGGAGCAGTAATTGCACCGGCGGCAGTTATGCGCTCCGAGCTCCACCGCCAGCACCTCCAGCTCACGCCGTTCGTCGTCTCCGACTTCTTCCCGCATCGCGGCGATATTTTCCTTCACCTCGTCCACGCTGATCATGCCCGAGATCGTCACATGCACATCCTGGCTGTAGGGATAGCGAATCGCCTTGGACACCGGCTGGATAAATCCGCCCGAGAGCGGTTTCATCGCCGTCTTTCCCATCTGCTGCCGATTTGCCTCCGGAATCAGCTCGTCCAAAGCGAACGGCTGCGCCAAGTTCAAGTGAAACAGCACCTGATCGAACTGCCCCTTGCTGATCCATTTGGCAAGCAGCTCCGGCCGGTGCCCGGTAAGGCCGATAAACCGGACATGCCCCTTGCGCTTCATCTCAAGCGCTGCCTGGTACGCGCCGTTCTCTTCCATTGCCGCTTTAAACTCTTGAACTGTGTTGACATAATGAATCTGCAGCAGATCGATGACGTCCGTTTTCATCCGGTCCAGGCTGCGCTCCATTTCTTCCATGGCCGACTTGTAATCCCGTTTCCCCGTCTTCGTCGCCAAAAAATATTCTGAACGGCGGTGTGAAATGCATTCGCCGATAATTTCTTCGCTGTTGCGGTAGGCTGCGGCCGTATCGATGTAGTTGATCCCTTCGTCAAGCGCGTAATTCAGCGCCGCCCGGGCCTGTTCGAGCGGTACGCCGGGCAGGTTCATCGCCCCGAAGCCGAGCGAAGACACGCGGTATCCCGTGCTTCCGAACGTCGTGTAACGCATGTCCAAGTCTCTCCCTCATGGAAAATTTACATGTTCTCCCCTGGATCAATTATAGAGCAACCGGCACCAAAATAACAGTCTGCGGACCACGCCTCGCCTCGCGACTCCCGTGCTTGACGGACTCTCTTCTCTGTCCTGAAACGGCAAAAAACGGGCCGCCCCGAAAGGCAAGACCCGCTTTTTGTATCAAAAACCTCGCAATGCGCACTTATGGTTTCGGCACGTCGTTTTTGTCGGTCGGCAAGCTTTTGAAGTTTTTGAACACCTTCACTGTTTTGCCTACCAGAGCGCTGCCTTCCGGCACCATATCCGCCGTAATGACCATATCCACCGGCTGGCCCATTTCTTCCAGATCCGTGAATCCGTCCCCGTCCGTATCCTTGCCGGTGAGCGGGTCGGTGCTCGTCCGGATGATCATGCCGTTCTCCAGCATCATCCCGGCCGTCTTCTCGTAGAAGTCGTCCAAGCCGTCTTGATCTTTATCTTCGTGATAGCTGTTCTCCAGCGCCGACTTGAAGTACGCCTCAAGATCCTCGGCAGTCTGCACTTGGAAGTACACCCCGCCGGTATATTCGGCAATTTGCTTCAGCAGGCTGAGGTCGGCATCTCTGCTCAGTCCCATCGTGACGATCGTGATGCCTTTCTCGAACGCCTCTTTCAGCATGTTCAGATCGTCTTGGGTCGTCGCAAAGTTGTTTTGTCCGTCGGTCAGCAGCAGGGCGATTTTCCGCTGTCCGTTGTCTCCATACGTATCGAACAGCTTCACCGCTTCGCGAACCCCTGCGAAAATATTCGTTCCGCCGTTGCTGTCGATGTGGTATACCGCATCGGCTACGGTCGAGCCGTGGGCCGAGAATGTCGCGTACGTCCGCACTCCGGAGTCAAAATCGATAATAGCCGCTCGGTCGCTCAAGGAATAAACCTGATTCGTTACGGTCGGATATTCGAAATGATACCCTTTGCCTTCCTCGTATACCGACTTGGCCACCGTCACCGTTTCCGTCTTCAGCGGACTCTCCGGATCGTGCTTCAAGCCGTAAACCAAGCTCGTAACCGCCGTTTTGCGCAAATTTTTAGGGTCCGTGCTATTCATGCTGCCGGAGCTGTCGATGATGAAGGCAAAATCGATATACGGCTTGTAGGTACCGTCGACTACGGTCGAGAGATGCGCCCGGAACGTTTGCTCCCAGGACGTTTTATCGATCAACACGTATTTGCTGTTGTGCGTCGTCGTAAAGCTCAGCGTCCCTTGATCCGCATTGTACGCGGTAGGCAAAAATTCGAAACGCTTCGTCGTTTCGTTATAATACGCCGCCGCCAAATTCTGTTTATTGGACAGCGCGGCCACGTCGAACGTCAGCGTGCCAGAAGCAAACGACCTGCCATTGGTCGAAAACTCGACCACGGGCCCCGTCAAGCCGGGAACGGACAGCTGACTGAATACCGTATTCGGCTTCTCCAATTTGACCGAAATGTCGCTAAGGCTTCCGCCAAAAGAGCTCAGATCCAGACCGACCAAAGCGATCTTGTTGTTCAAGTCGTCGGTCCCTTCCACAGGATTGCCGCCGCCAAGCGTATTTTGGATCGCCTCTTTATCCAGCGTGACCCTCTGCGTACCGGAATCCGAGCTCGAATCGGAGCCGGAGCTCGAGCTTCCTCCACTGTTCGTGCCGGATGTACCCGAGGCCGGGGTCATTGACGGCGCAGGAGCCGGCGTTTCTTTCTTCGGATCTTTGGTACCGGTATCCGTTGTTTTCAAGTACCGGGTCAGCATCGCCATCCCTTCGGCGCGGGTTGCCGCTTTTCCCGGATAAAAATAATGCTTGCCGCCCACCGTATCGCCTTCGACGATTTTATTCGAAGCGGCGATGTTCACGTAATTGTTCGCCCAATGGTCTGCCGTATCTTCGAATGCGACCGTATTGCCTTCCTGCATCCTTAGATTGTAGCTGCGGACCATCAAGGCTGCGATTTCCGCTCGGCTTACTTTATTATCGGGTTTAAACGTCCCGTCCTCATACCCGTCAGACCATCCGTTCGCTTTGGCCGCTTCGATATACTTCAGCGCCCAATGGGAGGAAGCTACGTCCTTAAACGAGCTCTGGGCCGGTTCGGCCAGCTTCACCTGACGGGCGGAGACGAGCAGCTTGATGTACTCCGCTCTTGTAATGCTTTGGTCCGGCAGGATTACAGGCTGTCCGTTTTGTATGACCCCGTCGACGATCCCTTTCTGTACGAGATACTCCACTTCGCTCTTTGACCAGTGATCTTTCAAATCGTCAAAAGCAGGAACTTGATTGTCCGCCGCCGCGATACCGGAAAGAGAAGAACCGAACATGAGACTTGCGATGGATACTGCTGTGATGGCTTTCCTTAGCATCTGTACACCTTCCTTGGCTACTGTGATTAAACTCTTGTGTGCGCCCCCCCTTGCTGCCAAGCGCCACTCTTAAATTTTATCGGTGGGCCATTTGGTTTTTTTTATGTGAAATAAACCCCAAAAAACCGTTTCCCGGGCGGCAAGTCCGCTTCGGTAACGGTTTTTTGGATAGAGAGCGATATACTGGCATCTAAATATTAATCCTTCTTCCGGTCATCCCCCGGATGATCCTCTTTCTTTCGGGAATCGTCCGGCTTGTTATCGTCTTTCTTCTTCGAATCTCCGGTCGGCTTTTTATTGTTATCGTCCGATTTCTTGCTGTCGGATTCCTTCTTTTTATCCTGTTCCTTCTGTTGGTCTTGCTCTTTCTTTTTAGATTCGTCAACGCGCCGGTCTGCATCATCGCGCCGGCGCTCATCGTTCGATTTGGTGGACTCTTCCTTCTTTCGGTCGTCCTCCCGGTCTTTCGAATTCGAACCGGAACGGTCGTTCTTTTGGCGATCGTCCTCTTTTTTCCGGTCGTCTTCCTTCTTGTCGTCGTTCTTGTCGCCGGGACGCGACGTGCCGGGAGTTGTCGTTCCCGGCTTCGTGCCCGCAGGAGGCGTACTGCCCGGCCTTGTATTGGCCGGCGTCGTCTTTCCTTGGTCTGCGGATTTATCGTCTCTATCGCTGCCCCGCTTATTGCCGTTCTTGTCGTCGTTTTTATCGTCGTCCTTGGTTTTGTCTTTTCCGCCGTTCCCGGTCGTGCTTCCGGGCTTTTTCGGATCGATCTTCGAATCGTTTCTCGAGTCGTTCTTGGGGTTGTTATTCTTGGGGTCGTTTTTCGAGTCGTTTTTCGAATCGTTTTTTCCATTTTTCCCGTTCTTGCCGTTGTCTTGCTTGCGGTCTTTCTGCTGCTCCTCCAGCTTCTTGTCCAGCTCCCCGTTTTTCTCTTCCTCCACCATCTTCTTGATGTCCGCTTTCGTCGGAAGTTTATCCGGTTGAATGAGCTTGGCCACTTCCGGCTTCTGCTTGGAGATCTGCAGGACCGACTCTCTCTTCAATTCGTCGAGCGTTACGCTCTCTCCGTTGCTTTTGGCATTCAAATACACGGTGTACTTGCCCATGGATACACCGTTCTGGGAGGCGGCCTCCCGCACCTCCTGCGGCGCGGCGAACGCGGCGACCTGATAAGCTTCCACTTTGGTCGGGTGCGCCTCTTGGATGTGCTTGGTCACCTGCTTGCGCAGCTTCTCGGCAATACCCGCATCGCTCACCTGGCTCTTAGGCTCGACGACGGTGCTGGCAATGACGATCTCCGCTTCTTGCTTGGCAAGCGGGCCCTGCTCGGCCTTGTCCAACAGCTTCGAGGTGACGGCCTCCAGCGTTTTCCCCTTGTAGTCGACCGCCTGCGCCAGCACCGCTCCATCGTCGTTAAGTCCCCGCAGCTCGAGCACGTTCTCTTTGGCGTCGATGCCCATCTCGATACTCGGGTTAATGTCCATCGAGATGTAAGCTACCACCTCGGGACTGCCCAGCTTCCCATTGAAGCTGGCAAACAAGACCAGACCGAAGACGACGGCTGCCGCAATCGCCGAACGGCCGGCGACGGAAGGACTTCTCCAATTGATACCGCTATCCGCATAGACGATCTCTTCGCCGATTTCGCAAGTCCGCTTTTTGCGGGGCACCCGCTCGAACTTGCCGTCCGGACGCATCACAACGATGCTTTTTTCCGTGATTTCCATCACGACCCCTTTATTCACGGACATCTTCCCCTTTTTCATGATCCTCTCTGATATGTAGGTAATCTCTGAGATACGGATAAGGTCCTTGATATATCAGAGCAACAGCAATAATAAATTTGCGGTTTCGTTCCAGCGTCTTGCGCGAAACCTTCACTTGAGCCAGTAGCTCCTTAATGGGAAGCATCCGTTTGGATATCATGAGCCGCATCAGCTCGCCGTCGTTCGAGAGCGTCTTGGCAATACCGAAGAGTGCCTGACGCGAGTCGTCGTGCTTAGGGGAAGCATCGACCAGATCTCCGAAGCGGATGCCGAATTCGGACAGGCAGCGGTTCAGATCGATAATCTCGCTGCGCCGTTCCTCCATTCCCTTCTGCTTCTCGTACTGCTCGACAGCCTGATGGATTTCGACCGGATTGACAATGTTGTCCTCCTCGTCCTCCACCTCGAACGTGCTGTACGGGATTTGCTGCGAGAAGCGCTGTTCCTTGCGGACATAATCGATGAGCCGCCGGCGGATGACCTGCTCGGAGAAGCCGAGAAACGACCTTCCGGCCTGCGGCGAAAACTGATTGATCGCTTCATTGAAGGCGCCGAGTGCGATGCTGAACTCATCGTCCCGGGCCGGGTCCACATATCTTTTGCAAAATCTGCTCGTTACCTTCGCAACATAAGGTTGATAATCGGTGATGAATTGATTGCGGAGGCGTAGATCACCTTCTTGAATCAAAATAACGATTTGTTCCGGCGTTTGCGCATCCGCGGAATCCGAGTGGTGTGCCTGGCGTTTTCCGAGAAATTTCTTAAATAAAACCAGCAGCAATCGTTCCACCTCTCTGCTTAAAAATTTCGTTGTCGCTTATACGATTACGGGGGTCATTTCGAAGGCTGGACGCCTATATTTCTTAAGGAATTTTTATGTGGGTCAGGGCAGGCTTTCCAACCGGGCCAGCCACAAAAAACGTCCCTTTCCAAGCCGCAGCCGCAACAGGCTTGCCCAGGCGCCGGACCGCATTGTCATGCAGCCGCAGCGCCGCGCTCACATGGGCATACGGCGCCGCTGCCGGCGCTGCCTTTGCCTGCAAAGAAGCTTGGCGAAGAAGGGACGTTTTTGCAAAAGGTTGGTACTGTTAAGACAGGCCTCGCATGGTCTTTTTATTCTTCAGCTTGTGACGGCGCTGGCTGAGGACGTTCAGCCTTTTTTTGAGCTGCTGCTCCCATTCGGCGTCGCCGATCTCTTTGGCCACCATCAACAGGTCGAGCGCCATGTCGATCTGGCTTCGAACGACCTCAAGCGGTTCTTCGTTCTCGTGATTCACGCAGTTCTCGAACATCTCCTGAACGTCCCGATGCTCGACGTACTCTTGGAAATCCACTTCCGGCGCGCCGTCTCCATGCGCATACTCGGCAAGGATCTCGTACTCGTTTTCCACCAGATGGTGCACTTCCACACGGTGGCATACCGGGCAGAACAATAACGGCACGTTATGAATCTGCGTCCGGATATGTCTTAGCGTCCCTTTGGTCCCCAACATGCTGGCGCCGCAGCAAAAACTCATCGTCCTCGTCCCCCTGTTTCCACTATGAATCTAAGACGGCTATGATTGCAAACTAGATCGAAAAGCGTTTCGCACAGGAAAAACCGTTCGTCGAATCGGCTCCAGAGGTCTCCCGGGATGATTCCAACTATATTGACGTTATTTTCCTGTAAAAGGTTTCTCGATGTTTGCGCGTCCCAAGCCGCATGGTCTCCTTGCTTTATATTGACGTTAACGAATTGTCGATCGTTCATGCGCAGCTGTAGGCTGCAAAAAGCTTATCCATTCTTATCAAACAAAAAAAGACCCATGCCGCTATCCCTAATCTATTCGACCAAGAGCGCCAAAAATCCTCTTTTTTCGCCCCGCGGATGCTTAGTTAAATGTTTCCTTCATGGAAACGGCAGGTTGTCCCCTCGCTTCCTGCGTGCATAAATTGGCTGTGATTTGCAAATTCTGTTAAAGATAAAGTTCGTTTCCAAGGAGGACTTGGCCCGTGCGGTCTATTCCGACGTCCGGCTTCGAGCTGCCGGATCGCTACGAGAAGGATCTGCTGCATCTGATGGTCCGGGATGCCCATGCGCTGTTCGTTTATTGGGAAGTCGGCAACCGCAAGCGCTGGCTGTGCTCGCAGCATTTTGAGTGCGACTGGGGTGTACTGCCGAAGGTGCTGCGGGTATACGACGTTACCGGCGTGTACTTTAACGGAAACAACGCGCACCGTCATTTCGATATCGAGACGACGCCGGAGGCGGACCGCTGGTACATTCACGGGGTTTCGGCCGACACCGTGTGGACCGTCGACTTCGGCGTCTACACGATCCGGCGGCAGTTCGTGCCGCTGCTGCGGTCCGGCGCCGTTCGCACGCCGCGGGACAGCGCCGCTCCGTGGGGCGCTCCGCTGCAGCCGACCGTACCGGAAGCACAGGAGCCCGGCAAAACTTCCGCGCGTATACGACCGTACGATTTTGAGAATTTCAGCGCTTACCACAGCTGGATGAAATGAGGTTCTTCGTTTATGCTGCTCAATCGAGGCCAGCCGAAGCCGGACCCGAAGGGCTATCTGGCTTTGGTTCTTCACGCCCATCTGCCCTATATCCGGCACTACGATCGCGACGACTATATGGAGGAGCGCTGGTTTTACGAGGCGATGACGGAAACGTATCTTCCCTTCGTCGACCTGTTCGACCGATTGGCGGCGGAAGGCATCGATTTCAGGCTCACCTTCTCGATGACGCCCACGCTGCTGGCGCTGTGTACGGATCCGCTGATGCAGGAGCGCTACGCAGTCCATCTGGCCAAGCTCATTCGGCTGGCCGATCGGGAAATTGTCCGGCTTCGGGGCGACGAGCGCTTCGAGCCACTGGCCCGCATGTACGCCAAGCGGTTCCGGGAGCTGAGCCGGCTTTACGAGGCTTGCGGACGCGACATCGTGACCCGCTTCAAGCATTACCAGGATCTCGGCATGCTCGAAATCGTCACCTGCGCCGCGACCCACGGCTTTTTGCCGCTGATGCGAACCGAAGAGGCGATCCGCGCCCAGATTGTTACGGCCGTCCGCGATTACGAACGGCATTTCGGGCGCCCGCCGCGCGGCATTTGGCTGCCCGAATGCGGCTTTACCCCCGGGGTGGACCGGGTGCTGAAATCGTGCGGCATCGATTATTTTTTCGCGGACTCTACGGCGGTCTCCTATGCGACGCCGCGCCCGAATCGCGAGCTGTACGCCCCGCTTATGACGCCCTACGGCGTCACGGCGTTCCCGCGAGATCCGGAATCGTCGCAGCAGGTATGGAGCGCCGAGAACGGATATCCGGGCGACTACGACTACCGGGAATATTACCGGGATATCGGCTGGGACCTCGGCTGGCACGATTTGGCGGAGTGGGAGCATATTCGTCCGTACGTATTGCCGACGCACGAAC
This sequence comes from Paenibacillus tyrphae, assembly GCF_024158745.1. GTDB lineage: Bacteria > Bacillota > Bacilli > Paenibacillales > NBRC-103111 > Paenibacillus_G > Paenibacillus_G tyrfis_A. The sequence goes on along the minus strand of NZ_JAMZAW010000006.1, from coordinate 60,772 downwards.
GGGTAAATACGGGCATCAAATATTACCGGATCACCGGCAAAGACGGCCACCGCGAGCCGTACAACCCGGAATGGGCAAGAAACAAGGCCGCCGGGCACGCGGGGAATTTCCTGTTCAACCGGCAAAAGCAGGCGGAGCATTGGCACCATCATTTGGACCGCAAGCCGATAATCGTCTCGCCCTACGACGCCGAGCTGTTCGGCCATTGGTGGTACGAAGGGCCGCTGTGGATCGAGATGCTGTGCCGCAAGCTGTTTTACGATCCGTTCGAGCTGCGGATGGTGACGCCTTCGGAGTATTTGCGAGAGTACCCGGTCGCCGATACGGGCAAAGTGAACGAATCCAGCTGGGGCCGCGGGGCTTCGGCGGAAGTATGGCTGCAGGGGAACAACGATTGGATTTACCGCCACCTGCACGAAGCGGAGCTGAGGATGATCCGGCTTGCCACGAAGCACGAGCATTTGGAGGATGGTGAGAGACTCCTGAAGCGCGCGCTGAATCAAACGGCCCGCGAGCTGATGCTGGCGCAAAGCAGCGACTGGGCGTTCATTATGGATTCGCAGACGGTCGTCGATTACGCCTGCCGCCGGACGAAGGACCACCTCGGCTGCTTCCGGCTGCTGTGCGAACAAATCGAGGCGCAGGTAATCAACGAATCGTTTGTCACGGAACTGGAAGCAAAGGACAACTGCTTTCCCGGGATCGACTACCGGGATTACGTTTCCATTCACCGGGCGTCGCCGGTTCCACTGCTGCCGGATGCGGAGCATTTCCGACAAATTCTGGAGGAAACGAAGCATAGCCCGAACGTGTTCATGCTCGCTTGGGAGTACCCGCCCAAGACGGTCGGCGGGCTCTCCCGCGCCGTAGCGGATTTGTCCGAGGCGCTGGCCGCCCAGGGCGCGATCGTTCATGTGGTGACGAGCGCGCACGACGGCGCGCCGTATTTCGAGAAGCGCGGCGTCGTGTACGTGCACCGCGTTCCGGTGCTGCATTCCGGCGATACGGATTTTTACGATTGGACCTTCGAGATGAATCTGGCCTTCACGGATCATCTTGTCCGCTATAAAGAAAACGGCGGCCGTATCGATCTGCTGCATGCCCACGATTGGATGGTGTACCATACGGCGCGCGAGCTGAAGATGAGCTACGGCCTTCCGCTCGTCTGCACGATTCATGCGACCGAATGGGGTCGGAATCACGGACGGCTGAATACCGACCTGTCGAACCGGATTCATCGGCTCGAATGGCGGCTCACCTACGATTCGGAACGCGTATTCGTCTGCAGCCATGCGATGAAGCGGGAAGTGCAGGACTTGTTCCAGCAAGCGGACGACAAAATGCTCGTCTTCCCGAACGGCGTGAAGCTGGAGAAGCCGGTCGAAGGCCCGGCCGATTCGCAAGAAGACGCCAAACGCTGGTTCAATGTTCAAGGGCGGCGCGTGCTTGTATTCGTCGGCAGGCTCGTCTTTGAGAAGGGCGTGCAGACGCTGCTCCACGCGATGCCAAGCATTTTGTCGGGCGCGCCGGACACGGTGCTGTTCATCGGCGGCTCCGGGCCGATGGAGGACGAGCTGAAGCGGCAGGCCGCCCACCTTGGCGACCGCGTACGCTTCACCGGGTTCATTGACGACGGAACGAAGGCGGCGCTGTACCGTGCGGCCGACGTGTGCGTCATCCCGAGCCTGTACGAGCCGTTCGGCATCGTCGCCCTGGAGGCGATGAAGCACGGATGTCCCGTCGTCTTGTCCGATACCGGCGGACTCGCCGAGCTCGTGGAGCACGGCATCGACGGGTACAAAGCGCTGCCCGGCCATGTCGACTCGCTCGCCTGGCATGTCGGCAACCTGCTTGGGCAGCCGGAGCTACGGCGAAGCATGGCGGAGCGGGCGCGGCTCAAGCTGGAGCGGCACTATGCTCTGGAACGCATTGCAGGCGCCGTAGCGGAGCAGTATCAGGAGCGGATTCGTTCGCGCAAGTCTCCGGCATCCGGCGTCGGCTCGTGACAGAGGCCCGGCCCTCCGGAGATTCGCAGCACGACAGAACGCCGCAAGGAGGGATCTGTATGAAAGCCGTCATTATGGCCGGAGGCAAAGGGACGAGGCTTCGCCCGTTAACCTGCCATCTCCCGAAGCCGATGGTTCCGCTTGCCGGCCGCCCGTGCATGGAGTACATCATCGAGCTGCTGGAGGCGCACGGAATTACGGACATTGCCGTCACGATCCAATATTTGCCGGACGTTATACGCGATTATTTCGGGGACGGAAGCCGGCATGGCGTCCGCCTCCATTATTTCGAAGAAACGGTTCCGCTCGGCACCGCCGGCAGCGTCAAGCACGCCGCCCCATTTCTGGACGAGCCGTTCATCGTCATCAGCGGCGATGCGCTGACCGATTTTGATCTGACCAAGGCGATCCGCTTTCATCAAGAGAAGCGTTCGCTCGCCACGCTTGTACTCACTCGTGCCCGGCATCCGCTCGAATACGGCGTCGTGATGACCGACGACGGCGGGCGCATCGTCCGCTTCCTCGAAAAGCCGAGCTGGAGCGAGGTGTTTAGCGACACGGTCAATACGGGCATCTACATTCTCGAACCCGAGGTGTTGGACCGCTTCGAGCCGGGCATCGCCTACGATTTCAGCCAGCAGCTGTTCCCGGGCCTTCTCTCCGACGGAAAACCGCTGTACGGCTATGTCGCGGACGGCTACTGGTCGGATATCGGCACGCTGGAGCAGTACAGGCAGACGCAGTTCGACATGCTCGACCACAAGGCGAACGTGCGCATCCGCGGCACCGAGCTGCGGCCCGGCATTTACGTCGGCGAGAACGTCACCGCCGCTCCGGACGTCAAATGGATCGGGCCGGCATTTATCGGCGACGGCTGCCGGATCGGGGAAGGCGTGGAGATCGGCGAGTACAGCATCGTCGGACAGGGCAACGTGCTGTCCGCAGGCAGCGTGCTGGGCCGGACGATCCTATGGGACCATAACCATATCGCCGAACGGAACGAGCTGCTCGGCTCGACGCTGGGGAGCCGAATTTTCTGCAAGGAAAGCGCGCGCTTCGCCGACGGGAGTGTCGTCGGGAGCCACTGCGTCATCGGCCCGAAAGCCGTTGTCGAGCCGCACGTGAAGATATGGCCGAAGAAACAGGTCCGCGAAAATACGCGGCTGACCTCCTCGTTCATTTGGGGCGAGCACCTGGGCAAGCCGCTGTACAGCGCCTACGGCGTCACCGGCACACCCAACCTCGATCTGACGCCGGAGTTCGCCGCCCGCTTCGCCACCGCCTACGGCTCCGCTCTCGCCGCCGGCAAGCGGCTCGCCGTCAGCTCCGCGCCCCACGAATTCGCGCGGCTGATCAAGCGCACCGTGGCCGCCGGCTTGCAGTCGGTCGGCGTCGACGTGGTCGATCTCGGCGACGTGCTGCCGCCGGTGGCCCGCTTCGCCGTCCGCGAGCTGCAGAGCGCCGGGGGCATTCACGTACGGCTCGGCGCCGACGGGCTCGGTTGCCTCGAATGCTACGACGCGCAGGGCCTGCCGATCGACAAAGCGGCGGAGCGCAAGGTCGAGAACGGCTTCCGGCAGGAGGATTACGGTCGGGCCCCGGCGGAATTGCCCGGAAGCTATCGGACGGACGAGACGATGACGGCGTCGTATCTCGGGGCCCTGCTCGCCTTCACGGCGATGGAAGGCGAAGCCGCCCTGCCGCTGCGCACCGTCGTCTGCACGCGCCCGGCCGTCTTCGCGCTGCTGCGGCCGCTGCTTGATGCGCTCGGCTGCGAGGCCGTGCATTTGCCCGCCGAAGCGCAGCGCGGGCGGCTGGCGGAACATGTCCGTGCGCTGTCGGCCGACCTCGGCCTATGGCTCGACGACGACGCCCGCGGCATGTCGCTCGTCACGTCCGGAGGCGAGACGGTGACAGGCGACCGTCTGATGCTGCTGCAGTACGTGTCGTTCTTCCACAGCTTCAAATCCGCCGTCATCGGCGCCCCCGTGAGCGCGCCTCACCTGCTCGAAAGCTTGGCGGAAGGGCTCGGCGCCCGGATCGTGCGCACGAAGCAGCAGATTCGCAGCATCATGGAGGTTTCTGCAGACCTTGCGATGCATCCGCTGTTTGACGGCCTGTTCGCAACCGGGCTCATCGTGCGCAATATGCACCGCAGCGGTTTGCCGCTTGACGAGCTGCTGCGGCTCCTGCCGAGCGTTTACGTCCGGCGCGAGCGGATCGACTGCCCGTGGGATCGCAAAGGCGAAATCATGCGCCGGATGCTGCAGGAAACAAAGGGACGGCCGGTCGAGCTCATCGACGGCATCAAGGTGCACCACGACGGCGGTTGGGTGTTGCTGCTTCCCGACTCGGACGATCCAGCCTTCAGCGTCGTCGCCCAAGGGCTTCACGACGAGCATGCGCTGTCGCTCGTTCACGAATACCGCGAGCAAATTCTAAACCTGATGCAGTGAGCATAACCATAAAGTAATGCCTAATTGAAAAGTCCGGCTTCACCGGACTCAGAGTGTCGAGAAAGTGGTCTTTGCTGGTATATAGAAACATACGGAAGTGGATACCCCACCCCCTCGTGACCTCTATTACCTCAATTGACTACTTGCTCGACAAGCTCAGTCCGGCTTCACCGGACTTCCCAAAGGAAGGATGATCGTATGAAGCTCATTCCGATCGGCTCGAAGCAGATTGCTTTTGTTCGGTATGACGACCAAGCTTCGGAGATGCACATTCAATACCATACGGGTCATACCCACACGTGCTGCGACGTCCTACCCGAGCATTACCAGCGGCTGCTCCAGTCTCCCAATCCATACGATTTGCTCATGCAAATGACATCCGCCAAAGCCTGGTGCCCTCCGCAAGCCTGAGGCAGCCGGGCTTTGCCTCTTCCTCCGCTCCGGTTCCATAGCCGACAAATTTGAAGCAAACTTGCCGCCGGCAGCCGTTTTCACTCATTTTCACGGATTGACCGGCATGGCATAAAAATGTATCTTAAGAGAAAGCAAGCATTCTGGAACGAGAAGGGTGTGGGTGGATTGCCTAGGCACTTAGTCATCGGAAACGGAAAGTTTTTGATCAACCTGGACCGTAATACGTACATGCGCGATTTGTATTATCCTTACGTCGGGCAGCTCAACCATGTCGGCGGCTATCAATGCCGCATCGGCCTTTGGGTGGACGGCGCTTTTACTTGGCTGGCCGACCCGGAATGGAAGTTCGAGCTTTCGTATATCGAAGACTCTCTGGTAACCGAAGTTCGCGCCTCCCATTACCATCTCGGGATTACTTTGCTTATTAACGACGGCGTGCATCAGCGCGAGGACGTGTATCTGAAACGCGTGCGTGTCCACAATCACTGGGATACCGTGCGCGAGGTGCGCATGTTTTTCAATCAGGACCTCGTCATCAACGAGACCGAGGTTGGCGATACCGCCGCTTATTATCCTCAGAACAATACCGTGTTTCATTATAAAAAAGACCGCTACTTCATGTTCAACGGGCTGGCCGGCACCGAAGGCATTTATCAGTACACGACGGGCGTCAAACGGTTTTACAACGCCGAGGGCACGTGGCGCGATGCGGAGGACGGCCATTTGATGGGCAATGCGATCGCCCAGGGCTCCGTCGACAGCACCGTCAGCTTCCGGCTGCATGTGCCGCCGAACGGCGACGAGACGCTCTATTACTGGATGAGCGCGGGCAAAAATCTCGAAGAAGTGAAGAAGCTTGACAACTACGTCAAAGAAAGCCATCCGGGCAAGCTGCTGGACCGGGTGGAAATTTATTGGCAGCGCTGGGTCAACAAGCCGGAGGAACGCAATTACGGCAACCTGAGCGAGGCCTGTGTGCGGTTGTACAAGCACAGCCTGTTAATCGTCCGGACGCAGACCGACGTGAACGGCGCGATCATCGCGGCGAACGACTCCGACATCATGCAGTCCAACCGCGACCACTACAGCTATATGTGGCCCCGGGACGGCGCGCTGATCGCTTATGCGATGACCATGGCCGGCTATCAGGGCATGATTACGCCGTTCTTCAACTTTTGCGCGGAGGCGCTCTCGCCGGACGGCTACCTGCATCACAAATACAATCCTGACGGAACGGTGGGCTCCAGTTGGCATCCGTACCTCAACGGCGGCAACATGCAGCTGCCGATTCAAGAGGACGAGACTGGGCTCGTCCTGTTCGCGCTGTGGCAGGACTACGTCCGTCACGGCATCATCGAGCTGCCGCAATCGCTGTACCGGACGCTGATCCGCCGCGCGGCGCGCTTTATGGCCGGCTATATCGATCAGGAGCTGAGCCTGCCGAAGCCGAGCTACGACCTGTGGGAAGAGCGGTACGGCATCTTCACGTTCACCACATCGGCCGTCTACGGCGGTCTCATTGCAGCCGCCAACTTCTGCAGCCTGTTCGGAGACGAAGAGCGGTCCAGCCGCTACCGGCATACGGCGGAGAAAATCAAATCCGGCATCCTCAAGCATCTGTGGGACGAAGAGGAGCAGCGTTTCGTGCGGGGACTCGTGTTGGACGGCGGAGTCTGGGTGAAGGACAAGACGCTGGAGAGCAGCGTCTACGGCATTTTCGAGTTTGGCGTGCTCCCGGCCGACGACCCGCGCGTCGTCAGCACGATGAAGGCCAACCGGGCCGGACTCACGATCAAAACGGACATCGGCGGTGTCGCCCGTTACCATCACGACTATTACTTCCAGCGTTCGTCGGATATCGATAACGTTCCGGGCAATCCGTGGATCATCTGCACGCTGTGGATCGCGGAATGGGAGATCGAGTGCGCCAAGACACTGGAAGACCTCGAATCGCCGCGGCGTACGCTCGAATGGGTCGTCAGCCACGCGATGGAAAGCGGCATTTTGCCGGAGCAGCTCGACCCGTTCGACGGAGGGCCGGTATCGGTCGCCCCGCTCACCTGGTCGCACGCCACCTATGTACTGACCGTCGTCAAGTACACAGAGAAATATAAAAAGCTGCTGGCCGCAAGCAAAGCGTAAACCCGGCGGTTTCGTAATAGCAAAAGAAACATGCCGGCAAGACGGGTCGTCCGTCCTTCCGGCATGTTTCTTTTGTTTCTGAGCGGCTCCTCCTGCATCCTCCGATCCCCTGCTACCGCTTGCGGGGAATACTGAGCGTCTGCCAACGGTTGCTTGTCAGGTGCTTGCCCAAAAAAACGATCTGCCCGACATGGTATCCGTAATGGGAAACCTGGCGCTGAATCGCCTTCACCACCGTATGCGCTTCACCGCGGATATAGACGGTACGCAGCACATCCTCCGGCGTCAGCGAGCGCAATGCCTGAAATACCCGCTCCCAGCCTTCCTCCCACATCCGCAGCAGCTCGGCCCGGGGGAGCCGGCTGACTTCGAATTCGCCGTCCCGGTTACGGTCCGGCTTCTCGCCGTCCGTCGTCAAAAAATCGGTCCAGCGCGAAATCATATTTCCATGCATATGCTTGATCAGTAGTTCTATCGAGTTGGATTCCGAATCGATCGTTTCGTAAAAATGCGCGTCCTCCAGTTGGCCCATCGTTCCATCGGCCAGCTTCTTCATGCTTTCAAAAGCCAAAATCGATTCTTTCAAAAATTCGTCGCCAAGTTGAATCGGTTGGTTCATCATGATCCTCCCTTTCCGCGAAATGGGTACAACACCATCTTACGGGAACGAGGCCGGAAAGTACATTCCCGTTTTTTTATCGGGGCGATAAGCCGTACAAGTGCGGGAGACGCAAAAAAACCTGACCGAAGTCAGGCTGCCGTAGTTATTCATGCACGTAGGTTTGTTCGTATTTGTCCGCTTCCCACAGCCGGTCAAGCTCGGCAGGATCGCTCATTTCGACGACGATCATCCAGCCTTGGCCATACGGGGACAGGTTTATGACGCCCGGGTTTTCCGTCAGCTTCGGATTGACGCTAACGACTTTGCCGGATACCGGAGCATACAGCTCCGTCACCGTCTTGACGGATTCCATGCTGCCGAACGGTTCGCCGGCCTGGAGGACGTCACCTTCTTCGGGGAGCTCCACAAAGACGATGATCCCGAATTCCTCTTGGGCAAAATCGGTGAGGCCGATCACGGCTCTCCCGTTTTCCACCCGCACCCATTCATGATTTTCGCTGTATTTGAGCCCTTTGATTACTTCCATAACGTCGGTTCCGAGCCCCTTTACTCCATGTAGTGAAAAACCCCCTAGCCTGCCGCGAGATAGGCCGAGGGGGAGATGCGAAGCGTATGAAGACGATTATTTCGCCGTCAGGTGCTTGTCGCCTTTTTTCCAGCCGATCGGGCACAGACCGCCGGATTGCAGAGCTTCGAGAACGCGGAGCGTTTCTTCGACGCTGCGGCCGACATTGTTGTGATGAACGACTTGGTATTGCAGTTCGCCTTCCGGGCTGATGATGAACAGGCCGCGAAGCGCGATGCCTTCTTCTTCGATCAGAACGCCGTAGTCGCGCGATACTTGTTTCGTAATATCGGCAGCCAACGGGAAGTTCAATTGGCCAAGGCCGTTTTGATCTACCGGCGTGTTGATCCAAGCGCGGTGGGAATGAATGCTATCGATGGAAACGCCGAGGATTTCGGCATTGATCGCTTTAAATTGCGAAGCGGCTTCGCTGATTGCCGTAATTTCCGTCGGGCAAACGAAAGTGAAGTCCAGCGGATAGAAGAACAATACGAGCCACTTGCCTTTATAGTCGGACAAGGAAACTTTGCCGAACTCTTGTCCGTTCCCAAGGGCAGTGTCCATTGTAAAATCGGGTGCTTGTTTACCTACCAAACGCTCTGCCATGTTCCAAAAATCCTCCCTTAAATTTGGTAAATTGATCACGGTTTTTCACGTTATAAATCGTATCATTCGGAGCCCATTGAAGTCAAGATTAAACTAATTACTTTTTTATAATAATTCTAATCTGTGACAACCCAGACACAAAACTGCGCTGTAGAAAACAGAAAAAACTCTTAAGAAATCGGAATTCCTCAAGAGTTTTTCCTGCTTTCCGGTCTTGCTAGTTCGGTTCGATCCTTATTTGCGGATGGCGTTAACGATCAGTTCGCCCATGGCGGTTGTACCGATGGCCTTGCTCTTGTCGACGGCAATGTCTCCGGTGCGGTGACCCGCGTCCAGCACTTCCTTCACCGCGCGCTCAATCGCTTCGGCGGCATCATGGTAACCGAACGTCAGGCGGTACATCAGCGCTACGGACAAGATCGTCGCGATCGGATTCGCAATGCCTTGGCCCGCAATGTCCGGCGCGGAGCCGTGCACCGGCTCGTACAGGCCGAATGCCCCTTCACCCAGGGAGGCGGAGGACAGCATGCCGATCGATCCCGTCAGCATCGCCGCTTCGTCGCTCAGAATGTCGCCGAACATGTTCTCCGTCACGATAACGTCGAAGCTGGACGGACGGCGCAGAAGCTGCATCGCGCAGTTGTCGACGAGCACGTGCTCCAGCTCGACGTCCGGATAATCCGGCGCGATCCGGTTGACCGTTTCTCTCCACAGGCGGGACGTTTCCAGCACGTTCGCTTTATCGACGGAAGCCAGCTTCTTGCGGCGGGTGCGGGCGATCTCGAACGCTTGACGGACGATGCGCTCCACTTCCGTGACGTTGTATACGCACGTATCGACCGCCTCTTCTCCGTTCGCACCCTCGCGGCGGAATTTCTCTCCGAAGTAAATCCCTCCGGTCAGCTCGCGGACAACGATCAGGTCCGTGCCTTCAAGCACTTCCGGCTTCAGCGTGGAAGCTTCCTTCAAGCAATCGAATACGTTAGCCGGACGAATATTGGAGAACAAGCCGAGCGCCTTGCGGATTCCGAGCAATCCCGTTTCCGGACGCAGCTCCTTCGAATTGTTGTCCCATTTCGGGCCGCCAACGGCTCCAAGCAGCACGGCGTCCGCTTTCTTACAAATCGCCAGCGTGTCCTCCGGCAGCGGCGTTCCTTTCTCGTCAATGGCGATACCGCCGAACAAGCCGTGCTCGAACTCAAAACGGTATCCGAACACGTCCTCTGTTTTTTTCATCACTTTAATCGCTTCCGCCACAACCTCGGGACCGATGCCATCCCCGGCGATAACGGCAATTTTCTTCACGTCTGCCATTGGTTTCACTCCTAAATTAAGTTCATTATCTCTTTTGTAGCACATTTAGCTGTCTTTGCGCCAAGACATAAATCGAATAAATTTGATAGACAAAACCTATAACCATCACCGTACCGATAACCGGCCTCCCGGACCTTCTCCAAAGCTGGAAGGCGGGACTCGCTCCGAATCGGGCACGCCGGCGCCCTTCTATTCCATTTTGACCTCTTTCCGGCGTCCCATATACCATTTGACGAACGACTCGGCCAGCTCGACCGGCGCATCGTCGATCCCAGCATGACGTACCGGCTTGGCCCGGTTCACGGTCCCGACGGACGCGAGCCCCAGCCATTTTTGAAATAGACTACGGGTCACTTTCACTTCAATAATTTTCTCCCGCTTCGATACGAATAAAGCCGTTGTCAGACTTCCCGTTTGGAACTGAATGAAGTTATCCTTCAAGATATACCGCGTATTTGCGTAATCAAGCCATCTGGATACAAAGATCCATATCAGCAGAACGCCGGATAACACCCACCAAGTCTGCTCGAATCCAAGGAACCGCGGCTTGAAATAAAATAGAGCGGCCGTCGATACAATCCAAAGCCAGCTTGGTCTTAGCATGCGTACCCATAACGATTTCGCGGGAAGCCGGTTCATCTCGCGGGTCACTTCATAAGCCGGCAGCATTTCCGAAATCATCTCATAGGCGCGTTGAACAGGCAAAAAAGGATACAGCGAGCTGATTTCGAGCTTGTCTTCCCCGTCGCCAAGGCCCCCTGCACTGGTCAGCTTCACTTCGGCGAATCCGAGCAAACGTTTCAGCACGGACTGCGTAATTTCAACCGCCTGTATCCTTTGCTTGGCAATGGAAAATACCGTTTCGTCGACCAGGCCTTTTGTGATGTAAATCCGGTCGGGATCGGAAGAGATCTCGTATTTCCCATACTTCACAAAGGTTCTGACGATTCCGAAAGCGACGGAGGCCACAGCAAACACAACGATCAGAATTGCAGCAATCCACCAGGAGTTCATAATGACGGAAAGCAAACCTTTCGCCTCTTGCTTCACATGAAAAAATTGATCGATTTTGGAATAAGCGGAACCGAGCAAAGGAATAAGGAGCAGAAAGCTTAAGGATGTAAAGGAAGCTCGGACAATATCTTTTCTTGTCGGCTTAAAGTGAACGGTCCGCCGCGAATTCACCGCTTCGGCATGCGACTCCGCAGTAGCTTCGCCGTCCTGTACCATCATCGGCTCGTCAGGCACCGGGCTCGCCACGTGCTTTTCAATATTGTCGGCTCCCGCTAAAGAGATGACCTCGAATTCAACGGCGGCCTCTTCACCGGTGAGCCCTGTTTCGAATCGGATGGAAGTCACGTTAAATAGCCGATGAAATAAGGTCGTGTGACGGTTAACGTTTTGAATTTTGGCAAAAGGAATCGTGCGTCCAAACTTGGTGAACACCCCTTCATATAGATGAAACGACGCATCGTCGAGCTTGTATTTGTGCGTCAGCCACTTCGAAAGAATGACAAGAACGGAGACCCCGACAAAAAGGAAAAAAGCAATCCTTCCATACTTGAGAAAGGCCGAATCCGAACCGAATTTGATCACGAATAAGTACACGGCGATGACAAACGAGAATTTGGCCAGCTTCCACAATTTCCAAACCATCGTCAGCGGATGGTGCCGTTTCGCTTCGGTCATGACTCCACTTCCTTTAGTTTGGCGAAATGGGCAATCTGATCCCTTAACTTGATCGCGACCTCTTTAGGCAGAGCAGGTATGGCATGCGTCGATCCCATCGTTTTGATCGAGACCGAGCATAGGCCGTACTTTCGCAGAAGCGGTCCTTGCTTCGTGGCGACCGACTGGATTTTGGTCATCGGGACAAGCTGATGCTCTTCGTTTAACGCACCCGATTTCAGCTGCAAAAACTCTTCATTCATATCGTAGCGCCAGTTGCGATAGAGCAAAAACGGTCTATAGAAAGACCAGATCGCAGACGGCACGGAAATGACGGCAAGACCGATAAGAATCCAGCCGATCCACGCTTTCCATGCGTACCGATGGTCCAAATAGAGCAAAACCCCAAGCACGACAAAGCCGATCACATTCGAAATCGTTTCACTGATGACCCATACTTTGACCGCATCCTTGGACAACCGTCTTTGAGGCGCGCCAATTGGAGAAAACATAATTTCACCCCTATAACTCCAAGCTGCCATGTTCATGTTTCTGATTTTTACCTTAGCAGCTTTCATCATCTTAATCAATAAATTTTTATCGAAAAACGATAAATTTTTATTGTTTAGGATAAAATAATATGGTAGATTAATGAACTGAAGCGGCCTTTTGCCCGACTCGTTACTACATTTCTGCCATAAAGGAGTTATCCTTCATGAAATCAAAAATCGTCTTTAAAATAGGCGCGATCCTGTGTCTCATTTGTTTTTACTTTGTTATCTTGGTGGGGATATTTGCATTAGGGGAACATTCCTTACGTCTGTGGAGCCCGGATAGCGATCTCGCCCGCTCCTTCGGAGACTTCCAGCCTTTATTTAGCTATATTGATCTCAACTTTTATCAGCAGCCGGAGCTTTATTCCGATCCGTCCTTTGTTCAACTATCGTTCATTTCCACGACGTGCATGCTCTTGTTCACGCTCTTGTTCCTATGGTTTATGCGCAAGCTCCTGAACAATATATATGAAGACAGTCTTTTTTCGTATGAGAACGTCTCGATTGTTTTCAAATTAGGGCTGACAATCATGGTTACGGGGTCGGCCTATACGTATACAGACGGCCTTCTGTTATCGAAGGCGTTTGCGGCCTTAACGGTTTCCAATGCGCAGATTTCGCTTTCCAACCTGTCCTATGTTGATACGATAACCGGCGGGATCGTGCTCCTGTTGATCTCTTGGGCTTTAAAAATAGCGGTACATGCAGTGGAGGAAAATAGCAAAACAATTTAACGGCGAAGTAGGCGATAAGATGATAAGAATCAAACTGGATGTCGTGATGGCGGAGCGTAAAATGTCGTTAAACCGGCTCTCCGAACTGGTCGGCATCACGCCGGCGAATTTGTCGATCTTAAAAAACGAAAACGGAAAAGCCATTCGCTTTACGACGCTTGATGCGTTGTGCAGAGCTTTAAACTGCCAGCCCGGCGATTTAATGGAATATATCGACGAGAACGAAAGTGGCCAAATGAGGTAATAGAGGGTTACGAGGGGGTGGGGTATCCACTTCCGACCGCCGCCCCACCCCGCAAAGTGAAGTTGAATCAGGGAAGCTTAGTCCGAGTACTTTGCGGGGGCCCCGGGTCATCGGGAAATCATGATTGGAAGCCGCTTAACAGCGGATATTTCCCGAAGACAAAGGCGGCCGCTTTCGCTTCTCCAGTGGGTACCCCACCTACGTTTGCATCTCTATTTTTGTAAAAGCCCACTTGCTCAACAAGCTCTAGGAACCCCTTAAACCGGGTTCCTTTTGTTGAATAATAACTAATTCGTTCCAAAGACCGCAGCAGCGGTGGCTGCGTTGCTTCCGCCGGGTAACCCGCTCTACCGCAAATCCCGCAGCAGCCGCAAATTGCCCAGCGTCAGCACGCTCTTCCATGCTTCTTTCGCTAGCGGCCATACGTCCTCGTACTGCCCCCAAGCCCACGCTGGTTCCCATGCTCCCTCCTCCGCCTGACCCCGGACGATGAATTCCAAATTAGCCGGTATGATATCCTTATACCGCTCGTAGTATGGAGACTGCCGTGTTGTCGCCACTTGAACCGGATGCAGTCCGTACCCGCTCCACTGTGACGGATCGACCGTGACACAGCGGCCGATCATCGTGTCGAGCCGGTCGGCGATCCGTGCCCGCTGGTCGCCGGCGAGCCGCTCGGACAGGCGCAAGTAACACAATAGCTCATGGAATTCGTCCAGCGACGATTCCTCGCACAGCTTACCGACGGCAAGCTCCGTCAGCTTGTCCGCCCAGCCTTCTGCCTCCAGCCATTCCCGGAACTCAATAAAGTAGCCTGCGATTTCCGCGCTCGGATTGCCCCAGTACGGATTCGCCTTGCTGTAATTCCACCACGGGGCCCGAGGGGAGTGCTCGACCTCCGGCGGCACCTTGTCCCAGCCCGAAATTGCAGGGTCGTACGTCTGCGTAAAGTAGCGCAGCGCTTTTCTTGTTATCTCTCCGCCTGCCTCCCGGGGAAGCAGGGACAGCGTTTGCAGCGCCACGGTCGTGGCGATAACCGAGGACGCCTCGCAGCGAATATCCGGCTCCAGTCCATGCCCGAAGCCGCCGTCTTCGTTCTGGTAAGGCTCCAGTGCCCTGACTACGTCCTCCGCGCGTCCCTCCTCGAACTCGTACTCATACATCGCCTTCTCCAGCGGCCGCGCTTTCGTTTGCAGGTAGTGCTTGGCCCGTTCTTCCGCCGCTGCAGCGGCTCTATTGAATTCCATTGCCCACACGCCTCCTCGATGTTCGAATTCCGTACACCAGTGTAACCGGCGTAAGGCGTTTTGTATTGAATAAATCGGACATCATATCACAATGAGGAAGGGAGCTCTCCGTAAAAGCGCTTGAAGTCGCGAATGAAATGCGCTTGATCGCAGTAGCCGTAAGGCCCGGCGATTCCCTGCCAGGAAAGCTTGGGATGCCTTTCCGCATCGCGCAGTATATTTTGAAACCGGACAATGCCGCAAAACGTTTTCGGCCCAAGCCCGATCCGGCTGTCGAACAGGCGCTGCAGTTGCCTGGCGCTAATATTCCCCGACCGGGCCAGCTGCTGGACACTGACCGTCCCCTTGGCTGCAAAAATACGCACCATCGCCTCATACAATGCCGGCGGCGCTTCGGCCCTGCCGCGATCCGCAGCCGCCAGCAGGCGGAGCAGCGCCGTTTCGACACGGACGATCCGTTCCGCCGTCCCTGCGGCAAGCCTCAGCTGCTCCCCGAGCTCCGCCGCCGCTTTTCCCCATACGTCCGTCCCTCGAAACAGCGCATTTTTAAACTCGCCGAGCGGCACTCCTATAAAAGGATACGCTCCTCCAGGAAAAAACCGCACCGCAAACGTTGCCGACGCACCCTCGCGTTTCGGCTCCGGGCTGAAGGGAAGCTCAAACGCCCCGCAATAACGGATCGAAACGTCTCCCCCGCCCGCGGCTTCCCATTCGAAAATCAAATCCGTACAGCCGTCCGGGACGACGGTGACCGCAGGTTCGTTCTGCAATTCCGTTCCATCCGTCCGGGAGCTCCAATAGCACGATACATACGCCTTAAGTGCAGGACATGGCTTGTATTCCGAGTAATGACCCGGGGTTCGTGTCCCCTGCGTCGGTTCGAACATCAGGTAAGATTCCACATTGTCCGGCCCCTTCCATCTCCGTGCTGATACGAATAGTTTACCACACCGGTCGTTCGGACGTCTTGGCAGCATGCGAACGGCTGCTGGGCAATACGGCTGCTGTCGACTGTTGGCGGCAGTTGTCATCTCCCCCGGATAAGTTTACAATTAAATTTATCACTTGAAGCAACATTCACTTCTTTCCGCCAAAGGAGCCCTAACCGATGAAATACCGTTTTTCCGATACAACCAAAGCTTTCGAATCGTCGGCTGTGCGCGAGATTCTGAAATTGACCCAGGGCCGTTCGATTATTTCGCTAGCCGGCGGCTTGCCGAACGAGCAGTATTTTCCGGTAGAAGCGGTCAACGAAGCGTTCGATCGCGTGTTCAAGCAGGGCAAGGGCGTGCTGCAGTACGGCTTGACCGAAGGCTATACGCCGCTGCGCGAGAACATCTCGAAGCATCTGGAACGTAAAGGCATCCGCGCCGGCGTCGACAACATGCTGCTGACGACAGGGTCGCAGCAAGCGATCGACCTGCTCACCCGCGTCTATATCGATCCGGGCGACGTCATTCTCGTCGAGCGGCCGACTTACTTGGCTGCTATTCAAGTGTTCCAATCCCGCCAGGCGAAACTTATTTCCGTCGACTGCGATGCGGACGGCATGATTCCCGAGGATCTGGAATGTAAACTCAAGCAGCACCGCCCGAAGCTCGTTTACGTCATCCCGACCTTCTCCTACCCGACGGGGAAATCGTGGAGCTTGGAGCGGCGCCAAAGCACGTTGAACCTGTGCAAAGCGAACGACGTGCTGATTTTGGAGGACGACCCGTACGGCGAGCTGCGCTTCGGCGGCGGCGAGCCGATGCCGTCGATTTTCTCGTTGGAGCAGGAAGCGAATGGCGGCGCGGTTGTTTACACCAGCACGTTCTCAAAGATCGTTGCGCCGGCACTGCGCACCGGCTGGGTCATCGGCGACGAGCAGGTGATCCGTCACATGACCCGCGCCAAACAAGCGGCCGACCTGCACTCCAGCACGATGGACCAGCAGGCGCTGCATCAGCTGTTTGAGCATTTCGATTTATACGGCCATATCGACCAGATCCGAACGGCTTACGAGACGCGGATGCGGCAAATGATCGACCTGATGAAGGCGAAAAACTGGGACGGCGTGAAATGGATCGAGCCGAAAGGCGGCATGTTCGTCTGGGTGGAAATGCCGGAGCATATCAACACGCAGGAGCTGCTTAAGCTGGCTGTCGAAGAGGGCGTCGCTTTCGTCCCGGGCATCAGCTTCTTTGCGAACGAACCGCAGACGAACACGATGCGGCTGAACTTTACCCATACGAACAGCGAGGACATGGTCCGCGCTTTCGACCGGTTGGACCGCGCCCTGCAGCGCATGCACCAGACTGTGGCGCGCTGAGCGAACGAAAGTAAATACCGATAAATAAATATAGGCGATAGCATTCCCCGGTATTCCGGGGTGCTATCGCCTATTTCACTTCCTAAGCCTGTAGAAAACGCTAAATCAACGTCACGTTATCGCGGCTGCGAGCCGGGCTTTTGCGTTTCTCGATCAAGCGGTTGATCGCGTCCACATACGCGCGGGCGCTCGCTTCGAGGATGTCCGTGCTAACGCCGCGGCCTAGCACGGCGTAATCGCCCTGCTTCAGCACCACGTGCACTTCGCCAAGCGCATCCTTGCCGTGCGTAACTGATTGGATCGAATAGTCGTCGAGCTCGACTTCTTCCTTCGTCGCCTTGTCGATCGCTTTGTAGATCGCATCGACGGAGCCGTTGCCGACGGCCGCTTCTTCCAAGTGACCGCCTTCCAGCAGCTTGATCCGCACGGTAGCGGTCGGGGTCGATTGATTGCCGTACGAGACTTGAATCGTCTCAAGCGAGAACACTTCTGGCGTCTCGATCAGCTTCTCTTCAAGCAGTGCGACAATGTCTTCGTCCGTAACGTTCTTCTTCTTGTCGGCCAAGTCTTTGAACTTGGCAAACGCGGCATTCACATGCTCCTCGTCGAGGTTGTAGCCGAGGTCGACCAGCTTCTCGCGGAACGCATGACGTCCGGAGTGTTTGCCGAGCACCAGCTTGCTTTCCTTGAGCCCGATCGTCTCCGGCGACATAATCTCGTACGTCGTCTTTTCCTTCAGCATGCCGTCCTGATGGATACCGGATTCGTGCGCGAACGCATTGGCGCCGACAATCGCCTTGTTGCCCGGCACAACCATACCGGTCAGCTTGCTGACCAAGCGGCTCGTACGGGCAATCTCGGACAGCGTGAGCGTCGTCTTCGCTTGGAAAAACTCCTGACGTGTCTCAAGCGCCATCGCCACTTCCTCAATCGACGTATTGCCCGCGCGCTCGCCGATGCCGTTGATCGTCCCTTCGATCTGGTCCGCTCCGTTCAAAATCGCCGCCAGCGCATTCGCCGTCGCCATACCCAAGTCGTCGTGACAGTGCGCGCTGAGCTGAATTTTCTCGATGCCCGGCACGTTCTCTTTCAACGTCTTGAAAATGTTGCCGTATTCATAAGGCGTCAGGTAACCGACCGTATCCGGGATGTTCACAACCGTCGCCCCGGCGCGGATCGCCATCTCCGTCACTTCGCACAGAAAATCGAGCTCGGTGCGGCCGGCATCTTCCGGCGAAAACTCGATTTTGCTGAAATACTTCTTCGCGTAACGGATCGCCGCTTCCGCCGTTTCGAGCACCTGGTGCTTTTCCATCCGCAGCTTGTGCTGGCGGTGAATCGGCGAAGTAGCGAGGAACAAATGCAGACACGGATCCTGCGCATCCTTCAGCGCTTCGCGGGCCGCCTCGATATCCTGCTCGCGGGAACGCGACAGGGCGATAACCGAGGCATTCTTTACGGCGCGGGCTACGGCGCTGACGCCCGCCAAGTCTCCGGGCGAGGCTGCCGGGAAGCCGGCTTCCATCCGGTCGACGCCGAGCTTCTCAAGCTGCAGCGCAATCTCGACTTTTTCCTGCATGTTCAGGTTGACGCCCGGCGACTGTTCGCCGTCACGAAGCGTCGTATCGAAAATATAAATTTTTCTCATGGGTCTTGGCCGGCCTCCTTTGGAAGTAACTTCATTAAAGCAGAAAAAGGTGCGACCCGAAACGGACAGGGATCGGATCTCTTGTTGTCCATTTCCCTGCGCCGCCTTCAAGCCGACCTTATGCTGCTTGTCCGTTATACGTTGAAATCGTCTGCCGAATTACTTTTTGATCCAGTGCATCAATTCGCGCAGCTGGGAACCGACTTGCTCGATCGGATGCTCGGCTTCCAGACGGCGGGTAGCAGTCAGGAACGCACGGCCCGATTGGTTCTCCAAAATGAAGTCGCGGGCGAATTTACCTTGTTGGATGTCGGACAGGACGCGTTTCATTTCTTTCTTCGTTTCTTCCGTAATGATGCGAGGACCTGTGACATAGTCGCCATACTCCGCTGTGTTGGAGATGGAATGTCTCATCGTCGCGAGACCGCCTTCGTACATCAGGTCAACGATCAGCTTCAGCTCGTGCAAGCACTCGAAGTAAGCCATTTCCGGCGCGTAGCCTGCTTCCACCAGCGTTTCGAAGCCTGCTTTGACAAGCGCGGAAGCACCGCCGCACAGAACGGCTTGCTCGCCGAACAGGTCGGTTTCGGTTTCTTCGCGGAACGATGTTTCGATGACGCCCGCGCGG
Source organism: Paenibacillus tyrphae (assembly GCF_024158745.1). GTDB lineage: Bacteria > Bacillota > Bacilli > Paenibacillales > NBRC-103111 > Paenibacillus_G > Paenibacillus_G tyrfis_A. The sequence continues at coordinate 41,613 of NZ_JAMZAW010000006.1, read as the reverse complement.
GTGCAGCCGATCCCTTTGGCATATGCCAAACCGATGGCTTTCGCTTGACCGCTTGCATCTTGCTCAACCGCAATCAGGCCGGGAACCCCGAAGCCTTCGACGTAAACGCGGCGAACCATGTGGCCCGGCGATTTCGGAGCGACGAGGAATACGTCTTTATCCGCGGAAGGTTGAATTTGGCCGAAATGAACGTTGAAGCCGTGGGAGAACATGATAGCTGCGCCATGCTTCAGGTTCGGTTCGATTTCGTTTTTGTATACGCTCGCTTGGGTTTCGTCCGGCATCAGAAGCTGTACGACGTCGGCAAGCTTGGTCGCTTCCGCTACGGAGTAAACTTCGAAACCGTCGTTTTTCGCTTGCTCGAAGGAACGGCCTTGACGAAGTCCGATGATGACTTTCAAGCCGCTGTCGCGCAGGTTTTGCGCTTGGGCGTGGCCTTGGCTGCCGTAGCCGATGATGGCGATCGTTTTCCCTCTCAATACGTTCAAATCAGCGTCTTTTTCATAGTACATCGTAACTGCCATGGATAATAGCTCCTCCTTTGAATTAAAACCCTGTGAACGGGTGCTCGAACGGACGACGGGGGACAGGAAGCTCGGACCACCGGCCTAGTTGGCTCTGTCATCCGCATGAGCCCCCGCTCACAGGATCATCATGTTTAGTAGTAAAACGAAAAATGAATTATTTGTTCATACCGCGAATCATGGCCGTTACGCCGGTACGGGACAGCTCCTTGATGCCGTAAGGCTTGAGCAGCTCGGTCATGGCTTCGATTTTCTCGGAATCCCCGACCACCTGCACGATCAGCGAGCTCGGACCGATATCGACGATAGCCGCGCGGAACGTCTCGACGACGCCGAGAATTTCCGGCCGCATGCTTGGTTCGGCGTTTACTTTGATTAGCGCCAGCTCGCGCGCCACCATCGGATGGGCGCTCAGGTCGACGACTTTGATCACGTCGATCAGCTTATAGAGCTGCTTGGAAACCTGCTCCAGCGTCTTGTCGTCTCCCGTCGTGACGATAACCATGCGGGAGAGCCCTTTTTCCTCGGACTCGCCCACCGTAATGCTCTCGATATTGAAGCCCCGGCGGCCGAACAGGCCGGATACGCGCTGCAGCACACCGGGCTGGTTGTTCACTAGAACGGATATGGTGTGTTTGCGTGTCATTCCGAATCCCCCATTAACATTTGGTCTATCGTCGAGCCCTGCGTTACCATCGGGAACACGTTCTCGTGCTTCCGGACGACGAATTCGACGAGCACAGGACCCGGGGTATCAAGCGCTTCCTGCCAAGCGCGGCGTGCTTCGTCTTTGTTCGTTGCACGAAGACCCTTCACGCCGTAAGCTTCCGCCAGCTTCACGAAATCCGGGCTGCCGGCCAAGTCGATGTGGCTGTACCGGTTGTCGTAAATGATTTCCTGCCACTGGCGCACCATGCCAAGCACCTGGTTGTTGATGACGACGATTTTGACCGGAATTTGGTGAATCGCGCAAACCGCAAGCTCCTGAGAGCACATCTGCATGCCGCCGTCGCCGTTGATCGAGACGACCAGCCGGTCCGGGTGCGCCTTCTGTGCGCCGATCGCCGACGGGAATCCGAAGCCCATCGTGCCGAGGCCGCCCGAGGTGATCCAGGAACGCGGATGATTGAATTTGTAATACTGCGCTGCCCACATCTGATGCTGGCCGACGTCCGTCGTCACAATTGCCTCGCCCTTGGTCGTCTCATGGATCATTTCGATAACGTACTGCGGCTTCAGCTCCGTATCGGAATCTTTGTAACGCAGCGGGAAATTCCGCTTCGTCTCCTGTACCCATTCGATCCATTTCTCGGAACGGGACGGCTTCGCCTTCAGGTTGGCAAGCTGCAGCGCAGCCTTCACATCGCCGACGACCGGGATCGCCGTTTCGACGATTTTGCCGATTTCCGCAGGGTCCACGTCGATGTGGACGATTTTTTTCGCCTTCGGCGCAAAGCCGTCCACCTTCATCGTGACGCGGTCGTCGAACCGGGCGCCGATGCCGATCAGCAGATCGCAGTTTTGCAGCGCGTTGTTGGCGGTGTACGTTCCGTGCATCCCCGGCATGCCGAGCCACAGCTCATGCGCGCTCGGGAAGCCGCCCAAGCCAAGCAGCGTCGTGGCGACCGGAATCCGTGTTTTGTTCACGAACTCAAGCAGCTGCTCCGCCGCGTCGGCATAGACGACGCCGCCTCCGGCGATGATCACCGGACGCTCGCTCTCGGCGATTGCCTCCAGCATCTTGTCGACTTGGAGCTTGTTCGGCTGCACCGTCGGATTGTAGCCGCGGATGTCCACCTTCTCCGGATAATAGAACGGTGCCGTATCGTTCGAGACGTCCTTCGGAATATCGATCAGAACCGGGCCTCTGCGGCCGGTCGAAGCGATGTGGAACGCTTCTTTGATAATGCGCGGCAAATCTTTCACGTCGCGCACCAAGTAGCTGTGCTTCGTAATCGGCATCGTGATACCGGTAATGTCCGCCTCTTGGAAAGCGTCCGTACCGATGACCGATGTCGCGACGTTGCCCGTGATGACCACGAGCGGCACCGAATCCATGTAAGCCGTCGCAATTCCGGTAACGAGGTTCGTTGCTCCCGGACCCGAGGTGGCGATACAGACGCCTACCTTGCCGGTCGAACGGGCATACCCGTCGGCTGCGTGAATCGCGCCTTGCTCATGCCGCGTCAGCAAATGGTTGAAATCCGGATTGCCGTGCATGGCATCGTAAATATATAAGACCGCTCCGCCGGGATAACCGAAGACGCAATCCACGTCCTCCAGCAGCAGGCTGCGAAGCAGCATTTCCGAACCGGTAATGACGTCCGGCTGCAGCAGCTCTTCGCGAAGCTGTTCCTTTGACTTTTGTGTGGTTTGGACGATCATGAATATTGGCCTCCTCTCAGATAATCCGACAAACGACTAAAAAACCCCTCTCATCCCCAAACGCAGCATGTGCGTCTGACGGGACGAAAGGGGTTAATCTTCCGTGGTACCACCCAGAATTTGTTAGATGCCTCGCGGCAAATAACCTTAGCAGGTAATGCGCGCCGCAGCAATCCTCATCGGCTAGCACGATGACGACTCGTGAATTCGCGTCTCTTACCTTCAGCACGGTAACGTGTGCCAATCCGATTTTCCCTAGTAACATTATCGCTTTCAAGCAGTAAAGCCTGATGCTATGCGACAAAAGCTTTCAGGAAAACAGCTCCGAGGTGAGCTCGTACATAAGGGGTTAAGGCATTGGTTTCAGCATCTCCGCTGCTCTCTGAACATAAGAGCCCTTATAACTTCGTCCTCTTCATAGCCGATATATCTGATGTGTTTTTTTGTATTATATGCTGAATCGATTTTTTAGTCAAGCATCATTCCCGACGAAAAAACGGACGCGTAAACGCCCTTGATCCGGGACCTCCCGCTCAAGTCGGAGACGGCGTTTGCGATTTCTTTACACGAAGTCGGACCTGAGACTCTTTCGAAAGGCCCGCTTACAAACTTTCCTTCCCCCCAGCTGCCGATTACCGTCGCATCGAATGAAGATTTTGTGAATGCCCCTCGTCGGCTTCACAAACAATTATTGCCGGCTTGACTGCCCACTAACAAACTTTGGTTATGTTAAAAAGGAGCCCTCGACAAGAAACAGAGAACGGCCGACCGAAAATTGGGTGCACTGAAACTTTTACCAAAGTGAACTCGTCTTCAATCTTGCGGCTTTGGGCCAATAATAGCCATGATGGAGAAAAGTTTACCGTAATGGGTCAAAACAGAGGAGCCGTACGCCGAAGTATATAAAAGACCGAAAGGGAAAAAAGCGCAACTAAGAAAAAGGAGTGATTTCATGCGAGACATGCTGCAAACCGCCGTCCTGTCCATCACCTTGATCTCCGGCGCCCTTGCAACCGCTGCAGCCGCTCCTTTTGCCATCGGTTCCGAACTGATGGCAACCGGCATGGGACAAGCCATAAGCCAAGCTTCCGCCGCACCCGGCCCGCTCCTGGGCGGCGAAGCCGTATCGCCGGCCCCGCAGACGGCCCTCTCCGGCACCGCTCCGCAAACGAAGCCGCCGCAAGACGCGGCCGCTGGAAGCGGTCAACCCCAAGCGGACGGAAGTCCGGTGCTGACCTTTCCCGTCATCAGCGATATCCACGTTCAATCGTGGGAGGATGGGTCGCACGAGAAGCTGGTTCGCGTATTGAGCGATCTGAACGAAATCAATCCGTCGGCCGATACACTCGTGATCAACGGGGATTTAACCGAAGGCATGCCCGAGGACTACGCCAAGCTCAAGGAGCTCATGCAAAGCGCGCCGCATCCGGAGAGCGTCTTGTACAATATCGGCAACCACGAATTTTACAAAGCCTGGTACAGCAGCCGTACCCGTTGGAACCCGGACGGCTTCCCGAATGGAGAAACGGAGCAGGCGTCGATTTCCCGGTTCCTCACGTTCTCCGGAGAGAACAAGGTCTACTACGAGAAGACCATCAAGGGCTATCACTTCATCTTCCTTGGCTCCGAGCGGTACCGGCAGTCCGACCAGGCTCATGCCGAGGACGCTTATTTGTCTCCCGAGCAGCTGGAATGGCTGAAGCAGACACTGAAAAAAGACGCCCATACGAACAAGCCGGTCTTCGTCTTTCTGCACCAACCGCTGCCTGCTACGGTATCGGGAACGCATTTTTGCTGCACGAATAACCGGGCCGTCATTCAGCACGAGGAACTGAAGGCGATCTTGTCGCAGTATCCGCAGGTCATCTACTTCAGCAGCCATTCGCACTGGGAGCTGAATCAGCCGGATACGCTGGTGCGGGACGGCTTTACGATGGTCAACACCGCCTCGGTGTCCGAAACGTGGACGAGTGACGGCAAAGGAGCGGAAAAGCTGAAGGGCAAGGAAGAAAGCGAAGGGCTGTACGTCGAGGTGCATCCGGACCGGGTCCGGATCAAGGGCAGGGATTTTTACCGGAAACAGTGGATTCCGGAAGCGCAGTTTAACGTGCCGGTAGCTCAGAAGAAGTAATCAGCAGCCGGCAGGCTATATTTTTTAAGGTCCGATGAATAAGAGCAGGCCGCTCGGCGGCTGCAGAGTGTTGAGAAACCCTGGAAGTAAAAAATCTCAGACAAAATAGAGGTGGGGTATATCCCGTAAGAGTTTACGTCCGCCTTTGAAACCCGCGAAAATACCGCTAATTCTAATCAAGTTCGCGGGTTTCAAGAGCGGCTGGAGGGATATACCCCACCGGCGTATGCTGAGAATTTTATACGCGTAGCGGGTTTCTAAACAAGCTCAGGCCGCCCAGCGGCTTCTTATTCACCGGACCTTTTTTCGCGAAACGTCCAGTAATAGTTAAACAAAAAGTTCGATAGCGGCACGGCAACGACAACGAGACATTGGCCGACGGCATAGTGCCAGTGCAGCCGGTCGACGGCCAAATACATGAGGCCGGTGTTGAGCAGCAGGCCGGTGACGGACACAACCGTATATTTGGCAAGCGGCTTCCAGCCCGATGCGGAAGCCTGAAACGTCCAGCGCCGGTTCAGCGCGTACGATACCAGCAGCACAAGCACGAACCCGAGCGCCGAAGCCGGCACCGGATGCAGCTTTGCCGCTTCGACGAGCACGAACAGCGCCGCAAAATGAAGCGCCGTTCCGAGCAGCCCGACGATGCCGTACCGAAAGAGCAGCCGCAGCGTCATGAAACCTCGCCCATCCGGCGGCTTTCCTCGCCAGCCGCTGCGGACGCTTCGCTGAAGATGCGCTGGCTGACCAAGTACCGCGGCCTTCCCTTCACTTCGTTGTAAATGGAGGCAATGTACTCGCCGATGATGCCGAGCGAAATCATAATGACGCTGCCGATGACGAGCAGCAGCAGGATGACCGTCGTAAAGCCGGTCACCGCATTGCCGACGATTTTCTGATACAGCGTCTGGACCCCGAGCACGGCGGCGCCGAGCAGGAACACGATCCCGAACAGACTGACAAACCGCAGCGGAATGGAAGAAAATGCAACCACGGCATTCACCGCCAGCTTCATGAGGCCGAGAAAGCTCCATTGGCTGTGACCGTCCGCCCGCTCCGGCACCTCGAACGAAATCTGCGCCCGGTTGAAGCCGAGCCAGGCCGTCATCCCGCGGAAAAATGTATTCCGCTCCGGCATTTCCCGCCATGCCTGCACGACCTTCCGGTCCAGCAGCTTGAAATCCGACGCGCCGCGCAGATCGAAACCGGACAGCCGGTTGAGGATGCTGTAGAACAGCGCGGAGCCGACCGCCTTATCCAGCGACTCCTTGCCCCGGTCCTGCTTGACGCATTCCACGATCTCCTTGCCTTCCTCGCGCCACAGCCGGACCATCTCGGGGAGCAGCGCCGGCGGGTGCTGCAGGTCGGAGTCCATAATAATGACCGCCCGTCCCAACGCATGCTCCAGCCCGGCGCAGAGCGCCAGCTCCTTGCCGAAATTGCGGCTCAGCCGCAGCGCGGTCAGCCGGGGCGAACGTTGCCCGGACAAAATCAGCTGCTCCCATGTGGCGTCCCGCGAACCGTCGTCGATGACGATGATCTCGTAAGAGGCCGTCAGCCGCTTCAGTTCCTCTTCAATATGCTGCAGCGAGCGGTAAATATGAATTTCCTCGTTATAAACCGGTATAATGACGGTAATCTCGGGCTCCGCGCGTTCCACGTTTCCCCGCCTCCCTCTTGCTAACGAATGACCTTGTACAATCTCCATTTGCCCCCGAATTCCTTATACAGCTCCGTCCATTCCGTGCCCTTCTCGTAGAAATCTTTATACGTCCGCTCCTCTGCACTCAGCGCCGAGCTCTTGTCCGGCTTCGCCGTAAGAATAAAATCGACGCCCCAGCCGACCGGATCTTTCAGCGAAGGAGTAAATTCGAAATCGCTGGTAATCAAAAATTTGTCGGGATGCCTGCTGTTCAGAATGACCGAATAAGCGGAATACGAATCCATCAAAATGTTGTAGCCGTTCAGCTCCGTATCCAAATAACGGGCAATCTCCTTCTCCACCTGCTGGGAAGCCGCATACTGCGACGCATGCAAATACTTGTTCTCGTCCGGAGCAATCTGCGGGTTCGTCCAGGCATACCCGAGCACGACGCAGGCTCCCAGCATCCCCGCCAGCACGATCCCGTAATTGACGAAGGACCGTTTCACCCGGGCAAGCTCGTACGGCAGCCAGGCCACGGTGATCGGAAACACGTACATAAAGTAACGGAACCAGCCGTAAGACGTTCCTTTCATGAGCATGAGGAACTGCAGCGCGATGATCGAGACGAACAGCAATAACAGCACCAGCAGGTCCCACAGGAACCAGCGCCGGTTCCAGAGCCGCAGCAGTACGACGGCGGCTAGCGGAAGCGAATAATAGGCCGTTTTCTTGGCCACGAATAGCAGACCGAGCAGCGGATTGCCCATTATGTCCACAAAAGTCTGCTCAGTCGCCAGCCCTTGCGCCTGAGCCACGTTCGAGTATTCGGAACGCAGGAAATAAAGCGCGTCTCCCATGATGCTGTAGTTGAACCAAAGCCACAGCAGCCCGGAAAAGACGACCGGCGCCATAACCATCGACCATGTCCCCTCGATATGGAACAGCTTGTACAGCATTCCGTACTGCCGCTTCGGCAGATCGACCCGAGGGTCCGTCGGCGGAATCCACAGAACGATCAGGATGATGGCCAGGGCGACCGCCGCTCCCAGGGGCACCGCTTCGTACCTGGTCCAAAAAGCAAGCGCCAGCGCAAAGCTCACTTTGATCAGACTGCCGACGCGCCGCCCGTAAATCCAATGCGTCAGATGAATGACCGTATACATGATGAAAAAAATAAACGGCGCATCGCTAAGTCCGTTCGCGCCGAACAGGAACATGAACGGGTTGCAGCTGAAGCTCAGGCTCAGCAGCACGGCGAAAGTGCGCGACAGCCCGAAATCGACTGCCGCCCGCGCCAGCAGCACTGCCGTCATCCCGGCGAACACGCTGCTCATGAGCACGCCGGCCAGCGCCGACGAAGCAAGCTCCGGCAGCCAATGGTACGGCAGCAGAAACAGCAGCTCGACGAGGCTAGGCAGCGGGTTCCACACGAAGCCGATGGCGGCAAGGTGCGGGTCACGGCTATAGAGCACATAGAAGGCGTTAGCCACCCGGCTCATCGCATCCGAATGCACGTAGCCGATGACGTGGCTCACATAGTAGCCGGCGGCGAATTCCAGCGAGAAAATGAACAAAAACAAGCCCCAATAGACGCTTTTCGGCAAGTGGACCTCCATCGTCAGCCACCTCCCTGCGACACGCCGCCGCCCGGGGCAGACGGATGATTTTGCTTCGCCAGACCGTGCGTCGTTTTTTCCCAATAAAATGGCTTCGTGATCAGTTGCCAAGCCGCTTTCACGGCTGCAATGCTCATCAGCACCCAATAGATCGGCGTCAGCAGCGCGTATTTGACGAGCCCGTAGGAGAACGTGCGGTCTCCGCGCTTCTCAAGATCGTGAATGACCCAGTACACTCCCGCAACATTGCTGAAGACGAACAGGAAATTGCCGATCAAAAACTCCGCCGCCGCCAAATAATAAATAATGCCGGGGAAAAACTGCGGAATCCATGCGAATTTCCAGCCATACCACAGCACCAGCATGATCCAATAAAACGGATTAAGCAGCGGCAGCATCGGAGTGGCGAGTACCATCACCTGAAAGCCCAAAAATCCTTTCGGCCCGAGCTCCCGCCACAACCGGATCGGGTTGCGCATATGGACAAGCCATGTCTGCATATATCCCTTGATCCAGCGGGAACGCTGCCGGATCCAGTTGCCGACGCGGCTGTTGGCTTCTTCCCACGTCCGGGAATCGACGATCGCCGTGCTGTAGCCCGATTTGTAGAGCCGGATGCCGAGGTCCGCGTCCTCCGTCACGTTGTAGGGGTCCCAGGCATTGATCTCTTTGAGCACCGACATTTTAAAATGATTCGACGTCCCGCCAAGCGGAATCGGAATATTAAGCTGCATGACACCGGGCAGCAGCAGCTCGAACCACATGCTGTATTCGTGCGTAAACCAGCGGGTCAGCAAGTTCTGATCGCTGTTGAAATAATTGAGCTTGGCTTGAATGCATGCCGTATTCTCCGGGCTTCTCATGAAGGCGGCATGCACCTTTTTGAGCTGATCGGGATCGGGCCGGTCCTCGGCATCGTAGATGACGACATACTCGCCCCGTGCGCGGATCAATCCGTAGTTGCAGGCCTTAGGCTTCGTCTTCGGCAAGCTGTGCGGCACGACGATCGTCGTGTAATACGGCGGCAGCTTCATGCTCTGCAAAATCTCCTGCGCTTCGATATCGTCCTGCTCGATCAGGAGCCGCACATCCAGCTTCGCCTTCGGATAATCGAGCTGCTCGATATTATGCAGCAGGTGCGGGATGACCTCGCTCTCCTTGTACATCGGAACGAGAATCGTGTAGACGGGCAGCGTCCGTTCGTCGATGGCGTCGATCTCTTCCTGCTTGAAGCGAATTTGGGCGAAATCGCGGGTTCCGTACATAATGATCATGAACTTGAACAGCGTCATGGCAAAATAAAACAGTTGCACGGCTATGTTGAGAACGATCAGCGTATGCAGCCAATCGAGCCCCAAGCTGAGCAGGACGAGGAACGTGCAGATGCCGATGACCGTCAGCTGCGGCGTCGTAAACGTGATGTGCGCGGAATTTTGCGGCTGCTCGTCCGCCAGCTTCTGGGTGCTCTCGCGAAGCAGCTCGGACTGGTACGCTTCCTTCCAGAAATATTCCATTTCCTCCCGCGTCGCCAGTACCTGCTGCACCGGCATTCCGAGCATGTTCTCAATCGCAACGACCGCTTCGTCCGTCAGCGGATGGCCGACGGCTACCAGATAGCGGTTCGCGTCTTGGTGAATGACGACGGCATCATACTGCCGGGCCATCGCTTCCGGCAGCTTGTTCACTTCCTCGAACATATATTCCGAACCGATTCGTCCGAGGTTGTATTGCGTAGCAATATGGCGATACAGCTTCTCCGGCTCGATGAAGCGCATCGACATCAAAATGTCGCCGAGCAGCCCGCCGCTCTTGCGTTGAAACTCGAGCGCCCTGTCCAGCTGTTCTTTCGTAATGGCGCCGGTTTCGACCAGCATGTCGCCAAGGCGTCCTTTGCTTCCTTGCTGATGCAAAATAGGCGCAATACGCTCACGCGGGGTAAAGCCGAGTTCCACGAGAATGTCCCCTAGGCGTCCGCCGAATTTCTGCTGCCGCTCCATCGCCGTTTCGAGCTGCTCGGGGGTTACCAGCCCCTCGGCTACCAGCCGGTCGCCAAGACGCAGCCTGGGCTTGTCCACGGGCTCATCGTCCAGTTTCGGCTCGAAGCCGGGCCGCTCCATAAGCTCCATCTTGGTTGCGATAAGCTGCTGCACCGCATGATCCTTGCTCTCGATCTGAGCGTTGAGCTGCCGTGCCCGTGCCTGCAGCTCGCCGATCCGCTCCTGCCGACGGCTGCGTTCCCGATTCAGTTGTTCTTCCTTCTCCCGGACCTGTGCTTCCAGCTCGTCGACGAACCGGTCGGTCACGCTCTTGCGGAGCCCAAGCAGTGTGCGCCCGAACGGCTTTCTCTTTACTCGTTTCTTTGAATCCATTGCTTCAGACCCGCTTCCATACGCTCCAATTCGGTCAATCCCTGCTCCAAGGTGGCGATTTCGTTCAATAGCTCCGCTTCCGTCCGTTCATATGCTGCGCTTTCTTCTTGCTGCCGTTCCTCCAAAAGCTTGAGCTCCGCTTCGAGCGAGGAGACGTACCGGTGTACCTGATCGGCGTTATAGCCAAACAAAGCCTTGTCTACCCTCACGAGTCTCCCCCCTTATGCATGACATTCCGTAATAATCTCGATGAGATCAAGCGGGTCCAGCGCTTTCAGCCTGGCGCTATCCTCCTCTCCGAGCACGAAGCTTCTTCCAATAGCTACCGGTAGCTCCCCGCCGTTTTGGAACAAGCGGCACCTGCCGTGCAGAACGGTCCAAGAGACGATACGCCGCACATCGCCAGACGGGGCGGTGACGAGCTCCTCTCCCGCTTCCAGATGAATGCGGCGCGTCGTTACCGAGGTCCCGTCCGGGAAGGCGGAGCGGTCTACCGTCTGCTCGGAGGACGCCTTCTTGTCACCGCTCGTCTCCCGCCCCATGCGACCGAGCGCTTCTTTCAAGCGGGAGCTGCTTTCCTTATGCGTCACCAAAATACCTTCGGGGCTTGCCGCGACGACGACATCGGACAAGCCAAGTACGACCGCAGGCACATCAAGCTCGTTCACTACGTGAACGTTGTCACATTCCTCTCCGATATATCCCGGACCGATCAGAGGCCGATTCATTTCCTCCGTCAGCGCGCACCACGTTCCGAGGTCCTTCCAGGGTCCTTCGTATGCGAGCGCCACAATCCGCTCTTCCCGTTCCACGACGGCATAATCGAAGCTTCGGCTCTCGATCCGGTCATACGCCAGCAGCAGCTCTTCATACGCTTCCGGAAGCTCCATGGCTTTCAGCCGGTCCAATAAGTATCCGGCACGGAAACAAAACACGCCGCAGTTCCAAAGCGCGCCTTGTTCGATATAACGAACGGCATCCGTCTTCGAAGGCTTCTCATGAAAAGCGCGGATCGTCAGCGCAGCATCGGCTCCGCCATCCCCATCCGGGACCATATATCCGTATTTCTGCGACGGAAAATCAGGCCGGACCCCCATTAGAGCGAGGTTTGCGCCGGAGCTTATCAACGTCTCGGGCAGTTGCAGCAGCCTGTCGTAGAACGAGTCCTCCGTCCGTCCGTCCACAGGCATAACGATGATCGGCTCATCACGGGATACGCCGCGATGCGAGCACAGGTAAGCGACCGAAAGCAGGATCGCCGCAAACGTATCGCGCTTCTCCGGCTCCAGCACCAGATCCGTTTCGTATCCGAGCTGCTCCAGAATCGCCTCCCGTTGGTGGCCCGAAGTGGCAATAACAGCCGATCGGTGAAGCCCCTTGCCTCCCAGCCTTCCCCATACCTGCTGCAGCATCGAGACCGGGTGCCCCGCTTCGTCATGAAACAACCGTATAAATTGCTTGGAGCGCCGCTCCGTCGACAGCGGCCACAGCCTCGTTCCCGAACCTCCGGACAGCAAAATCATGTTCATCCGTTCACCTGATTTCCGTGCGAAACCTTCGTTTCGTGTTTTATGAATACAAGTATAATAGCATAATCGTTTTAAAATTTTATTTAGCAAATATTAGCCGGAAGTCAAAATTTCATAAAAACCGATCCATTTGTTAGCCTTGCGTTAATATCAAACAAACACCCCTTGCAAGGATACGGTTGTACGCATCGTTACAAGGGGTGTACTGGGCAGGCCCGGTTGAAAACCGTGCCTTATGCATTCACTTTTTGCTTGGCAGTTTCTGCCAAAGAGTTGAATGCATTGATATCGTTAACGGCGAGATCCGCCAGCATTTTGCGGTTCACTTCTACGCCAGCCAGTTTCAGGCCGTGCATCAGCTTGCTGTAGGAAAGACCGTTTTGACGTGCTGCCGCATTGATCCGCACGATCCACAGTTTGCGGAAATCGCGTTTTTTCTGACGGCGGTCGCGGTATGCGTAAAGCAAGGATTTCATCACTTGCTCTTTTGCCGTTTTAAACAGTCTATGTTTCGAGCCAAAGTAACCTTTAGCAAGTTTCAATATTTTTTTACGACGACGCGTACGGATAAATCCGCCTTTCACTCTTGCCATGACAATCTACCTCCAGAAATGTTGTAAGTATGCGAATTCGAGACGAACGGGATTACTTAATGTTAGCGAGCTGCTGCTTCAGGCGTCTTACATCGCCCGGATGCATAACCGGATTCGTGCCCAGAACGCGTTTTTGGCGAGCGGATTTGCCGGACAGCAGATGGTTTTTATACGCTTTGTAGCGTTTTACTTTGCCGGTACCTGTAATTTTGAAGCGGTCTTTCAAGCTGCTGTGAGTTTTCATTTTTGGCATGGGGTGTTCCTCCTTAAAGAATGAGATTTTACTGTTGCTGCTTCGGCGCCAAGATCATGATCATGCTCCGGCCTTCCAGCTTCGGCTTGCGCTCAACGATGCACAGCTCTTCCACTTGGGCTGCCATGCGCTCCAGAACGCGCTGACCGATATCGGCATGAGCGATCTCGCGGCCGCGAAAACGGACGGACAGCTTTACTTTATCGCCATCGTTCAGGAATTTCACAACGTTGCGCAGTTTCGTTTGGAAATCGTGCTCGTCAATCGTCGCGCTCAGACGAATTTCTTTCAGCTCGACGATCTTTTGATTCTTACGGGCTTCTTTCTCTTTCTTCTGCGTTTCGTAGCGGAATTTACCGTAGTCCATGATCCGGCAAACCGGCGGTTTCGCCGTAGGCGCCACGTTCACCAAGTCCAGATTCTGATCCTGCGCAATTTGCAGCGCTTCGCGAATCGGCTTGATGCCGAGCTGTTCTCCGTTCGCATCAATCAAACGAACTTCTCTCGCCCGAATTTCATCGTTAATCATGTGCTCTGTACTGATAACCTGCCACCTCCAAAAGATTTTGCAAAAAAAAAATACGTGGGCGTTAAACGCCCACGTTTGGTTTTAGGTCCAATGAATTGACTGATCTGTTCGAAAACGGATCAATCAAACAAAGTCACTCTCAGTCATAACCAGCCAACCAAGGTCGGGCAGGTGAGAAGCGGGCGCTTCTTCTTTCGCACTAAATTAATATACCATTGCCATTGACTATAGTCAACAGCGAAATTCGTTTTTTTGCGCGGCTTATACTAGCCGGCCTGCTTGCTCTGCATATCCTCGAGCCGGATGACGCGGGTATGCTCGGTATGGCTCCACTGCTTGTTGTTTTGCGTGAAAAACGCGTAGAACGTAATCGGCCACCAGGACAGCAGGAAGAGCGGGAACGTAATCAAGTACTTATACGATTTCCAAGGCGCTTTTTCCAAAATCAGCGCGATCACAAACTGGGCGTAGGTTAACACCGAGAATATTGCAAAGAAGCTCGGCGCAATCTGGAACAAGGAACTAAAGTTCGGAACGCCCGGAAGCGTCATATCGACCCACAGCACCACGGTAACGATCGATCCGATGAACAGGTTATAGACGTTGAGCGCGTAAACGGCCGTATCGATCTTCGCCCAGCTTCCTTCCTTGAGCCCTTTCCAGAACAGCGGGAAGAAATAGCGTCTCGCTACGTTGAAATGGCCCTGCATCCAGCGGAGCCGCTGGCGCGCCGAAGCTTTGAACGTGAGCGGCTTTTCGTCGTACACTCTTGCGTAATAGTTGAACGTCGGGTTGACGCCGCGCATCACGCAGCGCATCGTAAACTCCAAGTCCTCGACGAGGCTTGTCGCTCCCCAGCCGATTTCCTTCAGCAGGTTCGATTCGAAGCACATTCCCGTGCCGCCCAAATAGTTGGCCAGACCAAGGTTGGTCCGCGGCAGCTGCCAAAGACGGTTACAGTACCAGTAGGTTACCGCGTAAGCGGCAGTAATCCAGGAATCGTGCGGATTCTTCGTATCCAGATAAGCCTGAATAACCTTGGAACCGTTGCACAAGTCGTTGTTCATATGCTGCAGGTAATCCGTGCTGACGAGGTTGTCGGCATCGAACATGACGACGGCATCGTACTGGCGCGGCATTTTCCACAGCTCTTTGAGCATCCACTCAATCGCGTAGCCTTTGCCTCTCAGCTTCGGATTGTTGCGTTCGCAGGCGTGCACGCCCATATCGCGGGCGATTTGAGCCGTATTGTCGGTGCAATTATCGCAAATCACGAATATATCATATAGTTCTTTCGGATAGTCCAGATTCTTCAAGTTCTCGATAAGCGCCCCGACAACCTGCTCCTCATTGTGAGCCGCTACAAGAACGGCAAACGTTTTTTGAGGCGCATGATCAATTTGATTTTTGCGGCGGTACCAACCGAAAAACGTCAGAACCAGCTGGTAGGCTCCAATCATAGCCAAAACAATCTGGAGACCTAACAGAATACTGTCCAACATGAAACATCCCCCTTTTTTTGTATGTACCCCTTATGTCTGTTTCTCTTAGCGCCTTCAAAATTTTTTTCGATGGTGTGGATTAGATTACGAGGGTCGCCGAATATGATTTTCCTCTCTTTGGTCCGATTTGTCAAAACCGCCAAGTCGCTTCCTGCGGCCGGATCTTTGTTTTTCCGGGAAATACGGCAGGAATTCCGGCAAGACTCTTTGCTATCCATCTTTTTACGTCTTATTTTCATCGATTTTCAAACTTTTTATAAGCGCCAACTGGAAAAAACTTTCTAAAATCACAAACGGAAAAGCGGTCATTTGGAAAAGACGGCCTCCTGCTTCCGCATTGTTCCGGCTTCGTGCACGACTTGGCCATAGCTTTGGTACAGCCTGTGAAAAATCGCATCCCAAGACTGCCGTAAGCTGTAAGCCCGTCCGGCTTGACCGAGCCTTGCGCCCAGTCCGCGATCCTCATACAGCCGCAGCATCGCTTCGGCGAAATCCGATACGTTCCCCGGTCTGCAGAGCAGCCCGGTTTCCTCGTGCGCGATCGATTCCCCGACGCCTCCCGCATCTGCGCCGACAACCGGCGTTCCCGAAGCCATCGCTTCAAGCACGACATTGCCGAACGTTTCCGTCGCCGACGGGAACACAAAGACGTCCGCAGCGGCGTACAAGTCGCTCAGTTCTTTTCCTTGCCGGAAGCCCGTAAAAGTCACGTCCTCCCTGCCCGCAAGAAGCTCCTGCATAGGCCGCAGCAGAGGCCCGTCCCCGGTCACGATCAAATGCGACCTGCTGCGCACCTCGCCCGGAAGCGAATCGAATGCGCGAAGAAGAACATCGACGCTTTTCTCCGGCGCCAACCTCCCGACATATAATATAACGAATGTGGACGGGGAAAGGTTGCAAGTCCGCATCACTTCTTCCCGGTTGACAAACGGGTGAAACCGGTTCACTTCCACGCCGCGGGACCAAATTTCCAGCGATTTCAGTCCTTTTTCCTGCAAATGCCGGAGCGTCGAACGGGACGGAACATAAATTTTGCGGCAATCCTGGTGAAACCACAGCATGTATCTCCACAGCAGCGGCTCCATCCATTGCAGCTTGTAATAAGCAAGATATTGATCGAAGTGGGTATGGTACGAGGCGACGACCGGCACCTGATGCCGCTTGGCATACTGAAGCCCGATCCATCCCAAGTTAAACGGCGTGGCGACATGAATCAGGTCGGGAGCGAACGCCTTCAGCGACTTGGCCAGGTTGACAGGATTAGGGATAGCCATACGGCACTCCGGATACAATAAGAAGGGGATACTGCCAAATCTTTCTATCATCCACTGATCGGATTCGGCTGCCGATTGACTATGCGGCGCAAACACTTTGCAAGCCACTCCGCGCGCTTCAAGAAACTTAACCCACCTGCCGAGCGTCTTCGCTACCCCGTTCACGTCCGGTACGAACGTATCCGTAAATAGGGCTACTCTCATACTTTAACCTCCTCCAAGTTTTGTGAAACAACAACTATAAAAAGTTGATGAAGACAAAACTGCATCGGAAGCATAGGCTTGAGTTTTGTGAAACAACAACTATAAAAAGTTGATGGAGACAAAACTGACATCGGAAGGATCGGCCTGTACAAGCGCACAAAACAGGCCTTTTTTGAAACCAAACCGGTACCGGAAGCGTTTAGTTGTATGAAAACGAAGCTTTTTCAGAGCATGGAATGCAACCTTCGCTTTAGCACATTTTTCAAAAATTTATTTCATCGTTGAAGGGGAAGCCGGACGGTCGTCGTCAAAAATGATTGTAACGAGGCAATGTTAGCGCAGCGTCAATGGAAGATTAAATTTACCTTTTATATTGTTTTTATATTCCTATAACATTTGCCCCCTACACTTATATATGAGCTGGCCAGACAGCTTATCCCACACTGCAAGGAGGCGTTGTTCCCTTGAGCCGTGTCGTTTCGTGGCTGCAAAAGCATGAGCACCGGATGTTTTTCTTCGTGAATCAACGTATTCAGCACTCTGCGCTGGATTACTTTTTTAATGCGATTACCCATTTGGGGGGCGCTACGGCTATGATTATCATTGCGCTCTGCGTCGCTCTGTTTACGGAAGGGGTATGGAGAATAGCCGGCATCGAGAGCTGTATCGCCCTGGCGGTCAGCCATTTGCCCGTCGCGATCATTAAAAAGAAATATCCGCGGCTTCGGCCCTATCTCGTGCTGAAAGGCACGCACACATGCAAAAAACCGTTAACGGACCATTCGTTCCCGTCCGGCCATACGACGGCCGTATTCTCCGTCACCGTGCCGCTCATGCTCGTTCATTCGTGGATCGCTATTATTTTGCTTCCTATTGCATCTCTCGTCGGTCTGTCGCGTATATATCTAGGACTCCACTACCCGTCCGACTGTTTGGCCGGGCTGCTGATCGGAACCGTAACGGCCCTGTCGGCCGTTGCAATTTTGGGTTAAAAGCATTAATGTTAATTTTGTGTAAATTCCATTTGGTACAAGGTTGGGTGAAGCGCCTATGCGTAAAAAGAGAGTCTTGTTATTATCCGAAGGCTTCGGCGCCGGGCACACGCAAGCGGCCCACGCTCTGTCCGACAGTCTTCGCATGCTCTCGCCCGAAGTCCAGACTCGCGTACTTGAGCTCGGCACGTTCCTGCATCCGACGCTGGCTCCATGGATTCTTACCGCTTACCGCAAAACCGTGTCGACTCAACCCAAGCTTTACGGGCTGATGTATCGTTCCCAATACAAAAAATCGTTAAACCGTTTTACCCAGCTTGCGCTTCATCGTATCTTTTATGCGCAGGCTGCCGAGGTCATCCATCAGCTGCGTCCGGATACGATCGTATGCACGCATCCGTTCCCAAGTGCGGTGATCTCCCGCTTGAAGCGTTCCGGTTTGAACGTGCCGCTGTGCACCGTGATCACCGATTACGACGCTCACGGCACCTGGGTCAGCCCCGAAGTGAACACGTACCTGGTATCGACCCCGGACGTCAAAGAAAAGCTGCTCAGCCGCGGAATTTCGTCCGAAACGGTAAAGGTGACGGGCATTCCAATTCATCCGAACTTCTGGGAGCAGCACAACCGGGAAGAGCTGCGGAGCCGATTCGGCCTGTCGACTCTGCCTACGGTGCTCGTTATGGGCGGCGGCTGGGGACTGGTGAAGGACGAAGGATTCCTGCAGCACTTAACCACTTGGCGCGACCGGATCCAGCTAGTCGTCTGTCTCGGAAACAACGAGAAGGCGTTGGCGGAGCTGGCCGAGGACGAGCGTTTCCGGCATCCGAACATCCGTCTGCTCGGGTTCACCAAAGAAATCGACAAATGGATGGACGTCTCCGACCTGCTCATCACGAAACCGGGGGGCATGACCTGTACGGAAGGGCTTGCCAAAGGAATTCCGATGCTGTTCTACAAGCCGATCCCGGGACAGGAAGAGGAAAACCTGCAGTACTTCATGCAGCACGGCTTGGGGGAGCCGATCAAATCGGCGGAGACGGTGGATCATTGGTTCCGGCTGCTATCCGACAAGGTGTTCGAGATGCGCAAAGCCCGAGCGGGACTGGAGCGAAAAGAGGGCGCATACAATCCCACCCAGTGCTCCCAAGCGATCATGGAAGTACTGACCCGCTAAAAAAAAGCAAAAGCCTTGTGGCTCGCATGAGCGCACAAGGCTTTTTCGTATGGTTTTATTGGTCTGCTGCGTCTTCTGCGCCCGTCTCGGGCTCCTGCCGTTCGGACAGCTGCTTCTGATGCGCGACCAGCGCTTCTTGCCCGATCACGGCCTCCAATCGGTAAATCGGCATCCCCTGCTTGTAGAACTTCGTTTCGTATTCCGTCATTATCAAATCGGTCCGCGCTTCTTCCGCGTGAAGGTCAAGCGAAATGTTGCGCATGCGAAGACCTAGATCGGCTAACGAGTTTAGCGAAAACTCAAACAGCGAACGGGAATCCGTTTTGAAATGAATTTCTCCCCGCTCATTCAAGATCGACTGATATTTATGAACAAAGTTCGCATGAGTCAGCCTGCGGCGCGCATGTCTTTTTTTCGGCCAAGGATCGCTGAAATTCAAATAAATGCGTTCCAGCTCGCCGGCGGCGAAAATATTTTCGATCAGCTCGATGTTGAAACGCGCGAGCCGCAGATTGGACAAGTCACCGCCATGCTCCTCGCGGGAAGCATGTGCCTTCTCGCCGGCCCGGCGGACAAGCTCGTCGTACATGTCGACGCCTATGTAATTAATGTGCGGATTGAGGGCGCTCAGCTCGCTAATAAACCGCCCCTTGCCCATCCCGAGCTCCACATGGATAGGACGGTCGTTGCCGAACAGCTCGGCCCACCGGCCCTTGTACGGTTCCGGCTCCAGCACGACCAGCTCCGGCTGCGCCTCCAACGCTTCCCTGATTCCTTTACGTCCTCTTAACCGCATAGATCAACCTTCCTCCAACCGCTTGCGCATCGTACCGCGCGTTTTCGTCTTGTCGATTATACTCCAGAAGACCGGGAATGAAAAGACCGGCCCGTGCCGTATGGGCGGATGGACCGGTCGACATGCCGATTAATCTTGCGAAGCGGTCATGAAGCTTGCCGATTCGGAAAAAAGCCGTTATTTGCGGAACTCGCCTTCGTCGCGGTTCCGGCTGCGCAGACCGGCTAGCCCCAGCAAGCCAAGCAAACCAAGCCAGCCCCAGTTGGAGCCATTGTTGTTGGCAGCGGCGGTCGTACGATACGTGTTGGTGTTATAATTGCCGCCGTATCCGTAACCCGTGCGGTCGTTTGCACCGGTGTAGGTATTCATGCGGTCCAGCATGTTGTAGTTATAGCCATTAGTCCCTGTCATGCCTGTAGTCGTACCTGTTGCTGCGCCTGTCGTACCTGTCGTGCCTGTTACCCCAGTCGTTGTGCCTGTTGTTGTCGTGCCGGTCGCCGTGGTCCCATACGTAGTCGAGGCCCCGGTTCCCGTAGCCGTCGTTTCCGCAAAGGCTTGCCCCCCCGTACCGATAGCAGCCGTAAGAGCGAGCGCAAGCACCGTTTTCCCGAACTTGTTCATGGTATGAAAGATTCTCCCTTCTCAAGCTGGATTGGTTTTTAACGCCTTGCAACCTTAGCATAGGCCACGCGTTGTTTTCTTATCCCGTTCCCCGGCAGGAGGGTTTTGTCAAGGACTAAGTTCGCTTTTGAAGCCGTTTTTCGGTACAATATATATTGTAATGCTCTGCGAAAGAGCCGGTCCGAGTTTATTTGAGCTTTATCGATTTTTTATAAAAGGAGTTTCGCCTTATGAAGCAAGCTGAAATGATCCGACCGCCATTATGGGGCGATAAACGTTTTCATACATGGAACTACGAAATGCGGGAGCAGTTCGGCGGCAAGGTATTCAAGGTCATGCTGGATGCCGGATTCACTTGTCCGAACCGCGACGGAACGATAGCCGCCGGAGGCTGCACGTTTTGCAGCGCGCGGGGCTCCGGCGATTTTGCCGGAAGTCGCCGGGACGATCTGGTGACGCAGTTCAACAAAATCCGCGATTTGCAGCATCAAAAATGGCCGGAAGCGCAGTATATCGGCTATTTCCAAGCCTATACCAATACGTACGCTCCCGTGGAGGAGCTGCGCGAATATTATGAAGCGATTTTGCAGCAGCCCGGCGTGGTCGGCTTGTCGATTGCCACAAGACCGGATTGTCTGCCGGACGATGTCATCGATTATTTGGCAGAGCTGAACGAACGCACGTACTTGTGGATCGAAATGGGCCTGCAGACGATCCACGAACGGACGTCGGAGCTGATCAATCGGGCGCACGATACGCAGTGTTATTTGGATGCGGTCGCGAAGCTTCGGGCCAGAGGCATCCGGGTCTGCGCGCATATCATTTACGGTCTGCCCCAGGAAACGCACGAGATGATGCTGGAAACCGGCCGCGCCGTCGCACGGATGGACGTGCAGGGGATCAAGATCCATCTGCTCCACTTGATGCGCAAAACGCCGATGGTGAAGCAGTATGAGGCCGGTCTGCTGCGGTTTCTGGAAAAGGACGAGTACGTGTCGCTCGTCGTCGATACGCTGGAATTTCTTCCGCCGGAGATGATCGTTCACCGGCTGACCGGGGACGCGCCCCGGGATTTGTTGATCGGGCCGATGTGGAGCTTGAAAAAGTGGGAGGTGCTCAACGCCTTCGACGAAGAGCTGCGCAGACGCGATACGTGGCAAGGAAAAAAGTGGCCGCACGGCGCACAAGGTTCCGGTTCGGGCTTGGCCTGAACCGGGGAGGCGCCAGGCTCGGGGACCGGTAAGATCGCACGGCACCCGGCGGCCCGCGGGAGGAGTGAGGAACGATGAACGGCAAACGGAGAGTCGTTTGCTTCATGCTCGGGGCCGCGGCATGTCTCGCAGCCGGCTGCACGGACGATCCGGCGACGCCGACGCCGCCGGTCAATGTGGCCCCCGCCCCGACGGAGGACGGGGCGAAGGTACCGCCGCCGAAGGCGGAGGCGAACGCCCCCGGCGGGGCGGTCGGCTCCGCCGTCCCGGGCGGCGCAGGCAGCGGCGAAGCCGGGGGCGGCAGCGCAGCCGCAGGCAGCGAAGCGCCGACGCCGCCGGCGGGCGGCACGGTGCCGCAGGCGGGCGCGGAGCGCCCCGCGGCGAAGCCGGGGGCCGAGGCTGCCGCGAAGCAGCCGGTGGCGCCGAAGGCGCCGAGCGCGCCCGCGCTGCCGCCGGCGAAGCTGCCGAGCCCCGCGAAGCCGGGGGGCGCGGAGCCGGAAAGCGGCAAGGCGGTGACGCCGCCGGCGGGGCCGATCGAGCCGCCGAAGGCGAGCTCGGAGCCGGAGACGTCAGGCTCGGCCGTGGCGAAGCCGGGGTTTCAGACGCCGGCGAGCCCGGCAGGCGATGGGGATCTGGCGCCGCCGGGACGGGCAAGCAATTAGGAGCACGGCGAAGCCAGGACGAGGCATGCTTCCATGACTTACATAGCTTCATAGCTTCAACATTTGTCCTTGCCCTGGACAAATAAGACATTTCCGGTGCGTTATAGGACTATGGTAGAGGCGATCTAGACCAATAGAGGAACTCAGATGTGTTACTCATGTCGAATGTGGGTCGCGTATCTTGTTTTTGTCGTATTAAGGCACCATAGTTCCTTTATTTACCACATTTTATCCAACTACGGCTTATAACGCATTGCTGTTCCTCTATTGGACTTTATTGGAAGTCAGACATCGCTTGTCCATGTCTTCATACTCGTGAGGAACAACTATTTTTCATTATCTGTAACAGGAGGAATTACTCCTTTGGGCTTTATTTCCATACTCAGCTTTGCACATAAATTAATAGAAGAACGGGTGCAGCCGGGAGAAACCGTTGTCGACGCTACGGCGGGCGGCGGAGTCGATACGGCGTTTCTGGCTCGGCTTGTCGGGCCTTCCGGGACCGTGCACGCCTTCGACATCCAGCAGCAGGCGCTGGACCGTACGGCTTCGCGGCTTGAACAGGAATGTCCCGGCCGCGATGTCCGGCTTCACCTCAGCAGCCATGAAGCGGTGCTGGAGGCCGTCCCCGAAGAAAATCATGGCCGTATCGGGGCCGTGATGTTTAACCTTGGCTACTTGCCCGGAGCCGATCATGATACCGTGACCGAACCGGCGTCAACGCTGGCCGCCTTGGAAGCTTCCGCTCAGCTTATTCGACGCGGCGGCATTATTACGATCGTGCTGTACACCGGCCATCAGGGAGGCTTGGAGGAAGCGGCCGCGGTCGAGCGCTGGGCTGCCTCCTTGCCGCAAAAGCATTTTCAGACGCTGCAGTATCGTTTTATGAATCAGATCAACCACCCGCCTTACCTTATCGCCATCGAAAAGAGATAGTGTGATGCCCAAGCTTTCAGTACTTTTAGCTATAGCAAAACGCGGAGCGGATTGATATAATGCAAAATAGAAAAAAATGAAAGGCCCGGTGTACTCCGGTAAACCCGGCCGACTAGGATAAGGAAGTGGAGAGTAATGAAGCCGTATCCGTTGCAATGCAAGCCTGAATTTAAAGAAAGAGTATGGGGCGGACGTGCGCTCGAACAGTTCGGACTCGAACTGCCGGAAGGCAAAATCGGCGAAGGATGGATGATTGGCGATCACCCGAATGGAACGACAACCGTCGCGAACGGCGAGTTGGCCGGCATGGGACTCGATCAAATCCGCGAGCAGTACGGGAGCGAGTTTTTCGGCAGCAAGGGCTTTTCCGAGAAAAACGGCCGGTTCCCGCTGCTCATCAAGCTGCTGGATTGCCAGGACGACCTGTCCGTGCAGGTGCACCCGAACGATCATTACGAGCGCCTGCCGCAAGGCGAGCTGGGCAAAACCGAAATGTGGTACATTCTGGACGCCAAACCGGGCGCCAAAATCATTTACGGCTTGAAAGACGGCGTTACCCGCGAGCAATTGGCTGAAGCTATCGAGCAGAACCGCATCCTGGACTGCTTGAACGAAGTTACCGCGGAAGCGGGCGATTCCTTCTATATCCCGGCAGGCACCGTACATGCGCTCGGAGCCGGCGTGCTAGTCGCCGAAATTCAACAAAATTCGGACAGCACTTATCGGCTGTACGACTACGACCGTCTCGGTCTGGATGGCAAGCCGCGCGAGCTGCACATTGAAGATTCCTTGAACGTCATCGCCTACGAAAACTCGGGCGCTACGTATATGAAAACAAACCTGAACGCCTCCGGCGAATGGTTGACCCTGGCCCGCTCCCCGTTCTTCGTGACGGAAAAAGGCCGCGTCGAAGGCCGGTGGCCGCTGCAAACGTCACCGGAAAGCTTCGTGATCCACATCATCTGCGAAGGCACGGGTTCGATCCGTTGGGCCGACGGCGAGCTGAACGTGAAACCGGGCGAATGTTACCTGCTGCCGGCCAGCCTTGGCAGCTATTCGCTTGAGGGCAGCATGACGGTCCTGCGCAGCTACCTGCCGTAGATTTAAGCGGACATAAAAAACAAAGACCACCTCGTCTTGTTCGTCAAGAAGAGGTGGTCTTTCATTATGGCCTACGCATTCAGGCGCTCGTCGGCTCCAGTGCCAGCGTGAACGGCTGCGGTTTGGCCGAAGCGTCCGGCGGGAAGTACACGATGAGCAGCTGCTCGCTCGTCCGGTCCAGCTCTCCGCTTTGTAAGTAACGGTCCAGCCGGAACGGCAGCTTTTCGATCATCACATGCTTATGCAGATCCTTCTCCCCGATGCCCAGTGCGGCGAACGAACCGGATACCGCTTCAGGCTGCTCGGCAAGCAGCCGCAAATAATCGGACTGCCGAGGCTTGTCCAAGGTGAAATTCCACCAAATTTTGCGCGGCTTGTATTTGTGGTTCAGGAAATAATCCAGCTTCATCAAGCCTTCGATGACGTCGAGCTTGGCCGTGCCGCGATGTTTCAGGAACGCATGAAGCCGGGTGAACAAATCCTCAAGCTGGTGCCCGATTTTTTGCCAGCCCCGCTCCTCCCAATAATCGCCGAACTCTTGGAAGAAGTCGAACGCCGACGTAAATTCGCGCTCAATCAAATACCGGACCGTATGATCCATACGATGGGCGTTCCAGTATTTTTCCAGTACATCCTCTACCCGCTTGATCCGCACCAAGTCCGAGAACGGCAAAATCTTGTTGCCGAGAATTTCATACGGCGCATGGTCCATGTAGAGGTAGCCGTATTTTTCCGCATCGTGGCGCATCCCGGTGCCTCGGAGCATTTTCAGAAACCCGAGCTGCAATTCCTCAGGGCCGAGGGCAAAAACGTCGTTGAACGTCTTACGGAACGAATTGTAATCTTCCTCGGGCAGCCCGGCAATCAGATCGAGATGCTGGTCGATTTTGCCGCTTTCCTTCACCTTCGTCACCGTACGGGTCAGCTTGGCGAAGTTTTGGCGGCGCTTGACGAGGCTGTTGGTCAAATCGTTCGTCGACTGAACCCCAATTTCGAAGCGGAATATGCCGGGCGGCGCATTCTCCGCCAAATAATCGAGCACTTCCGGCCGCATAATGTCCGCCGTAATCTCGAACTGGAACACGCAGCCGCTATGGTTTTGGATCAGGAACTCGAACATTTCCATGGCGTAATCGCGCTTAATGTTGAACGTCCGGTCCACGAACTTGATCAGCTTCGCTCCGGATCGGATCAGATAAAGCAGGTCGCTCTTGGTCCGCTCCATATCGAAATAACGCACGCCTACCTCGATGGAAGACAGACAGAATTGACAGCTGAACGGACAGCCGCGGCTCGTCTCGAAATAAACGACCCGATTCGCCAGGCTCGGGACATCTTCCGCAAAGCGATGCGGCGTCGGAATATCGTCCAAGGCCAGCTTCGGCCGCGGCGGGTTAATGACGACCCGTCCCTCTTTGTTGCGGTAGGCGAGGCCGAAGACGCTGTACAGAGCGCGGTCTCCCTCAAGCTCGGTCAGCAGGTGATGGAGCGTCTCCTCCCCTTCCCCGACGACGATGAAGTTGACTTCCGGCAGCCGGTTCATCCAATACTCCGTATCGTAGGAAACCTCTGGACCGCCCAGGACAACAATCAGCTCAGGCATGATCTTCTTGAGCATGCTGACCACGACGATCGTTTCTTCGATGTTCCAGATATAACAGGAGAAGCCGACAACGTCGGGTTTACGCTGGTAAATGTCGGACACGATATTCATCGCCGGGTCCTTGATCGTGTATTCGGCAATCTGGATGCCGGGAAAATCGTGCTGGCTGAACGCCTTCAAATACCGGAGCGCGAGCGAAGTGTGAATATATTTGGCGTTTAACGTCGATAAGACAATATTTTTCATGGGAATTTGGTACCTACCTCTTTACTTATCCATTATCGTATTGAACAGTATCCCTATTCTACCGCGAAACGGAACCGAACACAAAAAAAAGAAAATGGAACGTGACGTCCCATTTTCCCAAAATTAATACACAGATTCGTTGACAGGCAGGCTGTCCGGCTCGGGGGCCAGCGCAGCAAGCATAAATTCGTCCTGCCCCTCTTCCTTCCACATGTTGGCCTGGGTCAACAGTTGCTCCTCCACCTGCTCCTTTTGCGTTACCAATGCTTCGATATTGCCCTCGGAACGCTCGATATTGTCCTGCAGTCGATTGCGCTCCGCCAGTCTCTTGGCCAATTGGTACAAAATCATGATCTAAAAATCGTCCCTTCGCATCGAATATTATTGTCTTCATGTTACCGGGCAAACATTAAGACAACATTAGGAGAATATAAACAAAAGGTTAAATTTCTCCTTTCCTCTATATATGCAGCGAGATGAGCATAGTATTTCCCATTTTTAAGAAAAAAATGTGGAATTTTCGAGCGGAAGGGCCGGCGCCGTCTGTCAAAGCTGCGGCCTGGACCGGAGTCCCGGCCGGCTTATTCCCACCGGAACGTAAAGCTTGCCACGATAAACGCGACGAGGAGCCAACCGCCGAGCAGCGCCGCTTCGGTCCAGACGACGGAAAGTCCCGCTCCTACGTTCATCACCTGACGCAGCGCCGTCGTCAGATGGGAGATCGGCAGCAGCTTAACGATCGGTTGAAGGAACTCCGGCATGTTTTTGATCGGAAAGAAGACGCCGCCCAGAAACAGCATCGGAAACGAGATGAAACCGGCGATCGGTCCGGCGCTCTCCGGCGTTTTGGCCAAACCGGCAATGATAAAACCGATCGACATGAATGCCAGCGTCCCGAGCACGATAAAGCTGAGCAGCAGCAGCCAGGACCCGTTCACCTGCGTGCCGAAAAAGAGCGAGCCGACGACCAGCACAATGACGGCCTGTAAGCCGTTCAATAGCAGCCGTGCCGTAATCTGCGAAGCGATAAACGTCGAAGCTTTTAGCGTCGTGCTCTGCATCCGCCGCAGGATGCCCCTCTCCCGCCACGAAGCGATCTGCCCCGCCACCCCGTTCAGGTTGTTGGACATAATCATCATGGCGACGATGCCCGGCACCAGGAAGTCGATATAGCTGAGCTTTAGCGACTGCACGCCTTCCGGCCGGATCGTAATTTTCGGCGTATAGCCCGACAGCTTCTTGTCGATCCCGTCGATGACCGGAGCCAGCACCTGCAACCCGATTTGCGAGGTCGCGGCATTCGTTTCGTCGTAATACACTTTGATCGCAGCGGCCACCCCTGTGCTGCCGGGCTTCGTTTGTTCCTCATAGCCCTTCGGAATGACGAGCACAAGCTGGTAATCGCCGCGTTTCAGTGTCTCCAGCTCGGGATTTAAATCGGAGGCCGCGTTCACCCGCAGGATCGGGTTGTCCTGCAGTGCCTTCATCAGCGCTTCGGAAGCAGCCGTTCGGTCCTCATCGACGATGGCGCCGGTGACGGAGACCGGATTGCCTTTGCCCAGGAACGAGCCAAGCATGACCATGAAGAAGATCGGAAAAAGCAGCGTCCAGAACAGCACCTGCCGGTTGCGGGCGAACAGCCGCAGTTGGGCAAGCGTCAGATGAATGTAAGCGTTCATGCTTCCCTCAAGCTCCTTCCCGTCATGTGGATGAAGACGTCCTCCAGCGTGGCCGTCCGGGTCTGCAGCTCCTGCACGCGCCATTCCTGCCCTTCCGCCCGGGCGATCAGATCGACAAGCGAGGTTTGCAGATGGTCGGTATACAGCACGAAAATGTCTTTGCGCTGATCCACCTGCTTCACCTCGCTTACTTCCCGCAGCGCTTCCGTTACAGCCTCTTGCCGCTCCTCGCTCCAAGCGTCGGCGCCTTCCAGCCGGAATTCGATGGCGCTGTCGGATTGCAGATTACGGACCAGATTCCGGGGTGTATCGAGCGCGATCACCTGTCCGCTGTCCATCAGACAGATGCGGTCGCACAAAGTATGTGCTTCTTCCATGTAATGTGTGCTGAGCACGATCGTTTTACCGCGTTCCTTGAGCCTCAGCACAATGTCCCACAGCATCCGCCTGGCCTGCGGGTCCAGACCTGTCGTCGGCTCGTCCAAAAAGACCACCTGCGGATCGTTCACAAGCGCCAGCGCAATCGCCAGACGCTGTTTTTGCCCGCCGGAGAGGTTTTTGACGCGGTCGTTGCGTTTTTCCTGCAAAATCATATCTTCCAGCAGCGGCTCGATCGGGACGGAGCTCGGGTAAAAGCTGGCGTACATGCGGACAATCTCGTGCACTTTCAACAGATCGAACAGCGAGGTGGATTGCAGCTGGACACCGATCACCTGCTTGACCTGATTCAGCTGCGTCCGGGTATCGAAGCCTGCCACAATCGCATGCCCTCCATCCGGCCGCCGGAGCCCCTCGATCATTTCCATCGTGGTCGTCTTGCCTGCGCCGTTCGGTCCGAGCAGCCCGAACACCTCGCCTTGATATACTTCGAAATGGACGCCTTTTACGGCCGTAAAATCCCCGTACCGTTTAACTAGACCGTCCGCCTTAATCATCGTTTCCGCCATCGGCAACATCTTCAGCTCCTTTGGGGGCGTTGTTGGAAAAAGCTACAGCTAGAGTATACCATCCGGCCGACCGGGATGCCTAATCTTAAGCACGGAGCCCGTTTCGCCAATCCGGCCCGGTCATGGTATAGTAAGAACAGCGATTTGACAAGAAACGGAGAGAACGGCATGAGCACTGAATGGAAAAAGAACCGCGATTCTTTGCGCCCGCAGGGAAAAAGATCGGAAGCCGCACGCAGGCCTAGTGGGAAGAAGCCTGCGGCAAGCCGGCCCGCGACGGCAGAGGATTTGAGAGCCGGCGACCGGATCGTGGTCACGATCAAACGGATCGGCATTAACGGCGAGGGCGTCGGCTACTACAAGCGTAAGGCGGTTTTCATCGACGGGACGCTGCCGGAGGAAGTCGTGAAAGCGACGGTGACGAAGGTCGAACCAAGCTACATTACGGCCAAGCTGGACGAGGTGGAAAAGGCTTCGCCTCACCGCCAAAAGCCGCCCTGTCCCATCTACGACAGCTGCGGCGGCTGTCAGCTTCAGCATATGACGTACGAGGCTCAGCTGCATGCCAAGGAGGAGCTGGTACGTGAAGCGTTCCGGCGTTACGCGGGGATGGAAACGGCCCCGATCCGGCCGATTCTCGGCATGGACAACCCTTGGAGCTACCGGAACAAGGCGCAGCTGCAGCTCGGCCGCGCAGGAGAGAAGGTCGTTGCGGGCTTGTACTCCCCCGGCACGCATAAGCTCGTGGACATTACCGGCTGCGCCATACACGATCCGGCGATCAACCGGGTCACGGAGACGGTCGCCAAGCTGCTTGGCGAGCTGGACATCCCCGTATACAACGAACGGACCCGTCAAGGCGTCATCCGTACCATCGTAGCCCGGGTAGGCCGGCAAACCGGGGAGATCCAGCTCACGCTCATCACCGCGGCGGACCGCATTCCCGACCGCGAACGGCTCATCCGCCGCATCCGCGACGAGCTGCCGCAGGTGACGACCATCGCGCAAAATCTGAATCGAGAAGCTTCTCCGCTCATTTTTGGCGCGAAAACGACCGTGCTATGGGGTAAGGAGCGGCTGGACGAGACGCTCGGCGACATCCGCTTCTCCCTCTCCCCCCGCGCCTTCTTCCAGCTGAATCCGGAGCAGACGGTGAAGCTGTACGACGCCGTCCGCGAAGCCGCCGCGCTGACCGGCGAAGAGCTTGTCGTCGATGCCTACTGCGGCACCGGTACGATCGGGCTCTGGCTCGCCCCGCACGCCCACGAGGTGCGCGGCATCGAGCTTATCCCCGAGGCGGTCGACGACGCCCGGGACAATGCCCAGGCGAGCGGCGCAGTGAACGCCCGCTTCTTTGTCGGGCGTGCCGAGCAGTTGCTGCCCGAATGGGTGCAGCGCGGCATCCGCCCCGACGTCGTCGTGGTCGACCCGCCGCGCACCGGCTGCGAGCGCCCGCTGCTGCTCGCGCTCGCCGAGGCGAAGCCGGCACGACTCGTCTACGTGTCGTGCAATCCGTCCACCCTGGCGAAGGACTGCCAGGTGCTGCTTGAGCAGGGCTACCGGCTGGATTGGATTCAGCCGGTGGACATGTTCCCGCAGACGGCGCATGTGGAGTGCGTGGTAAGGATGTGCCGGGTCGATACCTAGAAGTCTATAGTTTTCAGTTTTCGGCGAAGTATTTCTCCTTTGTACAGGATGAGAACGACTATAAAAATAAGGTGTTGCGAGATACCATTAAAGTTTCGGTTGTGCTGGATTTGAAATGGGAAGATCTGACGAGCGATTTTTAACCAACAGCAGGTCTGTCCAATAAGCTCCCCTTTTGAGTATATGAAAGGCCACCTTCGTAAGTATTAAAGAAGGTGGCCTTCGTATATCGTGGATGAACACTTAAATTTGCATAAAGCATTCATTCACGCCGTATAATTTCATGAATGAAATTATACTCTAATATGAGGATGTGGCTTTTTTCCTGTCGATGACCGACATAATGAACTAATTGTGTTTTAGCCATCTCCGCCATGCAGTCTCGCAACTCATTTTGTATCGTCATTTGTCATAAATCCCAATAAAGACAAAGGAGAGGGTGAATTGAAAATCAAGTGGGATGATCTCGATGAAGCAGAGAAATGTGACTTAATAGAACGGCAAGTCCTAGGATACAAAGTGGATGCTTTGGATGATTCTTGTGCTTATAAACTTCTTGATAACTTTAATACTTATCAGGTCACAAAGTTGTTTCCATTAAAATATAAAACAATAATAGAAGCCAATAAATATGTTGCCACGGCAGACACGCTAATTGATTCTGTTTGTATGGCAGCATTAAAACGTATAGGAATAATCGATTAAGATATATTTATTATTCAAATGTCAGCCGTTTGATTTTTTTCTCCGTAAGCAGCGGAGAATCAATTATATAGACTTGGATTTCATCTTTTCGGTGTTCATTTTTTTTGATAAAGAGTTTTACGAACTCATAATCATGTGTCGCAAAAAAAAGCTGTTTGGATAACGTTCCAAGTACGTCACATATGGAAAACTGATTTACATCGTCCATGTTTTGAATTGGATCATCAATTGCTACAAAATCAAGAATACTTACTCGCTGAGATTGATTCACTGCAAGAAAAATTGAAATAGCCAGTACGTTTAGTTGTCCAGAACTAAGTGTGTACTGAACATTAGATAGTGGTTTATTCTCACTTGAAGTCTGAACCATGATCTTTAGTTCATCATCGTCTCCTTCGAACCGAATAGGAGCAGTAATAGGCATTGGATTCAAGTAACGGAAGTATTTTTGTATGGAGGATGATGACTGGTTCAACATGTCTTTAGCTGTGGTACCAAGTCGATTTCCTGCCTCGTCTAGGAATGTCTGAATCTCCGCTAATTTTGCTGTTACAATAGAAGCTTCCTGAGCCTTATTATTCTGGCTATCTTGCAGTTTTTGAATATCTTCCTGGATTCTTTGATTGGTGGAAATAGATTGAACAAATGCTGCTGCTGCTGCGTATTCTTCTTGTAGTTTCTGTAACTCTGTCTTATGTTGACTAATCAGTAGGCTCAATGATATTTCATACTCATCTTGAGTAACAGATTCTTGAAGACTCAATAATTCTCCATTTAATGAGTTAATTCCAGAGATAATCTTATCCCTTGACAGATTTAATAATGAAATATAATTATTTATGCGGTCTAGCGCCCGTTGAAATCGCTGAAGTCTTGCTTCAGCTTCTTTTTCAGTATAAACTTTTGACAGGCCAGTAGTACTTTTTAGATTATTTAAATCTAGTCTGACTTGTGTTAGTTTATCAATAGCCTGTTTTGCTGCCTCAATATTATTGATTTCATTTTGAATTAATTCTCTAGATTGCTGGATTTTTTGGAAAGGTTGATTAAACAATTCCAACTGGAAGGCTTCAAATTGTTTAATCTGTGACAGACGATCATTGCTATTGTTAAGATTAAGCTCGTATTCTTTGTCTTTGTCTTGGGCAACTTTTTGTTCTTTTTCTGTTTGCTGAAGACGAGTTTCATATCGCTTTTTTCGACTCAATAAGCTCTCAGAAACAGTTGTATAATGCTTTAGATTTTCATTATGTTTTTGGATTGACTCTTGAATTCGATGTTCAAGTTGATCCCCGTGGTCAACGGAACATACGGGACAAATTCCATCATGAACTTGTTCTCTTTTTAGATAATCAAATATATTTTGAACATTCGCAACAAGATTTATAACAGACCCATTGGCATGATGTGATAAACGATTATTTACTACACTCAATAATGTAAGTAGCCGCTCACGTCGCTTTCGGAGTTTATTAACTTTTATGTATTGTTGTTGCTTAAGTGCGGGGATTGTTGCAAGTTGTCGTTCTAGTTCTTGATATTCCTGAATATATAATAGGGCAGTATCATGCTTGGTTATTAATCTTCTCTTTTGTGATAGTAACTTTGTTAGTTCTAGAGTGTCAGGCACATCATTTTTTGAACCCCTTTTTATGATCTCCAAACATTCCTTTTCTTCCATCTCCAATCTTCTTAATGTATCATAATGAACTTTGTCACCGCTAAGTGAATCAATTACCATATTAACTTGAGTAAGTAATTTCTGGGCATTCTCTGTTTGTTCATTATGCAGTTCTAATTCTTTTGCCAGTTCATTTTTACGATCTACACATTCTTGAATCATACTATACCCTAATCCATGTAATATCTCTAATCTATCCACTTTCTGACTAATAAACCCTGAGCGCGACAACAACTCCTCTTGTATTTTAGGAACTCGAACCTGTAAATGGTCTAAATCGGATGAAATAGCTAAACCATCAGACCATTTTTTTATATATGAGGAATCGTAGGACACTAAGTCCTCTCTTCGTTTGTCAATTACAGAATTTAGGCTCTGAATCGTATCCTCAATTTTTGAACTTTGTGATTGTAATTTACTTTTAATCGATTTCATGTTATCCAAGAGACTTAAAACGCTTTTCAGCCCCATAATATCAGCAAGCGCTTCAAATCTTTCTTTTGCATCATCATGAGAAATGAAATCTGTAATTTGATCCTGTGACAATATATGAGTTTGTTTTATTAAGTCCCCTACCAAAGTGCGACCTGCCTTAAGGTAGGAAGCTCTCCTTAAAAATTGATCTACTAGAGTTTTTCCGCGAATAATTGAACCATCAGGCTTAGTGACTGAAACCGTCATATTAAGGGGTATTCCATCAACTACTCTAAAACCTCTAGCTAATTTATGATTTGCAAAATCGATTTCAACCGAACATATAGCTTCTCGTTCGTCACATTGAAAACAAATCACATCTTTGTCGCTAAAATCTTTTTGTCTACTGAATCTATGGATTGTACCAGATATGCACCACTCTAAAGCATCAAAAAAAGTGCTTTTGCCATAACCATTTGGCCCATAAAAAATTGTTATTTCTTTACTAAGATCAAACTCATGTAGACCAAAATATTTACGGAAGTTTTGAATACGTACCATTTGGAGTTTCACTGAACAATACCTCCGTCCATCTTTTCTATTTCAATAATGGCCGTCTCTAATTCCTTTTGACTCAACTTCCGCCGCTCGCCATCATGTTTACGGATATACTCGATCAATCGAGTAACCGTCTCAGTCATTTCTATTGAATCAAGTACTTCGGTTGAAATTTCTTTTTTCATTGATTGTGTCGGATCTAGAAAAGGTACCCTTTGAAGGTCTAATGCGGACCGAATGACATATTTACGTAGAGCTGTTGGTTCTCTTTCTATTGAATAAACCGTCTCTTCACTAATTGGATTGTTTCCAGCTTCGCAGATTAGGTAATAAGCATTCCAAGCATTCACTCTATTCCGCAACAAACTGTCTCTTAAAAAAGCAGCCTCTGCAAGTACTCCTTGAATTGTAGTCGTGACTTCCCATCTTTGTAAAATAACAAACTTTGAACTGTTACTAAAACATTTTATCCCCATTTTATCGCTTGTAATATTAGAGACAGCTTCGAAACCTACATCAGATAATCTATGAAGAGCATGATTATAAGCTTCCATCTGGAGCCTCCTTTAATTGTCTCCAAAGATCTTTTAAGTGTGTTTTCAACTCCTCCATAGTGTTGAAGACGTAA
This sequence comes from Paenibacillus tyrphae, assembly GCF_024158745.1. Lineage (GTDB taxonomy): Bacteria > Bacillota > Bacilli > Paenibacillales > NBRC-103111 > Paenibacillus_G > Paenibacillus_G tyrfis_A. Next base: position 7,455 of record NZ_JAMZAW010000006.1, on the reverse strand, counting down.
ATATTGTCATACTGTTCAAGCAATTTCCCCCCTGGGAGGAAGTTGAGTACAATTTTAAGATTAACTAGTGAGTCGTCTTGCGGCAATTCCGATAATTCTGGCTTCTCCTCGCAAATCGTAACCGATCTTGACGGACCGTTATGACCAGTAAAGCGACCCTGTAAAAGCACTGTTGAAGGTGGATGTAAAAGTATATCAACTGACGATTCCGGATCTGTAAAAATACTACGTACTTTATCAACTGCAATATCTAATGTTTCACCTCGGTTAAGACTAAGAAATGAGAGTAGCTGAGTTCCCATTTCTTTTACTAACAAAGATTGATGTTTTAATGATATACGGAGCATTTCTTCATTTATCAATATTAGAAGTAATGCAGAATTAAACAATTCGAGTAGTTTTGTAATTTGATCATGTTCAGTTATTTCTCGATATTTGTTAGAATATTTCCTTCCATCTAGATAGCGATTTAGTAAATTTCGAATCGTTCCACCTGCACTTACCCACTCTATCAAGTGGGCTTTATATGCGTGAACCTCACGCTCTAAATCTTCATATAAATTTACAGATCGGATCTCATGTAGCAATTGGTCAAACACGCGATCAACAACTTCTATGCTGCTATGTCTCCTAACAGACTCACCAACTGTTTTCATAGCTCTATCATGAAGTTGTTGTCTGATTCCTTCTACTTCTGTTCTATCTATATATAGAACCATGTTATCGCCAATTGCTTGGCATTTTTCCATTAATGCACCAATTAACCACTGTAGGTCTTCGACAGACACCCGTATTCCAGGTTCAAGTTTTTCACTTAGTCGGTATAGAAGTAGACTGACAAAATCATAGCTGTCTAATAAATCTATTTTTTTGCAAATATTAAATCTGGAAAGAAGCGAACTAATTTCCTCACCACAAACTGCTGGATAATCAAAAGAACTTTGGTTTTTTTTATCGTACATTTGACTGGACAAACGACCTAGCAAATGATCATTAATGGGAATCCTGTTATTAAAATTATAATTTTTACAGTGTGTTGAAACATCGACATCTCGTGAAGGAGTTACAACAAAACTAGTGATTAACTCAAATTGAGTGTTAAAGCCCTGATCCTGAGGAAAGTAACGAGCTTTTAAGAGCAATTTGTCAACCCAACTATCAGGCAATCTGTGGATATTTCCATCTTTTTCATAAGGGGATCGATTGTAGATGCCAGTTTTACTAACTCTTAAATCTGTCTCACTACTTGTCTTGACTTGAACAAATCGAATTACATTATCTTTTCCCACTATAATATCTTCATGCAGCTCTACAGATACGAAGTCCCATTTGCCTTCCATTACCTCAATTATGTACTCAATTGTCACCAAAAACTGATAGAAAAAACCAGCCAAAGCCGTTCTCCCACCAATTTCTTCGGGTTCTACTGCCAACAAAATTTCCTTTAGAAGCGCTGTTTGGTCTGTTTTCACACGAGCAACAACACTATTGATCTCAGGAGCCGCTTCAACAGGCTCAGACAGAGCCTGCATTATCCGCATTCTATGCATAAGAGTCAGTTCCTTTACATAAGACATTTTATACGATTATACCGCAGTATTTCTGTAAAAATTGTCGAATGATGACGAACCCGTTACTTTTGATTCATTTTTCCTCGAATAAATTGGGTATCGAAATTTCGGGGGAATCTGAACTCGCCTTTGACAGGTGATATATGTAAAATACCGCGTTGAGTCCAGAAAGGATAAAAATACGACGGTTCCTTCGCTAAAGCTGCGGATGACGTAGATTTGCCGGTACTCGGCAAGCCGTTTACGGGAAGATCAAGCGTTTTGATCAATATGTCGCGGAGAAGCAGTATTTTGTAACCCGTATCAAAGAGAATGTAACGCTTGTGAACCCACATTCCTTAAAGAACAGGAAAGTGGAAACCTCGAACGTCATACGGGATATTACTTGTTATCTTGGAACACCTCATCGGTCATTTACTAAGATGTAATCCTTGTCCGCAAGCTTCTCACCGATAGGGCCATCATGAACCGTACCGATCGTTTCAATGACCCGAAAGGCCCACGGTAAGTTTACTCGGGTAATGGTATCGCACTTGCCGCAATTCGTTCTGGGAAGCTCAGCATGAATGCAACTCAGATATTCGAAGAAGTTGAAATGACGCCATGTGCGATCATGATTGGCGATATCCCGAACGGGTTGGTCCGGCGCCCCACAATTCGAGCAAGGGAACAAGGCTCTTTTACGAAACTTGACATACACGTCTAACTGTTTGGCCTCCAGACTGAAATCGACGCGATCGATATACCACGGCTCCGGAATGTGAAGCAGATACTCGAGTTGGCCTTCCTTTAAATTTGCTGCAAACATATGAAAACACCTCGTCCTCTACTGGGCTTTTAATTTCCAGTATTGACAGATGTTCGCATTTATAACGGCGAAGAAGCGTATTTTTCAATGACAGATAAAGGTACTTAAAATTTTTTGCTCCTTCTTTTCTACTTCTGCTTTTTACTGAAATCCCAATTCGTTCATCATTCTTACTTGCGATAATATCAATCCCAACATGACGCACAAGAACACATTCGTAGCCGTTTTTGGAGAACCAGTACATCATTAAATATTCTCCAAAGTCCCCTGTAATGTGTGTATGATTAGAACTATATTGTGATATCATAAAGTTTTTGTCGCTCCCTATAAGAACGTATATCTACGAACTTAACGCATTTACAAAGGGATCAATCAATTCTCGAAATCCCTCTATCGAAATCTCATGTCCGTAATCATCCAATATCTGGTTTAATTCTGAAGAGAATTTGGTTCTTTAAGTTTTTTTATTTGCTCAATTACTTCGTCAGTTAAGGTATCACCTTTCATTGTCTTGTAAAGTTGAATATGTGTAATAAGATTTGCTAGAGTAGGAGCTTCATTATAGTTCATGTAATACATTGCCATAAAATGCTCGAAGGTTGTAAAATCATTCATTTAACGTATCCCCTTACCATGAAATTGACCTTTTATTATATTCAAGTATTATTTACAGTAAATATGCCATCCTCCAATTCACGACCCTCTAAATAATCAAAAGAAACCCAATCTACATTTACTAAGCCAATTAAGTTAGAAAATTGATGTGCAGGAGGAATCTTGCCAAAAATTACATCTTCATGTTCATTTATAAAAATAGCTTCGATGTCATCAACTAAGACTTCTGGATGTAGAACCAATTCTTTTATGACGTTGATATCGTATAGATTTTTTTCAATATATATTTCATCTGTCCACTCACATTTATAATCAAATACTAGTACATTCTTTTTAAATATCTTCAACTCCCAACAGTGATCTCCAGCATAGATATAATGCAGTAAGATTCCCTGATTGTGTGAAACAATCTCTTCATCAACTTGAAATTGGTTTCCATTGCAAACAAATGTAACCCACCCATTAGCTTCCTCAAAAACATAACCTTTTTTCTCTGCTTTTTTTAGTAATTCAACAACATCTTCTTGTTTTTTCGTTTTCAAATGATAACTCTCACTAAATTCGCTCATAAACATAACACCCCGTTTATCTTATTCAGTCATAAATTTAAAAGATTGAATCAAAAATTGCATAAACAAAGATAAACAAAAAAATAGGTGTGAGCCAAAAAATAGGAAGAGCTGCAAGTATATAAGCTTGCTTAAATTTTCCTTTTTGGTATGCATTCCAACAGCTAAACGAGACTAAAAATGATAAGGGGTATATGGTCATATAAAGATTACCTAAGTTTAATGGATTAGTTGGATTAACAGTAAAAACATCTATCGTCATCACATAAAAGGCAGGAAGGAAGTGGTAAAAAAATGAAACCTGATACAATATTAATCCCTAAGCAAAAACCGAAACATATCCATTTTTTCAAAAGTGGGTCTTCCCTTCTGTGGTGTGGAAAAATCCAAGCCTAGTAGTCCGAGGGGTCATTCATTTCACTTTAAAACTAGTATTTTATTCGGATTCTGTCGTTACAGTCACATCTTTAATTGAAATGATTTTTATTTTCTCAATATCAACTTCATTAGTTCTACATATTCGTTCTTTGATAATTTTTCTAAGATTTAATTCATCATTTTCTTCAGTCCATATTCTCATAGTAAAACTCTTTACTATTCTATACTTAACTTCATATAATCTCTCCATTGATTCTCCCCCTCATGAAACCAATCTTTTATTCACTTCACATAATCCAACAGTTCGGAACTGTCGATTGCCATGGTCGGATGATCATCATCGCATATAACCGTATACTCCGTGTTAGTCAAATGTCTAATCGTTGGTGGTATTCAAGATTTTCTTCTAACACATCGAAAACAACATGCTGATCATAATAATCTTTTAGTTCGGAGTAATCATAGGACAAATTATCAGTCCAAGATACCAAAAACAACTTATTGATGGTTCTTGTTTCAAATAAGTCATCAAGTATCTCGATCCGCTGCTTACTTTTAAGTACATTGTCAAGAGGATATAAGATAGCAAAATCATATTCCATTCCAGTGTTATTCCAACTCGTCTTTTTGATACTGTCGAAATATAAAGTATGTATCCCAAGTTTATAACCTATTCCTGTTTTGAAATCCTTTGAGTGTTCATCGAAAAACGAACCGATGTTTTGCATATAATTTGCACGAAATAGAACTTTCGACCTGTCTGATATGTATTCTTTTAAAATGTGCATAATCAATCTGTGTTTTTCATATTGATGAGTGCCAGTAAGAAGCAGTGACCTTTTATCAGATTGCAAGAAGTCCAAAATACCTTTAACGGCTTCTTCTCTTGTGTTCAACTATATTCATCTCCTTAGCAGTTTTCATTCGCTGTCAATTCAGTTCATGAAATCTCCGTTTTATTTACAATCTGTCGATAGCTTTTTTCGTTTCTTCTTCGTCACCAATATATAACCAACGGTATTCTTCGCGATCCCAAACAATTTCCCCTTGATTAATTTTACGAAATTCCCTTGTTATTTTTTTGTCAATCGCAAGATTGCCATTGTCATTGTAGTAAGTATATTTTTCTCCAAATTTCTCAGATATCTCATGTACGGCTTCAAGTTGATAAACTCCACCTTCAGAAATGATTTTATCGTAAAGCCACTGAGCAATTTCTTTATGCATCAACTTTCATCTCCTCATGAAATCCGTGTTTTATTATTGCTTCTTGGTATCTTCAATCAATTTTGCATTATACATAACGCCACCATTCCAACTAACAATAACTGCGCCACAGTCGCATCTTTCACTATCTTTGTCTCTCATTGCAATTCTATGTTTGGTGACTTTCCATTTACGACCGCATGAACATTCGTGAACGTAACTACTATCTGACATGATACAATTCCCTCCATAAATTCAGACTTTTATTGCTCAAGATAAATCCAGCTCCACTCCAACGGAAAAGTTTATCCTCTTTCCATGTAAAACCTTACAGGTTACTCAACATTAACAAGCAGTATCCTGTCCCCAAATCCACCGCGCTTCTCTTTCTTCTCCTGCCTTATTCGTTCGAACTCCTCTATACTGATCCCCTTTTGCTCTAATATTGCATAAACAACCTCAACCAAATCAGCCAATTCCGTTATTTGCTCAGCTTCCCCAGCCTCAATAAATTCATCGAGCTCCTCTTGAAGCTTAATACTCAACATTCTCTTGTATTCGGCATCATCCAAAACTCTAATTTCAGCTTGTTTCCCTGACGCTTCAATGATCTGCGGTATCTTGTCTCTTACCAACTTGTTATAAACAATCATCCTACGTTCTCCTCTCTGACTACCCTTGGCATGAGATCCAAAACTTTCTGACTAGGCCATTGTTAATAGCCATATCAAGCTCTGAAACATGCTTATTTGTTTGTCCCTGGTTTATAAATATGGCGAGCAACCTTGAATTTCTTTCTTCCAGTCTCTGTATCGTTGTTTCGCTTGGAATGACATTTGATTTGCTTGAGTTGCAGGTTTGGTGAGAATAGACCAAATTCCATAAGTCATCGCTATATAAATACGACCAAGGAATTACATGGTCAATAGCGGGAGTCCCATCAATGATTTTATTCCCACAGTGAAAACAAATATGGTCTGGGTTTTCTGCGGCAATAAGTTGAAAATATTTAGTCAATGGTTTACGCCTGACTTTATCTTCATCAATAATCTTTACCTTCTTGCATATGCGCGGCGAATGATTGAAATTTTCAAGCATTTGCGACCATCTGTAATTGATCGCGTCAAATACGATTAAACTATTTTCTTTCAGCTCTTTCATATTATCAGTAGCTATATATAAGAAATCTGCGTTCCGTTCGTAATTGTAAACATCGTCAACCACTTTTCCTTCAACAGTCAGAAATCGGTAACTTACATCAGCTTTCAAAGCTGTTTTCACTTGTTTTACCGTTTTTTCATACTGCATCTTACAAATTACCTCAATGTTAGACCGAAACCATTTAACCGGTTGAGCGCTTTGAGTTACTTTCTGGTACTCAACAATTAACTCCTTCACTAAGGATACGATCTTCGGCGGCTTATTAGGGTTGGGGCTTTGCTTTAAATCAAAAAAGATCGTTTGCTCGAAGTAGTATCTAATCACCTTCTTAGCAATGTCTTCAAGTCCAATTTGCATTGTTCTTCCAATTAGTTGGTGAGAATCATATTCAACTGCAATTTCGGTGATTGCCTTGGCCCATGCTGCTTTATAACTATTGTCAAACGAACAGTTGCGGATAATATAGAGCCATTTCTCAAGAAATGTCATATCTTTCCCTCTATAGTCTTAGTTTTCAAATTGTCTTAATAGTAAAATTATACCACATATTTCATAAGACAGAAGTCGAAAAAGGTAGAAAAAAACAGAAAATAGAACCCAAGACATATTGCCGTCTTTAGTTAGTCTATCTTCTGTCAATTAATTTAAACAAACAAAAATAGTTTCCACATGTTATCACGAATAGTTTCTGGAATAATTTTTATATTTCGGAAAATGCGAGCGCAAAATTCTCTCTCTCTTATTTTCAAGTAAAAAAAACCAAATTACATTAATTTTTCAATTTTTTCTCTAATCAATTATCGAACGCATGATCGCCACTCTATATTACAAGGCTATACGTTCTAAACCGATTATTTGTTGCATCATCCTTCACATTCCGGAAAAATATTGATAATTTTTTTCGACAAAGTGCTATGTTTAAAGGAAAAAAGGTGGCAATTCAATGAGCAGGTACTTGTTTCATCCACATATTATTTTTAAATTTCCTTTTTACTTAATGAGCTTTGGATTAGTAGAGAAAGTAAAGATAACTGGAGTTACATATCAAAGAATCCAAATGTCTAAAGATGGGTTCAATTTTTTAGCACAGAGCATGCAATTATCCTCCGATAGCATTACTTAGGACACTTTTTAATGTATCCTTTTT